>NZ_BAAGSQ010000033.1:1239283-1375423 GCF_054782355.1 Paraburkholderia jirisanensis | reverse complement strand
CTTGTGCTGGTCTGTCCACGATTGCGCCCACTATAAAATTTGGTGGACACCAAAGTAGCCAAACTCAATGCTCAGTTCCAGACGGTGCTGAGAACTCGCTTACGTTCTAGGTAGCTTTGCGACGAGTGAAGCAGGCGATCACAGCCACACGTGAACACCCCCATAACCCACCCGTCGCCACCAGCAACAGCCCAACCAGACTTCCCTCACTCCGACTTCAACGTACGCGCCCCAACACTAAACTCCGGCTCCCGCGCCACACTCTCAAACCCCCCATGCGCATGCCCCGCCACACCGCTATTAATCGCCGCCACCCGTCGCGTCAACCTCGGATGCGACCTGAAAATCTCGGTAAGAAACCCAAAAACCGGCGGCACCATCCTTTCCTGGTCGATAAACGCCTTAGTATTCATCGACGCATTCAACCGCCTGCACCCACACCCCAACATCTGCAACGCCCCTCGCGAAGCATGCGCATCCTTCGACAGATAAGCCCCAATACTGTCACACGTATATTCCCGCGACCGCGAGTAAGCCTTCCCCAAAAACGGCACAACATAAGCCGGCATCTTAAGCACATTAACCCACGGATTCAGATGTCCCGCCGCATGATGCCCCAACTCATGCCCAATCACGAACCGCACTTGCGCATCGCTATTCGCCTCAACCAGGGCCCCCGTCAAAAACACATACCTCCCACCCAGCAACCGCCGAGCATAAGCGTTAAAGATCCCATTCGAGTTATAGATAAAAGTCTTAGGCGGCTCCGCCAGCCCAATCTCCCGCGACGCCTCAACAATCATCGCGTGGAACTCCGGAAACTGCTCCTCGCTCAACAGCACCATATTGCCGAACGCCGACGCACGATACGCTGCGCCCATCAACCAATAGAAGATCGCAAACGCAACGCCATACCCCACGTAGATGTGAAGGATCCGCCCCGCCTTAGGATCATTCCAGTGGTTGTATGTGACCTGCGCAATGACGATCCACAGCAGGACACCAATCACGATCATGGTCCACTTAAAGCGCCTCTCCCGCTTGTTCCTAAGCAAATCCAATGTGCTCGCCATCACATCCCCCATCCCTGAGTGGTTAAATGATTTTCTTCCCGAGCGGCGCATCCGGCCGCAGTATGCATATAGAGCGTTTCTCAGCCGCGTGCAAGGCTTTTTAAAGCTGCATCGTAGAGCAATGCGTCCAGCATGTTTATTTGATGACAACTGCATCAGGTTTCCTGCATTTTTCCCAACACACCCTACGCATCGCCCCACAAATGCATGCTATAAATTCGCCAGACCGATTTAAACCCCAAGGCCGCAAGCCGACGAATATTATTGAAAGCCTTGGAAATAATTACCTTGCACCTGTATTAAATCAGTAAGTATCGCCACGCATGTGGCCTTTCGGTTTCTCGACTCTTCGGCAAGCACTGGTATGAGCGATCCAGCGTCAAAATCGACCCCTGATAATTCATCCGAGGCGCCGTTAGACCTGACGGCCTATCTCGATCCGGAAAGCGCTCCGCTCAGCACCACGGAAGCGTCACTCGCGCCCGCTGAACCAGCGTTACCCGCGCTCATACCGCAGGAAATGCTTACGCCGATGGCGCCAATCGCGCGTCTCGTCGATCTGGCGTCGCTTCCCGCCCCGCAGCGCGCAATCGCGGAAGAGCGCGCAAACAGCATCCGCTTCGACGACGCCACCTCAACGCTGACCTTCGTCGACAATGCATTGCAGCCGCTCGCCGCAGCCTCACGCCGTCTGCTTTCAGAAACCACGGTAGGCGAGGCCGGTGAAATCGGCCGCATCGCCGCGGCCGTGATCGACGGCATCAAGATCCTGCGAATCGAAGACTTGCAGCAGGAAGCGCACGAAGTTGCACCGAAAGCGACAGGCCTGTTGAGCCGCCTCGGCAGGCTCGGCAAAGTCGCGCACGGCGCAGTCAAATCCTTCCAGGAAAATCGTAAGGCGTTCCTCGCGCTGATGGACGACGAAGTCGCGCGAGCCCGGCGTATCAAAGCCGATCTGATGGTCACGATCCAGCAACTCGATCAGCAATCGCAATCGGTGCGCACGGGCGTGTCCGAGCTCTCGATCTGCATCGCGGCGATGCAACTCGCGCTCGATCGCGGCATCGACGAAGCCGAGCAACTGCGTCAAACCGCACTGCGCACCAACACAGCCGGCGACGCGGCGATCGCGATGGATTACCGCAACACGCTCGCCAACTTCCGTGGCCGGATCGCAGACTTGCGCGAAGCGATGATCTCCGCCGCCAGCCTGATCCCGTTGATCGCATCGAATCGCAAAGCCGCCGAAACGCGTGTCAGCAAGCTCAGCACCGGCATCATGGTGACGATTCCGCGTCTGATGGCGGTTGCCGCGCAGGCCGTCGTGCAAGCGGACACGCGGCGCGCCGGCGAGGAAAGCGAGAAGCTTGACGAAGCCGCCCGTCAGATCACCGCGCTCGCCACGCAGGGCAGCCACGAGGCGGCGGTGGACGCAGCCCGCAGTCTCGGCGGCGATCCGCGCAATATCGAGGCCTTGGCCCTCGCGGCCAATCAGTCGATCGAAACGATGATGGAAGTTCAGGACATCGAGCGCCAGGTCCTCGCGCAGGATCGCGAGCGCGAACAAAAGCTGATCGAAGTGCGCGACAAGCTGGTCGCAGGAATGCGCGGCGTGCAGACGCAAGCGCTCGCGAACCGCCTGGAGCCTTAAAAAATGGGCGACCTCGAGCGTCTATCGGGCGTAAGCGGAAGTGCAAACGCAAGCGCCAGCGATGCCACCTCATTGGAGAACTTCGACCTGGCCGCCGCCTGGCTACGTCGCGCCGAAGCGGACCGTGCCGAGTTTTTCGATCGTTTCGTAGCAATCGTCTCGCACGCATTACCGGACCACACGCGAATCGACAAGTCGCGCAGCGGATTCTTCCGCAAGAAAGAACAGGTAATCGGCATCTCGGTCGTGTTCGACAACGAGACCTACGTGATGCGGATGAACGACGGCCATCGGCTGACAACTCAGGTCGAAAAGAAAGTCAGAGGTGTAGTGCTATCGACACGCGACGTCGATGCGCATGCCTGGATGAGCGGCCTGATGACACACGTACGCGACACCACGAATCAGGGCCGCGCGATTGCGGAATTGCTGTCGTCGCTTTGACGCTACGGAAAGACGGGGAGCATTCATGGGATGGTTGAGTTCGCTATTCGGCGGCGGCAACGCGCAGCCTGCGGTTCCACAACAATCGTTCTTCGATGAAGACGGCGTTCCGCGCTTCGTCCATCAGCGTCTCGCCGATTCGAAGAGCGGCGCGCTGCCATGGGTCTCCACGCTGACCGCTCCGGAAATGGCATTGGCGCGCACGCATGGCCTCAAGATGATTGCGCCGATCGCGGCGACTTGCTGGATGCACTACGGCTTCTCATGGACGGAAGGTCACGCGCAAGGCTGGAACGAAGCCATGCGCCGTCTGCAGCGCGAAGCAGCAGCGCTCGGCGCCAATGCCGTCATCGATACGCGGATGATGACCGTCGACGTCGAGATCGAAAACAGCATGGATTACTCGCTGGTGGGCACGGCAGTACGTATCGAAGGATTGCAACCGAGCACGTCGCCGATCGTCTCGACTGTACCTGCGCTCGAATTCATCAAGCTGCTGGAAGCCGGCATCGTCCCGGTGGGCCTCGCCGTGGGCGCGCGCTTCCAATGGAGCAACGGGCCGCTGGATGCCGCCAAAAGCTACGGCTGGCGCAACAACCAGGCGCTGACGCAAACCACGGCGTTCTGGGAGCGTATCCGCCGCAGTGCGCATGCCGATTTACGCGCCGATGCCGCGCGCCAAGGCACGGGCGTGCTCGCGCAGCTGCAGTTCAGTCAACTGTTCATGGTCGAGAAACCCGAACCGGGTCGCTTACTCGGAAGGCACATCGTGATCGGCACGGTAGTCGATTGCAAGGAAGGCGCCACGTTCGATCACCCGATCGAGCTCGTGCTCGACCTGAGCGACAAGCCGGACAATCTGCGCGCCGGCTCAGTTCACCACAATTCATACGCCGACGGAATCTGAATCACTTATCGCCGAGAGAGACCAGCATGGCCGACACCCAGACACAGACCGCAGCTACTCAACTTCCCGCCAACGCGCGCGCACGTCTGCAAGGTTTGCGCAGTAAAGCGCATCCGACGGCGGTGTTCACGTCGGATCTTTCCGTCAACGAGTTTCTGCTGGTGCGCAAGGCGGGTTTCGAGCCGATCGGCCTGTGTGTGGGCAGCAGCATTTATCACGTCGGCATCCAGTACGGCTCATGGAGCAAGAATCAGGAGCTCGAGGTGTTGTCGCAAGCGATGTATCACGCGCGGGAACTCGCGATGTCGCGTATGCGCGAGGAAGCGCGCGGCATGGGCGCGGACGGCATCGTCGGCGTGCGGCTCGAGATCAAGCACGTAGAGTGGGACGCGGACATTCTGGAGTTTGTCGCGATCGGTACGGGCGTGGTTCACAACCACGATCGCGAAGGTTTCCGCGCGCATGATGGCGGTCCGTTCACGTCGGATCTTTCCGGGCAGGACTTCTATACGCTGCTCAATTCGGGTTATCGCCCGATCGAACTGGTGATGGGCAACTGCGTGTATCACGTCGCGCATCGCGGTGTGCTCAAGGCGTTCGCGCAGGCCGGCCGCAACGTCGAACTGGAGCAGTTCACGCAGGCGATCTACAGCGCTCGCGAACTCGCCATCGAGCGCATGCAGGTCGAAGCGCAGACCGCGAAAGCGGAAGGCGTGATCGGCACGATCATTCACGAGAAGTCGTATCGCTGGGAAAGCCACGTGATCGAATTCTTCGCGATTGGGACGGCGGTAGCGCCGTTGCATGTCGAGATCGACGCGAAGGATATTCCCGCGCCGACGCTGGTGCTTTCGGTGAACGATTGACGAAATGACGCGCGACGGACCGTCGCCGACCGGCAGTTTTCGGCGAACCCCCGCGCACTGCGTACAATACGTGCCACCGATTCCAACTGGGGCACGATTGCATGGCAATGAAAAAGACCGACCTTGAAAAGAACAAGGCGCTCAAACTGACTCACTCGATGAACGCGGCGCGCTCAGAGCGCTTCGGCAAGGGCGCGGCTGAAACGCCGGACCGGCGCGAGCAGCGCAAGCTGGATCAGGCGAAAGGGCTCGTGCCGTTCGCGTGCAAGCTCAACGCCGAGCTGGTGAACGAACTGAAGGAACGCGCCGCCACTCACCCGGAGGGTATGACGGGTCTGGTGGAGGAGTTGCTGCGTCGCGGTCTCGCTGCGGATGGCGCAGACGCCTGACTGAGAGCCGGGCTGGCAACGCGACAGCCGCGCTGGCGTCGCGATGTCACATCTACAAGGGGGCCGCATCATGCGGCCGGCCCTTTGCACGTCACACGGCGGGCTCCCGCGCGTCGATTTCCTCAGCCACACCCGGGCACACCGTAATCGACAGCGTATGCGAGCCGCCATCAAGCGGCACATGCACGCCTTCGCCACTGCAATCGACAGCCTTATTGTCGAGCACACCATGCATCTCACGTGCGCCTGGGGCCGATTCCACCCGGATCTCGTAGCGCGTCGCATGCACATAGACCGTTGCTTCAAAGCCCGGCCACGAGTCTGGAATGCAGGGATTCACCACCAGAAAATTGCCTTCCCTGCGAATCCCCAGAATGCCCTCGACCCCCGCGCGGTACATCCACCCAGCTGACCCCGTGTACCACGTCCAGCCGCCACGCCCGACATGCGGCGCGACCGAGTAGACGTCGGCTGCGACGACGTAGGGCTCGACCTTGTAGCGCGCGGTTTCCGTCGGCGTACGCGAATGATTCACCGGATTGAGCAGCGAAAACAAGCCCGCTGCCCGGTTGCCGTCGCGCAGCTTCGCGAACGCGAAGATCGCCCACATCGCGGCATGGCTATACTGGCCGCCGTTCTCGCGCAGCCCCGGCGGATAGCCCTTGATATAGCCCGGATCGTGCGACGACTTGTCGAACGGTGGCGTGAACAGCAGCGCAATTCCGTCATCGCGACGGATCAGTTGTTTGTCCAGCGCCGCCATCGCAAGCTGCGCGCGCTGCGGATCGGCCGCACCTGACAGTACCGCCCACGACTGCGCAATCGAATCGATCCGGCATTCTTCGTTAGTGCTCGAACCGAGCCAGCTACCGTCGTCGAAAGTCGCGCGGCGATACCATTCGCCATCCCATGCATCACGCTCCAGTGCCTCGCGCACCGACACCGCATGCGCGCGCCAGCGCGCGCCACGCGCAGGATCATGCGATTGCGCGAACGGCGCGAATAGCTCGATGGTCCGCAACAGCAACCAGCCAAGCCACACACTTTCTCCCTGACCGTCAGCGCCGACGCGATTCATCCCGTCGTTCCAGTCGCCCGTGCCGATCAGCGGCAAACCATGCGCGCCGGTCAATTCGATACATTGATCGAGGCCCCGCGCGCAATGTTCGAACAGTGAAGCAGATTCCTCCGCGAGCATCGGCTGGAAGAAGGTGTCGTGCTCGTCGGGCTGCAGCAGCGGTCCGTCGAGGAAGGGCACGGCCTCGTCCAGCACCGCGCGATCGCCCGTGCAGCCGATATACGTCGCAGCCGCGTAGGCGAGCCACACGCGGTCGTCGGAGATGCGTGTGCGCACGCCTTGCCCCGAGTGCGGCAGCCACCAATGCTGAAAATCGCCTTCGACGAATTGCCGCGACGCGGCGCGTAGCAAATGCCTGCGCGTGTCGAGCGGTCGCACGTGCGTCAGCGCCATCATGTCCTGCAACTGGTCGCGGAAGCCGTACGCGCCGCTCGCCTGATAGAACGCGGAACGCGCTTCGACCCGGCATGCAAGCGTCTGATACAGCAGCCAGCCGTTGAGCATCAGGTCCATCGCCCGATCGGGCGTCCTGACCTGGACGGCGCCCAGCACGTCCTGCCAATGGCGTGTCACCTCGGCAAGCACCGCATCGAGGTCTGCTGCACGATAGCGTTCGATCAGCGCTCGCGCGTCGGCGACGGACGCGCATTGCCCGACGAACGCGACCACTTCCACCGTCTCGTACGCACCCAGATCGACGAAAGTCTGCATTGCCGCGCAGGGATCGAGCCCCGCGCCGGTCGCGCCGGACAGCGGCGTGTTGCCGGTCAATGCCGCGGGCGCAGCCGGGTCGCCGTGACGGCCGAGGAACTCGGTGCGATCCGCTGTCCACGCGGTTTGCTGGCCGCCCAGGTCGGCGAATGCGATGCGCGTGCCGAAGGCGGTATTCCATGGGTTGCGTGCGAGCATCGCGCCCGTAAGCGAATCGATTTCCGTCACGACGAATGGTCCCGATGCGCCTCGCGAGGTCCCCAGCACCCATTCGAGCCACGCCGTCACCGACAACCGCCTTCTGCGGCCGGACAGATTGCGTAGCGTGAGCCGGGTAATCTTCACCGGGTCGGCAAGCGGCACGTATTGCAGCAAGCCAAGTGCGATGCCGTTCGCTTCGTGCTCGAAGCGGCTGTAGCCGTACCCGTGACGCGCGACATACACGCCGCCGTCGCGAATCGGCTGTGCTGTGGGCGTCCATACGTCGCCGGTGCTTTCGTCGCGCACGTAGATGGCTTCGCCTGCCGGGTCTTCGACGGGATCGTTCGACCATGGCGTGAGCTGGTTTTCCCGGCTGCTGTCGGCCCACGTATAACCGGTGCCTTCCGCCGCGACGTGAAAGCCGAAGCCGGGGTTCGCAATCACATTGATCCATGGCGCAGGTGTGCTGGCGTGCCCGGTGAGCACGGTCACGTATTCGCTGCCGTTGCGGCCAAAGCCGCCGAGGCCATTGAAAAATTCGAGGCCTGCTGTGAGCGTTGGCACCGCGGACAGATCGGGCGTCGCCGGCCACGACGATAACCAAGGCGTTTTTTGACGGCGCGGCATGGCCGGCTGTGCCGATCTTTGCGACAGGTAGCCAAGCTGGGTGGCGATGGAGCCGCGGCGCGCAAGCAGCGTAACGCGCGCGGCCGATAGCAGCAGCGCCCGTGTCTCGACGCTCATCAGGTCGGCACGCAGCACATAGACTGCTCCTTGCGCGAGTTCGCCATCAAAGCGGGGGCGCGACTGGCTGCTGCGCACCGCCGTTTCGATCGCTCCCTGCAACTCCTGCATGTACGACGAAACCCGTTCGTTGACGATCACGAGATCGACCGCCAGCCGCTTCATGCGCCAGTATTCGTGTGCCTTCAAAAGCTGCAGCACCTGCGCGATATCTTCGACATCGCCGATACGCAGCAGCACGATCGGCAGGTCGCCTGAGATCGCGTGCGGCCACAAGCCCGACTGTGCGCCAGCGCCGCGAACGATGGCGTCGGGCGTGGCCCTGAAGCGCGCATCGGCGTACAGGATCGGCGCCGCGAGCCGTTGAAAATCGGCGGCTTCTTCGGCCTCGACGTCGAGGTAGCGCAATTGCACCTGGGCTTGCGTCCACGCAAGTGTCTTCGCGCGATCGAACGCGTTGCGATCGTGGTGCTGATCGATCAGATCGAGCAATTGCGCGCGCGATTCGGCTACCACCGTCCAGAACGTTACGCGCACCACCTTGCCCGGCGGAACCTGTACGCGATAGCGCAGCGAGAAGACCGGATCGAGCACGGTGCCGGTGGTATTGGACAGCGGCTGGTCATCGACGATCGACGCGGCCGAGCGTGCATGGCCCCCGCGGCCCAGAAAGCGCAGCCGGTCCGTTTCGTACTGCGGCTCGGCGACGATCTCGCCCTCGACCACGGCAAAATGCGCAGCCCATACCTGGGTTTCCTCGTGCGAACGCGGGCGCCGCGTCGCCACCAGCGCTTCGAATTCGGCGAGATGCTCGGTCTGCACAAACATCCGCGAAAAAGCCGGATGCGCGTTGTCAGCGGCGGGCGTCGCCAACGCGAGTTCGGCGTACGAGGTCAGTTCGATTTCGCGCGTGCTGCGCCCGCTGTTTGCGAGCGATACGCGACGCACTTCGCCGTTCGCTTCGCCGGACACCAGCACGTCCATGGTGGTGGTCAGCGAGCCGTCGCGGCGGGTAAATTCCGCGTGATCTTCGCCGAACACAACGTCGCCGTACTCGGGTTCGGAAGCGACCGGTTGCGCGCTAGCGGACCATACCTGTGTGCCCAACGTATCGCGCAGGTAGATAAACGAACCCCAGTGGTCGCGGGTCGCGTCTTCGCGCCAGCGTGTAATGGCGAGTTCACGCCAGCGGCTGTAGCCGGAGCCGGTCGCGGTGAGCATCACCACATACCGTCCGTTCGACAGCAGATGCGTAATCGGCGGACCGTTGGCGGCTGTCGTCTCGGACACGCGACGGATCGTCGGCGGCATCGTGGCGGTGTCCGCTGCGGACGTGTTCACTTCCTCGGCGCGCGGTTGGGCCACCGCGACGTCGCGCGGCATGCGTTCCTGCAGCAGCAGTTCGCTGGCCTGGATCATCGGCTCGCGGTGAAAGCGCGCTCGCATCTCTGCATCAAGCAAGGTGTTGGCGATCGCGACGATCGTCATGCCCTGATGGTGCGCCATGAAACTGCGGACGATCGCGAAGCGCTCTGTATCGGGCAAACGTGCGCGGGTAAAGTCGAGCGCTTCGTAGAAGCCGTAGCGGCCCATTGCACCGAGTTTCGCGAGTTGCGCATAATTCTCGAGCGCGGCCTGCGGAGCGACCATCGTCGCGAGGCCTGTCGCATAAGGTGCGATGACCCGGTTTTCGGAGAGGCCGCGTTTCAGGCCGAGACCCGGTACGCCGAAGTTCGAGTACTGGTAGTTGAATTCCATGTCGCGGGCCTGATACGCAGACTCCGAAATGCCCCACGGCATGCCGAGCGATTTTGCATACGACATCTGCCGTTCCACCACCAGCCGGCTGGTCTGTTCAAGCAAACTGCCGACCGGCGCACGCATCACCAGCGAAGGCATCAGATACTCGAACATCGACCCCGACCACGAGATCAGCGCTGAACCGTTGCCGACCGGCGTCGCGGCGCGGCCGAGGCGAAACCAGTGACGCGTCGTCACATCCGCCTTCGCGATCGCAAACAGGCTCGCTAATCGCGCTTCGGATGCGAGCAGGTCATAGCAACTCGTATCGAGACTGTTATCCGCTTGCGAATAGCCAATCGACAATAGCTTGCGATCCTGATCGAGCAGAAACGCGAAGTCCATCCCGAGCGCCATCGCGCGCGACGTGTCGGCAAGCGAGCGCAGACGCGCTTGCAGAAGCTCCGGTGCGGCGACAAGTTGCTGCCGGTCGCGACGGTGCTCGCTGACGCTGCGGTTCAACGCTTCGATCCAGAACATCAGATCGGCATAACTGTCGTCGCCACCCGCGGGCATGATCGCGCGCGTCGTCTGCGCGGCCTTCTTCGTGAGCCGGATCAGCGACGGCGACAACGCATCGAGCATCTGCGGGCCGCGCAGGTGTGCATCGATTTCCTCGAAAATCTCGACGAGCTGCTTGCCATGCTCCGCGTTTGCCGCCGGCAGCGCATTGACTGCCTCGCGCGCGAGTTGCAGGTTATCGCGTATGCCGGACCTGGCAGCGGGAGCCAGCGTCGCGGGTAGCCACTCTTCGCACGCATTGGCAAGCGCAATCAGATGGCCAGCGAGATTGCCGCTATCGACCGACGAGACATACGCAGGAGCCAATGCCCGCAGGTCCCGCGTGTCGTACCAGTTGTAGAAATGGCCCTTGAAACGCTGCAGTTTCTGCATCGAAGCGAAGGCGGCTTCGAGACGGTCGACGGTTTCCGCGGTCCCCGCCCAGCCGAAATCGCGCGCGACGATAGCGGACAGCAGATACAGCCCCAGGTTGGTCGGTGAAGTGCGCTGTGCGATGACCGGCTTCGGATCCTCCTGGAAGTTATCGGGAGGCAGCATGTTTTCGAGCGGCGTAACGAAGGTCTCGAAGAAACGCCATGTGCGGCGCGCGATCAGGCGCAGGTCGCGGGCGTTTGCATCAGACATCGCAAAACGTCCGGCGACGGCCGGTGAACGGCTCGACCACAATGCAAGCGCCGGTGCGGCGAGCCACAGCAATGCAAACGGCAGCACGAGTGGCCAATGCGCCGGTTCAAGGACCAGAGCGCCGGCGCACAGCACGACGGCGAGCGTGATACCACCGGTCATCTGTCGATAAAAGCCGCGCCAATCGAGGCGCGGGCTCGCCTTCGACTGTGCCGCCGTCGTCCATTCGAGCAAATGGCGACGCGTGATGAGCAGCCGCACCAGCGTCCGGACGATCGCATCGCCCATGCGCCATGCGTGATCGGCGACGAATGCAGCGGACAAGGCAATCTGCAACGCGGCTAGCCGCACGTCAGCGGCCAGCACACGCAGGTGATTGCGCAGGCGAATTCCGGCACGCCGCGGCAGCAGCGCAAATAGCGTCGGCAGAAACGCAGGAATGGCGAACACGCACAGCATCGCCAATACGCCCACGAGCCCGGCGCGCAGCGGCATCAACCAGCACACTGCGAACGCGGCGACCAGCGTGGGTGCGAGCAACGAGCGGCGCAGATTGTCGAGCATCTTGAAGCGGCCGATGGACGGCAGCGCGGGCCGCACACGGCCCCGCTGCCCAGCGATCCATGGCAGCAACTGCCAGTCGCCGCGTGTCCAGCGATGCTGGCGCTTGGCCGTGACGTCGTAACGCGACGGCACTTCCTCGACCACTTCGACATCGGATGCGAGGCCCGCGCGCGCAAACACCCCCTCGAACAGATCGTGACTGAGCAGCGCGTTCTCCGGCACGCGGCCATGCAACGCGGCTTCGAATGCATCGACGTCGTAGATGCCTTTACCGGTAAACGAGCCTTCGCCGAACAGGTCCTGATAGACGTCGGATACGGCTGCGGCATACGGGTCCATTCCGCCCGGACCGGAGAACACGCGCTGATAAAGCGATCCTTCCTGACCGACAGGTAGCGATGGCGTGACACGCGGTTGCAGGATCGCATAGCCGTTGACCACGCGTTGCTGGTCTTCGCTGAATTGCGGCAGGTTCAGCGGATGCGCCATCTTGCCTATCAGGCGCAGCGCGGCATCGCGCGGTAGACGCGTATCGGCATCGAGCGTGATGACGTAGCGCACGTCGGGCGGTACCTGCGGTGCGCGCCCGGCGATCGGCATGAAGTTCGTATCGGTCGCGCCGCGCAGCAGCCGGTTGAGTTCGTGCAGCTTGCCGCGTTTGCGTTCCCAACCCATCCATTTGTTCTCGCTCGCGTTGTACAAGCGGCGACGATGCAGCAACAGAAAACGGCTGCCGGCCGGGCCTGGGCCGTGCCGGCGGTTCAATGCTTCGATCGCGTCGGCCGCGATGGCGAGCAGAGGCGCATCGCCGGGCAGCACTTCCTCATCGGCGTCGAGCCCGTCAGCCAGCAACGCGAACGACAGATCGCCGCCCGCGCCCGCGAGATGATGTACCTCGAGACGTTCGATCTGCTCGCGCAAATCAGCCTCGCTGGTCAGAAGCGTCGGCACCGCGACCAGCGTGCGCAGCGATGATGGCACGCCCGCCGTTAATTCAAGCCCGGGTAACGTGACCGCGCCGAAATTCCACGTCACCGCGCGGTTGACGAGCGCCGTCGCGACCTCGGTGGCAGGCAGGAATGCGCATAGCGCAAAGCACGCGAGTATCCAGAGCTCGGCATTTTGCGGCGTTGTGGACCACAGAGACCACAACGCCCACAACGTCAGCGCGACCAGCAGCGTGGCAAGCGTCAGAATCGTGCCGACATAGCCGCGGATGCCCAGACGTACGCTGAACCGCGCGACCCGCAGACGCGGCGGCGGTCGAAATTTCAGTGTCTGCTCGAGTGCTCGCCGGCCTTCGGCGATCAGATGATAGCCGGGCTCCCCCGCACGTCCCGCGCGTGCCGTATCGCCCGCCGCTGCAACGGCTGCGTGCGCCAACGCCAACGCGAGATCGGCGATTTCCAGTTCATTCGCGGATGAACCGCGCGCCAGTTGCTCGATTGCGCTGCGGTACAGATTGCGCGTCGGAAAATCCATCGCGCCGAATGCGCTGCCCGCGCGCAACCGCGCGTCGACCAGACTCATGCTCTCGAACAGTTCCGTCCAGTCGATGTCGGAGATCAGGCGAATGCTGGTGATCACGTTGCGCACCGTAACGTTCGACGCGCCCTGGCGTTGCTGTGCGTGCTGCACGACTTCATCGACGGAGAGGCCCTGGCGCTGCAGCCGCTCTTCCAGCCAGCCCAGCGCCGGTGTGGTGCGTGGATCCTGGTCGCGCAAGCGTTTGGCGAGTTGCGCGGCAAACGGCTCCGACAACACGCCTGATGAACGTGTGGCGATATCCGCTTCCAGTGCGGAGCGCGCGCTGCCCGATTCGAGCAGACGGTCGGTGAGTGCGTCGGCGTCCGCATGCGCGCTGCGACCTTCGGTGATCTGGTCGGCGAGACGTCGCAAATTCTCGATCAGCACGATGCGCAACGTGATTGCCACGGCCCATAGTTCGCCGATCGTCAGCGGTTGAATCCGTTGATAGGCATCGATGAAACGTCGCAGCACCCGCGGATCGAAGTAACTGTCGGTATGCGCGACGAACGCCCATGCAACGCCGAATACGCGCGGATAACCGGCGAACGGGCCCGCAGCAAGCTTCGGCAACTGACGGTAATAGCCTGGTGGAAGATCGTCGCGAATCTCGCGGATCTGTTCTTCGACGAGGTGATAGTTGTCGAGCAGCCATTCGGCTGCGGGCTCCACGCCCCGGCCGCGCTCCAGTTCCGCGGCACTTGCGCGGTACGCTGCAAGCAGGACGGCAGCGTTGTCGTTGAGCCGGGTGTGCAGCGCCAGCACGATGGGCGGTTTGTTCGTGACGGGTTGCGCGGCGGCGAGACTTTGCGCGTGCTGCTCTAGCCGTTCGACACCGAATAGTTCGTCGCGCACGGGCGCGGTGTCTGTCCATGGCGGCGAGCGCGGGCGAAATCGTGCGGCGTACTGAAGCAATGTATTCACAGACGCCCTTCCTGCGGGTAGGTGGTTTTTAGCGGATAACGCAAAACGCCGCGCGCGCGATGTTATTGAAAGGCGTGCAAGACGCCATCGCTACGACAATTCCGGGTCGTGAGCACGGCTTGCCGGCGTGATGAACCCCGGCACAAGCGCGCGTGCGTTACGTCGCGCGTGTTGCGCGACAAATCCAGGAGCGAAGAGGAAATGAGCCAGCCTCTGGCTAACCCATATGGCACTGCGACAAGCAGTGCGCGCGGAAGGGAAAGATCACAACACGCAGATCCCTGTCTGCGCCTTCACGTGTGAGTTATTTCTTTTTTGCAGGTGCGCCGGCGGCGGAGGTCCGTGTAGCGGTCGTCCATGACACTTCCGATGCTGGAGACGGTACTTTTTTCGGCTGTTTAGGCTTCTTTGCCTCGCGATTACCGCGTAGTTGACCCTTTGCCATGTGTTTCTCCAGATGCGTCGACCGCGGAGCGGCCGCCTTGCCGTCCATTCTGGGCGCATTTACCGGTTACGTCGCGATCTATTTGCAATAAGCGTGTACGGTGGCCTTCCAGATGGACGGGAATGCCCGATACATCGACCGATAGTCACGGCTTTTCAGCGTAATGAGACTACACTTGAAAGATTGGACGTGCCGGAGCAGTGTCATGGTCGAAGCTACCCCTCAAAGCACTTTTCGCGGCCTTCCGCTGACTCAGGAGCATGATGCGGAAGTGAGGCACTACATCAAGCAGAAAAGGCAGCGCGGTGAGCCATGGGACACGCCGGAGCTGCAAGCCATGCTCGACGACATGCTGCGCCCACCGGGCGACGAAGACGCAGAGTGCGGTGCAATGGTAGACGCGACCCGCTCGGCCACGGAACGGGCGACTGCCAGCGTCGACGAAGCCATGGACGCCATCGAGGCCAGCGAGGAGCGCAATGCTTCTATGGAAGCCGAAGGAATGAAGTCGTCGGGGCATTAGGCCTCGGTGGTCTGCGAGTACAGATTTCGCACGTTGTTAATGGAACCAGCAGGAGCCAGCATGCCAACGAAATTGAAAACATATACCACTTCGCTCGAAGGGCAAAACGCCTACGTCAACGAACAGAAAGCGCGCGTCTCCGCGCGGGAGCAGGCGGAGAGCGAGCGTGCGCAGAAGCGGCGCGACATGGATGCGCGCCTTAACGTCAACGCGAGCAAGTGGCGATACATGTCTTTTGGTGAATAGATGAAAAATGCAGAGACGCTGAGCTTTCCTAATCCGAGCCGCATGTACGACGCGACGAGGCACTGCGTGTGCTTTTGGGGCTACGACAATGCGGCTCGCGAAATCGCCTTTCTGGTCGACGACGCGATGCTGACGAAGCTTAACCCCGGTGCGGGTTCCGGCGAGTCTTCGTTGCTGGCGACCTTCGACCGCAATAGAGAACAAATTCTGGGGCTTGCCAGAACCCTCTATAAGGGCGGCCCCCAGAACAGGTACACGATCTCCTGAATGCGACAGGGAAGAAGGGAAGAGCGGCGTCGTGCCGGTTCTTCAGCCTGCGTCGCCTGAGCTGACTACCGTCTGGATGCTGCCCAGCATTTCCGCCAGATAGCGTAGCAGGCCGACCGTATCGCCGAACTCCATGAAGCCCGGCTTGATGCCATCGCCGAATAGCAGCGTTCCATCCAGTTTCTGGTCGACGATCAGGCCAGCATACGCGGCATGAGGCAGGTAATCACCGGCGCCGATCCGGAAGGTGTTTTCGTTTAACGCGGCGTCGCGCAGACGCATCAGAAACTGCACTTCCGCCGATCTCGAGCCCGACATCTGGTGAACTTCGAAGAAGTCCGCCACCGCCACGATTGCGTTGATACTCGGAATGCGCAACGCGAAGGCCATGCGCTGCGCCGCGTTGTCGAACTCCGGCCATGCAACGGCATGAGCGCGCGGTGCCTCCTTCTTCGGCGTGCCGTCTTCGCTGTGTACCTGATGTTTGCGATGAGAATGCGTCACGGCTAACAAGCGTTCGATCGCATGCAGGTCTGGCGTCTTCTCGCCTTTCTCGATCCAGTCGGCCAGCAAACTCGCGTGGGTGCACAGGCTCAACAATTGCGAATCGATAAAGGCGATGCCGCGATCGCATGAATTTCGTGAGTTACTTTTAGACATGTCTTCTCCTGCTGTTCGGTGAGCGTCGGGCGGTTCAATACGGTTCAATACGAGCGTTGTGCAACTTGCGTACCTGCTCGCTGAAACATGTATTGCTTCATTCACCTTTGGGAACGCCCGTACACTAACGGGCCTGGACAACGCTGCGCTACACGAGGCCCCGCATATGCCGACGCTTGCCCTGATTGCCGTGACGGTCGTGGTGACGCTCATCGTCGTACTGCTGATCGCGAACTTGACGAGCGGCGAAAAGAAGATCGAACACAAGATCGAACGACTATACGCCAGCAACGATCCGCAGTTCACACGCTCGATGGGGCTGCTGCTCGGGCCGCCCGTGATCGGCGGCAACCGCTTCGAGGCGCTTGTGAATGGCGATGCGATCTTTCCGTCGATGCTCGACGGCATTCGCTCGGCGCGCCACACGATCACCTTCGAAACCTTCATTTACTGGTCCGGCGCGATCGGCGAGGAAATCGCCCGTGCGCTGTCCGACCAGGCGCGCGCGGGTGTCGCTGTGCATGTGCTGCTCGACTGGGTCGGGTCGTCGAAGATGGACAAGCACTATCTGCAGATGTTGCGCGAGGCGGGGGCGGAAGTCATCCAGTATCACAAGCCGCACTGGACAGGTCTTGGCCGCATGAACGACCGCACGCACCGCAAGCTGCTGGTGATCGACGGACGCATCGGGTTCACGGGCGGTGTGGGTATCGCGGATGAATGGACCGGGCACGCGCAGGACGACAAACACTGGCGCGATACGCACTTTCGCGTCGAAGGCCCGGCGGTCGGACAGATGCAGGCGGTCTTTATGGACAACTGGGTCAAGGCGACCGGCAATGTGCTGCACGGCCCGCTGTATTTTCCGAAGATCGACGCTGCGGGCGAGGGTTTCGCGCATGTGTTCAGCAGTTCACCGTCGGGTGGCAGCGACGATATGCAGCTGATGTACCTGATGGCGATCACCGCCGCAACGCATTCCATCCAGTTGTCGAGTGCGTACTTCGTGCCGGACAAGCTGACCATCAACGCGATCGTCGAGGCCACGAAGCGCGGCGTGAAGGTGCGCGTCATTACACCGGGCAAGCACATCGATACGCATACGGTGCGCGAGGCGTCGCGCGCATGCTGGGGCGATTTGCTCGAGGCAGGCGTCGAGATGTACGAGTATCAGCCGACGATGTTCCACTGCAAGCTGATGGTGGTCGACGAGTATCTGGCGTCGGTCGGCTCGACGAACTTCGACAGCCGCTCGTTCAAGCTCAACGACGAGGCGAATCTCAACATCTACGATCGCGATTTCGCGCGGCAGCAGACGGCGATTTTCGACGGCGACGTCGCACGCGCGAAACGCATCACGCTTGATGAGTGGCGACGCCGGCCGCTGTCGGAAAAGCTGCTGGAACGCGCCGTGGCGTTGCTTGATTCGCAGCTTTGATTTTGGATCCTCGTCGCCGCGCGACTAAGCCCTGCGCCCTCGCAGGCCCTCCTTAACGGCAATCACCGCGTCCGCAAATGCCTTCGGTGCTTCTTGCGGGGGATTGTGGCCAACGCCTGGGATCACCCGATGCTCATGAGGACCCTTGAAGCGTTTCGCGTGGCTAGCAGACCCGGCAGGCCGAATGCCGTCATCCGCGCCGTCGATCGTAATGGTCGGCACCGCAATATCCGGCTGCTGCGCCAGTAGCCTCTCGATCTCTTCGAGCGCCGGGTCGCCATCCACGAGGCCGTAACGATGCCGATACGAATGAATCACCACTTCGACAAAATCAGGATTATCGAATGCTGAAGAGGTCCTCTCGAAGGTCACCTCGTCGAACGTCCAGGTGGGCGACCAGAGTTTCCACAGCAGCCGGCAAAACGACGCGGAATCTTTTATGAGCGCCGCACGGCCACGCTCGCTATGGAAGTAATACTGATACCAGAGACGATGCTCGTTGTCCGGCGTGTCAGGTGTCAGTGCCGACGCAATGTTGTGGATGTTATAGCTGCCGCACGAGACCAGCCCCGTCACCCGCTCAGGCCAAAGCGCCGACACGATACACGCGCCACGTCCGCCCCAGTCGTAGCCCGCCAGAATCGCCGCAGGAATCGACAGCGCATCGAGCAGAGCCAGCACATCGGCGCCCAATGCTGCCTGCTGTCCGGAGCGAGGCGTGGCGGACGACAGAAAACGGGTCGCGCCGAATCCGCGCAAATACGGAACGATAACCCGCGCACCCGCCGCCGCGAGTATCGTCGAGACCTCGCCATACGCGTGTACGTCGTACGGAAAGCCGTGAAGAAGAACCACAGGCCAGCCATCCGGCTGACCTTCCTCCAGGTATGCGACGTTCAACGAACCTGCATTGATGTTCCTGATCATGATGCGCTCCGTGCGCTTCGAAAATTATTCTGACGGCCCAATGTTCGCTTCCGCCGGTGTCGGTTGCGTGAAGCTCATATCGTGGCTTCGCGCAGAGGGCCGGCTAACGACAAAGGCTTTGTTCGGTCGCATCGCAAACACCAGCACCACGCCGCAAATCATGATGCCGATCGACAGCAGGAACGTCATGTTCCAGTTGCCGGTGCGATCGAGCAGAAAGCCGGCCACCATCGGGCAGATAATCGCGGACGTGTTGCCGAAGCTGGCCATGATGCCGCTCGCGGTGCCGGATCGTTCGGAAGAAGCGATGTCCATTGGAACGGCCCACATGGGTCCTACGCCCATTTCGTTGAAGAACATCGCTGCCGCGAGGAAGACCAGCGAAACCATCGGATCGTGCAAGAACAAAACCGGCAAGAGGGAGAGCCCGGTCAAGGCCATACACGCCCCCACCAGATAGCTTCGCGACCAGACCGGGTTATTCGTGCGGCGCAGCAGCGCGTCGGTCAGCAGGCCACCGACCAGATCGCCGACCACACCGGCCACGAACACCGCTGTCGTAAAGACGACAGCCTTCTTGATGTTCAGATGGAAGCTGTGCATGAAGTAGAGTGGCATCCAGTCGAGCATCAACCACAGGATCCAGCAATAGCAAAAATACACGACGGATACCGGCAGCATTCGCCAGAACAGTCGCGCGGTGGTTCCTTTGGGATCGACGATGCGCTCGCGAGGAGCGGGAATCGCTGCGAGTTCCGATTCGGTGATATTGGGGTGACGCGCCGGAACGTCACGGTACAGCAGGTACCACATCACGACCCAACCGAGACTCAGCACGCCGAGCAGGTAAAACGAGAACCGCCAGTCGAATGCCCTGATCAGCGAGTAAACCAGAATCGGCGCGATCGCATTGCCCAGCCGCGCGGACGAGTGCGTGATGCCCTGCGCCATGCCCCGTTTGTCCTTGGCGAACCAGGTGGCCATCGCAGTCGTAGCAGCCGGGAAGGTCGCGCCTTCACCCAGACCCAGCAGCAGGCGCGCGGCCACCAGCGTGGCGAAACCACCCGCGAGGCCGGTGAGCGCCGTCGCTACCGCCCAGATCAACGCACAGCAGATCAACGTGCGCTTCGCGCCAAACCGGTCGCTAACCCAGCCGCCGATAAACTGGAACACGACGTACGGATACGCGAACGCAGAGAAGATCACGCCGATCTGCGTGCTGCTAAGGCCGAGCTCGGATTTGAATTGCCCAGCGGCCGTGCTGATGTTCACGCGATCGATATACGTGATCATGTACATCAGGCACAGCATCAGCAGCACGCTTGTCGTCGCTTTTAGTCGAATGCGTTTCATGTCTCCTCCTGTTATGTTGCTTCGGCTAGCGCTTCGACGAACCCGACGTGAACGCGATCACCGCGTCACGGAACGCCGCGCTGCCGTAGACCTGTTCGATCAGGTCCTCGTCGTCCAGCCGCTGCTCGACGACGAGGCGGCGCAGGCTTTCCTTCACGGCACGCTGCGTGACCGGCGATAGCGCGATCAGCCGCTGCGCGAGCGTCGCTGCGGTTTGTTCCAGTGCGTCGCGGCTGCACACCTCGTAGACATAGCCGCAGCCCAGCACGTCTTGTGCAGTGAGAGTGTCGGCCAGCATCAGCATCTTCTTGACGCGCGGTACGCCGAACGCCGCGGTAAGCCGCGCGATATTGCGCGACGACAGTGTGTTCGACAGCGTCTTCGCGATCGGCGCGCCGAAGCGCGACGTGTCGGTACAGATGCGGAAATCGCAGGCAGTCGCGAGCGCAAGGCCGCCGCCCACCGCCCAGCCGTCGATGACCGCGATGGTCGGCTGCGCGATACGTTCCACTGCGCCGATCACCTGCTCGACGAGCGCTTCATACGCGACGCCATCACGGCCGTCGCGAAACTCGGTGAAGTAGCCGATGTCGGTGCCCGACACGAACGACTTGCCCCCCGCGCCGCGCAGCAGAATGCAACGCACCGCGGAATCGCGTTCGCACTGCGCGATCAGTTCGAGCAGCGTCTGGTACATCGGGATCGACATCGCGTTGTGACGCTCCGGGCGATCGATCACGATCTCCGCGGCGCCCGACGCGTGAAGGGTGACGGTGATGGGTTCGCTCATGACGCCGTCCCGTTGATTTCAGCGTACAACTCGTCGTTGTGTTCGCCGAGCAGCGGCGGATGGCGCCGTACCTGCTGCGGCGTGCCGAGCAGCTTGACGGGAAAGCCGATGTTCTTGACCTTGCCCTCGATCGGGTGATCGATCTCCATGCACATCTGCCGATGCTGCGCGTGCTCGCTGCCGAACGCCTCGGGGTACGACAGGATCGGGCCGGCGGGAATGCCGGCGGCGAGCATCGTGTCGATCCAGTCGCTACAGTCGCGCTTGGCGAACTCCTGCTCGAGCGCTTCGATCAGCGCCTCGCGGTTCTTGAGCCGCAGCGACACGGTTTCGTATTCCGGATGCCGGACGAGGTCGGCGCGCTCCAGCAGCTCGCATAGCTTCGTCCACAGCTTCTGGTTGGTCGCGCCCATCACGAAGTAGCCGTCGCGCGCTTTCACGGCCTGGTACGGTGCGCTCATCTTGTTGCTGGTGCCAAGCGGCGTCGGCGGCACGCCGGTGCCCCAGTAATCCGACATGTCCCAGATCGAGAACGCCATCGCCGAATCGAACAGCGACGCGTCGATATGCTGGCCTGCGCCGGTTTTCTGCGCGCCGATGTATGCGGACAGCAGCCCGTAGACCGCGAACAGCGCACAGCCGATGTCGGCCACCGGCACGCCGGACTTGACCGGCTTGCCGCCCTTGTAACCGGTCACGCTCATCACGCCGGACATCGCCTGCGCCATCAGGTCGAAGCCCGGACGCGAGGCCCATGGGCCGCTCTGGCCAAAGCCCGAGATGCTGACATAGACGATCTTCGGATTGATCTCGCGGATCGTCTCGTAGTCGATATGCAGACGCTGCACGACGCCCGGACGGTAGTTCTCGACGATCACGTCGGCGGTTTTCGCGAGCTTGTAGAAGAACTCGCGGCCTTCGTCGCTTTTCAGATCCAGCGACAGCGAGCGCTTGTTGCGGTTCATATTGAGGAAGCCCATGCTGTCGGGCCCCTTCATCTTGAAGCCCATCGCGCCGCGGGTCTGATCGCCTTCGATCGGCTCGACCTTGATCACGTCCGCGCCCAGATCGGCGAGCAGCATGCAGGCGAACGGGCCGGCCATCACCTGGCTGACATCGAGCACGCGAATGCCCTGCAGCGGCAGGTGCGCGGATTGTGTCGATTGCGTCATACGAAGTCTCCTTGGCTAGTGTCTGGGCGAGCGGCAGCCGCGCGACGGCGACAGCGCCCGCACTCGGTCAGGCCCGGGTGGAAGCGGGCCTGCGTCAAATGATCGGAATCAGGAAATCAGTGAAAGCGGTGGATGCGGCGGCCGTATCGGCATCCGCCGCCAGTCTCCGGACAAGTCTCCGGATATGAGTCGGCCCCGCAACTGTCGCGCAGCGCTCAGGCCGCCGCAAGCATGCAGCGAGCATGTCTGGTTTCGCGAATCGCGAAAGCGGGGCTAGCGTTGCGCCTGCCCGGCGAGCAGTTCGGTGACGACGTTGTGGAGCGCCTGCGGTTGCGCGTGACCTTCGACACACGAGAGCACGTAGCTGCGGTGATGCCAGTCGCCTTGCAGTTCGACGGAACCCAACCCTCGTTCGGGATGGAAGCTACGCAACACGTCCGGCGGCATCAGGCCGACACCGAGGCCATGGCGGACCAGCGCGAGCATCGTGTCGAAACCGGCCACCGAGAAGTTGTTGGTGAATTGCCGGCCGTGGCTGTGATACGCGCGCTGCACCGCGGACAGGATGGCCGAGCCCTTGCCGAGACTGACGACCGGCAGGTCCAGCAGTGCTTCGATGCCGACCGGCGCGTTGGGAAAGCGATAGTGCGCGCGGCTATGGACCAGCACCAGATGGTCGTCGCGATACGGTGTTTTCGCGAGGTCGAGATAGCCGCTTTTCGTCTCGTAGATGCCGACGTCGATCACTTTATCGCGCAGCAGTTGCTGCACCGCCTTGCTGTTTTCTTCGACGATTTTCAGCGAGATGCCGGGATACTTGCGCTGGATGTTGGCGATGTCCGGCGCGAGAAACTCGATCACCACTGCCTTCGGCGCACCGATGATGATGCGGCCGTCGAGTCCATCGTGGAGCGCTCGCGCATCGCCTTCGAGACGATCGACCAGATTGTCGATCTGGCGGACGTATTGCAGCAGCTTGTCGCCGGATTCGGTGATCTCGACGCCGTGCGGCACGCGCCGGAACAGTTTCGCGCCGAGTTGTTCCTCGAGGTCCGACACGCGGCGAGAGGCAGCCGCGACGGCAAGGCCAAGCCGGTTCGCGGCTCGCGAGATGCTGCCGTCTTCGACGATCGCGAGGACTAGCCGGACGGTTGTCGTGTCGAGTCTCACGGTAGTTGCGGTCTCCTGGTGGTGTTGCGCGCCTGCCGTTGGACCATCGGCCCCGGGCTGGAAAGCGGCTGAAAACGGCTGGAAAGCGGCCTGCCTGTTTCAGTTGCACAGTATGCTGCCATCAGCGACTGCGCCCGACGACGCACAAGCTTCTGGAACCCGGTAAGATACCGCCACTTGCGCGCTGCCTGCTGCGCCACGAATCATGAAACTTCTTCGGACTCTTCTCCTGCTATTGCTGTGCGCGGTGCTGCCCATCAGTGGGCTGGCAGCGAGCGGCTTGGCCGGTGAGTGTCCGATGCAATCGTCGGTCGCGATGCAGGACGGCAACACGATGTCCGCCGCGATGTCTAGCTGCGATTCGATGAAGCCGTCGGCAGATGGCAAAACAAAAGCCGGCTTCTGCAAGATGACGGCGCAATGCCAGTTCGGCAGTCTCTATCATCCCGGGCCACAGGCCGCGGTCGTTCGTCCTGCTGCGCCTTATCACCGGGTTGTTTTCCACTATTCGCAGTCGCTCTCCGTCCGCGCGCCGGACGGCATGTGGCGACCTCCGCGTTCGCTGTAACCCTCCGATCTTCCGGTACACCGCCGGTGCGCGGTGACGTTCGTCCTGTGTCAGGACGTGAGCCGCTACGCCTGTTCTAGCCGTGGCGTGGGCCGGCTCGACCATTCGGGGTTCACATGGTTTTCCCATTTTCACCGCCGGACAACCGGCGGGCCGCGTCGCGTCTTGTCGCGCTCGCGGTATGCGTGATGTTCGCCGCGCCTGCCGCCGTGTGGGCACAGAGCGCCGGCATGACGCTGGATCAGGCGCTGCAGGTCGCGCAAAGCCGCTCGTCGTCGATCCAGGCATCGCAGGCGGGCGTTGCCGGCGATGCGGCGGTGGTGGTCAAGGCGGGGCAGTTGCCCAATCCGACCTTGAAGCTGAGCGTCGAGGATCTGCCCATCAACGGGCAAAAGGCGTTCACGATCGGCCAGGACGACTTCACGATGCGCGGCATCGGCGTCGAGCAGGAGTGGGTTTCGCCGGCCAAGCGTCGCCTGCGTACCGCGCTCGCCAATCGCACCGTCGATCAGGACCGCTCGACGTACCTGGAAAAGCTCGCCGAAGTCAGGCAGCAAACCGCGATGTCATGGCTGAACGCGGTCTACGCAAAGCGAGCCGTGACGCTGAACGAAGCGCTGGTCGATCACCTGAACGATGAACTCGCTGCCCGTCAGGCGTCGTATCGCGGTGCGCAAGGCAGCGCCGCGGACATCGCGCAGGCGCGCGTCGCGCTCGGCAATGCGCGCGACGCACTGATCGACGCGCAACAGGACGAAAAAGCCGCGTTGATCGAACTGTCGCGCTGGACCGCGGCCGGCAATGTGCTGGACGTCGCCGACCAGACGCCGCTGCTCGATTCGCCGGTGTCCGGCATGAGCGCCGAGCAGGTCGCGCAGGTTCAGCCGGCGCTGATCGCAGGACGCGCCAGCATTTCGGTGGCCGACGCGGCAACCGATGTCGCCCGCAGCGACCGCAATCCGAACTGGACGTGGGGGCTGACCTATTTCAAGCGCGGTGGAAATTTCTCCGATTACGTGTCGTTCGGCGTGTCGATTCCGTTGCCGATCAACCGGAGAAACCTCGAAGACCGCGACGTCGAGCAGAAGTCTCAGATGGGCACACAGGCGCGGCTCAACTACGAAGACACCGAGCGCCAGGTGATGGCGGGTATCGAGAGCCTTGCGACAAAGCTGGCGAGTGGCCGCGAGCGGCTGGCCAATCTGCGGCAGACGGTATTGCCCGCTGCTGAACAGAAAGTGCAGTTGGCCAACGCGGCCTATCGGTCCGGAGCCGGCTCGCTCGCCGATGCCTTCGAAGCGCGGCATATGCAGCTCGAAGCGCAGCTTCGGGTGCTCAATCTCGAACGGCAGGTTTCGCTGGTCTGGGCGAGTCTCGAATACCAGGTGCTGCCTCCCGAACTGATCGCGACCGCTGACCAATGAGGACAACAATGAACAGGAAGCTAATCGTACAGGCGGTCGCGTCACTGTTTGCCGGCGTGGCGTTGCTTGCAGCTGGATATCTTGCCGGCGCTCATCGCGCGGTGCCGACGAACGCGACGCCGATGGACGTGTCGACTCCGTCTTCGTCTTCGGCGATGGACAAGGGCGACTCGCAAAGCGGCCACAAGGTGCTGTACTGGCACGACCCGATGGTGCCGAACCAGCACTTCGACAAGCCGGGCAAATCGCCGTTCATGGATATGCAACTGCAGCCGGTCTATGCGGATGACGGCGGCGGTGCCGGTATCAAGATCGATCCGGGCTTGCAGCAGGATCTCGGCATTCGTTATGCCACCGTTCATCGTCGCGACATCGCACAAGGCTTCGATGCGGTCGGCACCACGCAATTCGATGAATCGCAGGCTGATGTCGTGCAATCGCGTGTCGCTGGCTATATCGACCGTTTGTATGCGAGTGCGCCGATGCAGCGCATTGCAAAGGGCGCGCCGGTCGCATCGCTGTTCGTGCCCGACTGGCTCGCGCCGCAGGAGGAATATCTGGCGCTCAAGCGCAGCGGCATGGATAGCGGGTTGTTGCAGGCGTCGCGCGCGCGCATGCGTGCGATGTCGATTCCCGATGGCGTGATCGCGAGCCTCGATCGCACCGGCACCGCGCAAACGCATATCGTGCTGGCTTCGCCGGAAACCGGCGTAGTCAGCGAACTGAATGTGCGCGACGGCGCGATGGTGACGCCCGGACAGACGCTCGCCAAAGTCGCCGGTTTGTCGAAGCTGTGGCTCATCGTCGAGATTCCTGAATCGCTCGCTCTCGATGCTCACCCCGGCATGAATGTCGACGCGACGTTCAGCGGCGATCCAACGCGGCATTTCAGCGGGCGCATCCGCGAAATTCTGCCCGGCATCAGCACGACGAGCCGCACGCTGCAGGCTCGCCTTGAGATCGACAACGCCGATGGCCGGCTCACGCCCGGTATGTTGATGCGCGTGCGCGTGAGCGGCGCGAAACCGGTGGCGCGGCTGCTGGTGCCGTCCGAGGCGGTGATTACGACCGGCAAGCGCTCGGTGGTGATCGTCAGGAACGGCGACGGGCGTTTGCAGCCGGCCAATGTGACGGTCGGCAACGACATCGGCAACGAAACCGAAGTGCTGAGCGGATTGAACGATGGGGATACGGTAGTCGCGTCGGGGCAGTTCCTGATCGACTCCGAAGCCAGCCTGAAATCGGTGCTGCCGCGCATCGAATCGGCGACGACCAGTGGTGCGCCGGTGCCTGAGGCGGCAAATGCGATGGCCGGCGGAGCAATGGCGCCTGCCGCGGCAAATGCGATGGCCAGTGGAGCAATGGCGCCTGCCGCAGCAAATGCAATGGCCAGTGGAACAATGACGACTGCCGCGGCAAATGCAATGGCCAGTGGAGCAATGACGACTGCCGCAGCAAATGCAATGGCCAGTGGAGCAATGACGACTGCCGCGGCAAGCGCAATGGCCAGCGATGCGATGTCGCCGGCCGCGACGCATGCAACGCCCACCGCCGCCGCAATGACTTACGAGACAACCGGCAAGGTCGAACAGATCACGCCCGAGGCCATGACCTTCTCGCATCAACCGATACCGGCGCTCGGCTGGCCCGCGATGACGATGACCTTCAGCAAGCCCGCGCCCGATGCATTCGCTGGTGTAAAGACCGGCGACACGGTGCACTTCGTCTTCAGACAATCCGGCGACGGCTATCAGCTGACGAAGGTCGAACCCGCCGGAGGTGCCAAATGATCGCGCGCGTAATCCGCTGGTCCATCCAGAACCGCTTCCTTGTATTGCTGGCCACCGTGCTGGTGGTCGCGTGGGGCGTCTACTCGCTGCGCGAGACGCCGCTCGATGCGTTGCCCGATCTGTCGGATACCCAGGTCATCATCAAGGCGTCGTATCCGGGCAAGGCGCCGCAGGTCATCGAGGACCAGGTGACCTATCCGCTGACGACCACGCTGCTCGGCGTGCCCGGTGCGAAAACGATCCGCGCGTATTCGTCGTTCGGCGACGCGTTCGTCTACGTACTGTTCGACGATAAAACCGATCAGTACTGGGCCCGCTCGCGCGTACTTGAATATCTGAACCAGGTGCAAAGCCGTCTGCCGCCGGGCGCGACGGTATCGCTTGGACCGGACGCGACCGGCGTCGGCTGGGTCTACGAATACGCGCTGGTCGATAAAACCGGCCATCACGATCTCGGACAACTACGCGCGCTCAACGACTGGTTCCTGAAGTTCGAGCTGAAAGCAGTGCCCGACGTTTCGGAGGTGGCCAGCATCGGCGGCATGGTGCGCCAGTACCAGGTCGTGCTCGATCCCGACAGGCTGCGCGCTTATGGCATCACGCAGCAGCAGGTGGCCGATGCGCTTGGCAAGGCCAACCAGGAATCAGGCGGCTCGGTGGTCGAACTGGCCGAATCGGAATACGTGGTGCGTTCGTCGGGTTATCTGCATTCGCTTGACGATTTCCGCAGCGTCGTGTTGCGCACCGACGAAGCCGGCACGCCGGTATTGCTCGGCGATGTCGCGCGCATCCAGATCGGCCCGGAGATGCGCCGCGGCATCGCCGAGCTCAATGGTCAGGGCGAAGTGGCGGGCGGCGTCGTCGTGATGCGTTCGGGCAAGAACGCACTGACCACGATCGAAGGTGTGAAAGCGAAGCTCGCCGATCTGAAGCGCTCGCTGCCGGCAGGCGTCGACATCGTGACCACCTACGACCGCTCGCAGCTGATCGAGCGCGCCGTCGACAACCTGACGGACAAGCTGATCGAAGAGTTCATCATCGTCGGCCTGGTCTGCGCGGTGTTTCTGTTTCATCTGCGCAGTGCGCTGGTCGCGATCCTGTCGCTGCCGCTTGGTGTGCTGGCCGCATTTATCGTGATGCGCTACCAGGGCGTCAACGCGAATCTGATGTCGCTGGGCGGCATTGCGATTGCGATCGGCGCGATGATCGATGCGGCGATCGTGATGATCGAGAACGCGCACAAGCATCTGGAAGCGTATGAGCACGAGCATCCCGGCGTGCCTCTCGTCGGCGCGCAACGCTGGGAGGTGATCGCTACCGCGGCGGCTGAAGTCGGGCCGGCGCTGTTCTTTTCGCTGCTGATCATCACGCTGTCGTTTATCCCGGTGTTTTCGCTGGAGGGGCAGGAGGGCAAGCTGTTCGCGCCGCTCGCGTTTACCAAGACCTATACGATCGCGGCGGCAGCGGGGCTCTCGGTGACGCTCGTGCCGGTGCTGATGGGCTATCTGATCCGCGGTCGCATTCCACACGAAACGGCCAATCCGCTCAATCGCGTGCTGGTGAAGCTGTATCGGCCGCTGCTCGATGCGACCTTGCGGCGGCCATGGTTCGTGATCGGACTCGCGGCAGTCGCGCTCGCGCTTACCGCGCTTCCGCTATCGCGCCTGGGCAGCGAGTTCATGCCGCCGCTCGACGAGGGCGACCTGCTGTATATGCCGACCGCGCTGCCGGGCATCTCGGTGGAGAAGGCCTCGGAGTTGCTGCAGCAGACCGACCGGCTGATCAAGACCGTGCCGGAAGTGAAGACGGTGTTCGGCAAGTCGGGCCGCGCCGACTCGGCAACCGACCCGGCGCCGCTCGAGATGTTCGAAACGACCATCCAGTTCAAGCCGCGCAGCGAATGGCGGCCGGGTATGACGCCGGAGAAACTGGTCGACGAACTGGATCGGACCGTGAAGGTGCCGGGGCTTTCGAACGTATGGGTGCCGCCGATCCGCAATCGTCTCGACATGCTGTCGACAGGTATCAAGACGCCGGTGGGCGTGAAGATCTCCGGGCCGGACCTCACGCAGATCGACAAGGTGGCCGCGCAGGTCGAAGCCGCGGTGAAAGACGTGCGTGGCGTGACCTCCGCGCTGGCGGAACGGCTGAATGGCGGGCGCTATATCAACGTCGATATCGACCGGCAGGCGGCGGCCCGCTACGGGCTGGCGGTGGCGGACATTCAGGACGTCGTGTCGTCGGCAGTCGGCGGAGACAACGTCGGCGAAGTGATTGCGGGCCGCGAGCGCTTTCCGATCAACATCCGTTATCCGCGCGAAGTGCGCGATTCGCTCGACAAACTGCGCGAGCTGCCGGTGGTTACCAGCCGGGGCGCGCAGATCACGCTCGGCGACGTCGCGCATATCGCGATCGAAGACGGGCCGCCGATGATCCGCAGTGAAAACGCGCGGCTGGCGGGCTACGTGTACGTCGACATCCGCAATGTCGATCTTGCGTCGGCGGTACATGCGATGCAGCAGGCGGTCGCGGAGAAGGTGACGTTGCCGCCCGGTTATTCGATCGCGTGGGCCGGGCAGTTCGAATATCTGGAGCGTGCGGCCGCGAAGCTGCGCACGGTGATTCCCGTCACGCTGGTCGTGATCTTCGTGATGCTGTTTGTCACGTTCAATTCCGCGGCTGATGCGTTGTTGTTGATGTCGACGGTGCCGTTCGCGCAGGTCGGCGGCTTCTGGCTGATCTGGATGCTTGGGCATGCGGTATCGGTGGCGACGTCGGTGGGCTTTATCGCGCTGGCGGGTGTGGCCGCCGAATTCGGCGTGGTGATGCTGCTTTACCTGAAGGAAGCGCTGAACCGCCGGTTGAAAGCGGGCGAACCGCTGAACGAAGCCACGCTCATCGAAGCGATCCGCGAAGGGGCGGTGTTGCGCGTGCGACCCAAGGCGATGACGGTGGCGGTCGTGTTGTCGGGCCTGATTCCGATCATGGTTGGGCACGGCGCCGGGTCGGAGGTGATGCAGCGGATTGCGGCGCCGATGGTCGGCGGCATGATCACCGCGCCGCTTCTTTCGATGTTCGTCATTCCCGCGTCGTGGCTGCTGCTGCAGCGACGACGCCTCGCACGCAGCCGTGCCGTACCATGTGAACGACGCGCACGATGACGTCGACATCATTCGTATGTCTGACCTGGGTCAACGTATAGTGGTCCGTGAGCAGCAGGGCGGTCGTACAACCGCCTACGAATGCAACTTCGTCGGTGAGTTCGGGACCCAGCGCTCTGGCGACGGCGCGGATCATCGCGACATGATCTTCATATGCCATATCTAGTGTTTGAGACGGTCGCTCAGGAGAGAGATGGCAAGATTGCGCTCGCGCGGTAGGCCAATTCGAATAGAGTCGACGAGCGCCAGCAGTTCATAAAGCAGGAGGTCCTGTTTGACGGCCGTTGTCACCGTCCGATACAGGGGTTCGACTGCCGCTCCGGACACATCGCCCTTCGGATCCGGCCAGACTGGAACGTGATCGGCAGGAGCGTGAAGAATCTGCTCATTGAATACGGGCGCCGTCAGACCTGTGACTATCCCCCGCGTCAATTCTTTCATGCGTACTGGAAACACATAGCGCACTCCGTGCACAAGAAACTCATTCAGTGCCCGGTAGTTGACGGAGAATCGTTCGCCACTGCGTTGGCGCCCGAGGCCGGAGTCGGCGAGGCGCGCGAGTACATTGCTTACCTCGGATTTGCTCAGGCCGGTCGCTTCTGCAAGAGCCCGGACGCTGTTGGGATCGGCCGCGCGTTCGGAGAACTCCAGCGGTATGCCTGTTTCCGCGATGTCGCCGACGCGCTCAGAGAGGTCGACGCTCCACTTCGGATCCAGGTGTTCGTCCGTGGACGCGCGCATGTCGAGTGCCGCAAGCTTCAGGGCAAGGAAAATATCTTGACTTTTCATGTTCAGCGAAATTCTTGGTGTCCACAGTCCATGGACCGTGGACACACTTTCTTTTGCGGTTGCTGTTTTGTCAATGATTCAGATGTAACGGTTTCGCCCGGGTTGGGCGCGACAGCTAGGGGATGTGCTTCATCCAGCAAAAAACACTGTATGTTTATACAGGTCTCACGCGGACGTGCAGATAAATCTGCGTCAACACGAAAACATCCGCCATTGCCCTACGAAAAAACCATCGCGATCCGCGTGAACAGAAGCTTCACAACCAACATTGGAGGAAACGCGCGATAGGCCGGTATATCGCCCGGAGCGCCGTCCGGTTGCGGCTTGAACCGCGTCTGAACATGCACCTGTATCGGCGGTGCCGCTACCTTATAGCGCTCCCGATACGCAGAGATCCAATGTCCCTTCTCGAAGTCGAGATACATCGCCGAATTGCAGCATGCAGCCACGACTCTCTTCGTTGGCGACCTTTCCTTAAGACGCAGGTCTCGCAGCAACTCGCGACCTTTGGTGCACTCGAACCGGTCTTTACGATAAAGCACGTACGCAGTACCGCCATCGTCACCGAGAACGGGCGCAGCATCGGATAGCGCATCGATTTGACGAGAGCCGCGCCGGCAATCGTCGCAGTAGCAAACGGCCGTCACTATCGGTGTGCCAGTTGCCGTGCACTCCACTTTGCCGCATGAGCATGACACGAGCGTCGTTGTCATCGGGACTCGCCTCCTGAAGTGCGTCACTTTGGCTTGCAAAAGAATCTTTCAGTTGGATATCGACTCGCTCGACCGAATGTTGGACGCGCGTGCCAAACAAAATCTCACAAGTCCGTCACTCCCGCCACAATATTTCCTTTCCCGAAACGTCATCACGGGTATGGAACCGCCGCCAACCCCGAGCCCGCTAACCGAGCAGGACCGCGAAATCGCCGACACGGTCGCCCGCGAGCGCCCCAGGCTGCGCAATTTTATCCGCCGGCGCGTGATCGATCAGGACGAAGCCGAGGACATCCTTCAGGACGTCTTCGAAGAACTGGTCGAGACCTGGCGGCTGCCCGAGCCGGTCGAGCAGGTCGGCGCATGGCTGTTCCGTGTCGCGCGAAACCGGATTATCGACCGCTTCCGCAAGAAGAAAGAAGCACCGCTGCCCGAGATCGCCGATTCCGACGATGCCGACGGCAACGGCGAGTATCGCCTCGACCTGACCTTGCCCTCCGCCGATGCCGGCCCCGAGGCCGCCTACGCACGCGCGGCATTGCTCGACGCGCTGCGCGCCGCGCTCGAAGAGTTGCCCGCAAACCAGCGCGAGGCCTTCATTGCCCACGAACTGGACGGGCGCAGCTTCAAGGAGATGGCAGCCACGCTCGGTGTCGGCGTCAACACGCTTCTGTCGCGCAAGCGTTACGCGGTGCTGCATCTGCGCGAGCGCCTGCGATCGTCGTATGACGGCTTCGAGATATGAGCCAAAGGAGAATGGAATGAAGTGTCGTCGTAAATTTTTGGCCAAGGCGCTGTTGCTCGTGCTGATCATTGCGCTGTTGGGCTGGATCGTCATGAACCTGTGGAACTGGATTATCCCGGCGCTCGTCGTCAATGCGCATGCGATCGACTATCCACGCGCGGTGGGTTTGCTGGTGCTGTGCCGGATCCTGTTCGGCGGGTTTCGCGGGCATGGAAGCTGTCACAAAGCCCGGCAATGGCGGCAGTGGCAACGGATGACGCCGCAGGAGCGCGAGCAGCTGCGCAACGATTTAAGGTCGACCTGGCGCGGCGACGATGGAGCCAGCACATGACACAGCCTGCCAATGCGGTCTGCAAACAGCCACCCGGCGTGCTCGTGCCGCAGGTCGATTTCGCGCGCTGCGAGGGCAAGGCGGATTGCACGGCCGTGTGCCCCGAAGACGTGTTCGACATCCGCCGCATCGATACGGCTGACTACCAGCAACTGCGCCCCTTGCAACGGCTCAAACTGCGCGTGCACGGCATGAAGGTCGCCTATGCGCCGCGTGCCGATGCGTGCCGCGCATGCGGCCTGTGTGTGTCGCGATGCCCCGAGCACGCGATCACGCTCGTCAGGGCGCGCTAAATACCGCTCCACCTCGAGGTTGAGAACATGACCATGCTCAGTCCACATGAACTGGCTACGCTGATGCTCGTCCACAGCGCGCCCGATCAGATCGACACGACGCGTATCGAACTCGATACCCTGCTGGATTGCCAGCTTATCGTTCTGGAGCCGCGCGTGGGCGAGCGGCGTCGTCCGATGCTGACGCCCGCCGGCGAACATCTGCTGGAAGCCACCACGCGGCTCGAACGAAAACGTTACAGTGACGCGCTAACGACAGAAGACGACAATCTGTTCCAGTAATGCATCGACGATAAAGTCCAAGGTTGCGCCGCTACCGTCCAGTCAACGGAATGACACAATCCACCTGTTTCCGACGTTTCGCATAGGAACCCTTCATGCCAGATGCTGCCGCGCGAACGACACGTGTCGCTCCGCTTTTCGCGTTGTTTCCGTTCCTGCGGCCTTATGCGAAGCGCTGGGCGCTCGCATTCCTGGCGCTCGTGACGTCGGCAGGCGCGACGCTGGCGCTGCCGGTGGCGTTCAAGTATCTGATCGACCGCGGCTTCGCGAGCGGCGATCGCACGCATATCGACCGCTACTTCATTGCGCTATTCGTCGTGTCGCTGATTCTCGCCGCTGCGACGGCGCTGCGTTTCTATTGGGTTTCGTGGCTCGGCGAACGGGTCACCGCCGATTTGCGGCGCGCCGTCTACGATCGGGTGATGCGGATGAGCCCGCAGTTCTTCGAGACCACGCAGACGGGCGAGGTGCTGTCGCGACTCACTACCGATACCACGCTGATCCAGACCGTGGTGGGCACCAGCCTGTCGCTCGGTTTGCGCAATTTCCTGCTGGCAGTGGGGGGTGTCGCGATGCTGATCGCGACGAGCCCGGTGTTGTCGGGCTACATCATCGCAACGCTCGTGGTGGTGGTCGCGCCGATCATCATCTTTGGACGGCGTGTCCGCAAGCTCTCGCGCGCGAGCCAGGACAAGGTCGCAAACGCCAGCGCGCTGGCCGGTGAAGTGCTCAACGCGATGCCGACCGTGCAGTCGTACACGCAGGAGTTATACGAGGCGAGACGTTTCGGCGGTGCGGTGGAAGCGGCGTTCGACACCGCGCTTACACGCATCCGCGCGCGGGCTTCGCTGACTGCCGTCGTGATCGTGTTCGTCTTCGCTGCGGTCGTGTTCGTGCTCTGGCTGGGTGCACAGGCAGTACTGGCCGGACAGATGACGGCCGGCCAGTTGTCCCAGTTCATCCTCTATGCGGTTTTCACGGCGGGTGCCGTCGGAGCGGTGGCCGAAGTGTGGGGCGATCTGCAACGCGCTGCCGGCGCGACGGAACGGCTGCTGCAATTGCTGGCCGCGCGCTCGCCGGTGGAGGAGGCCGAAACGACCGTGCCGCTGCCGGCTCAGGGCGAAGGCATCCGTTTCGACAACGTCAGCTTCAACTATCCGTCGCGTCCCGGCTCGGCCGCGCTCTCAGGGTTCTCGCTCGATGTGCGTCCGGGTGAACATGTCGCGTTGGTAGGGCCTTCCGGCGCAGGCAAGACGACGCTGTTCCAGCTGCTTCTGCGCTTTTACGATGCGCAGTCCGGCCAGATACTGATCAACGGTGTGCCGACCAATCAGGTATCGCTCGCTTCGCTGCGCAAGGCGATTGGCGTCGTGCTGCAGGAATCGGTGATCTTTTCAGGCAGCGTGCTCGACAACATCCGCTACGGGATGCCCGACGCGACGCTCGCGCAAGTGCAACGCGCGGCTGAAATGGCGGCTGCCGTCGGCTTTATCGAAGAATTGCCGCAGGGCTATGACACGTTTCTCGGTGAGCGCGGTGTGCGGCTGTCCGGCGGGCAGCGTCAGCGCCTTGCGATCGCGCGCGCGATTCTCAAGAATCCGCCGATCCTGCTGCTCGACGAAGCGACCAGCGCGCTCGATGCCGCAAGCGAACGGCTGGTGCAAACCGCGCTGGATAACGCCGCGCTGAACCGCACGACGCTAGTCATCGCGCATCGTCTTGCTACTGTGCAGCAAGCGGATCGCATCGTGGTGCTGGATCAAGGCCGCATTGTCGCGCAAGGGCGCCACGCGGAGCTTCTGCAGAGTTCTCCGCTGTATGCGCAGCTTGCCGCGCTGCAGTTCGGCGAACTGTCCACGAAAGCGGAGCCTGACGTTGTGCGTACGCACCTCGACGCCCTGTAAGCGCAGAGGGTTGCCGAATCACCGCAGTTCGCCCGACCCACGCAGACACAAACTGTCCTCCTTCGGCACACTCTGGCCCACCTCTCGCATGCATTGATTCCAATCCGCCGGTTTCGACCGGCGGATTCGCTTACGCACCAACAGCGGGCATAACACTTGCACTAATCCGCGACCCGCATGCCACGCCATCGATGCGATCGGCATGCATCCCACATCGGCACGGCGGAAACGCGAGGCGCATACGATGGGTGCCAACGAACAACTCCAGGACTGGCGCAGCCATGCGCTCAACCTCGAGCAGGAGACCACCAGAGCGGTAATCGGCCAACCCGACACGATCCGGCTGGTGACGATCGCGCTGTTCGCACGCGGGCACGTTTTGCTCGAAGGCGACGTCGGCGTCGGCAAGACCACGCTGTTGCGGGCGATCGCCCGCGCCGTCGGCGGCGCGTTCGAGCGGCTCGAAGGCACCATCGACCTGATGCCGGGCGACCTGATCTACCACACCTATGTCGATGCGGACGGCAAGCCGCGGATCGAACCGGGGCCGTTGCTGAAGCACGGCGAATCGTTGTCGACTTTCTTCTTCAACGAAATCAATCGCGCCCGCCCGCAGGTGCAATCGTTGTTGCTGCGCGCGATGGCGGAACGATCGGTGTTCGCATTCGACCGCCAGTACAACTTTCCGCATATGACGCTGTTCGCGGATCGCAACAAGGTGGAAAAGGAAGAGACCTTCGAACTCGCGTCGGCCGCGCGCGACCGCTTCATGTTCGAGCTCAACATGGCGACGCCGGACGACGACGACGTGCGGCGCGCGCTGGTGTTCGATCCGTCGTTTCACGACACCGACGCACTGCTCGAGCGCGTGAGCCCGGCGGTGTTGCCGTGGCAGGAGCTGAACACGATTGCCGCGATCATCCAGGCAGGTGTGCATGCATCCGCCACCATCGAGCGTTATGCGCTGGACATCTGGCGTGCGACCGGCACGCCGCAGCGCTACGACATCGCGCTGCCGGACGTCGACATGCACAACCTGATTCTCGCGGGCGCCAGCCCACGCGGCATGAGCATGTTGATGCGCGCGGCGCGGGTGGTCGCGTGGCTGGCGGGGCGCACGCATATCGAACCGGAAGATCTGCATCTGGTGTTGACGCCGACGCTCGGACACCGGGTGTTTTTCACGCCGATCTACGAACTGCGACGCGCTGAACTCGCGCAGGCGCTGATCGCGCAGATCGTCGAGCGTGTCGCGGCGCCATAACGCGATGCCGCAGCTCAAGGAATTTCACTACAGGCTGCCGGTGCGGGTGGCCGGCATCCGGCCCGGTTCGCATCGCGGCGCGAGTGTCGGCATGGGGCAGGAGTTCGTGTCGCACACGCGGCTTTTCGATTATCCGGATCCGCGGCGGATCGATATTCGCGCGAGCATTCGAGGCGGCTACGGGGAGTGGCTGGTGCGGCTGCATCGGCAGCGCGTGGCGGTGCCGGTCTATGCGATGGTGGATGTGTCGGCGTCGATGGGGTTTGGCGGTGCATCGTCGAAGCTCGAGACCGCTGCGCAATTTGCCGAAGCGCTCGGCTACAGCGCTTTTCGACATGGCGATCAGGTCGGCATGCTGGCGTTCGATTCAGTTGCGCGCGAAGATCTTTTCCTGCCGGCGCGTCATACGCGTGGAGCGGGCACACAGATGAGCGCGGCGCTCAGGGCCGCGACGCCCGGCACAAAGCAGGGCGCCTCGCCCGCGGCAGGGCTCGAAAGAGCGTTTGCGCGCGTCGCCGGACGGACCTGCATGGTGTTTCTGGTCTCCGATTTCCACTGGCCGCTAGCGCCGCTGCTGGAACTGCTTCGCGGGATGCCGCGCGTCTGGTTGGTGCCGATCGTCGTGTGGAGTTCCGCGGAGCTGGAGCCGCCATCCGGCGGCGGCTGGCTGACCATGCAGGACATGGAAACCGGCGAGCCACGCTCGATGTGGATGACCGATGCGTTACGCGGACGATGGCGCGCCGGCGTGGCCGCGAGGCGCCAGCACATCGTCAGCAGTTTCGCGCAAAGCGCGGTGCGGCCGCTATTCGTTACCGATAGCTTCGATGCCGATGCGCTCACACGTTACTTCGTGGAGCAGACGGCATGACGCGCTCACACAGCCGGCCTACGATCGCTGCCATCTACAGCGGCAAGCCGAGGCGGGCAGTGCTGGCGGTCGCGCTTGGGCTGACGATGCTATGCATCGGTCCGATCACGTTTGCCGCACAAGCGGTAGTCGTGCAACAGCCCCAGGCCCTCGGTCACACACTCGCCGATGTGCTTGAACAACGCGTGTTGCTCGGGGAACGTGGACAGCGTGCCACACTCGTCGCGCCACCGTCGGCCGGGCGCATTTCGCTGTGGCTCGAACGCCGCCCGCCTTCGACAGAGACCGACAGCGACGGACGGACATGGCTCGTGCTTCGCTATCAGATCGTCAATGCGCCGCCGCAGTTGGTGTCGGTGACGATTCCCGCGGTACGGCTGCAGCTCGCTTCGGGCGCGGTGCTCGACGTGCCTGACTGGCCTGTGACGGTCGCGCCGCTGACACTCGCCGAGCCGCCGAACCATGGCCGGCTGACGCCGTTGCAGCCAGACCGGCTGATCGACGCGCAGCCTTTGGCGCCATTGCGCCACTCGCTTGCGATCTGGCTGTCTGCCACGCTCGGCGTGCTGATCGCGTGGGGCCTGTGGTGGTTCTGGCGCGACCGGCGCGAGTTCGCCGGCTTGCCGTTCGCGCGCGTCTGGCGAGCGCTGCGCGGTCGCGATGCGACCACCATCGACAGTGACGCCGCGACATGGAGCCTGCTGCACGACGCGCTCAATACGACGGCCGGCCGCGTAGTCCGCGCGCGCTCGTTGCCTGAACTGCTGCGCGATGCGCCGTACCTGCAGCCGCTTTCCCCACAACTCGAAGCGTTCTTCCGCTGTTCGAACGCGCGCTTCTTTCAAGGCACGCCATCGCCTGAACCGTTTTCGTTGCGCACGTTCGCCCACGCGCTGTATCGGGCTGAACGGCGCAGCCAGCGCTGACTGTCATGCTGGATTTCGCCCATCCATGGATGCTCGTCCTGCTACCGCTGGCGGCGTTGCCGCTGTTGCGCCGCCGCGCCGATTCGCTGCCGTTTTCGTACGTCGCATGGCTGCCGCACGACCGCATCGGGCGCATCGTCAGCATGCTGTGGCGCGCGCTGGCGGTGTGCGCGATTGCGGTGGTCGTCATTGGGCTGGCCGGGCCGGGCAGTTCGAATCTGCAACGGCGCGTGGCCGGCACCGGCAGCGAGATCCTGATCCTGATGGACCGCAGTGCCAGCATGGATGCCGAGCTGGGCCGCGGACTTGCGAAGCTGTCGGTGGAGGGCGAATCGAAGAAGCAGGTTGCATCACGTGCGCTTGCGACTTTCGTCGCGCGCCGGCCGAGCGACAGCTTCGCGTTCATGCTGTTCGGACTGCAGCCGATGCTGGCGGTGCCGTTCACGCGCGACCACGCGATCGTCGATGCGGCGATGCAGGCCACCATGGTCGGCCGCGGCATGCCGGATACGCGGCTCGATGCCGGGCTGTCGTATGCCGTGCGGCTGTTCGACGGCCGTCCGCGCACCGGTGGCCGCGCGCTCGTGCTGGTGTCCGACGGCGGCGCGCGCCTCGACGCGGCAGCGCGTGAACGGATCGCTGCCGCGCTCGCGCAAGATGGCGTGGCGCTGTATTTCGTCTACTTGCGCAGCGGTGTTTATAGTCCGGATCTGAGCGACGCTGCGGCGGCGCTCGATCAATCCGCGGAAGCCGAGCTGCATCGCTTCTTCCAGTCGTTGCGCACACCGTATCACCTGTTTCAGGCGAAAGACGCCGAGCAGATGGCGGCAGCCATGGACGAGATCGGGCGCCGCGAGAATCAGCGATCGATATGGGTCGAGCGTCTTCCGCGGCAGGATCGCAGCACGTGGTGCTTTGCCGCAGGGTTGATCTGTTGTGCGGCGTTGATCGGCATCAGCAGTGTTCAAAAGCGGAGCTGGGCATGAGGCGCAGATCGGTGCATGTTCTATTCGGTGTGGCGACAGCCTGCTGCGCAGCGCTCGCTGCATATTACGCGCTCGAGCTCGAACGGACCATCGAACTGGGCCGCGCAATCGCCGCGACCCGCACCGCGACCGTCGCGCAGCTTGCGGCCGGGCCCGCTGACGATGCGCCTGAAGTGCGCCTTGCACGCGCGGTTGCCTTGTCGGCTGCCCATCGGCAGGCAGAGGCGGGCAAGCTGTTCAACGAGCTGATTCAGCAGTCCGCTCCTGCGGACGTGCGGCGTGCTGCGCTGTTCGACCTCGCGAACATGAACCTGCGTGAAGCGGCCGGCGACGATGCACGCGGGCCGCTGCGATCGCGGCCGCTGATCGAACTGGCCAAAACGCGCTACCGGGACTTGCTGCGCGACGATGCCACGGACCTGGGCGCGCGCTATAACCTCGAGCGGACCTTGCGTCTCGCACCGGAAACCGCCGATGAGGCCGAAGCCGAAAAGGACATCGAGCAGCAACGGAATGTGACGGTGCGCGGCGCCGTAGCGCAGGAGTTGCCGTGATCGGCGTGACCGGCATGAGCTGGCTGCGCGCGATGCGCCGTCATGCGTTGCTCGGCGCGGCTGCACTGCTGCTTGCCGCAGCGGTGTGGATGCCGCCGTTCATGCAAGCGCGGCAGGTGTCGAGCTACATCGTGACCTTCGACATCACGCAGAGCATGGATACCGAAGACCTCACGCTGGCCGGGCGGCCGGTCAGCCGGCTTGCGTACGCGAAGGCGGCCATGCAGCAGGTATTGCAGCGTCTGCCGTGTGGTTCGCGCATCGGCTGGAGTGTGTTCACCGGCACGCGCTCGCTGCTGCTGTTCGTTCCGGTCGACGTGTGTACGCACTACGATGCGCTGCTGTCGTCGCTGGACGGCATCAGCGGGCAGATGCGGTGGACCGACAGCAGCGTGATCGCGCAGGGCGGCATCTATTCGGCTGTGCAAGCGGCGTCCCGGCCGGATTCGAGGGCTGAGGTGGTGTTCATCACCGATGGTCAGGAAGCACCGCCGGTCGCGCCGACCGATACGACCGTGCGCGGCATCACGCAAGGGCAGGCCGCCGGCTGGCTGATCGGCGTTGGCGGCGATCAGCCGGCACCGATTCCGCACACCGATGCGCAAGGCACGCGGATCGGCTACTGGCGTGCGGACGAGGTGGTGCAGCGGGCACCCACGGGAAGCGGTGGCGTTGCCGGCGTCGGCGGGCACGAGGAATTGTCGGAGTTGCGCGAGCCGTATCTGCGCGCGGTTGCTGCGCATACCGGCTTGGGCTACCGGCGGCTCGACGGGACGGATGCGTTGTACGCAGCCATGTCCGATCCACGGTTGGGCCAGCGTATGCAGGTCGCGACCGATTTTCGCTGGTGCCCGGCGTCGGTTGCGCTGGTTTTGCTGCTGCTGCGGTTTTTGCCGCGGCGTCAGCGCGCGCGCAGTTCGGTGCGGGTCGCGGCGCAGCCGGTTACAGCCGCACGTGGCTAAGAGCGCTTTGCGGTGCCCGTTCCAGCTCCAGTCTGGTCGTCGAAATACGCGTCGAGGAACGCATCGGAAGCCACGTGATCGGCGAGCGCCCGCAAGCTGGCAGCCGAATCGCGGCCCAATACCTGTTCCACGCGCTGGTTTGCCTTCGCCCAATAGGCGATGGATTCGTGCAGGCGGGCCGTGCCGACAGCCGTCAAAACAGCGCGCTTGGTCCGTCTGTCCTGTTCGTCCGGCTGCAATTCCACCAGACCATCGCGGATCAGCGGCCGCAGTGCGTGCGTCACAGCCGAAATCTGGATCGCGAGCTTGCCTGCGAGATCCTGCAAGGTCGGCCATTGCCGGTGGTTAGCGGCCGCCAGCCGCTCGATGTCCGCGAGGAACCCCACCTGCGTCGCCTTCAGGCCCAACGGCGCGAGCGCATCGTCATACAGATTGCCGAGGCGCCGTGCCGCGCGCCTGAGCGAGGTATTGGTGCACACGAAGTCTTCGAAGGCGCTCTTTTCTTCGCGTGGCGCCCGGCCCACGCCGGCTACCGAGGCAGCCGTTTCATCACGTTTCTTTCCCATGACGCAAGGATGGTTGAGTACAGCACCGTTGACAAGTAGCAACGATATCGCTATAAACTTGAGCCCTCAATCAATTAATTGAGCCCTCAACTTAATTTAGCGGAGAAATGCATGTCCACTTCCAGGAAAACCGCCGTCGTGACCGGCGCATCCTCGGGTATCGGCGCTGTCTATGCTGACCGTCTGGCCGCCCGCGGCTACGACCTCATCCTGGTCGCGCGGCGTGCCGACCGCCTCGCCGCGCTGTCGGGCAAGCTGTCCGACACGCACGGCGCCAAAGTTCAGGTTCTGGTCGCCGACCTCGAGAAGGAAGCCGACGTCGCCAGGGTCGAAGAAGTGCTGGCGAACGATGCCAGCGTGCACGTGCTCGTCAACAATGCGGGCTTCGCCCGGTTGCGTCCGCTCGCGCAGTCGTCGGCGAACGATTCGTCGTCGCAGGTGGCGCTCAACATCACGTCGCTGACGCGACTCACGCACGCCGCGCTGCCGGGGTTTCTGTCGCGTAACGACGGGGTGATCATCAACATCGCTTCGGTGCTGGCGGTCCACTCGCTGCCGGTGAGCTCGGTTTATAGCGGCACGAAGGCGTATGTGCTGGCTTTCACGCGCGGTCTTCAGGACGAACTGGCGAACACCGGCGTGAAGGTGCAGGTGGTGCTGCCGGCGTCGACCGCGACCGAAATCTGGTCGGAAGGTGTCTCCGGCGTGCCGCTGTCCGCACTTCGACCGGAAACCGTGATGAGCGCGGAAGATCTGGTCGACGCCGCGCTGGTTGGCCTCGACAAGGGTGAAGCCGTCACCTGGCCGTCGGTTGCCGACGAAAGCCTGTGGGCGAAGTACGATGCGGCGCGTTCCGCGTTGTTCGCGGCGACGCAGACCGGCACGCCTGCACCGCGGTATCAGAAGGTTTAACCGATGCCGACGGCTATCGCCTGACTGGTGATGTGCCTGAGATGCGAGCTGATCGTCGCGCCGGCGAAAGACCGATCCGGTCTGTCGCCGGACATTCAAACCTGCTGCGTGCAGGTTCATCGTGAACCTGCTTCGCGCGGCCTGACAGCAAGGCGATGCCGTCACGACGACAGCGCCACCTTGCTGATCCGGAACCGTGACGCGGCTTAACGCGCCACGTGGCCCACGTGGTGGCCGAGGCGGCGCTCAAAGTCGCCATCCTGTTGCAAACCCTTCTCATACATCTTGCCGATCAACGCTTGCGTTTCCGGCCAGGACGTCGTGCCGATGAAGGCCTGATTCGACGACCAGCGGTCCGCTTCGGTCGGAACACCCGCGCGCGCGTTGACGAGCTTCTTGGCAAGCTCCAGCGCACGCTTTTCGAAGCTCGCGACGCGGCGTGCGAAATTGTCGACAAAGGCGTCCAATTCCGCATCAGGGATCGAGCGATTTACCCAACCGTACTTTTCGGCGGTATCGGCGTCGAAATCGTCGGCGCCGCAAATGATCTCCAGCGCGCGCGAGCGGCCAGCAAGTGCGGCAAGCCATTCTGTCGCGCCGCCGCCGGGGACCACAGCAACCCCGACCTCAACCTGCGCGAGTACGGCTTTTTCCTTCGACGCGAAACGCATGTCGCAGGCCAGCGCCAGTTCCGAGCCGTGGCCGCGGGCACGGCCGCGAAGCTTGGCCACGCTGACCACACGCGACTGCGCGAGGCGCGTGACGAACTTCGGCCATGCGCTGAATTCAGCGGCGCCCGGTTGTTCCGGGACGACTTCGCCGCGTTCGAGATCGTAGTGGGCCACGAAGTAGTCGGGGTTGGCGCTTTCGAACACGACGACCTTCAACTCGCGATCGGCTTCGATCTTATCCATCAGGACATTCAGCTCCGCGAACATTTCCGGATCGTACAGATTGATCGGCGGGTTCTCGATGATGATGCGCCAGTAGGCAGAGGTTTCCGCCTTGATCGTCAGTCGGTTTTGAGTGGAAGCCATGAGGTTCTCCAGGGATTCGGGTTGGGCAACGTCGGCGATGGATTCGCCAAATCTGGTCTCGTTATGAAACCGTGTGACAAGCTTAGCGATTTTGGTTTGTTAATGCAACCAGAGTGTCGATGCTACCAGATGGCTTGTGGCTGGGGTTTTTCGCTGAATTAGCAGGATTTTGCAATAGTCATGTTCGTTATTTACACTCAAAATTGTCCGAGAATATTGGTTGCATAACAAGACTAGAATGGCTACCATCACACTAGCATTTTCAAGTCGGGCTCGCGCGGAACCATCGATGCGGCGCTCGACATCGCTCCCCTATCGCAAGCGTCCAGGAAATTCGCAATGCCCATTCAACAGAAAGACCCAGGTCGTGCTTCGACCTATTCATGGCCCGGTGTGCTGGCTATCGCGCTCGGCGCGCTGTCGCTGGTCGTCACCGAGTTTTTGCCCGTCGGCTTGTTGCCGGGCATCTGTCGCGATCTAGGCGTAACCGAAGGAACAGCCGGCCTTGCCGTTACCGCGACCGCCATTCTTGGTTTCATCGCCGCACCGGTTACCGCCATTGCGATCGGCCGGGCCGATCGCAAGCGGGTCCTGCTCGGGCTCACCGCGCTGCTGATCATCTCCAGCGTGCTGTCATGGCAGGCAGAGAGCTTTGCCACTTTATTGATCGCGCGCGTCATCCTGGGCATCGGGGTCGGCGGGTTTTGGGCGATCTCGATTACTGCGGCGGCGAAGCTTGTCCCACCGGAAAAAGTGCATGCGGCTTCGTCAATCGTGTTCGCAGGCATATCGATCGGCTCGGTTATCGCAGTGCCGGCCGGTTCGTACATCAGTGCTCATGCTGACTGGCGCGACGGATTTATGGGTGCCAGCGTGCTCGCGATCGTTTGCTTCGCGTTGCAGCTTGTGTTTCTCCCGTCGCTCAACATGAAGCACGGTGTGAACGTGCGAGATTTCTTCGGTTTGCTGAAGGATCCCAAGGTTCGTGCAATCTTCCTGACTGTCATTTTTATTGTGGCCGGTCAATACGCGGGTTATACCTTCGTCACCCCCTATCTGGAACAGATCACGCACCTCGGTACCGCGGTCGTGAGCATTCTCCTGTTTGCCTACGGCGTTGCGACAGTCGTGGGAAACTTCGTAGGGGGCGCGTTCGCTGGCCGTAATTTGCACAACACCGTGGTCGCAACGGTCTGGATTTTCGTGCTGTCGCTGGCGGCTATCGCGGCGTTTGCCGCCAGCCCGTTGTTTGCCGGCCTGGCGTTGCTGGTGTGGGCGGTGTCGTGGGGAATGGCGCCGGTCGGCACCCAGCTGTGGTTGTACAACGCGACGCTGCATGCGCCCGAAGCCGCGCAAGCGATGAACACGAGCGTGTTTCAGTTGTCGATCGGGCTTGGCTCACTGGCAGGTGGTATCGCGGTTAACCATGCGGGGCTGCATAGCTCGATGTGGCTGGGGGCGCTGATTCTGGCCCTGGCGGTTCTGATGGTCTACATCGTCGGCCGTATGAACCGGCAGACTGTTATCGCAGCGTAATGCCCGTTTTGACAGATTGACGCCGTTCAAGCACGCCCTGTTGGGCGCGTTAACGTGAAAGGTAAAAGGCAAAAGGAGAGAAGCATGCAACCGACTGCAGTTGTAGTGGGCGTGGGATCGGAAGAGGGGTTAGGTGCCGCCGTGGCCCGCCGCTTCGCTCGCGGGGGCTTTCACGTCCTCGTGGGCGGTCGGACGATCGAGAAGCTCGAGCGGGTGGTCAAGAGTCTTGGCGAAGGCAATGGCACACCCGTTGTAGTGGATGCCACCCGCGAAGCGGATGTTCTGCGGCTGTTCCAGTTGGCGTCGTCGCCTGGCGCCGGGCGATCGCCCGCTAGCGTTGTCGTCTTCAATGCGGGGAATAACCAGCACATTCCGTTGCAACAGGTGTCGGCTGCGCAGTTCGAAGACTTTTGGCGTGTGGGCTGTTTCGGTGGGTTTCTGGTGGGCCGCGAGGCGGCAAACCTGCTGCTGCCCAAAGGCCAAGGTACGCTCATCTTTACCGGTGCTTCGGCCAGTCTGCGAGGCCGGCCAGGTTATGCGCATTTCGCTGCAGCGAAGGCCGGGCTTCGCATGATCAGCCAGAGCATGGCAAGAGAGTTTGGACCGCAAGGCCTGCATGTGGCGCACGTGGTGATCGATGGCGGCATCGATGGAACCCGGTTGAAGAACCTGCGTCCCGATGCGGTCGCCCAGCGAGGGCCGGATGGATTGCTGAACATCGACGCCATTGCGGAAACGTACTGGCAACTGCATCTGCAACATCCGACTGCGTGGACCCAGGAAATCGATCTGCGTCCATTCAAAGAGAGCTTCTGATGCGCGCCTGCCTGCTTGCGGGCGGGCTGTGCCTGCAGCGAGCCCTGCGCAACGACTTCGTGCCGCTCAGGCTCAGGTCATACGGTGATCGCCGGCATCTAGTTCATCGTGATCACGCGCGACACCAACACATCCTTCGGTTGTAGCAGGCGGCCGTCTTCCGAGCGCAATTCGAGTTTCTTGAGGGGGCGCTTCTTCCTGGCATCCAGCGGAAGCGAGCCCAGTTCTTTAGACTCGTAAAGATACTCGCCGCCCCATTGGCCAAGGGCCACGAGAACGGGCAAGAGTGCTTCGCCCTTTGCGGTCAGCGTGTATTCCTGGTATGCGCTGCCGTCGGACGCGGGCACGATTTCCATGATGCCCTGTTCGACCATCGACTTCAGGCGACCCGACAGGATATTCTTGGGGATGCCAAGACTGCGCTGGAACTCGCTGAACCGACCGACACCGGCGGTTGCGTCGCGGATGATGAGTAACGACCACCAGTCGCCGATCGAGTCGAGCGCCCTGGCAATCGCACAAAGATTTCCTTCGAAGCTTTTGCGTTTCATGACTGACTGCCTTTGCGTAACAGGTCTAGCATAGCACATGTGGTTTAATTATTGAACTGGTGGGGTGCAACTGCTGTGCGACGCGTTCGGAGGGAGTGTGTATCAATCAGCGCGATTAAGTTTCGACGACGGCCCCGGACCATCGACGCCTGCGCTGCTGGACGTATTGCGTATTGCTTCGTGCAGCGCGACGTTCTTCGTGGTGGGATGCAATCTCGCGCAGGCGCTGAATATCGCAACCCGGGCGATCCGCGAAGGACATGTACTCGGCAATCACACGTTCTCGCATGCGCGGCCGGGTGCGTTATCCGATGCGGCATTGATCGATGAAATCGGGCACACCGATGCGCTGATCCGCGAGGCTTACCGGCTTGCTGCCGTGGAGGAGCCGGATGTCATTCCGTTGAGGCTTCCATATGGTCTGGAGCCGCAGGATGTTCGGGGCGACGTCCTGACACATCTAAAGCGCAGCCATACTGGCTGGACGGCAATTTTCGACGATTGGCGCAGGCCGGCACCGCCGCCGCGAGAGCTGGCCGATGCCATGCGCCGACATATCGCGGCACAGACGGCACTCGGACACGACGCGCTGCTCTGCCTGCACGACAGCTCACGACACACGGATGCGCGGCCCGCAACAGTCGACGCTGTGCGGCTGCTCGTCAGCGATCCGGGCTGGCAAGACGGCCGATCAGACAATGGGCAGCGCTCTCGCTAGCAGCCGTCGCCAGCACGCAAGGAAGCCCATGCCGGCGCCGGGCATCCACAGGCCACGCTGCGCCGCTTCCAGATGGATCAGCGTCTGCTCCGCGCAGAATAGATCCACGAGGGCGTCGCGTTTCAGACGCATCAAACCGGCAACATCGTCGAGAGCTTGCATTGAATCGTAAGCGTGCAAGCCCATGTCCCAGAGTCGCACGTCGAATGTGAAGCGGTCTTCAACACTCGTATCGCGCGACAGTGCGAACAGTGCGAAGGCGGCTTCCAGCCATTGCGCGCCCTGTCCGACGTCATCGAAATCGAGCACCCCGTTCACCGTGCTATCGACGAACAGAAGATTGCCCGGGTGATAGTCGCCATGCAGCCAGCGCGCCTCGCCGTGCACCCACGCAGCCGCTGCGGTGAGCAGCATGCCGATGTGTTGCAGCAGCGGGTCGTAGTGCTCCAGAAGATACACAGGCAATGATGGCCTCGGCCGTCCGCAGACCCGCGCATAGCGCTCATTCAACCATCCGAGCGCATGCGAACCCGATCCGCTTGCCGGTAGCGTGTCCATTGCTGCATGCAGATGCGCGAGCGTCTGCATCGCGTCGACCATCGCCGACGCCGCATCGCCGGGCAGGCCGGGTGTGCCGTCGATGTGCTCGAACAGATGCAGCCAGCTTGCATCGTCGGCTTGAGCGTACGGCTGCTGCGCGTTCAATGTCGGTTGAAGGCGAGGGACGGCGGGCAGCGAAAGCGCCGCGCCGCGCAGATGATCCAGCATCGACGCTTCGCGTCGCACCTGTTCGGCCGTTTTACCGGGCCACGAAACGCGCAGCACCGACACACGCGTGCCGTAATCGACGCGATACGTTTTGTTAGTATGACCCGTCGATAGCGGCTGAATCCGCGTCGGCCGGATCTCCCAGTGCGTCATCAGCAGTCGTTCGAGTCTTTCCACGTCACTCATCGTTGCATCGATCATCGATCATGTCAGAGCGAATTTCGGCCCGCATGCGGGACATCAATATCGAATGGCTGACGCGTGCAGCCGAATTCGATCACCTGTTTCATACGCGCTGGCTGGGCGAGCGCTTCTTTCATCTGCCGGGCGACATGCTCGCGATCCAGGAACTGATCTGGCGTGTGCGTCCCGACTGCATCGTGCAAACCGGTATCGCGGCGGGCGGCGGCGTGGTGTTTACCGCCTCCATGCTGGAACTGACGACGAGCCACAGCCGCGTGGTCGCCATCGAACCGCGTCTGCGTGAAGACGTCAAGGCGCGCCTGCAATCGAACCGGCTCGCGCATCGAATGGTGCTGATCGAAGGCGAATCGTGCGCGGCCGAGACGCTGGCGTCGGTGCGCGCACAGATCGACGGCAGTGCATCGGTGATGGTGATTCTCGATCTGACGCATACACACGAACACGTGTTGCGCGAACTGGAATGCTACGCGGGATTCGCAAGCCTCGGCAGCTACGTGATCGTCATGGACACCATCATGGAATACCTGCCGGAGCGGATGTTCGACGGCAAGCCGTACGGGAGAGGCAACAATCCCGCGACTGCGGTGCGGGCCTTCCTCACCCGCGACGATCGCTTCGAAGCCGACGGCGACATCGAAGATCGCGTGCTCATGACCTTGTCGCCGGGCGGCTTCCTGAAGCGAGTTCGCTGATCAGGCGCGCCGATTCGGCCGATCCGTCGCGCCGGTAGCTCGCGGCGATCTGCGCAGCGCGCTCGCGTAGCGGGCCAGGGCGCAGCATCTCGTCGATTGCATCGGTGATGTCCTGCACTGACGCGGGCTCGAGATCCAGACGGCGTCCCGCACCCGCGCGCTCGACGAACCAGGCCGAATGGTACTGGTCGTTACAGAACGGCGACAGCAGCATCGGAACGCCGCATGCCAGCGCTTCCATCACCGAGTTGGCGCCACCGTGGTTGATGAACGCATGCGAGCGCCGCAGCAGCGCCAGTTGCGGCGCGTAGCGTACGGCAATGACGCGTTCGTCCGCAGACGGCAGCAGGTCGGTGTCGACCAGTTCTCCAACCGAAAGCACCAGTTGCGCCGATGTCGCGCGCGTCGCCTCGATTACTTTGGCGAACAGATGAGGCTGGTAGTAAAGCTGGCTCCCCAGCGACATATAGACCAGCGGCCGGCCGGCGTCGATGCGTTCCCACGGGAATGGCGGCTCGTCGCCACGCGGGCCGGCGGGCAGCGCGGGCCCGACCAGCTCGACGCGTTGCGGTGCTTCGCCAACCAGATCCTCGGTAGTGAAGGCGAGCGTCAGATGTGGCGAAAGAATGTCGCAGCCGCGAAAGCGCGCGTCGATGCCATAGCGCGCGAACAGCTGGTCGCGTTCCGGCGCGAGCCATCGCACGGTAGAGAGCAGATCCGAGTCGAGTTCATCCGGCAGCACCGGATTCAGCGAGTTCGACATGGCGACCCACGGCAATCCTTCCAGCTCGGCCGCGATCGCCGATGCGTAGAGCAGCGGATCGATCACGACGACGTCGGGCCGCCAGTCGCGCAACACCGCGCGGATGCCGTCGACCAGCGTGGGCGTGTGCTCGATCAGCAGCGTGTGAATCCAGCGGCGCAGCCACGCGGCATCGCGAATGTTCGACGCGAAACTCGCGCCGCGCGACAGATCATGGCGCTCGGGCGTTTCGCGCGGTCCTAGAAACGTGAAGGCGCCGGCGGCGTCGAGTTGCGCGCTGATGTCGGCTGGCGCATAAAAAGCGACTTCGAGATCGGCCGCCTGCAGATGCTGTGCGGGACCGATGCACGGATTGACGTGACCCTTCTCGGGCACGACGCAGAACAGGATACGTTTCATGGCCGGTTCAGATGGGGCGAGTGGCTGCGTTCAGATGATCTAGCGTCAAGGTCAAGGTTGTCCACAACACGCGTTCAGTGTCGGTTTGCAACGTGGGAGCGGGCAGGTTGACCGAAGCGGCGAGCGCGCCGAAGCGGTCGCGGTCGAGCCACTTGCCGAGCTCCATCGCAGGCGCGAGCCGGCCTCGCTTGGGGCCTCGCACCAGCCGGTCGGGCAGATTCAGGCGGGCGCCGATATCGCGCAGACACTGCTTGTACGGATCGGGCGGAAGGCGCATCAGATGCGCGACGACGGCGGGGTCCAGAAATGGCGGATACAGGCTCACCGACGCCGCGCCGAATAGCGCATTGCATAGCGGCAGATAGTTGGCTGACTGGTCGCGGCGCAGCACCTGGTCCGCGGCGTCGCCGGAAATGGCGAGTTCGATACCGTCCGCAGCCAGCGCCTGGGCCAGCAGCAGTTTTGCGACGGGGTGCAGATTGAACATCGGCTCTTCGACGATGCGTGTGGTTGCCGGCAATGCGGCCACAAAGTCATCCTCGCTCGCGCTGATGACTTTTACTTTGGCGTCCATCAGCGTCGCCAGTTCGAGCGCGGCGTCTTCCTCGCAATAGTCGGGGAGGCCGGTCGCCAGAATGTAGGACGTCACCTGTTGTTGCGCGCCGAGTTCGCGTAGCAGCGCGAGCAGCAGCGCGGAATCCAGTCCGCCGCTCAACGCGAGGGCCACACGTTTGCCGCTTTCTAGCGCACGCTGCAGCGAATCGCGTAGCAGAGTCTGCAGATCGCCGCGCGGCGGCTCGGCGAACGTGTCGCCGCATGCGCTGCGGGTTGCATCGCGGGTTGCATCGCGAATATCGAGGCCGAGCGGCGATTCGATCAGCGCGTAGCCGGGCGGAACAGCCAGCACGTCGCGCAACACGGTGCGTCCGGCGAGCCGCTCGCCACTCAGATAACCGGCGATCGCGGCCACGTCGGGTTCGCCTGCAGCAAGCCCGGATTTGCGCAGCAGCTGAAAAATGCCGGACGCCCACGTTCCGCTGCGCGGATGGTAGTGAAGGCGCTGGAAGCCAAACAGGTCTCGTGTGCCGACGATCATCGGTAGTGCGCCTTCAATGCATCCACTTCGATGCGCCGCAAGATCCGGTGCGGCGCCTGTGGCGCGCTGCCGCCATGGCAGTGCAGACAGGCTTCGAGTGGCGCTTCGCGTTGCAGATACGCGAGCAGCGCGTCGAGCATGCCGGCGTCGTCGTGCAATGGCAGACCGTCTGAGCGGAAGTCGAGATTGCCCTGATACAAGGTCTGAAAATGCGCCGGACGGGTGCACGTATAGAACATGCCGTCGCGAATCATATGGCACCGCTCGCGAATCCAGCAGTCGCGATAGATGCGTTGAGTCTCGGCGAGGTCGGTGGAGGGTTGCGCCCGGTTCATCGTCGAAAACGCATCCTGCACCTTCCAGTTCAGCCGCACATCGAAGCGCGCGGCCTGCGCTTCGATATACGCGATCAGATCGGGCGCGAGTTGCGGTTTCGGATAGCGCGAGATCGTCAGCGCATCGACGGCTTGCCAGAAATCGTCGGCCATGTCGGCGAGTTTCAGGCCGTTGGTCGTGACGGAAACGACCGGCGCGATGCCGGTTTCACGCACGGCGCGGATCACGTCGACGAGTTGCGGATGCAGCAGCGGTTCGCCGCCGACCAGCTTGAAGATGCCGGGATTGAGCACCTTGACGGCTTTGCGCAGATCGTCGGCAACCGAATCGGGCGTGGCGAACCACACCGGCAAGAGCGGCGATAGCGAACAGCATTCGGCGCACGTCAGATTGCAGTGATCGACGATATGCGCTTCCAGCGACCGCGTCTGCACGCGTCCAGCGGACACACGATAGTGGCGATCCATTGGCGGCGGAAAGACATGGGTTCGGCCGCCGGCTGGCGCCGTGCTTGAAGCAGCATTCGGGTTCATGGGCTTCCTGCGTCCAGACAACGGGAAAAGAAATCGATCAGGCGGCCGCGTGCGCCGAGCATCGTCGACACCATCTTTATCGCGCCATGCAGATGCGATGCGTGTTGCGGCTGCAAGACCCAGCGCTTGAGCGTGTGTTGCAGACAGGCGGCATCGACCGCCCACTCGATCCGTTCGCGCTGCAGCGGCCGCACCTGCAGATAGCCGCGCACGAAAGCCGCTGCCATATCGGGCGCTTCCAGCGGCAGATGATTGAGGCACCGCACGACTTCGAATTCGCGCGGCGCGCCGATCGACGCTTCCCAGTCGAGGATCACCGGCGGCAGCCTGCCGTCGAACAGATAGTTAAACTGGTTGTAGTCGTTGTGGATCGGGTGCTGCGGGTCGTCGGCGGGAAAGCTTCCGATCGCGCCGGGATAGTGTTCGTCGAACATGCGTCGGCACGCGTCGACATACGTGCGTACATGGGTGCTGTCGTTCGAAGAAGGGCGATCGTAAGCTTCCTGCGGGCTGCGGTGGATGTCGTCGGCATCGATCGCGGCGAGGCGCGCGTGGATCGTATCGAGCGCGGGCCAGCGCAATCGCTCGAGACTCAGATGCAACGCTGCGAGGCTGGCGCCGAGCGCGCGCCATTCGGCGGGCGTGAAGGTGTCGTAGCTGCGCAATTGGCCGGGTTCCCAGCGGGTCACCATCGCGTGAGCGTCGCAATGGGTCCATGCGGCTTCGCCTGCTGTGGTGCGTCGCAAGGTCTGAGCGCGAAAGCGCACATCGTTATGCGTCTCCAGATGCGCGAGCACGGCGGCTTCCTTGTGCGCTCTCGACGCTTGATCGGCGGTGTAGAGCTTCACCGCGACGCCGCCATCATCGGTTGGCAGATGCCAGACGCGCTCGCTGATTTGCCGCGCCGTTCCGCTTTGCGTGAGCGCGTACGACACACAGATCGCTTCGAAGGTCGCCGTTTGCCTGTTCATTCAGATCTGCTCGGCAGGACCGTAGCGATACGGATGACCGCTCACGAATGTGTTGTGGCCGACGTAGCGCAGCTTGTACATCGCCGGCCGGAACAGGACCGATGGTGCGTTGCTGGACAGCCCGAGCAGCGGATACAGATCGCGCCGCACGAAGAAGGCGTTGTTGCCCATGTCGTCGCAACACACGAGTTCGTAGCCTTTGCGCTTGCCCAGATGATGCAGCGATTCGAGACTGGCGCCGTAATAGGTCGAACCGTCCCATTCATGCTCCGGGTTGAAACACATGACCCAGCGCTCGGGCGGCGCGTAGTACGGGTTGTATTCGACGATCACGATACGTGGCTGGAACGCTTCGATGCCTTGCCAGACCCAGTAATCGTTGCCGTCGATATCGATCGACAGCAGATCGAACGCTGCGGGCACCCCTGCGTCGGCAAGCAACCTGTCCACATTGTCCGGCTGGACGCGTCGATGGCAAAGCTGAACGCGATCGGCACTGCCGTAGTTTTCCTTCAGCTTTCCGTAACGGTAATCGCTGGCTTCGACCAGCAGCCCCTGCCATCCGTGTTCGCGCAGCAGCAGCGCGGTATTGCTGTTGCGCAGACCATCGCTCGCGCCGATCTCGACGCAGAAGCAGTGGGTTGGCGCAATGCGCTCCATCAGCCGCGCCAGGATGCGCTCCTCGCTACCTTGAGCGTAGAGGCTTTGAGCGAGGCCGGACAGGTCGACGGGGACTGGGGCGTCCTGCATGACGGTTGTGCAGCAAAGCGGTGGATTGATCGGAAGGTAATGTACCTGAAATCCGGCACCGTCAAGAAATCGACGCGAGTGACGAATGACTGCCGCGGCCACGGGTATCATTTCCGTCGCCTTTATCGAGGACGCCGCTCAATCTGGAAGAGAACATGAAACGACTGCTTCTCGCTGCGCTCGCAGCCATCTGTTTCGCAACCTGCGTCTATGCGCAAAGCAACGATTCCGGCCCGCTCGTCACGCCCGCCGGCACACTGCAATTCGTGCGCGCCGACCGCGAGTTCGTGGGGATGCTCGACAACGCCGCCTTCGATCGCTTCGCTGCGAACACGCTCACGCATTTCGACGACGTCGGAAACACCAGCGATACCGTCACGCGCTCGCTCGTGCTGACCGATTCCGGCCCGGTGCTGTATGACTTTCGTCAGCGTCCGCCGCTCGTGCAGCGCTCGGGCAAGCGCATGGCGGTCAAGCGGGTGTTCTGGCAAGGCGACGAAGTCGTGATGCAAAGTCCACAAGGCTGGTTCCGCTTCAAACGCGGTGTGCTAACGCCGCTGCAATCGTCGACCACCACGTATCATTGATTCCGTGTGGAGCACTCGCGTACCCGTGCGGTGCTTTCATCGCCATTTCAATCGCTACTCCCGTCGAGTGGCAACCCAACTCAGGAAGCCAGAATGACCGTCAAAATCAAGCTTTGGGGGTTCAACGGATCGACCTATGTCCGGACCGTGCGCATGCTGCTCGCCGAGAAGCAGGTCACGGATTACGAGCAGGTTCCTATCAACGTTTTGAAGGGTGAGCCGCGCGAAGACGAGCATCGCGCGCGCCATCCGTTCGGCAAGGTGCCTGTCGTCGATGTGGACGGGTTCCGGATCATCGAGACAACGGCCATCATGCGCTATCTCGACACCGTGTTGCCCGGCCCGTCGCTCACGCCGGTAGAGCCGAAGGATCGGGCTCGAATGGACATGGTGACGAGCATCGTCGACTCTTATGGCTATGGCGCGCTATTGAATGTTGCCGGCTACTACCTGTTTCCGGATTTCATCGGCGGCCAGCACGACGACGCGCTCAAAGCCGCGCTGGAAAAGAGCCGTCTCGTGCTGAACGAGCTGATGCGTATCAAAGGCGATGCGCCGTATCTCGCAGGCAGCGGGTTGAGCATCGCCGATCTTTACCTGGCGCCTATCATGGCCTACGTCGCGCTTACGCCGCATTGGGATGAGATTGTGGCTTTGCCAGGTGTCGGCGCGTGGTGGGAGCGTGTGATCGCCCATCCATGCTTCCAGTCGACTGCTGCCTGATCGACATGCTCTCGGCATCGGGACGCTTGCTGACAGCAAACCGTTCGGCCGATTAGTCTGCCCGGCGCCAGCAGCCGGTACCCGGGCAGACAACGACCCGTTCGCCATTCAGCAGGACTTGCTCTTCATCCGGTTGCGAAGCGCCGGAAGGGGCGATGTCGAACGCAACCTGCAGCGCACGCGCAACCTGCGCATGTTCGATCGGCAGCTCCCAGGTCAGGAATATCTGCACGCAATCCTGGTCCGGCGTGAAGTCGGCCGCATCGAAGCCGCTGCTGCCGCGCCGAATGACTCCGTGAGGCTGGCCCGTGTCGAATATCACGGCCGTGCCGCGGCGCAGTGGAATACGACGGCCTGCCGCGGGGAAATGCACGTCCAGACCCCTGTCGTCGCTCAGAAACAGATTGCAAAAGGCCGCATCGCCGTATTGATTGCCGTCATGGTGATACCTCGCGCCGCGGCAGGCCATCAGCGCGACGTCACTGGCGGCTAGCACGTCGGGCAAGCCAAGCGCGCAGGTCCAGTCGGACATTGCCTGCACGCAGCGCGCGTAGTCGGGCCAGCGAGCCCGCGCCCGCGGTAGCGGCATGGCCTCGACGTCACCGGGCTCGAGCACCATGCGCGACGCGATTTCTCTTTCCCAATCGGCAAGCAGGCGTGCAGGGAGTACAGGCACGTCGACCATGCCTGATAGCACGATGTCGCTGACACCCCGACTGCGGAGGGTATCGCCGCTCGTCGGGAACCAGGAGGTCAGCACGCGGGCGCCTACGCCAGATTGAGCGCCAACGCTTGCGCCACTTCAATACCGTCGATCGCCGCCGAATAAATGCCGCCCGCATAACCCGCGCCTTCGCCGGCCGGATACAGGCCTTCGACGTTCATGCTCTGGTAGTTGTCCTTGCGTCGAACCCGGATCGGCGACGACGTGCGCGTCTCCACGCCGGTGAGCACGGCATCGTGCATCGCGAAGCCTGCGATCTTCCTGTCGATCTGCGGCAGCGCTTCACGGATTGCTTCGATCACGTAGTCCGGCAGTGCGGTGCTGAGATCGGTCGGGCGTACGCCCGGCTTGTACGACGGCACCACCGAGCCCAGCGACGTCGAAGGCCGGCCGGCAACGAAATCGCCGACCAGTTGCCCCGGCGCGTGATAATCGCCGCCGCCGAGCTCGAAGGCGCGCTCTTCCCATTTACGCTGGAACGCGATACCCGCGAGCGGGCCGCCGGGATAATCTTCCGGCGTGATGCCGACGACGATGCCCGCATTCGCATTGCGTTCGGCCCGCGAATACTGGCTCATGCCGTTGGTGACCACGCGGCCCACCTCGGAAGTCGCCGCGACCACCGTGCCGCCCGGGCACATGCAAAAGCTGTACACCGCCCGCCCGTTGCTGCAGTGATGGACCACCTTGTAGTCGGCCGCGCCCAGCTGCTTGTGGCCCGCAAACTCGCCGAAGCGCGCGCGATCGATCAGCCCCTGCGGGTGTTCGATACGAAAACCCAGCGAAAACGGCTTGGCCTCGATATACACACCGCGCTCGTGCAGCATCTGGAAGGTGTCGCGCGCGCTGTGGCCCACGGCCAGCACCACATGGTCGCAGCGCAGCGTTTCGCCATTCGAAAGCGTCAGCGAGCGCACCTTGCCGTCGACGATTTCGATGTCGTCGGCGCGGGTTTCGAAGCGGATTTCGCCGCCCAGTTCCTGAATCGTGGCGCGCATCTTTTCCACCATGCTGACAAGGCGGAACGTGCCGATGTGCGGCCGGCTCAGATAGAGAATGTCGTCCGGTGCGCCGGCCTTGACGAATTCGTCCAGCACCTTGCGGCCGTAATGGTTCGGATCCTTGATCTGGCTGTACAGCTTGCCGTCGGAAAACGTACCGGCTCCGCCTTCGCCGAACTGCACATTCGATTCGGGGTTGAGGACGGACTTGCGCCACAGGCCGAAGGTATCTTTGGTGCGCTCTCGCACGGCCTTGCCGCGTTCGAGAATGATCGGGCGAAAGCCCATCTGCGCAAGGATCAGCCCTGCGAACAGGCCGCACGGCCCCATGCCGATCACCACCGGGCGCAGCGAATTGCTGTGCTCGCCAGCCTTCGCGACGAAGCGATACGCCATGTCCGGCGTCACCCCGCAATGCGGCGTGCTGGCGAGCCGCTTGCGCGCGGCCGCTTCGTTCTTGACATCGACATCGACGATATAGGTCAGCTTGATGTCGGAGCGTTTGCGCGCGTCGTGTGCACGGCGGAACACGGTGTAACGGAGCAGCCCGTCTGCCGGCACGCCCAGATCGGCAAGGCGCGCGCGAATCGCGGCTTCGAGATCGCTTTCGGGGTGATCGAGGGGGAGCTTGACTTCGCTTAAACGTAGCATGAGTACCGGAACGCGGTAGCCACCGGAGGGTGGCGGTGTTGAACAGGCGGAGGCCGATCGACCAGGTCGAACGTCAGACAATCCCGAATTTTACAGGAACGCCTGGAACCCGGTGGCGAGCGGCCGGCGTGACATATCCCGACATAACTTCTGCCTCGCTTCCGGTCGCCCCGCTTTGTACAGTGCTGGCGTGGGACGTGATGACACGCGCACAGATCCAGATGGCGCGACGCAAGCATCCCGGCCCTTAACTTTCGGGATGACTATCGTGGTTCACTCACTCAAACTCATGCTCATTGTTTCGCTGACCCTGGTCAGCGTGTCGCTCGTCGAAGCACTCGTGCTCAGCTGGAGGAGCCGCCGCGGCCGCAGCGAGCCGTTCGACTGGAACGAGGCGTGGCTGTCGCTGGTCGACATGGTCGGGCGCCGGCTGCTCGCGCTGGTGCCGTACTCGCTCGCGGCGCCGGTTTTCGCATTCGTCTACCAGCACCGCCTTTTCACGATTTCCCTGCACAGCGTGCCGATGCTGTTTCTGTTGTTCATCGGCCAGGAGTTTTGCTACTACTGGTATCACCGCACGTCGCACCGGGTGCGCTTTTTCTGGGCGACGCATGCCGTGCATCATTCGCCGAACCAGTTGACGCTTTCCACTGCGTACCGGCTCGGCTGGACCTCGAAAATAACCGGCAGCGTGTTGTTCTTCCTGCCGCTCACCTGGCTGGGCGTGCGGCCCGAGGTGGTCTACATGACGCTGACCATCAACCTCTGGTATCAGTTCTGGCTGCATACCACGTGGATTCCGAAACTCGGCTGGTTCGAGTATGTGTTCAACACCCCTTCGGCGCATCGCGTGCATCACGCGTCGAATCTCGAATACCTCGATATGAACTACGGCGGCGTGCTGATCATTTTCGATCGTCTGTTCGGCACGTATCGCGAAGAACGCAGCGACTTGCCTTGCCGCTACGGGCTCGTCACGCCGACGCGCACGAGCAATCCGCTGAAGGTCGAGTTCGAGCATTGGGCGAGTCTCGTGCGCGATGTCGTGTGTGCGAAGAATGTGTGGACCGCAATCAATCACATCATCCGTCCGCCGGGCTGGTTGCCGGATGGCAATGGGGAAACCACCGAGGACATGATGCGCCGTGCCGGCCTGGCGCAAAGCGCGCAGCAGGCGGTGCCGCGGGACGTGCCGGTGAAAGCGTAGTCTTCGGCAGGCGAGTCTGGCAATGGCATCGCACAGTCGGGCCCGGGATCCGCGATCCCGGGCCCGACTGTGCTTTCAGCGATCATCCGGCGCACCGGTCTGGCGACCATCTTTTCCAGACAGTCAGCTACGGCGCAGCGGGATCGTAAGCAGGCGTTCAAGAAACGATAGCCGTATGCATTTTTAAAGCTTCGTTACTCACAAGTTAAAGACAATGGCGTGTCGTTTCAGCGGGGGAATTTCAATTCTAGTTAAGACTTGATTGATCGCCGATCTTTGAACGGGGTCTGGTTGTTATACGAACTATCCGCAGCTTTTAAGCGCGTAATAACCTGAACCTGATTCGAGAAAGGCCATGAAAACAGGCAAGAAAGCATTGGCAATGAAGGCCGTCGGACTGGCAGCCGCCATCAGCATTGGCTTTATCGCTAATACGGCGTTTGCGGCACTGGGCGGTTCGCCGTTGACCGGCGCCAATCCGCATGTCGCCTCCAGCGTGATGAAAGCTGCGGCGGTAGTGAAGGCATCGACCGCCTCGCAGATCACCGCGGCAAGCGCTCCGGCAAACGCATTGTATAGCGTCAATATCGTCACGCTGAATTCGGGCACCGTCGTGCACGAGTTCGTCGCCACCTCCAGCAATACGGTATTCGCGATCTCCTGGGGCGGTCCTCGGCTGCCGAGTTTCGCGGACATCCTCGGTAGCTATTCGGAACGCTATCTGAAGCCTTCGGGATCCGATTTGATCCGGGTAGGCGGTTTGAGACAACGAACCCTGAGTTCGTCGGATCTGGTGGTTCAGTCGTTTGGTCATGCTGGCCAGTTCAATGGCTGCGCCTATCTTCCGTCGGCCGTTCCGGCTGGTGTTTCTCTTTCCGAACTTCAATAATCGGGGACGACATGAAAAAGCTCTTCGGAATGCTCGCCTTTGTTCTGGTGCTCGCCGGGTGTGGCGGCGGCGGTGGGGGCGGTGTGGTTGGCGTGAGTAGCAAGGTGCCCAGCGCGAGCCAGGCGCCCAACACTGTCGATGTGACGGTGGATCAGACGTTCGGCTTTGTGAATGCGCCGTATGTCACGGTGACCGTCTGCGCGCCCGGTACCAACAACTGCGCCACGATTGACCATGTTCAGGTTGACACCGGTTCCGTGGGTTTGCGCCTGCTGCGCTCGGCGGTGCCGGCTTCGTTGGGCCTCGTCAACGAGAAGGATTCGGCGCAAGGCAACACCATGGCCGAATGTGTTGAATTCGGCTCCGGCGTAGCGTGGGGACCGGTTTCGACCGTCGACCTGAAGGTGGCCGGTGAATCGGCTTCGTCGTTGCCGGTTCAGATTGTCGACGACTCGTTTGCGTCGGTGCCTGCCGATTGTTCGAACGAAGGCCCCGATATCGCGGCGAAAGGCGCTGCATCGCTTGGCGGTAACGGTCTGATCGGGCTGGACGTGATCCGTCACGACTGCCAGACCTCGTGCCAGGATGCTGATGCATCGCTGTACTACGATTGCGCGGGCTCGAACTGTACGGGTGTCGCCGTGCCGCTCGCCGAGCAGGTGCCCAACCCGGTCACGAAGTTCGCGACCGACAACAACGGTATGACGCTGAGCTTTCCTGCCATTGCCGAAGGCGGTCAGAGCTCGGTGTCGGGCACGATGACGTTCGGCGTCAACACGCAGGGCAACAATATGCTGCCGTCCTCCGCGCAGCAGATGACAACCAGCGTGTTTGGCGAGGTGACCGCCAGTTTCAGCGGCGTGCCGATGCCGGGTTTCGTCGATTCGGGTTCGGGGGCGTACTTTTTCGTGGACCAGTTGATTGGTCAGTGTCCATCGAGCTTTTCGAATCAGCCATGGTTCTGTCCGCCCAACCCGGCGACGATCTCGGCGTCGCTGCAAAGCGATAGTGGGGTGACGCTCGGTGTTTCGTTCCCGTTGTTCAATGCGGTTTCTGAACTGAGTAACGGCGGTAACGCGGCGCATGCGGGTATCGGTCAGAACGTGGGCCTGTTCGGAGGGAGCGAAATGGATCTGGGGATGCCTTTTTTCTTCGGCAAGAGCATCACCTTCGGCATTCAGGGCAATGACGATTTCACCGCGGGCACCGCGCCGTTTTTTGCGATTCAGTCGTGATTCATGCGGTCCGCGTGGGGTCTGCGCGTGATGGCGGCGGCAGGGCGGCGGCACGCGCCGCGCCGCTACCGCCCGCGCAAGCCGGCAGCGAGCGAGTGGCGAGGTATAAGATTGCTGCACGTGCAGACGCGTGACAGCCATGGGCGCCCGGTTCCGGTCGCGATATGGCGTACGCATCGGCGACAACCTTGCTGCGGAGCAACCGAATGAAGAAAGGAAAGACAAAACTGACCCGCCATGATGCTGAGCGCCTTTTCGAAGGGCTGCCAGGCGGTAGCGTGAAAGTATCGAGCCGTCCCGAGAATCCGTTCGAGGCCGGGGCGTTCGACGTAACCGAGCGGATCGACGACGAACGCAAGCTGTGGAAGGACAACCTCATTGCGCTGCCGATGGCGATCGAGTTGCCGGCTGGCTATGAATCGATAGCGCATATGCGCGAGTCGGTGGTGCGGGCGTGGCGCGTCAGGTGGGTGAGGGAAGAAAAAGGCGAACTCGTCACGGAGTTTCCCGAAGGATGGAGCGCCGCCCGCCCGAAAAGCGGACCGATCGAGTTGCGGGATCCCGCCGGCGTGGTGCGTGCGTTGTACGGGTGGGCCGAAGATGCTGAACTGCGGATTCTGCCGCGATATCTGCTCGAATCGCAGTCGAACAGTTCAAGCGGATTAGGCAGCTTGCTGGTGCGCGATCGCGCGAATGGGCAAATTCTCGAGAGATCGTCGATCTGGTCGGCACAGACGGGTACCAACCATCCGGATTGGACGAGACTGTCCGCGTGGCTCAACTTGCACTATCCGCAACATCGCGACCCGCTTCGGTACTGGGACGATTGCGAGAAAAACATCCTTGGTTAGGGGGCAGTCTCATGCCCGCGAGTGATGGATGGCTGACGGCGTAGGCAATCTCAATCAGGCCGGCCGTCGTGCTTGCCTAGCGGTCGCGCAGGCCAGTCCACCCATCGGTCAGCACGCGTCAGTTCATATGCTTCATTGAGCGGATAGCGGATCCGGTTGTCGTCGCGCGGACGTTCGCCGATCACCATCAGCCTGACCTCATCCTTCGTGTTGTTGATGAAGGTGTGGCAGATTCCCGTGCCGGACGGAAACGCGACACAGTCGCCCACCGCCAGAGGATGAAGCACGCCGTCGATCCATACGTCGGGTTTGCCTTCGAGCACGTACGCGAATTCCTGTTCGGTGCTTTCGGCATGCGGGTAGGAGGTCCTGCGGCCAGGCAGAAGCCTCACATGATGGATACCGATGCGCGTAATGCCGAGTGCAGCCGAAAGCGGCGCGTCGAGCACCATGGGCTCGGTGTCGCCGGGATAGGAGTGCGCATCGGGTTGTTCCAGTTCGGTCCAGTGCTTGATGAAATCCGGGCGGGTCATCGGCTGTTCTCCGTTGGCGGGAACATCGATCATAGCGGATGACGCAAACGCAAACGGCGGATACTTGCGTCGCCGTGCTCAAGCGGTATTCAGTCCATTCCCCGGGATCGGCACGCGCACCGTGTAAATGGCCGCCAGACGTTTGCCGGTCATCAGATCCTCCGGGAGGCCATCGAAGGTGCAGCAAAACAGCGTGCGCCCATCGTCTCCACCGAGTTGACACGCGACCGCACGCCGGTCGCCTACCGATACGCGATCCGTGATCACGCCGCCGTCCAGAATACGAAGCACCTCTCCCGTGTTGAAGCATGGCACCCAGATTCCACCTTCACGATCAATGCAGATGCCGTCAGGCTGGCGCTCGCCGAGGTCCGCATAAACGCGACGGCCCGACAGCACACCGTTCTTGTCCCGATCGAAACAGCTGAGCCGGTTCGACCAAGATTCGGCAATGATCAGCTTGGTGCCGTCGTCTTTCAGGACCACGCCGTTTGGGAAGTCGAAGCCGCGCGCGGCGACACGTGCCGTTCCATCGGGCTCGACGACGAAGAGATCCGCGGGCACTTTGCTCGCGCCGCCGAACAGATCGTAGCCAAAGTTTCCGACATAGACTCGCCCGACATCATCGACGACAAGATCGTTCAGATCGGCGGGGGCCAGCGTGGACAAGTCCGCGTACAGAACCAGCTTGCCGTCGACGACGCGCATCAGTTTGCGGTCCACCATCGAAGCTACGACAACCGAGCCATCCGGCAGAAAGCCGATCCCGGAGGGACGCTGGGGTACCTCGCACACGACTTCGCGCTTGCCGTCCCGGGTGACGCGATAGAGCTTCTGGTCGGTGATGTCGGAAACCCAGAGATGACCACCGTACCAGCGCGGCCCTTCGAGGAACGCAAAATTGTCGGCGAGCAAATGGGCCGGTTCCGTTCTCATTCTGGAATTCCTTTATATCGATGCGGGATGCGAAATATGGGTTCGGCGGGTGACGAGGTTTCAGGAATATCGATTCGCCCGCTGCGTAAAAGCGTCGTATCCCAGCCGCGCCTCCAGCACATTGGCGGGTTCGAGATAGACATCGGTGCTGCCCATGTCTGATGACGCGCGGTAGGCCGACAACGCTGCGGTGAGCGACTTTGCCACCGCCTGCAGGCAGAAGCCGTAGTCGAGAACGATATCGGCAGCATCATTCCATTCGCTTCGGTCGCGCACCGTCGGGTGATTGATCGTCACGTATTTCGCGGGCACCATTTTCCGGATTCGACGCAGCACGTCGGGCGTCGCTCCGTTGGCGAAGATATATTCGATGCCGATTTCCGCGAAAGCCTTCACACGCCGAATCGCTTCATCCTCGTCTTGAGTGGCCCACATCGCGTCGGTTCTGGCCATGATGATGAAGTCGGCGCAACGGCGGGCGTCGAGCGCGGCGCGCAGCCGGGCGAGCATCTGTTCGAGGGGGATCAGCCGTTGCGGCAGATCGGTATGTTTGCCGCCCGCGTGATCTTCGATGTGAATCGCCGCGACGCCGGCGCGTTCGAATTCCTGCACCGTTCGCCAGATATTGCCGGCTTCGAAGAAACCCCCTTCGGCGTCTGCAATCACGGGCACGGAGACGGCCGACGCGACTTTGCGCGCATGATCGACGAGTTGGTCCAGCGTCAGGCTGCCGACGTCGGGCATGCCGTGCGCGGCTGCAGCCGTCGCATAGCTGCCGACATAGACCGCATCGAATCCCGCGCTTTCGACGAGTTTTGCGCTGAAGGCGTCGTAGGCGCCGGGAATCACGAGAGCACGGCTTTTATCGACTGCTTGGCGTAGCGCAGTCGACGCTCCGCAGTCTCGCGAAATGGGTGACAGCGTTGTCATGGGCTGATCCGTCAAGGCAAGGGCAAGGGTGAGGGTAAGGACTGGAGGTAACCGACGAGGCCGCCCGAACTGAGCATCTGCTGCGCGACGGGGCCAAGCGGCTCGAATGACAGTGAGCGCGCAGTGGTCAGATTCCTGACGACGTTTGCGCTCCATACGACTTCAACCTGATCCCATCGCCGCGCCAGTTCGAGAATGCCGGGGCACGTGATCTGCGGAAATCCCTCTGCCATTTCACCCCACCAGTAGCCGGGCGAAAACGATTCGGCAATGACCGCCGAGATGCCGAGATCTCGCATCGCTGTCATCGGGGGGTAGTGAGGGTGGCCGTATCCGAAATTGTGGCCGCCGACAAGAATGTCGCCTACCTGTACGGTCGAAACGAAATCGGGGTCGATCGACTTCATCACGATGCGCCGCAGTTCGTCGCGGTCCTGAACCCGGATGTTCTTCACGCCTACGATCTGATCCACGTCGTAGTCATCGTCGGAAAACACGAACGCAACGCGTCCGCGAGGATTCTTCAGAGTCATGGTTGCTCTCACAGGTAGTGGCGCGGATCGGCAATGCGGCCCTCGATCGCCGCGGCCGCGACGGCCCCGGCGTTGCACAGATAGATTTCCGCATCGGCGCTGCCCATGCGTCCCGGAACATTGAGCGTGCCTGTGGAGACGGCACGTTGTTTCGCGGCTATCGTGCCGATGCGGCCGTAGCAGTAGTCGCAGCTAGGCGAAGAGATAAACGCGCCCGCTTCGACGAGCGTCGACAGCAGGCCTTCGCGCGACGCCTCGAGCATGATCTGCTGCGAAGTGGGCACGACGTTCAGGCTGAAACCGTCGGCAACGCGCCGGCCGCGCAGAACGGCCGCCGCCGCTCGAAGGTCTTCGAGGCGCCCCGATGCGCATGAGCCCAGATATCCTGCATGGATAGGCAGGCCGATAAAGTCACGCAGATCGCGCGTGTTCGCAGGGCTCGGCGGCACCACGACGATCGGCTCGATCGCGCCCAGATCGATGGTGTGTATGGCCGCATAGGATGCGTCCGGATCGCTGTGGAGCGGTTCGACAGACATCTTCGCCCGTGCAAGTGCATAGCGCAGCCGCTCGCCCTGGGGATCGACGATCGCCGAAATGGCGCCCGTGAACATCGCGAGCCCGGTGATGGTTTGAAGCCCCTCGATCGAAATCGAGTCGAGTGCCGATCCCGCCAGTTCCATCACCTTGAAGCGGCAACCGCCGGAGCCGATCTGTCTGACGATGTGGTGAAACACGTCTCGCGCCATCACACCCGGATTGAGCTTGCCCTCGAGATCGATACGGACCGTATGCGGCACGCGCAGCGCGATACGGTCACGCGCATAGGCTTCCAGCATGTTCCGGTGAATACCGAGCGCCAACGTGCCGAACGTGCCCAACTGGCTGATATGCGGATCGAAATGAACGACCAGCGCGCCCGGCACGGCATAGCCAACCTCGGCGGCGACCTGATGTCCAATTCCCTTTCTTTCGAGCAGCGCGACCTGGTTCTCGGTAGTCCACTGCCGCGTCTCGATGTGAAACGCTTCCTCCTCAGCCGAGGCAGCGGGAATCATGTGATCGATGAAGATGCCGAATCGTTCGGGTTCGGCGATCCGCTCGATGCCGAGGTCCTGCTTCAACTGCCTGAAATACACGTTCGTGTAACCAGGAAAATCGTATGCAAGCACGAAATCGGGCTTGACCATGACGTCATCGCCCGGTGCTACGGAGCGCAGCCCTGCAGCACGCGCGATGATTTTCTCGGTGATGGTGGAGCCCATTGTCTGTCCTCTGAATGGCGCGATTCGCATGACTTGCGAATCGCGGTTAGAGGATTATGTGGACCGACACCCAGAGGTTGAAGCGCAAAGTATGAATGGCAGCTAGCAGCGGTTCGCCTGGATCAAGCGATTGTCCCGGTGGGCCGGGCGCGGCGCGAAGCCGGGTTGGGCACTAGCTGTGCGCCGAGCAAATATGTTTCTCCCGCAGGCGTGCTATTCCGACGTGACCTTCGCGTCCAGTGCAATCGACGAGCTTTCCGTCAATACGTCGACAAACATCGATACAAGCGGTTCGACGATGTGCTGTGTGGTCGGCTCTTCGCCGATGACCGCGACTTCGGATGCGGGCAGCGCCGGCCATTGCGCGGAGGTCGGCAGAACCTTCATACCGTTTTGCACGAAAGACTTACCCAGCACGGTGACGCCCAGTCCTCCCACCACCGCGGCTTGCACACCGATCAGGTTGCTGGCCGTGCAGGCCACGGCCCATTCGCGACGGGCTGCTTCGAGCGTCTCCGTCATCACCTCGCGATAGGCACAGGGCGGCGGCATCATGATGAGGCGCGCCGGGCGAGATGCGTCGCTTCGATAGCCTTTCGCGGCGAGCCAGACCAGAGGTTCGCGCCAGATCACACGCCCGCGATGCGACGAGCCCTCGCGTTTGCGCTTGGCGAACACGACGTCGAGAAGGCCGGCTTCGTGACTTTCGATGAGCTCGTGGCTGGAACCCGTGGTCAGGTCGAGCTGAACCGACGAAAAACGCTGTCCGAAACGCGCCAGGATAAGGGGCAGTTGCGACTGCACGAGGTTTTCGGAAACACCGAGCCGCAAGCGCGTGGGTTGCGCAGGCTCGCGAAGCTCATGCACGAACGCATCGTACTGCGAGAGAAGGCGCCTTCCGGCTGCGAGTACACGTTCGCCATCGGGCGTCAGCTTCAGCGAGCGGCTGGTGCGTTCGAACACGCGTACGTTCAACGCGTCTTCCAGTCGCAACACCTTCTGGCTGACCGCCGATTGAGAACGTCCGACCACGTTGGCCGCCGCCGTAAAGCTGCCAGACTCTGCGACAGCAACGAACGCACGGAGTAAATCCAGATCCAGCGTCATGCTTCCATCCATTCGTCGATCTGCTAGATGTGATTAAGATTAGTCGTTTGTCATCTTGATCGCAAGCTCACATAATAAATTCGGGCGTGCGGCATTCGATGGGAGTCCGGAACGCTTAGCCGTATGACTTGATTGCTTTTGTGGAGCAGGAACATGGAAAAGCGTAATTCAGTTGAGCGTGTCGAGAACTTCTGGCGCCAGGTCTGGCAGTCACGCAATCCCGATGCCGTGGATCAACTCGTGGCGGAGGACTTCGCGATCACGACGGGTGGGGTGGTCATTCGTTCGCGTACCGAATTCAAGAAGTGGGTCGCCGCGTTCCTCGCGAGCATCAACGACTTCGGGTTCGAGGTCATCGAAACTTTTCAGAATGAAGCCGGTGACCGGGTCGTGAGCCGCTGGCGCGTAACCGGCAAAAACAATGGCTTCATGGGATCGGAACCCTGCCAGTCACCGATCGACATGACGGGAACGGCGGTATTGCATGTGCGCGAAGACGGGCTGTTGCAGCACAACTGGGTTGAACGCAGTGCGCTCGAAACGCATCGAAGCTTGCAAGGCGGGCGGGTATAAGGCTGTAGCGGGGAAGGCGAGCCGGTGCGCGTCAAACAGCAGCGCGCGGGTTGCAGCGGGGAAGGGAAGCGGAGTGCATTTCCGCTTGTTGGCCGGTACGGTGTTGCGGCGGTAACCGGCCCGCTTACGGCGGTTGGCTCGCGCCTTTGCCCGGGGGGTCGGGCGTCGGCTCGGCCAAGGTAACGGACCTTCTTGCGAGGTCTATATGCGTCGCTTTCGACGATTGCGCGCCATCGAGAATCTGGCCCTTCGGCCGGATCCCCTGGCCGCGTTGGTCAACGACGGTTGAAATTGCCGTTTCGGGCCGGCCGCGCAGGTGCGCGCTCGTCCTTGTGACGGAAGTTGATGCGGCCTTTCGTCAAATCGTAGACCGACAATTCCAGGGTGACGCGGTCGCCCGCGAGAATGCGAATGTGGTTCTTGCGCATGCGGCCCGATGCGTATGCACCGACGACTGCGCCGTTTTCCAACGTGACACGGTATCTGCTGTCAGGCAGTACTTCGTCCACGACGCCGTCTAGTTCCAGTAGTTCTTCTTTTGCCAAACCGGTTTCTCCGCAAAATGATTGACCTTACCAGAAGCCGGCGTGTTGATCTCCGCTTTCTGCAAGGGATGGGTTGGCTTCCCGACACAACGTCGAATACGCAATGTGTACGAGCGAGCGGCAACGAGGTGATGCGCGCATCGTCTGCGAACCGGGCTGCAAATCGGGCGACTGGCCCGGTTCGGTGTCGGGCCTCGGGGGTTTACTTCTTTTCCCCGGATTTGACCGGTGCCGGCGTCTTGGGTGACGCCCAGTTCAACGCAGCGCCAGGACTCGGTTTAGCCTTGGCCTGCTTGGGTTTCTTCGCTTCCTTGTTGCTGCGCAATTGACCTTTGGCCATGGTGTCCTCCTGACGGATCGCTCGCGAAATCGCGGTAAATGGATCGTGTGACTGGACGTTCGCGCAGATAAGCCCCGGACGCCTGAACGCGAAGCGGCCGCCGTGATGAACCAACGGCGCCCGCAACCGAGGCAAGTGCTGAACGATGGATCGTACAGCGCCGGTCCCGTACGGGACCGGATACTCATGCAGATTACTGTGGCAGCTTACCGCGGCTGCTTTACAGCGGTGTGATGTTCGATGCTTGCAGGCCCTTGGGGCCGCGCTTCGTTTCGTAGCTGACTTTCTGGTTTTCGGCGAGGGTCTTGAAACCGTCACCGCGAATTTCGGAGAAGTGTGCGAACAGGTCGTCGCCGCCCTTGTCCGGGGTAATGAAGCCAAAACCCTTGCTGTCGTTGAACCACTTGACGGTACCGGTATCCATGAGAACTTCCTTAAAACGATTGAGTATTTGCGCTTTGATGCGGGCGCGAGAAAAAGTATCAAGGAGGGAGAGGACAACGAATACCGCGGGGGACGGGCAATGATGAGCAATCGCACTTCTTGAAGACTTCAACTGAGCACAGTACGCCCGGGGCACAATCCAGTCAAGCTCTTTCGCTTTCGCGATGACTGCGCGCACCGGTATCAGAGACGTGTCGACGGCCTGCGAGGGCGCGCGCGATCCACCGCAATGCCTGAGTGCACGCGGCGATCCCGATTGCGCCCGGAGCCGCGACAGCCGACAGCGACAAACCGCTGCGCGCTGCCAGGAGCTGGGACCGCAGCGGCAACGCTACCGCGCGTCGGCATGTGTTTGTGGGTCGAGTTGCCGGAGGATGTGTCGGCCGAGGCGGTGTTCGAAGAGTCGTTGCGGAAGGGCGTATTCGTGGCGCCGGGGTTTATCTTTTCAAATTCGGTGCGCTCTGGGCGTTATCTACGTATCAACACGGGTTGGCCGGCTTCGGCGCAACTGGAAGCGGCTGTCGGTATTGTCGCGGCGGCCGCGCGGCGTTCTGTCAAGCGGATTAAAGACGAATAACGCGCGGGGGACCAGGGGCGATATTCGCGGCTTTCGGGTTTGTCATAAAGAAGACCGACGAACCGGGTGATGCTCCACAAGAAGACATTAACCATCGTTTCGCTAACCATTGGTGCATGAAACCATCCGCATAAAATGAATCGAAGATTGATCAAAAATATGCCGATTGAATTTATTGACGGGCGATTCTGACAATGATCCAAATCGGTGGCGAGAACGATATCGAGTTAGTCTGACAAGCCTACATTCGATGAGATAAAGTCCGACTAATCAAAAAAATATCTGGGCCTCGCACGATGAGTCAGCAACTCCCCAATACCGAACCGGTTGTTGCGCCTGCACCGGCACCGATGTTCAGGCAACGCCCTTCGGTTCTCCTTGTCCTCTCCGGAATTGGACTTTGGGGCATGCTGATTTACAGCGTTTTGGGCTGGTTGGGGCTGCTGGCCGCGGGTGATTACGGCGCCGGGCTGGTGTATTTCATGGGCCTGGAATATGTCGGCATTCCGGTGAGCCTTGCGTCGATTGTCCTGCTATTGATTTATGCCGCCCGCGAAACACCATGGCGGGAAGGAGCGCGAAAGTCGATCGCGTTCGGCTTGCAAATCCTGTTGGCGGCGATTGCCGTGTTCTGGCTGGGTCTGATCGTGTACGAGCAATATCAGGACGTTGCACGCTACGCTCGCGAGGACCAGCGCAAAGCGCGGGAAGCCGACACGGTGCAGCGTATGAAGGCCGCGTTGCGCAGCGACAATGTCGCCGCCTTTAAATCCGCATTGGCAGGCTGCCGCGAATACGACTGCGACGAAAGCGCCGGACGCAGCGAATGGATCAGCCGGGCCGTGCTGGCGAACGCGACCAGCACGCTCGCGGTAATGCTGAAAGACCTCACGCCGCAAACCTATCAAAGCAAGGAAATCGACCACGTCGATCCGGCTTTCTGCAAGGACGGCACGCTGTACTACTTCCCCAGTTCGCTGGCTGCACTGGTCGGCTTTCGCGACAACCCGGCAATTACCGGGCAGTTCATGCCGCTGTGGGGGCCCAAGGATCGCGACAGCGCGTTCTACGGCGCAACGATGGCAGGTTCGACGCGTTCGATGGAGGCATTGATCAAGCAAGGCGTCGATCCGCACGCAGTGAGAGGCGAATATGCGGCCGACAGCGTGTTCGTGGCAGCGGCGCGCGGCGCGACGGAGGATTCCTTCGCGTGGCTTCTTCACGCCGGCATGGACGTGAAAACGCCCGACGAAGAAGAGAGCATGTGGCGCGAGTTGGCGGACTGGGCGCAGAATTCGCCGCCAGACGTGGTTGCGCAACGCACGGGTGCGTGGTTGACCCATGTCCGCTTCGATCCGGGTCATCCTGATAGCCATGCGATACCGCTGCAAGCGGCGGTTGAGCGAAATAGTCCGGCGCTCGCACAGTACCTGCTGCATCACGGCTGGAGCGCGAAAGAGGTGCCTTCCCAACTGCAGGACCGTTTTCAGCAACTGTTATCGCGGCCCATCATGGAGACCTACGACCAGCGGCGGCGGCAACGGGCCTGTGCGGCCGGAAACTGGGCGCTTGGCGAAGGCGGGCTCTATTGACCGCCGCGCGCATCACGCCGCTGCGACGCGAGCCCGCAGGCGCGGCAGGAAGCAGTCGACAAACGCGCTCCGGCAAGCGGACCGAGGCTGGCCGCATTCACCGGTCATCGCACCTCATCCTCCCCATCGACAAAAACTTCACTCTCCGCAGAAAAAATGTCGATGGCGGCACACGCATGAATTTCCTATCCTAGCGCCCAGCCACTGAGCCAGACCGCGCATTCGATACGCCGCGGCGCCACGAGGAGACACGCTTGATGCCGCAGCTTCCGCACGCGTCCATAGAGACGCGCACGATCACGAAGATCTCGGGCCGCATCGTCCCGTTTCTCGTTATCGCGTTTTTCATTTCCTTCATCGATCGCGTCAATGTCGGCTTCGCCGCGTTGCAGATGAACCATCAGCTGGGTTTCTCCGCGACCGTGTTCGGCTGGGGCGTCGGTGCATTCTTCGTGTCGCTGTGTCTGTGCGAAGTGCCGGCCAACATGATGATGGCGAAGGTCGGCGCGCGCCGCTGGATCTGCCGGATCATGATCAGCTGGGGCCTCGTCTCGGGCGCGACCGCCTTCGTGACCGGCGTGAAGTCGTTCCTGCTGCTGCGCTTCCTGCTGGGTGTCGCCGAAGCGGGCTTCTTCCCCGGCGTGATTCTCTATCTCGGCACCTGGTTTCCGCGTGGCAACCGCGCGCATGTGCTGAGCCTGTTTCTGATGGCGATGCCGCTCGCCAATTTCATCGGTTCGCCGATCTCGGGCGCACTGCTCGGCCTCGAAGGCTATTTCGGGCTGCATGGCTGGCAGTGGCTGTTCATCATCGAGGCCGTGCCTGCGGTGCTGATGGGTTTGTTGTGTCTCGTCGTGCTGCCGGATAACCCGGCGCAGGCGCGCTGGCTTGCCGACGACGAACGTCAATGGCTGAACGAGCGGCTTGCTGCGGAGCGCAGCGGGCCAGCCATCGTCGAAGCGGAGTCGATCTGGCAGGTGTTGCGCAACCTGCGCGTGCTGGGTCTCGCGGTGGTCTACGCAGGCTCGGTCGGCTGCAACTATGCGTTGAGCTACTGGCAGCCGCAGATCATCAAGGCGTTCGGCCTGACCAACTTCCAGACCGGCCTGATCAACGCGATTCCGTTCGGTGTCGCCACCGCGGCGATGATCGTCTGGGCACGCCGCTCCGACCGTACCGGCGAACGTTTCTGGCACACGGCGCTGCCGCTCGCGGTATCGGCGGTGGGGCTGATCGCCTGCATGTTTCTGACGACGCTGGCGCCGACCGTGATCGCGTTGACGGTCGCGCTTGCCGGCTGCTACGCGGTCAAGGCGCCGATGTTCGCGCTGTGCGCGGAATCGCTGTCCGAGCGCTCGGCCGCGGCGGGTATTGGCCAGGTCTGCGCGATCGGCAATGTCGCGGGTTTCATCTGCCCGACGCTGATCGGCTGGATTCGCGATCTGACCGGCAACTTCCGCATGGGCCTGCTGCCGATGGTGGTGCTTGCGCTGCTCGGCATGAGCGTGACGCTGCTGCTCAAGCGCAATCACGCGGCGCCGCCGGGCGGCCAGTTGCAACAGGCGCGCTGACGCGCCGCGTTTGCAGCGCGGGCGCTGGCCGATGCCGATTCGCACCGCTGCCAACCCGCTTCCTGATCATCCTTTCCGACCTGCTTTCGACCGCTAGACACGAACATGACCGACACCGTTCAATTCAACGAAGAGCCGGCAGCTGCCGCACACCGCGTGGCGGTACGCGGCGCACGCGACGGCAACGCGTACGGCAAGCCGTACGGCGAGCCGCACGGCGAACTCTTCTGCATCGAAGACGACTACACCGACGGCTGGCGCACGCCCGACACCGTGCTGCTGCTGCATGGCATCGCCGAGCGCGCGGAGACCTGGCGTGCATGGACGCCGCAACTGGCGCGCCGCTATCGCGTGCTGCGTCCGGACCTGCGCGGCTTTGGCCGCTCGAGCGCGCTGCCGCCGGACTTCACGATTGCCGACTGGGCCGACGACATCGCGCAGATGGTCGCCGCCCTCGGCCGCACGCGAGTGCATCTGGTCGCGACCAAACTCGGCGCACTGATTGCCTTCGAACTGGCGCAGCGGCAGCTACCGTGGATTGCATCGCTGACGCTAGCCGGCATGCTGCCTTCGCCGAACAAGGCGCTCGGCCCATGGATCGGCGACTGGCTCGCGATGGTCGAAGGCGCGGGCAATGGTGTCGAACGCTGGGCGCACGAGACGATGCCGGGCCGCATGGGCAGCAGCCTGTCGCCGGCGGCGATGCAGTGGTGGACCCGCGCAATGGGCACCGCGCCCGCTGCCAGCGTGGCGGCGTGCTTTCGCCTGCTGCCCGGCATCGATGGTCCGAGCCATCCGGAACGCGTGCGCTGCCCGACGCTTTTCATCGCGGCCGGCGCGCCGGTGGCGGTGGACAAATCGCACTACGACCAGCGTCCCGCGGCGGCGGATCTGCAGCGCTTGCGTGAAAGCGTCGCGGGTTCGTTGTGGGTCGAGGTGCCGGCCGACTCGTATCACATCGCTGCCACGCATCCCGATGATTGCGCGCGCGAAACGCTCGCCTTCGTGGCACGCGTGGACGCCGCGGCAAATAGCACAAGCGACACAACCCGTACAAACAGCTCAAGCATCAGGCCGGCGTAACGCAGCCCCGACACCGCAGCGCCGATTGTCAAACTACCCGGCACCGTTGCCGGGCCCTATCGTTCCAGAGGTCAACGTATGAAAGGATGGAGAGCGCGCATCGGCTTTCTGGTGCCGCCCGGCAACCCGACCGTCGAGCCGGAGATGTTCGAGCTGGCGCCGCGGGGCGTGTCGGTGCATTTCACGCGCATGACCGCGCACGGCGCGGCCGGCACGCACGATGGCCAGGACGAGCGCAACCGCAGCCAGATCGAAAGCATCGACCCGTGTCTCGAACTGCTCGCGATGGTGTCGCCGAACGTCGTCGTGATGGCGCACACCGCGACCAGCTACACGCTCGGGCGCGAAGCGGAAGCGGCGTTGATCGCACGCATCGAGCAGCAATGGAAGCTGCGCTTTATCACCGCATTCGGTTCGGTGATGGCGGCATTCGGCAAGCTCGGCGTCGCGCGCATTGCGTACGCGACGCCGTACAACGAAGCGACCACGCTGCAAGGCGTCGCGCATCTGCGCGAACACGATATCGACGTGGTCAGCTACGGCCGCCTCGACAACGTGCGCAACATCTACGAGGAAAGCGACGAGCGCGCCTATGAGGTCGCGCGCAAGGTCGACCGGCCCGACGCCGAAGCGATCTTTCTGAGCGGCGTGGGTATGCCGACGCTCGGCGCGCTCGAACTGCTCGAGCGCGACCTGGGCAAGCCGGTAATCTCCGCGGCATCGGCGATGATGTGGCACGCGCTGCGCGTGAGCGGCATCGGCGAACCGATCGACGGCTACGGCCGCCTGTTGCGCGAGCGCTAAGCCGTGAGCCGCAGCGGTGTGCAGCAGCCTGCAGCACCGGCACACGGCCCGGCGGTGTGCCGGTGCTGCGGTAAAGTAGCGGCTTTCCCCGTGCGCCCGGACAGGAGAGCCGCCGAGATGCACCGTTTGCCGCCGCTCAACGCCTTACGGGCATTCGAAGCCGTTGCCCGCCAAGGCACGCTGACTCGCGCCGCCGAAGAACTGCACGTCACGCCGACAGCGGTCGGCCGGCATATCCGCAATCTCGAGGACTCGCTGAACGTCAGGCTGTTCGATCGCGAAGGCGGCCAGTTGCTGCTCACCACGCACGGCCAGAGCTACGCGCGCACGTTAGAACGCGCGTTCGGGATGATGAGCGAAGCGACCGATCTGCTGTCCGCCGCGTCGGCCCGTACCCAGGTGACGCTGCGCGCGTACACCACGTTGCTGGTGCGCTGGATGATTCCGCGCCTGCCCGATTTTCAGCGCATGCATCCCGAAGTGGAACTGCGCCTCTCTACCGCATTCGATGCAGTCGATTTCGAGCGCGACCACGTCGACCTCGGCGTGCGCTACGGGCAAGGCCACTGGCCCGGCCTGCACGCCACGCAGCTGTTCGCCGATGAACTGGTGGCGGTAGGCAACAGCGCGATGCGCGAGCGCTTTGCCGGGCAGCCGCTCGACGAGGCGCTCGCGTCGTCGACCTTGCTGGTCCATACGCTGCATCTCGACGACTGGCCGGACTGGCTCGAAGCCGCCGGCCTTGCCGACGTGATCGCGACCAACCGGATCCCGTTCGACGACATGTCGCTGATCTACCAGAGCGCGCTCGACGGCATCGGCGTCGGCATGGTGCAACGGCGCTATCTGGCCGGCGATCTGGCCGAGGGCCGGCTGCATCTGCTGTCGCCGGTCGTGTTGCGGCGCGCTCGCGGCTTTTATCTGGTGTGCCGGCCGGAAACCGCGATGAATCCGGCGGTCCAGTCTTTCATCAAATGGATCGAATCGCAGCGCGATCGGGCCGTATGAACGGCGCATCGCCGCAAAAATGATCGAATCGATCAAAATCCCCACCTGAATTTGCCGTGTGTCATGCTGCCGCGCTCGCCCGCCCACAGCGGCGGAGCTTCGCGCGATGCTATCCGCGCGCACGCCGCCGCCGTGCCGAACCGGTTCGACCGTCAAAATTGATCGATCCGAGCATAGGTAGAACCACCAAATGCTCGAAGCGATCAATCTGGCCTACACTCAGTCGCAGGTCTCAACGACGCCGGCGCGGCTCATCCGCCCGCGCGTCCGCCTTCCTTTTTTGCCGGGTTCTGTTCTCAGTGACATGCGGCGTTCCGTTGGCCGCCGTATGTCTTTCAGTGAAGGAATACGAAGCGCATGGAAGCAATACGCGACATCGAGAGCCGTTCGTACATCGACGGTAAATGGGTGAACGGAGAGGACGGCAGTTTCGAGGTCGTCAACCCGGCTACCGGCGAGGTGCTGCAGACCGTCCAGCAGGTGTCGGCCGCCCAGGTCGGCATGGCGATCGCCGCCGCGCGGCGCGCCTTTGGCGCATGGTCGAAGCGCTCGCCGCTGGAGCGCGCGCAGTACATGAAGCGCATCGCCGCGCTGGTGCGGCGCGACGCCGGGCGGCTCGCGCGGGTCGTGGTGCTCGAGCAAGGCAAGACGATTCGCGAAGCGCGCGGCGAAGTCGCCGGCACCGCCGAATTCTTCGATTATTTCGCGGAATTCGCGCGGCGCATTCAGGGCGAAATCCTGCCGTCCGACTTCCCCGGCGAACAGATCTGGATCCAGCGGGTCGCGCTCGGCGTGGTCGGCGCGATCATCCCGTGGAACTATCCGAGCGTACTGGTCGCGCGCAAGGTCGCGCCGGCGATGATCGCGGGCGACACCGTCGTGCTCAAGCCGCACGAAATGACGCCGCTGTCGGCTCAGGAGATGGCGCGCATTTTCGACGAGGCTGGTGTGCCGGCGGGCGTCGTCAATATCGTCAATGGCAGCGGTGCACGTGTCGGCGAGGCCATCACGCGATCTCCGGACCTCGATCTGCTGTCGATGACGGGCAGCGTACCGACCGGCAAGCGCATCATGGCGGCCGCCGCGGCGAACCTGACGCCGGTGTCGCTCGAACTGGGCGGCAAGGCACCGTTCATCGTGATGGCCGACAGCGATCTCGATCTCGCGGTGCGTTCGGCCGCCACCTCGCGCTTTATGAACTGCGGCCAGGTGTGCATCTGCAATGAACGCACGCTGGTCCAGCGCAACGTATACGACGCGTTCGTCGAGCGCTTCGTCGCGGCGACGCGGCAACTGAAGGTCGGCATGCCGCTCGACGAGCAGACCGATATCGGTCCGAAAGTCAGCCGGCAGGAACTCGACAAGGTCGACGCGCTGGTCGAAGAAGCGATCGGCATGGGCGCGCACGTCGCGTACGGCGGCGGGCGCCCAGCCAGCGCGCCGAGCGCGGGCGGCTACTGGTACAACCCGACCGTGCTGACCGGGCTGTCGGCCGACATGCCGATCATGCGCAAGGAAATCTTCGGGCCGGTGGTGCCGATCATGCCGTTCGATACGCTCGACGAAGCGCTGGCGCTATCCAATACGAGCCGCTACGGCTTGTCCGCTTATCTGTTCACCAACGACATGCGCGCGATCATGCGCACGGTCAATGAACTGGAATTCGGCGAAGTCTATGTGAACCGCGTCGGCCCCGAGAGCCTGCAAGGTTTTCATGGCGGCTATGGCGACAGCGGCGTCGGCGGCGACGACGGCACGCATGGGCTCGAGGCCTATCTGCGCAAGAAGACCGTCTATCTGAACTATTCAGGCGCTGCGACCGTACCGGTGATCGAGCCACGCTAAAGGCCGCACCGCACTGCAGACAACGACACAAAACCACAAGGAGACGAACATGCAGGCCAGCAAACGGCGGTCCCTCAAGTATTTGGTAGGCGCGGCGCTGCTGCCGCTGGTGGCAGGCAACGTGCATGCGGCGCAAAACCTCAGGATCGGCGTGGTGGTGCCGACGCTCGATGCGCAGTTCTGGAACAACTACATCGCCTTCATGAAGCAGGGCGCGAGCCAGCTGGGTGTCGACCTGATCGTGCTGAACGCCGACAACAAGCCGGACCGCATGCTGAGCAGCCTCGAGGATCTGGTCGCGCAGAAGGTGGACGGCATCATCTTCACGCCGTACTGGTCGACCGCGGTGCCGGGGCTCACGCTGGCGAAGAACGCCAACATTCCGGTGGTTCTGACCGACTCGTATCCGGACTTCAGCCCGCAGACTCCACGTTTTCCCAACTACATCGCCTTTATCGGCCCGAGCGACGAAGAAGCCGGCTACCAGATGGCGATCAAGCTGTTTTCGACGATTCCGGCCGGCGCGAACGGCAAGAAGGTGATCGGCGTGGTGAACGGCACGGCCGGCACGTCGGTGGCGATCGACCGGCGTAAGGGGTTGGCGCGTGCGCTGAAAGAGCATCCGGAGGTGACCGTGGCAGGCGAAGTCGACGGCAACTTCGTGCGCGACACGTCGCAGACCGCGTTCGAATCGCTGTATCAGGGGCATCCCGACATCAAGGGCGTGTGGGCCGCCAACGGTGGCACGGCCACCGGCGTGATGGCGGCCTTGCACAACGCCGGCAAGGTACCGGGCAAGGACGTCTATGTCGTGGCGATGGACCTGAACCCGGAGAACGTCGAAGCCGTGAAGCGCGGCGAACTGCTGTTCGATATCGGCGGCCACTGGTTGCAGGGTGGCTTTGCACTCGTGATGCTGTACGACCAGATCAAGGGCAAGCCCACCAGCAAGCAGGACGATACGGTCAAGCTGCGTCTGCTGCCGCTGACGCGCGAACAGGTGCCGCAGTTCGAAAAGGACTTTCCGAAGGGCATTCCGCCGTACGACTTCCGCAAACATTCGCGCGCCTATACGCCGAATGCACCGGCCGCCGCGTTCGAGCTGAAGTACAGCTGAGTGCTGTGACACGTTACCTCTGGCCATGTTCACCGACTGCTTCTGCCAATGACTGATGACTCTCGTCGCTGAGCATATCAACAAGCGCTTCGGCAATACCGTGGCGCTGCGGGACGTGTCGATCGCGCTCGAGCCCGGCGAGGTGCATGCGCTGGTCGGCGAGAACGGCGCCGGCAAATCGACGCTGCTGAAGATCCTCGCCGGCGCCGAGCGACCCGACGACGGCGCGATGCGTCTGTTCGACGCCGGCTACGCGCCGCTCGACACGCGCGAGGCCGAACGCCGCGGCGTCGCGCTGGTTCACCAGGAAATCACCGTCAATCCGTCGCTGACGGTGGCGGAGAACATCTTTATCGACCGCCTGAGCCGCTTCTCGCGCTGCGGCTTTCTGCAAACGAAAGCGCTCGAGCGCGCCGCACAGCAGGTGCTCGACAGCTTCGATGCGGGCATCCAGGTATCGGCCGGGCTTGCGCGGCTCGACCTCGGTCAATGGAAATGCATCGAGATTGCGCGGGCCTTGTCGCACGAGCCGCGCATCCTGTTTCTCGATGAGGCGACGGCGTTTCTCGGCCACCGCGAAGTCGACGCGCTGCTGAAGGCGATTCGCGCGTTGAAGGGGCGCGGGCTGTCGGTGGCGTTCGTGTCGCATCATCTGAGCGAAGTGACGCAGGTCGCCGACCGGCTGACGATCCTGAAGGACGGCAGTCTTGCCGGCGGTTCGCTAGTGGCCGACATCGCGCCTGCGGAGATTCATGCGCGAATGGTGGGCCGCGATATCTCAGGCCATGTGTTTCCACCTAAAGCGCAGCGTCCGCCCGCCGAAGTCGTGCTGGAAGTGCGCGATCTCAGCGTCGCTGGCCGCGTGAGCGACGTGAGTCTCGACGTGCACGGTGGCGAGATCGTCGGCATCGCCGGCCTGAAGGGCAGCGGCGGCGAAGCGCTGCTGGAGGTCGCGATGGGCGTGCTCGCGCCGCAACACGGCGCGCTGAAACTCGGCGCGCGTGCGTACGCGCCGAAGCGTCCCGCGGCGGCGTGGCAAGCCGGCGTCGCCTATCTGCCGGGCGACCGCAGCGGCGAAGGGCTGATCGCCGATTTCAGCGTGCTGGACAACGTCGTGATGGCGCGCCCGCCGCGCCGCTTCGGCGTGTTCGATACGGCTGCGGCACAGCGCGATGCGTCCGAACTCAGCGCGCGACTGATGATCAAGGCGGCGCACGCCGATATCGCGTGCCGCACGCTAAGCGGCGGCAATCTGCAGAAGGTGGTGCTGGCCAAGTGCCTGCACGTGGCGCCGCGTTTGTTGCTGCTCAACAATCCGACGCGCGGGGTCGACATCGGCGCGCGCATCGAAATCTACCGCGTGATCCGCGCACTGGCCGAAGAGGGCGTCGCGGTGCTGCTGGTCAGCGACGACCTGCCCGAATTGATCGGCCTCTCCGACCGGCTCGCCGTGATGCGCGGCGGCCGCGTCGAGCACGTGTTCGCGTCCGGTGCGACGCCGGACGAAACCGCCATCGTCCGCTTCATGACATGAGACGACCATGAACCGCCAGTCCTTTTCCCTGCGCAAGCATTCCGACACCTCCGCCAGCACGGCTGCAGCGGCGGGGCGGCCCGAGATGTTGCGACGAACCTTTCCGGTGCTGTTGCTGGTGGTGCTGTGCATTGCGTTCTCGCTCAGTTCGTCGCGCTTCTTAACCACCGGCAATGCATTGATCGTGCTGCAGCAGGCCGTGGTGCTCGCGGTTGCCGCGCTTGGCATGACCTTCGTCGTAATTGCCGGTTCCATCGACCTGTCGGTTGGGTCGATCGTTGCACTGGCGGCGCTGGCCGCGGCGTCCAGTTCGAATACGCTGGGGGTGCTCGCGATCGTGCCGGCCGCCCTCGTCGGGCTCGCTTGCGGATTGATCAACGGCCTCGTGGTGGCGAAAGGCATGGTGCCGTCGTTTATCGTCACGCTGGGCACGATGGTGGTGTATCGCGGCATCGTGCTGTACTTCACGCGCGGCGCGCCGGTGTCGATCGAGAGCGAAGGCTTTCTCGATTTCTACACGGGCCGCTTCGCCGATGTGCCGAACGCCGTGTGGATTGCGGTCGGTGTCGTGGTGCTGGGCTGGGTAGCGATGCGTTTCACGATCTTTGCGCGTGAACTGAAGGCAACCGGCGGCGGCGAGCGCGTGGCCCGTTTGACCGGCATTCGCGTGGACCGCGTGAAGATCCTGATGTTTGCGCTGCTCGGTCTGCTGTGCGGTATCGCGGGGCTGCTGCAAAGCGCGCGTGCGATGGCTGCGACTTCGCAACTCGGCGAAGGGCTCGAGCTCGATGTGATCGCTGCGGTGGTGGTCGGCGGCACGCCCCTTACCGGTGGCCTTGGCAGCGTGCAGGGCACGATACTCGGCGTGCTGATCATCACGATCCTGTCGAACGGAATGAATATGGCGGGCGTCGATCCGTATCTGCAGAACATCGTCAAGGGCGTGGTGTTGATCGCGTCGGTGTTCGTGACGATCGATCGCAAGAAGATCGGGATTATCAAGTAGGCGGTGGGCGCTGCGATGGCCTCGCGGCCGAACTGTGGCTGCGGAAAGAGGATTTATTCGTCCGCGCTGCTTCCCAGCGGAATCTTGAATTCGAAGATCGCGCCGCGCGGCTGGTTGGCGCGCGCGCTGATCTCGCCGTGATGCGCAAGGATGATCTTGCGGCATATCGTGAGGCCAAGCCCCATACCCTCGGTCTTGGTGGTGTAGAGCGGCGTGAAGAGTTGTTGCGGACTGGCGGCGACGAAGCCCGGCCCCGTGTCGGCGAACGACATGCCGAAACAGGCTGCGTCCGGCTTGAAGCACGAGATATGCAGTTGCCGGACGTGCTCGCCGTTCTGCGACATGGCGTCCAGTGCGTTGTTCGCGAGATTGACCACGACCTGCTGGATCTGAACGCGATCGGCGCGAACCGGGATGGCTGTGTGATCAATGGACGCGAACACGGCGACACGTTCACGCGCGGCGCGTCCCTCGATCAGCGTGAGCGCCTCGCGCACGGCCTCGACAATATCGATCTCGACGCGTTGCGTGATGGCGCCACGCGAGAGCGCTCGCAGGCCGCCGATAAAGGAGGCCGCACGGACGGTATCGGCTGACAGCCGTTGCAAGGCGTCGCGGACTTCCTTTTCGCTACCCGGCACATCGAGCCAACGCAGGGACGCCGCCGCTGCGAGCCGGATGGCGGTAATGGGCTGGCTAACCTCGTGGATGATCGATGCCGCAAGCTCGCCGAGCGAAGCGAAACGCAATGCTGTCGCCAGTTCCTGCCGGGCTTCGTTGAGCCGTTCCTCATGACGCCGCCGGTCGGTGACGTCCGTCACCACGCCGTAGTAAGTCGGGTCGCCGACGTGGTCGACATCGAGCGCCCCTTCGCACGCGATATATTTCGTTTCGCCGTCGAGCTTGATGCGGTACTCGAACTTGAGCGGCGCGCCGCGCGACACGCAGTCCGCCAGCGTATCGATGATGCGCTGCCTGTCTTCGGGAACGATCTTCGAGGTCCATTCGCCGAAGTCGATCTCAGGGAGCGCGGGATCGAAACCAAACAGCTTGTAGCATTCGAGTGACCCAAACGATTCCCCGGTGCGCGTGTTGAACCGGAAGTCGCCCATCCGGCCGACCTGTTGATGCTTGATCATCGCGTTGTGCGTTTCGCGCAGGGTTTCCTCCGCCGCGGCGCGCACGCGCCTTTCGGCCTTGAGCCGCTCATCGAGCCGCCGACAGGCGATGGCCTGCGCGCTGCTCGCGGCAAGCACCTCGAGCGCTTCCATCATGGCCTGGTTGGCGGGCTGTCCGACCGCAAGCTCGACCCGCAGCATGCCTATCCGCTTGCCCGAAGCCTCGAGCACCGCACTCATGACGATCGGATGGGCGTGGTGGGTCTGTCCTTGTTCCGCAGACGAAACGCCGAAACTGATCTCGGTTTCCTCAAGCAGGTTGGGATCGATCGACGCGAGCGGCGCCGGCGTCGACAGATGCTTCCGGTGAGCTTCAGCCGGCCCTGCGATCCCGGGTGCCGCATATGCGTCGATGTCATGCGTCGCGCGCGCGTCGAGCTTCACCAGTCCATGGGACGCGCCGGTCCAGCCGCGCGCTTCGGCCAGAAGCCGGCGTGCGATCGCAACCGGCGTGCGCCCCCTCGCTATCGCGCGGCACGCTGCACCAAGCGAGCCGCGGGTTCGATTGGGAGGTTTCGGGTTGGAGGACAGATAAATGGCACTCATGAAAGCGCGGCAAGTTAGGGACACGGGATGATGCATCGTGAATATTACGACGAACCAACGACCTCCCAGCGCTTCGAAGGGAATTTTCTCCATGCGCGCGGGCACCTGGCAAGTGGCCGAGCGTTGGAGAGTCTGCCCGTCACGCATCACCAGAAACCACCGAACGCAGATCGACCGGGACGCCATCACGTTTCTGCCAACGCACAGTCGCAAGCAGCGAAGCAAATACGATCAAGCCACCTCCAACCCAGCCCCACACGGACAACTGCTCCCCGAGCCACACATATGCGAACAACGCGCCGAACGCCGGTTCGCTTCCCATCAGCAACGCGACGCGAGTCGGGCTGCTACGCTTGACGGCAAAGTTCTGCGCGAAGAACGCGAACAGGGTGCAGGCGGCCACCAGATAACCGATGCTGATCCAGAAGCTGCCGTGCCCGGCCAACGACGGCAGCGCGGGCCACGGCTGCGACGAAAACACCAGCGCAGCGACGACACTGCCGAACATCACGGTGCCTGCCTGAACGGCAGTCACGGAAAGCGGAGCGAGCGTCGAGTCGCGCATCACGCGCCTTGTCACGCAGATCATCAACGCGCGCAGTACCGCAGCCAGAAGAATCAGCGCGTCGCCCGCGGTTGGAATGAACACACCGCCACTCACCAGCGCGGCGCCGGCCAACGACAACAAGACGGCAACACCCTCCACGCGCGACGGCTTTCGATGCAGCAGCACCCATTCGACAAGCGGCGTGAACACCACACACAAACTGATCAGAAACGCTGCGTTCGAAGCGCGCGTCAGCGACAGTCCAAACGTCTCGGCGAGCAGCACGCTGAGCAGCAGTGCACCCGTGCCAAGCGTGCCGGCTAGCTCGGATGGCTTCGCGTGCCGCAGCGAACGCAACGCGGGCGACAGCACGATAAACGTCAGTCCAAAGCGCAGCGCCAACAGCCCTAGCACGGGAAAGAAAGCGAGTGCGCCTTTCGCGACCCCATAACTCGTGCCCCACACCATGGCTACCGCCAGCAACATCAGGTCGGATATCCAGAGCAAGCGCTTTTGTTTCGACATGGCGGACCTTCTATCTCTCTTTGCTAGAACAGTCCGGATTGTCGAGTATTGCGCGCAAAACTATAATCGTGGCGCGGGGAACATCTTTTATGTCGAAAACGCACAAATGCGTCGGCCACCGTGAGCACGACAATGAATCCCAATGAACTCTTTGCGCTATTGCCGGACATGGCGACGTTTGCCCGTGTCGTCGATGCAGGCAACTTCTCGGAGGCCGCGCGCCAGCTGGGCAGCATGCCGTCGACGGTGAGCCGGCAGATCAAACGCCTCGAAGAAGCGCTCGGCACGCGCTTGCTGGAGCGCTCGACGCGCAGCGTCCGGGTAACGGATTCGGGCGCGCAGGTCTACCGGTATTGCCGCGACATGGTGGGCGCGGCGTCGGGTGCGGTCGATGTCGCTGGGCAAGTGGTGGGCGAGCCGCGCGGCAAAGTCAGCGTCAGTGCACCGGTTGCATTCGCCAAGTTGGTCATCCATCCGCTGATCCCGGGATTTCTGCGCAGCTTTCCCGAGGTGGACGTGCAGCTGATCTTCGCCGACCGCGAGGTCGATCCGCTACGTGACGACGTCGACATGGTGATACGCCTGACCCGTTCACCTCCGCCGGGCCTGGCCGCACGCCGGCTCGGGGCTGTTACGTGGCTGCTATGCGCGTCGCCGGCTTATCTGAAAGTGCACGGCGCGCCGGTTGTGCCACGCGATCTCAAGCAGCACGAATGCCTGTATCTCGGCGAAACGGTCGATGACAACCGATGGCAGTTCCGGCGCGACACCCAGACGCAGTCGCTTGAAGTGAGAGGGCGTTATAGCGCCAATCATGTGGGCGCTCGGCTCGAGGCTGCGTTGCAGGGGGTGGGTATTGCCAGCTTGCCTGACTTCGCTGCAACAGAGGCGCTGCAGAACGGCAGCCTCGTTCAGGTGCTCGCCGATTGGGAATTTGAAGGGCACCCTTATGTGGGCCCTGTCTGGTTGCTGTATCCGCCTAACCGCTTTCTTCCGCCGAAGGTGCGGGCGTTGATTGATTATCTCGCAAGCCATCTGCGTGACGCTGTGAGTGAATGAGCGCGATGTGAACGACAACACAGGATTCCCGGTTGAGATTCACAACGAGAATTGACCGATCGCGCGTGCGCATGCTTGTGATCGACGCGCACGCGCGCTGGACAGACATTAATCGTTGTTGCCGTAAATAATAGGGGAGGTCGGCACCTTTACGTTCTCACCCAGGCAATCGGCGCGGTATTTCAGCTTGAGCCGCGCTTCTGCCTCGTCGATTTCCGATGGATAGTAACTGCCGTCTCCTCCTCCTGCCTGGTAACCCACCGATTCGAGTTCGCCGAGTTCCTGCATCAGTTGTGCATGCGTGACCGGTTTGCTCAGTGGCGTGAACGGATAGTCGTTGCATTCGCGAGGCGTCAATTTGGTACTGGCCGAGGCTGCGCCGCTTGCCAACAATACACAAAGCACCACCGTGGTTTTTTTCCAGAAGGTTTTCATGTCATCTGCTCCTTGTGCGACGTTGTGATGACGCAAGGATGATCCTCGCGTCATATCGAACCGCCATGAAACAGATGAACTTTTTGTTAGGCCGCGGCTAAGCTCATGCATTCAACCGCTTGAATCCGGGCGTGATCAGAACCGGTGCTTCACGCCGACGGCGACTGCCACCTGTTCATTCCCCGCGGAAGGATCGAGGGTGAAGATACTTGCGTCGAATGCCCCGTTGCCATTTCCACCGCTCACTCGCTGGTATACACCCTCAACGTAGATATCGGTGCGCTCCGAAAGCACATAATCGGCTTGCGCCATAACCTGATTCCAATGGGGCGCGGCTGACGTGAAGCCTTTTGACGCTCCGGCAAACTCACCGGTCGTATAGGTGTACGACGCGCCCAGACTCAAATCGGGTCTCACGAAGTATCGGCCATTGATTTCGAAGTTGTCGAATTTCATGACCGTGCCGCCAAGCGCACCCACACTGGTGCTGCCATCCTGGAAAATCCCGGTGATGTTGTCAGTGACAGAGTGGGTCCACACGACGCCGACGGATGATTTACCGAACTTGTACTGCGCACCGGCGCCGTAGATCTGTTGTCTGCCGCCGGTCGTCAACTGGTCGCCATCGCCGGTGCTAACCGCGCCCGTTGCATTGGCGAGATCAGGCTGCGCAGTGCGGTTGATCTCCAGATAGGCGGCAGCAACATTAAGTGGGCCGTACGTGTAGCTTGCGCCGAGGCTGTACGCGCTGTTGTTGCTGAAGTTGCCCGACTGGTTGGAGAACGCATACATCGCACCGGCCTTGAAGCCGCCATACGACACGCTATTGAACTTGATCGAATTGTTCAGGCGCAAATCGTTGTTCAGGTTGTCGTTGTCGTACACGTGCGCGGCCAGGTTGCCGCCGAAGCCCGAACCTGTCGCGGACAGGGGCGCAACATAGTCCACCATGAGGTCGTATTGACGGCCTAGCGTAAGCGAGCCGTATTGGGTGGAGCGAATGCCAACCCATGCCTGACGCCCAAACAGATCTCCACCATTCTTCAAGGCGCCGGTGTCCACGTTAAAGCCGTTCTCCAGCCAGAAGACTGCGCTAAGCCCGCCACCGAGATCCTCGGTGCCTCGCAAGCCCCATCGCGACGTAAAGACATTGCCGCTTTGCATCGACCACGAACTGGCGCCGGGCGATGTGGCGCTCGAAGGCGTGACGCGCGCGTTGTTCTGATAGACAACACCCGTATCAATCAAGCCAAAAAGCGTCACGCTGCTTTGCGCGTGTGCCGCTCCGGCCGCGAGCAGGGTCGACGCCATAGCTGCGTATCGCAGCTTCCGCACAATTACATTTGTTTTCACTGACATTTCTCCGTTGAGTGATCAGCACTCGTTTAAAGCGCGGAGCGTATGGTGCGGCAGATGCGAAAGCACGGGATGGAAGGCTCAGTTTCAGTTTGCGGAGCCTTCCGTCACGAAATCTAAACAGGCCTTTGGCGATGCGGGTTGGGCTGCTGTTTGCAGCGGCTATGCGGCGTGGCTATGACAGGAAAGGGGCTGTTGGCCGCTAAAGGGCCGGGTGGAGTGTCGTGAGCTTGCGACGCGTGGGATAGGCTCGGCAGGGTTCGATGCGGCGCAGGTCGTGCCATTCTACGGGTTCAGAAGCTTTCGATTATGCAGGACTTGCTGTCGCCGATACCGGACTGTCACATAGTTGTTGGACCAAAGGCCAATATCATTTCAAATGTGCACTCGATAAGCTAAACAACCGTTGTAACGGAGGCGTCGTATGGCGTCGTTTGTCAGTCATCCAGCGGTGCTGTTTGTCATTCTCCTCGTACTTTTCGTCGGGGCGGTAGCGCTCGGCGCCTATGTATTGCGGCGTATTGCGACAATCCCGGACGACGCTCGCGAGGATTTCAACATTATCCAGACCGCTACGCTGACGCTGCTTGCATTACTGGTCGGCTTCAGCGTTTCGATGGCGGTGGGCCGCTATGACCAGCGCAAGAACCTTGAGGAAGGCGAAGCCAACGCGATAGGAACGGAGTACGCGAGAGCCGATCTCGCCGATCCGGCAATCGGCGCGAAGATAAAAGCCGGACTGGTCCGTTACACCGAGCTCAGACTTGCCGATTTTGTTACGCGAGACCGGGAAGAACTCGAACGCATTCACCACGACACATCTGCCCTTCAAGCCGACTTGTGGCGACTTGCGACCCAGGTGGCGCAGGACAAGCCCACGCCCATCGGCGCCCTTGTCGTTGCCGGGATGAACGACGTGCTCAATTCGCAGGATTATTCCGAGGCAGCGCGGATCAATCACATTCCACTCGGCGCATGGTTTCTGATGATTCTCATCGCGCTGCTGGCGTGCGTCGTGCAGGGCTACGGCACAAAAGGGAGGCTGCGCAGAAGCCTGCTCATCACTATCTTGCCCGTGACAGTTGCGCTATCGCTGGCTCTCATTGCAGATATCGATAGCCCACGGCGCGGAATTATTCGCGTGCAGCCTTTGGATCTGGCAAGGTTGCTTCAGTCATTGACTCGATGATTCACGTGTGAATATTGCATTCGCAGCGGCAGCTAGCCTCACCGCCGGCCGTCGTAATACACGCCAGGATCTCTCGGTTGCGGCTGAAAGGCATGCACGATCCTTGGGGCTTACTTACGAACACCGTCGAATAATCTCGACATCCTGAACCCGCTCTTTCACGTAGCGCCCATCTTGCGTGTCGATATGAAAGACCTCGACCTTCTTCGGTCGTGCGTCGACCACGGTGATTTCGTAGTTATCACCAGCCTTTGGCGTGAACCGTAATGCGGTGTCGTACTGGTCTCGCCCGGGTAGCGCAATTCGCAACGTCAATAGATGATCAGCCCGCATCTTGAGTTCGAAATAGCTTCTGTCGATATAAGCGCCGTCGATAGGCATCCCCAGACGTGGCTGCTTTCGATGCGAAGGAATCAGGATAATCCCTTCGTTCTTAGGCGGAACGTCCGCGACGCCGATGGGTTCTCCGCCGCGTGAATCACTGGGCAAGTAGCACTGTGGAAGCGGAGGGCTCTCGTACAAAAAGAAGCCGCCCAAGCCAATCTCACGAAAGCGAATATTCGCGGTCGGCACTCCCGCGGGTGGCGAATAGGTCGTCGTAACACATCCCCCCATCAAGGTTAACAAGGAGAATACGAAGGCTTGCACAACGCGTACTTTCAACAAGTCGTTCTTCTTCATTGAGGCGGCGTTTCCTGTTTGATGTCAACCTTGCCGTGGTAAGCATTCGGGATTCCCCACAACTTACCCGTCTGAGCCCTTATCACCATTCGGTCCGATTCGGATGCGGCTGAATAGATGACGAAGTACCGGCTGCCCTGTGGAACCGGAAAGTAGCCCTGCTTATAGCCACCCAGGAAGAAGGACGACCCATCGATGGATTTAAAGGACTCGACATCGCTGATCACGTGCTTTTCCGCGTCGAGAAAAACTACATATGGCTTAACGACCGTCGCGAGCGACAACCAGTCACTCGAAAGCCATGTGCGAATGCGCAGCGTGCTTGCTGATTGTTGCGGTTTGATCGAAAACGCCGCGTACACGCCCAAACCATCGGCGAACCTTGCTACGGGCGATGTATTCTCGTCAAAGCGGACGGTCTCCGTTTCGTCTGGCTCGAGAGGCTGGTAAGACATCTCAGCGTAGCTCGCGACGCCCAATCGTGATTCAGGCAATGGCGGCGCAACCAGTGTCCGCGTCGCGCAGCCGCCTAGCATCACACATGCAATTACACCGGCGCTCAACCGGATTCCCTTTATCAAAACTGTCTCCCGTGCGATTGTTTTAGCAAAGACTTGTTTGTTATCGGCAGCGGTGAGCTTCTTCTTTAGAGTGAATGGCATACTTCTACCGGTCTATTTATGCTGATTGCATTTGTCGCTGCTCGGCCGCGAACCGCCAGTCGACATCGGCACTTCGATTGCTGACACTATTTCATAAGTGAGTATCCCGCACCGTCTGTTCACAACGACGCTGCCCCGGCATTCTGATTCTGACCAGATCGGACTGGACCCCGGCAGCCTTCGCTCGTACGATCTTTAAACGCGACAGTGCCCTCTGCAGGGAATAGAACCGGTGAAACAACCGTTTTGATGGTTGAAATCGCGCGCCTGCACCGCGCTCGAACGACTCACGCTAAAGCGTTTGTGCGAGTGCGACCAGACACGGAATCACCTCAGTATTGACGAAAGCGGAGGGCTCATGGAATCAGCAGCAAACGCTCGGGCAACAGTCGGCTCGAAATCATCTCGCCGGATCGTGCAGCGAACCAGGGGAAAAACCAACAGGTGGGGCGCGCGTCTGGTAAGCCCATCGGATATTGGGCAACTGATCAAGCCTTTTGTGTTGCTAAGCTACGACGCGCTCGGCCCTTCTTCACGAGAGGAGTTTCCGCTCCATCCCCATTCCGGCATCGCAACGTTGACCACACTCTTGCAAGGATCGCTGCGCTTTCAGGACAGCAGGGGGCAGCCGAACTTACTGGAAGCGGGAGACATCGAATGGATGCAGGCGGGTCGCGGTGTATGGCATGGCGGCCCTATGGAATGGGACGGCCCCTTGACGCTCTTTCAATTGTGGATTGCGTTACCGCCTGATCTCGAATTGAGCACCCCATTCGAGATATTCCGGCGATCCAAAGACATTCCCAAGGACGGCCCTGCGCGTGTCTTGCTCGGTAGTCTGAACGGCCAGGAAAGTCAGATCGGCGGTGCGCTGCAAATGACGTACCTACACGTTCGCTTAAGCGCAGGCGAGCACTGGCGCTATACCCCCCCTCACGGTCAAGACGTGCTGTGGATCGCCGTCTATTCCGGATCCCTCGAAGCGGGCGAGCCCGTTTCGGAAGGGGAGCTGGTCGTGTTCGAACCCTCCGAGGGCGCTGTCGACTTCATTGCACGGGAGCACTGCGATTTCGTGTTGGGATCCGCTGCGCAAAGCCGGTTCGATCTTGTCGAGGGCTACTACTCCGTTCATACGAGCGCCGCAGCTCTGCAGAGTGGTGAGCAGGAGATCGCGCGGCTGGGCGCGCAAATGCGTGCGGATGGCCGCTTGACTCCTGAGCGGGCGGCCCAGGTCGTCAGGCAGATGTCGGCCACGCCGCCAGGCTAGCCACGCGCGTTTAGCGACTGCAATTCGGTAATGTGAAGGGCTGTTCAGGGTCGGAATTTGCCGGCCGCGTCAGGCGCTGATCGGCCATGTTGGACTGCTCGCTAAAATCTCAGCGTCGACGCTCGGAGGTCTCCTCCCTATGCCGGGCGTGACGGCCTTCAGGCGAAGCGCGCAAGAACGTCGATAGTTTCCTCAGGCGCAGTTAGTGGACAAAAATGATCGGCATCAAGGTAGCGCAGAGTTGAATGGAAGTTGTGGGTTGCGGATTCAACCGGTCACACCGTCCACCGATCGGTAACAATTCTTAGCCCCGTAGATTCCTACGAGCCACTCGCGTATCCAAGGCAACCCATAGCGCTAAGGAGCGCAATGACCATCAGGAACACGCCCAGCAAGAGGTGCGCGAGGAGAAACCGAATCGGCGATTTGGACTTGTATACGGTGCCGCCGCGAGTATGTGCTTTCTCTTCTGTCTGGTAAGCAGATATTGTCGCGAGTATCCCTGCGGCTGATGCGAGCAAGGTTCCAAGCCAGCCAAAGTGTATGGGGCTGGATACGTATGCATAGCAGATCCCCCACGAGATTGCGGCGAGCATGAGAAGGAGCCAAACCGATTTTTTCATGGGAGTGATGAGTGTGTTTAGGGCGCCGCGCTCCCCATACCGATCTCATCGAGAATCGCAGCAGTATGCTGCCCAATCGCCGGCACGGAGCCCATCACCGGTTCGATGCCTGCGATCGTGACCGGCGGCACGAACATGTCGTGCGGCCCGCTCTCCGTCATCACGCTGCGATACCGTTGACGCTCGCGTAGCTGCGGATGCTCGAGAAGGGCGTCGACATCGTTCATTCGGCCATTGGCAATCGCCGCGCGATCGAGCTTGACGGCCACCTCACTACTGCTCAACGCTGCGAAATGCTGGCTGATCGTTGCTTCGAGCACTTCGCGATTGGCCACGCGCAACGAATTTGTCACATAACGTGGGTCGGTTGCGATACCGGCATCCCCGAGCACGATTTCGCAAAAGCTGCGCCATTCGCGTTCGTTCTGGATACCGAAGAACACCGTCTTGCCGTCACCGGCTGGAAACGGGCCGTACGGTGCGATCGTCGCATGGCGTGCTCCGCTGCGCGGCACGGGCTCGCCGCGCCCGCGCGTGTAATACGCCGGATAGCTCATCCACTCGGTCAGCGCATCGAACAGTGACACCTCGAAAGCCACACCCTTGCCCGTGCGTGCACGCTGATGCAGCGCCATCAGAATGCCGTTTAGCGCATACATGCCGGTCGCGATGTCGGCAATCGCCAGCCCGCATTTTGATGGCGTATCCGGCGTGCCGTTGATCGAAAGAAAGCCTGCCTCGCATTGCACCAGCAGGTCATAGGCCTTCTTGTCGCTGTACGGGCCACCCGAACCGTAGCCGGAAATATCGCATGCAATCAGCCGCGGAAATCGCTCGACCAGCGACTTCGCATCGAGTGACAGGCGCTGCGCGGCACCGGGGGCGAGATTCTGAATAAAGACGTCGGCGCGAGCCAGCAGCGCTTCGAGCGCTGCGCGCCCGTCGTCGGTCTTGATGTCGAGCGCAATGCTTTCCTTCGAGCGATTGACCCAGACAAACTGGCTCGACAGGCCGTCCATCGCCGTGTCGTAATTGCGTGCGAAGTCGCCCGTATCGGGCCGCTCGACCTTGATCACGCGCGCGCCCCAGTCGGCAAGATGACGGCTCGCGAGCGGCGCGGCTATGGCCTGCTCGAGGGAAACTACAGTGATGTCGTCCAGTGGGTGATTCATGATCCTGTCCTTGGAGTGGTTCGTTGCGCGACACGCAAACGGCGAGCCGTGTTGCGTGCGCGATGGCGTGTCACGGCACCATCCAGCCGAGCACCGGCGTGGATTGCAGCCAGACCAGCAGACTGAGCGCCGCGATCATCAGCACGGTCCAGCCCGCCACACGGCGAAACAGCACGCCTTCGCGGCCCATCATGCCGACTGCCACTGCGCCGACCGCGAGATTCTGCGGCGAGATCGCTTTGCCCACCACGCCACCCGACGTATTGGCGGCCGTGAGCAAGATATCCGACAGGCCCGTGTGATGCGCGGTGGTGAATTGCAGCATGCCGAACAGCGCATTGGCGGATGTGTCCGATCCGGTCAGCGCTGTGGCAAACCAGCCGAGCACCGGTGAGACCGGCGCGAACGCGGTGCCCGCATTGGCGGCCCAGATACCCAGCGTAACGATCTGGCCAGACAGGTTCATCACATAAGCGACGCCGACCACGCAACATACGGTGAACACTGCCCAGCGCAGTTCATGCAGATTTTGCATATAGACACGGGCTGCGACCTTGATGCGCAACCGGAGGATCGGCACGGCCAGCAAACCGGCGATCAGCACGATCGAGCCGGCCGACAGCAGCCACTCGAACTTCGCGCTGGTCGCGGACACAGCCTTGCCATGTGGATCGACGACGTTGAGCAGCGGCCATGGAAAGGTGGAAGTGAAGCGGCCGAATGCGTGAGCGACCGCATCGATTTGCGTCAGCGCAACAACGACAATGACGGCAACGTACGGTGCGAGTGCGCGCAATACCTCGCCGCCAGGATCGCGCGGCGACGTGGCGTCGCGCGACACCGTTGCGCTACCGTGCGGTGCGTCCCCAGGCGCGACATGACACGCGCCGCTCAGATCGGCGCGCAGCACCGCTGGCGACCATACGCGCAAAAACACGATCGACGCGCCCGCACACGCCAGCGCCGCGACGATATCGACGAGTTCGACCGGCAACAGCATCGAGCCCGCGAACTGTGTGAACGCAAAGCACACGCCGGCCACGATCGCAAGCGGCCACACTTCCTTCAGGCCACGCTTGCCGTCGACCACGAACACCAGAATCAGCGGAATGAACAGCGCCAGCAGCGGCGCCTGGCGCCCGACCATCACGCTAATCTGATGCACCGGCAAGCCCGTGATTTTCGCCAGCACCGTGATCGGCAGGCCGAGTGCGCCGAACGCAACGGGACTGGTGTCGGCAATCAGGCATACCGCCGCTGCCCTGATCGGCTCGACGCCGATTGAAATCAGCAGCACCGCGCAGATCGCCACGGGTGCACCGCCGCCTGCGAGCGCTTCAAGCAGCGCGCCAAAGCAGAACGCAATCAACACGGCCTGCACACGCTGGTCTGCGCTCACGCGAGCCAGCGAACGGCGCAATACATCGGCATGACCGCTTTGCTGCGTCAGCTTGAACAGCCAGATGGCGTTGATGCCGATCCAGATGATCGGGAAAAAGCCGATTGCCGCGCCTTCGCCCGCGCCGCTCACCGTGATGCCTGCCGGCATGCCGTAGACGAACACCGCAATCGCCATCGACATCAGCAACGCGGCCAGTGCAGCCCAGCGCGCCGCGATGCGCAGCACACCGAGCAGCAGGAATAGTGTCAGCAACGGCAGCATCGCCAATGCCGCGGATGCGGCAATCGAATGAGCGACCGGATCGAAAATCTGTGTGTACATCGTGGCGTCTCCTTCGCTCGTCGACGAGCGTCTTTTTTGCTGTGTTTGAAGCGTGGCAACCGCCAGGCGGGGCGGCAGGCTTACTGCATTGCCAGCACGCGGCGCGCCTCGCGCGCAATCGCCTCGTCGACCATGCGTCCGTCGACCACGCCGGCACCCGCGTCGCACGCTTCTATAACGCGTTGCGCCCATTCGATGCGCTGCGCGGACGGCGTAAATGCCGCGTTGATTGCTTGGATATGCGAGGGATGGATCGCTGCCTTCGCGGTGAAACCATTGTCTGCAGCGAAGTTCAGATCTGCCTGGAGCAGCGCGCTATCGTCCAGCGCAAAGCACGGCGCGTCGAGCGCCGGCACCCCGGCTGCATTGGCGGCATGCGCCACCCGGCAGCGGGCCCATTGCAATGCAAGCGATTGCGGCTGCACGTTGACGTCGGATGCATAGTCCGCTGCGCCGAACATCACTGCCGCAAGATTGGCGCGCGCCTGAGCGATTGGCTCGATCGCTTCCATACCGCGCGCCGATTCGATCATCGGCACCAGCGCGCAGCTTTTGCCGGCCTCGGCCAGCAGCGCATTCACGTGCAAAACCTGTTGCGCGGCCTCGATCTTCGGCAGCAGAATGAAGCGCGGTGCGCGCGCCGCATCGAGTAGCATCAACAGATCGTCCATGCCGTGACGCGTGAGCGGCGTATTGATGCGCACCGCGAGCGCGGGCAGCAATCCGTCTTCGGGCGCGTCGAGCAGCGCTCGCACATGGTCGCGAGCAAGTGCTTTCCGGTCTGGCGGCACGGCATCTTCGAGATCGGCGATCAGCACGTCGGCGCCGCAGCGCAGCGCCTTTGTGAATCGTTCGGGGTGCGTGGCCGGCGTGAACAGCCAACTTCGCAGTCGGCTGTGCGCGCGCATCGATAAGGGTGTGCCGGAGGACATCGAAAGAGCGTCTCGGGTTGTTGTACGGATAGCGCCAATCTAGCGGCCACGCCGCCATTGCGGAAATACCAGTGGCAACTATGGGATATAGGCCTATCCTATAGGCCGAGCTTTCGCTGCGCGCTGCGGTGTGCTGCGGCGTGTTGCGTATTGCGTATTGCGTCCCACGGTGCAAACCTCAGGATCGGAAATTGGATATCCGGCAACTCAAATATTTCGTCGCGATCATCGATGCAGGGAGTTTTTCGAAGGCTGCCGGGAAACTGTTCATTGCGCAACCGTCGCTAAGCCAACAGATTGCCCGCCTCGAAAGCGAGCTGAAAACAAAACTGCTATTGCGCAGCGCACAAGGCATCGCGCCGACCACCGCGGGCAGCGCGCTCTATCGCCATGCACGGCTCGTGTTAAAGCAGATGGAGCAGATCCGCACCGACGTCAGGGAAGACAGCGGCAGCGAAGCCGGCGCCGTGGCGGTCGGTTTGCCCACCACGTTGTCGGCCGTGCTTGCGCTGCCCCTGTTCGAGCGCGTCCGCAAGCGTTTTCCCGGCATCCGGCTGCAGATATTCGAGGGCATGAGCGGCTATATAAGCGAAATGCTCCCGAACGGCCGGCTCGATCTCGCTTTGCTGTTTCGCGATTCAGAAACACGCGGCATTTCGGTGATCCCGGTATTCGACGAAGAGCTGTATGTGCTCGGCAATACCGGTCTGTCATTGCGCAAAACCACCACCACGTGCGCGCTTTCGCTACTCGCGAATGTGCCACTCGTCGCGCCGAGCCCGACCAATGGATTGCGCCTCGTGATCGAGCGCACGTTTCAACGCGAAGACGTCGAACTGAATATCGTCGCCGATATCGATTCGTTGCCGACGATGGTAGCCATCGCTGAGGAGGGCCTCGCGTGCACGATCTTGCCTGCATCGGCGTTGGCACGACGTGAGCCGCGATCAGCTCCAGTCATGCGGCGCATTGTGCAGCCGGAGATCACCCGACCTGTCAGCGTGTGCTGGTCACGCGCGCTGCCGATCAGCGCGGCGGCGCTGGCGGTGCGCAGAGCGATTGTCGAGTTGATCGGCGAACAGTACGAAGCGGGCAAGTGGGCCGGCATTACGCTGCGCCCCGCTCCCGACGAAGCGGCGCTTGCCGCCACCGGAGCCAACGCAAGCCGGATCCCGGTGCTCGACTGAAACGCCTTGGTGTGCCGCTCAGAAGAGCGGCAGCGGCCGATCCTGACAAAGGCTTTTCATCACAATGGTCGAAGTCAGTCGAAGCAGGCAAGGCAGCGCCAGCAAACTTCGGTCATACAGCTTTTGAAAAGCGTCCAGATCGCGTGCGACGACGTGCAGCATGTAGTCGGGGTCGCCGAACAGCCGGTCTGCCCGCGTGATTTCCGGGATATCCAGCAACGCCTGTTCAAATGCGGCCACATCCTCGGGGGTCATGTGGCGCAGTGTTGCAAACACGATCGCCGAAAAGTTCAGGCCGACAGACGCAGGCTCGATCGTGGCGCGATAGCCTCTGATCACCTTCTCCTGCTCCAGAGCGCGCAGACGCCTTTGGCAAGGCGAAAGGCTCAGGCCGATGCGCTCGCTTAGTTCGGTTACGGTAAGCCGGCCGTCCTTTTGCAGTTCAGCAAGAATCTTGCGATCGATGTCGTCCATTGAAAAAAAGTTAGCGCGAATTGCACATCGTTGACAAGAAATAGGGAGCACCTTCGATCGTCGGCATCGTAACATTTCCTCGTCGGAAACAATGCGCTCGCACCCCTCGCGCGAGCGCATCGAGACCTTCCCTGCAGCGTTAATTGATGAGGAAATACCTTGATGAGCTATGTAGCGCAACTAGTCACGGTGGCCGGCGTGATGTTTCTTGGCTGTGTGAGCCCCGGTCCCGACCTTGTCGCAATTACATCGCATGCGCTGGTGAAACGCCGCAGCGGGCTATGCGTGGCGCTCGGCATCGGTACGTCGCATCTGGTCTGGGCCAGCCTCGCGATTTTCGGGCTCAGCCTGGTCCTCACGCAACTCGCCTGGTTCTACAACGTGATCCGCATCGTCGGCGCCGTCTATCTGCTTTATCTGGGTGCGAAAATGCTTGCAGGTCTGCGCAAACCCGCCGCCGCAGCGATCGCGTGCGAACATAAGCCTGCTTACAGCAGCCTGGCAGCGTATCGCCGCGGCCTGCTGGTCGGCCTGACCAACCCGAAGGGCGCAGCATTCTTCGGCAGCCTGTTCGTCACGGTGCTGCCGGCGCACGCGCCTGCGTGGGTTCATGCAACGACGCTGGGCATCGTCGCGGTGATTTCGTTTGGCTGGTCGTGCAGTATGGCTGTGTTGTTCTCTACCAATCGTGTGCAGTCCGGCTACAGCCGACTGCGCAAACCGATTGAAGCCGTAATGGGATCGATGCTGATTGCGCTGGGCGCAAAGCTCGCACTCGATCACTAGGTTGGTTGCCTGTCACGACCGGTGGTGTATCAGCTCTCGCAGCAAGTTGAGCCGTTATTACTGGCAGATTTGCTCGGGATGCTCTACTTGAACGTCCGTTTTCGGCGTTTGTGAGGGACGGCTGTGGGTCGGTTTCGGGCGACCGCGTCGGGGAGTGACCGGCCAGTGCGCATCGTTCGACGCGCCGCCAGTCTGGTTCGGCCCGCATTCCTAAGCGGTCACTCTCGGATCGATACCGGCCAAATCAAGGCATGCCCTCGTGATTTCCGGAGGTGAATCACCGCAAGCGGATCTGACAAATTCACTCACTCCGTACTGCATTCCTGCGCTTGCTCAGGTAACGGGCACGAACTCTCCTTCGGCGAAAAACCACGCCGCCATCGTCCGGGCCAGTTCGAGCACGACTTCCGCGTCGGTCCGGCCGGAGGACGCGCGCACGTGTAACGAATGATCTGCGTCGTCCACCACATGCAGCGTGGCGCGTGGCCCCAGCGTCTCGACGACCGGCCTCAGCAGGTGAAGCTCCGCCAGCTTGTCGCGCGTGCCCTGCAGAAAGAGCATCGGCACCGTGACGTCCGCCAGGTGCCGTGCCCGCTCCACGCCGGGCGCGCCCGCCGGGTGCAACGGGAACGCGACGAAAGCGAGGCCACGCACGCCGTCGAGTGGGGAGATGGCTTGGGCCTGGGACGTCATGCGGCCGCCGTACGACCTGCCGCCGGCGAAGAGCGGCAGGGCTGGCAGCCGCCGGCGGGCCTCTGCGACGGCTGCCTGCACGGCAGCATGTGCCACTGCCGGCGAGTCCACCCGCCTGGAGCCCCGCTCCATGTACGGAAACTGGTAGCGCAATGTGGCGACATTGACCGCCGCAAGCGCGTCGGCCAATGACGACATGCCGGCGTGCTGCATGCCCGCCCCGGCACCGTGCGCGAAGACATACAGGGCTCGCGCGCCCTCCGGCACCCGGAGGAGCGCAGAGACCTTGGTGCCGTCGGGCAGTGCCATGGAAAGCGATTCTGGGTCGTCCATCGTATTCAGGTCGTGTCGTTGTGGCCTTAGCGCCGATTCTGCATCAATGAGGCATCGGGGAGTGTTTGTGGCAGCCTCCGGCAACGCATTGCGCAAGTGGAGTTTGCAGGCCGATCCATGGAGCGGGCGCCATCGTGAACGGCGCCGCAGTCGCGATGTGTCGGTTGACGACGCAGGCCCGACCTGTGGGTCGCAGCGTGATCCACGCTTTGAGACATCAGCGTAATAGCATGCCTGCATCATTGCCAGCGAGCTGTTACGACACTGCAATCAGCGTCAAAGGAACTTCTCGAGGGGCAGTTCATTTATCTGGCTCTCTGGAAGAGTATGCCCGGCTACAGAAAGTTCTGGGTTCGGCCATAAGGCGGCATTTGGCCTGCCGTTTCAAATGGCAGAAATTCGGCGGACAACTGCCATTGAGCCAGATGTAGCCGCCACGTTTGGCGAGCATACAGAGCAGTTCTAAAAGCAGATGAGCGGGCTCACGGGTGGGTGAGCCTACCGTTGTGCGCTAAAAAGCTTAAGCAGGTCCCGGCTGGACCGTCACCCTGAAATTTTTTGGCGTCTTTCCGTCTAAGTCTGGCGGCATCGGGTCTGAGTGTTGGACCGCGCTTAGCGCAACTGCATCCCATCTCGGATTGCCACTTGAGCGGTATATTCTCGCCGACAATAACTTGCCGTCAGAAGCGCACTGTACCGAGATTGTCGTCTTCAGATGAGCCGCCTGTCCGCCCCATACGATGTTGGCTCGAACGCGACGCTCGACCTTTGCCGCAAACGTCTCGGATGACGCTTCAGGACGAAATTCGGCAGAAGTGACGGCAAACAGGAAGTTCGTCTCTACTGGAATAGTCTTCCCGTCTATACCTGAAAAGGGTTTGCAAGCAGCCAGCCGCGACGCGTGTATCGCGAGATGATCAAAGGCAGCGTCACCGGACGACTGCTCTAGCACGGCGTTCTCCACCTTACCCTGCGCATCGAGAGATATCCGGACAGCGGCGCGCAAGCTTTGTGGCGGCAGCCTGTACAGAGCGTTCGGTGGTAGGCCATATTCGCACGGGATAGTTTTGGCCGGCACATATCGCGCGGATGGTTCTGCGTGGACGCTCGCAATGCTTATCGCTATCGTCGTTGCCAGCGCGAGGCGAAGTTTGCTTCTCATATTGATTTTGAAAGAAATAAGCGATGTAGATGTGGACAAGTTAGGAACGCCCGTCGACATCAAGAGTCGTAAGCACCCTATCTCCCCCCGCCATTCATAGGCGGCTTTGCGGCAGCATATCAAGGATGTGATGCTCCAGTGACTGGTCACGGGTGATTGCAGTGTGTTTGACGAACGTCTCACAATAGCTATCAAGCGGCCATTCGCACTTCAAGTCGAATTGACCGCTCAGGGTCATTCGTGCCTTTTGCATGAAGCGTAGCCCGGATGATCGTCGCGCTTGATCGTGGGACGCAGTGCGGCCACAATCAGTCGCTCGACAACTCTGCGCGGATCGTTGACAATTAGTCGCCGTATTGCGCCCCCTATACCGTTCGTATGTCTAGCCAATTGATTCATGTTGTGCCGGCTAGCTGCTCTCCCGGCACCCGTGGAAAGTACCCGAAGAATGATCAAACCATATTGGTCTGTTTGCATAGCATGGGCAAACCAGCTTCAGTCGATCCGGCTGATGTTGATTGCACTCCTGCTCACTTATGCGGCGGCGCTGCCTGTGTCGCTTGCGGTCGTGACTGTGCCCAGCGTGGCATTTGACGGACCGGGGTTCGAAAAACACGGCCTGGGTTCGATGATCCTATTCGGTTGTCTCATCGCCCCGATGTTGGAGACAGCGGTGAATCAGTGGGCGTGTATCAGGTTGCTTAACAGATTCGGCTGTCGCACTGCCATTGCAATCGTTATATCGGCGCTGCTCTTCGGACTTGGACATACCTATAGCGTCGCGTATGTTCTGACGACGTTCATCATCGGACTCGTGCTTGCCGCGACCTTCGTCATTGAGGACCACCGAGGTGGGAGTCCATTTTTGGTGACAATGATGGTTCACGCGACGAGGAACGGAATCACCACGTTGTATTACGCTCTAGTCGCGTGAACGACACACGTTGCGTACACCAGCATACCTGACTTCCGTCTTCCGGGAAGGTCATGAATCTTGGGGGCGAAATTGACCTCTGTACTTTCGGAGACGCCCCGCCCACGCGGCTAGTTGCCCGTTGGTTTTTCCAGTACAGATTGATATGGCCGATCACCGCATCCAGTAATGGTGCACCCCATTTCGTCAAGTCCTCTGTTGTATGCTCATCGCTGACCGGAATCGCGACATGGTCGCGCACAAGCGTGCCGTCCAGAGTGGATCGAATACACAAGGAGGTGTGAAATGAAAACGGATTGGCGATTAATTCGTGAAGTTTTAAATGCAGCTATCGATAGCTGCGAACGATTGGAGCAGGCGGGCTATGCCGAAGAGCACCGCAATCGTTATGTCCAGGTAAACGGTCAGCAAGTGAGCGTGCACGAGTTTCTGATCAGCGCGTGGACGTTGCCCGAGAATGCTCGCTACGAAGTAATTCGCGCGCGTCACGAAAAGGATCTCGACCTACCTTATGTTCCAGAGACGGCTCGGATTCTGACCGCAGTGGCCAGTGCATGCGCAGAACTTATAGGCTCGGGAGATATGCCACCGGGCGAACCGTGTGTGCGAGAAATGATTGATTGGTATAGGAACCACTTCGATCCCAATGTGCAACGCGCAATTGCGGCGACCGCCTAGCCATAGGGACGGTCAGCAGGATCGGGAGTTTGAAGGTCCGTTCTATGGGGCATCGACAGTCCGAAATGGGTCGCCTTATGTCTTTCGCATAGATCACCCGACCTAGGCGATCGCCGCGCCCGACCGGGGGCGCTGGTCGGCCACAAGGGGACGTTCGACTCCACTCCGCCAATCGCCGACAATGTATCCTCGATCAACAGCAATCTTCGGCTCACAACTTCCCGGTTACGACGAGGACGCAAAGGATGCTAGGAAAAACCGTACGGCTAGTCTTGAGGCTTTTGATTCTGATTTTTGCGGCCGTCGGATTAGCAAATGTCGCAGGTAGCGCCTTAAGCCGGATTCGCCCAAAAGCTAGCGACGCAGACGTCTCCGAACAGCGATCGATCTTGTCTCCTGATGGCGCCTATAAGGCTATATTGTTCAACGAAAACGGAGGAGGAGGCATATCTCCGTATTGTGTGGACACGATCGTTGTGGCGGCCGCCTCTGAAACTGTGCGGCGAGTTGTTGATGCGCCCGTCGTTTATCAAGCCGCATGCATGACCTTTCGAGACCCGGCCACAAACAATCGGACCAATGGCCCCGGGATAGACTGGATTTCGAGCAGGCAGTTGCGTATCACCTTCTCACCAACGCAAGGAAGTGCTGGAGCGGATGAACTGCTTCGCGGATACGCTGACCGCGGACGGGTGAGAATTGTGTATAACAGCCGGGACTAGTCTTGGGCCGTAAGGCGAGTTCCGGCCAACCTCGGTCATTGGCTCTCGTTTTGACGCGGGCGGTGGAACGTCCGCTCCGCCACATTGACGAGCCAATGGACGTCATGAGTGCTCGCCGGTTGGGTATCACGTCCGGCAACTGACGAAATGGCGTGCTCACGACGCGCGGAGGCAGTGAAAAAGTCGCTATGCGTCGATCAGCGCAGAGCAGGAATGCCTGTTCTGTCGGCACGGAGCCTACAATGCGCAACGGTCGTGTCGAGCACTAACAAGAGTACAGCCCGACATTCAAACACGAGGTAGCAATGGATTGTTGGGATTGGGAGTTTTTTGAGAGCGCGATAACAGGCAGCGGTTTCGTTGTCAGCGACCAGGGCCCCTTGCGTGGGCCCGTTACGGAATTTTCCATTATCCGAGATAAGGCACTCGATCTTATCCTTGAGACAACCTCGGCCCCCGGTAGCAAATCTAATGCGGCCCCACCGAAGGCGGGGACCGTCTACATAGCTACGGCGGAGGTGCAATTTCGGAGTCACTTCGGCACTCTGGCAACCGCATGTGGCGTCATTCCGCGCGCCTATACTGAGACGTTCGGGCGTGACGCCAGCACGGGTGCGACGCATGAGCGCTCGTCTATACACTCCTTGCATTGGGTGCGCGGGGATTCTGGCGATGCCCAGTACATTATCGAATGGGTCGAGAACATGTCCGGCCCATTCATCTGGCCGGATTTTGACAAGGTAGAGCGAACCGGCGAGAAACGCAGGACGCTTAAAAGTCAAAAAGGGGAAATCGTTATGTCGGTTCCCATCTACTCCCCAGGGTCGAGTCGCTCATGTGTTCATTTGTTCATCGAAGGTTTCGAACTGTTCATTGGAGTCTCGAAAGCAAAGCCCGAGCATATTTTGAAACCTGGGTTTATTTTGTATAGGGACACGCCGGATGAACCCACAAGGGCGAAGATTAGAGATTGCTTGTCGTTTTGCCTTGGCAATTTTCTAGTCTATCTCGGTGACACCACCTTCGATGCTGAGTGGAACCCTGTATCGTTCACCGCGAGGAGCGGACATGCCCTAGTCGAGGACGCAGCAAATCTGAACGCATGGCAGCCTGCACCTCTAGGCACTAGATTCGAGCACGAAATTACCCCTGAACTGCTCGAACGCATGGCTTCTTCCCTGTATAGAATTTACGATGTTTACCGCCTTCAAAGCGTCTTCTGGAGCTATTGGCATGCCCTCGCTGCACCGGTACACATGGCCGCAGCGCATTTTGGGGCGGCGATAGAATCATTGCAGAAGGCATTCTTTAAAGCCTCCGGCTCTGAAGGCCAATACAAAATTGTGGCTGACGATAAATCTTGGAAAGATTTATCCAAGAAGATATCTGCTTTGATCTCCGCAACCGATCTAACGGACGCTGAAAAGCGGCTGCTCACCGCTAAGGCGCAGAATATAAATTACGCGCCCCAAGGCATAGTAATGGAGAAATTTTTTAAAGCCCTTGGTTTGAAAATCGATGCTCTTGAAAATGAGGTTTGGGTAAACCGAAATCGCGCAGCGCATGGCGGTGGCGTAGACCCCGAAAAGGGAAGTCGGCTCGTTAGAGAGAACAAGGTTCTTCACTTGATGATGAACCGCATCCTGCTCGCGATTGGAAATGGAAGTGATCAGTATTACGACTACTACACCATAGGGCGTCCATCAAGGAGACTGTCTGACCCAATTCAAGATGATCGTAACGAAGGTTGAGCCGGTCGTGGCACCGGCTCAACTGTTCAGGCAAGCTGTTGAACGACAGCACCAACTTGAGAACGGACGTTGCTGTCGCAGAGATCCGAATGACGGCAACGGGTCGCAAGCAGACGCAACGAGTCGCAAGCAGACAGTCATGCAATGAGAACCGAAGCATCGTCGCGTGACGGCTACTGAAAATGCACCCGCAGTATCGACCCAACGAGAAATTCCGGACTCCGTTCACATCTAACGGTTGCGCGCCGAATGTGCGACGCAAGTTCTCCCGCATCCGGAAGATGCGGGAGCAACGGATCAAATCCATTCAGGCGAGCAACTGCATCCGTGAGCCGACGCACCTGAACACCTCCATCGCACAAAAGGCACCGGGCTCACGCCCGATGCCTGTCACTTACAACTTCGATCAGAAGCTGTCGATCATCCCCATCGCCGGATCAGTCACCGAGTGACGACCCGTTTCAATACGCCCCGCAATACGACGCAAGAAGCTACGGTCCGTGCTGCTGGTAATCTCGAAGTCATACCAGAACCCGGTCTGATCGAGGTTCCAGAACAGCGCGGCCGGAAGTGCGCCGATGGTGCTTACCGTCCAGCTATGGCCATGGTCGAAGCGATCGTTGCGCGAGACCGGCGCGGGCGCCGGCCATGCGCCGAAGCCTGGCACCGGGAAACCACCGAAGCCCAACGGACCTTGCCCAAACACCGGAAACGGCAGACCCGGAAAAGCCTGCAGCGAGCCGTAGACCTTGTTGGACTTCACCGTGAACTGTGCGTGGCCATCACCGTCGTTGCGCAGTTGCAGATGCAGGTTGCCGGTCAGCGAGCCATAACCCACACGAACTTCCAGATTGGCGGCTCGGCGCCCCTTGATCGCGCTGAGGTCGCCCTGGAATTCGCGGTGGAAGCCGTTCGGCCCAAGTACCCACAGATCGTACTTGCCGAGGTCGGTCGAAGCCGGCGTCCACACGTCGTCCAGCGTCTTGCCCGGCTCGACGGCATAACGTTTCGGCAGGCGGTCCAGGTGCAGCTTGTCATAGACGTGGAACACCGCACCCTGGTGTCCGGTATTGGCGAACAACAGTTTGACGGTACCCGCGCTCGCATCCACATGCGCGTTCACGTGCAACTCGTACGGCAGCGCTCGCGACGGACGGAAACCGCTCGCCTGCTTCGGCATGCCGCGGCCGGCGTCCGGCACGATCTGCCCCAGCGCCTGCTGCGCGGCGCGCAACGCATCGGCGTCGGCCTTGCTCTTCTCGCCCGCGAGGGTCGGCAGCCGCTCGTTGTTCGGCGTCGCGAAGTTGAAGGCCGTGGTCAGGTCGCCGTTGATCAGCCGGCGGTAGTTCGAAATATTGGTTTCCTTGATGCCGAAGCGGGCTTCGAGGAAGCGCAGCACTGACGTGTGATCGAAGGTCTGCGAATTGACCCAGCCGCCGCGGCTCCACGGCGAGATGACCCACAGCGGCACGCGCGGACCCGGGCCGTATGGCTTGCCGTCCGGCCCGGCCGGCTGGCTGTTGGGCGTCGCGCCCGTGTCGGCGCGGGTCACGTACGGATGCGTGAAGTATTCGACGCCCAGCTCGGCGCTGTGCAGCGTGGTCTTGCCGGCGTAGGTTCCATCACCGTTCGGCGACGGTACAGCGGCCGGCGGCACGTGGTCGAAGAAGCCGTCGTTCTCGTCGAAGTTGACGAGCAGCACGGTCTTGCTCCACACCTCGGGCACGGCGGTCAATGCATCGAGAAACTGCTGCACGAACCACGCGCCCTGCACCGGGCTCGACGGCCCCGGGTGCTCGGAGTAGACGTCGGTCGGAACCACCCACGAGACTTCCGGCAGACGGCCGTTTTTCACGTCGTCGGCGAACGCCTCGACGAAGGTGCCGTTGGTGTTCGGGTCGGTGTCGGTGGTCGGCAGGGTGTTCGCATAGCCCTTGACCAGCGGCTGGGCCACCGCATCGGCCGGGTTGAAGACGGGCTCGGCGGCCTGGCTCAGCGACGTGTTGACCTGACGCGCCGCCGGCAGCGCCTCGTTGGCCTGGCGGAACTGTTTGAAGCCAAGCAGCGGGTTGCAGCCGTAGGTGTTCTTGATGTTCTGATACACCTTCCAGCTCACACCGGCCTCTTCGAGGCGCTCGGCGGTGGTCTTCCATTCGAAGTACGCGGATGCCGACGTGGTGACGTCGAAGTCGCCGCTGAAGTTGTTCACGAAGGTCTTGCCAACCACCGGACCGTTGGTGCCGGTCGAATGCATGATGCGGTTCGGGTGCGTGCCGCCAAGGAACGCGCAGTGGTAGTCGTCGCAGAGGGTGAACGCTTCGGCCAGCGCCCGCTGGAACGGGATTTCAGCGGTGTCGAAGTAGCCCATCGTCTGGTTCTTCTTGGACACCGGCCATGCAGCCATGCGGCCGCCATCCCATGCATTTTGCGTGTCGACCCAGCTATGCGGTGTGCCGGTCACGCGCTGCGCATTGCCCTTGGTCTCGTCGAGGTGGTAGGGCAGGTCGACGTTGCCGTTCGCATCGATCTGCTGCCACACGTTACGGCCGTTCGGCAGCGGAATCGTGAAGCGATCGCCATAGCCGCGCACACCCTTATAGGTGCCGAAGTAGTGGTCGAACGCGCGGTTTTCCATCATCAGGATCACGACGTGCTTGACGTCCTTGATCGTGCCGCTCTCGTGATGCGCGGGAATCGCGAGCGCACGGCGGATGCTGGGGGGAAACACGCTGAGCGCAGCAGCCGACAGGCCGGCCGTGGCGGTATTCTGAAGAAATTTGCGGCGGGAGTTCACAGTGCAGGTGCTCCTTCTTTTCTGGCTGATCGTCGAAACCTTCGATAGCGTTCACCACAGCCGGTCGCCCGGCGCACCCGCATGGCTTGTCACGCCCGATGCGCATGCATCGGTCGCGCTCCATGCTTGATGTCGCCCGTCACGACGGCTGCCTGCCGAGACCCCACTCGTGGAAGCTCAAGGATGTCTTGTTGCACGTCCGTAACCTGTCGGTTCGGTAATTGTCAGGATCGGACGACTGCCGAATATAAGGAGCAACAATGACGGTATGGTGTCGATGTAATAGCTCGTCATCCGTCCCGGCCGTTTTGAATAAAACCGGCAGTAAATTCCCTTCGACGCCCGGCTCCAGATCCACGGCAACCAACCATCGGCCGGTGACAAGGCAAAATAGCGGTTTTACAGATTTCTGCGGGCCCGTTTCCGTACCATCCCCGCACTGTTGCGGGCATGGCAGACGGCCGCCGCCAATCAGGAGTTTTTTCCCATGGCCGGATCCAATCTTTCATTGCTGGACAGGCTTTCGCTTGCTTTCGGCACCTTCTTCGGCGTGCTGGGTGACGCGCGATTCGCCGAGGGCGTGCTGCGCCTGAAGCAGGGCGCGGCGCCTACGCCTACGCCGACGCCTTCACCCGCGCCCGTTCCCGAGCCGGTCACGATCCGCGAAGCGACCCCCGACGCCGCGCTGCAACTGCTCGGCCTGCTGCAACGCGACGCCCGGTTGATCGACTTCGTGCAGGAAGACATTGCAAGCTACGGCGACGCCGATATCGGCGCGGCGGCACGCGTGGTACACGCAGGCTGCCGCACGGCATTGCGCGAACACTTTACGATCGAACCGGTTCGCGCCGAAGCAGAGGGCGCGCGAATCACGCTGCCTCAGGGCTTCGATGCGAGCGCCGTGCGCCTGACGGGCAACGTTGTCGGCACGCCGCCGTTCACCGGCAGTCTTAGCCATCGCGGCTGGCGCGTCACCGAGGTGCGCTTGCCCAAACTGATGCAAGGTCACGACGCATCGGTGATCGCGCCCGCCGAGGTCACGCTATGAGCGACGCACGCTATTCGATCGGTATCGATCTCGGCACGACGCACTGCGCGTTGTCCTATGTGGACCTGTCGGCGAGCGACGGCGACACCGTCGCGCAACACGTGCTCGCCATCGATCAACTGACCGCACCCGGCCAGATCGAAGCACGCGATCTGCTGCCTTCGTTTCTCTACCTGCCGCATCCCGACGAACTCGCGCCCGGCGATCTCGCGTTACCGTGGGCGTCCGCGCCGCAGACGATCGCCGGCGAAATGGCGCGCAGTCGCGGCGCCGGCACGCCGATCCGCCTCGTGTCGAGCGCGAAAAGCTGGCTCTGCCATCCGGGCGTCGACCGGCGCGCGGCGATCCTGCCGGCGGATGCGCCGCCCGAAGTCACGCGGGTGTCACCGCTCGAAGCCTCAGTGCGCTATCTGACGCATCTGCGCGATGCCTGGAATCACGCGCATCCCGACGCGCCGTTCGATGCGCAAGACGTCACGGTAACGATCCCCGCATCGTTCGATCCGGCCGCGCGCGAGCTGACCGCCGAGGCCGCGCACGCGGCCGGCTATCAACGCATGACGCTGCTCGAAGAACCGCAGGCCGCGCTGTATAGCTGGATCGAAAAGAGTCGCGGCAACTGGCGCAAGCAGGTGAAGGTTGGCGAAATCATTCTCGTCGTCGACGTGGGCGGCGGCACGACCGATCTTTCGCTGATCGCCGTGATCGAGCGGGAAGGCAATCTCGAACTGCATCGCGTGGCGGTCGGCGAGCACATCCTGCTCGGCGGCGACAACATGGATCTCGCGCTTGCGCATACTGTCGCGCGCAAGCTCGCGGCGCAGGGCACGCAAGCCGATCCGTGGCAGTTGCGCGCGTTGACCTATGCGTGCCGCGCCGCGAAGGAAACGCTGCTAACCGATCCTGCCGTCGATGCGGTGCCGCTCGTCGTGCCGAGCCGCGGCTCGAAGCTGATCGGCGGATCGATCCGCACCGAACTGACGCGCGCCGAGCTGACGCAAATCATCCTCGAAGGCTTTTTCCCGCAAGTCGATGCCGCCGCGCGGCCCGCCAGCCGCACGCGCGCCGGTCTCACGCAACTCGGTTTGCCGTACGCGCAGGATGCGGGCATCACGCGCCATCTCGCGGCGTTTCTCGGCCGTCAGGCCGGCGCGCTCGCGGAACTCGAAGGCATGCAGGGTTTCGCTATGTCCGCGGACGGTACGAGCGCGAGCTTCGTGCATCCAACCGCTGTGCTGTTCAACGGCGGCGTGTTCAAGTCGCCGCTGCTGGTCGAGCGCGTGATGAATTCGCTAAACGGCTGGCTCGCTGCCGAAGGCGGCTCGCCCGCGCGTCTGATCGAAGGCGTGGATCTCGATCTGGCGGTGGCGAGTGGCGCGGCTTACTACGGCTTCGTCAAGCGCGGGCGCGGCGTGCGGATTCGCGGCGGCACGGCACGCGCGTACTACGTCGCGGTCGAATCGGCGATGCCGGCCGTACCCGGCATGGAGCCGCCGATTTCCGCGCTATGCGTTGCGCCGTTCGGCATGGAGGAGGGCACCGACGCGGCGCTGCCGGAGCAGGAATTTGGCCTGGTGGTTGGCGAGCCGGTGCATTTCCGTTTCTTTGGTTCGTCGGTACGGCGGCAGGATCAGGTCGGCGTGATGCTCGATTACTGGTCGCCCGACGAAATGCAGGAACTCGAGGAAATCCAGGCGACGCTGCCCGCCGAAGGGCGCGCGGTCGGTGAAGTCGTGCCGGTGAAGCTGCACGCACGCGTAACGGAGACCGGCACGCTCGAACTCGAAGCGATTCCGCGCGGTACCAACGAGCGGTGGAAAGTGCAGTTCGACGTGCGCGGCACGTCGGCCGAACACTGACCGCGCCGTCGATGAAGCGCTACACGGTCGGCATCGACCTCGGTACGAGCAACACGGTCGTTGCGTACCGCGCGCTGGATTCGTCGGGCTCAGCGGACGCAGGCAACGGCGACATCCGGGTGTTCGAGATCGAGCAGCTGGTTGCGCCGGGTCAGGTGCAGACCCAGGCGCTGCTGCCGTCCGCTCGCTATCACCCCGCTGAGGGCGAGCTGAACGCCGCGGATCGGCGTTTGCCATGGCCGGAAGACGTGTCGCCGGCGAACGGCGCCGTTATCGGGCGATGGGCGCGCGCGCTCGGCGCGAAAGTGCCGGGGCGTCTCGTCGCAAGCGCGAAGAGCTGGCTGTCGCACGCATCCGTCGATCAGCTTGCTCCGATCCTGCCGTGGGGCGCGACCGACGACGTCGCGAAAGTGTCGCCGGTCGACGCCAGCGCGAGCTATCTCGCGCACGTGCGCGCGGCGTGGAATGCGCGTTTTCCGGATGCACCGCTGGAGGCGCAGGACGTCGTGCTCACGGTTCCCGCGTCGTTCGACGAAGGGGCGAGAGCGTTGACGCTCGAAGCGACGAAGCGCGCGCGCTTGCCCGCCCTGCGGCTGGTCGAAGAACCGCAGGCCGCGTTCTACGACTGGCTATACCGGCATCGCGACACACTCGCGCAATCGCTCGCCCATTCGCGGCTCGTATTGATCTGCGACGTCGGCGGCGGAACCACCGACCTGACGTTGATCAAAGTGGCGCTCGACGCATCGGGCGAGCCGCAGATGACGCGCATCGGCGTCGGCAATCATCTGATGCTCGGCGGCGACAATATGGACCTCGCGCTCGCGCGGCTGGTCGAGAGTCGTCTTGCGCAAGGCGCACCGGGTGAGCCGGCGGCGGCGAGACTCACTGCGGCCGATCTGTCGCAACTGGTCGAGCGTTGCCGCGTCGCAAAGGAACAATTGCTTGCCGAGGACGCCCCCGAGTCCGTCGCGATCACGCTGCTCGGCGCGGGCTCGCGGCTGATCGGCGGCGCGCGCACCGCGCATCTGACGCGCGATGAAGTCGAGCGCGTCGTCCTCGATGGATTTTTCCCGCGAACCGAGCCGGACGCGCGACCGCACCGTTCGCGCGCGGCGTTGATCGAATTCGGCCTGCCGTATGCAAGCGATCCCGCCGTCACGCGTCATATCGCGGCTTTTCTTGCCCGTCATGCGGCACCGTCGCGCGACGCGTTGGGTGATCGCGCGCCCGATGCCAATGGCAACGACGACGTGTTGCCCGTGCCCGACACGTTACTGCTGAACGGCGGCGTGTTTCGCGCCGGCAAGCTCGCGCAACGCCTCGCCGATACGCTCGGCGCGTGGCGCGGCGCGCCGCTCACCGTGCTCAACAATGCCAACCCGGATATCGCCGTCGCGCGGGGTGCGGTTGCGTATGCGCTCGCGCGCGCGGGCCATGCGCCGCGTGTCGGCGGTGGTTCGCCGCGTAGCTATTTCCTGCTGCTCGACGACGCGCAGGCGATTTGCCTGCTGCCGCGCGGCACCGAAGAAGGTCACGCCATTTCCCTCGACGATCGCGTGTTCGAACTGCGCCTCGGTGAACCGGTGCGCTTCACGTTGCTCGCGACCAACGCCGATACGCGGTATCGCGCGGGCGAACTGACATCGCTCGAGCGCGGCGACTTCGTACGCTTGCCGCCGGTCGCGACCGTCTTGCAAGCGCACGGTGCGAGACCGGTTCAAGCACAGCAACAACGCAGCGACACACGCGTGCGGCTCGTCACGTCGATGAGCGAAGTCGGTACGCTCGACGTGATGTGCATCGCCGCCGACGATCCTTCGCAACACTGGCAATTGCCGTTCGAGCTGCGCCGTGAATCGGATCGCGCAATCGATTCAGCGGCGCCCGGCGAAACCGCGCGTCCGCGCGGCATCGACGATGCGTTCGAAGCCATCGAGCACGCGTTCGGCGCGCGCGTGACCGGCGTTGCGCGCACCGACATCAAACGCTTGCGCGCGCAACTCGAACAGGCGCTCGGTCCACGCGAGCAATGGAGCGCGCCGGTGCTGCGCGAACTGTTCGACGCGCTGTGGGCGCGCGCGAAACGCCGGCGCCGGTCGGCCGATCACGAACGGCTGTGGCTCAATCTGGCGGGTTATTGCGTGCGGCCCGGCTTTGGTCATCCGCTTGACGAATGGCGCGTCGCGCAACTGTGGACGCTGTTCGACGACGGGATCCAGTACATCCACGACAGCCAGGTGTGGTCGGAGTGGTGGACGCTGTGGCGGCGCGCGGCAGGCGGGCTTGGCGAAAGCGAGCAACAGGATCTGCTCGACGCGATGGAGATGCTGCAGGACGCGAACATCCGCAAACAGAAGCTGCCATTCGATCCGTTGAAGGTTGGCCACGCGGACATGATGCGCGTGCAGGCATCGCTTGAACGGATTGCGGTGAAAGACAAGATCGCGCTGGTCGAACAGCTGATGACGCGCCTCAGCGCGCGGCCGCAGAAGATATCGGAAGTGCCGCAGATCTGGTGGGCGATCGGGCGCATCGGCGCGCGTCTGCCGTTCTATGGCAGTGCGCATACCGTGGTGCCGCCCGAGGCCGCGCTGCCGTGGCTCGATGCGGCGCTGGCGCTCGACTGGAAGCGCGTCGAGACCGCAGCGTTCGCGGCGGCGCAGATCGCGCGTTTGACCGGCGACCGTTCGCGGGATCTGCCGGACGATGCACGCGACGCGGTGGCGCGCCGTCTGGCTACGCAGAGCGGCGCTGCGTCGTGGGTGCGGATGGTGCGTGAGGTGGTGAGCCTCGACGAAGCGGATAGTTCGCGTGTGTTCGGTGAAACGCTGCCGACGGCGCTTCGGTTGCTGGGGTAGGCATAGCGCTGCACGCTCGTCATGTACCTGCCACGTCAGATTACAGATGTTATCTCCGCTGCAAGCAATTGGTCGGGATAGTGTCCCTGCATAGTCATTCTGTAATGATCCAATGCGTGCGCTGCTTTGGTCGTGGCCATCGCAGTTGCCCTTCGGACTACATCGCCGGCCCCTGTACATATCGTTGAAATAAAAACGCTGCGCGCGAATCCGGATTTGTCGTTGCAAGAGCACGAGACGGGGACTCGCGCAATCAACAGGGATTCTTCAAAACAATGCCGGTCAATTCAACAAAACGTACGCCGCTTACGCCGCTTCTCACGTCGATCGCAGCCGCTTGTGTGCTGACTGCTTGCGGAGGCAATTCGGACAATCCGTCAGCGTCACCGACCAGCCCTGCGGCAAGCGCCGCACAGACATTTACAGGTGTCGTTGCTGCCGCTGGCTTCGTGCCCGGCAGCACGACGGGGGACCCGATTCTTCAGGCCGGCTACTACGCCGGCGCAACCGTCTGCATCGACGCAAACGGCGACGGCAAGTGCGACGGTTCGGAAGCGAGCACGACGACCGACAGCAAAGGTCACTTCACGCTGCAATCCACGGCGACCGGCCAGTTGATCGCCGACGTGAGCACCAAGGCCATCAACACCGCGATTAGCGCAGCCCCCGCGAGCCACCTGATTCTGCGCGCCTCGGCTGCGCAAATTTCCGACCAGGGCGCAACGGCCGTCGTGATCAGCCCGATGTCGAGCGAAGTGCAGCGCCTCGTCGAAGCGAACGGCACGACCTATGCCACCGAAAAGACCAACCTGGCCTCGCGCCTGAGCACGCCGACCTTGGGTGCGACGTCGGTATCGGTGCCGGCTGCGGACGTGCTCGGCGATGTGAACAAGCTCGCCGGCGCGGAGCAGCAGGCCGTGCTCTACGAAGACAACCAGCTCGCGAACCGCTACACCTACGCGACCACCAAGCTCGACCGCGGCGACATGTTCCCTGACAACCTCGCGGTGGCCGGTGGCGACCCGGCGCTAGTCGGTGCTTCCGGCGTGAGCGCCACGACCGTCGTGACGCCGGCGAAGGTGCAGACGCCGATCACGTTCGCACAGGCACAACAGGCGGCGTTCAACGTCGAAGGCATTCCGCGCTACGACAACGTCTTCATCATCATGCTCGAGAACCACAGCGTGGCTCCCGTTCCGGGCACCCCGGGGATTTTCGGTTCAGCGAGCGCGCCGTTCATCAACCAGTTCCTCACCGCCAACAATCAGTTCACCACCTATTATTCGACCGGCAATCCGAGCGAGCCGAACTATGTGGCGCTCAGCAGTGGCGACGATTGGGGTATCGCAGACGATAGCTGGTGGGGCTGCGGCTCGCCGACACCCACGGATAGCGCATTCACCGGCGGCAAAGCCTCAGACGGCCAACCGCTGGTTGCGACCGGGGCGTTGCCGCCACCGGATGGCCACCTCCTGCCAGACTTTGGAAGCGCATCGTGTGCAGTGGGTGCCAATGCTTCGCACAACATCCTCCAGCAGCCGACGATCTTCAATCTGTTGTCGCAGGCCGGCATGACGTGGCGCACCTATAACGAATCCATCAACCCGGGCCAGGACCCGCGCACGGATGGCGTCGCAGACGCCGCGGTGTCGGACATTTACACGGGCCCGGGCGGCAACGGAACCGCCTTTCCGGTTCCAGACGGGCTCTTTAAAACCGAACATCACCCAGGCCTGGTTTCTCAGCAGACCCGCAATCTGCCTGAGTTCAACGCCGACACACGCACCATCTTCGGCACGCAATACACCGCTGCCGACTGGGCGAAGTCGACGGCTTACCCGATCCCGGCCGGCTTTAACAGTGACCAGTTCAGCACCGACCTCGCGTCGGGCGACGTGGGCAGTTTGAATTTCATCATCCCCGACCGTTGCGACGACATGCACGGCGCGGGTTCTGATCCATCCTGCGCAAGCGGCAGCTCGCAGATCGTTCAACGCGGTGACGATTACGTGCGTCAGGTGGTCACGAAAATCGAGGCATCGCCGCTCTGGGCCAACAAGCAACGCAAGATGGCGATTGTCGTGATGTTCGACGAAGGGGAGGGGAGTTCGACTTCATGCTGTGGCTGGAACCCGGTGACGTCTAACGTGAACCAGGCACCGCTCACGTTCGCGAACGGCAAGTTCACGCCGACCGCGACGGTTTTGTACAACGCGGGGAACCACGGTCACGGTAATTCGATCTTCGGTGTCGCAACGAACCAGTTGAACCCGAATGTCGTCGACAGCGATGAGTACAGCCACTTCTCGATGGTGCGTACGCTGCAGGACATGTTCCAGATTGCCGACCCGGTGCAACCGTCCACGTACCTCGCCCGCGCGAAGTACACGGAATCGTTCATTGCGGCCAACATCGTGAACCTGCCGGAACTCGCGGGCAGTGCGGATACTCACCTCGACTCCGTGCGACCGATGAACCACGCGTACATCACGCCGGCCGGCTACACGCAGAAGCTGAATCCGATCGATGTGACCGGCACGTCGCTGGCCTCGCGAGCCGCGGGTCCTGACGCAAATCAGACCAACATCTGGGCGCTTGCCAAGTAATCACGCGTGTCACGGGAGGCGGTTCGCTGTCGCCCGTGACATGACGTGTGTGATTGTTCTTCACCGGGCCGAGTTTTTCGTGGCCCGGTAGTATCGCGCCATGCGAAAATAGCCATCCGTCATCGGACCTACAGGTAGACGATCATGGACAAGCAGGATACCCGCCTGACGGCGCCGATCCTTTCATCCGGGCCGACGCTCTGGTTTTCGGCATACGCGTTCGGATGGGGTTATTGCGCCTTTGAAGTGACCTCGGACGTTGTATGCGAGCAGCTCGGCGCCGCCGACGTAACGTCCAGACAGTTAATGCTCGCCTTTGAATTGGGGCGGCGGCGAATTCTTCAGGCTGTCGAGCGAAAAACATTTCCACGCACGGGCGAACGAATCGTGCTGTCGGCGCTGGATCTGGCAGCGGAGGAACCCTCTTCGGCCCCAAGCGTGGCCGCGACCGCCTGATAGTCGCGCCTGCGTTTGTTTGCGCTGCCTACCTTCGCGACCTGCTACTTCCTGCGCCGTTGACCGATAAGCTTCACGATATTGGTCGTCGGCCCGCTGGTCATCAGGCGAACGATGTCGTCGAGGTGGACCCAGCGACATTTGGCGATTTCATTGCTCGGGCGAGCTTTCGCGCGATTCGGGATTTCGCATGAAAACACGTGGTGGTGCTTTTGCTTGCCACGAAAGTCGAACAGATGCTTGGCCGACTTCCCGGATAGCCGTGTCTCTTCCCTGAGTTCCCGAAGGGCGGCGTCCAGACTCTGTTCACCACGCTTCAGGATTCCGCCCGGAAGGGCCCACTTCGACTGACTGCGTGCGACCAGAAGAATCCGCTTGCCTCTGCGACAGATCACGGTGGCGCGTCTCTTCAAACTGGACTCCTGCTTGCATTCCCGACATGTTCAAGGGGCGCTCACGCGCCAGCGTATCGGCGGTGCCTGATATAGCTGGATATCCTAGTACAGAAATGCCGGTATGCGGCATTGCCGTATGCGAAAGCAGGCTTACACACCACATTCAAATTTGTTTCATCGCAATGTCACAATAACCGTGGTAAGCGAAAGTGGTGTGGTATGGTCTCGGAACCTTTTTTGCAGCACTCGAGGCTGACATGGATATGGATGGCGACTGGCGGTTGCCACGGTTCAACGCGGTCTTCAAAGTCGACCGTCGGCGGCCTGGTACATCACTATCAAAAACGAGTTCGATCGCCAGTACCTTTTCGTCACTCGCGACGCCGGTGGTTGCCGAAGCAGTGCAAAGGGCAAGAGAGCTGTCCACACACGGCAATGAAGAAGGGTTTCATCAGTTGCGGGTCGCGTTCAGAAAACTGCGTGCGCTGTACTGGGCATACTCGCCCTACCTCGGAGAGGAAGCGACCGCGCAGGCTACCGAAGAATTCAAGCGTCTCGCTGCGGTTGCAGGCGAAACGCGCGACTGGGACGTTGCAGGCGATCTTTTGAGAGTCGCTCAGGAATCAGGCGTGTCGATCGACCCGCTGGTCGTGGCGGCTCACGAGAAGCGCGCACAGGCGGTATTGCGTAGCCAGACGTTGATCAGAAGCGACGATGTCGAGGCATTTTTGAACGATGTCTTGCACCGCGCGCAAGCCGCACTGCAATCGCGTCGTAGCGATCGCCCGATTCGGGCGTTTGCGAGGAAGCGTGTCCGACGGGCGCAACACGCACTTCAAAAGAGAAGCCGGCGCGCGGCTCGTACCGAAACCCCCAGCGAAGAATATCTTCACGACGTTCGCAAGGCTGGCAAAAAGCTCAGGTATCTACTCGAGTTTTTTCAACCCGTTATCAAAGGCGGACGCGGGCGCTTCATCAATGAGTTGACGTCCGTGCAGAACAAGCTGGGGCGATTCAACGACATTGCCGCAAGCGAAGCGTTGATTCGCGCTACGTCATTCGACGAGGTTTCGCCTGAGATCGTGCGGGAATCGCTGCAGTGGCTGGCGCAGCAGAAGTGCCGGCGAATGCATGCAGCAGCCCGGCGGGTCCGGGCCATCGTGGCCTGATGCTGCTGCGAGCTTGAATAGACGACGTCTCAGCAATCTGCGCGCGACACTACATGATCGCCGGCAGACCTTCGACCAGCATTACCGTGAATACGACACCGAGCAGGGCGCCTACTACCCGTAGCGAATTGCACTTGAGTATCGAGTCGCACGGCAATGCGTCGAAAAAAAGCGCACCCGCGAGCGCCATCGGGATGACTATGAGTAAGTCACAAACTGTGAAACAGGACATGATTGTCTCCTTCGTTAATGCTTGTCGTGCGGTCGATAGACCGTGCATGTATCCATGAATGTCGCGATTGAGGTTTGTCACCTGGAGAGGAAAGGGGTTGCATGGTGAGCTCCTTGCTGTGAGTGCCATCGGCGACGGCACGATTGAGATCTGGCCGCCGCAATGTGCAAGAGAATGTTCGTCTTCCTCAACTGCTTGATTGAAATGTTGCACCCTGGTGAACCGTCTTCAATCGATGCACACCGGTTCGCAATGCCAATGGCACGTCATTCACTGCCATCGACGCGCGGCATCGCATGGCCGCGCTGGCGAGAGTCAGCGCCGACACGTCGACAGCGAGCGTATCCAGGCGCTACCCGCTAGAATTGCCGCTTTACCCCGGAATAAGCCAATGTCTTTTGCCTCGCTTGGCCTGATCGATCCCTTGCTGCGTACCATGCAGGACCTCAATTACCAGACACCCACGCCGGTGCAGGCCAAGGCGATTCCCGCGGTGCTCAGTGGCAAGGACGTGATGGCCGCGGCGCAGACGGGCACTGGCAAAACAGCGGGTTTTGCGCTGCCGCTGCTGCAACGGCTGGTGCAACACGGCCCAGCGGTGTCCAGCAATCGCGTGCGTGTTCTGGTGCTGGTGCCCACGCGTGAACTGGCCGAGCAGGTGCTGCAAAGCTTTACCGATTACGGCAAAGGCCTCGACTTACGATTTCTGGCTGCCTACGGCGGTATCAGCATCAATCCGCAGATGATGAAGTTGCGCAAAGGCGTGGACGTGCTCGTTGCCACGCCGGGCCGTTTGCTGGATCTCAATCGCCAGAACGCAGTGCAGTTCGATCAGGTGCAAACGCTGGTGCTGGATGAAGCCGACCGCATGCTGGATCTGGGCTTTGCGCGCGAACTCGACGCCGTCTTTGCTGCGTTGCCCGCGCAACGCCAGACCCTGCTGTTCTCCGCCACGTTTACCGACGATATCCGCGCGATGGCGGCGGGCATTCTGCGCGAGCCGGTCAATATCAGCGTCAGCCCGCCCAATGCCACCGCCAGCAAGATCAGGCAGTGGGTGGTGACGGTGGATAAAAAGAACAAGCCCGACCTCTTCATGCACCTCGTGGCTGAGAACAACTGGGAGCATGCGCTGGTGTTCGTCAAGACCCGCAATGGCGTGGACTACCTGGCGGCCATACTCGAGGAAGCGGGCTATGCGGTCGACACCATCCACGGCGACAAACCGCAACCCGCGCGTCTGCGTGCACTGGAGCGTTTCAAGACGGGCGAAGTCCGTATGCTGGTCGCCACCGATGTGGCCGCGCGCGGACTGGATATCGACGACCTCCCGCTGGTGATCAACGTCGATCTGCCGATCGTGGCGCAAGACTATGTGCACCGGATCGGCCGTACCGGCCGCGCGGGCGCCAGCGGCGTCGCGGTGTCGCTTGTGTGTGCCGATGAAGCGCCGCAACTGGCCGCGATCGAAGCGCTGATCCGGCACACGCTGCGCCGTGAGGAAGAGCCGGGTTTTGAAGCCGAACACCGTGTGCCGCAAACCAGCGCGACGGGCGAGATCATCAAGAAACCTAAAAAGCCCAAGAAGCCGAAAGTGCCGCAGGCTGCATCAGGCGCCATGCTAATGCCCGGCAAAAAGACGCGCCCGCAAAGTGGCGAAAACACACGGAAGCCCGTGGCGAAGCAGGCTGTGGCCGCGGGTAAAGGTGCAGAGTTGTTCGGCGATAACCCATTCAGTGTGAAAAAGCCACGCAGCAAACCCGCCGGCAAGCCGGCTGTTGGTTCACATAAGCCGACTGGCAAACCCGCTGGTGGCCGCGGCAAACGCCAGCCCTGATCGGTGGAAGTGAGTCACACCAGCGTTGGCCACAATAACGACGACGATGGCGAAAACCCGGTGGCCTGCGCCCCCGACGCATACACTCTGATTACGCGCAAAACAGCTTCCGGCTAACGCCATCGCGATACCGTTGGTGATCTGACTTGCGCGTGTGAATCCCGTCTCGTACTAATCGTAAGGGGAATCATCATGATGACCTATGTGGTTCTTTCACAATTCACCGATCAGGGCATCCGCACGGTCAAAAACAGCCCGCAACGGGCCGGTCAGGCAGCGGAACTGGCCAGGTCCTTTGGCTGCGAAATGAAGGAGATCTATTGGACGTTGGGCGGATATGACATCGTCACGGTCATCGAAGCGCCCGATGAGCAAAGCTTCATGTCTTTCGGTTGCGCTCTCGGCTCCGCGGGCAACATTCGCACGCAAACGCTGCGTGCGTTCACGAAGGATGAATTCGGCGCGATTGTCGGCAAACTCTCATAAGGACCGTACTGCCTGCCGGCAAGCGGGCCATCACAGGCCGATAACCGCGCGGGCAAAAAAGCTGCGGCAGCACGAAGCGCTGCTGGTTGCGCGACGCTGAAATCCAGCACGTGGAATGCGGCGAGGGCTTGCCATCGGTGCGTTCAGCACCGCTTCACTCCAGCCACCGTGCGAGTCCGTCGCGACGCAGACAGTCAGCCAACGCGGATTCGAGCCTCAGGCCCGTGTGCAGATCCTGTTCGCTGGTTTCGTCATGCATCTGCACGATCGATGCCGCGCTGCCTTCGGCCCCATGCAGCCCGGCGATCCGGCTGGCGAGTTCCGCGGTCTCCTGTGGCTTGAGACGCGTGAAAGCCCGGCGCAGATCGGGAAGGTACGCGATGAACGCGTCGGCGCCCCAGTCCTGCACCAGCCGATCGAGCCCTTCGAGCAGGACAGGCACGCGCAGCAACAGTTCGGGGGCCGCCGCTGTCAGGCCGTTCAGGAAGCGGACCGCTTGCCGCGCGTCCGAGCCTGTGCCGAAGTGCCGGCCAAGCAAGCTGTCGAGCGCATGCTCGTCCCAATGTCCATCCAGAAACAGAAGGGCCGCAGCCGCGCCGCAAACGGCTGGTGGCGTGTCGACCGCAGAGGCGAAACGTTCAAGCTGGGCGCGCAGTGGCGCATCGTCGGTGTCGAGGCGGTCGTCCATCTCAAGTGCGGCCAGCAGGCGCCACAATTCCCGCAAAGACGTGAGCTGGCTCACTGCGCCCGCCTCGCCGGCCTCATCCACCTGTGACAGGTTGGGCAGCAGAAACAGCGCCGCCGGCCCGACCCGTTCCAGCAAGGCGCGCAGAGCCGGATGCTGCTGCACGCCAAGCGGTTCGCGAGCGCGCCACAGCGTCACGAGCCGATGGCCGCATTCGACCACCGAGCCGAGATTGGCGTCCTCATCGAGATGCGTGGCCAGCATCGCTAACAGTTGCGGCAGCCGCGCTTGCAGGCCGATCAGACACGCGCGCAGCAACAGCTGCACAGCGGCACTGGCGCTGCGTGCGTGCCCCTGGTCAGCCAGCGCGTCCTGTTCACGACGCAGCCTGGCCATGCAGGCGGCCTCGACCGTGGCGCCACTGGATGCGAGCTCGATCAGTCGTGCCTCCACCAGCGGCGACCATGCGGCTTGCCACTCCTCGAACATCAACTGCAAGCGGCTGTTGCCAATGAAGTCGGGACCGGTCAACCATGTCGCGAGGCCAGCGTCGAGATAGGCCATCGCGTGGAAATAGCGGCTACGAACCTGATGCGCGGGCTTGCGATAGAGGTCCAGCCGGGCCACGCGCGGTGTGCTGTCGTCCACCCGCAGACCCGCCGCGCGAGCGAGGCGTCGCGCGTCTTCCACCAACGGTGGCGAGCCGGCCGAAGGCGGGATGTCGCCCATCTGCGAGCCGCTCAAAAAGCGCCGCAGGTCGGCCATGAAGCCACGCTGGCCTTCGTCGATCGGGCCTTTGATGAAGCACGAGCGGATCGCGTCGAGCAGGTCTTGCCGGCCCGGCCCTGCGTTGCCCCGCAGTGCGGCCAGCTGTGTCGCCTGAGCGACGGCGGCCTGCACCAGCGCCGTGGAGACTGCATCGGCGTGATCGTCGGCACGGGTCTGGCGTGCGAAGCGCGTCAGGCATTCGATCGCGACCGCGGCATACGGGTCACGATGGTTGTCGCCCGGACCATCGCCGGTGGCTAGCTGATCCCACACTTGCTGGTAGTACCCGGGCGAGGGCATGCCCGACGCGTAGCCGTTCAGTGCGTCGAGCCGGTCGAAGCTGTAGCGGATCAGCCAGGCATCGGCGTTGCGCCTCGTCTGCGCGGAGGCGGGCAGGGGCTCGATCTGCTGCCATTGCTGCACCAGTTCGAGCGTATGGAAGCCCCCTGTCACGACCACGATGGGGCCGCGGCACTGTGCGCGCCAGCGGCGAATATGCGCGGCCATGTGGCGCTCACGCGGCAGGCTGCCCTCGGCTTCCAGCACCTCGGGCTCGTAATCGAGCCGCGCCATCGCACACCAGTGGAAAACATCGGTGAAGAACGCACGCCAGTCGGTTCGCGCTGCCGGCGCGCGCAGTTCGAACAGGCGGTCCCACAACTCGTGGTGGTCGACGCAGCCCATGCGCCGCGCCATCTCGCCCAGATAGCGGCTGTGCGCGAAATGGCGTTCTTCCATCAGGCTGCGGGCGGCTTCACTGCCGTCGGCCGGGTCGTTGTCGCGCCAGGCTTTGTGCTGCCAGGGCAGATCGATCAGCGCAACCTGCGCGCCGAGCGCTGCGCCTTCGCGCAGTGCGATCCATTCGGGACTGTAGTCGCAGAAAGGAAAGAACGCGCTGCGCGTTGCGTGGCGCTTTCCATCGCTGGCGTCGTTGCCGGACGACGCCGGCTGATCGGGCGCGCTCTGGCACAGCAAGGCCACCGGTGGCCGCGTGTCTTCGTGCAGCAGCAGCGGCAGCATATGGCCAAGGTCGTCGGGACCTTCGACCAGCACCGCCGCCGGTCTGACTTCACGCAGCATGTGACGCAATGCGAGCGCGCAGGCCGGGCTGTGGTGCCGGACGCCAGCAAAAAAGACCTCCTGTCCGTCGCCGAACAGACGTGCACCGGCTTCGCCCAACGCCGTTGGCAGTGCCGCGCACGCGTGCCCTATTGCCATAGCGCGCGCGCCGCCTCGTGAAATGCCTTCCACTGCGCATCGCGGCGGGCGCGCTCCCGCACGACGGTGTCGAAGTAGTGGCGCACGCGCTTGACGTCCTCCTGGCTGTCCTTGAGCACCACGCCCTGAAGCTGCCCGGCAATCTCGCGTGCGGTGAGCTGGCCATGGTTGAAATGCCGCGCCTGCAACGCCGCCGCATAGGCAACGTTGACGGCCTCGGCGGTCGACATCACAGCGTCCAGCCCCTTGATGGCCGTGCCTTCCCTGGTCTGCCCGGCGCGCAATTCCTGGAAGGTCGTGATGAGCAGCGCCACCACATCGCGCGGTACCTCGACCGGCGCTTCGCCGCCGGCCAGTTCGCGCGTCAACTGCGCCATCACGAGGTCGACTTCGAACTGGTGGTCGCGGATCGGCTGGACGGTCTCGAAGTTAAAGCGCCGCTTGAGCGCGGACGACATCTCATGCACGCCGCGATCGCGCAGGTTGGCCGTCGCAATGATGTTGAAGCCGCGCTGCGCATGCAGGCGCGCGCCTTCGTCGGCATTGCGGGCGAGTTCGGGAATCATCATCTGCTTGTCGCTCATCAGCGAGATCAGCACGTCCTGGATCTCGGGCGGACAGCGGGTGATTTCCTCGAAGCGCACGATCCGGCCGGCCTGCATCGCCTGATGCACCGGCGACGGCACGAGCGCACGCGGGCTTGGCCCCTCGGCCAGCAGCAGTGCGTAATTCCAGCTGTACCTGAGGTGGTCCTCGGTCGTGCCGGCGGTGCCTTGCACGGTCAAACCCGAGTCGCCGCTGATGGCCGCTGCCAGCAGCTCCGACAGCAGCGACTTGGCGGTGCCCGGCTCGCCGACCAGCATGAGGCCCTGGTGGCCCATCAGCGTGACGATGGCGCGATCGACCAGCGGATCGTCGCCATAGAATTTGCGGCTGATCTGCAGCGGCTCGTCGCCGATGATGAAACGCCGCACCGCTCGCGGCGAAAGCTTCCAGCCGGGTGGGCGTGGCTCGCGATCGGCGGCGGCGAGGCGCGCGAGTTCGTCGGCGTAGCGCTGTTCCGATGGAAGACGTACGGCGAGGTTCGATCCGGATGCAGAGTGTTCGGTCATGGCGATGTCGTCAATGAAGGGGTGTCGGATGCCGCTGCCGGGCTACCAGGGCATCTTCTTTTCCCAGTCGGCGTCGAAGCCCGCGCAGGCCTCGGCGATCGCAAGGTAGTCCGCATAGGCTTCGGCCAGCAGTACCGGCGGCACCTTTGCGAGGGGCAGGATGCGCTCGTTCCAGTTGCGGACCTGGCTGGCCTCGAAGCTCAGGGTCTTGAGCGCGGCCGGCACGTTCTCTTCCGGCAGCGTATTGCCGGAGAACTCGATTGCCACCCGCACACCGACGCTCGAAAAGTCCTTCGTGTATTGATAGAAAAAGCCGCCATCCTCGGCTTGCGCGCGCTGGTAGCCGAGCTTCGTGAAGGCGCCGCGCAGCGTGAACGCATCGCTGATCCAGCCCTGGCGGTCACTGATCCCGGTGACGTCGCGGCCGGACTCGTCTCGCAGCGGCAGCGCAGGCGTCGGGCGCGTCATCTGCGCAAACAGCGGGGTGATCTTGTAGTCCTTGCAATGGCGAACCCAGGCGGCGGCCGTCTCCGGATCCATCAGCGATGCATGGGCGACGCGCAGCATGCTGTCGGGAGCGAGCTCGACCTCGTCGTCCTGCGTGTCGATCAGGCTGCCGTCTTCGGTGGGGCGCAGGCTGGTGCGTATATCGCCTTGCGCGTCGACTTCGAACCACACAAGACGCTGGATCAGCCGGCCCGCGATCGGGTGGCGCTGCAGGTACTCGCGCCATTCGGCTTGCGGCCACGCGCGGCCGGCGCACATGGCTTCGAACAGGCGCGCCGTCTGCAGTTCGATCACCTGCTTCAGTTCCTTCCGGTGCGCCGAGAACTGCGATTTCGCTTCCTTGATCAGCGCTTCGTCGTCCGTCTGGCGCGGCTCGGGCAGCGCCTTGACGACCTTGCCGTCGGGGTTGCGCAACTCGGTTTTCATGGCTGTATCGAGCGTCACGGTGAAGACGCGCTCGCCGTACTGCAGCGCCAGCGTGCCGGTCTCGTCGAGGCCGGCGCCCGGAATCGTGCGATCGGCCAGTTGCTCCTGCGACCAGCCGTTGCGCCCGGCGATCTGCTGCACCAGCACGCGCGCCTTCTCCTGTACCGATGCGGTGCGGTAGCGCCGCGACAGGCTGAGCAGCAACTGGATCACGAGCGGATCATTGCCGGCTGACGTGGCTTCGAGCATGGCTTCCAGTTGCGCGCGCCGCGGGTAGTGGTCGCGCATGTATTGCCGCAGCAGCGTGACCGCCTCGTGCGCCGGCGCGTACGCGGCAAGCGCCAGGATACCTTTTTCGCCGATCGCGCTGCCGAGGTACTCGCTCATCTTCTGACGCTTGCATTCCTCGAACACCTGCTCCTGCGACTTGTTGTACTCGGCCTCGTAGAACTGTTTGTGCTCCGGCTTTGCATTCTGCCAGCGCTGCTGATTGCCCTGCCAGCGCTGCGGCGCGGTAGCCTGGGCGAAAGCGATGCCTTCTTCAAGCGAAGGATGCTGCGTGTCCTGCGAGATGAACCGGCGCAGCACGATTGCGCTCAACGCCTCGCGGCTGGCCGCATCGAGCAGGCCAATGTAGCGCGTCAGCAGCGCATTGCCGCCGGGCTCCTTGAGTTTGTAGGCCAGTACGACCCACCAGCGCACGATGTCGGCTTCGACGACGTCGCCATTGGCCCACCGGCAGGCCGGCAACGCGTCGAAGGGGAACCATGCGAGGCCCGCGGGCAGCCTCGCCTTCAGTCCCTTGCGGGCCTCGGCCAGCAGCGTCGCGGGCGCGATGCGCGGGGAGATATCGTCGCCCAGCGCTTCCAGCGTGGTCAGGAAGGTGGCGCGTACCGTTTCGCGGCTTTCCTTGTCGAGCGCCTGCGTCAGTGCCTCGATGGCCGGCGTGTGGCGTAATTCCGCCAGCCAGTTGGCCGCCTCGATGCGCACCTCGCTCTTCGAGTGCGTCAGCGATTCGATCACGCGCCGGCCGATATCGGGCAGCTTCGACAGCGCCTGCTGCGCGGCCGGCCGGTGGGTTTTGCCTTCGCCCAGCCCGATTTCCATGACGCGCGGCAGCCAGCGCGGCGGCATCGTGGGAAAGGTGCACAGCGTCTCCAGCGTGGTGCCGAGGTCGAAGCCGGTGCGCCTGTGCGAGCGCTCGACGGGCGCGGTGAGTCCCAGGCCCTCGTCGATGAACTCCGGGTGCTCGGCAAAGAAGGGCCAGACGCACCCGGGCGGCAGCACCCTCGATGCGGTAGGGCGGTTCCAGAATGGCGTGAGGGCGGCGCTCGCCACATCGTCGATCGATTGACCGGCGCGTACCAGCAGTTCGGCCAAGGCCCGCAGATCGACACTGCCTTCGGGTTGGCGGCCGAGCCATAGCTGGAAATCGTTGGCGAACCAGAACGACCAGTTGGTCGTGGCCGCGGCCCAGCGGATCATGTGCGCCGCGCTGAACTCCGGCAGCGCATGCAGCCGATTGCCGTACATCGCGATCTGCCGGAGCATCGAATTGCTCACGCGCTCGCGATCGCTCTTGCTGGCCTCGCCGTTGAACACCCGCAGCACGGCGCGCAGATCGTCGTCATTGAACTTCTGATAGTTCTTATAGGCTTCCTGCTGCCACTTCCGTTTGACCGGCCGGGTCTGGTTGCTCTCGATTTCCTCGTCTGCCCGACGGCGCGCGAGCTCGAGCAGTTCGATGCGGGATTCGTTCAGCAGCGGGATCGCTTCTTTTCCCAGCACGGTGTCGCGAATCGATGCCCAGACAGGCGGGTCGGGCAGGGCGACGTTGCTGGCGTCGCCGGCGGCGTCGAGGCGCGAGAGTGCGGCGCGGATCGCGTGCTGGACCGCTTTGCTGGTCTCGGTGGCAAGCGCGGCATCGAGCCGGGCGCGCGCGGCGTCGACGGGCAAGCGCGCCAGTAACTCGGCGGCCTGAGTTCGCCCGGTGCTGTCGCCGTCGGTCAGCAGGGCGCCGAGCAGAGCCACCCGTTCGGCTTGTGCGATGCCTTCGAGATAGGGAATGGCTTGCGCGCGCACGCTTTTGCTTTCATCGACCGCGAGCTGCACGAACAGCGCCGCGAAGTCGTTGAGCAGCGCCGTGTCATTGCCGATGCGCTGCGCAAGGACGATGCGGCCTGCCGCCGAGAGTTGACCGGGAAGCGCCGCGGTCGCTTCGCGATGCGCACGCATGAACCCGGCGACGGCGGGGAGGTGGGTCAGGCCGTCGATATGATTGCGGGAGTAGCTGGACAGATCGCGGCGTTCGAACACCAGTTGCAGCGCGAGCATCGGGTCCAGTCCTTCCTGCTCGAGCAGCCTTGCGACCAGCACGATGTCCCAGGCCGGTCGGGTCTTGACCAGATCCGTCTGCGCACGATGATCGTTGAAGGACGCAAACACCGCGTCGTTCACCAGGTACTGCAGCCAGTCGGGCACGGGTGCGCCCGGCTGGTCGAGCGATTTGCCGCCGTCGGCCGCGGCCAGCAACTTGCCGAGCCGCGCCAGGGTTTCGAGCGGCACGGTCTGGGCATCGAGGCTGGCGTAGAAGCGCGCGCGGTTCTCGAGGCTCTTGCCGCCGGCTTCCAGCAGCGGCTTGTTCTGCCACGGCTGGAATTTCCAGCGCAGGCGGCCAGGTGCCCCGAGCCATTGGCCGGGTTCGGACGTCGCGGCGTGCTGCAAGGCGAGCAGCACATCGACATTTCCGCCGTCGATCACGAAGTCCAGCGCTTGCCTTGCCAGGCCGGCGCCGGCCTGCTCGAGTGGTTCCAGCGCTTGCCGGAGGTGCCGGGTCTGCTCGCCGGTCAAGCCGCCGCTCTGCGCGCCGTCGCCTTTGCCCATGCCGGCCTTGCTTGCCACTGCGCTCAGTATCTTGTCCAGAATGCCCACGCGTCCTCCTGAATAGGGAAGTATCGTTTTCGTGTGTCAGGGGCCGGTGCCCGGCAACCCATCGAGTTCGGTCATGAGTTCGCACAAGCGGTACAGCCGCAGCATGCCGCCGGCGTCCGGGTTGCGCAGATGCGATTCCAAAGCCACAGCAAGCGTCCCGAACCCGACCGAACTGATCGGCTGGCGGGCTTGCTCCATGCGCCCGGCCTGAGATGCGGTCGCACCGAGGCGGCCGGTCGCGGCCTGGGTTTCGAGCAGTTCGAACACCGGCGCCAGCAGGCGCGCGGTCAGTGTCGCGGCGGCTGCCGCGGGCGCCTGTTCGCGGCGCGCTTCGAGCAGGCGCAGGATGCGGTTGCCCAGCGAAGTGGGGCGTACCGGTTCCTCGGCGAAATCGAGCGAGATGACCTGTAGCCGTTTCTTTGCATCCCGGCTGAGGATCGCCATCGGGAGCAGCGTGGTCTGGGCCGCCGCACGCTCCACCTGCACCAGCACCGCCAGCACGCTGGCGCGCCGCGCGTACAGGCGATCGAGGTTGTCGATGCGCGCTTGATGCGCGGGATCGACCGGGATGCCAAGTGTTAGCCAACGGCCCTGCGCGTCCTGTACCGCCCAGTCGATATGCTGCCGAGCCTCGTCGAGCCGCGGCGGGTTCGTGTTGACCGGGCGCAGCAGAACGCTGTCGAGCGGCTCGCCGGCCAGACCCGTGGCAGCGCGCAGGCGTTCGCCGAGCTCGGCCCAGTCGTGAATTCCGAGGGTTTGCAGGCGTGGATCGCTGGCGTCCCACAGCGGCTCCGACTGCGCGCGCGTGGCGCCGCCGACCGCGAGCCGGCCATCGTCGGCAAGCCGCGGTTGTTCGATGCGCCAGGCTGCGTTGCAGATCTGTTGTGCCGCTCCGGCACCAGGCCAGATCGACTGCGTGGTCCAGGCGCTCTGGCGTGTGAACGAGAGGTCGCTGCCGTCGGGGCGGGCCAGCGTGGCCTGCAACAGCCGGGCGCCCTGCAGGTCCCAGAAGGCCAGCGTGAGTCCGCGCGCGCCGCCGCGGGTCTGCCACCAATGCGCGCCGAGCGGCAGCAGTTCAAGCGCTTGCGAGGCGTCGAAATCCCTGCGCAACTGGCCGCGCAGCGCGTATGCCAGCTCGCCGTCCGCGGTGCCCAGCGCGGCACACAATGCGTGGATGCGCGCAATTGCGGCCAGCGCGTCGCGTTCCTCGGCACGATGGTCGCGGCGCACCAGCAGATCGACAGTCCCGCCGAGGTTGCGCAACAGGGCAGCGAGGCGCGGCAGGCCCTCGCCGCGTGCCGACATATTGAGCGCGAGCAGCCGCGCCGAAGTCAGTTCGCTGACGTGCGACAGGCCACCGGTCAGCAGCTCGGACAGCGTGGATTCCACTTGCGAGAGGAATGCCCGCTCGCGCGCGGTGAGTGCGGTGAGTGCGGTGAGTGCGGCCACCGGTTCGGCGGCCGCCGGCTGGACATCGGCTGGCCAGCTAGGCGCAAGACCGTGCGCGTCGCGCAGCGCGACGAGCGCCATCAGGTGCACCGCCTTGCGTTCCGCGGCGGGTACGTCGGAAACCATTCCGGCAAAGCCAGCGCCCGCTATCCAGCGGCAACTCTGACCGAGATCGGGTAGCTCCATCACGAGGACGCCGCCTTGCTGCCGCCATTCGACGCGGCCTGCGGGTGTCGCGGCAGCGCGGCGAACGGCGGCCGCTCCGGCCGCCTTGAACAGCGCGGCTATCGACAGCGCGAGAATCTCGGCCAGTGGGTCTGCCGTAACGGCCTGGGGCTGGGAAGGCGCTTGAGTGGGCGCAGGCGTATCGGCTGCCGTTAGCGTCGGCGACGCGCGCAACCACAGCACGGCGGCGAGGATGTGCTTGCAGAGATCCGGAGCCGGGCAATCGCAGCGTGCCTGCTGCGGACCGCGTCCGTCTAGTCGCACGCGCTGGCCATCGGCGCCGATGACACCATGCGCTTCCTCCTGCTCGATCCATCCGACCTTGCCGGCTTCCACGTCCTTTGCGGCGCGCCGCAGCAGGCCCGCATTGGCGAGCGCGATCAGCGTGTCGTCGTCGTAGGCGCGGTATGTGTCGAACCAGGGCATGTTTGCGCGCTCAGCTCATCACTTCAGCCAGCCACTGTGCGAAGTGCGTCGGCGTGAGCGCGGCCACCTGCATGCCGCGGTCAGCCAGACGCTGCGCCATCTGACGGTCGTAAAGCGGCATGGCTGATCCGTCGAGCGCGGCGAGGCCCAGCAGCGTGACCCGGGCCTCGGCCAGACGCCGCACGGACGCTAGCAGCGGCCCGGGCGGCGCGCCTTCTTCGAAGTCGCTGATCAGCGCAAGCACGGTGCGCCGCGGATTGGAGATCAGCGACTCGCAATAGCTCACCGCGCGGCCGATATCGGTCCCGCCGCCGAGCTGTACGGTTAGCAGCACTTCAGCTGGATCGTGAGCGAGATGCGTCAGGTCGGCCACGGCGGTATCGAACACCACAAGCCGGACACGTACCGCAGGCAGCGCCGACAGGATGCCGGCGATCACGGCACTGTAGATCACGGAGTCGGCCATCGAGCCGCTCTGGTCCACGCATAGCACGATATCCCACGGAAGATGAGGCTTGACGCGAGCGCTGAAGCGCGGCCGCTCGATGACGATCTGCCGGCGCTCGACGCTGTAGTGCCTGAGATTTGCCGCAATGGTTGCGCGGGCATCGAAGTTCTGCGCACTCGGGATCAGCGAGCGGCGCAAGCGGTTGCGCCGGCCGCTCAGCGCGTGCACGAACTCCTTCTTGAGTTGCTGCGTGATCTCGTCGACCGTTTTCTGGATGATCTCGCGCACGGCGTCACGCATCTGCGCGGACAGCCGGCCGCGCATACCGAGCAGCGCCCGGGTCAGGGCCGGCGAAGCATCGAGCGAGCGCAGCACATGCGGATCTTCGAGGATCTCGGTGAGGTGGTAGCGTTCGATCGCCTGTGTCTGCATGCGTTCGAATACGTCTTGCGGAAAGAGCTTGCGCGAGCGCGACAGCCAGTCGATCGCGCGCAACTGGGCAGGATCGAGCGAACCACCGCCGCCGGGATTGCGACGCGCGAGGCCGCGCCCTTCGTATTCGCGGCCGTACAGGTATTCGAGAGTCTGGTCGAGCTTCCAGTCATCGGCAGAGAATGCCGTGCCGGCAAGCGGACGGGTGGCGTAGTGGCCCAGGATCAACCGCCAGCGGCGCAAGGTCTCGTCGGAAGACATGCTGGGAAGTTGCAGATGTACGTGCAGTCATTCTGATATTGGCTGGCGGCAACTGCTGCAATAGCCGGTCTGCGGCGGATTATACGTTTGTCTTTTCCCCAGACGATGAAAATCGTTGAGATTATGCGATTGAAATAGTCACCCTTGATGGTGTCTTCAGAAAGCGCATCTAATTCGGGACTACGCGCGCCGCACGCACTGCATCGAACGCACGCGTGCGCCACGCAAACTCATTTCGCGCACCCGTTTTACCAGGCCAGCGTGCCGGTGCGGTTGAGCGACGGCTCTCGCTTCCCGGCGCCTGCCTCGTGCCCTGTGCGGCTGTTCAGACTCTTCGCCAAGTCCGGCAAAGCGCCCCGCTTCCGCGCTGGATGCGATTGCCTTTTGCGAAACCGAAACTGCGATCAACCAGGTAGCGCACGCGCCTGCGCTTATCGCAACGACGCCCAGAATGAAAAGCTGCAACATACACGGCCTCTGTAAAAGTAGACAGTAGAATGCTGGTGCGGCAAGCCTCGCCGGGACTTGCCTTCATTTGCATGGCCAGCTTTCAACTCGTGAGACATTCTGAGCTTTCCGTGCGGCCGAGTCCAAGACGATATTGCGATGATTTCTATAAGCCTGCCTTATGGAGGATGCGACCTTGATGCTTCGCCCGCTTCGATATGTGTTGACGGTTGCCGAGGTGAAAAACTTCACGCGTGCCGCGGAAATGCTTCACGTGTCGCAGCCTGCGCTGTCGCAGCAGATCCGGCAGATCGAACGCGAACTCGGCAGCGCGATCTTCGACCGGGGCGGGCGCGTGGTGAGCCTGACGGAGTTCGGCCGGGTGTATATCGAGCATGCGCAAAAGGCGCTTGAACACCTCGAGGCCGGCAAACGTGCGGTTCATGATGTCCGCGACCTCGCAGGCGGTTTGCTGCGGCTGGCCTACACTCCCACGTTCGCCGAACATCTGATTGCCCCAGCGTTGCGGCACTTCCAGAACGCCTATCCCGCCATCGCGATCGATGCGAGCGAGCGGCCGCTCGAGGACATCGAGATTGGCCTGGAACGCGGCGAGCTCGATCTCGGGATCGGCTTTACCGATGCCCGCTCGGAAGAAATCGACGCGCATCCGCTTTTCCCCGAGCACATCGCCTTGCTCGTCGCAACGGGTCACCCGCTTGCGAAGCGCCGCCAGGCGGTCACCCTCGCGCAGTTGCAAGACATCCCGATGGCGTTGTTGAGCACGGACTTTGTCGTGCGCAAATTTGCGGATGCGTATTTCCGCGCGAATCAGGTGAGCCCGTCGGTCATGCTACAGGCGAATGCGCTCGGCACTGTGCTGAAGTCGGTCAAGCATGGACGGCTCGCAACCATCCTGCCGTCGGCGGTGTTACGCGAGCACCGCGGTCTGGTGAGCCTTCCGCTCGACCCGCCACTCCCTGAACGCACGGTGGCGCTGCTGACGAGGCAACGTTCCACTCGCACGCTTGCTGCGAAAGCATTCTCCGATTTGTTGTTCGGCTTGATCGCCGACGACGGACTGGCTGAGGGCTAGCCGAGACCGTGGCCCAGCATCGCCGATATTTCGCTGCTTGGCTGGGTACGCAATCTGATCGACACGGTTGCGTCATTTTATTCAACGCGGCCGGACAACGAAAATGCAATGGCTATGAAGTTCGAAAAATACGGTTCGATCGGTGATGCCCTGCTTCAGACGCTATTGATCGGTGTCGCCTTATTCGGCCTGCATCGCACAGCGTATGCAGATTGCATTGACGACGCAGCCGCGTTTCAACATGTCAACGTAAGCTTGATGCGCGGTATCGCCCAGGTCGAGTCCGGCATGCAAGCCGATCGCGTCAATACCAATAGCAATGGCACGACCGATATCGGGCTCATGCAAATCAACAGTTCATGGCTACCGGTTCTTGCCCGCGAAGGAATCAGTGAGCAAAGCCTGTTCGATCCGTGCACCAATGCTTATGTCGGCGCGTGGATTCTGTCGGAAAACATTCGTCAATTCGGCCCGAACTGGAATGCGGTCGGCGCGTATAACGCAGCGTCGCCGGACAAGCGCCTCAGCTACGCGCGCAAGGTCTATGATGCGGTTCAGTCCATAGCCGCATCGCCGGATTCACCTATGCCCATTCTGCCGCCGTCCTTTACGCCGCCACAAACCTATAGCCCGTTCGCAAGCCTCGAGATCACGCCTGTGCAGACCGGCCGGCCGCATGCCGCCGCGCAGCTGGTGGCTTCTTCCCCCCAGGCGGCGTCCGGCGCGGTAGTCGCCACGTCTGCTGCGTACAATTTTGGCTGGACTGTCACCGGCGCCGACCAGGCGAAGCCGATGCAGGTGTTCGACGACGGTTCGAAAGTGTTCGTCCAGTTCGTCGACATGAAGCACGTGCCGGCCATTTTCGCGGAAACACCAACCGGGCGCGTATTGCTGCGCTGGGATATGCAATTTCCCTACGCGGTGATCGGGCGGCCGGAGCAGACACTGATCTTCCAGAGCGGATCTTACGAAGCGCGCGCAATGCGCACGGCTAGCGGGGTGTCGGCCACGGAGGCGAATACTTCGATGGTGGCCGGACACGGTCCTGCGCCGAAGGTGGCGGATCCGGCGCCCACCGCTTCGAAGGGGCCTGCGGTGCAAGGCGCACATGCACCCACCACGGACGCGCTATGGTATGTCTCCAGCCCGTCGACAAGGCAGACGCCGGCTAGCCCATCGCCGTCCTCCGGGACTCAATCGCAGGTAGCCGCACATCCCGCCAGCTTGCAAGCGGGCGCGCCGCAGGCAGCCGTTCCGCAAAACGCAAAACCCGCGCTGAACACCGACGCACTCTGGTACATCAATGCCAAGTGACGTGAGAGGGAAGGCGTTCGTGCTACGCTTTGCGCGCCTGCTGACGTAACGAACGCAGGCGTTGGCCCACACCGTAGTGAACTGCAAAAGGCTCCACTCGAACAATGTACGCAGCTGCCTGGCCTCCGTTGAAAACGTACTGAAAGCCCGTGTCGGTGCAGTGATTGCATCCGCCCTGGCATTCGTCCCGGACCTGTTGTGCATAACAGTCCGGAGAGGTCGTTCGAATCGATTCACCGCAGCCAGATTCGTGCGACGGCGTTTTCGCGAGACCACAACATGCGTATTCTCAATACGATGGCGGCCCACGCCATCCCGCTCGTTCCCCGTTCGTTGATTCGTAAGATCTCCCGCCGCTATATCGCCGGCGAAACGCTTTGTGATGCCCGCTCGCGTATCCACGCGCTCCACGCAGCGGGCTTCCGAACAACCGTCGATGTGCTGGGCGAGACTGCGTCGTCGCCGGATCAGGCAGAGTCGATGACCCGCGATTATCTGGATCTCGTTCAGGCGCCTGATGCGCTAAATGAATTTAGCGAGCTGTCGATAAAATTGACCGCGCTAGGCTTGCATCTCGACGAAGACGCGTGCATGACGCGAGTCTCTTTAATTCTGCAAGCGGCCGCATCACATGGAATCAGCGCGTGCTTCGACATGGAAGACATCAGCTGCACGCAGAAAACGCTCGATGCGTTCTCGAAGTTCGAAACCGACGGATATGCAGTCGGCGTCGCGCTTCAAGCGTATTTGACGCGCACGAACGGTGACATCGTTTCACTGCAGGCGCGCAAGAGCCGTATGCGCATTTGCAAGGGAATTTATGCGGAAGCAAACGAGCATCTCGTCGATGGCGCATCGAGAGATCGAGCCGCGATCAATGCACACTTCGTTCGGCACGTTTCGAGCGCAATACTGGCGGGATCGTTCGTGGGCATTGCGACGCACGATGCACACCTGATCGATGCACTGACCGGTTGGCTGCAGAGCGAGCGGATCGACAGATCGCGATTCGAGTTCCAGATGTTGCTGGGGGTGTGCGAACCACTGCGTGATGCTTTGCTTGCGCAAGGGTTTAACGTGCGAGTCTATGTGCCCTATGGGCATGACTGGTATGGCTATAGTACTCGGCGAATCAGGGAGAATCCGCGAATTGCCGGGTATATCCTGGCGGCGATGGCGCGTAGCGCCTGGGGGCGCTAGCAGTTGCAGCGGGGTTGATGGGGTGGGGCTGACGAGATTGTTGGCCCCGGTTCGGGTGGCTGCTTTCGGCTGCGAATTCAACCGGTCGAGATGCAGACGAGTCCAGAGGCGGTTGTAATCGAATCGATCATGCTGTGGACGGCATCGGGCTATATCGGCTTAGGTCGACGTCGTCAGCGTCGGCACCACGGGCAGTTCGAGCGCCGTGCCTTTGCGCACGAGTTCAGCCAGCGAAGAGGCGTTCATCTTGCGCATCACTGAAGCGCGATGCAGCTTCACGGTAATCAGGCTCAAGCCGAGACGCAGTGCGATGTGCTTGTTCTGGGCACCGTTGATGACATACGACAGCACCTGCCGCTCACGCGGTGTCAGCTGTTCATATTCGCTGCGCAGTTCACGACGCACTTTTTCCGTGGCGCGCCGCTTTTGATCGGCCAGCAGCGCCGCGCTGACGGCGTCGATCAGTTCCTGGTCGGCGAACGGCTTCACCAGAAAATCGATCGCACCGCCTTTCATGGCTCGCTTGCACATATTGACGTCGGCAAAGCCCGTAATGATAACGATCGGTACGGTGGGGCGGTCGTAGCTTTGCTGCTGGAACACCAGGCCGCTTTCACCGCGCAGGCGCACGTCGAGCACGAGGCAGCCGGGCCGCTGTGCGAAATGGTTTGCGCGAAATTCCGCGGTGCTCGTGAAGGTTTGTACTTGCCAGCCGACCGATCGTAGCAACAGGTCGAGCGACGTACGGACGCTCGGATCGTCATCCACTACATAGACGACGGGTGCATCGTTGTTTTGCATGCCATGCTCACAGCAGTCGGAGAAAACGTCGCGGCATAGAGCCCAGCGAGTACGCGGCTGAAGAACATCATGGAGATGTCGTTCGCTGATGCGCCAATCACGTCACCGGCCACGAAGATCGCGAGCGCCATAACAAGGACCGGCTTGCGAGGCCATGCCGCATCACGAATGTCATTTTTGCGCCATTGCGGCAATAGGTCAGCGCTACGAGGTGACAATCTGACCTGCCTGACAATGCGGAGATCCGGACGCACCGGGAAGGATTGATGCCAGGACGAAGTTACGGGTGCCCGTTGCAACAAAGAAAAACCAGCACCGGTGAGTCGCAGAATAATGTCCATTCGCCGACTTCTGAAATGACAATTTTGCGGTCGATTTAGGACATGAGCGCGTGAGGCATTGCGGGGGCGCCTGACAGACCGGCTTACGGCGTCCAGTGGAAACGGGATACTGGCGAGCCGGACAGGTGTGGCGCAGTCGTGGATGTTTGGTGAAAGGCAGGGGCGACCGAAACGAACACGACCTGGTTGTTCTTCACGGCGCGGCTTGTCATCGGAGCCGCATTGACGATCTGCTTGATGTGCATTGTCATAGGCGTCTACTACTTCAGGTGGCAGGGCGTCGACACATCAATTGTCAGTGACCCTGCCTACCCTTCTGCCGGAGGTGTGCGCTGAAGTCGATCGCAGCCGGATTGCGAGGCAGATAACACGGATGCCTCACGACCCGACCACGACATGCCCAGACCCATTTGGACGGGCGGCACGAAACCACGTAAGCGCCGAACACGTCGTTGATCGCGCCCTCACGAAGTCAGACTGGTGAAATCCAGATTTGCGCGGACGGTTTGAGGTCTGGTCACCTCACCTCGACCCACCGGCGAGCCGGACAGGGGCAATGCCGCCCAGGCGGGCGTTGCCCGCAAACAATGTAGAAACAGCATTCCCAATGTAAATGCGCCCATTCCAGGCGTGCTCGGCCCGTCGAGAAACGGGTATGGAGACTCTCGGTTCATCAATCAAGCAGAGTACGTCGAGAATATTTCGCTTCCAAAGCATTACTACATGTGTCGCCGTCACCGTGTTGCGGTCACGCACGCCAGTTCTTCTAAAAAAAATAACTTCACGGTGTTTGCTCCGATGGCCATGCTTCCCGGTTCGCGCAGATCGTCTCAATCCATGACTGTCTTGCTGTTGCCACGAGGAACATGGCGGCTTGCGCACCTTGTGACGCACCCTCAACGTGCGTGGCATGCCTGATTCAGTGGTAGACCGCGTCCTCGCAGGCATACCCCATGCGCTGTGTTGCTGGCATTCACTGAAACGGAGACTCTCATGTTCATGCACAACAGGCTGTTGCAGTACACGGTGCGCGTTGGCGGGACCAATCCCGGTCTGGCAAATCTGATGCTCGAGCAGTTCGGCGGTCCGCAGGGCGAGCTTGCCGCTGCGATGCGCTACTTCACCCAGGCAGTCGCCGAGGAAGATCCGGGTCGCAAGGACATGCTGTACGACATCGCGACAGAGGAGCTCAGCCACCTCGAGATCATCGGCTCGATCGTGGCGATGCTCAACCGCGGCGCGAAGGGCGAGCTTGCA
>NZ_BAAGSQ010000033.1:723179-1239273 GCF_054782355.1 Paraburkholderia jirisanensis | reverse complement strand
GACGAGCAGGCAGAACTGTACCGCAAGCTCAATGCCGCAGGAAACGACAGTCACGTCACCCAGCTCCTTCATGGTGGTGGCCCCGCGTTGACCAATTCGGGAGGTGTTCCGTGGACGGCCGCCTACATTGACACGATCGGCGAGCCGACGGCCGACCTGCGTTCGAACATCGCGGCGGAGGCCCGGGCGAAGATTCTCTACGAGCGGCTGATCAATGTCACAGACGATCCAGGTATTCGCGATGCGTTGGGCTTTTTGATGACCCGTGAAGTCGCACACCAGAAATCATTCGAAAAAGCGCTGTACGCGATATCGCCCAATTTCCCTTCGGGAAAGCTGGCGCCAATGCCCGAATTCGCGAGCACCTACTTCAAGATGTCGCACGGCGGGACGGTGGTGGGAGCGCCCTGGAACAGCGGTACCGGGCTCACGATGACGGATGGCGGGCCGGCCGTGGACGGCGGGGACGGCAATGCCTGGGTCAATCTCGATCCTGCCGAGAAAACGTCACTCTCGGCCATGGCGGCGCGTCTTCAGTCAGATCCAGACAGTGACCCGATGACCGGCGCGGAACTCGGAAGTGCGGAGGCCGTTTCCGACGACCTGAAGTGACGGGACGCAAAGCTGTTTTCGATACTGAGGCGATTGTTGACCGGCCCAGGGTCGGCGACAAATCGGGCCAGTATTGCACCACACATCGATTTTTTCTGTTCACGGAGCAAACCATGACCATCAAGACTATCAGCGATCTGTTTATCCATTCGCTATCCGACATATACAGCGCGGAGAAACAGATGACGAAGTCACTGCCGAAGCTTGCGCGCGCGGCGACAAATCCCGATCTGAGCGCTGCCTTTCTGACTCACCTGGAAGAGACGCGAGGCCAGATCGAGCGGCTGGACCAGGTGGTTGAATCTTGCGAGATCCGGCTCAAGCGGGTCAAATGCGCCGCGATGGAAGGGTTGGTCGAGGAAGGTCAGGAGCTCATCGATGGCGTCGAGCGTGGGCCGGTCCTCGATGCGGGACTGATTGGCGCCGCACAAAAGGTGGAGCATTACGAGATTGCCGCCTATGGTGCAATCATCGCGCTTGCGAAACAGCTCGGAGAAACGCATGCAGTCACCCTTTTGCTGCAGACATTGAAGGAGGAAAAAGCCACCGACGAGAAGCTGTCTCTCCTCGCTGAGGAGGAGGCGGCAGCCGAAGCGCTAGGTAAGTGAGTTGCACCGGTGCGGGCGCGCGTCACCGGTGCCGGATAGTACGCGCGTTTTCAGGAACGCATCATGAAAAAAGAATGGATGCTTGCTTATCAGGTGCTGGTGTGGACGGGTGCGCTCATGCTTTCCATCAGCGGGTGGACGTGAGCAACAGCCGGCTGAGGGCTCATGCTGGCCTCAGCCGATCATTGTCCTGAATCGATGGGGGGCCATCATGAAGCGGCGACATCTGGTTTTGTCTGGAGTCGTGATGTCGACGGCGTTGTCGGGCTGTCAGACCGACCCAGACCCAGCGACCGCACAGTTGCGGAAAGAAGGCCGGTCGCCCGCGTATGTCGAGGGCTACCAGGATGGCTGCCAAAGCGGATACTTCGCCGCGGGCGATCCGAAGTTCAAGCTCGTGAGGGACGCGACACGTTTTAACTACGACACACAATATGTCCAGGGCTGGAACGTCGGCTTTAGTGCGTGCAAGGCTAAACAGCAGGGGCCAGCAGGATGAGATCGGGGCGCCCGGATCCAGCTCCGCCGGGTTCGGGCAAAGGGACAATGGACCGTAGTTTGCCGGAGGTGCACCGGTCTATCGGGGTGCCCGGGCGAGGTCGGTGGGTCGGGCGCTTTCTTGCGTTTGCGGGCCCGGGCTACCTGATTTCCGTCGGCTACATGGATCCAGGCAACTGGGCGACGGATATCGCCGGCGGTTCCCGCTTCGGCTATACGCTGCTTGCGGTCATACTGGTATCGAACCTGATGGCGATCTTGCTGCAGGCGCTGTCGGTACGGCTCGGCGTTGCCACTGGGCGCGATCTCGCGCAGGCCTGCAGGGCGAACTATTCGAGACCCGTCAATATAGGATTGTGGGTCGCGTGCGAGGCGGCAATCATTGCGTGCGATCTGGCGGAGGTCATCGGCACGGCGATCGCGCTGCAGCTGCTGTTCGGCATACCGTTGATAGCGGGTGCGATCATCACCGCGCTCGACGCGTTTCTGTTGCTGCTCCTCATGAATCGGGGGTTTCGCTTCCTTGAAGCATTTGTCATCACACTGCTGCTCGTAATCGCCCTGTGCTTCACATTCCAGATCGTAGCTGCTGCGCCTCCGGTTGCTGCTGTGCTGCGCGGCTTCGTGCCGTCGCCTGAAATCGTCACGAACCCCGAAATGCTTTACCTGGCCATCGGCATCATCGGTGCGACTGTCATGCCGCACAACCTGTATCTGCACTCGTCGATCGTGCAGACGAGAGCCTACCCGGAAACCGAAGCGGGGCGCCGCAACGCGATACGCTGGGCGACCGTCGACAGCACCATCGCGTTGATGCTCGCGCTCTTTATTAACGCGGCAATCCTGATCGTTGCCGCTTCGACATTTCACAAGGCCGGCCACACCAACGTGACCGAAATTAGCGAAGCGTTTCGACTGCTGTCGCCGCTGCTCGGTCTTGGCGTTGCTTCGACGTTGTTCGCGGTTGCGCTGCTCGCGTCCGGATTGAATTCCACGGTCACGGCAACGCTTGCCGGTCAAATCGTGATGGAAGGCTTTCTGAAGCTGCGCATTCCGGCCTGGTCAAGGCGCCTTCTCACCCGCGGTATCGCGATCGTACCGGTAGTCGTGGTGACGGCGATCTACGGCGACAAGGGCACCGCACACCTGCTTCTGCTAAGCCAGGTGATTCTTTCAATGCAGTTGCCGTTTGCAGTGATCCCACTGGTACGGATCGTCTCCGACAAACGGCAGATGGGCGCATTTGTCATTCGCACGTGGGTCAAGACGCTCGCGTGGCTTGTGACCGCGGCGATCGTGGCCCTTAACGTAAAGCTGCTGGCCGATACCGCCCTGCGGTAGATTGGCTCCGCCGGTCGGGTACAGCGGTTGCGCTCGCTTTGGTAGAACGCGGAAAACGCTGCGTTCATATATTTCGGACCTCAAACCAGGCAGGCATATCCATGAAACTTCTGACCACCCAAAGTGGGCTACCACGCGTCTCGTGGGGCTCCGTATTCGCAGGCGTGATTCTCTCGCTTGTCGCATACCTGATTCTAAGCGTGCTCGGCGCAGCGATTGGCATGTCCGCGCTCGCACCGCTTTCCCGGCTCAATCCGTTGCAGGGTTTTGGCTTCTCCTCGGGAGCGTACCTGATCGTTATGACGGTGATCGCCGTTTTTGTTGGCTCCTACTTCGCGGGTCGATTCGCGCCCGTGCTCGGATGGCTGCATGGGCTGCTCGCCTGGGCAGTCATGATTCTGATGGTCATCTACGGAGCGTCGTCCCTGCTTGGCAGCGCGGTGAACGTCGCTGGAAATGTAGCGTCGACCGGCGCGACCGTCGGCGCAACGATGGACAGATCCGGAGCCGACGGATCGATGGCAAGCGCATTGACGCAACGGGTCCAGGGTGCAATTGCTTCTGCCACATCGGAAGCGTCCAGCCCACAGGCGCAAGCTGAAGTTCGACAGGCGGCCGACACCGCTGCACGCAATGTGGCGCGCGCGTCATGGTTCTCGTTTGCGGCCCTGATTGTGGGTGCAATTATCGCTATTGTTTCGGGACATGCGGGCTTTCGTCACCAGCCTCCGTTCGAAGAGGCTGCCGGCCCATCGACGGGTAACCTGCCGCTTCGGCGCGATGCAACCCGTGGAGCGATTCCTGGTCGTACCGTCCCTTGAGCGAGTCATCGCTTACCCAATGGGAAGATTCGTGTAACCCGGCTGCTCCAGTTATTCAGCACACTCGAATGATTCCCGGCGCAACTCGCGCGCCCTTTTTCCATCCGTACGCGCCTCTGCTTCCGAATGGAATACCGTCTCGCTAAACGCGATCACCTTCTTGCCTACGCCATGCAATCGCTCAATCGTGAGCCCCCAATGCCAGCCACCGTCCTGTTCGAACACGTGAAGCGTCAGTTGGTGAAACGAGCGCGGATCGTTCACAGGTGCCTCCGCAAGATGTGACGCGTACTGGCCAGATGCCACCGCCCCCTGTGATCCAGCATAGGCCGATAAATGCTGCGTCGCAACATCAATTTTGATGGCCCGCCGCGATCTCCCTCGGCGGTGATAGCTGTCTTCCTGTCCGTCGATAGCCGGTGAGCGGCGTATTAACTGCCGCTCGTCGTGCTGGACGCTCTAACGGGTGGTTGAACTAGCGTTCACGGCTTGTGTGTGGCAGCACGGCTGAGATGGGCAGCTATCGCAGCCAGAATGACCGGCAGATCTGCGGGTTTTGCAAAATGGTGGTTGAATCCCGCACTCAGTGACTTTGCCATTTCGGCCGGCGATGTCAGCGCGGTAACAGCAACCAGTAAAGGGGCCGGTTTGAATTGCAGGTAGCGGATCTCCCGCGCGACCGCTCGCCCGTCCATCCCTGGCATCTGGACGTCGAGCACGACAGCGTCTGGATGCCACGCACTGTACTCTGCCAAGGCTTTCGCACCGTCTGCCCGCGCGCGGGTTTGGTATCCCTGCGCGTCGAAGAACAGGACGTATGCCGCCAGCGTGTCCGGATCGTCGTCGGCGATGAGCAGACGCACAGCGCTTCGGGTCGGCATCGAATTCTCCTATTGCAATACAGTCAGCAATGGGTGGACCCGGAGGCGAGCGATGTCAGTTTGCCAATAGCCGTTGATTCCGTAAAAATGGCTCACCACAGGACCGGAATCTTCCGGTCCGACTTTGGGGCATACATGCGATTAGCCGACTTCATCCTCAATCACATGGAAGCCATTCTTTTGCGATGGGAGGCGTTTGCAGGCACGCTGCTGCCAGCAGCGACCGACATGAAACCGTTGGCCTTGCGCGACCACGCGAAGCAGCTTCTGGTCGCCATCGCAAAAGATCTGTCCACTCCCCAAAGCGGGGCCGATCAACTCGAAAAATCCATGGGATGGGCGCCTTTGCAGGCCGGTGTGCCCGACACGGCGGCACAAACGCACGCCGTCCTGCGCGCGCGAAGTGGCTTTGACATCAACCAGCTGGTTGCCGAATATCGCGCCTTGCGCGCCAGCGTGCTTCGACTATGGATGGACGGATTTGAGCCCGATCCTCATCACCTGGATGACGTCATTCGATTCAATGAGGCTATCGATCAGGCAATTGCCGAGTCGGTGAAATCGTTCAGCACCCACGTCGACCAGGCGCGAAATCTGTTGCTGGGTATGCTGGCGCACGACATGCGCAGCCCGTTACAGACCATTCAGGTGACGGCGTCGTATCTGGCGGCGCTCGATGCCGGCGAAAAGGTGTCGGGGGCAGCGTCCCGCCTGAACAGAAGCGGCGTACGCATGCGGGCGTTGCTCGATGACATGGTTGACTACAACCGCACCAGGCTGGGTCTTGGTATCAGTATCGCGCCTGCTCGCGCCGATCTGGCCCAGCTCTTTGCCGATGAGCTTGACCAGTTGCGAGTCGTGCACCCGGACCGTCAGATCGATCTGGACGTGGTCGGTGACTGCCGTGGTGTCTGGGATGGCAGGCGCCTGCAGCAACTGCTCGGCAATCTGGTTCTAAATGCGATCAAGTACGGGGCGCAAGACGCGTCGGTGCGGGTGGCAGTTGCCAGTGAAAATACCGAGCTGCTGCTCGAGGTAAGGAATGTTGGGGACGCCATCGAGCGCTCAACCCTCGACCGGATCTTTGATCCTTTGCAACGCGGCCCCAGTCAGCGAGGCGGAGATGCTAATGGTAGTCTTGGGCTCGGACTATATATCGCGCGCGAGATTGTCCGGGCGCACGGAGGCGAGATCATCGCGCGATCCGATGATGCGGAAACCGTGTTTTCCGTACGCCTGCCTCGTGGCGAATAGCGCTTCAACGGCAAATGCTGCTCACTACCTACGCTTCACGAAGCGTCACGATTTCTTCGTACGTACGATAGACAATCGCAAGAGCTATGTTGCTGCCGCGTCGCCGGCAACCGGATCGATATAACATCCGTCGATAAATCTCTGCGCTTGCCTCTCTGCATACGCGAACGCGGCGTCGTGTGAGAGAAAATTCAGCTGCTCGGGCAAGCTCGCAATCAGCGATGCTGAATGGTCTTCAGAAAGGATCAACCAGGAGACAGCAAACCGGAGCTGCTGGCCGCCAAGGGAAGCAGACTTCGACGGGGAAACCTTAACGTCGACGATATAGCCACGATACGGTGCGCAGGATTGATTTTGCATGATGGTCCCCTTTGATTCAGTCGCCCGTAGATGAAATCTAACAGTAGCACTCCACGTGCCCGCGGATGACTGGCATCGGAGGGTGAGGCGCGGTCCTTGCTGGTTTTGATAACACTGGCACAGGGCACTTGAATCTGGAACACCCGTCTTCGAATTCGGCTGTCCAACACTCTGCAACCGCGATGCCGCCGTTTCAGGTGTCTCATCGCAAGACTGCTCAACCGGACCGCAAATCGTTAATCACAGGAGTTACGCATGACAGATACACATGCTTCAACCGGCAACAGCAAAAGCGTCCCGGCTGCGCGAGATCCGCACCTGCGAGAGCTGGCCAACTGCATCCGGTTTCTGTCGATGGATGCAGTGCAGAAAGCGAAGAGTGGCCACCCGGGTGCTCCGATGGGTATGGCCGATATCGCAACCGTCCTCTTCAAAGACTTCATGCGGTTTGATGCGGCAGACCCGCACTGGGTCGACCGTGACCGCTTTATCCTGTCGAATGGGCATGCCTCGATGTTGCTCTACAGCCTGCTGCATCTCACCGGCTATCGGGATATGCCCATCGAGCAGCTGCAGCGCTTCCGACAGGTTGGCAGCAAAACGCCGGGACATCCCGAGTATCGTCACGCCGACGGTATTGAACTGACCGCCGGGCCACTCGGCCAGGGTCTCGCAGAATCAGTGGGAATGGCGCTGGCGGAGCGGATCATGAACGCGACGTTCGGCAATGCGCTGATCAACCATTTCACCTATGTCTTTATGGGCGACGGCTGCCTGATGGAGGGCATCAGCCAGGAAGCCATATCGCTGGCGGGTCATCTGAAACTCGGTCGTCTCATAACTTTCTGGGACAACAACTCGATCTCGATCGACGGCGCGACCAGCCTGTCCGTATCCGACAATGAAGTCGAGCGGTTTCGGGCCTCCGGCTGGCATGTGCTTGAAATCGATGGGCACGACACCGATGCTATTCGCGACGCGATCGAAGCTGCACAGTCTGTCACCGACCAGCCCTCGATGATCGCCTGCAAGACCATCATCGGTTTTGGGTTTCCGACCAAGGCCGGCACACAGAAAGCGCACAGCGACGCTCCCGGCGAAGACGAAATCGCGGGCGCCCGCGACATTCTGGGCTGGCGCTCGCCCCCGTTCGTGATTCCGGACGATCTGCTAGACGAGTGGCGCGCGATGGGAGCCCGGGGCGCCACGTTGCGCCGCGAATGGGCCGACCGTGTGAGTGAGGCGCCAGCGTCGTTGCGCGAGGAGTTTGAGCGCCGCAACAATGGCGAATTGCCGTCCGGCTGGAAGAGCGCGATTGCAACAGCGCGACGTGAGTTTATCGAGAGCGCGAAGCCTCTGGCCACGCGTCAGGCCAGCGGCGCAGTGCTGAATCATCTGTTCGCCGCAGTTCCGGAGCTGCTGGGCGGGTCTGCGGACCTGACTCCGTCTAACAATACCAAGGCGACCAACCAGGTGGAGATACGCGCTGGCGATTACGCAGGTTCATACGTGCACTATGGCGTGCGCGAGCACGGCATGGCTGCCGCGATGAACGGCATTGCGTTGCATGGCGGGCTGATACCGTACGGTGGCACTTTTCTCTGCTTCTCCGATTATTGCCGGCCGGCGATCCGGCTTGCGGCGATGATGCGTATCCGGACCACGTTCGTGATGACGCACGACTCGATCGGTCTTGGAGAAGATGGCCCGACTCACCAGCCTGTTGAGCACCTGGCCGCGCTGCGAGCCATTCCACACCTTGCAGTCTACCGGCCAGGCGACGCGGTGGAGACTGCGGAATGCTGGGAGCTCGTCATGGACCAGCCACGCCGCGCGGCGGTGCTCGCCCTGTCGCGACAGCCTTTGCCGCTGCTGCGCAGCGAGGCATCGACCGATAACCGGTCCGCTCGGGGCGCTTACGTGCTGCTCGATGCAGAGGGCGGAGCACGGAAATTGACCTTGCTCGCCACCGGATCGGAACTGCACCTGGCCGTGCAGGCACGGGAGATTCTTCAGCGCGACGGAGTGCCGACCGCCGTTGTGTCGATGCCATGCAGGCTGTTGTTCGAGGAGCAAGACGCCGCGTATAAAAAGTCTGTGCTGGGTGAAACAGCTGCACGTGTTGCGGTCGAGGCGGCAGTCGAGTTGGGCTGGGAACGGTACCTCGGAACTGCCGGCCGGTTTGTCGGCATGCACGACTTTGGCGAGTCCGGAAAAATCGACGACGTCTATCGGAAATTCGATATCACGACTGATGCAATCGTTCGTGCCGCACGTGCGGTGCTGGCGGCGGAGTGAGGTCCGGCGTAGACCGTTCCGGGGAATGCCAGCAATCGTCAGGCTGGCGTCCAGTGCGGTCTGTCAGGTCACTCTATGAGATGATGTCTCGTCAACTATCTCCGGCGGCCGCATGAGCTTCCTGCAACGGAACAATGTTCACGTCTCGGGAAGGGGACAGAGAACCATCGTATTCGCCCACGGCTTCGGATGCGACCAGAACATGTGGCGACTGTTCGCGGCTGAACTCTCCGGCCGGTATAGAACGGTGCTATTCGATCTGGTGGGGAGCGGCAACTCGGACCTGGCTCTTTACGATCACGACAAATACGGATCGCTTGATGGCTACGCCGACGATGTTCTTGAAATCGTCGCGAGCTGTGTGGAGGCCCCAGTCATTTACGTTGGCCATTCCGTCAGCGCGATGATCGGAATGCTTGCTGCCATCAAGGCACCCGAACTGTTTGCCGCCAACGTCATGATCGGACCATCGCCGTCGTTCATAAACGAAGGCAGCTACGTGGGCGGTTTCGATCGAAGCGACATCGAGGATCTGCTTGAGACGCTCGATAATAATTATCTCGGTTGGTCGAGCAATATGGCTCCCGCGATCATGGGTGCACCAGATCGACCGGAACTGGGCGCTGAACTGACGAACAGCTTTTGCAGAACTGATCCGGATATCGCCAGGCATTTCGCGCACGTCACATTTCTTGCCGATCACCGGACAGACCTCGCGCGGGTGAGTACGCCGACGCTTATCGTGCAGTCCAACGATGATCTGCTCGCACCGGTCGCTGTGGGCGAATACATGCGCGACAGAATCAGGGGCAGCACCCTGGCCATTGTCGAGAACGTCGGGCACTGCCCTCATTTGAGCGCGCCAGGCCGCTGTCTTGAGGTGACCGAGGAATTCCTGCAGAAGCTGGGCCTTTAAGTGGATACGTCCCGTCAGGTTCTGGTCCCAATCGATGACGCGTTTGAGCGGGCCCCGTGTGGTCTTCTCACGACCGCAACTGACGGGACGATCCTGCGGGTTAACGCCACGTTTTGCCGGTGGGCAGGCTTCACAGCGACCGAATTGCTCGATAAACGCCGCATCCAGGATCTTCTGACGATGGGCGGCAAGGTTTTTCATCAAACGCATTGGGCACCGCTGCTACAGATGCAGCGATCGGTCGCGGAGGTCAAACTCGAAATCCGCCACCGCGACGGACACAAGGTACCCATGCTGATCAATGCCGTCCGGCACATAGAGAATGGTGAAGAATTCGATGACTTCGCCTGCATGCTCGTCATGGACCGGCACAAGTATGAGCAGGAACTGCTGCGGGTGAGGCAGCAGGCGCAGCGGGCACTTGCGGAAAAAAGTGTCGCTGAGGAGGCGCTGCGGAGCGCGGATCGCCGCAAGGACGAATTTGTCGCTACTATTGCTCACGAACTGCGTAATCCTCTCGCCCCTATACAGGCTGCAGCCCGACTGTTTGCTCTCCAGAATTTCAGCGACCCGCGTCTCGTCCGGTCATGCAAGGTACTTGACCGGCAGACCAGGCAACTCGCGAGGCTGGTCGACGATCTGCTCGACATCTCTCGCGTGTCGGAGGGAAAGCTGGAGATAAAGCTCGAGCAGGTGGACCTGACGCTCGTTCTCCGTCAGGCAAGCGAGGGAGCACGTGGAATGCTTGAGGCCGCTGGCCACACGTTCGTTGTGGATCTGCCTGTTCAAGCTCTGTATGTCAACGCGGATCCCGGGCGCCTGATTCAGATTATTGAAAACCTCCTGACCAACGCCGCGAAATATACCCCTGTGGGCGGAACAATCCGACTTTCCGTCACTCCGGACGATCAGACCGCGACCATCGCCGTGCGTGACACCGGAATCGGTATCGCGAAGGAGGATGTTGCGTCGATTTTTGGCATTTTCACGCAGTTGGCGACTGGATTGCCCCGTGCCCAAGGCGGTCTGGGTATCGGCCTTTCGCTTGTGCGTGCGTTGACGGAGCGCCACGGAGGTAAGGTCTACGTCGAAAGCGAAGGCGTGAACAAGGGTAGTCAATTCACTGTCCAGCTTCCACTTTCTCTGGCGCAAAGTGCCAGTCCGCGTATGTCGGCAATCTCGGCGGTTGCTGTCGCGCGGGTTCGCCGTGTGCTGATTGTCGACGACAACGAAGATGCTGCGCTGAGTCTCGCCACGTTGCTCGACATCGATGGGCACGAAGCGCGGACAGCATCCACCGGTGCAATCGCACTCGAACTGATTTCCAGCATCTGGCCTGATGTCGTCGTGATCGATATCGGTCTTCCCGATATGTCGGGCTATGATCTGGCGCATCTTGCGAGGCAGACTGCTGGAGGAGCCGACATGCTGTTGATAGCACTAACAGGCCGTAGCCAGATACGGGATCAACAGATCGCTGTCGACGCTGGATTTCAGCATTTCATGACTAAGCCGGTCAATTACGATACTTTGCTCGATGTGCTCCGGTAGGCATCGTCCAGAAACGGTCGTTCTGCGTCCGGCGGTAGTCGGTCAACCAGGGTTATTCGATTGAGCCGCCTGGATCAGCGACAACTTTTTCCAGCTACCGAAGCGAAGCACGCTTGTCCTTCCGGTGTTTAATCACGGCTCGCGACGGCAAGTCTCGCTGCTAGTCCGGCGAAAACTAACGCAAGCAGATATTGAGGGGCACGCGACGGACGGCGCCGGCTAGCCCACCGCTGCCTAAGGTGACTTGCGGAAAGTATGACAGCACCGTTCACGACCAGTCCGATGAAGTTGAGCACAGTAGCGAGCGTCAAGATCTGCAAGGCCACTGCTCCATCTTGGGGACGTACAAATTGTGGAAACAACGCAAGGACGAACAACGCCATCTTCGGATTGAGCAGATTGGTTAGCAGCCCTTGCCTGAAAATCTTTCCAACGGGAAAACGAGCTTCGCTTCCAGCCGGCGTAGTCGAGATCGGGGACGCGCGAACGGTCTTCCATGCGAGATAGAGCAGGTACGTCGCGCCAGCGAACCGGACTACATCGTAAGCAACGGGAACAGCGAGAAACAGCTGGGACAGGCCAAACGCTGCTGCCATCGCGTGGCAGTAGGTTCCCACGAGGATTCCGGCAAGCGACGCAAAGCCAGCAGATCGTCCCTGACTAACGCTTCGGGACGCTATTAGCAGCATGTCCGGACCAGGCGTCATAGTAAGGGCGAGACAGGCACCCGAGAAGAGTCCGAGCGTAGTGAGGCTGAGCATGAGGTCCTCTTTTGTTGGTAACCCAACAACCAGAAGGGATCTCAGTCTAATGAACGAATTTTAAGGGGTCAATCAGTTTGACCGGACGCTTTCGGCCATGCCGTCAGTCCACTGCAGGATGACTCGCCTGGCCGGCCATGGATGCTCCTCGCCCGATACACGTACGGAGCGGTGCGGATCGGCGGACGAGCGGTCCGCAGCAGAGCCTGATGCGCTGGGCTGTAGTCGGCCATGAATGGACGTTCGTCTATTGCGTCGCTATGACATTCGAGCGGTAGCTTCACTTCGCAAGCGGTCACTCGACCGAGAACCAGCGATTTTCAAGAACGCCATCGTCAAATCCATTGGTTTGTGCAAGTTTTAGGTACGGTAAGCCTATAGATTAGCTTGCACGAGGCAGCAGATTCATTCTCTATGCATTTTCCATTTATAGAAAAACTGGATCCTGGAAGCTGTCAAAACATCATTGCATGGAAATAATTTTCCGCAATCGGTCACGCAGCGTGTCCGGGCAAGAATGTTTTTGTCCTGGAAAAACTTAATGGATAAGTAATTATGAGAAAAACCAACATACTTTACGTTAACCCCCCAAAAAATCCGGACAAACCGCCGGTCGGGTCTGTGATCATTGCTGGTGTGCTCTACACTCACGCTTCGCGCCGGGTGAACCAGCTGTTTGACGAGGTGGTCTGTCCAGCGTTGGAGGAGGGTGGGTACAAGCGTTACGGCATCAAGTCGCAGTTGGTGAAATTCATCCGGCAATACGGATATGAGCACTATTTTTCAGACGTCGCGGCGTTCCTGGACACCTTCATGCCTTGGCTGAAAACTCGCGAACGCCCCACCCGAGGCGGCAGCTACACGCCGGTGCTGAAGACGTTCGAAGTCAGCCGCATGTCTCGCCCGCCCTGGCCCAAGGACTACACCTTAAAGCTAGGTGCGGTGGCTGGAGACAACATCCGTCACGTCGTCCGCAACGCCACGTTGAAGCGCGCTCTGGAGATTGAATGGGGTCGCTCGTCGCCCGCGGCATTGGAGGTGCAGAAGAAATATTTCGCTGACATGGCCGCCCTGCTGGGAATCTCCATCGAGAAAGACGCAAGCCTGGACCTCATCATCCCGGCCATTTACAAAGCTTTATACCTGAACGAAGACAACTTGTTCGCGGGCGACGGTCCGACGAACCAGATCATCGGTTTTGCCGCCGACGGTATGCAAAGTATTGGAGAGGAATACCTCGGCATGGACAACGACGCCGCAGTAAACATGCTTGATGTACTCAAGCGAATCTCGGAGCACATTTATACCAAGAGCGAAATGGTCAGGGCCAGTCAGTATTACAAGCAGGAAATCGTCTCGGGACTGCTGGAAACCATCACGCAAGCGCTCAGTTCGCTAGTGAGCGCCAACGGGGATGTCTTGGACGTACCGGCGCAAATCGTCGGCGACCTGGTGTCCGATATGGGCCTGAACTTCGGTTTTGATCTGATAGACGGTCGCCGCAAGGAGGACCAGGAGAACATCGGCTCGCGCCAGGGCCGTTTGCTGCGCGTGGAGCAGGCGCTGCAGACTTATATCTCCCGCGACGGACAGGGCATGTCACTTCTCAACATCTTCAGCGAATTTCTGGGCAGGGGCGTCGACAAGTCAAAGTCGATTCAATTCTGATCTACGGAGGCTGTGACCTCGTTGTGGTATCGAAAGGCTGCTCAACAAGACGGCCCTCTCAAGCAGACGGCGCGGGCTGAAGTTGCAAGGATAATGAGCCAGACCGCACCATAAGCATCCCCAGGCAGTCGACGGTCGCGCCGCACTGGCGGGACTTGCAACCCCTCGCGATTCCGACGACGCTGACACTGGAAGCGGCGATCTCGTTCGGCCTCGTAAAGTGCACCTTCGCTGACGTGATGCCGATCGACGCAGCGGTTCGTGCTCAAGGCGTCGTACTGACAAGTCCTCTGCTGCCCGAAGCAGAGCTTGCTCGGGGGATCTGATCGACCCGTTCGACAAAACGCGTCCGTTGGCGAATGGCTGCCACGCCCGGTACGAGTCGGCGCGAAATGCAGATCAGCCTCGGTACCGGTTCCGGTTCCGCAAGGAGTTCGACCGGCGATATTCGACCGGAATAAAGCCCTGCGACCGAGTGTTACGGAGGGAGAGGTCTTGTGCTGGTGTTATCCGGATGCGGATCAATTCCAGGCGTTGGAAGCGCGGCTCCTATGTCCGCGATGGTGGCTGGAGTCGACAACGCTCAACGCGTCACCGGCGTGCCAAGGCTTCTTCCCTTCACGACAGGAATATCGACATGAATCTGGCCCAGCAGGACGAAAGAACTGAACGCTACGAAAAGTGCATCGAAGCCTCCAGGCGAGTCCGCTGGGATATCGATCGCGACGTGATCCGTAACCGTTCGCTCGATCCTTCGCACAAGTTTATGCCGGATGGCCTTTCGAGGGCCGATCGGTTGACGTTCCTGAATCCCGATGAACAGCGCATGCTTTCACAGATTCAAGGCCGGACCTACGCCAACATGTTTCGCCTCGTCGAGCGCTTCATTGGCGCGAAAATGCTCGAAATTGGCCGTGATCATGCTCTGGGCGATCAAATCGCGCTTGAAGCCATCGTTCGCGTCACCGACGAGGAATTGAAGCACCAGGAGTTGTTTCGTCGCATGGATAGGCTTGCGGCGGCCGCGATGCCCGACGGATATCGATTCCTGCCGGATCCGGATGAGGTTGCGACGGTCATCCTCGGCAAATCGACGTGGAGTGTCCTCGCACTGACCTGCCATATCGAGATCTTTTCGCAGATCCACTATCGGCAAAGCATCGCTGCGGACGAGCAACTGTCGCCGCTCTACAAGGATGTGTTCCTGTATCACTGGAAGGAAGAATCGCAGCACGCACTTATCGATGAACTGGAGTGGGAGCGCGAGGACGGGCGCATCGACGATGCTGCGCGCGATTCGGCGGTCGACGATTTGATCGCACTCGTAGGGGCGGTCGATGGCGTTGTCCAGATTCAGGCGCAGGCCGACACGGAGTATTTTGTCGGGCGCCTCGAATCTGCACTCAGCGCGGACGAACAGAAGGCGATCGCCGCGGGCATTCTGGCGGCTTATCGTTGGCAATACATCGCGTCGGGCGTGCTTGAACCGCGGTTCGCGAACAGGCTGAAGAGCTTGATTACAGATCGGCAGATGGCACGCATCAACGAGGCATTGGGGCCGATCATGGCGTCTGTGTAGTTTCTTGCTTATCGTGTTCGGTGGGATTGAGGAAAGCCGGATCGATATAGTCGTTGTTGCGGACCCTTTTGGTCATGCTGTCAGTCCATTCAGGGGTCGGCTACGACCCCTCGGCGCCGGGCGGTAGTCGGCCATGACGGAACACTCAGCCAGTGCTCCCCGACGTTCGAAGGTCAGCGTATAGCGGACATCGAATATGGATTGGGAACTGGTTGCAACGCTGCGCGGTGCGCGTCGAAGCAGGTCAAGCCTTCAATCAGGATATAACTTATGTGGCTTCCTGCTTCGAGGCGGTTAGTTATTCCGTGAGCTCACTATGAGCGGCGGGCCTATACAAGATTCAATACATCGTCCACGGGGCGGGGCGGTTTCTGGGGCCAATTTCCCGGACCCTCAGGGCCGACAGCTAATAGCATGACGGGAAATTCGTCCTTGGTCAGTCCGAACTCGCGGTGCACGTCGGGGGCATCAAAGCCAATCATCGGAAGCGTACCGAGGCCAAGCGAGCGGGCCGCATAGATTATCGCCGCGGCGCCGAAGGTTGCAGTACGTATTGTCTCGTCGCGCCGTTGCTGCGGGTTCGCCATGTACAGATCGCGAGCCAGCATTTCCCACTCTGACACCATGCCTGGCGGCATGATGCCCGCTCGTACCACCGGAGCCAGACGCTGCGGTAAAACATTGGTCTCGACCAACTGGCCGCAGACGATGAAGATAACAGCCGCTTCAGTAGCCGGTGGCTGATCCCATGCAATCGGTCGCAGCCGAGCCTTTGCCTCGGGCGAGCGCACAGCGATAAAACGCCAATTCTGCAAGTGGAAGGACGTTGGCGCGGTGGTGCCGATTCGCACCAGATCGCGGATGACGTCGTCACTTAAGGTCGCGGAGGAGTCAAAGTGCTTGACGGCGGTACGACTCAAGATGCATTCGATGACTGCATTATTCACGGTAATCTGATTTGTCATTTGCAATCCTATGTATGAATGGGAAAGTCCAGGCACACAAGTACCTTCTCTATCGTTGCAGGAAATGCCTCGGTTAAGCCCGATCGACATCTAATGCTCAGCGCCCGCGATCTGGTTCTCCAGGTCGCTCTACCGGTTGGTCTGATTTGAAGTGGTGATCGGCCCGAAGCAGCAGGCAGATCAATTCAATGGGCGGAGTGTTCATCGCACGGCACAACATCAATGTTCAGCGTATGCATGGCGGCTATTACATATGCATCCAGAAGCTGGCACAATGTGGTTTTTCCGATGCGGCCTTCGGATATACCGAAGGAAATCAGTCCCGGGTGAATGTGTGAGATTCGATCTCGTAGACCTGCACCTGTTTCTTTGTGTGGTCGATGCTGGCAGCATTACAGCCGGGGCTCGACAGGCAAATCTCGCATTGGCGTCGGCAAGCGAGCGGATCAGTAACATCGAGTCGGACGCTGGTGTTCGTCTGCTTGAAAGAAGCCGCACGGGGGTGGTAACCACCGAAGCAGGAGAGGCGTTAGCGCATCACGCGCGTCTGATACTTCGACAGCACAGCCTGTTGCAGGGAGAGCTACGTGACTTCGGTGCTGGAGCGCGAGGTACGCTGCTGTTGTACGCGAACACGGCAGCGTTGATGGGCCTCCTGCCGCAACGACTCGCTCCGTGGCTGGCTCAGCGTCCGCGCCTGAACATTGATCTGAGAGAGCGTAGGAGTGCGGAGATCGTGAAGATGATCGCCGCGGGCCTGGCCGAAGCGGGCGTGATATCGGATGCGATTAACCCCACAGGCGTCACTATCCAGCCGGTCGCGAATGACCATCTCGTCCTGATTGTTCCTGTTGCGCACAGACTCGCAGAATCAAAGGCAATCTGTTTTGCAGATGTCACAGATGAACACTTCGTTGGTCTGGAAACCGGAAGCACGCTTCAGGACCATATCGACGAGCTCGCTGCCGATCTGCACAAGAGGCTGGAATTCCGTATCCGTATGAAGGGCTTTGAGGGCGTGTGTCAGATGGTGTCGCAGGGCGTGGGGGTAGCGATCATTCCACTGTCAGTGGCCAGGCATTATCGACGCAGATATCCGTTCAAGATGACCGCGATCAGCGATAACTGGGCACACAGGCGGCTTTGTCTTTGCTTCCGGCAATGGCACTCGCTGTCGAAGCCGATGCAGAAGTTGCTTGCGCATCTCGGGGGCGCAGCGCAGACCTTGTAGCCGAGCGGCCGTCGCAAGCGAATCATTCAGAAAGGCTTAGATCAGCTCGACGATTCGTTATGGTTTCTTGTCGGAGCAGATCACAGCGGCCAGCGCAATGCTGGCCGCGAGCGACAACAAAATCGCCGGAATTGCGTGCCGGCTATTTAAATCCCCTATCGGTGCGCTTCCGTCGCCATCCGAATGGCCAGGCTGGTCAATACAGTTCCCATCATCCAGCGCTGTATTGCCAACCATTTAGGCCGGCGCGCGAGAAATCCGGCGATCGACCCCGCAGTCATTGCGACCAGTGCATTCACGCTGATGCTCACCGCAATCTGCACAAAGCCGAGTACGAGCGATTGTCCCAACACGCTACCGGCGCGGGGATCGATGAACTGCGGCAGCAGAGAAAGATAGAGCACTGCAATTTTCGGATTCAGCAGATTCGTCGCAAAGCCCATCATGAACAGCTTGCGCGGGCTGTCCGCCGGCAGATCGCGTACCTGGAACGGTGAATCTCCGCCCGGCTTTACCGCTTGCCACGCAAGCCAAAGCAGATAAAGCGCGCCGCCGAAGCGCAATGCGTCGTACGCAAACGGCACCGTGAGTAGCAGCGCAGTAATGCCCAACGCCGCACACAACATATAGACGACGAATCCGAGCGCGACGCCGCCTAGCGAGATCAGCCCCGCGGCGCGGCCCTGGCAGATCGAACGTGAGACCAGGTAAATCATGTTCGGTCCTGGCGTAAGCGCGATGCCCAGTGCAACGAGGCTGAAGGCCAGAAGAGAAGGATATGCAGGCATTGCATGTCTCCATGACAAGATCGCGGTAATGCCCGGGCGCGCGGCCTAGTCGAATGACGGAAAATCGACGTCGGTGCCGTTGATACGATTGAAGGTATTGGTGAAGATGCCGAGCGCAATGGTCAACGCGATCTCCGCCAGTTGCGGGTCGCTGTAGCCGGCCGCACGGATCGCATTGAACTCGTCGTCGCTGATCGTGCCGCTCGTGGTATGCAGCAGCGACACGAAGCGCACCAACGCATCACGCTTTGCGTCACCTGTGGGCTGTTCCGCGCGAATGGCACGCAGCACATCGACCGGCAGACCCACCAGTTTTCCGACGAAGCTATGCGCGGCCACACAAACGTCGCACCCGGTCTTCTCACTGATTAACAGCTTGATGATCTCGTGCTCTTTCCGGCTCAGGCCGCCCGAGTTCAATGTGCCTTGCGCGTCGAGCACGGTGGCCAAAGACGCCGGTATAAGGTGTCCCAATGCGGCGTACGTATTGGGCACGCGGCCGCCGGAAATTTTCTTCACGCGCGCATAGATATCAGCGGTGGCACCGGTGGCGGAGGTGATGTCGGGAATAGCGATACGGCTCATGGTGTGAACTCTTCAACAAGTGTGGCGGGAATACGGAGACGGCTCATGGCATGCACGCTTCATCAGATGGTCAGGACTCAGGAAAACGGACGCAGCGCCAGTTCAAGGCCCAAGACCACGAGAAAGAAGAGAAAGCAGCGGCGGAAGGTTTTCGGGCTGATCCTCTGTCGCACAATCGAGCCCAGCCACATGCCGACCAGAGCCGGAAGCACAGCCATCAGCGACAAGCCGATCTGGTCTATCCGGAATGCGCCATGGGCCAGCAAGCCTGCTGCGAGCGCAACCGTAGAGACGGTGAAAGAAAGGCCGAGAGCCTGCACCAGCTCGTCTTTCTGAAGACCTAAAGACTGCAGATAGGGTACAGCCGGAATCACGAAGACGCCGGTCGCGCCAGTCACCACCCCGGTAACGATGCCGACGATGGGCGAAAGCCAACGCTCGAGGCGTTCCGTGGTTGAGACTGTCGGCGAAAGCAGTGCATAGACCGCATAGGCAATCAGCGCGATTCCCAAAGTACGGCCCGACCAGACGGGATCGACGATTACCAGCAGTCGCGACCCGAGAACGGTACCGACCACGATGCAGAGCATCATTGACCACAGCCGTCGCATCAGGCGGAATGTGTGTCGCCCCACCAGCATTTGCCACACGTTGGTGACGAAGGACGGAATGATCAGAATCGCCGCCGCCGCAAGCGGCGACATGACGGCCCCAAGCACGCCGATGGCAACCGTGGGCAGGCCCATTCCGGTGACGCCTTTAACGAGACCTGCTCCGAGAAACGTCACAAGGAGCAGGCCGGTCAATCCGATGGTCAAAGTATTCATGCTGCGCATTACGCCTCCAACCGGGAGTTGGCACAATGCGGTTTTTCCGATAGACCCTTCGGATTCACCGAAGGTAAGCGGTCTTGGTGAGTCCATGAGATTTCGATCTCGCGGATCTGCGCCTGTTTCTTTGTATGGTCGATGCCGCTGCAGCACTGCTCACGTTCCGAAGCCGAAATGCGCTCGCTTGCGCGAAACAACAACGGCATTACCGTCGCTTCAGCGCAACTCTGTCACCGTCATGCCCAGGTTTGCAGCGATCTCACGAGCGCGCTGTTTCTCGTCATCCCCCATGCGTTCCGACAGTCTCGACTCGACGATCCTGATCGCGGTGGCGTACGCCGGCACGCCATCGCCCGCTTCGAAACCGGCGCGCGCGCGGGCTATCCATGCGGCGCCGAGCGCCCGGTCGCGCGGCACGCCGTTGCCCGTCAGAAAGCGCATGCCGGTGTCGTATTGCATGAGCGGATTGCCCAGCAACGCCTCGCTCAGGCAAGACAAGCCATCCCAGCGCTGGCGCAGTTCGCTGGCGGGCGTGAGCGACTCGTTGCGCCACAGGTTCGACGCCGCGTCGGCTGGAATCAGCCAGCGCCGCTCATTGCCAGCGAGCCCGGCTTCCGTGCCGGCAGCCAACGCATGCAAAGCGAGCGCAATCTGCGACTGCTCAGCGCCGCCTCGCGCGCCTTGCCGATGCAGTTGCATCGCTCGCGTGGGGTTGCGCATCGCGAGCGGCCCGATTTCGTACACGGTAGCGAGATCGCTGGCTGCCCAGTCGTCGCCTGCAGCCAGCGCTTTTTCAAGCCAGGCGCGGCCCGCGTCCGGATCGCGCCCGACACCACGCCCATAGGCATAAGCAACGCCTACCATCCGCTTCGCTTCGGCGTCGGCGGGTGCCGCCTTCGATGCCCACGTGAGGGCCTCGTATTCGTCGGCGCGGCCGCCCAAACCCGTGAAGAGGTGCCAGGCGAGCGAAGTTTGAGCCGATGGGTTGCCCTGTTCCGCCGCACGCCGGAACCAATATGTCGCGGCCGACAGATCGGGCGTGACGCCTTCGCCGAGATCGTAGCGGTCGCCGAGCATCGACTGGTATTTCGCGTCGCCTTGCGCCGCGACTTTCCATTGCCAGTACGCACGGTCCGTGTCGTTGCCGATGCCGTTGGCCTTGTCGGCGAGCGCTTTCATCGCCATCACGTTGCCGGTGCGTGCGGCGCTCTGACACCAGCGCGCCGCATAGTCGGGACGACGTTGCACGTTCGCGTTTCCAGACGCGTATGCGCTGCAAAGCCATGCTTGCGACGCCGGATCGCCGAGTTGTGCGCCCTGGGAGAACCAGTTCAGCGCGACGCCTGCGTCCTGCTTGCCAGCGAGGCCGAGCGAGTACGTATAGCCGAGTGCGCCATAAGCAGCGGGAACCCGGCGCCTGGCAGCCGCTTCGAGCCACTCGACACCTGTCATTCCGGCCAACGACTGATGATGCTCTGTCAGATAGCCGCCGAGGGACACGCTGCCCGCCGCATCGCCTGCGTTCGTCGCGACCGTCAGGTAATGCAGCCCGAGAGACTCGTCACGCGGTACTTCGGTGCCTGACAGATATTGATTGCCGATCCAGCGTGCGGTCTCCACGTTGCCATGGTCCGCGGCGAAGCGGTACCAGCGTATCGCCCGGGCTTTGTCGACGGGCGTGCCTTGCCCCTGCCACGCCATGGCGGCAGCCGTGACCGCCGCGGTGGCGCTGCCGCGCTCGGCGCCCTGGCTGGCCAGATTGAACGCCTTGACGAGATCGACCGGCTCGCCTTCTCCATGCAGTGCGTACGCCGCGAGATTGAGTGAGGCGACAGCGAGTCCCTGCGCCTGCGCTTTTAGGAACCACTTACGCGCTTCGGCGGAATCCTTGTGGGTGCCCCAGCCTTCGCGGTACATCACGCCAAGATCGTTCTGTGCCGTGGCCAACCCGGCATCTGCCGCGCTGAGCAACCAGCCGAGCGCTGCTTCCAGGTCGACCGGGCCGCCACGGCCGGTGCGGTAGAGGACGGAGAGTGCGGCGCGCGCGGCGGCATCGCCTTCAAGCGATGCCCGCCGGTACCACTCGCGCGCCTCGACATCGTTCTTTGCGACACCTGTGCCGGACGCATAGAGGTCGCCCACCCTGCGCTGCGCGTAGACCATACCCCGCGTTGCGGCGCGCAACATCAGAACGAATCCGCTGCGCGCGTCACGTGGCACACCTACGCCTTCCAGATACGCATCGCCCAGCACCGCCTCTGCGGCGGTGTTGCCTTGGCGCGCGGCCGTGCGCAACCACGCAATGCCGTTTGCAGGATCGCGCGGCACGCCGGCGCCGCGCAACAACGCGATGCCGAGCTGGAGCTGGGCGCTCGCATCGCCGCCCGTTGCGCCGCGGATCATCCACGAAGCTGCGACCACGGGGTCTTGCGGCACGCCGCGCCCGAACGCAGCGAATTGCGCCGCGTTAGCCGCACCGTTCGTCGAGCCTGCCTCGGCGGCCTGGACGAAGTACCGGTAAGCGGCGCCATTGTCGACCGGTTGACCCTCGCCATTCGCGCTCATGGCACCCAGAGCATCGGCCGAGATCGCATCGCCTCGCGCGGCGGCCAATTCGAACCACTCGCGCGCCACGGCATAGTCCTGAGGAACCGCGGTGCCGTCGCGATAGACGTTTCCGAGTATGCGGCGCGCGAGAAGCGAGCCGTCGAGCGCCGCCGACTTGAGCGTTGCGATACCTCGAACGCTGTCGGCCTGTCCGCCATAGCCGTATGTCATCATCTGGCCATACAGGGCTCGCGCGTTGAGGTTGCCGTGCGTGGCTTCGTCCTCGCAACGCGCGCGTTCGTCTTTCGGCTTGTCGAGGGGCGACGTGCTCCAGAATCGATAGTCGAACACCAGCGCACAAGGCGTCGTTCCGTCTTCGGTGGCGAGCCGTGGAACTGCGGCTGGAAACCCGGTGCGGGAAAACAGCACGGCGGGCTCTGTACGCGGCGGCGCCGGCAACGCCTTCGTCGTGATGGGCAGTGCCGCGATCGCAGCGAGCAGCAACGTGCCGACATCGCGACGCGCGCCTTCGCGTGTCATGCGTCGCGCCCTCATGGCCGCTGGATGGTGACGTTCCTGATGACGATGTCAGTGTGGCCGTCCTCGTCGTCGTACGATGTCCACCATGGGATGCCATAGTTCGCGAGCAACGCGACGTCGACGTGCTCCGTGTTGCCGTTTTTCTTCACGAATGTGCAATGCAGTTCGACCGCTTCTCCGTCGAACGACTTGAAGACAGTCGATGCGGGAACGGTTTTGCCGACCTCGCAGGTTCTGGCGCTCTCGCCTTCCTCTGAAGGCAGAGGAACGGGGAACTTGATGCTATGCCCTTCAAGAAGCGGCTGACTCGCGACCGCAATAGCGGTGTCGTCGCTCAGTGTGCCGAGCGGAGTCAGTTTCGGCCCGACGTCTTGCGTCAGCAGGTCCGCGACGCCGTAACTCAGATAGAAGTCAGACCAGTTCTGCCGGGTAGCGTCCGCGTTCGCGCCCGGCGTAACCAGTTCGGCAAGCACGCCATTATTACGGCGGTTCACGTACGTATCCTTGAACGGAGACGGCTCGTTCGGTTTCGATTGATGCCGCCACTCGGCGTCGATCACGAGACGCGCGTAAGGCAAACGGCGGCTCCCGTTCTCCGGCAACTTCCGGCGAATCGGATCGGGCAGGCGCCGCTCGTCGAACATGTCGTCGAGGTAGGCGGATGGGTCGGCCAGCACCGTCGCGCGCGCCGACGGCATTTGGGCGATAGCCTGGAAAAACTCGTACGTTGCGCGCTGACGCGATGCCTGTGGCATTGCATCGATCGCGTCCACATCCGTGCTCAGCATTTCGCAGAAATTGGGCTTAGCTTTCGCCGTCGATTGCGGCGTCGGTGCTGCTTCGAGCGCCGATTCGAGTTCCACGTCAGCGGCCAGTAGCTCCGCAGTGGTGTATCGCTCGTCGTCCGGGTCGGGAACGCTGTGACCGATCGAAATCTCCAGGATATCCAGCACATCTTTGAAGCCATGCGGAGATAGCGTTTTTGCTAGCAGAACGAAGTCGCGCCCGTTGGCGGAGAGGGCATCGCAATCGCTCTTCTGTGTTTGCGCCATGTCTTTCATCAGGTGCAACACCCGCATGCGATCGTCGGGCGATAGATGGTCGCCGAACATGCTTTGCTTCGTGAACCTGTCGCGATACTCCGCGTTGGCCGCAATCCGCGTCAGCAACGCCACCAGCAAACGCCCGTTTTCCGAGTCGGGATCGACTCCAGCCTGACTGAGGAACTGGCGGAGACGCTCATTGCTTACAGCCGGTGCAGGATTGGCCGTTGCGGTTTTCGGCGCTTCCGATTCGGGCGCAACAGGCTGCGCGCTGCGCATGTCGAGTGCATGTGCGCCTGCTACTGTGAAAAACAGCACTACCCCATAGAAACCGGTCTTTAGCTTCATTTTGTTCGAATGTTCACCACGAAATTAAACCGGCAACCCGGCGCTTAGCCCGCCGATTCATTCAGGCGGCATGTATGAGGCGAATGCCGCACAATGAGATATCGGCAAGCCGGGAGCGATTCTTTAGCGATGGTTATCAGCGGGAGAACAGTGAAGGGCGCTATGCGCGGATGACGTACCGACGATCGACGACGGGCGTTTTGCCGATGTAGCTGGATTCGACACCCGCGAATTGCCAGCCGTTGCGTTCGTAGAAGTCGATTGCCCGCCGGTTGCCTTCGAGCGCGTACAGATGCAGGTGAGTTTCCCCGAGGTCTAGCGCCCACATACGGACGGCTTCAATCATGAGCTTTCCCGCGCCGTGGCCCTGGAAAGGCTTCAATACATGAAGACAGTCCAGCAATACACCGTATGGTGAGTCCGGCATTTTTTCCGCGCTTACGAATCCGACCGGCTTCCCGGTGAATTCGGCTATGAGAACGAGGCTGCGACTCTCCGTCGGCTGGGCCATATAAGTTGCCCAATGCGATTTGTGTTCTTGCAGCACTTCTGCATCGAGGTACTGTGCGGGCAAGATGTCGCGGTACGCAATCTGCCAGCTCGAAGTATGCAATCTGGCGATGGTCGCCGCGTCGTCTGCTGAAGCGTGGCGCAGCAAGATTCGTGAGTCTGCCATGGCGATTTCTTAAAACCCGAATGTGCCATAAGTATAGCGATGCAGTTGATCGGGTTCGGACCTCGCGCGCAGAGTGCGCGCTTCGTATAAATCCGTGAATCACAGGGAGCGTCAAACTGACAACGACGCGACACTGCCTGCATGCAAGTTGTGTCTGTCTGTCGCTCAGGTGCGAAGCTTCGCTGGGTGCGGTCGCGTGCGAATGAATTAGAGGTGCTCTTGAATCGTCGTAGGAAAAGCGGGCGGCAAGCGTGATTTTTCGGGCAACAGTGCATACGCGACGAATGTAGTTCGGAGATAAAAATAGCGGCTAGCAGGCATCCAGTTTGCCTCTGCTTTCGTATACGACTGTACGGCCGAACTCACATCGTTGTGGCGGAACTAGTTGATGGAATCCGCCGTGAACCCTCTGAGGATTCGGGCGCGGCGATACCGCAAAAACGCACTGTCGCGATTCAAGAGGAGAGTTCATGATTAACCAACCGAACAAAATTGCTCTCACGGGCCTGTTTATTGGCGCGGTTGCGATTGCGGTGAGCTTTTCGCAATTGGGCCATAGCTGGTTGTCGCCGCACAAACTCGCCCTTGAACGCGATAACGAAGGAGCGCAGCCTCCACGCGGCGATACGAGAACAGGCCCCGTGACTGCCAAACCGGCTGTAGTACCCGATGATTCGACGGCTATCGCCGGTCAAACGTACGCGGTGCGCAATAGTCTGCAGAACAATGACCTTACCACCGCGCAATCGCAACCAGAGGCCGCGCGTACCGCGAATAAGGGCGAGGATCAGGTGCTTGCGCCGCCAGGCAATGTGCAGGCACCAGTGGCGCAGATGCAGCCTGCGCCGGCCTCGGCGCGGGCTAACAGGGCGGCGCAGCAGGGCCCCAAATCGGCACGAACGTCGTTGGCGGGTTCCGGACAAACCGGCCGTGCTTATGGACCTCACGCGGCTCCGCGTGGAGCCTCGAATCCTACCTCTACGTATGCGGAAAGTCGGCGCGATTCTGAATCAGCCGTTGCCGCCGGCAGTGCCGCAAGCACTTCGGGTGCGAAAACGGCCGGCTCAGGTGAGGGGATTTCTGTCGGATCACTAAATTCTGATTCTGCTGAGGTGAAAGCACCGGCTCAGCCGGTTTTACCGCTACCGTCAGGCTCGCCATCTGAACCGACAGCGCGCGCGTCCCCGACATCGTCGCCATTGGCATCTCAACTCGGAGCCACCGGTGGCACGCTCTTGCAACCGGAGAGCGGTCCAAAAACACGTGCTCAGGTACGGGCGGAAATTGCCCAGGCCCGTGCCGACGGCAGTCTGCCTGCGTTCGGCAATCCGGACCCTGCTGGACCTGGCGGTGCACCGAGTCTGATTTTGTTGCCGCGTCCGTGACATGGCGCGCGTCGTCAGTTGTTGCGGCAACGCCGCGAGCGTGGGTTGCTTTCCCCTTGGTTTCGGGGGTAATCAGAAATTGATCGCCCGCGGGTGCCTCTCTACTGGGACGACCAGCCCTCCCGAAATATCGCAGCGCGTGTGACCTACCCGGTCTTCTCTCGGGCGGGTGTAAAACACAACCCTAAACCGGTCAGGTCGGCTGGGAGATATCGCGATGTGGCGTCGGACTCTATATGCGGACGAGGGCAGGACTCCGTGTGACAACTCATAAGGCCCTCCGTCGCAGTGACGCCGCGGTGCCATGTAATAGAGGCTGACGGCACGCGGCGAGATTGATTAGGGCATCCGTTCGCCTGAATGCGCCTGAGTAGGAGCGGGTCTTGCCGCTCAAAGAACCAAAGAGCGTGCAGGACGGTGGTCTTGTAGCCAAGGTCGAGTGCGGCACGAGTTGTCGCATGGATGCATTTATGGCTCATGGCGCCTACGATCACCATTGCCTCGACGCCTTCGTCGTCGAGTATCTGCTTTAAGGCAGTATTTCGAAACGCGTTAGCGTATTGCTTGCGGATAACTGGCTCCCCACTGATGGGCCTTACAGAACGGTGTATCTGAGCCCCGGGCGAACCTCGAACGAGGAAGGGTGCGTCGGCATCCGGAAACTCGTGCCGAATATGAATGACCGACACGCCATTATTGCGGGCCGCAGCGATAACACTGGCGGCGCTGCGGGCGGCATCTTCGATGCCTACGAGTGGCAGTTTGCCGGAGGCAAAATAGTCGTTCTGCATGTCGACCACAACTACTGCTTGCTTGCTCATTTCAACTCCCAATGTTTCGCCAGGCTTTTCTGCAGTCGGGCTGAGAAAACGCTCGGCAAGGTCGTTCTCATCTTGACGTCGCTGTGACTCTGACATCCGTCGTTTGCGATTGAAGCGTAGCCGGCACTCAGTTGATCTACGCGATGGCTATATGCATGCCCGTGCATCCCGGCGTGATTGCCAACGATCTGCGAGCTTGATCTCATAGCCTTCCAGGTCGTAAGAAATAGACGTGACATTCTTTTCGCCGACGTCGGCTTTCCGTGACGCAAGGCGTAGCAGCAAATGCGATCCGATGGTTGGTCGAGTCCGTCGGAAACATATGACAGTGTGATCGGAAAAGGCGACATCACGTGGTATCCGTTCAAGGCGCGAACGCAATATGCCGGATAGCGTCCATCGTTCCGCCCGCACAGCGGCCCTAGCAAAAATAGGAGGCGACGATCGCTGCCAGTGCCGATATTGTCCGTTACAAGCATTGAGATGCTAGAAGCCCCACCTCGGAGCCACCGCCTCGCTCATTCCGAGTGGGTGGCGCCCGAAATCCGCACAGGAGAATCAACTTGAAAAAATGGACAGATATTGAGGCTCTGCCGCGAGACACTTTGACGCCCGCCCAGTACACCTGGAAGCAGCTGGTTCCGGAAGATATTGATGAGCTGATTCGCGGAATCCGGCAATGGTGGCCTGACATTTCATTCGGATCTGGGCGTGTCTACGTCGACGACGCTTTTTACCGCGATCGCACAAGTTTTCACGGAGACCCGGAGAGGGACATCATTGTCTACGTGGGGAGATATGAGGGGGCGATTATCTCTGTCCTTTGTCTCGAGCGCTTTCCGGATAGCTTGACGTTGTTAGGGCGATTTGGCGCCTGCGCAGAAGAACATCGCGGCACGGGTTCCGCGCTATTTGCTGGCTACATCATGGATCAGCAGGCGAAGACCATGGGCTATGCGATGGTCTACAGTTACGTAACGCTAAAGTCCAAAGGAATGCAGGCTTTGCTTGAGCATGCCGGCTTTCGGCCGGTTGGCATCGTTCCGTGTTCGGATCGAGAGCTTGTTGGACCGGGCGTTGTCGGACACGTAAACGAAGTGCTGTACGCCAAGGTCTATGTGCCCGCGAAGGCTATTCTTCCAGTCGACCAGCAATGCATGACTGACAGTGTCCAGGCACTCTGGCATCTCATTTTCGAAAAATCTGGCGAACGTGAAAAAGCTCGACTGATTTGATCTGATTCTCGTCTAGGCGTTTTCAACTGAGAAGGGCGGCACCGAAGAACGTAGCACGGGAATGTCGAACGGTGTCTCAGAGATGAGCGGAACGACATATCGAGCCTTCGGAAGGACGCGACGCTGGTCGTACAGAGCGCAAACTGCACATAAGTGGGACGGCCCCGGCTGTAACAGCCAGAAGCTCGGGAGCGGCCCCGCGGGCGAATGCGCCGGTGGCAGAAAATCAATCGAGCCAGAATTCGTCAAGTCAAACTGAAAGCTCTTGAGTGGAAGGGATAGACCTGTGCCGCGCGCTTTTATATAGGCTTCTTTTAGTGTCCAGATAGAAAGGAACGTTTCATCAGCGTGTGACGGGGCTATCGAGCGGAATGCCACGATTTCACCTGGTGCGAAGCAACGTTCTGCAAGAATGTTTGTCGCCCTGCTGGTTTCACGGCTCTCAAGATCAACGCCGATTTCACCACTCCTCGAGGTCGCGACAACGATCATACCGGCAGTGTGACTAATACTAAATGATAGTCCGCCGTCGTGCAGCAGGTAGGGGCGTCCGTACTGGTTCGCTGCGAAACGCAGCGTATTGGCCGCCACGCCGAGGAGATTGGATAGCACCGTCCTCACGAGTGCTCGTGTAATTAGATAGGAATGGCGGTCTCGAGCGAAATAGAACTGGCTGGCGCACTCAAGCTCGTCATCGGACAGAAGAGCCCGGTATGCGTCAAGCAATACTGCCGAGTTGATTGATTCCGGTTCTGCAAACCAAAGATCAATCGTATTCCATGTGGAAAGATCGCTGGTTTCGTGCAAATTCTCGGGTCTCATGTCGATGTCTAAAGAAAAGATGACAGCTGTTGTCCCGGCGAACCGGGACAGACGTACCAGGTAGCCGGTGCTTTAATTTCCATTAAGCGGTTTTAAAAGCGTTGCATAAAGTTTCTTGTACTGAAATTCATCTGCCCGTCGCTATGTTGACTACCGGGAAGCACTCTTTTGAAGATACGTCCATGATACGCCAGATAATAGCATTTTCGACGATTCTCATTCCCACTCTGCTGGTGCCAGTTGCCGTATGGATAATTGGCACGCATGGCATGTCGTACGCGGAAATCATGGTTTTTATCGTGATGTATTGCCTGAGCATTATGGGTGTCGAGATGGGTTTTCATCGCCTGTTCTCTCACCGATCTTTCGCAACCGGACCAGTACTCAAATCGTTACTGGTTATTCTTGGCAGCATGGCCGCACAAGGGCCGTTGATCCAATGGGTTTCAAATCACCGCACTCATCATCGCTTTGTCGACGATATTGGTGACCCGCATTCACCATACGCTTCAGGCGGACCGATTCTGGCAAAGCTATGGCACGCGCATTTGGGATGGCTGTTTGAGCATACCCATTATGACCCTACTATTTACTCCAAAGACATACTTCGCGATCCACTTCTGATGGCAATAAGCCGCCGCTATCACTTGTGGGTACTGCTCGGTCTCGTTTTGCCGGGACTGGTACTTTTCCTGGTAGAAAAATGCCAATGGAATGCATTCCTCGAAGGCATGTTGTTCGGTGGGTTTGTACGGATCTTCGCGGGCCATCATGCGGTTTGGGCAATCAATTCGTTTGGCCATTACTTCGGATCCCGTCCGTTCAATACACGCGGGCAAAGCAGAAACAACTTGTGGCTGGTGATACCGACTTTGGGCGGTGGCTGGCACAACAACCACCATGCTTATCCAGCATCGGCTGTGAACGGCTGCGAGTGGTGGCAGTTCGACCCGATTGGTCTGGTAATCCTGCTAATGGGGAAATTTCGATTGGTTCACGATATTCGAAGAATAAATAAAAATATACGGGATATTGTTGCGTGATCGAAGATTTTGAAAAATTTTTAGAGATTGGCTAACGAAGGCACGGCTTCACTTCTATAAGGAACGAGGAAATGAGCGATTTGAATCAAGTCAACGCCGCTTCGTCGAAAATTGCAGCGAGCAACAATTCGATGGGACAAAGGCCGATTGGCAGCGAGGTGTTGCACAGGCAGCTCAGGCGGAGGATGTTTTTTTACGCAAGCGTCACAATTGCGTTACCAGCCCTGGCGTCACTGGTCGCATTGGTCAGCTCGATCTGCTATGGCGTTTCAACATGGGCTTTGTTGGCGCTTGGACTGATGTACCTGGTCACTGCAGCGGGAATCACAGTTGGATTTCATCGGCATTTCGCTCACAGGTCGTTTCGCGCAAGACCATGGTTAAGGCTGCTTTTAGGCATCGCTGGCTCAATGGCAGCGCAGGGCCCCGTCCTCAACTGGACGTCCACCCATCGTCGCCATCATCAGAATACTGACCGGCAAGGAGACCCGCATTCACCCTATGTTAGCGGGGATAAAAAGCTGGGTTTGATCGCGGGATTCTGGCACTCGCATATTGCGTGGATGGTTCGGGACAATATGACGAGTACCGTAAAGTATGTGCCCGATTTGCTGCGTGATCCTCTCGTCACGTTCGTGAATCGAAACTATCTGCTCTGGGTGGCGTCAGGCATCCTGTTACCCGGGCTTGTTACGGGTCTGATAGGAGGCTCGTTGTATGCCGGTCTGGAAGGTCTGATGTGGGGAGGATTCGTACGGATATTCCTGGTTCATCACGCGTTCTGGATCATAGGCTCGTTGGCTCATCTTGCAGGCGATCGTGAATTCAGGACCGGGGATGAAAGTCGTAATAACTTCCTCTCGGCGCTGGTTAATATGGGCGAAGGTTGGCATAACAATCACCATGCCTTTAGCAACTCCGCGCGCTTCGGTCTGCACTGGTACCAGATAGATATGGGTTACTGGATTATCTCGGTGCTGAAATATATCGGTGCGGCAGAGGATGTGCGGATGCCATCGATTGCCGACATGCAGGCGAAAAGAATTGTCAGGCAGGAGCAGCCATCATGAAGAACGCCAATCATTTCTTGCTGGCTAATCCAAGACTGGAACAATTGCAGATCCGGAATGCGACACTTGCGATTGGTCTGCCATTCGCAGCAACCTTGCTCGGTGTCTACCTTGTGATCCAGGGAGAATACACGGCACTGGATATGGGGCTACTCGCTGTGATGTACGTGTTATCCATGATAGGTGTCGATATCGGGTTTCATCGATATTTTTCGCACCGGAGTTTCAGGGCACACAGAAGTGTGGAGCTCATGCTGGGCATATTGGCCAGCATGAGCGCACAGGGGCCGTTGATGTACTGGGTGGCAAACCATCGCAGACACCATGCGTTGAGCGACCAGCACGGAGACGCGCACTCCCCTTACTTCAGCGAAAAGGGCGCTATCGACAAGATCCGTGGCTTTATCCGCTCTCAAGTGTATTGGGCAATCACCTGCAAGCCGACAAATCCCGGATTAGCAAGCGACATGAGTCGCTCGAAAAACATCCGCTTCATCAATCAGCATTATTTAATTTGGGTTTTACTAGGAATTATCGTACCGGCGGCAATCGAATTTGTGGTCTACGGTACGGCGACTGCTGCTCTGCATGGCGCGCTCTGGGGTGGTTTGATCCGTATCTTCCTTGGTCAGCAAGGTTATGGAACGATCAATTCCGTATGCCATATGTTTGGAAAGAGGAAATATAAAATTCGTGATAAGAGTCGAAACAATCAGTGGTTGGTATTCGTTACTGCGGGGCAATCCTTGCACCACAATCATCATGCGTATCCAAGAGCGGCCTTGATGAATTTCGACCCATACGAGGTAGATCCTGGTGCCTGGATCATAGTCGCGCTTGAAAGGTTCGGGTTGGTGACAGATGTATGCAGGGTTGACAGGGAATTTTTGAAAACAATCGAAATCCATCATTAACGAGGTGATTCAATGAATACGATGAAAAGTGTGACGACCGCGTCTACGACTATTCAGACCTGGCTTGTGAAATATCTGGCAGATCTGTTGCAGCTGCAAGAGACGGAAGTAAACCTGGATAGGAAGTTCGCAAGATTCGGTCTTGATTCCGCATCGATTGCGGCGATGGCCGGCGAGTTGACTGACTGGCTTGGCGTCGAAGTCGATCCGTTGCTGCTCTATAGTCATTCAACCATCAGGCTTCTTGGCGAGCATCTTGGGAATGGAATGCAATTGGGAACTGCACGTCAGGCTACCGCGTAACGGCTGACTCTCTCGTCAAAAACGTCGCTCAACATCGATTTGCCATGTTCATACAATCAGATCAGCCGAACGGCTCTACGCTTATAGGAATTCTGCGTGAACACGCCGTGCGCCGTAAGGATCAGACGGCCTTTATCTTTCTCAAGTCGGACGGGCAAGAGGCAGAGTCCGTTACGTACGGTGAACTTTACGCAGAAGTCCGGGCATTCTCTGTTGGGCTGCTTCGGCGTGGGTACCGCCCCGGGGACCGTGTGTTGGTCGTCTACCCATCGAATCTGACTTTTATCAAAGCTTTTCTCGGTGTGCTGGATGCAGGTATGGTGGCGGTACCGACTATGATCCCACGCGCGAAAGAGGGCGTTGCTACGCTGGTCCGCATCGCTGACAATGCCGGCGCGAGTGGCGCTCTGATATCCGATGCGACGTTGGAGTTGCTTCGTTTGCAGGATCCCGGGGTTTTCGAGCAATTCAAAGCGATGCGCGCAACGGCGGTTGAGGACATCTCTTTTGACAAGTCAATTTCTGAAGCTGTCGATTGGACCAATGCGAACGACGCAGCTTCTCGCATCGCATTTTTACAATATACGTCTGGATCTACGGGTAAGCCGAAAGGTGTTGTTGTTACACATGGCAACTTGCTGGACAACCAGCATGCTATCGCAGACGCCTTTGGACACGACACCACATCCACGGTGGTCGTTGGCTGGCTGCCGCTTTACCATGACATGGGTTTAATCGGAAATGTATTGCAGCCGCTCTTTCTCGGCCGCCCCTGTATTCTGATGTCCCCGATGGATTTCATGGTGCGTCCTGTTCGCTGGTTGCAAGCGATTGAACGCTACAAGGCGACGACCAGTGGCGGCCCTAATTTTGCGTACGAGTTGTTGCTCAAGAAGGTTTCGCAGGAAGTCGCGTCTTCGCTCGACCTTTCGTCCTGGAAACTGGCGTTTAACGGCGCAGAACCGGTGCGCGCTGCCACGATGGCTCGCTTCTCAAAGCAGTTTCGCAGTGCGGGGTTTTCCTCCCGGGCCTTCTACCCCTGCTACGGTTTGGCTGAATGTACTCTTCTGGTTGCAGGCGGCAAAGCGGGAGCAGGCAGCTTTTTTACTCGTGATGGCGTAATCCATTCAGTTGCCGATAACGTAGAGAATCCAGATGTTCTCAAGTACAACGACTACGTCGCGTTGGGGGCGCCACGAAGAGATAACCTTCTGCGCATCGTAGATCCTGACAAACATACAATTTGTCCGGTCGGGCAGGTCGGTGAAATCTGGGTATCTGGAGCGTCAGTGGCAAATGGCTACTGGGGTGATTCCGATGCGTCGAGCGCAGCATTTGGCTTTCATTTACCGGAATTGCCGGATCGACGCTTTCACCGCACAGGGGACGAAGGTTTTGTGGACAGTAGCGGTCAACTGTTCGTCGTCGGTCGGCTCAAGGACATGGTCATCCTGCGTGGTGCAAACTATTACGCGGAAGATCTCGAGAGCGTGGCGGGCGCTGCATGTTCAATGCTCGGCGGAACTCGTTGCGTGGCTTTCTCGATCGAATCGGCGGCCGATGAAGAGTTGATCATCATAATAGAAGCGCCAAAGAGTGGGCTGACGGAAGAAGAAATGCAAACCGTCATTGACACGATCAGTAACGAAATTACCGACAGTTTTGGTATTCGACCTGCGCTTGTCGCGACGACTCGTTACGGTACGTTGCCAACTACGACAAGCGGTAAGATCAGGCGGAAACAGTGCCGTGTTGAGTACACAGAAGGTCGATTGCCCGTACGCGGTTGAAGGCACCGAATGCGCGGGTTCAACGGAGCTCTTCGTGCGGTCTTCGACAGCGGCCGTCAGTACCAGTATGGTTATGTGGATCGCATCAAAGCGCGGACGGCTAGAACTGGATGATCTACTCCCAGCGCTAACCCGTCGACGATCGGCAGTCGCCAATAATCGGTTTTTCGAGCGCTACCTGTGCCATGGCACATATCTGATTGACACGAGATAGACCGATTAGTATCTTTACGTACGCAATCAGGCCGCCACATGACCTTTATGTGACGCTATTTCGCCATGTCGTCGTGAAGCGCTTCATCACCCGCAAGTGGCGCCGGCTTGGCATTCCATTTCAAAACGGAAATACCACGCCGATGAAAATCTTGTCTCTGCCCCAACTCGCGTTCGGTGCCGCGGTCATACTTTCCTTGACCTCACTGGGCGGCTGCGCGGTGCCTTCATTCAAGACGCAGTCCGAGCGTGAAGCCGAGGTGGTTGCACACGAAAAAGCCGCCGCGGAATCCGGCAATGTGATGGCCGAGTATCTTTACGCCTCGCACCTCGTAGGTGAGAACGACCTCGCCGGGGCCTTCGTCTATTTTCTGAAAGCCGCGCAAGCAGGCGATGCTTTGGCACAAGCAAAGGTCGCCGGGTACTACTACTACGGAACTGGTGGCGTAACCAAAGACTATGCCGCCGCCGCTTCATGGATGCGGAAATCCGCCGAACAAGGCAACGACCGCGCGCAATTTTCGCTGTCTACCATGTATAAGGAAGGGGTAGGCGTGCCGAAAGACAAGGCCAGGCAGATTGAATGGTTGGAGAAGGCGGCCTGGCAGTACAACCGCGACGCGCTTAACGCCCTCACTAGCGCGGGCGATCCTCACGGAGTCGTGCAAAAGGTGGAGGCGAACAGAGAAGCGTACCTCCGGGCTTCGAACGCGAACGTGCAGGCCGAACGGCTCCAGCAGGCGATACAGCGGCAGAATTCACAACCGGCGCCGCAGCACATGTGCTCGATCAACTATGGGGACACGGTCGGCCTGGTGCCCTGCCCATAGTGCAAAGATCGCCGGGGCGTACGTCCTGTCTTTTTTGTTATCGATCTTCTTTGGATTATGATCGCCTCGGCACTTTTCGACAGGCTCGAAAAGAAGCATTTTGAGGAATTTGAAAGCCTTGGCCGTCCCGAGGTTTCACTATATCCCGTTAGCAGCGCGGCGTTGGCATTTGGCAATGACAAACATGTTCGTTCGTAGGGCAGGCGAATTGGACGTTCCGGCGCTTACGCAAATTCGGAATGATGCTCACGCGATGAAGGTGGCGCACGGCGACTACGCGTGGGGCAAGGAGGGATACGGGTTTTCCGAGGCCTGGGTGCGAAACAATGTCACCCGCAGAGAGGTGTATATCGTCGAGCTGGATGGCACTTCAGTCGGAACGTTCCTGCTCGATCTGGACGATGAAAGACACTGTGGGGACCTCAAGAACCGATCGCCGGCTACGTACATGGGCTTTGCGTGCGAAAAGGCTTCAATGGAGGCGGGCTCGGCAGCCTCATGCTTGAGTGGTGTGCTGCCAGGGTGAGGAGCTTGAACCGCCGCTCGGTTCGACTCGACTGCCCCGCCCACAATCTGAAACTATGCACGTACTACGAGTCGCTTGGCTTTATCCGCGTAGGACTGTATGCGGAGCCGGAGCCCAACGGCTACGTCTGGTCACTTTACGAAAAACCGGTTGATTGATTTTCTTACGTACGGCCGCGTGACGGTCGAAGCAGTGGGTGATGCTGTGACGTTTCGCTATCGCGGCATGTCGGGTGCATTAGTCTATCGGCACCACGATGCATTCGAACTCGACGAGCAGCCGGAAACGCTTTGGCCTGACGGCCTTGCCGTGACATTCCTCTATGATCGCGAGGGACGAATCGATCGCCTGCTGACCCCGCTTGAACCCGCCGTCGCGGATATCGTTTTCCACCGCGGCGCTTCGGGCGAGAGTCTCGACGTCGTGTTTCGCCAGCGCTGTGTCGGCGCTTACCGTTCAGGCGCGGTTGTGCACGTAGTGGCGATAGACGCCAAGGGCCACCTCACGCTGTCACCGACCGGCCAGCCGACCTATCGGCTCGATCCTTACCGCGGACGCGTATTCGCGATTCGCGAGCTGAAGGGCTATCGCGAGGAGTTTGTAAGCGGCGAAAGTGACGCGGTATCGAAGATCATCTTCCACCAGCCCGACGGAACATTTGATGTTCCGCGGGACAATGACGATTGACGGTTCAGGCTATCGCAAGCGCGAGGTCGACGCGTCGTCGTAACCCTGCGGCTTCACTGAACCGGCATCGCATGCGCCGCTTCCACCCATCAGAGGTCGATCGTTTTCTGAAGAACCGCGGTCACGAAAGATTCACGAATACAGGCACGGGGCTGGCGCCATCACCGGCATACCTCCACCCCCTTTTGCCGGATATCCGCTCATGCTCGCCCATCTCGCGCCGTCGTCACCAGTCGTCATTGCCATGCTCGCGATCTGTCTGATCATGGTGCTTGCCTTTGAGGCGAGCAACGGATTTCACGACTCGTCAAATGCAGTCGCCACCGTTATCTACACAAATTCGCTCGAACCGGTGCCTGCGGTCATCTGGTCAGGCCTGATGAACCTCATCGGCGTACTCGTCGGCGGCATTTCGGTTGCGTATGCGCTGGTCGGAATTTTGCCCCCAGATGTATTGACGCCGCCTGACGGATCGCCGGCAGTACCCATGCTCGTATCCATCTTCGCGTCCGCGCTTTTCTGGAATGTGCTCACGTGGGCTTTTGCCATCCCGAACAGTAGTTCGCATTGCGTGATCGGCTCACTGATCGGCGTCGCAACTGCCGACGCGCTGCGCAAGTCGCGCGATCTCGCGCAGGGCGTGGACTGGCATCAGATCACATCGGTGCTGAAGGCGCTCGCCGTTTCCCCGGTGCTCGGCTTCCTGATCGCTGGTGGCCTCTACTGGGTATTGCGGCTGATCGTGCGTCGCGGGCATCTGCTCGAGCCACCGGCCGCGGGGAAAAAACCTGTGCTCTGGCTGCGTGCATTACTGGTGACGACATGTACGACGGTCAGCTTCTCACACGGTACCAACGACGGGCAAAAGAGCATCGGCCTGATCATGCTCACGATCATCGGGCTGCTGCCGGCCACCTATGCGCTCAATCCACAGTCAACCGGGCAGATCAGGATGCTCGACCAGTATGCAGCGCAAGCCGCACCGCTGATTGCTCTTTACGGTGACGACGTCAAGGCCCAAGGCATGAAAGCTGCGGGAGCCCTGCAAGGCGACCAGTCCGATCTGCAACGGCAAGCCAATGAACTCGATGCCGGACAACCCGTGCAGGACCGCGAGCGCGCGACACGGGCTCAGTTGCGCGGCTATGTCTACGACGTGGTCTCGGAGATGAAGTATGTGAGCCAGCAGAAGACCGTTCCAGCGCCACAACGCGGGCAGGCTGCAGCGCTGGTCAAATCGATGGGTATGCCCGTGGAATATGCGCCGTGGTGGGTTCGCATACTCAGCGCGATCTGCCTTGGCGTGGGAACCATGGTGGGTTACCGGCGCGTGGTGCGGACCTTGGGCGAACGTCTCGGTCGGCAGCATATGACGCCGGGGCAAGGGGCAAGTTCTGAACTGGTCGGTTCCATATTGATCGGTACAGCAGGCTTCACAGGATTGCCCGTGAGCACGACGCACATCATTACGTCCGGCATTGCGGGAACGATGGCTGCAAGCGGACAGGGCGTTCGCGGCGGCATGCTGGCGCGGATCGCGATTACCTGGCTCGTCACGCTGCCCGTCACCATCGTGCTTGCGGGCACGCTGTTTTATGTGCTTGCCTGACGTGCATCCTTCAATCACCCGATATGGAGAATCGCAATGATCAATTCGACCTCGGTTGTACCGGTGAACCCGCGCGGCGAGTCCCCACTAACACGCGAACAACTCTGGAAGGGGTTGGTGCTCAAAGCGCGCGATGCGCGCCTGTTTCTTCCGCAGGGTGCATGCACGAGATGTGAGGTCATCGTCGACGCGACGGGTTACCTCATTCGTGAGGCGACCATATTCGGCGATGAGCTTTCCGAAATCGTTACGTTCGAACCGCAAAAGAAGGTGTCGTTCTTCCAGCGCACGGGGCGGCTAGAAGGAGTGATCGTCAACGAAATCCAGGAGGACAAGGGCGGGGAGTTGTCGCTCAGGTTCTATTGTCTGCTGGCACTGAGGGACAAGGAGGCTGGCGGCACGGAGGAGAAGGACGAGCAGATCAAGCTGGACAGTGAAGACCGTGGCTACAGGGCTGCGCTGCTGAGCACGTTGGCGCGGACGCGGAAACTGGTTCACGAAGGTCAGTTCTGATGAGCCAGGGCTCGGAAATCCGGAATAACCGGTACATGCGCACCCCCCAATGTGGCTCGCACGCAAGGTACGTTTATTGCTCGGCTGAGGCGTGATCAACAGGGGGATACATGCTTGAGCGGGATTGCCGGCCCTATCGCGGACTTAGGGTGCGTGTACACATCAAGGAACGCGACGACTTCTCCTTCAATGGAGTGGGGCGACGCTACAGCGTCACATGGTTTCTTCAGAAAGAGGGGCTTCCCACTTCTGCAAATATTGTTGCAAGCTTCACCGAACCCCTGGATTTCTGGTGCCCCGACGAAGCCGCGAGTTTTGCCGAGCGCCGCGCGTGCACCTTCGTGGATGGCGTTATTCTGGAAGTGAGAAAAGCGGTCCCGCTCGTCCGCTCCGGTTTTGCGATATGCGCCAAGTCTGGTTCAGAAGCCGTCATCGCCTCCACTCAATAGACGATTTCGACGGCATCCAGCGTACAAGCGTCGCGATGCCGTGACCGGGTGACTATGCTGGTCGCTCGTATCCACGCGATACGGCCGCACGCAGGGAGCGAATCTTGCTGTCAGGTCAGTGAACCGGAGAAGGATCATGAAGAGGCTATTCGGATTATTGGCTTTGGCTGCTGGCGTGGCGGGCTGTGTTGCGGTTCAACCGCCCGATTATGGCTACCCGGCATACGGCTACGGGCCCGGCTACTATGCACCCGCGACCAGCATAGGGATCGGCGTTGGGGGCGGCAGTTTTGGAGGTGGCGTTGGCGGCGGTGTCGGTATCGGCGTTGGCTTCTGATGTCGTCGAAAACAGGTGGTCCTGCGACGCACCTGGCAATGGCTATACCTTGCAGATTTCGTTTGCCGCGGCCGAGGTGCGCCGCCTGCTAACGCAGCCAGCACGGCACGCGACTTCTGCAGGAGGCCTTTACGGCAACTACAGTAGGCGACTTGCATCAGTGGGGCGTTAAACGCAGCAGTTGTGGGGTAGGGCAACCGTCCCGCTCAACATGCAAGCGCAATGGCGTGACACGAGCGTTCTCGACGAACCGGCGCACATTTGCGAGGTCGCAACCGGCGCAGCGCTATTGCACTTTCTTGTCTTCGCGTTTCGCATCCGCCATCGCGTCTGGCTCCAGCTCTTCAGCGGACCGATTCATGTGGACGAACAGCCCCCAGGAAGCAAGAAGCAGTGCTGTCGAAGCGATCAGCGCTGCCGCATACCGAAGCTGCGACGGATCCTGGTGCAGCGCTTTGAACGTTGCCACGAGCCCTTCGATGGCAAGCGCGACCACGACAACCACAAGGAAGCGGGACAGAAAACGACGTACCCGCGTCGGCGCGCTCACGTCAGCTTCCCTTATGACCTCTTCCTCTACGATGGTCTCGGCGATCTGCATCGCGACAACGGCCCCAGCCAGCAGGCCCAACGCTTCAATGACGGATTGTGCGCTCGACTGGTCCCATTGACTCACAAGAGCAGTCGACCCGATGCGAGCGGCAATCGCAATCAACATTAGCGCCGCACAGGTGAAGAGAACAGCCATCAGTGCGTGGACGATCGTGAAAAAGCGCAAAAGGGACTTCATTTCTTCTGCTCCTTTGACTGCAAACGGGCGACCCATGCTGCCTGTCGCACATGGCTGAAAGGCACGGCGATGATGGCCGATTGTAGAGGCGAACCTGATGGAACTGGCAATGCGGCCAAACCCGCGCATGACATCGTTAAACATGCGGACGTGCGACACCGGCTTCGGGCCTGTAGGACGCGACAGAGGAGGAGCTTCGACGGCTTGCTGCGCAGTATCTTCAGATGGCCGAGCAGCGTACCGGAGGCGTACCGTTGCGCGAGGCATCGAATGCCGGCACGGATGCACATGGGGCGGACGAGCGCCAGACGCAGTGGAGTCGCGACGCGCAAGCGGGTCAGCGATTAAACCAGCGGTATTGGAGTGCGACGGAGAACGTCTGGAAATTGCCGCCGATGTTGGTCGTGAGTCCGCGCGACCACGCGAACTTCGCAGACCATTGGGTTGAGAGCGGTACAGATAGTGTGAGGCCGTAGCGCGACGTGCGCTGCAGATCCTGGTTCTCGACGCCATTTACGCTTGTCCGGCCACCGGTGTAAAAGGTCGCGTCCACGGCGAGCCAAAGGCTGGGCCGCCAGCTATAACCTGCGTGCCACTGGAGTACGGGTATGGGATCCTGGCTGCGCCGGCGGCCGTTGAAAAAGTCGTTATTGTCGGTGAAGATCCACACGCCGGCGGTGGCTTCCACGAACCAATCGCCGATCGGCTGGGACAGGCCTATTTCAGGCTTGAACGCCCACCGGTTCGTCCCGACATTGATGAGACGAGAGGGTACGTACTGGCCGGTCGGCGCGACCACGCTCAGACTCGCGCCAAGCGATGTGCGGGGGCTACGCTGTGCGAATTGCTCCGGCGTGAGCGCCGGACCGCCCAGAAGAATCACGGCGAATCTGAACCGGACGTCGCTCAATCCTGCCCGATAGGCTTGCCCTGGCTTTCCCTCAACGTTCCCTGTCAGGTTCGCATCCGCGTAAGGCACCAGCACCGCGAGGCTCGCCGTGCGGCCTGCGATGCCGAAACTATGCGAATAGCCGATCGTATAGGCATTGATTTTGGCCTGCAGATCGGTAACCGGCAGCGAAGGGTCGAGCGAGACCTCCCCGCTCGATCGAGCATAGCTGGCCAACACGAAGTTCGTTCCGACCGGAGCAGCCGAATAGGCACGCGGTTCCAATTCCTGCCCGGTTGCCAACGCACACCAGAGCAGCGCCACGCCGGCGCTCGCGTGATGAAAGCACCGCGTTGTGGCGGCTCTCGATGCGTCAGCGAGCTGCCGACAAAGCCATTGGGAGTACCGAGCCATGCGACGAATGCAGCAAGTGCTGATCGGCCTGATTCACTTTTCGCCTATCTTTTCTCCGCCAACCTGTTCTCTTACCACTTTCGCCAACACGCGCCAGCGTTCTGTTTCTAGCACGGTATGCGCGTCGATACGTGCAAACATATCGAGCATCGGGGCGACGAGACCTGTCCAGCCGGTCTGGTGGCTGGCGCCAAGGCCTGCGCCGTTGTCGCCGTGGAAATACTCGTAAAAGAGGATCAGATCTCGCCAGTGCGGATCCTCCTGGAACCTGGCCGTGCCGCCATAAACGGGACGCCGCCCATTAGCATCAAGCAGAAACGTGCCCGTCAACCGGCGGACGATCTCTTGCGCGACTTCGTACAGTGTCATGTACGGCCCCGACCCGGTCGGGCACTGGACCTTGAACTCATCACCGAAAAAACTGTAGAAGTTCACCAGTGCCCTGATGATCAGCAGATTGACGGGCATCCACACCGGACCGCGCCAGTTGGAGTTGCCGCCGAACATGCCAGTATCTGATTCCGCCGCCAGGTACTGCACCTTGTACTCCTGTCCACCAGCGTGAAACAGGAACGGGTGTTCCAGGTGATAGCGGGAGAGCGAACGGATGCCGTGCGGACCGAGGAACTCGTTCTCGTCGAGCAGGTAACCGAGTACGCGCTCGAGCTTGCGCTTGTTGAGAATCGACAAAAGCCTTCGTTCGTTATGGCCGATGAAACCCGCGTCGGTCGGCGCCACGTGGGTGATCAGCTCAGGGTAGCGTTTTCGAAACTGCGCGATCAACTCCATCAGCTTTGGATAGCAAGAGAACGACCCCGCTTCGAACACCGTCGACGCACACAGCGGCAACAGCCCCACCATCGACCTGACCTTCAAACGCGTCGTCTGCCCGTCAGGAAGCCGCAGCAGATCATAGAAAAAGCCGTCCTCCTCATCCCACATCTCGTCGTGATGTTCACCACGGCGGTCCATCGCATAGGCAATCCACATGAAATGCTGGGTGAACTTGAAGGCGAGCTCCTCGTAGATCGGGTCGTGCTCGGTCAGGATGAGGGCCATCTCCAGCATGTTCTGGCAATAGAACGCCATCCACGCGGTCCCGTCGGCCTGCTCCAGCGAACCGCCGGTCGGAAGCTGCGCGCTGCGGTCGAATACACCGATGTTGTCCAGACCCAGAAAGCCGCCCGCGAAGACATTGCGTCCTGTAGGGTCCTTGCGATTCACCCACCAGTTGAAATTAAGCATCAACCCCTGAAACGAGCGTTCCAGGAACCGCGGGTCAGCCCGTCCGAGCTCCCTTTCGTATTTGTAGAGCCAGAGCGTGGCCGCGGCATGCACCGGCGGATTCACATCGCTGAAGTTCCACTCGTAGGCCGGAATCTGGCCGCTAGGGTGGACGTAAAGAGTGCGCAGCATCAGCAGCAGCTGCTCCTTGGCGAAATCGAAATCCACCAATGCCAGCGAGATCGTATGGAAGGCCAGGTCCCAGGCCGCGTACCATGGGTACTCCCACTTGTCCGGCATGGAAATCACGTCGGCATTCAACATGTGGAACCACTCCGTGTTGCGCACGTCGCGGCGCGCGGCATCGAGCAACGGATGGCTGCGGTGTTCGCGCAGCCAGAGCTCGAGATCGAAGTAGTAGTACTGCTTGCTCCACAGCATTCCCGCCAGCGCCTGGCGGTGCACCCGACACTGGTCTTCCGTCAGCGACCTGGGTGTGATGCGCGCGTAGAACGCGTCGGCATCGGCGATACGGCTATCGAGTATGTTTTCTAGACCATCGAAGGCGTTCTCGGTCTTGGCTGTTGTGAGGCGCAACCGGATGGTCTGACTGCCCCCACCGGGCACGTCGCAGACATAATGGGCTGCGGCCTTGGTTCCTGTCCTGGCGGGATTCACCGCATCGCCTTGCCCGGAGACCACGTAGGCGTGAAATGCATCCTTGACGTACGGCGACGCGTTGGGCTGATCCCACAGACGCTGCGCGTTGCTCTCATTCTCGGTGAAGAGCGTCTCAGGCGCGCCTTCGCAATAGAGCCAGTACTCGCCCAGCTCATGATGTGTGGCCTGAATGATGCCAGGACCCGCGTCGCGCAGCGAGGGCTTGCGATCGTCCTCACCCCACGACCATGTGTTGCGAAACCATAGTGTTGGCAAAACCCGCAGCGTTGCCGCTTCAGGGCCGCGGTTGTGCACAGAAATGCGCACAAGGATGTCTTCCGGACCCGCCTTCGCATACTCCACGAACACATCGAAATAGCGATCATCGTCGAAGACGTGAGTATCGAGCAGCTCGTACTCGAACTCGTCCCGCGATCGCCTCCGGTTGGTCTCGATCAGGTCGCGGTACGGATATTCTCGCTGCGGGTACTTGTAGAGGTACTTCATGTAAGAGTGGGTGGGCGTGCTGTCGAGGTAAAAGTAATACTCCTTCACGTCCTCGCCGTGGTTGCCTTCGCCGTTGGTCAGGCCGAAGAGGCGTTCCTTCAGAATCGGGTCGCGCCGGTTCCACAGCGCCAGTGCGAAGCACAGCTGCTGCTTGTCGTCGCACAGTCCGCCGAGCCCGTCCTCGCCCCACCTGTACGCGCGTGAGCGCGCGTGGTCATGGGTGAAGTAATTCCACGCGTCGCCGTTGTCGCTGTAGTCCTCTCGCACCGTCCCCCACTGCCGCTCGCTCAGGTAAGGCCCCCACTTCTTCCACGGCACGTGGGCCTCGCGCGCGTCGTTCAGGCGCTTCTGTTCCACTACGTCCACGATTGCAGGGTCCATGCTTTTGCTCCATTACCGACCATCGCGGCCAGATGGCGACGATTATCGTCAGCCAAAGTAGCGTCGGCACAAATGGACGAACGATATGAGGATTACGGACGATCGGAACGACGGAATCGCGGTGATCAACAGGCCGTTGGCCATACCGCCTGCGGTCGGAAATCACATCATTCCTCCGACACTCGAGCAGGCCACGGCCGCGCCGGAGCGGAGGTCCGGTCGCACATGCCGTCGACAGATCTGGCCATGGGCAGACCCGCGAGGCATGCAGCGGGCTGGTGCGCCCACCGCATACTTGATGACCGGCCTACTCAGGCTATAACCTTCGATGCTTCGCCGCTATTAGACCTTGGTCCTACGGGTCGCCGCAGGATCAACGGTAAGGCTGGCCAGGTGCAGCGGCATGCGTGGATCACTCGAAGCCCGATCTTGATTGGCTGCTTGCGAACACCTGTCTTGAAGCAACCGGCCGCATCGGGATGGAACCTGGCGATCAGATAACTCTCGTTTGGGATGCGACCTCTGCGCGCTCACATAAGGCACTCGCGATCGCATCGGCGCCGCTGGTGCAGCATGGCGCTGTGCCGCAGCCGGCACAAGGTGGCGGGGTGGCGGTCTATCGCAAGCGCGAGCACGACGCGCCGTCGTAACCCGGCGGCTTCACTGAACCGGCATCGCATGTCGCTTGCGATAGTCGGCCGGCGTCACGCCCATCACGCGCATGAATGCGCGGCGCAACGTATCGACGCTTGAGAAGCCGCATTCGGCGGCCACCTGCTTGGGCGCAAGGTCTCCGTTCTCGAGCAGTTCACGCGCGACGGTCACGCGCGCCGCTTCCACCCAGCTCGCAGGCGTCACGCCCACCTCTTCCCGGAACAGCCGCGTCAGGTGACGCGCGCTCACGCCCATGCGCAATGCGAGGCTCGGCACATCATGCTGCTGCGCCGGATGCGCCGCAACCCAACGTTGCAGTTCCTGCAGGGCCGACCGGTTGGTCGCGGCAGGGACCGCGCGGCGGCTGAACTGCCCCTGCCCGCCGGGGCGCTTGAAGTACATCACGAGCTGGCTGGCAACCTTGAGCGCGACGTCCCTGCCCAGGTCTTCCTCGACCAGCGCCAGCGCGAGATCCAGCCCGGTGGTCACGCCGGCTGCCGTGCGCACCTTGCCATCGCGCACAAGGATCGCGTCGGCATCGACGGTCACCGCGGGAAACGACGACCCCAGCCGATCCGCCACGGCCCAGTGCGTGGTCACGCGCCGGCCATTGAGCAGGCCGGCCTCGGCCAGCAGGAAAGCGCCGCGACACACTGAGCCATAGCGGCGAGTGCGCGGGGCCATCCGGCGAAGCCAGTCGAGCAGCATCGGTTCCGCCGGCGCTTCGCCGGCGTGCGGCGCGCCCGCCACCAGCATCGTATGCAGGCGTGGTAGCGCGGTGACCCGGCGATCGTCCTCGATGGCGAGATCCGGTAGCAGTCGCGCGCCCGACGAGGCACGAATCGCACCGCGCGTTACGCCCACGACCTGCAGCCGATAGGCCTCGACGCCGGACTGGATATTGGCCTCCGCAAATACATCGAGCGGACCCGAGACGTCCAGCAACTGAACGCCCTGGATCGCCACGAGCGCAATGATTCGGGGTGACGGCATATCGCTTTCCTATCCTGTTGCCGGGGCGCCCCCGGGGTGTTGTTCGACTTACAGACAAATGTCTTATTTCATCGTATTGTGACTATTGCGGACATGCTAACCGGACTCCTACACTCTGGACAACCCTTCGACAAGGAGTCAGTCATGAGTATCAGCGTAGGCGGCATCGCCATTCCCGACAGCAAACTTGCCCGCGAGATTACCGATCTCGTGCGCGATACCGAGTCGGATCTGCTATTCCACCATTCGAGTCGCGTTTATTACTGGGCAGCACTGGCCGGACAGCGCCGTGGCCTGAAGTTCGATTCGGAGCTTCTTTATGCGGGCGCCATGTTTCATGACATGGGCCTGACCGTCAAACACAGCAGTCCGGACAAGCGCTTCGAAGTGGACGGCGCCAATGCGGCCGCCGATTTCCTGCGCAGCCACGGTATTCCGGAACACGACGTGGAGCGCGTGTGGCTCGCTATTGCGCTGCACGCCACGCCGGGTGTGCCCGAGTTCTTGCACCCGGTGATCGCGCTGGTCACGGCCGGTGTGGAAATGGATGTGCTGGGCATCAAGTACGACGAGTACAGCGACAAGGAACGCGAGGTGGTGGTGCACGCACACCCGCGTACCGGGCACATGAAGGAAGACCTCCTTCAGACGTTTTACAACGGCGTCAAACATAAGCCCGACACGACCTTCGCCAATGTGATGGCCGATGTGATTGCTGACAAGGAACCGCATTTCCATCGCGAGAACTTCTGCAGCGTGGTCCGCTGCTCGCACTGGAAGGGTTGATTTGATGTGGCGGCGGGGCACCTGCCGTTGCGCTGGAACTCGGCAAGCACGGCGTGCGCGTGAATGCGGTCAGTCCCGGGATGACGTTCACTGAAATGAACATGCCAGCCTTCGAGCAGCATCCTACGATGCAGCAGGCGTTCGAAAGCCGCAATCCGATGGGGCGCGGCGCGCAGCGTCACGAAGTAGCCGCCGTTATCGCGTTTCTGGCGAGCGACGACGCCAGCTTCGTGAACGGTGTCGACCTACCGGTGGACGGCGGCGGAAGTGCGTCGTCCGGTCAGCCGTTTTTCATGTAGTCGTGCCCGCTCAAAGGGCGCAAGACTTTCAGATCTTCAGCGCCCCTGCGAAAATTCCGCGCTTGCCAGCTCGCGCAGCGCGCGGCGATTGGATTTGCCGAACACGGTCCGGGGAATCCGATCGACGAACAGCACCGCCTCGGGCAGCTTGTGATCGGCGAGCTGGGTGGCTAGCCACGCGATGATCTCACCCGGCTGCGTGTCGCGCGCGTGCTCGGCCAGCTTGACGAAGGCGACGATGCGTTCGCCGAGCACGTCGTCCGGGACGCCAATCGCTGCGGCATCGATGGCGGCTGGATGCATCAGCAGCGTCTGCTCGATTTCGGCCGGCGCGATGTTCTCGCCGTCGCGCACGATAATTTCCTTGATCCTCCCCAGATAGACGAGGTCGCCGTGTTCGTCTTCGCGCACGAGGTCCCCGGTGTGATACCAGCCGTCGGCGTCGCGCGCAGGATCGACCACGCCCGGTGAGACCCAGTACCCGGCAAACAGCGTACCGAGTTTCAGGCACAACTCTCCGGGCATTCCGGCGGGGACATCGTCGCGATGACTGTCGACGATCCGTGCGGTACCCGGGCGCGCGCGCATCGTGTGCAGCGAGCTTCCCTGGACGATGCAAGCCGGCGCCTCTGTCATGCCGAGCCGTGATATCAGGGGTATGCCGAAGGTTTGCTCGAAGCGTTGCCGCAGCTCGAACGAGCTTGCGTCGCCTGCCACGACACAGGTGCACAGCGAAGCGACCGAGCGGCGGAGAAGCGCCTGTGCGCGGATCATTTCCATCGCGCCATAAGGCGTAACCACGATGCTCGTGCAGCGGTGCTGCTCGATCGCATCCAGAAACGCGGCGCCATCGAAATCGACGCAGGTCGGCAGCACGATGCAGGCGCCTGACGAAATCGAATGACACAGGTACGTGAAGCCGGGCATATGAAACAGCGGCGTCGGCGCTAGCGGCCTCGATTCGCGGCCGAAGCCGCGCGCCTGCATCGCCTCGACCATGTGCGTGACCGTGCGCGGCGTATGCGCGACCAGCTTCGGGTCGCCCGTGCTGCCCGATGTACAGACCAATGCCATCGGTGCGTCGGGGTCCGCGGGCGGAAAAGAACGAAGTTCGCGCGCCGATGCGATGAGTGCTTGCCATGTGTCGGCGGCATCGCTATTGCGTTCGGCATCACGTGATGTGTGCGGCGAGTCGTCGACGAAGAAGCGACGGTCAAGCGGGACTAACCCGGCGGTCATTTCGCTCATTAGCCTGCGCTGCGCGTGGTGGCCGAAATATACGGCTGGTGTCAGCCTGCGCAATAGCCGGCCGAGTTCGTTCGCCTTCAAATGGATGTTCAGCGGCACGGCGATCGCGCCGAGAATCATCGATGCATAGGTTCCGATCGCCGCTTCTTCGCAATTGCCGAGATGCAGCACGATCCGGTCGCCGGCTTCGACACCCAGGTCGGACAGGCGGGTAGCAAGCTTTTGGGCGAGGTCCGCGAGTGCCGCGTAGCTCAGCGTTCGGTTGCCCTGGACAATCGCGGGCGTATCTGGACGATCAGCTGCGTGTTGCAGCAGCCATGCAGGAAGGCTCGGGACACAGGGATGGATGGTGGGTGCAGCGGATGAGGATTGGGAGATCATACGGGTCACTTTGTGCCGATGCAGCTTGGGGTTGGACAAAAGGAGCTTCCGTATAAACACCCGGCGGCACGTGTCTATTCATCGTGAATGGACACAAAGTGACCTGGAACGGGTTACAACAGTTTTCGGGCCTGGGCCTTGCGTGGGAGCGGCGCTTATCCACGGTCAGTAAAGTGTCAGGTACGCAACTTCAACGGTGCCCAGCGCGTGCTAGCAGGCCCGCTGAATAGCCGCTATGTTGTTCGTGTAAAGCACACCCGCATCGATCACGCCATATAGTGTCACGCTGCTTTGAGCGTGAGCAATGCACGAGAAAGCGGCCATTACCGCGGCCACCGCAAGTTGGTTACGCATATCGATTCCCGACTAGATGTTATTTCGGCGCGATCACTTGCAGTTCCAGTTCCAGCAGACAGCCCGATGAAGATGCGGTGAAACCGCAATCGTGCGCGCCGGCTTGTGGTCGCCAAAAATTACGGAGTGTGTCGAGAGGCTTGGCAAATTGTGTCGGCATGTTCGGGCAACCCGACTGCGCCACGCGATGCGTTGGCGGTTGCGAAAGCCGTCCGCTACCGTACCGAGTTTCACCGCGGCAGCGGGCACCATGATCCACGATGCGCCGAAGGTCTGTTCTCGCGCCTTTCAGTGAGATGTCACGCTAAAGGACGTCAGCGCACGCGAGCTAACCGCCACCCGCGCCAGGAGTCATCCTGATTCCAGGTTCGATGATCGATAGCCTGAACCCGCCGCTAGCGCTGGCCATAGCCGCGCGCCCGACGTCCATCACTGGAGTATCGAACCGTGCTGCGAAATATCGAGAGTTTGAAGGGATGCGTCGTGGTCGCGAGTGACGGTGATATAGGCAATGTCGAAGAGCTCTATTTCGATGAAGAAGCGTGGGGTATCCGCTACCTGGTAGTCAAAACGGGAAACTGGAGCGACGGGCGGCGGGTGCTGGTTTCGCCATACTCAGTTATCCGCACGGACCCGGGAGCGCTGTGCATCCACGTTGAACTCACGCGTCAGCAGGTGAGCGACAGTCCTCCTGTCGACCTCCACCAACCTGTCTCGCGTCAGCACGAAGCGGAGTATCTCCGCTACTACGGCTACCCGACTTATTGGGGTGGCCTGGACGTGTGGGGCGTGAGTAGCTATCCGGCATTCAGTCGTGCGGCGCTGTCGGCTGTGTCGCCGCAGACGTGCGCGCAACTTGCGCTGTACGGAGGCAAACCGTCGGGTGACAGTCATCTGCACAGCACAAACGCGGTGGATGGGTATCACGTCGCGGCGGACCACAGCGATATCGGTCACGTGTCCGGATTCATTTTCGACGACGAGGCGTGGGTCATTCGATATCTGGCCGTCGACACACAAACCTGGTGGCCATCAAAGGAAGTGTTGCTGGCAACGCAGTGGATCTATCTGATCGACTGGTTCGGGTCTACTGTTTTGACAGAAATGACACGCGACTCCATCAGGGACAGCCCGGTGTACGACAGCGCTGTGCCGCTAGAGCGCGATTTCGAAACGCAACTGTACGCGTTCTATGGCAAGGCGGGGTACTGGTCGTAGGAAAGGGTGACACGGTGCGATTTCTACAGTGCTTTCAGATCGGGCAACAGTCGTTCGAATTCCCGTCTTACCACGCTGTAACATTCGCATACGCGTACTTCCAGTCCGGGACGGTCCAGCACTTCGATATGCCCGTGACTGTAGCGAATCAGTCCCGCATCCTGTAGTTTCAACGCCGCTTCGGTGACGCCGGAACGTCGCACGCCCAGCATGTTGGCGATCAGTTCCTGCGTCATCTTCAGTTCGTTGGACGGCAGGCGGTCTATGCTGAGCAGCAGCCATCGACAGAGTTGCTGATCGATCGAATGATGTCGGTTGCACACGGCGGTCTGCGCCATCTGGGTAATCAGCGCCTGGGTGTAGCGCAACAACAGCCGCTGCACTGGGCCGGCACGGTGAAACTCTTCTTTCAGGATCCGCGCATCGAGTCGGTACGCCTCGCCGGCGCTCTGCACGATTGCGCGGCTTGGCGTTGTCTCCCCACCCATGAACAGTGCGATACCGATGAGCCCCTCATTGCCGACGATCGCAATTTCTGCTGACGCGCCGTCTTCCATCACGTACAGCAGTGAGACGATGGCAGTGACCGGAAAATAAACGTGATTGAGACGATCGCCGGATTCGTATACGACCTGACCCAACGGCATATCGACGCGTACCAGGTGAGGTGACACCCGCGCCCACTCCGCCTCCTGCAGAACCGACAGCAGATGATTTTTCCTTGCGGGATCCACGTTTGCCATGTACCGCTCCTCAACGTGCTGCTGCAAACCGGGCAACGAGGTCGCAGCTGCGCTCCCACGGCGGCGGGAGAGCCTGACTCAAATTATAGTTCGGGGCGTCAGCGCGACATCATGCCGTGTTCTGGCTGTTTGTGGGCATAAAAGGCGAATAGCGCGCAAAAAAAGCTGAGAATGCCTGTCGATCGTACTCCCTGCCCGATTCTGGTCGCGGCGATCAGATCTTCGGGACGGGCGATGCCTTCGTCCATCGCTTGTTGCATCGCACGTCGATGCAGACGCATGCGCGTACGGCACCGTACCGACGTTCGACACAGACGCGCGCATCGTCCACGCAGGCGCCTCGTATCTCTGTCAAGGAAATGGTGCCCAAGACAATCTCGCACAACATGCGAATTTCTACTGCATCGTGACCCGTATGCCAAAGGCCCGCGGCAGTTTTCGTCCATCGTGTGCATCGATACCATTCAGCCCGGCGACGCCGAGGCGCGGCGCTATGCGACGTTGTTCGCTACAGCAAGTCCCACCACCGAGGGTCATGCCATCGACCTCGCGATGCAATACGGCGGGGATATCGCCGACGGCAACGGTCAGGCAAGCGGACGCTGGTTGAATAATGCCGGTCGGTCCGCAACTGGAGTGGAGCAGGGCATGCAATATCCGTTTTATGTTCACCGTGATGGCGACTTCAGTCTGCTCAAAGATCTGCTGCAACAAGTCGATCTGGCAGCAAGAGAGCGTCACATTACACCCGCTGCGTTGATCACGCTGGCTGTCGTACACGAACTTGCAAGCCGGTACGAAGGGCAGCTGTCCAGCATGCCTGTTTCCCAACGGGTCTTTGTGGACGGATGACGTGTGCGTCACAAACACCGTTACGATGTTGTCGCGCAGTCCCGGCTATCCGGGCGGTGCTAACCGCCTGTCGGCGAACCAGTATGTCTCACAGGAGTGGATCATGAACGATGACCAGGTCAATGCGGAAGAGCTGGCAGAAAGCAAAAGGCGCAGAGAAGCCATGCAGCGTGCGGCGGATGATGGCATGCCGGTTGCCGCAGAAATTGAAGAGCGAGACGCCGTGGAGATCTCATACAGGAAGCCGAAGCAATGGATCAGGCACGCGAGAAAATGGCTAGGTGCTGGCGGCGGCTCGATGCGATCCTGACCATCGACGGTTCAAAAAAAGAGGACGCAGCCTCGCGTGGAAACGGGGAAACAAAAAACCGATAAGAGCACACCTGCCGGTTGGCGAGCGATACGGACGGAATGAAGTGCTCGATATGCCTAACGTCGAATTGACGCGATCGCGTCACTCCTTCCCGCCACCGTCGATTCCGCTTCCAGTCCGCCATACCTGCTTGCCTTGCTCGGACAGGTTGCCGCAACTATGTTCGGCGTCGGCCTCCGTGCCTTCTATTGCCATGACGCCGCCCGCCTGTTCCTGCGCCTTCTGTTTCTGCTTGTGCCGCGCTGCGACGGCTTCATCGTGCGACCTGCCTGCGTAGTTCAGGGTCATTTCGTCCACTCCTCCAAAGCCAGTCTTTAAAACGTGACACGTGCCCAGTGCGCCCGGAAATGACTCCGCGCAGACCGAGCCATACGGGTTTGCTGTGCATACCCGAAGCATGACTACAAACCGAGTCTATCGCGCAGCCTGTCGATCACGTGGTGCTCGCTCAACCAGCGAATCTCCTGCTTTCGCGCTACGCTTTTCTGATACCGGTGAAAGGAGACCGAGAAAATCAACGTCATGGCTGTCAAAATGCCCCACATCGAGTAAGTCATGCTGTTCCCTGGATTTAAGGCGTTAGATAGGGCTGGCTCGCTGGTGGCGCGGCAACGCCGGTAACCCACCTGATGATTGCGTGAAGCTAGGTCTTCTGCGCGGTTGCGAATCCAGCTGAGGCAAGCCGGTTTGTCTACCTTTGAGCGTTCAGCGTAATGAGCAGGCGACGGCTTGTCTGTACGGTGTCGTACCGCTTGTCGACCTGCATGACGCGGCATCAAAAACTGCGCAAGCGGGTTGGGTTCCACCGCATACCTTGTACGGTAGCGGGCAGACATTCAACCGCAGTTAGTCGACAATCGCTGCGGACACGAAATAGCTGCTGGGGAACAAAATGCTGCACAATCAATTCGAAGACGAACTGGCGCACCTTGAATACGTAGTTCCTCTTCTTGCGCCGGACAGCCCGCTTGGACTACGGTACTGGCGTCGTCGTATTATTTCGCTTTCCGCGCACCAGCGTCTGCTATCCGATGGCAGGACCCGTGTGGCTCGACTTCTCATGTTATTCGACGAAATCGAACGGCTTTCGGTGTAAAGAGAACTGCCTGCATCTGTCTTCCGCGGTGAGTAACGGCGCATGCGCAACTTTGCGAACCGCCCTTAAATGCGGTGATGTCCCGTCGAATCGCATAACGGGCATAACGGTGGGCGCCGGGAGTGGCAGGATGATGTCCCGACGCAGTTGCAGAAGTGCGATCGCGCAGCCGGAAAATTCGTCTACGCTCTGGACGTTACGGAGTGCCGCTAGCGGGCGTCCGTTGATGAGCACCGTTCTGATTTTCTTTCCTTCTTCCTCTCCAACGACCAGACAGAGGCGTCCATGCGCCGAACGATCACGTATCGCGGCTTTGAGATTCAAGTCGAATTGAGTCCATCAACGGACGACACGTTTGACGTCACTTTTCAGATACAAGGCGGCACAAACCTCGAAGTGCTCGGCGCCCGTGGAGGGCGCATACCGTTGCGCAACGGCCCCTTCACTGAGCGTTGGGCCTACCTGGTAGCCGAGATAGCTGGGCAAGCCGCAATCGACGTGTTGCTTGGCCCAGTTGACTGATCGGATCTCTGTTTGCTCAGATCCGTACACTTGTGGCAATGCACGCTATTCAGCCCCGAGCTGCCGTTCGACGCTTTGGTTGAATCACGCTTCGGTATTCGACCACTTCTGATCCTTGCCGAGCAGCAAACTGGAACCGCCAGGATGAAACAGCGCGGGTGGTGCATCCTGTAGGTTCCATCGCCCTTCGCGCAAATTCGCCGGTGTCGTCGCGTCGCTAAATGCGGCAACAATCAAAAAGACATTCGCCACAATCGCGTGCGTTGGCGTGATCGATGGCTTCAAGCCTTACACGTCGTAAAACGACAGTTGCGCAGAGGGATGCGCGCCGAACTTCGCGAGGATCTTGAAGTCGTAGCCATCCCGGTTGAGCTTGCCCAACTCAGACGCAATGGTTCGCGCCAAACCTTCCAGTTCCCCTTGCGGCCCTGACAGCTGTGCCAGGCCCGTTCGCTTGCCCGACTCTCGCGCGGTCGCAACGATCCTCACTCGCAGTGCCGCGCCGGCCAAACCCGACAATTCGAGGTCGGTGCGGTGGTGCGCGTTGGGCGGCAAATCTCCGGGGCTCTGCCACACGAGTGCATCGTCCATCCGCAGAGGAGCGTCCAGGGGCAACACAGGGTCGGGTTCGGGCAGCCAGCTCGTTGCGTTCCATGGCACGACGACCGCCGTGGCGCCCGCAAATTTCGTCGCCTTTGCCGAAGCGGTGGCGAAAGTATCCTCCGGCGACACGTTGGGATCGGTCGAGTAGTTCGCCCATAAATCCGGTGAAAGCAGTGCTTTGTTGCTGCTTTTGCTTTTGTTGAAAACGGCATTCAGACTTGGATAGCGCGCCGGCAGGTCGGAGCGCAGCAACGTGCAAAGGCTTTCGATGTCTTGACTGGACACATCATCTTTGACATAGCGAACAATCAGATTGTAAATACGCCGAAGCGTGCCGAAATGACGATTGAAATCTGCGCGCGCCAGCGCTTCATCTTTCAGCTGTTGCGCCGTGGCACTACCGGTAGGGTTCGCCGGAGTCAGCACGCGGAACTCGAAGTGATCGAAGTCCGAGCCTGGATCGTCGACGCGATGTTCGCCAAGCGGCCCGTACACGATATTGAACGGATTCCATGCGACACGCCGCAGCACGGCCTGCGGATCAGGGGTTGTCGCAGTAAACGAGGCAGGCAGGTCGGTTGACGGCGACTTGCCGGCCCAGACCGTCAATGCGTCGATGACAGTTCTGTGCTGCTTGGCCACTGCGTGTTCCCAAACCTCGATCAACAGCATGTGCGGGATCACATGATGACGGGTGAGATTCATGTCATTGCGAGGCAAACCGCTCTGAAACAGCGTCGTCGACGGCGGCACTTCAAGACCGTCCATCTTGTCCGGCTTTTTCGCCTTCTTGTCAAAGTCGCTCCGGCTGAGCGTATTTAGCCACCCCATTTGATTCTCCTCATCAAGTTGAGCAGATGCGACCCAGCCTGGCTGGCGTCGATTCTGCGCGTTGCCTTGTCGGCATGGGCCGGCCGCCCGGACCTGGCAAACACACGCCGGCTCGGAGCGGAGCGATCGCGGTGCCCACCGCTTGCTTATCGCAACCCGTCCGGATGATAGGAAGAACACCTGATAACGTTCGCTATTCCAACGCTGTGCCTGACTTCCAGTCACGAGAGCGGGGCGGTTGAAAGAATCGTGTTCGGAGATACGCTGGTGGGAACGAAGTGGGGAAGCGGTTAAGGGCGAGCAACCATTGGAAGCGATGAGCATTGCCCGCAGGGTTCAATGCGAACTCGCCCGTCTACCAACTTGAGACGCGGATACGATCGAGATACCTACCCGTTTAGGGAGGTTCCCCTGCCGCGCGCCATGCTCAAATCACCGCCGAGCAATCGTTCCATAGTCAGCACTCAGTCAGCAATGCCGTAGCACGAACTATTCGCAATGTCTGGGGTGCGCGGCACTTGCGAGCTGACTCGGTGATACCTGCGCGAATAGTTATAAACACAACATGAGACCGGCCATGCTGACGTACCTTTCAAGCTGGCCCGCGCACAACGACGAGCGAGACTGCGACGTTCCATTCCTCGACCGTGCTGCCGTCGTGGCCCGGGGAAACATGCACGCGTCATAAATTTCTTGAATTAGCCGGATTGACTTGAGGCGGGCTTGCGCCTCTTGCTCGGCATTTCACCGAGGCTCTAGCAGGCCAACTGCAACCGAACACCGCGCGTAAGCGTCGGTCCGCTATGCGCGGGGCCGGGTTTTCCAACCACACCTTTGGGGTAGACATCATGTCAGATCGGATCATCGTAGGCACCATCAACGCGGACGGCACAATCCAGTATGGAAGCAACTTCAGCGTGACCCGCACGACGGAAGGCCACTACAACGTGTCCTTCCGGCCAGGCTTCTCTCAGATCAACGGCGCGTCGGTTACGCAGGTCTACAACGACGGTGACACGCGCGACAACGCTGTAATTATCAAGCTCAACGCAACGGATCTCTACCTCAAGGTTGGAGATAAAACGGCAGCGCGAAGGATCGGAGCTTCTCGTTCGTGGCCGCGGGCGACGGCCACTTCGCCGCAGCAAAGGACTGATCTCTTCTCTTCGAGTTTCAATGCCTGGTACCGGCCCGCGCAGGCGGGCTGGTACCCCGTGATTTGCACGCCGCGCAAACGTCCGAGCCATGAGCGTGAATCCGGTGGCCCGGATGGGCTCATTGTCGAGGTTCGCGTATTCCAGCCACCGATCCACCGACGGCCAGGCCTCAACGACCTTGCCAACTTTGGGTTGCTGCAATCACGCAATCCGCTCTACGGGTGGCCAAGTTCCAAAACCGGATCGAAGCGAAAATTGTGATTGACGACTGGCGCCGGCACTACAACGAAGTTCGGCCGCATTCGAGCCTGAACTACGAGACGCCGCTGGCGTACCGCCAGCGGCTGGAAAGCAGTTCAACCAACGCCGTTATTGCTAGAACTGCGTAGTCTTGGAAAACCGGGCAGGTCAGTCCGAATCGATGTCCGAATCGGTGTCCGAATCGTCTCGGCGACGGATTCCGGCAATGTCGACACCTGCGCCCAACGCAGTAAATACCTTCCGGATAAAATCTTCTATTTGTTTGAGATCACGTCGCGTATATGCTTCGTTTGCAATATCGGCATCAGTCAGTTGCACGACTCGAATTTGATTGAACGAATCACCGCCCACGTTGTAAATTTTCTGACGAATGTTCGGAATGCTACCCGTGGTCGCGCAAAGGCCGTATGTCACTGAATTCGGGGGGGTCCAATCAGGTAGGAGCAAACTATCTACAAAGGGCCCATTAGCGCTGTCCAAATCCGCCCCTTGTATAGCTTCGAATGCGGTATCGGCCTCCCACGAGTCAGGCACTGAAACCACGAAAATATATTTCATTTGAATTTCTCCAGTCAGGATTGTTCGGGCATTAAAAATCAAAAATACAATTAATAATGTACTGGGAAATTAGCATTTATATGCGGTAAAAATCGATGTAAATATCACCAAAACTACTAACGCGACTAAGTAAAAAATAGCTAAAGCATGCATAATCAATGGCCGTTTCCAACGATTACCTCCAAATGGCTATTGCTGCGGTTGCTGCAACGTCGGGCATGATATCAAGGGCGCTACTCTCACACCCCGTCACACGCGGCTCGGCGAGTGGCTGTTGTACCTCGGAAGTTGCCATTGACTTCACAAGGTCGAGAGGCTGACGTGGGTCGACAAGCGCCGATCGCATTGCTCGACAACGGCACGATCTTCAATTGACTCCCATACGGCGTTCCGTAACCAGGGAAGAGCAATGCTGCCGCCGGACGCTGCGCGCAAACCTAACAATTTGCATACGCTTCCCTTCGTCAATCTTAGGGAATTTTCTTTTTTGTCTAGTATTTACCCTAATCGCGTAAACCCGGTATCCTCTCAACAAACGCGCTGTCTCGAGCAGCGTTCCCGAGCATGTAGTGCCAAAGAAGATGAAGCCGAGTTCGCTATGAAATACGCCGCACGCTACCTACTGATCGCCGTTGCAGCTGTCGCTCCCGCGCTTGCACACGCCGACCCGAACCAGCCGCTCACGCGCGCGCAGGTCAGACAGGAACTCGTCGATCTGGAAAAGGCAGGCTACGATCCGAGCATCTATGTAGGTCGCATTCGCGCCAGCATGGAGCGCGCCCAGGCAATCGTTGCCCAACAGCATGCCGCGGAAGCCCAGCAGCACACCGCAGATATCCAGCAAATCACGCCTTCGGCGGACGTCGAACTCGAAGCTTCGAAATGACACAACGCTAGCGTTCCGCGTTTTCATTCACTTGCGCTTTACCCCTAAGCCATTTTTGCAAACGCCGGATTCTCCGCTGCGAAGTAGATATCCATGAATGCCCGCGAGCTTGCGATGCTTGACCTCGCGAGATCTGGATCGTCGACCTGCAACCTTCACAGGGTCCCGGTTAAAAGCCGGACTTAAGACTCGATCCCCCCTTCTCGGAGCCGTGCACGCAATTGCGGCTTTCGATCGTCGGCTAGATCGAAGAGACGCATTGTCGTTTCTGGACTCGACAAAATGGAGCGTTGTTCGCCATTGGGTTTCGTCCACGATGACGTCGGGTCTTCGATCCAACGTCTCAACGCCTCCTTTACATCCGGAAAATCATCTTCGGCAGGCGCATGAAGTTCTGCGATGAGCGCAATGCATGTGAGGCTCTCCCATTTGTCTCTCGCGCAGATCGCTAATGCTGCGCGACGGTCTTCATGTCGAACAAGCATCGTTTTGACGAGCTCCAGAGAGACAAATGCTCCACAAGCGCACAGGTGAACTCCTGCTTTTCTGACCTTTCTGGATGGGTCGAGAAGCGCACGCGACGCAATCTCGTCTTTGAGAGATGGTAAAAGCCTGGCCTGCAGGGTGACCGCATGGGCGCGAATATCGGCTCGTGCGTCGCTGGCATACCTCGTAAGCGTCGGGACGATTTCCGGCGCATGCTGCTCGCAGAGAAGCGATAAAGCTGCGCGGACTTGTTTGGCAGTCAATTCCCCCGCATCGAGCGTCGCGTTGCAGTAGGCAACAACATCCCGCCCGCGCTCGATCAGCAATCGGGCGGCCGCCGACCGCAGGCTACCCTGGCAGTCGAGTGTGGCGCGCCACAGGAACGGCTCGTAATCGGAACTACTATTGCGCTCTGAAATGAGTTTAAGTGCCGCAAGGCGGACCGGCCCGAACGGAGACGCGGTGGCAAGGGTGATGCATTTGATTTGGTCCGAAGCCGGTATGCGATCCAGCAGGGAAGCTGCGGATAGCGCAAGCACTAAGTCTCCTGAACTTAGACCATGCTCTACCGTTTCAACAAGCGATAGAAGGTGATGGTCTCGTGCCACAAAAAACGCAGCGCGCCTGAGCTGAAAATCTGTCGCGGTCACTGCCGCGACAATGGCTTTGGCCCCGCCGGATTCTACGAGACGCCGTTCAAACTCGAACAACCACGACCTATGGTCCGTACGCGTGGCCAGCATGAGACCGCGCAGTCGTGGAATGAGCAAGACGAATTGCTCGGCCGGAACGGTTGCGAGAAGCGTAAGTAGCGCGTTTGTCGCGGCACGTCGCACCTCCGGTACCCAATCGTTCACTCGCTCGGCTATCGATCCTAAAAACGGAATACCGCCGAGCTCGACGGCCCGACCAATTGCCGCCTCCCTGATATAACCGGAATAGTGCGATATGCATTGAGCAACGAATTGATTGTCGCTGCTAGTGACAACGAGCTCAAGCGCGGCGCGAAGGGAAATCGATTCATCCGGAAATAGATAGACCGTTTGTGCGGGCGCGTTCAAATGTGAGCGAGACCCGAAAAGCTTTGCGATGAGGTTCATTGATTCTTATCTAACCCGGTTAAGGCTGACTCTCGCAGCTTTTGCTAGCCGCGAAAAACTCAAATAATGCCTTTGAAGGGCCGTTTTCGGGAAACAAAAGAGTCTCCTATGGGTTGGTTTATGCTGGTTGCATCGGGCAGTGGTCGGCCAAGAACAGTCACTCGACGTCGTTGCCTGGATTGTTGACAATTGGCGTTTGTTGCGTCATGGATCCTTCGAACTTCCGGACAACTCGTCGGTCCGCGACAGGCATTAACGCGCACAAAAGGAATTGGAATGAAGAGAGGCGCATTACTCCAGCTAGCTTTAGGTGCATTCGCCATGGTACTGGTCGCACCTATTACTGGATTCGCCGAATCGATGGTTGATGTTGTCGGATCTGCTAAAAGCCCGGCTGAACGAGCCGAAGCCTGTTCGTATGCCTTCTCCGATCTTGGAGGATCGATTCGTGCCGCGCATATTGATCCGGGCTCTATGCCGGCCAGTCTTGAGCATGAAGATTTGCAGACCTCGGAGGATCTTCAGGTGGCCGCCCTGGTCTTCGATCATCTCTCCCGTCAGTTGGACGTACCTCCCGCTCGTAAAGATGCGTTTGAGCGAATCAAGCAGGCCATGATCGAGACGGGATCTCACAACGACGAGAGGCATACGCAGATGATTGTGTCATGCGATCGATGTGCGGACCTTTTGCGTTCGCTATCGCAATAGATACCTACGCCCGTGGCGCTTGCCAGCTTGGTCTAACACCGCCCCCAAATTCTCTAAAAAACTCCCTTCAGCGATCGGAAGCAGTGGGAGGAGTCTCTCAGTCACGAAACGTTCTGTTGCAATCTTTCCCAGCAGATGGCCCTCGAACCCGGTAGCACTGTCAGACCGGCGTAGGTCTGCTAAAGAAAACGAAATTGCATCCTCACTCAGCGTGTCGGTACTAACATCCGACATGTGTGAAATCACTTTAAATAACACGCTTCTGAACGGAGAATCGACTCGCTGAAATTCTGTCAGCAGCAGTCGCGAGGTGACTGCGCCTCCATACTCAACGAGAACAGAACCCATAGCCCCCACAAGTATTTTCGTTTCACGATCATTCTCAAGCTCTGACAGCCAAAACAGCCACCACTCGATGTCACCCACGTCAATGCGGTGTAAACCTCGCAGTTGGGGGTGACTCCCTCCCCGTAGTAACGCAGATACAAGACGACTATCACGAAGTTTAAGAAGTTTCGTGAACAGAGCGTCCTTCCCGAGCCAGTCGAACTCAATACGACGCAGTGCCTTGACGTTTAGCGTCTGCCGCTCTTCCGCTGTCAGGGTGGCCAGTTCGTCTAGCGCCTCAAAAATTGGGGATAAGTTCCCCGGATTCGCACAATACAACATCACCCCTTTTCGCAGCGCGCCGGCCCTCTGCGCCCTATCAATTACAAGACTAGCAAGGTCATGACGTCTTGAGCAAACTTGCCGAAGAGCATCGACCGCCCAAGCATCACCGTTCTCAAGCAACGCTTCTAGTCTTGCGAGGTGGTCAGTGGTGAACACGTCCCAAGAAACATTCGCAGCGGGCTCGGCGAATTTCCCGATAAACGTGATGGCAGTTACCGCCTCATCGACGCCCCTGACTAGCAAATCTGCCACTATGTTCAACGATTCCGTCGTATGACGATCTCGAAGCAGATTGCATAACACTAAACCTCGCGTCCGTGGGAACGCCATATCGACAGAAGCGGGGAAAAACGCTTGTTTAATTAACGCAAGCTCAATATCACCCAACAGGACGTCTGTGCTCCAAGTGAAACCCGCCGCTGCATCGTTGTCTGCTTCGTAATCAAGTATTTGATCGAGTTCGTCGGAGAATTGTACTAGGCTGGCCAAGTCGTCTTCCGAGACATACGGTGCGAGCGCAGGCGCAACTCCATTGCGGCAGAAATTAAAATCGTCGTAATGCTTAAATAATAAAGAAAAAGCTTCCTCTTTGAAATCGAAACCCTTAATGAGCATTAATTTTTCAACCGCAGTGCCGCCAACACTGCCACGCAGATCAATAAGTCGACGCAATTGCGATTCGTGATATTTGGTAATTGGAAGTCTCTCCATAATCCAGGCGATATTCCATTCTTCAATGCTTTTTTCAGATAGTCGAGCCGGAATTTCATCAAGGAGGGTCGATATTACAGAATCGCGCTGAAATTCCATATATTTAGAAGCATCCAGTGCTAGTTCGAAATCGCATTCAATCACTTCCCGGAGAAATTCTTGAGATCTATCGCTAGGCAATAGACTCAATGTCAAAAATAGCGCTTGGTCCCATCTTTTAAGCGTCATTTTCTCGAGGAGGATCGAAGGCGTTACGATATAACGCTTCGCCAACTCCATTGAGGCAAGATACTCTGTGACCGATTGGTGTATAAATGCAATTCTCCCTCCACTGTATGGAGTTAGCAGCGAAACTGAAACCAACCAGTTAGCAAAGTCGGCGACCGACAAACCTGCTTGATCGAGGTCATCGGAAACGCGGCTCACCTCCAAAACGGTCATAAATACGCTAAGCGGAAACGCCTCTTCGCCACGGTTCAGTGCATCGTAAGCGACTGCAGAAAGCGCGGCCTCAACGTCTAAAGTAACTCCGAACCGAGACAAAAAGGAGTTGCTGACATTGCCTAGCAAAGCCTTGTAAAAATCGCGCGGATGTGGCTCTTTAGGGAGATTGATCGATCCGCTAACCACATATTGAAAATAAAATGGTCGCTGCAATAATCTCACCATTTCATCACGGAATCGCCCGTCGATAGTGATGCACAACCTATTAAGCTCTTCCTCGACTATGGAATCGTCAATGTGATCCAAACCATAGACGAAAAGCTCAAGCTTGCTCAGCCCATCCGATGTGCGAGAACCAACCACAATTGACGCGTCACTAGCCTTGGCGAAAAATCGCTGAAAATCACTCTCATATACCCCGGTTTCCCAGTACTCTCGGGGCAGTTCGTTGAATGAATCGAGAAATATTTTCACCCGGAACGATTTGAGCAGATCTTCAAGTCGCAATCCAGAAGGTAAGGTCTGGTTTATCAAAGATTGCAGATCACCGCGGTAGAGTTTCAGATCTGCGAAAAGGGGCACTACAATGCTTCGGGCGTCAGATTCCGATAAACATACTTCGTGTAGCCGATCAGCTAGCGTTGCGGCCGCACGCCGCATTGAATACGACTTTCCAGCCCCGGGCAAGCCCGTCAATGCGACTCGCCTAGGTCCATCGATCAAAAAAGTGTCGACCGCAACGTGATTGAACATAGCTGGCTTCGCGAATACACCTCTACCTCGCGTCATTTCGGCGCTAACCCGAATCGAGTATTCGCGTGTCAATTTCGGAGCGCGACTGAGTGCCGCCGCGTGCCGCGCCAAGGCCAAGAGCACGTCTGCTGAATCGGGGTTAAAGTTGTCGGGTTGTTGCGTCGCTATATTTATACTAAGCAGTTGATCGAGCAGCGCGAGGAGTGCAGAGTGATCTATTGAGTTATCCGGACCTGGCTGCGTCTCATACCCGATGAGATGAATGCCGAAATTCCGACGCCAATAATCGTCTTCCTGTTCCTGGACGTCAGCCATAATCGCGTAATGGTCACGACTCCCTCCCCGGTACGTATTCGCGAGAAGATCGCGTAAATACATGAAATCTGGATCTCTCAGACCAAATCCGACGTACACGACAGGACGACTCGCAAGCAACATTTTCAGTGAGTCCAAGGCAGCGTGGCGCTCTCCATTAGCCATCAAAAGCCTGTATTGTTCACGCGTCAGGATTATGCTTTCACTATCTCCTGCATCTCCGTGAGGTTTAAAAATAAAATCGGTCGCACGAGCATGGATAATTTCGGCTGTTTCCGTTAGGTGTCGATTCGTAACAGGAGGCCGGTAAAAACGATCGGGTTGCCAGATACGGAGACTTTGTTCAATCAAATCGTCGTAGTTGGTCGTAACGAAGCAGCGAGGTCCTAGATTCACGATTTTTCTATGGATCTCGTGAGGTTTTGCGCTCCCGTATCGGCAAGCGAAACGAATAAAATCCCCAGCTTGCTGCTTCGTTAGGCGGTCAAACGCATAGCTCGCCGCCTGTAAAAGATCACCTCGTGCTGCTTCCCGTCTTACTAAGTCAGCATTGATGCCGTTATGCTCCATGAACTGTGCGAGTTCTTCGATAAGCCGTGACCATGATGGAAGTCCTGCCCAAAGCGAAACGCCCGACCCGATGAATAGGACAGTGTCCTCGCGCGCGAGAACTGCTTTCACTGCACCTACGCGTCCTTGCTCAGAAGATGGCCCCATCGCGTAACTCCTCTTATTGATTTTCGTGTGACAATAACAAACCTCGGAGATTAATGATTATAGCGCTTATGAGACGCATGCCAATAAGGCTGTAGCGAAATGATCAAGAACCACGAGGCGTTGGGGTCATCGACCATACAAAGCGGTATTGGTTTATGTCGAAGACTCGAAGAGATTGCACACCATCGGCAAGGCAAGAGTTTCCGGCTGATGGACCCTATCGGCCGCATTGTGTCGCTCGACCAACGCTGCACGCCTACGAGCACGCGTATCCTGCAATGGGATAAATCGAACCCGTACCCGCTGTTAGCCCGACCGCATCTCAAAAGCAGTCTTCAAGCGAGATATCCGACACTCGGCCGTCAGGCCTTCGAGCAGCCATGGAGGGTCGTAGATGCATATTCGGTTTCAATGAGACCGGTCATTCACGACCGTCGACGTGCGAATGTCTGGAAAGCATCATGTATGCGCCTGATCAGAGCCGATAAGCGAATGACGGCAAAGGGTCGGTTTCCGCCATCTGCATCGACCAGTTGAATTGAAGGATGGCTATGCCATCTTGCCAAAGGCCGACCTCGACGATGCGACCAGCGTTGTTGTGCCGTTAAATAGCGAACTCTGGGTCAAAGCCGAGATGGACTACCAAGGTGATTACGTGTCGGTAAGCGAACTGATCACCGTTCCAGATCGAGGTGCGTTTTCCGAGGACCACTGAAACTCGAGAGATGCAGTGACTCTCTACGCCGATCGTGCGACACGAAGTCGAGTAACGCGACATAGATTGATGATGCTTGTGACCTTCGGAAGGCATCCGATGATCGGGCGGCGCGCTCAAAATGGCGGTACCTCGATTGGAAGCCGGTGTCATGAGAAAAGACGTCATCTCACGCCCTCACAGCACTCGTCCCCAACTCTCCGCCATAGATAGAACTCTGAAACAATCTAAGCTAAAACCTAGCACGCTTGGTTGATCTGCTCACCCCCACGGCACCCTATACTTTCGATGCCCGCCAAAACATCGGCGGCTCAGGCCTGGCGGCCTGACCGACTATGATCCACCACGCACGCCTGCGTCAGGCAGGTCGTGCTTTGCCTCTGCACGTCTATTGTCAATGGGCGGGCCTTGGCAGGGAGACCTTCGGGTCTGCCGGTAATGGGTCTGTCCCGGTCCGCCAGCCCTGTCATGTGCCCGCTCACCATCCTTTGTGTGATGCGGGCTTCCCCTTGACAGTGGAGGACGCAGAATGACTAGTAACCCCAAAGGCAAATCGTACGAAGAGCTGAAGCTTCGCAACGAGTCATTGCACGACGCCGGAAGGATCGCGCTCGAAACCGTCAACCGCTACCAGTCCAACCTGAAGAAGATCGGTGCGCTTGCACGCTCGATCGCATGCATGGATACGCTCGAACCGGACCGGGCGCAAATGATTGGCGCACTCAACGACGCGGTCGATGCCGCGACGCTTGAGGTTGATGGAGAGATCGTGCTGATCGTAGCCAACTTGCTGCGTGGCTGCGGTATCGGCGAATCCTTAGCCACTCCCACGCACACGCTGCATTGAAACGTATTGTGAGGTAATCGCCATGAACAAGCAGATCGAACAATCGACGTCGTCGAAACGTCAAAAGAAACGCTACGAACATCTCGAGCGTTTCAGTCTCAACGCTGTCGAGCATGCCATTCGCATCAGCGACCAACTCGCGCAACTCAGTGCGTTGACAGGCACGATCGCGCGCGACGAGCAGCTTTCCAGTGAACAAAAGGTGCTGTTCCAAGGGCTCGAAACGCTCGCGCGGCACTATGCGTCGGAGGCTCGTATGGACATGGAGCATATGAGCATCGCGCAGATGAGGCATACGTCCCACTGGAAAGCGTTCAAGAAGCGCAAGCCGCAGGCTTGAGCGCCGCAAGAGATGAGTCAGACAACCGGACCATCAACCCTTCGCAAAAACGGCTGATGGTCTGTTGTCGCGCGCCATACCCCTAGTTAGGTTTAAACCCGTCGTTTAGCGTCTTAACAAACGCAATGATGTCCCGCACCTCACTATCCGTCATCGCAGGTTTATCCCCGAACTTCCGGTCAAACGGCGCATCCACCACATCCACATTCGCCTGGAACTGCGGCGGAATATCGTTGTACTTCGCCACCTTCCCCGAAGCATCACGCGGATAGATCTTGTCCGGATTCGTGTTGCGGAAATTATAGAAATCCATCACCTGCTCAAGCGTGTGGTACACGCCATTGTGGAAGTACACCGGCCGATTCGCCGAATTGCGCAACGTCGGCGTCAGGAACATCCCACAGTACTGCGTCTGGTTCGCGAGGTCATGGCGAAACGGCCCGCATACGCCCAGATCATAGAACTTCGGATCCTTGTTAGCCGCAATCTCCGGATTACGCGGCGCGCCCAGCGCCTCATATTGCGTATCCGTAAACAACGGCGGCAAGCCATCCTTGCTCGGCTGGCTCAAATGGCATCCCGCGCAGTTCGCCTTGTTCTGGTCATTAAAAAGCCGCATGCCGTGCAGTTCAGCCTGCGTTAGCCGCGCCTTGCCTTCCAGCCAGTAATCGTACTTGCTGCTGAATTCATGGAACGACTGGTCCTCAAACTCGTACCGGCTCACCGCCGACATCGCCTCCGCCACCAGCAGCCCCGTCGTATTGAGCACATTCGGCCCAAAGAACGCCTTGAAGGAATCCGCATACTTCGCCGCCATCAGCTTATGCGCCACGTCGGCCTCACTGGTGTTAGCCATCTCCACCGGGTTGAGCAGCGGCCCCAACGCCTGATCCTGCAATGTATCCGCGCGTCCGTCCCAGAACAGCCCACCCTGCGGCACCATCGCCGGTGCCGCGGGAGCAACGCCGGCGGTCTTCACCGCGCGCGTCGTGCCCGCCGCCTGCGAGGCAAGCGCAGTCAGATCCGGCGGAACATCCGTTTCCGCTGCTTCAGGCCCGATGCTGAAACCCAGTTGCCGATACAGATACGCCAGCGACGGCGGCGACCGGTAGCCGGCGAGCGTCATATGCGCACCGCCAAGCTGCACCGGGAACGCATTCGGCGGCCCATATGAATTCTGCGCACTGTGGCACGACGCGCAAGACTGCTTGCCCGACGCCGACAGCGACGGGTCGTTGAATATCTGTTTGCCAAGTTGCGCGAGCCCGCTCAACGGCTGCACCACCGGCCGCTTGAGCACGATCGGATGAGGATTCGCACCGGTCAGGTCTTCGACCAGTTGTCCCACCGGTTCCGGCATCCGCTGCGGATAGACAAGCGCATAGCCGCTCACGACAAGCGCGGCAAGCACGATAACCGCGAGGCTCCACAACACGGTGCGACGCGAGTTCCGGCGAGCGGCATCGGGTGCGGGGGCGCCGCCGGCGGAGAGACCCGTCGGCGAAGCGGTATTGGATCGCTGGTTCATGTGAAATCAGAGAGACAAAAGCACAACAGCAAAAAAGCAAAAAGTCGAGCCGGCGGAGAGCCAGGCTCGACACGAAATACGCTGATCGTCTTCATCCCCGGCCGGCACGCGCGCGACGCTCGCACACCGGACCCGGGACAGATGAAACAACCTTCTTCCTTAGTTCGTCGGAGCCGCCGCCAGCTTCGTGCCCATGTTCGGATCGAGGAACAGGGTGCGCGGCGTGGTCACGCTTTGCGTGAAGTCGAACATGCCCATGATGCTGCCGTCGTTCGCGTCGTTCGAACCCTGGCCGATGCGTTGACCGCCGAGCCAGTTGTCTTCGATGAACTTCACCACCGATGACTGGTTGATCTGCACGTCGTCCACGTAGTTGGCCTTCGCGTACGGCGAGATCACGAGGAACGGAACGCGCGTGCCCGGGCCGCAACGGCCTTGCACTGCCGTGCCATTGACGCCCACGCCTTGCACCGACGTGCCGGCAACGTTACAGGTGCTCGGACCATTCAACGAATCCGAACCCGAGAACGAAGCGGTCTTCGGCGGTTGATAACGATGGTCGTACCAGCCATCCGAGTCGTCGTACGTGATGATCACGGCGGTGTTCTTCCAGTCCGGCTGCTGCTGCAGGAAGTTGACCACCTTCACGACGAACGCCTGTTCGTCGATCGGATCGGAGTTGCCCGGGTGACCGTCGCCGATTGCCGGAGCCTTCAGGTAGCTGACCGACGGATAGTTGCCTGCCGAAACCGCTGCGAAGAAGTCGTCGGTGTCGTAGTTGTGGTTGGCCGGTTCAGCAGTCACGCCGTCCGCTTCGACCGACGAACCGATCGCTGCGATCGTGCTCGGGCGGGCGTGCGTCGGGTTGGCCGTCGACGGGTAGTACTGGAAGAAAATGTGGTGCGGAACGTAGTCCGGCACATTGCCGCCCAGCACGCTCGAGAACGTCGTGCGGCTGCAGCCCGTCGAGCCGTTGGCGTTGACGGTCTGCAGGTTGAAGCCGCCCATGAAGCCGCCCCACGTGATGCCCTTCGCGTTCAGCAGGTCGCCGATGTTCTTCGACGTCATGTGCATCGTGCTGGTTTTCGACGAGCACGTGTCGCCTGCCGGGTCCGTATCGCCGATCAGGCTCAGGCCGCCCTGGCCGTCGGCCACCGTCGATGCGGTGCCGACCACCGGCACCACGCCGTTGTTCTGGCCGGAGATGACCGAGATCGCGCCCGGCGTCGACGGGCCGAACGTGTCCGTGTACGCGTTCTGGCTCATCGCGAAGTTCTGCGCGTAGTTCCACATCGCGGTGACGGTATTGCCATCGAAGTAGCCCAGCACCTGTGCCTTCGTGCCGAACTGGCCAGCGCCGCCGGTCGTCGCCTTGCCGGTGTTGGCCGGGAAGGCGTCCATCGCGCCGTTGTCGTACGCGCTTTGCTCCGGACCATACGAGTGGCTCTGATCGGCCGTGTTCACCTGAGCACGGTCAAGACGGAACGGGTTCAGCAGCGACGGCGAAATCGTCACGGCAGGCACGGCAGCCTGCGTGCCCGAGGCCGGAATCGCCGGCGTCACTACGATCGCCAGATTCGACGGGTTGATCATGTTCGGGTTGGCCGTCTGCAGCGAAGGCGTGGCGCCGAGCAGGTTGTTCACCTTGGGGGTGTTCGGCAGCGCCGTGAACACCGGCGTTTCGCCCGGCGGGTTCGCTGCGTTCGGGTACGTGCCGAAGTAGTGGTCGAACGAACGGTTCTCGCCGAAGATCACGACCACGTGCTTGATCGGCGTGGCGGTGACCGCAGCATCCTGCACCGAAACGGCCGCGGCAGGCGGCGTGGCAGCAGGGGTGCTGTTGTTGTCATCGCTGCCGCATGCCGCCAGTGCCAGCGCCATCGCGGCTAGGGGAATGGGCAAAAGGGCGTTACGAAACATGTATTTTTACTCCAGATTCAACCGTGCTGTTCCACGCTTTGCTTAAGCGAAAGGGGGGAGTAAGCGAAGATGGGGACTTATGAAATTCTTAGTGAAGAGTCAACTTTGATGCGGGGCGAATTGAAACATGGTGCTATTAAGGTTTAGCGACAGTGCGATTACGGTCGGTAAACTTGGCGGATGTTTTTTCACGCGCCGACACCGGGCCGTTGCCTGAAACGGACGGCAAGACAGGGCATCGCACCGTACCTCGAGCGTTGACTGCGTATGCGCAGCGCCGTACGATGCGAGCCCGCATGTAAGCAATCGGAACCGCAAATCCATGAGAACGGGCATGCCGTCGTCGCGTCCAGCTCGAGCTAGATACGCGCTCGAGGTCTTCGCGATTTTTCTCAAGCTCGGGCTGACGTGCTTTGGTGGGCCGATTGCGCACATTGGCTATTTCCGCCGCGAGTTTGTCGAGCGACGCCGGTGGCTCGACGACGAATCGTTCTCGGATCTGGTCGGCCTGTGTCAATTTCTTCCGGGCCCAGCCAGTAGCCAGGTCGGATTCTCGGTGGGGCTTCTGAGAGCAGGGTGGTTGGGCGGGCTCGCTGCGTGGTGTGGATTCACACTTCCATCGGTCGCGTTGCTGCTCGCCTTTGCTGCTATCTCGCCAACGCTAGGTGGACCAGTCGGTCAGGGGCTCATCCACGGGCTCAAGCTGGTCGCGGTTGCGGTTGTCGCGCAGGCAGTGTGGGACATGGCACGGCGTCTGTGCCCGGATCGTGTGCGTACCGCGATTGCGCTTGTTGCGATCGCTGTGCTCAGTGTGCTGACCACGCTGTACGCGCAACTGATCGTAATTGTTCTTGGCGCGGTTCTTGGTGTTCTGTTGTGCAAGGCGGACACGCCCATCGCGACGACTCGCGCGACACAGGCAAGTGAATTTCGCGTCCCGCGTGTTGCCGGTGCAGTTGCGTTGGGAGTGTTTTGTGTACTGCTGTTTGGACTGCCCGCGCTTGCCGACAGGGGCAGCCACGCGATCCGCGTGTTTGACGCGTTTTACCGCTCCGGTGCGTTGGTCTTCGGCGGTGGCCATGTGGTGCTGCCGCTTTTGCAGCGGCAAACGGTCGCGACCGGCTGGGTATCGCCGAATGACTTTCTGGCGGGCTACGGTGCCGCGCAGGCAGTGCCTGGCCCGCTGTTCACTTTTGCGGCGTTTCTCGGCTGGTCGTTAAGTGCGGAGCCACATCGATGGTATGGGGCGCTTCTTGCGACTGGAGGAATTTTTCTGCCGGGTCTGTTGCTCGTCATTGCCGCTCTGCCTTACTGGCAGGCGTTACGCGCACGCGCATCGATGATCGCGATGCTTTCGGGTGTCAACGCTGCTGTCGTCGGATTGCTTGCAACAGCGCTTTACTCGCCCGTGTGGACGGGGGCAGTGCGTTCCACACCCGACTTTGCAATTGCGACGATTGCGTTCTTGCTGCTGATCCGATGGAAGACTCCTCCTCTGGCCATCGTCGCAATCTGTGCGGTTGCTGGAATCGTCGAGACGCTCCTCAATTGACGTGTGCTGGATGATTGACACAGCGATCAAACGAGCCCGAGTCTTAAGGGGACGTCGGGCCTGGATGTACCTGATGCGCTAGGCTTCGACGGTTACGCGATATCGTGTCAACACTTCCAATAGCTTCGGGATGTCAGGCGGGCCTTCGGGAATTTCACCGTCAATGTCGGTGAACATCTGCGCGGCCAGGGCGCCGCTCCCGGTGATTTCGAGCACCTGCCCGTCGACACCGAAACGAAACCCATGCAGCGTCCCTCGCGGCAGGTACACAAGCGTCCCCGGCACGCACTTGTGGGTGCTGCCTTCGCAGAAAAACTCCATTTCTCCCTTCAAGACATAGAAGCATTCGTCCCAATCATGACGATGTGGCGGCGGTCCCGTTCCTTCATCACCTTGCTGAAAGGTGATTCCAAGACTCTGCGTTGTGGCATTCGATGCAAGAACAGTCACCTTCGTGCCGACAACACTGAGCGCGCGCTCGCGCTCAGCGGGCTTCACGATGAAATAAGGAATACCCATGATTCGTCAATCTCCAAAAAACAGTGTGTTGCTGGACACCGGGCTTGTCTGGAGCCATTGAAAGGATGCCGGCAACGAAACGTGCCGGAATGCGCGGGCGCTGCAGATGCAGTCGAATAACTTCGACGAACAATACATAACCCATACATGACCGTTACCGCTTTGCGTCAGTGATTGCTGCTCGCGCGGTACGCCGTGCTTTTGCTCGACAACGCTTAAACAGGCGACCCGTCTGCTTTATTCCATCGTTTTACTTAGGGGCGCTGTCGTCTGGCGGTGCTGAGACGAGAGGGCAAAATCATGATGAGCGCTGCGAATCTAGTGGCAGTCTCCGGTCGCTTCTAACGTTTGATAGGTTCGCCTGGGGGCTTTGTCAGGTTGGCAAGGCTGCAGCGTAAGATGACGAATAAAGTGGCAGCCATTCCCATGACACCCGCGTGACGGCGCAGCGGCGAATCCACCCGTTTCGCATGGAGTGCACGTCCGCCTCCACAAAAACCCCGCGCTACCGAAACGGTCATGAACCGGCGGTACCATGCCGGCTGCGCATTCAAAGCGTGCCTTGGAATACCGCCCACTTGCCGGAGGCCGCTCCATGAGAGTTTTGATTATCGAAGACGACGCTGCGATTGCAACGAACCTCTACGACTATCTGGAAAGCGAGAGCTACGAGGTCGACGTCGCGTCGGAAGGGACGATGGGGCTGTGTCTGGCCATCACGCAGCATTGGGATGCCATCCTGCTGGACCTGGCTTTGCCCGGCGTCGATGGCTTGACCATTTGCCGGAAGCTGAGAGAGGAAGCGCGTCGCGACACGCCTGTCCTGATGTTGACGGCCAGGGATACGCTCGACGATAAACTGCAGGGCTTCGTCCAGGGCGCCGACGACTACCTCGTCAAGCCGTTCTCACTCAAGGAGGTCGGTGCACGCCTCGCGGCGCTGATCAAGCGCTACAGAGGGCAGGTGACGCAACCCGTCCTGGATTGCGCCGATGTGCGCTTTGACCTTGCGACGCTCGCCGTCGAGCGCGCCGGGCGGCCGGTCAAATTGCCGCCCAAGTGCCTGCAACTGCTGCGCATCCTGATGCAGGCGCCCAACAAGGTGTTTGTCCGGGCCGAGCTGGAAGCGGACATATGGGGCGAGCACTTGCAGGACAGCGACACGCTGCGCACACACGTCTATACGTTGCGACGCGCGTTGACCGCGCATGGTGAAGACGACGTGATCGAGACGGTACATGGCCAGGGCTACCGGTTCGTGACGAGCGATGCCGACGCGTCGTAGCCTGCGCCTGAAGGTGGCGCTGGTCTTTTCCGCGCTGACAATCCTGCTGCTCGTGGCCCAGGCACTGGGTGTGAAAGCGCTCGCCGAAGCCCAGGAAGAGCGGCTGATCGACGCGCTGATCGAAGACGACATGGCAAGCCTGATCCGCAGCTTCAGGATCGACCCGAAACTGATTCCGCCGCTCGATCCACGGTTGGGCGCCTACGTGTCTGTCGCCGCAGCGGTGCCTGTCGACTTGCCGATGTCGGTCAGGAATCTGCGGGAAGGTGCGCATGAAATCATCATCGACGACCAGGAGATCCACGTAGCGGTCGCGTCGTTCGATGGGACGAAGGTTTTTCGGGTCTATAACTTCAACCGCTACGAACGACGATTCAAACGGATAGTCGATGAGCTGATGACCGGCACCGGTGCCTTTGCGCTGCTGACCATCTGGCTCGCGTTCGGTCTATCGGGTCTGCTGGTACGCCAGGTGGCGGGTTTCGCACGCCAGGTCGAAGCGCTGAGGCTGGGGAGATCCGCACCCATCAATCCAGGCAGATACGACGAAGCCGAAGTGATCGAACTGGTCGCAGCGTTCAACGACTATCACAGCCGTATCACAGACATGATCGAGCGCGAGAAGGAGTTCACGGGCAACGTCAGTCATGAACTGCGTACGCCGCTCACCGCGATCAAGACGAGCATCGAATTGCTCGAAGAAGATGCTTCGATCAGCCCGAAGTCCCATGCACGACTCAGCCAGATCAGTCGCGCCGCAGAAAACATGATCGAGCTGATCAACGCGCTGCTGCTGCTTGCAAGAGAGGAATCGACCGTGGATGTCGGGCCCGTCCACCTCGCGCATCTGATCGATACCGCGCTTGCGCCATTCGCCGAACGCGCGGCGCACAAGGGCGTGTCGGTGACGATCGACGTGAAGCGAGATCTGCAGGTCGATGTCAACCGTTCCGCTCTGGCGATCGTGCTGTCGAACCTGATCGACAATGCCACGCGCTACACCAACCGCGGCAATATTCGCTTCTCCTACGCCGGCGGATCGCTGATTATCGAGGACTCCGGTCCGGGCATTCCTACCGACGCCTTGCCCCACGTTTTCGAGCGTTTTTACCGGGCCGACTCCGCCATCGCATCCTCGCGTGGTTTTGGCATCGGGCTATCGATCGTGAAAAAAATATGCGACTGGTATGGCTGGCCGGTCCAATTGGATAGTGGTCCAGATACGGGCACCCGGGTCTCTCTCGGACTGCCACTCGCAAACACAAATCAGCAAGACGTCAGGCCAAACTGACGCGTCCTTGACGAAAACTTCACAAGCGCTTGAGTAGGATCCAGGTCTGTCTCCATCTCGTCAGATGGCCCACGACCATGGATGCCGATATGCGCGCCGACTGCTGCTCCCTGCCTGCCGGTCGACTTCCTCTCGCGATGCTCAACGAACTCGCTGCCGTTTGCTGCACACGGCTGCGACATGCTGCTTGTCGATTTTTTTGAGGCGGGTTGTCGAGACCCGCCTGGCCGCCAACAGTCTGCTGGCGATTTTCTCGTTAAGGAACACCATGAAGACCCCCCGCTTCAAGAATGTGCTCCGCCTCGGAGCGATAGCTTCTGCAGTATTGATTGCCACCAACGTCTATGCGGATCGCGACGGACATGGCAACGGCAATGGCAATGGCAACAACAGCAGTGACAGCGCGCAGGTGCCGAGCGGCCAGTACGTGACGCCCAAGGCCGTGCACGGCAGCGACCAGCAATTCCTCAACCCGGGCCTGCCCGGCCACCCGGATTTCGTCGCGGGCGAAGCGGTGCGCTCGCAATTGAGCCCCGACGGGCGCACGCTCGCCATCATCTGCGCCGGCGAGAATTCGCTGTACAAGCCGGATGGCACGGTCGATACCGCGAACTCGACGCAGTACATTTTCCTGTACGACGTCGGCGGCCACGATGCGCAACATCCGGAACTCAAGCAGGTTATCCAGCAGCCGAACGCGTATGTCGGTCTCGTGTTCTCGCCGGACGGCAAGACGCTCTACGCAGCGGGCGGCAACGACGACGCAGTCTATGCGTACAGCAATCGCGGCGGCGCGTGGACGCAGTCTGCGAAGATCGCGCTCGGCCACAACGGTCAGGGTGTCGGCATCGGCGTGCAACCTAACGCGGGCGGCCTCGGTATTTCGAAGGACGGCAAGACGCTGGTCGTGGCCAACAACTACAACGACTCGGTTAGCGTGATCGATACCGCGAGCGCTTCGGTGCGCTACGAGTACGACCTGCGCGCATTCAACGCGAACAACGAAGGCAAGAGCGGCGGCGTGGGCGGTACCTTCCCGTTCGCCGTGGTGGTGAAGGGCAACAACGTGGCCTACGTGTCGTCCGATCGGGATCGCGAAGTGGTCGCACTCGACATCTCGAAGCCGGGCAGTGCGCGTCTGATCAAGCGTATCGCGCTTGACGGCAACGGGCTGGGCATGACGTTGAACGATGCGCAGTCGATGCTGTTCGTCGCGCAGGACAACGCCGACCAGGTCGCGGTAGTCGACACGAACCGCAACGCGGTGATCGCAAAGATCGACGCACGCGCGCCAGGCGATCTGCTGCGCCGCAATCAGGCCACCGGTGCGGCCACCTTCGCCGTGACGCTGTCGCCGGATAATCGCACGCTGTATGCGGTCAACGCAGGCGCCAACAACATTGCCGTGATCCCGTTGTCCGGCAACCAGGCCTATCGCGTCGCGGGCCTGATTCCCACTGCCTTCGAGCCGCATGACGTCACGTTCAGCAAGGACGGCGACCGCATGTTCATCATCAACGGCAAGAGCATCACCGGCCCGAACCCGGGGCACCTTGCCGGCAATACCGCCAATATCACCGCGATCCAGTATCCGGGCGGCAATGCGGCGGCCGCTGCGCAGGCGCGTGCGTCGAACCAGTACCAATTCCAGCTCGAGCGCGCGTCGCTCGTCAGCGCACCGGTGCCGAACGAGCACTCACTCGATCAGCTGACCGAGCAGGTCGCACGCAACAATTTCTATCGCGACGAAGAAAGCGACCACGACCGCGATGTGATGGACTTCCTGCATCACCGCATCAAGCACGTGATCTACGTGGTGAAGGAGAACCGCACGTATGACCAGATGCTCGGCGATCTTGGCCACGGTTCGAACGGCGACCCGTCGCTGGTGCAGTTCGGCCAGGGCATCACGCCGAACTTCCACCGTCTCGCGCGCCAGTTCGTCACGCTCGACAATTTCATGGATCCGGGTGACGGCAGCATGGACGGTTGGTCGTGGGCACTGCAAGGCCGCGTGACCAACACCGAAACCATCACGCAGCAGATCAACTATGCAGCGGTGAACCGCGGGCTCTCATATGAATCCGAGGGTGCGAACCGCAGCGTGCCGGTCAACCTGCCGACGGTTGCGCAGCGCGACGCGGCGGGCGGCCCGGCGGGCACGACGAACTACAGTGCGGCCACCGCAAGCCTTCCTGGCGGCACTGAAAACGTGCTGCCGGGAACCGGCAACCACGCATCGTCCGATTCGCCGTTCGGCGAGCAGAAGGGCTACATCTTCGACGCGGTGCTGAAAGCCGGCGGGACGGTGCGCAACTACGGTTTCCTCGTCAACAACATCGGCAGCATCGGTACGATGAACGCGCCGGTGATCGATCCGTTCAGCGCGGGCATCGTGCAGGTCGCGCCGCTGGATCGCGCGCTTGCGCCGTTGACGGACACGTATTTCCGCGGCTTCGACCAGAACTATCCGGACCTGTGGCGTTATCAGGAATGGAAGCGCGAGTTCGACAAGTACGTGGCGAGCGGCAACCTGCCGAATCTTTCGCTGGTGCGTCTGAGCCACGACCATATGGGTTCGTTCGGCACCGCGCTTGCCGCGATCAACACGCCGGAAACGCAGCAGGCCGACGACGACCTGTCGGTAGGCAAGCTGGTCGAGGCCGTGGCCAACAGCCCGTTCGCAGACGACACGCTGATCATCGTCACCGAGGACGACGTGCAGGACGGTCCCGACCACGTCGACTCGCACCGCGCGACGACGTATATGGTCGGTCCGTACGTGAAGCAGGGGGAAGTGGTCAGCACGCGCTATAGCCAGGTGAACGTGCTGCGCACGATCGAGGATATTCTCGGCGCGCCGCACATCAACCTGAACACGTCGTACCAACGTCCGATGGCGGATGTGTTCAACATTCGCTCGGCGCCGTCGTGGCGCTATACGTCGGTGGCATCGACGGTGCTGAAGACCACCACGCTGTCGCTGCAGGGCATGACGTTTGCCGGCGGCCCGGACCTGGTGCCGCAGCATGACGCGCAGTATTGGGCGAAAGCGACCGAGAAGTTCGACTTCTCGCATGCCGACCAGGTGCCGGCGGATCAGTTCAACCGCGTGCTGTGGCAAGGCCTGAAGGGCAACACGCCGTATCCGGCGCTGCACGGTGTCGTGCACCAGGTGGCTACGCGCGACGACGACGATGATGATGGGTTGTAAAAGTAGTAGTGAGTAGTAGTTGGGCGAGGGAGTAACTTTGACGGGCGGGCCCAGCGCATCGGGTTTGCCCGTTTTTTATGGTCGAACGCATGCGCACAAACGGCATGATCGCGACAGCGCCGCAATGCGACGAACCCCACACAGGGGGCGCATCGTACTTCAGCTTACTTCGTGAGTGCCGTATCGCGCTCTGTTCCGTGCGCTGATGGGCCAAGGTGTCGGCCTACTGGCTGGCGCCAGGTTTCACCGATATGGCAAGCGCTTCCGTGTAGACGACCTTCACCTGATCCCCCTTCCGGATATTCTTCAACTGCTCCGGATCTTCGACGATCACGTCTACTGCGTTACCCTTGGGGCCCTTCAACCTGACGGATTTCGCCTTCGCATCGACGGAGACGACATCCGCGATCACCGTAACCACCCGTCCAATCGTGCCGCCGGGCTTGGCACCGGGCGCCGACCGTTCTTCTATCGTCTGCTGCGTTTCGGAGCGCGGGCCACTCGCTTTTTCGAGGCTCAGCGACAGCGCTTGCCTATATTCAGTCGTGACGATATCGCCCACCTTGAGCTGGTCGAAATTGCGCGCTTCCTCGCCCACCTCGACCTCGACGATCTTGCCATTCTTGTCCTTCAGCGTCACGATCCGCGTAGCTGGATCGATCGCCTGGACGGTCGCGGTGACGGTGGCGGTTGCCGCTACATTCGCCTTGCCAGGCGCCTTGGAAACGTCGACCGAGGTTTGCGGCTGAGCCGATGCAACGGATGCCGTCATCGCGACGATAACCGTGAACAACATAGTCCGGATCTTCATCTATGCGCTCCTGAAATAGGCGGTCCACGTTCTTTCACGAGGGCTGCCTCGCGTTCTGCCATCTGTTGTCGACGCACTCGACTGCAGCCTACTCGTTGCGTCAAGCGGGCGATATTGGACCTTGGTCCTGGAGACTCGTCGCAAATCCGCGGCATATCGAAGTCACAGGCATGACAGCGCACCGTCAGACGTCTCGAGCAAGGCGATGGCGATCAAGCATCAGCAGCATCACGCATGCGTAAAGCGCTACAGCCAGAAACAGTCCCATCCGCACGGCGAACGCGGCATAGACATCTTTTCCCGCCATGCTGTCCTGCACCGACTGGCCGAGCAGAATGATCATGGTGACAAAGCCATTGAGCCAGAAGCCCGGCGAGTACCTCGTGGGGCTGATGCGATCGAGCTTGCGTCCGACCAGCAGGCCGCATAACAGCATCCACAGCGCGAACATCCACAGGTGCACAAAGAGCCTGAGTGCGAACCACAATGCGATGGCAAGCAGGCCGCCGAGCAGCGTGGAACCGATGAGTTCGCGCGCCGCGCCGCGAGCCGTGGTGGTGCAGCTCTGCCTGCCGAGGCTGACGGACTTCATGATGACCGGCATGTAGCTGGCCGGATCGGTCATCGCGAGCAGATAGGCCGGCATGACCACCAGCGCGGCGCGTAGCGCGATCTGCGCAGCCTGTGCGTGGGAGAGGGCCGGTGCGGCGGGCGGTGGCGGCGCGCCCGACGGTTCGGGGAACAACTGGTGAGTCAGCGCCGTGACCAGAACCGCGAGCACCAGGCCTTTCACCAGCGCGCCGACCATCGTCGCGCCGAGATGGAAGTCGGCGGTGCCGGCTGCGGAGATCATCGTCAGTCCGGCCACCAGAAAAGTCGCGACCAGGTTGTTCCCGCTGCGCAGGCCATAGCGAAAAGCGAGGAACAGCAGCAGTCCCACTATCATCACGCCAGCTAACGCGTAATGGCGCAGCAACGGAACGAGCAGCAGGCCGCTGCCTGTGGTTAACGCCACGATCAGTGCGAAAGCTGCACCTGCCTTGAACGACAGCGGCCGATTCTGCGTGCCGAGAAGAAACACCGCGAACACCGGCGCGATGATCGGAACCGACAGGTCGAGTGCGAAGCTGATCGCGAGGCAAAGCGCGGTCCCTGCAGCAAGCCGCAGTGCACGCTGGCCGGGAAGCACGAGCCTGTTTTTCGTGGTTGCCATAAGGGGTTGTTCAGTAAAGGTAGGAGACCCAGCTCATCACACGCAGAAACACACGACCGGGCAGATTGAGCGGATTGCCCGGATTCGGAAACGCCATCACCTCGGCCTGTCCACCCACACGCAGATTGCGCAAACCCGCGCGCTCGCGCTCGTCGAACTCGACGATCACCGGAAAGCGTTGTGCAGGGCGTAGCCAGTCGCGGCTGTTCTGCACCGTCGGCAGTCCGCCGGGCGGCGCGCTCTGGCCTACGCTCACGCCATAGCCAATGCTACGAATCCGTCCTTCGAAGACTTCGCCCGGCAGTGCGTCCAAGGCGATGGACACGGGCGTTCCCGGCTGCAGGTGGCCCAGGTTGTTCTCGGTCATCTCGGCACTGACCCACACGTCGCGGATCGCGATCAGCGTCATCACCGGCGTGCCGGCCGCGGTGAACTGGCCGACTTCCGTGCGCAGATCGGTGACGACACCTCCGGTGCGAGCTCTTATCCGCGTGTTGGCCAGATCGAGTTCGGCTTTTTCCACTGCTGCGGCCGCGCTGCGCAACTGCGCGTTCTTTTCTTCGCCGCCGCCTTGCTGTTCACGCGCGCGCTCCACTTCGGCACGCGCTGCGGCAACCTGGCTGACGGCCTGTTCGTGCGTCGCGCGCGCCACTTCCAGGCGTCGCAGCGAGACCGTGCCCTCGTCTTCGCGATATAGCCGTTCGAGGCGCTCGCTGTCCTGGCGCGCCTTGATCTCGTTCGCAATGGCCGCCCGCAACGAGGCGCGCGCCGAATCGATGCCGGCCGTGCTGGCGCCGACCTGACGGCGCGTCGACTCGAGGTCGGCTCGCGCACGCTCGGCCGCAATGCGATATTGCGCGTCATCGATTTCGAACAGCACGTCGCCTGCATCGACTGACTGGTTGTTGTGCACGAGGACCCGCGTCACCCGTCCCGACACTTCCGCGGCCACCGGCACGACGTAGGCCTGTACCCGCGCCTGTTGGGTGTACGGCGTAAAGCGGTCGGCGAGCAGGTACCAGGTCAGGCTGACGACGATCAGCAAGACCACCCACCTGATCGCCTTGCCCGAAGGATCGGCCGTCGGCTCAGGCGACGGTGTCGGTGCGGACCCGGACGGCTCGGACTTGTCGTTCATCGGGGCTGCCCTTCGGAACCGGCGGCGGCCGGTGGCGCGCCTGCCTCGTTCAGCAAGTCGCCCCAGTCGGTGCGCTGCTGCATCTGCTGGCGCGTCGCGGGATCGATCAGCGGCTGCTCCGAATGCCAGCCGCCGCCAAGCGCCTTGTAAAGCGCGACCAGACTGCCCACCGCATTGCTGCGGTTGACGACATACGCGTCCTGTTGCGCGAACAGCGCGCGCTGCGCATCGAGCACGCGCTCGAAGTCCGAATACCCCTCGCGGTAGATCGTATTGGCAAGCTTCAGGGAGCGCTGCGCGGCCCCCTGCGCGTCGTGCAGGATGATGTCCCGCTGCAGCGCGGCGCTCATTGCCGTCGCGGCATCATCGGCCTCGCGCGCCGCTTCGCGCACCACGTTCTGGTAGGCGACGCTCAACTGTTGCAGGCGGGCGTCCTGCACGCGCACGTTATTCGTGATCCTGCCGTGATCGAACACGTTCCATGTGACGCTCGGCCCCGCTACGATCGCCAACGTGTTCGGTGAGCCGGTGAGCGAACTCGCGCTCCAGACCAGCGAACCCAGCAGCGAGACGGAAGGGTAGAGATCGGCTTGCGCCACACCGATCAGCGCCGACTGCGCAGCCATCTGATACTCGGCGGCGCGCACGTCGGGGCGGCGCAACAGCAGGTCGGCCGGCACATCCTGCAGCACTGCGCGCTGCACGAGCGGGACCACGCCTTCCTTGCCGGACTGAACCTCGAGTTCCGGCAGCGGGCCGGGTGGACGCCCCATCAGCACGGACAACGCGTGACGCGCGAGCACGATCTGGCTTTCGAATTCGGGAATGCTGCTGAGCGTGCCGAGATACTGCGTTCTGGCTTGCTGGAAATCCAGCTCATCGGTCTGGCCGCTCTTGAAGAGCTTTTGCGCAATGTCGTAGCTGCGTTTTTGCAGCCGGGCGTTGTCGCGCGCGATGCGCAGCCGCGCCTCGGCCGTGCGCAGCGTGAAATAGGTGTCCGCAACCTGCGCGTGCAGCAGCACCAGCATCGCATCGCGGTTGGCTTGCGCGGCAAGGAAGGCGGCATCGGCCGATTCGATTGCGCGGGCAAAGCGCCCCCAGAAGTCGAGTTCCCAGCCGAGGCTGAAACCCGCACCGTACTGCCAGTAAGCACCCGAGCGCGGGTTGAAGCCATCCGAGCGCTTGCGCGCCGAATAAAGCACGTCCGCGTTGACCTGCTGAATCTGCGGGTAGCGTCCCGCGAGCGCGATGCCGAGTTGCGCGCGGGCTTCGAGCACGCGCAGACCGGCAATCTGCAGATCGCCATTGCCGATCTCGGCTTGTGCGATCAGATGCTCGAGGTTCTCGTCGTCGAATATCTGCCACCATTGCCGCACGTCGGGTTGCGCGCGCTGCAGCGTGACCTGCTCGAGCGATGTGCTGCTCCAGTGCTCGGTAGCGGTCTCGTGTGGCGGGCGAAAATCCGGTCCGACGCGCATGCAGCCGTTCAGCGCGACCAGCACCGACATAATGAAGGCCGCTGCTCCGCGCGGCATGGCCATTCCGTATGAGCGCATTGAAGGCGGCACGGCGTCGTCCCCGCCGCGTCAAGGCGGGTTCTGTTGCTGGCTCGGCGCGGGTTGCGGCTGGTCGTTCACCCACCGCCAGAACAGCTGGTAACCCACCGCAAGCATCACGGGACCGATGAACAGGCCGATCACTCCACCGGTCACCATGCCGCCCAGCGCTCCGATCAGGACGACAGGCATCGGTACGGCGACGCCGCGCCCGAGCAGCAGTGGCTTGAGCACGTTGTCGGCGAGCCCCGCGATGAAAACATAGACCGAGAAGACAATCGTCCCGATGTTCACGCCCTCGGTCAGCATCACGAAGATGATGACGGGGATCGTGATCAATGTTGCAGGTAATTGCATGATGCCGATCAGCAGCACGGCAAGCGCGAGCAGTCCCGCGCCGGGAATGCCCATGACGATAAACGCGATGCCGATCAGCAACATCTGGATGAACGCGATTCCCACCACCCCCTGTGCGACCGCACGAATGGTGGCGGTGCACAGATCGGTGATCTGCGGTCCGTTCTCGGGCCCCGAGATTCGCGACGCAATCTGCACCGCGCTACGATAGCCCTTCTCGCCGTACGCCATCAGAATGCCCGCGACGATCAGCGCGAGGAAGAATACGAGCAGGCCCGCGCCGAGGCCCGTGACCGTGCCGAGCAGCGCAAGACCGGTTTCCCTCAGCTGCGGCGCAAACTTTTGCGCGAGTCCGGTGAGATCGGTCGAGGCCTGAGCCCAGAAGTCGTACAGCCGCTGGCCCACCACGGGCCAGTCGGCCACCGATGCAGCAGGCGCAGGAATGCGGAAACTCCCGCTTTTGAACACGCCCATCGCGCGCTCGATCGACACGCCGACCGCGACGCCCAGCAGATAGGTCGGAACAAGTATCACGGCAAACGCGACGAGGATAATCAGCGTGGCGATCAGACCGTCCTTTCCGCCGAGCAGGGCGCGCAGTTTTGTCTGTAGCGGATAGAGGGTGACTGCGAGAATCAGCGCCCAGACCATCAGGTTGAGAAAGGGCACGAAAATCCGGAAGCAGAAGACCGCCAGCACACCCACCAGTCCGGCCCGGATCAATACGTCGAGCAACTCTTTGGACAATACCCTGCGGCTAGTCGGCATAGGCAGCATCGATTGTCTCCTCCCGGCGCTTCGAGCGAGAGATTGGCCAACAGCCCTGGATGGGTTCGCACAAACCCGGCGATCAATGCGCCCGCTGCGAACATGTTAGGTTCCGCGGTCCTGCTCAGCCAATTGGACCAAGGTCTCACTCGCGCCCGCCGTCGCGAACGCAATGCATCGCGTCAGAAGCGGCCTCGCATGCTTGGGTCGCGCTCCATGTCCGGCGTTTTCTGGGTAAGGCGCAGCACACCCTGGTCGTCGAAGTAGAAGTTGAAGATCATGTAATTAATGTTGTTTTCCTGATAGCGATACGACCATACCTCGCGTTTCATCCGCTTGAAGTACGATTTTTCGAACGGGCGGCCGAAGTTGATCAGCACGTCGTCTCGCGTCCACTTATCGACCTGTGCGCGGTAGAACTCGTTCTCCTGCAGCACCTGGCGCATGCTCACTACCTTGCCGGCGGCGTCGAGATCGGCGACCGTGGTGGTCGTGCCCATCGGCTGGGTCGGCCACATCAGGCGTTTTCCACCATCCGGCAAATCGTAGGTTTCTTTAGGTGTTCCCAGTTTCGCTATCGCCGCGGATTCGTTCGCGCCGACTTCGACTTGCTGATGGGGCTGTGCGCACGCCGCAAGCAACCATGTTGCAGCGCATGCGCGCAACCACGCAGACCGTGTTTTCATGATCCCTCTCCCACTTACGGCGAAGGCAAATTCAAACACTTGGTGATCGACAAGAGTAGTACACGCAAGAGACATCTTCTATTGGATCAAAGTCCAATATCTTTTCGGCCTTACCTGCCCAATACTCGATCATCGGTGGTAATTCGCTTTAACAATAAAAAAACGAAACGCGAGCAACCCTCTCTGCCTTTGCAGAACCTGTCGGCCGGCACTGTCGCCATCACATCCACGCTTCGAACGGGCGGCGTGCTCAATTCAGCGCAAACCTCTTAAGGCACGATCCATGACACGAATAGTGCGAATTGGCTCGGCTTTGGCAATCGCCCTGCTAGCGGGCGACGCGTACAGTCAGCAACCGATCATCTATCCGGCAAAAGGTCAAAGCGCGCAGCAACAGGCGAGCGATACGGGTCAGTGCGAAGCGTGGGCCCGCCAAACCACAGGTGTCGATCCTGCGGCACTCGCGCAACGCTCCGCCAGCCAACCGCCACCACCGGGGCCGCAAGGCGAGCGTGTACGTGGCGCGGCGGGCGGCGCTGCGATGGGTGCGGCGATCGGTGCGATCGCGGGCGATGCAGGCAAGGGAGCGGCGATCGGTGCGGTAACGGGAACGGTCGGCGGTGGCATACGGCAGCGCCGTAATGCAAGAGCGGCTCAGGAGCAGCAGCAATACGTCGCGCAAGACAGTTCGCAACAAATGGCTACGTATAACCGTGCCATGTCGGCGTGCATGTCAGGGCGAGGCTACACGATCAACTAGTGTCGAGGCGACGGAAGATGACGACCGTGAAGAAAGTAATCGCAGCAATACTGTGCGCTATTGCCGGCATGCCACCGCTTCTCGCAGCGGATTTCGACGGCAAGACGTCGTTGATCTGCGCGAGCGTCGATGCGCACTCGTGCGATCCCGGTGTGATCTGCGATCGCTCGCTGCCGGCCGACATCGGCTTGCCGCAGTTTATGCGAATCGACTTCGCGAAGAAGACCATTGAGGGAACGTCTCGCTCGACGCCCATCGTTTCGTTCGACAAGAGTCCGACTCAGTTGCTGATGCAGGGTATGGAGCTTGGCTATGCATGGACGCTCGTGATTGACACCGCGACCGGCGAGATGACCTCGTCGGTTGTAAACAGCGATCATGCTTACATCATGTTCGGCGCGTGCACGCCGAAGTGACTGGCCATGCGACCTGACACGTCGATCCCCGACGACGGGCCCGAGGTAAAGCCCGCTCAACGGTGGTTGCGGTGGTTGCCGGGCGTCGTGATGTTGCGGGCGTATCAGCCCAGCTGGCTACCGAAAGACATCGCCGCCGGGCTGGTCCTGACCACCATGCTGGTGCCGGTCGGCATCGCCTATGCCGAGGCCTCAGGCGTGCCCGGTGTCTACGGGCTCTACGCGACCATCGTTCCGTTGCTCGCGTATGCGGTGTTCGGGCCCAGCCGGATTCTCGTGCTGGGCCCCGACTCGGCTCTGGCGGCGCCGATCCTGGCCGTGGTCATCGCAGTTGCGGCAGGCGATCCGTCTCGCTCCATTGCGATTGCCAGCATGATGGCGGTGGTTTCCGGCGCGTTCTGCATCCTGATGGGGCTGCTGCGTCTGGGCTTCATCACCGAACTGCTGTCGAAGCCGATTCGATACGGCTATATGAACGGCATTGCGGCCGCCGTTCTGATCAGCCAGTTGCCGAAACTGTTCGCCATTTCCATCGACGAAGCGGGTCCGATACGAGATCTGGCGAGCCTCGCTGACGCTATCTGGGCCGGCAAGACTAACTGGTACAGCTTTGCCGTGGGAGCGGGAAGCCTTGTGCTGATACTCGTCCTTAAGCGCTTCGAAAAAATTCCAGGCATTCTGATTGCCGTTGTAGTGGCGACGCTGTGCGTCAGCGCATTCAATCTCGATAGCCTCGGCGTCAAAGTGCTCGGCAAGATTCCGCAGGGCTTGCCCTCTTTTGCGATGCCCTGGGCGAGCGGAGCGGATCTGCTGAAGATCGTCCTTGGCGGCTGCGCCGTTGCGCTGATCGCTTTCGCGGATACGAGCGTGCTGTCGCGAACCTTCGCAGCACGGTTTCATAGCCGCGTCGACCCCAATCAGGAGATGGTCGGCCTGGGCGTCGCCAACCTGGCGGCGGGGTTTTTTCAAGGCTTTCCGATCAGCAGCAGTTCGTCGCGTACGCCGGTGGCGGAAGCCGCCGGCGCCAAGACGCAATTGACGGGCGTCGTCGGCGCATTGGCCGTCGCTGCGCTGCTGTTAGCGGCACCGAATCTGCTGCGCTACCTGCCCAACAGCGCGCTGGCAGCCGTGGTGATTGCGGCGGCCATCGGCCTGTTCGAAATTGCCGACCTCAAGCGGATCTATCGCATCCAGCAGTGGGAATTCTGGCTCTCGATGTTGTGCTTTGCGGGCGTCGCGGTTTTCGGTGCGATTCCCGGCATCTGCCTCGCCATCGTATTCGCGATCATCGAATTTCTATGGGATGGCTGGAGGCCTCACCATGCGGTGCTTGGCAGAGTGGAGGGGGTGCGCGGCTACCATGACATCACACGCTACCCACAGGCCGTGCGCATTCCCGGGCTGCTGCTTTTCCGGTGGGATGCGCCATTGTTCTTTGCCAACGCGGAGTTTTTCCAGGAGCGCATGTTTCAGGCCATCGATGCGTCGCCCACGCCGGTGCGCAGGGTTGTCGTGGCCGCCGAACCGGTCACCAGTGTGGATGTGACCTCTGCCGACATGCTGCGCGAACTGGTTCGACTGCTGCGCGAGCGCGGCATCGCGCTGCATTTCGCTGAATTGAAGGATCCGGTCCGCGACAAGCTGATGCGTTTCGAACTGATGCCGTTGATCGGTAGCGAACGATTTCATCCCACCGTGGATAGCGCTGTCGATGACTATCTCGACAACACGGGCGCCGACACGCAGCAAAGCCGATAAGCGTTGATTGACTGCTGCGCCAGTTGCCCAACGACCGGAGACATTCTCGTGAACGCACTTACCGATGAACGCGATGTCGACGCGCACGAGCCGGTTCTCGATACCGTCGACCGGGTCTCGGAGCTGTGCTTTGGTCTGTTCATGGCGCTGACTTTCGTCGGCACGGTGTCGGCGGCTACGGCCGGTGCGAATGCCGGGCAGAAAATGCTCTATACCGCGCTTGGCTGCAATCTCGCCTGGGGACTCGCCGACGCGCTGATGTTTCTGGTCCGCACGTTGACCAACCGCGGCAGGCGGCTGATGCTCGCGCTCGCCATCCGGAGTGCGCCCGACGCCGACGCCGGGCGCCGCGTGCTACACGACGCGTTGCCGAGCTTCATGCGCCCGCTGGTGGCGGATGACAACCTGGAGCCCATCCGGCTCAGGATCGCTTCGATGGCAGGCCTACCGGATCGCCCGCGCTTCGTGCAACGCGATTTCCTTGGGGCACTCTGCATTTTCATCATCATCGTGCTGTCGACGTTTCCGGTGGCGCTGCCGTTCATCATCTTCCGCGATGTACCGACTGCGTTGCTGGTGTCACGTGTTCTTACGCTGGTGATGCTGTTTGGCTGTGGGCTGGCTCTCGGCCGTTATGCCGGCTGGGGGCCATGGAAGGCAGGGGTTGCGATGATGGTCTTTGGCGTGCTGCTGACGATAGCCATCATCGCGCTGGGAGGTTGAGCTTAACGCACATGTCAACGGCGGATTTGGCGGCGCATCGACGAATCGCAATCCGAAGTATCCGACGCATCCGTTTAGAAGTCGATGTACATTGCGAGGTCAAGCCGGCCTGGACAACGGAATTCGCGCACATAGGCGTATTGGGTAGATCGCGTTCGGGTACCCAAAATCCGTGTTCATTGCCGGTCCGCGGCCTACACTGGATAGGTAGCACCGTTGGTGGCGTGAAAGCGCCCATCACTGGATGCTACGTTTGCCCCGATTCCGTGCTGAATCAGCTGAAGGAAAGGAGGCGCTCGATGATCGAAGAATCTCGCCTTGCCGGCGAAGTATCGAGCATGGCTCCGGTTACCGGCTGGCGCGCAGTATTTCCACCCGCGCAGTGGCTTCCCACCTATCGGCCTCGTTGGCTGGCGCGCGACGCGATCGCCGGGGTTACCCTCGCGGCCTACGGCATACCGGTGTCGCTCGCCTATGCGACGCTCGCGGGCCTGCCGCCGCAATACGGCATCTACTGCTATCTGGTGGGCGGCCTCGCCTATGCGCTATTCGGATCTTCGCGTCAACTCGCAATCGGCCCCACGTCGGCGATCTCGATGCTCGTCGGCGTGACGATTGCCGGCATGGCGGGAGGCGACCCCACACGGTTCGCCGCCATTGCCGCGCTCACTGCGATTCTGATCGCGGTAATGTGCGTATTCGCATGGATTCTGCGGCTCAGTTCGCTGGTCAACTTCATCAGCGAGACCATCCTGCTTGGCTTCAAGGCAGGCGCTGCACTTACGATCGCACTGACGCAATTGCCCAAGCTGTTCGGCGTGAAGGGGGGCGGCGAACAATTCTTCGAGCGCATTGCCGTGCTCGCTGGCCAACTTCCCGAAACCAACTGGGCCGTGCTCGCGTTCGGCGTGGGGACCTTGATCCTGCTGCTGTCAGGGGAAAAATTTCTGCCGGGGCGCCCGGTCGCGTTGTTGGTCGTCGTGGCGTCGATCGTCCTCCTGTCGGTTACGCCATTGGGTGCGCTAGGTTTCAAGGTTGTCGGCGCGTTGCCGAGCGGCCTGCCCGAATTCAATCTGCCCGCGCTTCGGGTACGCGACGTGGACGGCGTGATTCCGCTGGCGTTCGCGTGTCTGCTGTTGTCCTATGTCGAAAGCGTTTCCGCTGCACGTGCGATTGCGCGGGCGAACGGCTATGAAATCGACCCTCGTCAGGAGCTACTGGGGCTTGGTGCGGCCAATCTGGCCGCAGGCCTCTTTCAGGGATACCCGGTCGCGGGCGGCCTGTCGCAGTCCTCGGTCAATGACAAAGCCGGTGCAAAAACGCCGCTCGCGCTGGTGTTCGCTTCGGTCACGATTGCGCTGTGCCTGATGTTCCTGACCAGCCTGCTGACAAACCTGCCCAACGTGGTGCTTGCCGCGATCGTGCTGGTGGCGGTCAAGGGCTTGATCGACATCCGCGAGCTGCGTCACGTGTGGCGGGTCAGTCGCTACGAGTTCGCCGTGTCGATGGTGGCATTGGCCGCGGTTCTGCTGCTCGGTATTCTCAAAGGCGTGATCGTGGCAGTGGTGGTCTCGGTGTTATTGCTGATCCGGCACGCTGCGCACCCGCACATAGCCATTCTCGGCCGTATTCCAGGTACGTCCCGCTACTCGGATATCGAACGCCACCCCGACAACGAGGTGACGCCGGGCGTACTGATATTCCGCGTCGAAGCATCGCTGCTTTACTTCAACGCCGAGCATGTGCGCGCGACCATATGGTCGAAAATCCGCACGTGCGCCGCCCCCGTCAAGCTGCTGATATGCGACCTGTCCGCCTCGCCTGTAGTTGATCTGGCCGGCGCGCGCATGCTGTCGATGTTGGTATCCGCGCTATCGGCAGCCGGCATACGGCTGCGGATCATTGCCGCGCACGCGGACGCACGAGACTTGCTGCGCGCCGAAGGACTCGAAGAGCATGTCGGCCACTTGAGCCGTCGCACCGCAGCGGACGACGTGATCGATGAGTTCCTGCGCGACACCGGTACCAGGCGCGCGGGTTAGCAGGCGCGGGTCGCGAGGATCCACCTAACCAGGGGAAATGCACGTGAACAAGACCGTTCGTGGCCGGCGTATCAGCGCTGCACCTCAGGCAAAGACTGCCTGGCTGACCGTCGATGAGCGCGCAGCCCAGGGGCGGGCGCTGCGCGATGCAGTGCCGCGCGTATCGCATGCGGGATGGAGGCCGGGCCGCCATCGCCGCGACCCTATCGAGCTTCTGAGCGAATCCAACGAGGGCCGGATACCGGAGCTCGTGCCGATCCGCTTCGGCCGGATGTCCGCGTCGCCGTTTGCGTTCTACCGCGGCTCCGCCGCGTTGATGGCCGCCGATCTCGCTGCGACCCCGACCAGCGGAATTCGCGTGCAGGCGTGCGGCGATGCCCACCTGATGAATTTCGGCGGCTTCGCCACACCTGAGCGCAACGTGATCTTCGATATCAACGATCTCGATGAAACGCTGCCCGCGCCGTTTGAATGGGATCTCAAGCGGCTTGCCGCAAGCGTGGTGATCGCTGCACAACACCTGCAACTCTCCGACAGCGACGCTGCCCGCGTGGTCATCGACCTGGTACGCGAATATCGCGAACGAATGCACAACTACAGCGCGATGCGAGCGCTGGATGTCTGGTACGACAGAATCGATCTGCAGAAGTATCAAGACCGGGCCGGCGACCCCGCCATCGTATCTGCAGTACGCAAGCGCATTGCGGAACGGATCGAGATGGAGCGACAGAAGTCGGTGCCTGACCACTTGTATCCGAAGCTGGTTTCGCAGGATGGGGTGACGCCGAGGATCAAGGACGAGCCCCCGCTGATCTTCCATCCGACCGCCGAGCAGGCGCCCGGCCTCGAATCGGGATATGCGGCGGCGATCGCATCGTATCGGGACAGCCTGCCCGAGCATATCCGGATTCTGTTCGACCGTTTTCACTTCGTCGATATGGCGGTTAAGGTCGTCGGCGTAGGCAGCGTGGGGACGATGTGCTCGGTATGCCTGTTCATGGCAGCGGACAACGACCCGCTATTTCTGCAGGTAAAGGAAGCGCGAACCTCGGTGCTCGAGCCGTACGTCGGAAAGAGCGTGCATGGTAATCATGGCCAGCGCGTCATTGCGGGACAGCGCGCGATGCAGGCGGCCAGCGATCTGTTCCTTGGATGGACTCGCGGCATAAACGGTCGCGATTTCTACGTGCGGCAGCTTCGCGATATGAAGTTGTCTGCGATCATCGAGGATTGGGACACGCCGATCCTGCGGCAATACGCGCGCATGTGTGCACACGCGCTGTGCCGCGCGCATGCGCGCTCGGGCGATGCCGCGATGATTGCGGGCTACATGGGTTCCGGGCAGACCTTCGACGACGCGATCTGCGAATTCGCCACCGAATACAGCTCGCAGAATCGCAGCGACTATCGGGCGTTCGTTCGGGCAATCCGGGCAGGGCGGATCGATGCGCAGGCCGAGAATTAGCGTTGTGGCTGCGCGATAGCGGTTCTCTTCATCTCTTTTTCGATTTTGCCAAACATGTGCGTTCGCGCGATGCGCAGAAGTGTGTGGTCTCTCCGATCGGTGAAGGCGTCCGATTCCGAACCGGATGCCGCGTTGTAGTCTAGGATGTAGAAGTCAGAAAGCGAATGCTGGCCCGTTCGCCGGCACCGACCACAGCACCGGGGAGACATACTCCATGGGCTTCGTAGTGTCATTGGTGATCTTCCTCACTTCGACCGGCGTTCTTGTCAACGCTGCGGTATCGCCGACTCCGTCGGCAGCGATTGCGCCGGTCTCCATTTCCCACTCTAGTGAAGGCAGGGCCGCGCTTGCGCCGCTAAGCCCTGAGTTTGCTGACAAAGGAACCGTAACCTCAATAGGCTCTGCTGCCACCGCCAACAACATGGTGTCGGACGAACGTATAAACGCCAATGCGCACGACTAAAGCGCAAGCGGATAATCGTTGCTAAAGCCCGCGGATATTTTAGTTTTCGCGTTTGCAAACCTTTGCATCGCTGCTCAGATGTTGAGCGCGGTTACCTTCGTGCCAGCCAACGACACATCGGCCATCAAGCCTGCATTGGTCAGTACGATTACCTCGACCGGTGCTGTTGCGGTGGTCGTGTCGATCGCTCCGTTTGCGCCGACCTTCACAAGTGCGACAGAGGCGTCCCCTGCCACCGACCAGCCCTTGGAATTGCGGAACTGATTGAGCGCATCCTGTGTCATGAACAGAAAGATGAGTGCCTTCGACTGCACTCCGGCGGTGAGCCCGAACGATCCCGACGCGGTGCTGTAGTAGCCCACGGTTCCGGTACCGACTCGCAATGCGCCTTCTCCGTACTGTCCGCCAACGATGAAGCCGGCCTGGTACACCGAAGGGAACACGAGGACGCCTTGCGCCTTCGATATCAGCTCCTGCGAACCCTTTACCGAAGAAAGCAGGCGCAACATCGTGCCATCTACGCTCGCGTCGATCGATTGACGCTTTGCGGCATTCGAAGTCGCACTATCGGATCCTCCCGAAGAAGTGCTGCAACTGGCCAGCGACAGGCCCGCAACAGCCGCCGCAACGGCATTCACCAGAAAGTATCGCCTTTTCATTGTCATCCTCCGTTCGCGTATTTCGACCGCATCAACCGCGCATTCGCGATAGACATCTGACACGGAGCCTTCTCATCTAACTCGACCATGGCAGCGACTTCAGAACGATGCCGCGTCAGACGACTTCATCGTTTCCATATTGATCTGGAATAGGGGGCAGCAGGGAATGGTTGAGCTCGGCCGCGTTTGTGATGCAGCGCTCCTGGCGACGGCACTCGGACTATGGCTACAATCGATCCTCCCATGAAGAGTGTTCCTTGACGTGACAGAAATCTATTAGACCATGGTCCTATCCCTCCGATTTTTCACGCATACAGGATAGATTGGCCTGGCAAAGAATCTGGATAAACATGCCGGAGACCGTCACGGATAACTAAGCATTCGAATATAGAAGTCGCGATCTCTTCCACGCCACGCGCTCATTTTTTATATCGAACCTTGAACAATTGTACTTAATCTACCAGGATGAAAATGTAAATTACTCGATGTTGATTTTTGATATATATAAAGAGTTTTTTAAAATAGAATTAAAAACGACAATGCGGGCCGTGAAGCACTTCCATAGTGTACGCACCTTGTTCAAGGATCTAACAGACTGAATCGCTCGCTTCATCAATCCTGTTCTCGCCCGAACGCAGCTTAAAGGCCGGTGCCCGGTGCCAAACCGGAGCTCGCCTGATGCAAGGGGAAGATATGAATGACGCAACAGGAATCAGTCACGCGGAACCTGCAACCCACCGGCTCAGGCTCGGCGCGCTGACGGCGCTTGTCATCGGTTCCATGGTTGGTGGCGGAATATTCTCTTTGCCGCAAAACATGGCGGCTAGCGCGGATGTCGGGGCCGTGCTGATAGGCTGGGTTGTTACTGGCATCGGCATGCTGATGCTTGCTTTTGTTTTTCAGTCTCTGGCCATTCGCAAACCCGATCTCGACGGTGGCGTCTACGCGTATGCCCGGGCCGGGTTCGGCAACTACATGGGCTTCTCGTCCGCGTGGGGCTACTGGATCAGCGCGTGGCTCGGAAACGTCGGATACTTCGTCCTGCTGTTCAGCACACTAGGATATTTCTTTCCTGTCTTCGGCGAGGGCAACACGCCGCTTGCGATCGCCTGCGCGTCTGTGCTGCTCTGGTGCGTGCACGCGCTAGTGCTGCGCGGTATCAAGGAAGCCGCATTCGTGAATCAGATCACGACCGTTGCCAAGATCGTGCCGCTTGTCCTGTTCATCGTCATCTGCTTTTTCGCCTTCAAGCTGGATATTTTTACGGCGGACGTCTGGGGGAAAAGTAACCCAAAGATCGGCGACGTGATGAACCAGGTTCGTAACATGATGCTGGTCACGGTGTGGGTGTTTGTCGGCATCGAAGGCGCCAGCATCTTTTCGGCACGCGCGGAAAGACGCAGCGACGTGGGTAAGGCAACCGTCATCGGCTTTGTGACGGTGCTCCTCGTGCTGGTGCTGGTCAATGTGCTGTCACTCGGCATCATGACGCAGCCGCAACTCGCCGCGCTTCAGAACCCCTCGATGGCCGGCGTGCTCGAACATGTCGTCGGACACTGGGGCGCCGTGCTGATCAGCGTGGGCCTTGTGATTTCGCTGGCCGGTGCGTTGCTTTCGTGGGTTCTGCTATGCGCGGAGATTCTCTTTTCCGCAGCGAAGGACCGTACCATGCCCGCGTTTCTTCGCAAGGAAAATGCGAATAACGTGCCAGCCAATGCGCTTTGGCTGACCAACGCGATGGTGCAGATCTTCCTCGTCATCACGCTCTTTTCAAAAAGCACCTATCTATCGCTGATCTATCTCGCAACATCGATGATTCTCGTGCCGTATTTCTGGTCGGTGTCGTATGCGCTGCTGCTGGCAATACGTGGCGAGAGCTATGAACAGGCACGCACACAGGTGCGCCGTGCGGATCTGGTCGTGGCGGCGATCGCGGTGCTCTACGCGCTCTGGCTGCTCTACGCGGGGGGTGTCAAGTATCTGCTGCTGTCGGCACTGCTCTACGCGCCCGGCGCGATACTTTTCGCCAAGGCCAGGCGGGAAGCGAAAAAACAGGTTTTTACGTCCATTGAGAAAGTGATATTCGCCGTCGTCGTGATCGCTGCGGTCGCAGCAGCTGTCGGGCTTTATCAGGGGTTCCTGACGCTCTGATTCCGATATGGGAGAACACCATGAGTACCGAGGTCACCAGGCTCGGAGTCCATTCCGAGGTAGGCAAGCTGCGCAAGGTCATGGTGTCGTCGCCGGGACTCGCGCATCAGCGCCTGACGCCGAGCACCTGCGACGAACTGCTATACGACGACGTCATCTGGGTGAGCCAGGCGAAGCGCGACCATTTCGACTTCGTGAACAAGATGCGCGAGCGCGGCGTCGAGGTGCTCGACGTGCATAACCTTCTTACGCAGACGCTGGAGAGCCCCGAGGCCCGCGAGTGGGTGCTGGACCGCAGGATCAATGACGATAGCGTCGGGGTAGGTCTTAGCAACGAAGTGCGCGCGTGGGCAAATGCACTCGAGTCACGCAGGCTGGCGGAGTTTTTGATCGGTGGTGTGTCGATCGAAGACCTTCCTGCCAGCGATGTACCGCTTCTCAAGCTGTTTCGCGAATACGTGGGCTACTCAAGTTTTCTCGTCGCACCGCTACCGAACATGGTGTTTACACGCGACACAACCTGCTGGATTTACGGTGGCGTGACGCTGAACCCGATGTATTGGCCGGCCCGGCGGCAAGAGACGCTGCTCGCCACGGCGATCTACAAGTTCCACCCCAGCTTCACCCACGCGGAATTCGAAATCTGGTGGGGCGACCCCGATCGGGACCACGGCGCATCCACGCTCGAAGGCGGCGACGTGATGCCGATCGGCAAAGGCATCGTGCTGATCGGCATGGGCGAACGCACGTCGCGCCAAGCGGTCGGCCAGCTCGCGCGTGCACTGTTTGCGAAAGGCGCCGCGCAGCAGGTGCTGGTCGCCGGGTTGCCGAAGTCACGCGCGGCGATGCATCTCGATACGGTCTTCAGCTTCTGCGACCGTGATCTCGTCACGATTTTCCCGGAAGTGGTCGGGCAGATCGTCACCTTCTCGCTCAGGCCAGACGACAGGAACGTTTACGGCATGAGCGTCGAGCGGCAGGACAAGCCTTTTGTGCAGGCGGTGGGCGACGCGTTGGGTCTCAAGGAGTTGCGCGTCGTCGAAACGGGCGGAAACACGTTTGCCGCGGAGCGGGAGCAATGGGACGACGGCAACAATATGGTCTGCATCGAACCGGGTGTCGTGGTCGGTTACGACCGCAACACGTTCACCAACACCCAGTTGCGCAAGGCCGGTATCGAAGTGATCACGATCACGGCCAGCGAGCTGGGGCGCGGCCGCGGCGGCGGCCATTGCATGACCTGCCCGATTTTGCGTGACGTAGTCGATTACTGACCGGTTTGTGCCGCGCGCAAGACATTCTCACGCGGCGATTCGAGAACGGAGACACTCATGGCCTTCAATCTGCGAAATCGTAGCCTTCTCAGCCTGATGCATCACAGCACGCGCGATTTGCGCTATCTACTCGATCTGTCGCGCGACCTCAAGCGGGCGAAGTACGCGGGCACGGAACAGCAGCACCTGTCGCGCAAGGAGATCGCGCTGATCTTCGAGAAGACCTCCACGCGCACCCGTTGCGCTTTCGAAGTCGCGGCGCACGACCAGGGTGCGAATGTCACCTATATCGACCCGGCGTCGTCCCAGATCGGCCACAAGGAAAGCATGAAGGACACCGCTCGCGTGCTCGGCCGCATGTACGATGCGATTGAGTATCGGGGTTTTAGCCAGGAGATCGTCGAAGAACTGGCGAACTATGCGGGGGTGCCGGTTTTCAACGGGCTGACCGATGAATACCACCCGACGCAAATGCTGGCCGACGTATTGACGATGCGTGAACACGCTGACAAGCCGCTGCACGACATCAGTTACGCTTACCTCGGCGACGCGCGCAACAACATGGGCAATTCGCTGCTGCTGATCGGCGCGAAACTCGGCATGGACGTGCGCATCGCAGCGCCGAAACTGCTCTGGCCGAGCGAAGAGCATGTCGCCGCATGCCGGGAATTCGCCAGCACTAGCGGCGCACGCATCATGCTGACCGAAGATCCCAAAGAAGCGGTCAAGCAGGTGGACTTCATCCACACCGATGTCTGGGTCTCGATGGGCGAACCGGTCGAAGTCTGGGACGAACGCATCAAGGAATTGCTGCCGTACCAGGTGAACCTGGCGTTGATCGAGTCGACCGGCAACCCGCGCACGAAGTTCATGCACTGTCTGCCTGCGTTTCACAACAGCGACACGAAGGTCGGCAAGCAGATCGCCGAGCGTTATCCGCATCTGGCGAACGGCATCGAAGTGACGGAAGAGGTATTCGAGTCCGATTACAACATCGCGTTCGAGCAGGCGGAAAACCGGATGCATACGATCAAGGCGATTCTTGTGTCGACCTTGGGCGACCTCTGATCGTGTATTGCGTGCGCTCCGGCTCGCGCGTCGGCGCAGGCCGCGCGGCGCTTTAACACCAGCGGCCGCGCTATCTTTGGGAGGGTTCTATCGTGCGCCTTGTCATTGCTTTGGGCGGTAACGCGCTATTGCAGCGCGGCCAGCCCATGACGGAAAGCCAGCAGCGCGAGAACGTCAAGGTCGCCGCCGCGCAGATTGCGAAAATCGCGACGGGTAACGAACTGGTGATTGCGCACGGCAATGGTCCGCAAGTCGGTTTGCTGGCGTTGCAAAGCGCGGCTTACAAGGAAGTCTCGCCGTATCCGCTGGATGTGCTCGGCGCGCAGACCGAGGGCATGATCGGCTATATGATCGAACAGGAACTGGGCAACCTGCTGCCGTTCGAGGTACCGTTCGCCACGCTGCTGACGCAGGTCGAAGTCGATCCCGCCGACCCCGCGTTCAAGCATCCGACCAAGCCGATCGGACCGGTTTATACAAAGGACGAAGCGCAGCGTCTGGCCAGCGAAAAAGGCTGGAGCATTGCGCCGGACGGCGACAAGTATCGTCGCGTGGTAGCGAGCCCGCGGCCGCAGCGGATCTTCGAAATCCGGCCGGTCAAATGGCTGCTCGAAAAGGGAACGATTGTGATCTGCGCCGGGGGCGGTGGCATTCCAACATGCTATGCGGAGAACCGCCAGTTGCGCGGCGTGGAGGCCGTGATCGACAAGGACCTGTGCTCCGCGTTGCTCGCGCAGGAGCTCGAAGCCGATCTGCTGGTGATCGTCACCGACGTCAACGCCGCTTATGTCGAGTGGGGCACGCCGACGCAGAAGGCGATTTCCTGCGCGCATCCGGATGAACTCGAGAAGCTGGGTTTTGCATCTGGATCGATGGGGCCGAAGGTTCAGGCAGCGATCGAATTCGCGCGCAACACGGGAAAGGACGCCGTGATCGGCGCGCTACCGGATATCGTGGCAATCGTCGGGCGTGCGGCGGGCACGCGGGTCAGCATGCGTGAGCGCGGGATGCAGTTTTACGCACCGGCCTGACGCGCTATCCGGTCAGGTCTGGGAATGGCGGACGCTCCACTGCTGCATACGGTTCGCATCAAGGCGCGACTTTCGTCCATCCCGGTCCGGGATCGAACGACTTCATCGCGCTTGCAATGGCTGCGCCATCTGGGCCCAGGTCTCGCTCATAGACCTGGCCCGCATGGCTCACCATAAAGGTCTTGATGCCGGTGTCGTCGTATCGCACCGGCCACGCGATCACCGCAAAGCCACCGAACAAACGGCCGTGCGTCATATAGTCATAGGCACCACCCGGCGCGTGCGAGCCCTGCGACGTGAGCAGTTTGTAGTGGTAGCCGTGATAGCCGGCGTCTGCGGTCTTGCGGGTACCCGCCTTGATAAACGCCGCGCCTAGCGGACTCGGCGGTTCGTCTGCCTGCGTCGGCCAGTAGAGGCCGTCCTGTTTGCCGGGCGAGCTCGATAGCTTCGATGCATAGGCTAGCAACCCGTCGCCGTTGTGATCGGTCGACGCATATTCGCGCTGCGCATCGTAGACCGCGAGCATCGCCTGGATCACCGCGAGTTCATTGCGCCCGATCCGGCGCACCCGCATTTCCTCGACGCCGGCGTGCGTATCGAAGTGCCAACCATGTGCGCTTTTCACTAGCGGTATCGGCAGTGTCCAGCCGTCGTCGCCGACCGCTATCCGGGCGTGGGTCGCGTCAACCGTGTGAACCGTGTGCGATATCCCCCATTCGTCAATGAAGCGACTGCGCACTTGCGCATCGACTGGCGGAATCAGCTGGCGAAAGTCGCGCCCGAAGATCGATTGCAACGCGCCTTCCTGGTTGTTGATGACGGCATCGCCGAAGGCGTCCATTGCGGCTTGCGGTGTACTGAAGTTCTGCTCCGCATGAGCGGTGGACAGGGATGCGGCGCCGCACAGACACACGACCGCGGCTACGTGAGACAAGCCGGAAAGCAAGCCGGGCGGGAACCGTGACCAGAGCTTCATGCCGTTATCTCCTAGCGCCTGCCGCCGCGCATGCCACCGCCACCGCCACGCATGCTGCCGCCGCCGCTTGGCCGGTTAAAGCCAGAGCTTTGCGCGCTGGCGCGTCCACGATCGGCGCTGCGCTGTGCGGAATTGCCGGCGCCCACGCCTTGAAATGCGTTGTCGCGTCCGCCACCGCCGCCGCCGATCTGATCGCTCGCGCGGCTGACGTTGCCGGCGCCCGCGCTGCCGCGGTTCGACGTGCCGCCGCGATCGCCGAAGTCTGAACGGTTCGCTGCCGTTGCACCGTTGTTGTTACGGCCTGCGCGGTCAGCAGTGGTTGCGCGATTACCCGCGCCTGCGCGGTCAGCGGTAGTCGCACGGTTACCCGCTCCGGCACGATCGGCTGTCGCCGCGCGATTACCCGTGCCCGCACGATCGGTCGCGCTGGCACGCTGATTGGTGCCGTTATTGCGGCCGCGAAAATCGGACCGTCCTTCGGCGCCTGGCACGTTGCCCGCGTACTTGTTGCGCGTTGCGTTGTCGCGATACGCGACACCCTGACGATGACTCGCATCATGCTGCCAGCGATTGCCGTTACCTTGCACCTTCGTGCGATCGAAGTTGCGATCGATATTGGCCGCTTTATTCACATTGATATTGACGTCGCCGCCGCCCCAGTTGCAGTTGCTGAAAATCGCGCCTGCCGCGGCAAGTCCCACGCCCCATGCAAAGCCGGTTGCGAGCGCAGCGCCTGGGTAGTAAGCCGGATAGGGCGGCCAATAGTACGGTGGAGTCGGATAGGTCCACGTGCCATAGACGACAGTCGGGTTATAGGCCGGCACGTAAATCACCTGTGGATTGGTCGGCTCGATGCGCACGATGGTGGTGCCGCCGCTTGCCGGCGCAGGCTCGACTACCACCTTTTGCTGTTCCGTCGATTTGAGATTGCCCGACTCCTGCGCTCGCGCGCGCAGTCGCTGAATCGCCGCGAACACGTCTTTTTCCTGCGCCAGAAACGCATCGCCGAGCTTTTGCGTCCAGTCGAGCTTGTCGTTCATCGGCTCGAGGATTTGCGGGAACGCGACCATCGATTTCACGCTGACGTCCCACGGCTGACTCTCGACAGCCTTGACGGCGGCATCGCCCTTCACCTTCGGGTTGGCCTTGACCCAGCGTGCGGCGTGGACGATTTCAAGCGGATAAGTCGACGCCATCAGCACTTGAGAAAGCACGGAGTCCGGATAAAGTGCAATCGGCGCGACCAGCGCTTCGATCTCTTCTGGCTTGAACGGAGCCGGCTGGCTGGCCTGTGGGGCTTGCCCGGGCTGAGCGAGTGGCGCAGGCTGCGGCTGGGCGGGCTGAGACCCTGCGGGCGGCGTTTGCGCATGCGTGATACCCGCGGCTGATGTCACCAGGACGAGCAGCCACATGCGCACGGCTTTGGCCCTTCGTTGATTACGCAAGGACATAGCCGCTCCCTGGTGGGGCTTCAACTCAATACGATGTTAGATCATTCACCGCGATTGTGTGATGCGATTTTCGCATGCAGATGAAAATGCCAACACATGGCGATTAAAACATTGATGTGAATTGCTAAAGACATGCGTTAAAAATTTTTAACGTGCAGCGCCTGATTAGCGGATATTCATCGAGCCGGCGACACTCGACAGCGGTGCGCATCGAAAGACCATGAGCTCGCTTTTCCAGAATCACTTCATGGTGTATCAATCCGATGGTGGGCTTTAACTCTCCAAAGGAATTGCGATGCCAGCCGGAAGCTCGCGACGCCGTTCCCGTCCGTCCTGTCTCCATCAGCGTGCCGCCATCGCGTTGCTTGCGGCCTCGCTCTCGCCTTTGAGCGTCGCCATTGCCGGCGAAAGCCTGCCCGAAGCCACCCATGCCAGCGCCGGGTGGGACATGAGCAACTTCCTGCTGCGTGGCAATGGCGTATTGCCGGTCCCGATCTTCATCACCGAGCCGGCGATAGGCTATGGACTCGGCGTCGCGTTGCTGCATTTCAGCCTGCCCGACAACACCGACGGCGACCCGTCCGCATCGGGCGACGACAAGACAAGCCGCCCGAACATCACCGGGATTGCCGGCTTTGCGACCGGAACCCATAGTTGGGGCGCCGCGGCGCTTCATACGCATTCATGGGACGACGACCGGATCCGCTATACCGGCGTAATCGGCAAGATGAGTCTGCATCTGACTTATTACGGCATTCAGCAACAGGCGCGCTCGTATCAGCTGGATGGCTTCGCGATGTTCCATGAGTTGCTGTTTCGGATCGGCGATTCGAGGTGGTACGTTGGCCCGCGGTACACGTTTTTCGATTCGCATACGCGATTCGACTTCGGCATACCGACCGATCAAGGAAATTTCGTCGCCGAACAGCGCGTGGCAAAAGGCGGTTTCGTCACCAGTTACGATTCGCGCGACAACAATTTCTATCCGTCTTCAGGCACATATGCGCAATTCGTCGCCGAATTCGCACGCGGTGGATTGGGCAGTACGTCGGACTTCGAAGTGCAGTCAGCCAAGGCCTTTCACTGGATGCCGATCGGCGAGCGATGGGTGCTGGGCCTGCGGGTCGACAGCGGTTTTTCGCAAGGGGATATCCCGTTCTTCGCGCAGCCGTTCGTGATACTGCGCGGTGTGCCCGCCGCGAAGTATCAGGACCGCAATCAGTTGACCACCGAGGCCGAATTACGCTGGAATACGACGCCGGACTGGTCGGTCCTCGGGTTCGCCGGCGTCGGCCGCGCGTATGGCCAGCTTCACTCGTTTTCCGAGGCGCCTGTCGCATATGGATTCGGCGCAGGTTTTCGCTATCTGCTCGTGCGCAAGATCGGACTGACGATGGGCATCGATATCGCGCGCGGGCCGAGTCAGAATGCGCTCTATATCCAGATCGGCAGTCCGTGGCGATGAACCCGTGTCCTACAATGAAACGAAGCATGACGTCAGTCAGGCCGACGGACGGTCGATCAGCAGGAGGTCATGATGGCAGAGCTCTGGGTGGGAAATATTGAAAGCGCAACAAGCGACGAAGAAATCAGGACATTTCTGTGCGGCTACGGCTTTCCGCCATTCGACTCGATTCAACGCGTCGAAGGAACGGGCGCGCGCCCTGCCGTGCTGCTCGGATTCGACGACGTAGGTGCGTATGCGCTGCGCAACCTGCAACCGCGCGTGCACAACCTGTTCTGGAAAAACCGCACGCTGATGGTCCAGGTGATGCCCGAACGCGACGAGTCCTGACGCTTGTGTCAAAGCGTCACGTTGATAACGCGGGCCTGGTTGCTCCCAGGCCCGTCGTGGCGCTACATCTATTCAGCATGGCCAGGCAACATTGAAAGCGTCGCCCCTCCGATCACGCCGCCTTGATGAGGCCGAGTTGCCCCAAGGCGGTCACGCCGTCATCCAGACCGATTTCTTCGACAATCTTGCCGTCCTTGAGCCGAAGCACCGTCGTGCCGGTAAAGTGCATCTTCCTGCCGGTCGCAGCCGGTAACGATCCGGCAAGAAAATCGCCGAATGCCGCGCCGCTATGCGTACCGCCGCCTTCCCAACGGCCGACTACATAATCTCCTTCGGCGATGAGATCGGCGGCACCCCAGAAGTTCAGGTCCGGGAATGCTTCGCGGAAATCGGCCATGAACGCCTTGATGTCGTCGCGGCCACGGCGCGGCTCGTGCAGCGAATAGTGCAGAAGCATGTCGGGTGTGGCAAGTTCGTCAACAATGTCAAGGTTGCAGGTCTTTCCCCAGAAATCGGTGAACCAGCGGCCTACGATGGCCTTGTTGTCATCTTCTTTGGACATGGTGAATTCCTCATTGACTGTGGTCAAACAAGAGCAACACGAGCGCCGCTCCATGCCTGAACAATATCGACGCAAACAGTCGACAGCCCCCCGTTTCTTGCCGCGTTACTCGAAGAGCGTTGCGTGAACATCGGAGCACCAAATCAAGCTTTCCTGGCCTGCGCCAGCCACTGGTCGAGGCTGATGCGCCCAATCCGCGCGTCGCCGAGCGGCACGAGCGATCGTTCCTCGACGAGGCCACCGTAATACCGCGCGTCGCGATCCGTCACCACCGGGCGCGCGTCGCCCACGGACTTCAAATAACGCCCGACAATCTCCGCGAAGGGCGCACGGTCCGGGCCGGCGATATCGATGGTGCGGTTCAGCGCCGGGCCCGCCGCGACCTGCGCGAGGGACGCCGCAACGTCATCGGCCGCGATCGGCTGAAACAATCCGTCGCCGAGGCGCACCGTGCCGTTGACCACGCTGAAATCGGCGATACCGCCGATAAACTCCATAAATTGGGTCGCGCGCACGATCGAATACGGTACGCCCGCTGCTTCGATGGCCTTTTCCTGCGCGACCTTGGCAACGAAATACGCGTTCTCCGGCGAGCGATCGCATCCGACGATCGATAGCGCAACGTGATGGCGTACCCCCGCGGCTATTTCTGCCTGGCCGAGGTTGCGTGCCGAGGTGAGGAAGAAATCGAGCACGGCCTGCGGCTCCCATGACGGCGCATTCGTCACATCGACAACCGCGTCCGCTCCGGCGAGCGCGTTGCTCAGTCCCTCGCCGGTCACGGCGTTGACACCGCTACGTGGCGACGCGGCAAGCGCCTCATGTCCCGCCGCGCCGAGCAGTGCGACGACACGCGACCCGATCAGGCCGGAACCCCCGATTACGACGATCTTCATGGCAGATTCTCCAGAAAGAAAAACAGTTGACGCGGATGCGTAGCGCGCATGGGGAAGTGTGCGCCGCCGTCGCATCGCGTGGGACTATTGTGGAAGAATCATGCCGCGCCGATAAGAGCAAAGAATGGCGAGTGCGACGAGTACGATCCGTTTGTGCGCGTCGTTTCCGCTTTGTGTGTCCGTGAGGCTGCCGTGAGCGGGCGCGGCTGCATGGAGCGTGATCTTCGGCGGCGAGCCATCCGTATGTGTCGTCCGGTTGCGCGCCGTTAGGCAGCACGATGCCGCTGCCGGTGCGCGATGTTGGCACACATGAACGCCGCGTAGCTGCGCGCTACGCCAGCAACGCCAACGCGTCGACCAGCGAGAGTACCGTGGTGCGCGAATCGAAGGCTGTCGAAAAGAGATGATCGTGCACGACCGGATCCGGGTCGTAGCAGCAATCCTTGACCGTAAACAGGCGGAAGTCCGCGTCGCTCGCGTAGGCAACCGACGACAGCACGACACCCGTCGACGCGATACCCACCATGAGCAGCGTGTCGATGCCCTCTGCGGCGAGGCGCGCCTGCAGACCGGTGCCGAAGAACACACTGGCGCGATGCGCGAGGATCAGCGGTTCGCTGTCGAGCCTGCCGAGTTCCGGCGAGATCGCATCGTCGATGAACAGGCCGAGCTGCCTGATTCCCTGGCCGTTCTTGTTCCGCGGGCTGACTTCCGGATAACCTGGGCTGAAGTGGAGTTGCGCGAAATAGACGCCGACGCCTTTGTCCCGGGCCGCGTCGCACAGCTTGCGCGTATTCGCGAGCAAGGTAGGCGCAACGGATGGAAAGAGCCCGACGATGTCAGTCTGATAATGCATGACCAGCAGCGCGGTCCGCGCCGGCACGAGCGCTGGAACCGGTGTGCTGACGCGCTGCGGCGCGGCGGCGCTTGCCGTGTCCGGAGGCGGCTCGGCCGGGCCTGCCGGCGCAGATTCGAGGCGTGGCGACATGAGGGCGACGCCAGGGCGACGCGACAAAAAAGATGGTCGACTCTACCACGGGCGCCATCCAGCCAGGCCTCGAATGACCCTCCGGCTTCATGCCCCGCTTTTCGCCGGCCGCGCTCACCCGGCCGACGCCCGCCGCCGGTGTAAACTACCCGGTTTTTGCGCAAGGAAATCATGCAGCTTCCGCAGCGCAGCCCTTACAGCGGCGCGGCGCTCGTCCGCGTGCTGGCGCGTCTGGCGCAGACCGGCGTGCCCGCTTCCGATGTGTCCTTGCCGGACCGCCTGAGCCAGTGGCTCGGCTGGACCGACGCCATTGCGTTGTCCAGCGCGCTCGACGCGGGCGCGAGCGCGCCTGCCGGCGCTCAGACAGCACGCGGCGATGCCACGGTGGCCACCCTGGAGGCGGCGCTGTGCGCGCGCGCGCGTGCCACGCTGACTGACGCGATCGACGCCTGCCGGCCCGGCGCGAAGATACGGCGCGGCGGCGCATCGATCGGCGGGCGAGACGTCGCGACGCGCAATCGCGTCGAAACCCGCATCGAAACCGGCGTCGAAGCAGACGCCGGCGCGATCGGTTTTGCGCCGTTCGGCCAGCAATACCAGGCACAGCAGCAGTCGATGGAAACCGCCATCGACGAATTGCGCAACCGGCTGAGGGCGATGCTCGCCACGCGAGGCGAGGCTCACGCGCGCCTCGCGCTGGTCGATGCGACGATGGCGCGCGCGCTCGATGCCCGCGAGCGTACGTTGCTCGGCACGGTACCGTCGATGCTCGAAGCGCATTTCGTGCGACTGCGCGACACGGCGATCGCGGCGGAAGAAGCCGCGACGCAAGCGCGCGACGACGAAGCGGCACACCCAAGCGCCGACGAAGCCGAAAACGGACGCGCCGACGAAGCTGCAAACGAAGCTATGAGCGAAGCTGCGAACAAAGCCACAGAAAAAGTCACAGAAAAAGCCGCGGAAAAAGCCACCGTCCGCGGCCAGAACACCGCGGCCGCGCCGCCCGCCAGCGCGTGGCTCGACGCATTCCGCGAAGACATGCACGCGGTGCTGCTCGCCGAACTCGACGTTCGTTTTCAACCGGTCGAAGGGCTGCTTGCGGCCTTGCGCGCCCGCTAACACGGACCTCTGCAGGACACCATGTTCAGACATCGAATCCATTTTGCCGTCTTCGTCGTTGGCCTCGCAGCCGTGCTGTGGGTCGCCATCAGCTACGCGACGACCAACCCGCTCGCGCTTGTCATCGCGCTGCTGATCGGCGCGTGCTACGTCACGGGCGCCGTCGAGCTGTACCGCTACCAGCAGGCCACCGACACGCTGATTACCGCCGTCGATCAACTCGAAGCGACCCCGCCGCAACTCGGCGCGTGGCTCGAGCGGGTCCATCCGGGCGTGCGCGGCGCGGTGCGGTTGCGCGTCGAAGGCGAGCGGGTCGGGCTGCCCGGTCCCGCGCTCACGCCGTATCTGGTGGGGCTGCTGGTGCTGCTCGGCATGCTCGGCACACTGCTTGGCATGGCGGCCACGCTGCGCGGCACCGGCGCGGCGCTCGACGGCGCGACCGATCTCGAAGCGGTGCGCGCGTCGCTTGCGGCGCCGGTGCGCGGTCTGGGCTTCGCATTCGGCACGTCGATCGCGGGCGTGGCGACCTCCGCGATGCTCGGCCTGTTGTCCGCGCTGTGCCGGCGCGACCGCATCAAGATTGCCCAGCGGCTCGACACCAAAATCGCGACCGTGCTGCGCGTGTTTTCGCCCGCGCATCAGCGTGAGGAAACCTTTCGCCTGATGCAGCGCCAGGCCGAAGCCGTACCCGCGCTGATCGACGGTTTGCGCTCACTGATGGGCACGCTCGAACAGCACAGTGCAACCACCAGCGAGCAGCAACTGGCAAGCCAGCAGGCATTTCACGCGAAGACCGAACTGGCGTACACGCGTCTCGCGAACGCGGTCGAACAGTCGTTGCGGCAGAGCGTCGGCGAACATGCGCGCGCGGTTAGCGCGGCGATCCAGCCCGCCATCGAGACAACGCTCGCCAGCCTGTCACGCGATACGACCGCGTTGTACGAACACGTCGCGCAGAGCACGCAGCAGCAGATGGAAGGGCTGTCGCGCGGTTTCTCGTCGACCGCCGAACAGGTGGCGGCGACGTGGAGCGGCGCGCTCGACGGGCAGCGTGCATCCAACGAGGCGCTCGCCGAACGCATGAGCGCGACGCTCGATGCACAGCGCGCATCCAACGACACGCTCGCCGAACGCATGAGCGCGACGCTCGACGCACAGCGCGCATCCAACGACACGCTCGCCGAACGCATGAGCGCGACGCTCGACGCACAGCGCGCATCCAACGACGCGCTCGCAGAACGCATAAGCACGACGCTCGGCGCACAGCACGCAACGAACGACGCGCTAACCGGGCACATGAGCGCCACGCTGGACGCGCAGCGCGCATCGAACGACGCGCACGCCGAACGTGTGGGCGCGACGCTCGACCGTTTCGCGGCAGGCGCCGACACGCGCGCCGCGAAGCTGCTCGACGACGTTGCCGCGCAACTCGCCGGGTCGGCGCAGCAGCTATCGCTGACATGGGCCGATGCGCTCGCGCAGCACGGGCAGACGCAGAACGTGCAGGCCGAGCGTCACGAAGCGGCGTTGAAAGCGGCCACCGCAGGCTTCGAGGCCGCGACCGCCGCCGCGGCAGCGAGCATCGATGCGCGCGCGGCGGTGCTCGTCGAGCGCGTCGATGCATCGCATACCGCGTTGCAGACGACCCTCGCCGCCGCCGACGAAAAGCGCCTCGCCGCATGGGCTGCGACGCTCGAACAGACCGCGTCGGCGCTGTCGCGCGAATGGTCCGAAAGCGGCGCGCAGCACGCCGCGCGTCAGCAGAAGATCTGCGACACGCTCGCCGACACGGCACGTCAAATCGCCGAACGCGCGCAGGCCGAGGCGCTCGGCACGCTCGACGAGATCGGCCGTCTGCTGAACGCGGCCGCAGAAGCGCCGAAGGCCGCCGCCGATGTGATCGTGGAATTGCGCAAGAGCCTGTCCGAAAGCATGGTTCGCGATACCGCGATGCTGGAGGAGCGCACACGTTTGCTGCAGACGCTCGAAACGCTGCTGGATGCGGTCAACCACGCGTCGACCGAACAGCGCGCGGCAATCGATGGTCTCGTGTCGACATCCGCCGATCTGCTCGCGCGCGTCGGCGAGCAGTTCTCTGGCAAGGTCGAAACCGAAGCCCGCAAGCTGGATATCGCTGCCGCGCAAGTCACAACCAGCGCGATCGAAATGGCGAGCATGGGCGATGCATTCGGCGCGGCCGTCGCATCCTTTGGCGAATCGAACGGCAAGCTGATCACGCATCTCGAGCGCATCGAACGCGCGCTCGACCAGTCGCTCGCCCGTAGCGACGAGCAGCTCGCGTACTACGTCGCACAGGCGCGCGAGGTGATCGACCTCAGCGTGATGTCGCAGAAGCAGATCATGGAAGACCTGCAGCAACTGGCCGGAGCGCGCGCGTCATGAGCGACGACATCGATGTCGGCGTCGAGCCGGGCGCGCCGATCTGGGCTGCGTTCGGCGATCTGATGTCGGTGCTGGTCGGCGCGTTCGTGCTGATTCTGGTGAGCATCATCGGCGTGCAGTTCGAACTGTCGAGCCGGCTGCAGAAGGAAGTGCAGCAGCACAAGGCCGAGGCAGATCGGCGTCAGGCGCTGGAGCAGGCGCTCGCCGCGCCGCTCGCGGCGGGGCGCGTGACCTTGGTCAACGGGCGCATCGGCATCAGCGGCAATGTGCTGTTCGCGCTCAACTCGGATCAGTTGCAGCCGCAGGGGCGCGAACTGTTGAAGTCGCTGGCGGGGCCGCTTGCCGCGTATCTGCGCGTCAACGACGAGATCCTGATGGTCAGCGGTTTCTCGGACGACCAGCAGGTGCGCGCCGGCAACCGGCGTTTTGCGGATAACTGGGAGCTATCGGCGCAGCGCGCACTGACCGTGACGCGCGCGTTTATCGACGAAGGCGTGCCGGCCGCGTCGGTGTTCGCGGCCGCGTTCGGCTCCGAGCAGCCGGTCAGTTCGAACGCAGACGCCGAAGGCCGCGCGAAGAACCGCCGCGTCGAGATCGCGCCGGTGCCGCGTCAGTCAGCGAGCAACGGCGGCAAGCGTGAGTGACATGCGATGAGCGATCAACGCGAACAGCCGTCTGTCTATCTTGCAGCGCCGGGCGATGCGGCATCCGAGGACCCGCGTGCGACGCTCGAAGCATGGCGCAAGGCGGGCGCGGATCGCATCGACCCGCTGCGCTTTGCGATGATCGACGCGCTGGCGCGGCGCATCGCGACGCTGCGATCGGAAGGCGAATCGCGGCGCCTGCTCGATGAACGGCTCGCGGCGTCGATCGCCGCCTATGCGCGCGACGTCGAAGAGAAGAAGCGCGATGAAGTCGACGCACAGCGATCGCAAACGGAATCGGCAAACGCACACCGTAGCACCTCGCTCGCCACCTTGGCCGCATCGCTCACCGATCGCTCCGATCGCATCGAGACGCTCGCCGACACCCTCCAGTACTTCCACGCAATGTGGTCGAAGCTGAGCGCAGGCCGGCAATTGCGCCAGTCGCTCGCGCAGGTGCCGGGCAACGCGGGGCCGTTGAATTCAAGCCGCCTCGTGCATCGCGCGCTGTCGCTGATGAACGAACTGTCGCCCGAGTATCTGCAGCATTTTCTGGTGTATGTCGAAACGCTGTCCGCACTCGGCGAACTGGGCGCCGGCATCCAGCCGCCCCGGGCGCAGCAGGGCACATCCGGCACGCCGGGCACCGACAACACGCCGCGCGTGAAGAACGCCAAAGCTGCAAAGCAAACCATCAGGCGCAAGGCGAAGGGAAGCTGAACGCGCGCGCGCAAACGCATGCCGGATAATCGGCAACGTGGAACTATACTGGGGCACCTGGAGGTTTCAATGACCGATCAAGACAGACTTCATCCACTGCGTCCACTGCTGAAAAACTGGGTCTGGGAGCACGGCCGGGTTGGCACGCGCTATCTCGACTACGTCGATGGCGCACTCAGGTTCGATGAAGGCAAGAAATCGCGTTTCGCCGCCGAGACGTATACCTACGTGCCGCTCGACAAGGACGGTACAGCCGATGCCTCTGCAGAAGGCCCTGCGATCCAGGAAGCAGGACTTGCGCGCTTTTTGCGGGCTGCGCAGCTGGGCAAGCCAGAGGAAGCCGGCTCGGTCGCCGAGGTTCAGCGGGCGGTGCAAGACTGCGTGGAACTCGGCCTCTTCAGCGCCTATCAACCGGAGGCGCGCGAAGCACTGGCTCGCTATGCGCAGGAGCCGATGTTCGACGACGAGATCCGCGCAGCGGTAGTCGACGACATCCGGCGCACTTACGTCGGCATGCGCGAGCAACTGGCGCTGTACGATTTCAGCGTGCTTTACGGTTTGCCGACGCCGCTCGTGATCAGCGACACGCCATTCATCGACTGGCGCGTGCGCGCGAGCCCGGCACTGCCGTTTGTATCGCTGCCGTTGGGGCCTTATTGTTTGCTGGTAGGCGGGCCGTCGGGAAGGCAGAGCAAGATCGGCCCGGTGGTCTGGAAAGCCGCTGCCGCGATGGGCCCATTGAAGGACCACAACCGCCAGATCGCGGATCATGCGCGTCTATGGCTGGTGGCGACCACCGATGATCAACTCGTCTCGGTGCAAACCCGACTTGCCGCAAGCAAGGGTTGGAAGCTGGAAGACGCGAAGCCGCAGTAAGCGTTATAAAGTAACGTCAACGCGCAACGTATAGGAACCCTACCGTTGTAGCGCCGATTTTTGATCGTAGTTGACAAGCAAAAATACGGCGCCTTAGACTCCAGCCATCCCTCATCGCCCGACAATGATGTCCGCGTGGGGACCCGGCACAGAAGCCCCCTGACGAATCTGTTTCGTCAGGGGGCTTTTTTTGTCCGTATTTCCCGTTGACCTTCCCCCTGGCTTTTCCCTTGACCTAGCGCCCACTTCTGGAGATTCCGCATGTTGCTGAAGCCGTCGGCCTGGATGCGTCTGGCCCTCATCGCAGGACTCGCAGTCACTTCGTTCACGGCCAGCGCCGCTGATCCCGTGAAAATCGGCTTGCTGGAAGACGCCTCCGGCAACTTCGCACTGGCAACCATTCCGAAAATTCACGCGACCCAACTCGCGGTCGACGAAATCAACGCGAAGGGCGGCATTCTCGGCCGCCCCGTGACGCTGATCGCGTACGACACGCAATCGGACAACACGAAGTTTCAGGAACTGGCCCGCCGCCTGGTTCAGACCGACAAACCCGATGTGATCTTCGGCGCCTTCTCCAGCGCGTCGCGCGAAGCGATTCGCCCGATCATGGACCGCGCGCATCAGCTCTACTGGTACGACAACCAGTATGAAGGCGGCGTCTGCGACAGCAACACCTTCGTCACCGGCGCGGTACCGGAGCAGCAGTTCTCGACGCTGATTCCGTGGATGATGCAGAAGTACGGCAAGAAGGTGTACACGATCGCCGCCGACTACAACTTCGGCCAGATCTCCGCCGAATGGGTGCGCAATATCGTGAAGGAAAACGGCGGCACGATGGTCGGCGAGGAATTCATTCCGCTGTCCGTGTCGCAGTTCGGCCAGACCATCCAGAACATCCAGAAAGCCAAGCCCGATTTCGTGGTGACGCTGCTGGTCGGCGCGAATCAGGCTTCGTATTACGAGCAGCAGGCTTCGTCGCATCTGAATCTGCCGATGGCGAGTTCGGTGAACGTCGGTCAGGCGTATGAGCACAAGCGCTTCAAACCGCCAGCACTGAAGGACATGTACGTGACGGCGAACTACGTCGAAGAGGTCGATACGCCGGCCAGCAACGACTTCAAGAAGCGCTTTCACGCGAAGTTCCCGAACGAGCCGTACATCAACCAGGAGGCAGCGAACGCCTACGACGCGATCTATCTGTACAAGGCCGCGGCTGAAAAGGCGAAGTCGACCAATCAGGATGCCGTGCGCAAGGCGCTCGAAAGCGGTGGGATCTGCACGGAAGGCGCGCAGGGCAAGGTCTGTATCGATCCGAAGAGCCATCATGCCAGCCACACGATTTTCCTCGTGCATGTGAAGGAAGATCACTCGGTCGAGATTCCGAAGGTATGGGACGACGTGCAGCCGTACTGGCTCGGCAAGGTGGGCTGCGATCTGCCCAACAAGCCGGACCATCGTCAGTACACGCCGTCGAGTCTGCCCAAGAAATCCTGATCCAGGCCGGCGCGCTGCCGGCTCAGCCAGCCAGCGCGCCGGCTTCATGAAAGTGGAGCAAGCATGGCCACGTTGTCGGTTCTTTACTCGGTCATCTATCAGTTCGGCGACAGCTTCGCCTATCTGGTTCTCGCGGCGCTCGGGCTGGCGGTGATCTTCGGCATGATGGGCGTGATCAATCTCGCGCATGGCGAGTTCATCATGTGCGGCGCGTATGTGACGATCATCACGGCCAAGCACGGCGTGCCGCTGCCGCTCGCGATGCTGCTCGGCGCGCTGGCTGCGGCCATCGCCGGGGTCATTATCGAACGGCTGGTGATTCGTCATTTGTACGACCGGCTGTTCGATTCGGTGGTGGCGACATGGGCGATCAGCCTGATCGTGCAGCAGACCATGCTGCTGGTTGCCGGGCCGTCGCTTGAGGGTATCGGCACGCCGTTCAGCTCTTTCTCGATTGGCGATTACTCGTTCTCGACGTATCGCGCGGTACTGCCCATCATCGCGTTGCTGATTCTGTTCGGGCTTTATCTGCTGTTCTTCAAGACGGATTACGGCGTCTGTGCGCGTGCCACGATCCAGAACGCGAACATCGCGCAGTGCCTCGGGCTGCGCACGGACCGGCTCTATACGCTGACCTTCGCACTCGGTGCCGGACTGGCCGGACTCACCGGCGCACTCTATGCGCCGACCATGACGGCAGTGCCCACGATGGGCAGCAACTTCATCGTGCAGGCGTTCGTGTCGGTGGTGGTCGGCGGCGCCAACGTGATTGCAGGGACCACCCCGGCCGCGGGCGTGCTCGCGATCATCCAGACCGCGCTCACGGCGTCGTATGGCCAGCTGTTCGGGCAGATCGGCCTGCTGGTGACGGTGATCGTCGTGATCAGGCTGATGCCGCAAGGGCTCGGCAATCTCTTCACCCGCTTGCGCTAGGAGCCGACGTGAAGCAAAGCAATCTGCCTTCAACCAGCGCCGCGACGCGCACATTGCGCTACCTGCCATGGCTGGTGGCGCTGTGTCTGCCGTTGATCGTCGACGCGACCACCAGCGGCAATCTCGCGTACTGCCTGCTATGGGCGTTTGGCGCGGTCGGCCTCGCGGCGATGTGGGGCTATGGCGGGATCCTGTCGTTTGGGCAGACCGCCTTCTTCGGGCTGTCAGGCTATAGCTACGGCATTTTCACGCTCAACTACGGCGACAGCTGGTTCGATTCGTGGCTCGGTCTCGGCGCGGGCCTGGTGGTAAGCGTGGTGGCCGCGGCGCTGATCGGCTACATGATTTTCTTCGGGCGTATCAAAGGCGTGTTCATCGGCATCGTTACGTTATCGGTAACGCTCGTGCTCGAAACCTTCATGTCGCAAACCGCGGGGCCGCAATGGGCGATCGGCGAGGCGCGGCTGAACGGCTACAACGGCATGGGCGGCATGCCGCAGCTGACGATCCCGTGGCCAGGCGGTCCGCTCACGCTGGAAAACAAGAGCTTTTATTACCTGGTGCTGATCCTGCTGCTGGTGGTCTATGCGGTGATGCGCAGATTGCTCGACGGCAACTTCGGCCTGACGCTGATCGCGATTCGCGAGAACCCGCAACGCGCGGAGATGCTGGGCGTCGATATCCGCCGCCATCAGTGGCTCGTATTCGTATTGGGCTGCACGCTGGGTGGTTTGTCGGGGGCGCTGTACACGATCTGGGGTTCCTACATCACGCCGTCGACGATGGGCCTCACCGCCGCCGCGATGCCGGTGATCTGGGTGGCGACGTCGGGCAAAAAGACGATTGGCGGCACCATCATCGGCACCGCGTTGCTGGTGTGGCTTTCGCAAAACCTCGCGGTGTATGGCAGCCAGTATGCGTTGATCCTGCTCGGCGCGATCCTGCTGGTCGTCGTGCTGGCCGCACCGGAAGGGCTGCTGCCGTTCGTCACGCGACAGCTGCGGCGTCTTGCGCCTCGCGCGGGCGCTGGAACGCGTCACGGCAGCAGTAGCGCCTGCTTCAAGCAGGAGGAGGGCAAATCATGACCACGCTGCTGGAAACCCGCGGGCTCAAAAAGCATTTCGGCGGCGCACACGTGATCAACGGCATCGACTTCAAGATCGATGCGGGTGAGATCCGTTGCGTGATCGGGCCGAACGGCGCCGGCAAGAGCACCTTCTTCAAGCTGATTACCGGCGAGCATCGGCCGTCCGAGGGCAGCGTGCTGTTTCTCGGTCAGGACATGAGCCATGTGTTGCCGCATCAACGCATCCGCATGGGCATGAGCATCAAGTTCCAGATTCCCGGCGTATTTCCGGATCTGAGCGTGCGCCAGCATCTGCAGTTGTCGCTGCATCGCGCGAAGGACGACCGCCCCGAAAGCCTCGACGAATTGTTGCAGCGCTTCATGCTGGAGGACGAGGAGCATGTTCTCGCGCGCAATCTGTCGCACGGCAAGAAGCAATGGCTGGAAATCGCGATGGCGGTGTCGCTGCGCCCGAAACTCCTGTTTCTCGACGAGCCGGTGGCGGGCATGTCCATCGAAGAGACGCATGCGACCGGCGAACTGATCAAGCGTCTTTCGGCGGCAGGTTTGACGATGATGGTGGTCGAGCACGACATGACCTTCGTCAAGCAGATCGCGTCGCGCGTGACGGTGCTGCATGGCGGCGCGCTGCTCGCAGATGGACCGCTCGACGAAATCCTCGCGCGCGACGACGTCGCCGAAGTCTATCTGGGGAAGAAGAAATGAGCTCGTTGCTGGAAGTGTCGGGCGTGGAAGCCGGCTACGGCGGCGGGCGCGTGCTCAACGGCGTGTCGTTCAGCATCGAGAAGGGCGAAGTGCTCGCGCTGATCGGCCGCAACGGGGTGGGCAAAACCACCTTGATGCGCGCGCTGATCGGCCTCGTCAAACTCGATGCAGGCGACATCAAACTCGACGGCGAGTCGATCGGCGCGGCCAAGCCCTATGCGCGTGCGCAAAAAGGCATCGGCTATGTGCCGCAGGGCCGCGAGATCTTCGGCGCATTGACGGTGGCCGAAAACCTGCAGGTCGGCGCGCAGGCCAATCGCGCGCGGGCCGCGCAAATGAAAGAGAAAGTGGTCGGCTACTTTCCTATCCTTAAGCAACGCTACGAACAGAAAGCCGGCACGATGAGCGGCGGCGAGCAACAGCAGCTCGCGATCGCGCGCGCGCTGATCAGCTCGCCCAAAGTGCTGCTGCTCGACGAGCCTTCAGAAGGCATTCAACCGTCGATCGTCGATCTGATCGGCGAGACGTTGCTGCAGATCGCGCAGGAAACCGGCATCGGCGTGGTGCTGGTCGAGCAGGACATGGGGATGGTCGAGCGCATCGCGACGCGCTGCTGCGTGATGGACAAGGGGCGTATCGTCGACACGTTGAGCCACGCTCAGCTAGGAGACGAAGAACTGATTCGCCAGTATCTGGCACTGTGACGGAGAGCGAGACATGAAATGGCTTGAAGAATCGATCATGATGAAGCGCGGCGTCGGTGCCGATCGTGAGGCGGTCGAGCATCATCTTACCGAGGAGATGCAGAAGACCTTTCACTACACGATCGGGCCGTACTCGCAGCCGGTTCTGCACGTAAAGCCGGGCGATCGCGTGGTAGTCGACACGCGCGATGCGTTCGAAGGCAAGATCAAGGAAGAAACCGACCTGCCTTCCAAGGTGCTGCAGGTGCCGTTTCTGAATCCGCAGAACGGCCCGATCATGATCGAAGGCGCGGAAAAGGGCGACGTGGTCGCCGTCTACATCGAGAAAATGGCGCCGCGCGGGCCGGATCCGCACGGTTTCTGCTGCATGATCCCCAACTTCGGCGGGCTGACCGGCACCGACTACACGGCGCTGCTCAATGAGCCTTTGCCGGAAATCGTACGCAAGATCAAGATCGACGAAGAGAACGTGTACTGGAGCAAACGCAACACGCTGCCGTACAAGCCGCATATCGGTACGCTGAGCCTTTCGCCGGAGATCGACTCGATCAACTCGCTGACGCCGGATTCGCATGGCGGCAATATGGACGTGCCCGATATGGGCCCGGGCAGCATCACGTACCTGCCGGTCCGCTCGCCGGGCGGGCGACTCTTTATCGGCGATGCGCATGCTTGCCAGGGCGACGGCGAAGTGTGCGGCACGGCCGTCGAGTATCAGAGCACGACCACGGTGCGCGTGGACCTGATCAAGAAGTGGAAGATCGACTGGCCACGGCTCGAGAACGAGGACGCGCTGATGAGCATCGGCAGCGCGCGCCCGCTGGAAGACGCGACGCGCATTGCGTATCGCGAACTGGTACTGTGGATGGCCGCGGATTACGGCTTCGACAAATGGGACGCGTACATGATGCTCAGCCAGGTGGGCAAGGTTCGCCTCGGCAATTTTGTCGATCCAAAATATACGGTCGGCGCGATGGTCGCCAAGCATTACCTCAAGTAGGAAGAATCAGGCAGCACAGAGCAGGCAGCACTGAGCAGCAGCACGATCCAGGCGCGGGGCTTCGCCCCGCGCGCACTCGAGAGCGTTTCATCACATGGCTTTGTCCGATCCTGTCCGAGTGGGCCTTTTATGTTCGACGAGCGGGTCGACCGCGTTGCTCGAACAATCGCAATGGCGCGGTGCGTGCCTCGCGATCGAGGAGATCAATGCGCGCGGCGGCATCGACGGACGCGAGCTGGTCCCCGTTCACTACGATCCGAGCTCGGATCCGGCCGCGTTTCGCGAGCTGGCCGAGCGGCTGATCGTCAAGGACGGCGTGAACGTCATCTTTGGCGGATACACGTCCACCAGCCGCAAGGCAATGCTGCCGGTGGTCGAAAAGCACAACCGGCTGCTGATCTACTCGCAGCAATACGAGGGCTTCGAGTACTCGGACAACATCATTTATAGCGGCGCGTCGCCGAATCAGAACGGCGTACAGCTCGCCGACTTCATGACGGAGACCTTCGGCGCGCGTGTCTACTTTGTCGGCTCGCGCTACGTCTATCCGTACGAATGCAACCGCACGATGCAGGAGCTGCTGCTTCAGCATCCGGAGGGAGCAATTCTCGGCGAGCGCTATGTGCCGCTCGACGCGACGCGCGAGCAGTTCACGCAGGTGGTTGCGGATATCAAGCGCAAGTCGCCGGACTGGATCTTCTGCACCGTGATCGGGGCAACCGTACCGTACCTCTACGACGCGTACGCGCATGCAGATCTCGATCCGGCCAGAATGCCGATCGGCAGCCTGAACACGTCCGAAACCGAGATCCACGCGATGCAGCGCGGTATCGCGGCAGGGCATTACACGGCGGCACCTTACTTCCAGAGCATCGACACGGCCGAGAACCATCGCGCGGTGCGGCATCATCAGGCGCGCTTCGGTGCGGACAGCACCACCGACATGAACTGGGAAGCCGCGTACTACCAGATGCATATGTTCGCGGAAGCCTGCGCGCGTGCAGGCTCGGACGAGATCGCGACGATCATGCCTCATCTGCTCGGTTCGGAATTCGTCGCGCCGCAAGGCCGCGTGCGCATCGATCCGGTCAACCATCATATGGCGCTCTATCCGCGCATCGGCCGGGCCAATGCGGATGGCCAGTTCAGCATCCTGCGCGAATCGAAGGTGGCCGTCGGCCCCGATCCGTATATGACGCGGCAGACGCTCGGGGATTGGGTCACGAAGTTGAGCACGCGGGATTACTGACGTGAGCACGCGAGGAGAAAGAGGCCAGCGCAGCCTGACAAGTTCGATCCTGGAGCGCAATCCGCGCGTGGTCGTGTTTCATCCGGACGACGACGACGGGCTGACGTTGACCAACCATCTGCGACGCATGGGCTTCCAGGTGGAACGCTGCTGGCCGCCGACCGAAACGCTACCCGAGCGCACCGACCTGGTGTTTCGCGCGTTGTTGCCGGAGGAGCGCGCGCCGACCGGCGAGTGGTCCGGGCCGGATGCGCCGCCGGTGATCTGCGTGGTCGCGTACGAGAATCCGACCTTCATCGATCAGGCGATCAAGATGGGCTCGGACGGCATCGTGACGACACCGATTCGCGCATCCGGGCTGCTGTCCACGGTCGTGATGGCCCTGCATCACGCGAAGCGTGCGCGTCAGCACGCGCAGCGTATCGCCAAGCTCGAACAGAAGCTGCTCGACAGCCGTCATCTGCAGGAAGCGAAGGGCATCCTGATGGCGATGCATCGCGTCAGCGAACGCGAGGCGTACGACATGCTGCGCGCGCAAGCGATGGAAAAGCGCGTAACCATCGACGATATCTGTCACTCGGTCATTCAGGCGGGCGAGGTATTGCAGCTCAAACGCGGCGCGGCGCCGCCGGTTGGCTGCGAAGAAGATTAGCGCTTCGACACAGTTATTTCATCGGTAATTGCATCGGGATGCAGCTGCTCACGCCTCGCGTGCAGCTCGGCTGCGCTCGTCAACTCAACAGGGGTTTCGAATGGAAGGAGCGGGTGCGATGAACACGGAAAGCAGTCACGCTGAGCTGAATCTCGATCTGGGCGAGCTCACCGTCGAAGCGGTTCAGCAGGGTTTCCGAAGCGGCGCGTTCACGGCCGAGCAACTGGCGCGTGCGTGCTTCGAGCGGATCGAACGCTACAACACGAAGTACAACGCGTTGATCTTCCTGAATCCGGACGCGATCGACGATGCGCGCAAGATCGACGAGCGCCGTGCGGCCGGCGAAACACTGGGTCCGCTCGCCGGGATGCCGGTAGTGATCAAGGACCCGATGGATATGGTGGGGTTTCCGACTACCGCGGGATGGGCAAAGCTCTATAGCAAGACCGGCGGCGTCGACCTGATGCCGGAGCGCGATGCGCCCGTGGTGGCGCGCATGCGGAGTGCGGGCGCGGTGATGCTCGGCAAGACGAACGTCCCGGTGTTGAGCCACACCGGCTCGCATGCGAACGACAGCTGGGCAGGACCGACGATCAATGTCGTGATGCCCGACCGGGTGCCCGGCGGCAGCAGTGCAGGGACGGCTTCGGCCGTCGCTTGCGGTATCGCCGTTCTGGGGCTCGCGGAGGAGACCGGCGGTTCGATCCAAAACCCGGCGTCGGCGCAAGACCTCGTGGGTATCAAGCCGACCATCGGCCTGGTTCCGAACGCCGGTGTGGTTCCGCTGTCGGGCAACCGTGACGTGGTGGGCCCGATCGCTCGCAACGTGACGGATGCGGCACTGTGCCTCGACGTGCTCGCAGGCTACACGAGCGAAGATCCGAAAACGCTTGCCAGCGTCGGCCAGCAACCCGAAGGCGGCTATACGTCCGCGCTCGACAAGCTCGCCCTGAAGGGCAAACGCATCGGTCTGTACGGACCCGGATGGCGTGCCCAGCCGCTCTCCGAAGAAGCGGCAGCGCTGTACGAACGCGCCAAGGACGAACTGCGATCGTTCGGCGCAATCCTGGTTGACGATCCGTTCGAAGGATCCGGTTTCGCCGCGCTGCGCGAGGTCACGCCGCCGCTAGTCAACTTCGACGCGCGCGGTCTCGAATCGATTCCGTACGATCTCGAGCAGTATCTGAAGCGGCTTGGCCCCGACTCTGCGCTAAAGACTTTCGCCGACTTCGCGAAAGCAACCGAAAGCGAGAACGCATTCGGCCCGAACGGTGTGCTTCGCTATATGCACAACCTGCCGGAATTCACCGCCGCACTGGCCAATCCGTCGCTGCCGCCGGATATCTCCGGATTCATTGCATTGAAGGCGCGATATCTGCGGATCTTCGACAAGGTGTTCAACGAGCATCAGCTCGACGCCCTCGCTTTTCCGCAGATGCGCTGCGAGCTTCCGCCGTTGCACGGCACCGACACCATTCAGGAAACGACGGTCGGCGAGATCAACATCGCCGGTCTTCCGGGCATCGCGGTGCCGGCGGGCTACTACGAGTCGGGATCGCCGTTCGGGTTGATCTTTGTCGGCCGTCTGTGGGACGAGGCCGCGCTGCTTGGGTATGCGTACGCTTACGAGCAGGGCGCCGGGCATCGGCGAACGGCCGTGCCGGATTGAATCGATGTTCGGCGCGACCCGACTGTCATTCGTATCTTGTCGGGCGCGCGACGACACTTCACCCGTTCCAAATCTGTCCTGAACCGCTGAAACCCCCGCCAGACAAGGATCGATCCAATATGGCACGGACTCTGCAATAGAGAGAGTCCCAGCCGTAGCACGACCCGCTTCATCCATCAAACCGGATGTCCCGCACCGGATGCACGCCTGGAACCCTGTGTCGCGCCTCATCGGGCCGACACGCAATCGACCAGGTATGACCGGAGGGTGTTGTGTTTATTCTGCTTATCTTTCTGTTCCCCGTGCTGATCAAAATGCTCGACCGTGCGGAACACAGCCGTCGTGATGCGTACCTGTCGTCCGCCATGGATATGGGCGAACTCGAACGCCGCATGCACACGATGGAAATCGACCGCTAAGGTCACCCGTCAACCCGCTGTTCACCGATCAATCTGGATGCCGGAGCAGGCGTGCCGGTGTCCTGGTCATAGCCAACTGCTTGCACCGAGCCGACAGTAGGGAATTTTCCGGTCCCCGCCGCGGTATGGCATTGGCTCCCCCACTCCTGAGTTCCATGAGCGACATGAACAGTCCTATCGCATCGCAAGCCTTTTCATCTGCAACCTCGGTGATCGCGTTGCACTGCTCCGGCTCGGGAGCGGCGCAATGGCGCAAGCTCGGCGAGGCGCTCGGCTCGCGCCACGCCTTCGTCGTGCCCGAGCATTACGGCTGCGATAGCACCGGCGCATGGAGCGGCGAGCGCGCGTTCACGCTGGCCGACGAAGCCGCAAGGACCATCGGCATCATCGATGCGTCGCGCGGCAAGGTGCATCTTGTCGGCCATTCGTATGGCGGCGCGGTGGCGTTGCGCGTGGCCGTCGAACGGCCGGAGCGCATCGCCAGCCTGACGCTTTACGAACCCTCGGCGTTTCATCTGTTGAAGGTGATGGGCGCGCACGGCGCGCATGCGCTTGCGGAAATCATCGCGATTTCGAAGCGTACCGCCGATGGCGTGATCTGCGGCGACTATCGGGGCGCCGCGGCCTCGTTTGTCGATTACTGGGGTGGCCGCGGCGCGTGGGAGGCGCTGCGGCCATCGGTGCAGGCGGCGCTGACGCGCTGGGCGCCGAAGGCGCCGCTCGACTTCAGGGCCTTGCTTGACGATCGCACGCTCGCGAGCGCCTACAGAAATTTGCGGGTACCGGCGCTGATCATGCGCGGCCAGCATGCACCGGTTCCAAGCCGCGCCATTGCGGAGCGCCTGCCGATGCTACTGCCCGCGGCACGTCTTGCGATCGTCGAAGGCGCGGGGCACATGGGGCCGCTTACGCATGCGGACGAGGTCAACGCGATTATTGTGCGGCATATTGGCGAGGCGGATACCGCGGCTTGAATCTATACTCGGAACGGAGTTCGCGCTTGCGGCCCTTCGTTTCGAGTCCTTCGTCGAGCTCCGACGCCCCTGCGGCGCCGTAACTGCCAACGTCGCCGCTGCGTCGATGATGACGAAAGGGGGCTGCGCCGACGTCTTCGCAAAATCGTCAGCTCACGTCAGGAAGGAAACGATCATGCCCACGCAGGCCTACGGCTATAGCATCCTGCACAATCCTCGACTCAACCACGGTTCCGCTTTCACGCACGAAGAGCGCAAGAAATATCGTCTGGAAGGCTTGCTGCCGCCAGGCGTGAACACACTGGAACTGCAGATTGCCCGCACGCATGCCCAACTGTCGCATCTCGACAACGACCTGCAGCGGTATCTGTTTCTGTCCGACCTGCAGGCGCGCAACGAGACGCTGTTCTATGCGCTGCTGATGTCCGATCCGGCCACCTATATGCCGATCGTCTATACACCGACGGTCGGCGAGGCCTGCCAGAAGTTCGATCATGTGTTCAGGGCCACGCGCGGTCTTTATCTCCCGATCACCGCTCGCGGCCGTGTGAAAGAGGTGCTGCGCAACTGGCCGGAGCAGGACGTACGCTTCATCGTGGTGACGGATGGAGAGCGCATCCTGGGGCTCGGCGACCTTGGTGTCGGTGGCATGGGCATTCCGATCGGCAAGCTCGCGCTATACACCGCCTGTGCGGGCGTGCCGCCGATGCATTCTCTGCCCGTCATGCTGGATGTCGGCACGAACAACGCACCGTTGCTCGAAGATCCGCTCTATCTCGGCCTGAGACAGGAGCGCGTACGGGGCGACGAATATCATGCCTTCGTCGATGAATTCGTGGCCGCCGTGCAGGAGATTTATCCGAAGTGCTGCATTCAGTGGGAGGATTTTGCGAACTTCAACGCGGTGCCCTTGCTCGCTCGCTTCAAGGATCAGGTGTGCACGTACAACGACGACATTCAGGGCACCGCTGCGGTGGCGCTCGCCGGCATCTATGCGGCGCTGCGCATCTCGAAGCAGAAGTTGACCGACCAGCGTTTCCTGTTTCTCGGCGGCGGATCGGCAGCGACCGGTATCGCCGAATTGATCAGCCAGGCAATGACGCTGGAAGGCCTGGATATCGACACGGCGCGCAAACGCAACACGCTGTTCGACGTCAATGGACTGATGGTGAAGTCGCGCACCGACCTCGCCGACTTCCAGAAGGTCTTCGCAATCGATCACGCCCCGATCGATAAGTTCGTCGATGCGGTGCGCACGTTGAAGCCCACGGCCATCATCGGCGTGAGCACCATGCCCAAGCTGTTCAACCAGCCGGTGATCGAAGCGATGAGCGAGATCAACCAGCGGCCGATTATCTTTCCGTACTCCAATCCGACCTCGCGCTCCGAATGTACCGCGGAAGAAGCGTACCGTTGGTCGAAAGGCCAGGCGATCTTCGCGAGCGGAAGCCCGTTTGCACCTGTCGAAATCGAAGGCCGCACCTTCGTGCCGGGACAAGGCAACAACGTATACATCTTTCCGGCGATGGGCATGGCGGTGTTTGCCACGCAGGCCACCCGTGTGACGGAGGAAATGTTCATCGTCGCGGCCAAGGCGGTAGCCGAACAGGTCACCGACGAGAGCCTTGAAAAAGGGCTGATCTACCCGCCGCAAAGCAAGATCTACGACGCATCGATGCATGTGGCGGCTGCAATCGCCGGATACATCTTCGATCATGGTCTGGCGCGTATCGAGCGGCCTGCCGATCTGATCGCACACATCAAATCGGTCGCTTATTCGCCGACGTATCAACCGCTGTAGCATGCTTCGAATGCGGCGTCGGTGGGACACCGGTTATCCGGAACGGCCCGCCGACGCCGGCAACGCATAGACGCGAACCCAGTCGATATCGAAGGTGGAATTGTTGACGACCTTGTCAATCGGCCAACCGCCGCCTAGCGCATAGTCGAGCATCATGTAGTAGGGCCCCGTCATATATTCCGCGGCATTCGCGGTGGGGATCTGGTTGGTCTGAATGCCGTCGATGTACCAGGTGATGTGCACTGGGTCGATCTGGCAACCATAGATGTGGAACGCCTTCCAGGGCTTCGCGCCGTTGGGCATCGGCGTGGTGGGCGACCAGAATTCGGCGCCTTCGCCACGCGCGGCGCCGGCAGCCCAGTTGTGCGTCGCTTCTGAAATCACGGCGCGATTGTCCGTGTATGTTTTGCCGTACCACTCGAAGATATCGACCTCCGAGAATTTTTTCCCCGCCGTGTTGTTGATGGACGTCGAACTCATCAGCCAGAATGCAGGCCACGAACCGGTGCCAGACGCCGGCATCCTGGCGCGGACTTCGAAGTAACCGTAGCGTTGCGCGAACCCCTGGCCGGTTTCGTCCATCGACGACAGATTGCCGGAACGCCAGGTGCCGTCAGCGTCCTTGTATGCCTTGATGGACAGGATGCCGTCGGAAACACTGAGTGCGTTGGCGTCCCACTTTGAAGCCGAGTAGTTTGCGGCGGCTCCGTACGGCGGAATGTGAAGCCAGGTCGCGCTGCCTTTCGGCGAGCGGGTAGCAAGGCTCAGGTGATCGAAATTGTCTTCGAAGGTCAGTGTGTAGCCGGTCAGATCGATGTCGCCTGCCTGCGGAGCCTGGCCGGGGCCGATCGCTTCCGCGGCAGGGTCCGCCGCGGCGATCAGCATTGCTAGAACCGCTATCGACGCGGCGGCAAAAAACAGGCTTGAACGGCTCATCGGGTGCTTCTCCAGTTGGCGCGCATCGTTCATATCAATGTCGCAGAAAGCTTCGTGGAGTTCTGTGCGAGCGCGTACAGGGAAGGGCGCCGGTGCGCCGCGCCGCTAACACAGCGCTAATTGTGGGTCTTTACGATGCATGGGTACCGGCTGGAAGGCCGCGGCAGTTGGTTTATTCATATCAATTCATTGGCTTCGGGAGCCGACCATGCAAACGCTCACCCACGAACAGACGTCACGAGTCCAGCTGCCCGGGGAGGGGCGAATCTACCGCGCGGCCTCGCCGACGGAGATGACCTACATCCAGACAGGCCTGATCGTGGTGAGCCGCAGCCGGATCGCCGGCGCACTCAGCCGTGAGCAATTCGAAAACGCGGTGGCGGGCCTCGAGAAGCGCTACGGTGTGCTGCGCACGGTCGTGGAGAACGGGCAGTTTGTCGAACGCACCGATGATGCGAGCGCAGTCGATACGTGGGCTTCGGCCGAGACCTGCAGCGCCGACGCGCTCTATGCGAAATTGTTGAATGCACAACTGGATACGCGCCAGAACATCTATCGGGTCTATGTGATTGCAGGGGCGCAAGACCTGGATGTATTCATGCTGAGCTCGCATGCGATTACCGATGCGACTTCGCTGGTGGAACTGCATGCGTGTCTGGCTTACTTGTGCGACTGCGTCGTGCGTGGCGTCGATCCGGCCTTGGATGTGCAGCCTTTCCCGAGCCCGGTCGATGCTGCGGTGAGCCAAAGTCTCGCCGCGCTGGCGACGCAACCGGGCAGCGGGCCGGCCAACCTGGTTGGGGAGTTTGCGGAGATTCCGCTGCTCGCGACGTATGAAGGCGGCCCGGTGACGCATCGGCTGGAGCGCACAGTGATCGGTGCGGACGATATGCACCGGATCGGCGCCGCCGCACACGCGCATGGCGTTTCGGTGCACGCGGTGCTGCTCGCGGCGTTTGCGCTTGCGATTGGCGACGTGGCAAAGCAAAGCCCGAGGCAGATTCTGATGCGCTCGTCAGTGGATATGCGGCGCAGGATCGAGCCGCATGTTTCGCCTGAACTGGTGTTCTCGGCTATCACCGGGCATATCACGCCGATCATGAACCTCGACCGGCCGTTGTTTGCGATTGCGCAGGACGTGTACCGCGATATTCACGAAGGGGTGATGAATGGCGCGATCTTTCACGATTACCTGAACTACCCGAAAGTGTTCGGCAGCAAGCAGCAGGCGCCGGTTGCGCTCAATATCTCGGATATGCAGGCGGTCAGGTTTCACTGGCCGACGCAGCAGCTGAAAGTGACCGGGTTTGAATACGCGTGCGGATGGCTGAAGAAATTCCCTAACGTGTCCGTATCCGTCTACGACGGGGTGCTGGTTGCTAACACTGCGTATGTGGAAGAGTTTGTCGATCCCCTGATCATGCGCGCGATATCGGAAGCGGTTGTGGACCGGATGGTTTCGGCTTGCGACGCGGTTTGATAGACGCATGACAGCGGATGCGTGAAATGTCGACGCTGTCGCAAACCTCTTCGGGCGTAACTGCCGTACATCTGCCTTCACGAAGTGCGATGTACGGAACCTGTTGCGCTACGCGCTTTCATCACTTTCGAAAGAATGTCGAAAACCCGCTTGTCGCCGCACTGCGAGACGTTAAAGCGCAGATAGCGGCTTGCATTGCGCGACACGCTAAACACATTCCCCGGCGCCAGAACCAGCCGATGCTCGAGCGCGCGCCGGGCGATGTCCGACGAGTCGAGTCCTGCCGGTAGTTCAACCCATACGAACATGCCCGCTTCCGGGCGCACCCACGGCGAGCAGCCTAGTTTCTGCAACTGTTCGATCGTGGTGCCCATCAGCCGCGCAAGGCGTGGACGCAAGCCCTCGACATGATGGCGATAGCTGCCGTCCACCAGCAGCCGGTGCGTGATCTGCGCGGGCAGGTCGCTCACACCAAAGCCTGTTGCAAGTGCCAGGTCTGTGAGCCCCTCGATAAAGTCGTTTCTCGCGGCGATAAAGCCACTTCTTAATGCACCAGATAGCGTCTTTGAAAAGCTGCCTATCAGCACCACGCGCTCCAGACCATCGAGTGCGGCCAAGCCGGGGGATGGGTTTTCCTCAAGATCGGCGTACACGCTGTCCTCAACCAGAATGAGGTCGTGTGCCTCCGCCAGCTTGAGCAGCCGATGCGCGGTGGCAACGCTGACGTTCACGCCAGTGGGATTGTGCAAGACGGCTGTCGTCAGATACAGCTTCGGGCGATGTTCGACGCAAGCTTTTGCGAAGGATTCGAGATCGGGGCCGTTCGGCGTGTACGGTATGCCCACTGCCTTCACTCTTTGGGCCTGCATCATCGAGTGAAAATTGAAGTAGCATGGGTCGTCGACCAGCACGGTATCGCCAGCCTGCACGAAAAAGCGGCAGACAAGGTCGATTGCGCGCGTTGCCGAATCGGTCAGCAGAATGGAGTGCGGCTCGGCCGCAACCGCGCGTTCGTTCAAACGCCGGGCTAACTGGTCGCGCAGCGGCAGAAAGCCTTGTGGTGTGCCATAACCGGTGACATTCGCCGTCTGCCCGCGCGCTATCGCGCGAAGAATGCGTCGCATCAGGTCACCGGGGAGCCAGTCGTCCGGCAGCCATCCACAGCCCGGTTTTAACGAAGGTTCGAGTACGGTCAGCGAATGCCGCGTAATCCACAGCGGATCGATCGCGCGATCGGCTTGCAACCCGGGTTCTGCCAGTTTGAGCGGGCGTACGCGTGCAGACGCGAAAAAACCCGAACCCGGCTTCACTTCGACTTCGCCTTCGGCCACCAGACGGTCATAGGCTTCGACCACCGTCGATTTGGAAAACCCCTGTTGCTCGGCGAGGCGGCGAATAGAGGGAAGTTTGACGCCCGGCGATTTCTCGATGCGCGACCGGATTACCGACATCGCTATTTCGATGCGGGTAGGCGGCTTGTTGCTTTCAGGCATCCGTACCTCTTGCTGAACCCGTACAGTGCTCAGCAATTTTATTCGTCCGTACCGGCAAATGCCAGCGGCTGCGATCCAATGCCAGCGAGACTGCCAGGCCACGGTCGCAGCTTATTTTGCAGAAAAACCGTTGGTGTAGCTGAGCGCCCAATACGGTTTGCGCTTTTCCAGAAATGCCGAAAGTCCTTCGTGTGCCTCGGGACGGGCGCGGAGGTCGGCGATCATCGTTGCAATGTCCGACAGCAGTGCTTCATCGATTGGCTTGCCCGCGGTCTCGGTGATTGCCTGTTTCGCGAGGCGCCGTGCCTGCGGAGCGGCCGATGTCAGTTGCATCAACATCCGGTCGATCGCGCTGTCGAGATGTTCGGGGGCGATCACTTCGTGCAGAAGGCCGAGCCGCCGCGCCTCCTGAGCGTCGAAGATCTCGGCGCTCTGAAAATAGCGTCGCGCCATGCGCTCTCCAACCGCTCGTTGAACGAACGGGCTGATCATGCCCGGCACGATGCCGAGCTTCACTTCGGACAGGCAGAACGTTGCGGTTGCGGAGCCGAGCGCGATGTCGCAAGCGGCTACCAGCCCCACGCCGCCGCCGTATATTGGGCCGTTGACGCGCGCAATGGTTGTTTGAGGCATCTCGTCCAGGGCTCGGAGCATGTGCCCCAGATGCATCAGGTCTTCGACATTGTCCTTGAGGCTATACGAAGCGCCTTCTCGCATCCATGCGATGTCAGCGCCGGCACAGAGGCTTTTTCCTTCGCCGCATAGCACGACACTTGCGATCGACCTATCGGCAGCGAGCGTCACAAACGCACCGTGAAGGGCATCGATCAGCGCGCGGTTGAGGGCATTGTTTCGTTCAGGGCGTTGCAGGGTGACGAACGCTACCCCTTGATTGCGCGTTACCCGGATGACGTCGGTCATTCGCGTCCTTTGAAAATGTGAGCTGGAAAAGACACTTGTAGTGGGCAACGCTCTTCATTTCAAACGTCATCGGTCCGTGCCAGCGACACCCATCGGCGGTGCGAAGGTACTGTACGGATGATTCAACCGGTACGGTTAAACGCGGCACAGTGCGCGACCGTACCCTGCGCAAAGACAGTACAGTCCCTTCGACATACCCCGCACTGTTTCTGGCTATGACGGGTGCTTCGGGCGAGGATGCGCGAGACGTTATTGTTCAACCGCGTTTGTCGTCACTGGAAGGACCCGCTGCATGATCTATGAAGATGTCACTCGCAAACCATGCGTCCCGCAGCCTCGCGCAGAATTACGGAGGATGCAATGTGTGCGTGTTTAAAGCTGCGTGCCGCGATGTCCCGTCAAGCGTTGGATCGGCCGACTGGCCGCGCTCGCGTGAGCATGTTGCGTTGGATCCTGTCGCGCATCGAGGCGAGACGCAGGCGGTTGCGCGATCTGCTGAATGCCATTCCCGACAGCAACGACGACTTCATGTTCTAGTAGCGAGAAAAGCGATGAACCCGATCCCCCAGCAGTTTTTGATCTATGGCACGGTGCTTTTCCTGTTCGGACTGTTGATCGGATTCGCGTTGCCAGTCTTGCCGAATTCCCGCATGGGCGTGACGGCGCACGTCACGGGCCTGCAAAGCGGCATGACGCTATGGGCATTCGGGCTGATGTGGCCGCACCTCGCGCTGCCGGAGGGAGCGCAGCGGACAACGCAGGTTCTGGCGGTGCTGGGCCTGTACGCGATCTTTTCCAGTTTGCTACTGGCTGCGTTGTGGGGCACCAGCCGGGCCACGCCTATTGCAGGCGCGGGGCATCAGGCAAGTCCGTCACGCGAGGTGATCGTCGCCGTGTTATTGGGTGGCGGCTCGCTGGCGATAGTGGTTGCGGTGGGGTGGGTGCTGTGGGGGCTGTTGGTGTGGAAGGGATAAATTCGGATGCCTTCGCGATAGAAGTGGCAATCGCTTTCCAGCCCGCTTGGTCTCGGACTTGCGCGATGCGTTGAGACCACTTTAGAGCGTGCCACTCGCTTCAGATAGGCATCAACCGGGATGACGGCTATTCCAGATCCGGATGAATGCTAGACCGTGACGACGATCTTGCCGAACTGACCATTGTTCTCGAGATATCGATGCACGTCGGCCATTTCGTCGAACTTGAAGACGCGATCGATAACCGGCTTCAGCGCGCCGCTCGCGAGGCCCTTGACGATGAATTCCACGCCCGCCTTGCGGCGCGTTTCATCGCCGCTTGTCAGCCAGATGTTGTGCGCCTTGATGGTTTGCATTTTGGCGAGCATCTCGAGCACGGGGATAGGTGTTTCGCCTTTGGCGAGCGCACCGTACAGGTAGACCGTGCCCTGGAACGACAGTGCGGAAATCAGCTTCGGAAAGGTCGGACCGCCGACCGGATCGAACGCGACGCGCGCGCCCTTGCCGCCGGTGATGCGCATGATTTCCGCTGCCATGTCCGCTTCGTCGGTTGCGATCACATGCGCGGCGCCGGCCGCGAGCAGCGCGTCACGCTTGGCCGACGTGCGCGTCAATGCGATCGGGGTCGCGCCGGCATAATTGGCGAGCTGGATTGCCGCGAGGCCGACGCTACTGGACGCAGCGGGAATCACGACAAAATCGCCATTACCTATTTTGGCATCTTCGATCAGCGCGCCGTACGCCGTCATGAACATCATCCATACCGATGCCGCGTCCGTAAACGAAAGCGATTGCGGATGCTTGACGACCGCATAAGCCGGAACCGTGATTATTTCGCCATACGTAAAGTATTGGTTCATCGAGAACGAAGGAATCACGCTGACTGCATCTCCGGTCGCAATGCCGGACACATCCGCGCCGACCGCCTCGACGATGCCTGCCGCCTCATAGCCAAGACCCGCCGGAAACTGCACCGGTTCGATATACAGGTCGGCGCGCCACATCGCTTCGGCGCGGTTGATGCCGATTGCCTTCACGTTGATCCGGACTTCATTTGCAGCAGGCGCACGAACCGGTACGTCGACGTATTCGAGCACTTCAGGGCCGCCGGCACGGGAGAACTGGACGATGCGTGACATGTGAATCTCCTGAAATTGAAAGTTAATCGTAATTAAGGCTTGCGCGACGATTGTGTTGGCGATCTGTAATCTATTGGTTCGGCAACTTGCCCGAAATACCAGTAAATGGCTAACGGCCATTCTTTTTTGCGATAAATGGCAGCGCAAAAAATGAAAATAGAAGAATAATGAAATTAAAACGTAAGGAAACTCTAATCAAGCTTGCTTTCACGAAACATTAATGTAACGACTTGATAATCCGCCCCGCCAGGTAAGCGATCTGTCTCGCGACAGCAAAAGAGTAGTAATCACAAACCAGCAGGGGCTCCCATAATGTCGGTCATATCACCTAATCGCACCACGCTTCTTCTAACGTCGATCGCTGCTGCCTGCACGCTGGCAGCGTGCGGCGGCAGCGACAACAACAACCCGTCGACTTCGGCCAATGCTACGCCGACCACGTTCGCGGGCGTCGTTGCCTCGTCAGGCGTCACGCCGGGCAGCACGAGCGGTAACCCGACCCTCAAGGCCGGCTACTTCACCGGCGCAACGGTGTGCCTCGACGCAAACGGCAATGGCGTGTGCGATGCTTCGGAAGTCAAAACGACGACCGATGCCAACGGCCATTTCTCGCTGCAGGCAGCAGGTAGCGGCCAACTGATCGCCGACATCAGCACCAAGGCCACCAACACGGCCACCGGCGCAGCTGTCCCGAGCCACATGATCCTGCGCGCCTCGGCTGCCCAGATCACGGAGCAAGGCTCGTCGGCCGTTGTGATCAGCCCGATGTCGAGCGAAGTGCAACGCCTGGTTGAAGCGAATGGCACCGCGTACGCGACCGAGAAGACCAACCTCGTGACGCGCATGAGCGCACCGCAGCTGGGCACGGCGACCGTGGCCGTGACGGCCGCGAACGTGCTGAGCGATGCGAACAAGCTGACGGGTGCTGTGCAGCAAGCCGTGCTGTTCGAAGACAACCAGCTCGCGAACCGCTACACGTACGCAACGACCAAGCTCGACCGTGCCGATCTGTACCCGGACAACCTCGCCGTGCTGGGTGGGGATCCGGCGCTGGTCGGTCAGGCAGGCGTGAGCACCGCTACCGCCGTTCAACCGGCCGCGCAGCAGAAGCCGATCACGTTCGCACAAGCACAGCAAGCCGCGTTCAACGTCGAAGGCGTGCCGCGTTATGACAACGTGTTCGTCATCATGCTGGAAAACCATAGCGTGGCGCCGATCGGCACCTTGCCGGGTATTCTGGGTGCCACTCAGGCTCCGTTTATCAACCAGTTCCTCAGCGCCAACGCACAGTTCACGACCTACTACTCGACCGGCAACCCGAGCGAGCCGAACTACACGGCACTTGGCGGCGGCGACGACTGGGGTATCACCGACGACAACTGGTGGGGTTGCGCAGCCGGCACCGGCGTCAACGCGCCGACGGATGCAGCATTCGCGGGCGGCAAGGCTTCCGACGGGCAGCCGCTGGTCGCTACTCCCGCTGTTCCGCCGCTGGGCAACGGCAACACGCTGTCGGGCGTGACGGGCGCGTCGTGTCTGACGGCCGGCACGTTGGCCAACCACAACATCCAGGCACCGTCGATCTTCAACCTGCTGTCGCAAGCGGGCATGACGTGGCGTACCTACAGCGAATCGATGAACCCGGGCCAGGACCCGCGCGTCGACAGTATCGCCGACCCGGCGATCACGGATACGTACCAGGGCCCGGGCGGCACCGGCGTGGCCTCCGTCGTGCCGAACGCGCTGTACAAGACCAAGCACCATCCGGGCATGGCGTACCAGCAAACGCGTAAGCTGCCGGAGTTCATGGCAGACAACCGCACGATCTTCGGCACGCAATACACCGCCGCCGACTGGGCGAAGACCACCGTCTACCCGATCCCGACCGGCTACAACCCGGACCAGTTCAGCACCGACCTCGCATCGGGCGACGTGGGCAACGTGAACTTCATCATGCCTGACCAGTGCGACGACATGCACGGCACGGGTTCGGATCCGTCGTGCGCGGGCGGTAGCTCGCCGATCGTGCAGCGTGGCGACGACTATGTTCGCCAGGTGGTCACGAAGATCCAGGCTTCGCCGCTGTGGCTGAACAAGCAACGCAAGGTGGCCATCGTCGTGATGTTCGACGAAGGCGAAGGCAGCTCCACCTCGTGCTGCGGCTGGAACCCGGTGACGTCCAACGTCAACCAGGCACCGCTGACGTTGACCAACGGCGCGCTCGCGCCGACGCCGACCGCCTTCTACAACGGCGGCAACCACGGTCACGGCAACTCGATCTTCGGTGTGGCGACGAACCAGCTGAACCCGAACATCGTCGACAGCGACGAGTACAGCCACTTCTCGCTGGTGCGTACGCTGCAGGACATGTTCCAGGTCGCCGACCCGGTGCAGCCGGCCACGTACCTTGCTCGCGCAAAGTACACGGAATCGTTCATCGCGACGAACATCCTGAACCTGCCGGAACTCGCAGGCAGCGCGGATACGCACTTCGACGGCGTACGTCCGATGAACCACGCGTACATCACGCCGGCAACCTACACGCAGAAGCTGAACCCGGTCGACGTGACGGGTACCTCGCTGGCTTCGCGTGCTCCGGGTCCGGACGCGAGCGCGGTCAACATCTGGGCACTCTCCAAGTAAGCACGCGGTACGCGGGAGGCGCGTGGTGGCCTCCCGCAATTGCAAGCTTGTGATCTCGCTGCCGGACCGCGCTGTTTTGCGGTCCGGCAGTTTGCGTATCGTCGCTCCCATCGCCAGGTGGCCCTCGGTTTCACCGGGACTGCGTAGTACCAGACCCAGGCAATCAAAGACCTTGTCATGCGAAAACTTCTATTTAGCGGACTCTGCGCGCTATCCCTGCTGTTGACCGCCTGCGGCGGCGGCGGCAGCAGCGGCGCGAGCCAGACGACGAGCGGCAGCCCGAACGGCGGACTCCCGCCTCCCGCGGCGGTCAAGCTGAGCCTCGCGGCGCAAGTCGGACAGCAACTCTTCTTCGACAAGAATCTGTCGGGCGGCAAGAACATGGCCTGCGCGACCTGCCACAACCCGCAGTTCGCGTACGGACCGCCGAACAGTCTGTCGGTGCAGCTCGGCTCCGATCCGTCGCAGGCTGGACAGCGCGCGGTGCCTTCGCTGCGCTATAAATCGATGACGCCGCCGTACAACGACGTCGCCGACAATCCGGACGGCATCACGCAGAATGCGCCCGGCGGCGGCTTCATGTGGGACGGCCGCGCAACCACGCTCGCCACGCAGCCGGCACTGCCGCTGCTCAATCCGATTGAGATGAACAACGCGTCGCCAGCCGCCGTGGTGCAGACCGTGCAAACGGCGTCGTACGCGGCGCTGTTCCAGCAGGCCTTCGGCGCAAGCGTATTCTCCGACGCGAACGCGACCTTCAATGCCGTCGGCACTGCGTTGCAGGCCTATCAGGTTGAAGACCCGAGCTTTGCGCCGTACTCGAGCAAGTTCGACCTGTTTGCGGGCAACAAGATTGGCGGCGCGCTGACGCCGGCGGAAATGCGCGGCCTGCAGCTGTTCAACGACACGGATGCCGGCGCCGGCTGCGTGGCTTGCCACTATGCGGGCGCGAACTTCAACGGCTCGATCGGGCTGATGACCGACTTCACGTATCAGTCGCTCGGCGTGCCGCGCAACGACACGCAGATCCCCGGCAACCCGAATCCGATTCCGGCCAACGCCGACACGTCGTTCGTCGATATGGGCCTGTGCGGTCCGCTCGCCACGATCCACCCGCCGGGTACGGCCAACAGCGGCGGCGGCCCGGATGCGATTACCGGTGTCAACGTACCTGATCCGTACTGCGGCCGCTTCAAGGTGCCGACGCTGCGCAATGTGGCCACCCGTAGCGCGTTTTTCCACAATGGCGTATTCCACTCGCTCACGCAGGTGCTGAATTTCTACAACACCCGCGATACGAACCCGGAATACTGGTATCCGAGCACCGGTGGCGACCCCACCCATGTCGTACAGAACCCGGAATACGCGCTGTATCCGACGGCTGCATCGGGTGCGACGGCCCAGTCGTTTAACGACTTGCCGGCGCAGTTCCAGGGCAATGTCGACGAAGAATTGCCGATGGGGCAGGGGCAGACCGACGCTGGCGGCACCACCGCGGCTGACGGTGCGAAGCCGCGTGCGATCCATTCGGCGCCGCAGATGACGCAGCAGAATATTTCCGATCTGATCTGCTTCATGAACACGCTGACCGACGGCTACCAGGCTCCGGCCACGCCGCCCACCAGCGGTGCCTGCGTGAACTAACGATGTTCTGCGCGCGGCCCGCCGTAACGGCGAGCTGCGCGCTGCGATTTATCTGCGCTTTAGCCATTAACCTGAGCAACACACCATGACGCGACGTACCACTGCCGTCCGCCTCGCTTGCGGCGCGGCTGCCTTGATCTCCCTGACACTGTTTGCTGCTGGCTGCCATGACAAGAGCCAGGACGTTAGCCGCGAGAATTTCACGGCCACCATCAACGACTTTCTCGCCAAACGCGGCCACCTGTGCCTCGCCAAATACGACTGGCCGATCTATGTGACGGCGGACGATATGGCTGCGGGCACGCGCGACGCGGTGCAGATGCCGGTACTTGAGAAGCTCGGCCTCGTGTCGGGCAAGAACATGGTTGTCGGGCGCACCGACGACGCGGGCAAGAAGATCACCGCCGAAGCCCGCCAGTACCAGCTGACGGAAGAAGGCAAGAAGTACTACCTGAACATTCCCGAAGTGGTTCAGACGGCCACCACCAAGGTGACGCACCCGGGCGATTTCTGCGCGGCCACGCTGACGCTCGACAAGGTGGTGGGTTGGGAGCGGCCGTCGCAAGTGGAAGGCAAGCTGGCCACGTCGGTCATCTACACGTACAAGATCGATCCGGCACCGTGGGCCAAAAATGCCGATGCACAGCGCGTGTTCCCGATGATCAAGCGCGTGGTCGAGGGCGCCGGCACGATGCAGTTGCGTGAAGGGGTGTACCTGACGGCAGATGGCTGGGTTGCCGACGAGGTATTCCAGCGCTAACACAGCGGCAGTGCGGGGCGGGCGCTTGCTGCGCTCCGCGCGGTGCCGGTTTGTTCCGCGTCCGGTTGTTGCTGGTTAGGCCTGATCGCGCGGCACGAAACGATGCGTACGGATCCATTTGGTGGCGACCCACTTCTCGCCCGAGCGCAACGGCGTGCTCGCATGCAGCGAGCTCGGATCGCACAGCCCGAAGCGGTTGCCGTATTCGAAGTAAAGCGCGTCGCCGCGTTGCGGCACCACCGACCAGCCGAGTTGCGGGAACACGGTCTCGCCGCCACGTTCCACATCGTTCAGATACATCAGCAGCGTGCCGACGCGTTGGCCGCTGCGCGCCACCGATTCGCGGTTCGACGGGTTGTTCGCAACCAGATAGTCGACATGCGGTGTCGATTCCGCGCCTGCTTCGTAATGCAGCAGTTGCAGGCCTTCGCCGTTTTCCACCGGTAACGCGGTGAGTTCGGCGATGCGCGCTTCCACGCGCGCGATCAGCGGCGTTTCTCCCAGACGAAAAAACATGCCATGGCTGCTGCGGTGGCCCGCCACGACGTTGCGGCCGGTGACCGGATCGACGACGGTCGAGTGATCGAGGCGCGGCCGCGCCAGTGCGATCAGCTGCTCGCATTCGTTCGCGCTGAGAAAACCGGCGAGATGCACCGCGGCAGGCCGTTGCATGCGGGCCAGTACGCGTAGCTTGCGCTCGCCGATCGTGATCTGTGCGCCGTCCGGCACGCGCAACGGTTCCGGTACATAGGTGACCGGAGCGCCGCCCACTTCAAGTGTTTCGCCGGGCAGCGACGTGCCGTACATAAAGGCCGAAGTGACCGCGTCGACCATTGCCGTAGCCAGTTCGGTGGCGTTGTTTCGATCGACCAGTTCGCGCACCAGCAATTGCGGAGCGACACCGCGCGTCAGATTGTGGGCAATCCAGTCGCGGATTTCTGCGGGAAAACTAACGGTGATGGGCATGAGCGTGGCAGCAGGTAGAGCGCAAAGATTGCATCCCGAAGGCGCGCAAGACAATAGCATGCTTACATGACAATACTTGCATGCGCGGTTATCGGTTGTTTCAATGCGGCTTGCCTGTGCACTCGCCGTCGCTCATCGGCGCACTTCGCGCTGGAAGATTTCCAGGCTGCGCTTCCTGGTGTCGATAAAGCTCGGCTGCGACAGCGTTTCGACCGTGCGTGGTCGTGCTTCGCCGTACTCGATGGTTTCGGCGACACGGGTGGGGCGCTTGGTCAGCAGCAGCACCTGATCGGCGAGATACACCGCCTCTTCAAGATCGTGCGAAACCAGCAGCATCGTCGTCCCGGTCTGCATGAAAACTTCCTGCAGTTTTTCGCGGATGAACAGCGTCATCTCGAAGTCGAGTGCCGAGAAGGGCTCGTCGAGGAATAGCACTTCTGGGCGCGGCGCCAGCGCGCGCATGATGGAGGCCGTTTGCTGCTGGCCGCCGGATAGTTCGTACGGGTAGCGCTTCAGGTCGAATTTGACGTCGAACGATGCGACCAGCTCTTCCATGCGGCGATCGACTTCGGCTTTGCTTTTGCCTTCCAGCAGCAATGGGTACGCGATGTTGTCGAGTGTGCGCATCCACGGGAACAGCGCCTCGCGATAGTTCTGGAACACGTAGCCGATGCGCGTGTCTTTCAGCGATTTGCCGTCGAACAGGATCTCGCCGCGATCGATCGGCACAAGGCCCGCGATCATGTTGATCAGCGTGCTCTTGCCGCAGCCGTTCGGGCCGAAGATCGATACGATACGGCTCTTCGGGATATCGAGGTCGAAGTCTTCGTACAGCGGCCATCCGGCGAAGTATTTGGTCAGGCCGCGAATCGTGATGTGGGTGCCTGCCGGTCCCGGCTTGAACCGCGCGGGCGGTATATCGGCAAAACGCGGCGGGTTCGCTACCGTGTTCATCTATCGTCCGCTCCAATGAACCACGCGCCGCTCCAGCAACAGAAACAGCACGTTGAGCGCATAGCCCAGCGCACCCGCCGCGAGAATCGCCGCATACATGGTTTTCACATTCAGAACCTGCTGTGCATCGAGAATCGCGTGCCCCAGGCCATCTTCGGAGCCGATGAACATCTCGGCCACGATCACGATGACCAGCGACATCGACACCGCGGAGCGCAGGCCGACAAAGCTGGGTTGAAGGCTTTCCCAGATCAGCACGTCCCTGAAGATGCGCCAGCGCGATGCGCCCATCACTCTTGCGGCCATCACGCGTTGCTTGCGCGCATTGATGACGCCATATGCACTGTTGAACACGACGATCAGCAGTGCGCCGAACGCCGCAATCGCAACCTTGTTGATATCGGACACACCGAAGATCAGCAGGAACAGCGGAATCAGCGCGGACGCCGGCGTAGAGCGGAAAAAATCCACCAGGAACTCGACGCTGCGATACGCGCGCTGATTGCTGCCAAGCGCAATGCCGAGCGGCATGCCGATCACCGCTGCGATCACAAACGCCTCCAGCGTGCGGCCGACCGTGACGAGGAAGTCGTTCAGTAGCGGGCCGCCCGCTAGGCCATGCACCAACGCGCCTAGCGTGTCGATCGGACCGGGCAGCAGGATGGGCTTGATCAGCCCCATACGCACGACCGCACCCCACACGATGAACAGGATCACAGGGCCTACGAAGGGCAGCAGGCGGTCGCCCAGCGGCGCGCGGGGCGGCGCGGCGTCGCGTGAAGCCGGCGGCGCCCAGGTGTGGGCTGGCGAGTCGGAAACGGCGGGCTTGTCCATTCGCTATGCCTTGTACAGCATCGATGCCGCGTCGACCTTTTCCGAGAACACCCCTTTCTGTGCGAAGAAATCGTAGAACTTCTGGTAGTAGCGCAGATCGTCGGCGGTCAATTCGGTGTAAGACGCGTAGGCTGCCATCGGCACCTGCTTCGCGAGGTCTGCGGTAATCGGCGTATAGCCGGTCAGGTAGCCGATCGTCGAGTCCAGCGAATGGCGCACCCGATCCACGCCGCGCAGATACGCTGCGATGTATTGCTTCGCGGCCTGCGGGTTCGCCTTGACGAAGGACGCGGTCAGCGCGGCCGCGCCGCCATGCCAGGGCGCTGCGGGATCGCCGAGCACGTAATGCGACACCACAGCGGGTTCCAGCACACGCGTCGTGCCGTTCAGGCGGCCGAGCGTGCCCATCGGTTCCAGCGTGTAGCACGCATCGACCTGACCCGCGGCGACGGCTGCGACGTGTTGTTCGTACGGCAGTTCGACGGGCTTCACACCGGGCACGCCGCCGCCTTCGAGGATCCCTTTGCACAGCGTCACGTTCTGGATGCCGGGGCCGCACGCGATCTTCTTGCCTTTCAGATCGGCAAGCGTCTTGTATGGGCTCGCCTTGCCCACCAGAATTTCTTCCAGCACGTGGTCCTTGTTGCTGGGGTTGGTACAGAACAGCCGAAATACGCCGCTTTCCGCGATGTTGCCTATACCCAGCGTGGCGGTGCCGGTGCCGTTGGCGCAGCCTTCCAGCCGGCCGGCCAACATGGCTTCCATGATTTGCTGCGCGGAGCCGAAACGCACGACCTCAACGTCCAGGCCGGCTTCCTTGAAATAGCCTTTCTCTACGGCCGCGAAGAGCGGCAGACCTGCCGACAGCGGCAGATAGCCCACCCGTATCTTCGGACCCGCAGCATGTGAAAGAGCCGGCATCGCCAGCGTACCGGCGAGTGCGCCACCGAGCTTCAGCATATGGCGGCGGCTATATTTCGCGCCGCGTGACGGAACCGACTTGTTTGATGCGCAAGACACCTTGTCCTCCAGATGATGGGCCGCCGGATTGCGAGGCCTATTCTGGATGGGCTCGTGCGAATTTCAAAAATGATTTTGTGTTGTTGCGCGTGTTAGTCACGGCTGACAAGCTTGCGGAGCGATCAGCTCGCTTGCTTTAACGCAATCGTTAAAGGATGCGAGCCTTTGAGCACCGAAATGAGGCGAGCGCGATCGACCATTGCGTGGATGCCTTTTTCGCCGTTGACCATCTGGGTGACGTGCAGGTCGCACGCCATGCTGCAGAACATATACGCATCCTCGCGTGCCCATCCGGTGATCTCGGCCAGCAGCGCGATCATTTCGCGCAGCGCCTGTCGTGCCGCTGTATCGAGGTCTTCATCGAAGCCCATCGTAATGACGTGCGTGGCGGTCAAGCCGATCGGCATCGGCGCATGCACCGCCTTGTGCACGTGAAATTCGAACACGCCCGCCAGTGAAGTTTCGAGCGCAGTGAGGTTGACCTCGCCATCGCCTTGCACAGCGTGTCCATCGCCGGCCGAGAAAAGTGCACCGCTCGCGTGCACGGGAAGGAACAAGGTGGTGCCTGCGCACAGCTCCTTGTTGTCGATGTTGCCGCCGTGCTCGCGCGGCTCGGTCGAACTGATCGCACCGTAACCGGACGGCGGCGCGACACCCATCACGCCGAAGAACGGGCGCAGCGGCAAGGTGACGCCGAACGGCAAGGTGGTTGTGCGCCGTTCGCGATCGATCGGCGCGTGCGTCAAACGGGTGAGGGGAAAATCGTCGGGGAGTGTGCCGCGTAGTGGCCGTATCACGTTCCAGCCCCAGTCCTGGCGCAATTCGATTTCGCGTATGCGTACTTCCAGCAGATCGCCTGGCTGTGCGCCGTCGATGGCGACCGGGCCCGTGACGATATGCGGCCCGAGCTTCGCTGTGCATGCTTCGTGAATAAGCCGATGTTCGGGCAGCACGTCAAACGGCACGCCGATCAGATCGCGCGGCTGGCCGTTCACTGATTCGATACGCACGCTGTCGCCGGAATCGACGGTGAGCGCTGGCTTGAGCGCAGCGTCGAAGTAGCCCCAGTGGACCGTTTCCGGCCCGGCATGTAATACGTGTGACCGCCCCATTCATCCTCCGATTCGCTACGCTCAAGGTTCGAGTGGCAATCTACGAATCGGTATAGCGTGTGTCAAGCGATCTAAATTGCGGGGTGACACTTGAGCAAGCCCGGCTAGGCGCGCCGCATCGCCAATCGGCGACCATACATCCATCGCACAACCCAGACACGCAGCCCATGCAGATCGACATCGACCCGACCCGCGCTTACACGAAGCGTTTCGAAGCGATACTCGCCTATATCGATACCCATCTCGACGGTGATCTATCGGTCGACACGCTGAGCGGCATTGCGAACTTCTCGAAGTTCCATTTTCACCGGCAGTTTGCGGCCTATGTCGGCATGCCGGTTGCGCGCTACGTGCAGCTGCTGCGCTTGCGTCAGGCAGCACGCTGTCTTGCTTCACGCGAGTCCTGCGCGGTGCTCGATGTCGCGCTCGACGCCGGCTTCGATAGCCCGGAAGCGTTCAGCCGCGCGTTCAAGCGCGCGTTCGGCATGACGCCGAGCGCGTTTCGGCAGCGGCCGAGCTGGCTGGTCTGGAGTGCGAGCTTCGTTGTTCCCTATCTTTCAAGGAAACTGACCATGCAAGTACGAATCGTGGATTTCGCACAAACGCGCGTCGCCGCGCTCGAACACTGTGGCGCGCCGGGACTCGTCAACGAGAGCGTGCGCAAGTTCGTCGAGTGGCGCAAGCAAAGCGGGCAATCGCCGGTGGTATCGAGCCGGACGTTTGGTATTCCGCGCAACAATCCGGATACGACGCCGGCCGATGCGTTCCGCTTCGACATCTGCGGTGAAATCGATCAAGCGGTTGCAGCGAACGACTACGGCGTGCGCGAACTTGCTATTCCGCCAGGCCGATGCGCGGTGGTTCGGCATAGCGGCTCGACCGACCATATCGGCGAGACGATCTACCCGATCTTTCGCGATTGGCTTCCCGCAAGCGGAGAAGAGCTGCGCGATCATCCGTTGTTCTTTCACTATCTGAGCGTGTTTCCCGAAACGCCGCAGGACCAGTGGCAGACGGATATCTACATTCCGCTCGTGTGACTTACTGCTGGCGAATTTCCGCGGGGCCTTTTCCGGTCCAACGCTTCAGCGCCCTGCGGAAATTCGCGGTATCGCTAAAGCCAACCAGCATCGCGACGTCTTCCGTGCTCATCCTGGTTGTTTTCAGGTATTCAGTCGCCAGCGAGCAGCGCACATCGTCGACGATGGCGAGAAACGAAGTGCCTTCCGCCTCGAGCCGCCGACGTAGCGTGCGGCTGGTCATCTTCAGCGCAGCGGCTACGGCTTCCATATCCGGAAACTCGCCGGGTTTGCGCATCAACTCCTGATACACCTCGCCGGATGCGCCGAATGAGGTTTTGGCTTGCCCGATGAGCCGGTCGCAGGTTTCCTGAAGCAGCGCAGCCGAATGCCGGTGCGCGAGCTGCGGTTTGAACCCGAGTATCGCGCTGTCATAGATCAGCTCGCACTGCGGCGCGTCGAACTCACAGGGGCAGCCGAGATACTCCGCATACGTGGCTGCGTGACGTGGCGCCGGATACGCAAAACGCGCCTTGACCGGAGGGCAGCTTCTGCCTGCGACGTCTTGCAAATGGGTGACGTGCTGCGTGTATTGCTGTTCAAGTAAAAACTGTTGCACGTCGTGCGGCAGGTTCGATGCGAATGCGTCGGGAAAGGTCCAGACGGCGCTGTCCGGATACTCGGTCCACTCGATGGTCAGCGTCGGCGTGGCGAGGCCATGGTATTTCACGCCGAGCCGGAAGTAGTCGCGCAGCGACAGGCAAGACATCAGCGCATACCCGTACATCCCGTACGCAGCGAGATGAAGACGGGAGCCAGTTCTGAAAGGCGTGGCCGGGTCCGATGAAAGCTTCACCGCGTTCTTGCAGACAGCAGCGTATTGGCGCACCGATGTCAGCACCGCAGCATCGTAGATCTCGCCCGGCGCGACGCCGCTTCCTTTCAGGCTGTCTTCGGCGGCAATGCCTTGTTCCGCGAGGACCTCGACCAGTGCCGCGATTTTGTACGGCGCATGGATGCGCTCGTTGAGCAGCGGAAATTTCGAAGACACCCTGCCTCCTCACGGATGTCCTGCGGGGACATCACTCTGTCCGAAATTGACCTTACGAAGCAAATCGTATCTCACTATCATCGGTACAACAACAGACGGGCCTGTTGCGATGGCATGGCCCGTCAATATTCTGGAGACAGCATGAATCGCAAGGTCATCATTACGTGCGCGGTGACAGGGTCGGCGCACGTTCCTTCGATGTCGGAGTACTTGCCGCTCACGCCCGCGGACATCAGGACTCAGGCGCTCGAAGCAGCCCAGGCGGGTGCAGCCATTTTGCATCTGCATGCGCGCAATCCCGACGATGGCCGGCCGACGCCTTCTCCCGACGTTTTCAGGCAATTCGTTCCAGAGATTGCGGCCCACACCGATGCGGTGATCAATATCTCGACCGGCGGCAGCACGCGGATGACGCTCGACGAGCGGCTCGCGTATGCGCGCATCGCGAAGCCCGAGATGTGTTCGCTCAACATGGGCTCGATGAACTTCTCGTTGCATCCGGTCGCGGCGCGGATGCCGTCGTGGCGATTCGACTGGGAGAAGGATTATGTCGAAGGCATGGAGGACATGATCTTTCGCAACACCTTCCGCGACATCAGGAACATCCTGACCGAGTTCAATGATTACGGCACGCGCTTCGAGTTCGAGTGTTACGACGTTGGGCACCTGTATAACCTTGCCCATTTCATCGACATCGGCCTGATCAAGCCGCCGTTTTTCATCCAGTCGGTGCTCGGCATTCTGGGCGGGATCGGCCCGGACCCGGAGAACCTCAATGTGATGCGCTCGACCGCCGACCGTTTGTTCGGCCGCGAGCACTATCAGTTCTCGGTGCTCGGTGCGGGGCGACATCAGATGTCGCTGGTGACGATGGGCGCGATCATGGGCGGCAATGTGCGCGTCGGGCTGGAGGATAGCGTCTATCTTTCCAGAGGCGTGAAAGCCAAAACCAACGCCGAGCAGGTGCGCAAGATTCGCCGCATTCTCGAAGAGCTGTCGTTCGAGATTGCGACGCCGGCTGAGGCTCGCGCGATGCTTGGGCTGAAGGGGCGCGATAACGTTTCGCTGTGAACTGCCGCTGCGAGCTGCAATTTGCCTTGCCCAAAAAATAGCAGACCAATAACTGGAGACATGATGAATGCCGCTACCGTTGACGAAGGCATGGGCATAACCCATCGCCTGGCGACTCGCAAGGCGATGATCAGGCTGCTCCCGCTGATGTGCGCGATCTATTTCCTGTCGTTTATCGACCGCACGAACGTCGCGCTTGCCAAGGCCGCGCTTGCCGCAGATCTGGGTATCAGTGCCGCAGCTTACGGCCTTGGCGCAGGCATTTTCTTCATCGGCTACGCGCTCCTCGAGGTGCCGAGCAATCTGGCCGCACACCGCGTCGGTCCGCGCAAATGGATCGCGCGTATTGCGGTGACGTGGGGCGCGTTGTCGACGGCGATGATGTTTGTGCAAGGGGAGTGGTCGTTCTACGTGCTGCGCGTGCTGCTGGGCATCGCCGAAGCCGGGTTGTTCCCTGCGCTGATGTACATGGTGACGCTGTGGTTTGCGCCGAAAGACCGCGCGGTTGCGGTCGGCTGGATTTACACCGCGCCGTCGATCGCGTTGATCGTCGGCAACCCGCTCGGTGCGGCGCTGATGCAACTGGGTGGCACCGGCGGCCTGCGTGGCTGGCAATGGATGTTTCTGCTCGAAGGCGTGCCGACCATCGTCGCGGGCATCGTGCTTTATTTCAAGCTTCCGGACCGGCCGACTTCCGTCAAATGGCTGACGACGCCTGAGGCGCAATCGCTTGAAAAGCATGCGGTCATCGATACCCACGGTCATGCCGGGCTCTTCCCGGCAGGCTGGTTCGCGGCAATCAGGCGGCCGACCACCATCGTGATCAGTCTGCTTTACTTCATGAATCAGGTGGCTTTCGTGGGGCTGTACTTCTTCACGCCGGCGATCGTGTCGCAGATGCATGTGAGTTCGCCGCTGCTCGTGGGCTTGTTGTCGAGCAGCGTTGGCTTCGGCTTTCTGTTCGGCGTGCTCGCGCTGCCGCGCATTCACCGCCGCCTGACAAACGACTGCGCATTTCTTGGCGTGCTGACTGCGGGCCTGGTGGTGAGCGGCCTGGCGTTCATTGCAAGCAGCAGCCAGACAATTCAAATCCTGCTTCTGGGCACGACCGGATTCTTTGCGGGCGGCATCCTGCCGTCGTATTGGGCAGTGGCGATGAAGCGGCTGCAAGGCATCCAGGCCGCTGCGGGCCTTGCATTTATCAATACGGTGGGACTGTTGGGCGGATTCGCCGGCCCTTATCTTTTCGGACTGGTGGAGACGTTGAGCCATCGCAGCGATGCGGGCTTCAAGGTCATTGTCGCGGCATCGGTTATTGGCTTGTGTCTCGTGCCGCTTCTCGCCAGAGCTATTCGGGCCGAAGAGCAACCCGCTGCGGCACGTGCGGCGGCGTTCAACTGAACATCAGCGCAAATTCACCCGTTGGGAACACACTTGAATACTTTTGAACTGCTAAAGCCGCGAGCCGGCTTGCGTGTATTCGTCTCGGGCGCAGCGTCGGGCATCGGCGCCGCGATCGCCGAGGGGTTCTTGCAGGCCGACGCCAACGTTTATATCTGCGACGTCGACTCGTCAGCCATCGCGAGCGCCAGGGAGCGCAATCCGAAGCTCCACACGGGTCTGGCCGACGTGGGCAATCGCCAGCAGGTCGACGCGGTGATCGACGATGCCTGCACCAAGCTCGGCGGGCTCGATATCCTGATCAACAACGCAGGCATCGCCGGACCCACGGGTGACGTTGACGCAATCGCGCCGGATGAATGGGATCGCACCATCTCGACGAACCTCAACAGCCAATACTATTTTCTGCGCAAGGCCGTGCCGATCCTGAAGGAAACCTCGGATTGCGCGGGCATCATTGCGATGTCTTCGGTGGCGGGGCGGCTCGGCTATGCGTATCGCACGCCGTACGCGTCGACCAAATGGGCCATCGTCGGGCTGGTGAAGTCGCTGGCTGTCGAGCTCGGACCGAGCAATATCCGCGTCAATGCGATTCTGCCCGGCGTGGTGCAGGGCGAGCGCATGGAGCGCGTGATTGCGGCCCGCGCCGAAGCAACCGGCGTAACCTTCGAAGCGATGAAGCAGGAATACCTTCGCAAGATCTCGCTACGCCGGATGGTAAGCGTCGACGATATCGCCGCGATGGCGTTGTTTCTTGCTTCGCCGGCGGGGCAGAACATCACCGGGCAGGCTATCAGCGTGGACGGCAACGTCGAGTATCTGTGAACCTAAGGGTTCGTTGCCAGTAGTTGACAGCGGCGCCGCGCGAAGACCGTCAGAGACGGTCGCGCGGTGTGCTAGCCGAACTTCACCCGATTCAGCGCCGGTAGCGGGCCGCCCGGAACTGTGCAAGCCGGCGCATATCGTCGCGGTCGCTTCGCCTTCTTCGGGTTCGACGCGTTAATTGCAAGCGTCGCCAGTTGGCCAGAATCGCGCCGGAAATGTCCCCAGACCGTCGCAGCCATCGCCTCCGCATCCATCCATCGAACCTAAACTGTTCTCATCGGCGCTCAGAAGCGTGCCGATCCTGACAAGCACAGGAACCTGGCGGCAAAAGCCGTGAGGTTTTGCACGAGGACAGAATCACCATGATGATGCGCAATCAGAAGACCTCCTTCCTGTTTGGAAGCAATGCTCCTTACGTCGAAGAGCAATACGAGGCATACCTTGACGATCCGGCCACGGTGTCGGAGGACTGGCGCGGCTATTTCGATGCATTGCGAGGCATGCCGGCCCTCGATGGCTCGGACACCGGCGATATCGCGCACGGCCCGGTCGTATCGCGTTTTGTCGAGCTGGTCAAAGAAACGCGAGCCGCAGGGCAGTCGGAAAACGAAGTCCTGAAGTTCGCCCGCAAGCAGGTCGCCGTGCAGGCGTTGATCTCGGCCTATCGCGCGGTCGGCACCCGCAACGCCCATCTGGATCCGCTGCGCTGGAGCGCGCCGGCACCGGTGCCGGAATTGAGCCCGAGCTACTACGATCTGTCCCAGGCGGACATGAACACGAAGTTCAGCATGGCGGGCACGTATTTCATGGACCGCGATGCGACGCTCGGCGAACTGGTGCAGGCGCTGAAAGAAACCTATTGCGCAACGCTGGGCGTTGAATTCATGCATCTGGCCGATCCGGAGCAGCGCAACTGGCTGGCCATGCGGATCGAGTCTTCGCGTTCGAAGGCGACGCTGGACCACGGCGACAAGCTGCACATCCTCGAACGGCTTACCGCAGCCGAAGGACTGGAAAAGTACCTGCATGCGCGCTACGTCGGCCAGAAACGTTTTTCTCTCGAAGGCGGCGAGTCGCTGATCGTGCTGCTCGACGAACTGGTTGCCTACGGCGCGACCATGGGCGTCAAGAGCTCGATTCTCGGCATGGCCCATCGCGGACGCCTGAACGTGCTCGTCAATATCGTCGGCAAGCCACCGGCGGCGTTATTCGACGAGTTCGAAGGGAAGACCGCGAATCTGTTGCCGGCGGGCGACGTCAAATATCACAAGGGCTTTACGGGCTTGCTGCCTACGGCCACCGGGCCGGCAGAAGTGACGCTCGCGTTCAACCCGTCGCACCTGGAAATCGTCAATCCGGTCGTGCAAGGCATTGCGCGTGCGCGTGCCGAAGTGCTGGGACAAGGCGCGAGCGCCGTGCTACCGGTGGAAATTCACGGCGATTCGGCAATCTCGGGGCAGGGCATCGTGATGGAGACGATGAACCTTTCGAACACACGAGGTTATGGAACGGGCGGTACGGTACACGTGGTCGTGAATAACCAGCTGGGTTTCACGACGTCGGACCCGAGAGACGTACGCTCGTCGTTCTATTGCACCGACATCGCGAAGATGATCGAAGCGCCGGTGCTGCACGTCAACGCCGACGACCCCGAGGCCGTGATTGCCGCCACGCGTCTGGCAATCGATTTTCGGACCACGTTCGGCAAGAGCGTCGTGATCGACCTCGTATGCTTTCGCCGCCATGGACACCAGGAACAGGACACGCCCGCCATCACGCAACCGATGATGTATCGCTCGATCGCGGGCCACCCAGGTGTGCGTACGCTCTATGCGAGGAAGCTGGTGGATCAGCAGATCCTGACGGCGGAAAACGTCGAGCAGTATGTGCATGACTATCGTGAACGTCTCGACGCTGCGCAATCGGTCGAACAGAAGAAGCCGCCCAGACAGAAGAACCAGGAGGCGAACTGGCCGCAACTGCTGGCCGGCAACGTCGGCCGTATCGCTTATGCACCGCCGTCGCTGGATCGGGTGCAACGACTGGCGCTCAAGGTCACGACGGTTCCACAGCCGTTCTCGCTGCATCCGCTGGTAGCGAGGGTGATGTCCGCGCGCCATGAGATGGCCGAAGGCAAGCGCGCGCTTGACTGGGGTATGGCCGAGCATCTGGCGTATGCATCGCTACTGTCTGCCGGCATCGATGTGCGCCTGACCGGGCAGGACAGCGAACGCGGTACGTTCAGCCATCGTCATGCGGTGCTGCACGATCAGAAGCGTTCGATCCGCGCGGAAGGCACGTACGTGCCGCTGCAGCATGTGGCGGATCGACAGGGCCGGTTCACGGTCAACAACTCGGTGCTGTCGGAAGCCGCGGTGCTGGGCTTCGAATACGGCTACTCGGTGGTTCGGCACAATGCGCTGGTGCTGTGGGAAGCGCAGTTCGGCGATTTCGCGAATGGCGCGCAAGTGGTGATCGACAACTTTCTGTCGGCAGGCGCGGCAAAGTGGGGGCAACGCAGCGGCGTGACGATGCTGCTTCCGCACGGTCAGGAAGGGGAAGGCCCGGAACACGCGTCCGCGCGCCTCGAGCGCTATCTGCAGCTGTGTGCGCAGGACAATATGCGAGTCTGTCAGCCCACCACGCCGTCGCAGATCTTTCACCTGCTGCGAATGCAAGCGGTGCTGCAGGATCGTGTGCCGCTGATCGTGATGACGCCCAAGTCGCTGCTGCGTCATCCGGATGCCGTCAGCAGCCTCGACGATCTCGCCACCGGCCGGTTCAACGAGATGCTTGCGGAATCGCGCTCGAAGGAAGCGGCGTCGAGCGTCGAGCGGGTCATTTTGTGTTCGGGCAAGATCTACTACGAACTGCTGGAGCGTCGGCGTCAGGCGAACAAGGACAATATCGCGCTGGTGCGTGTCGAGCAGCTGTATCCGTTCCCGGCGAAGCAGATCAGTGCGGAACTGGCACGCTATCCGAATCTGAAGAGCGTCGTGTGGTGTCAGGAAGAATCGAAAAACCAGGGCGCGTGGAGCTTCGTGCTGGAGCCGCTGCTGGAAATCGTCAAGGCGCCAGCTGTGCTGCGCTATGTCGGACCGGAGGCGACCGCTTCGACCGCACCGGGCTTTCGCTCGCTGCACGTCGCGCGGCAGGAGAAGTTTCTGCGCGCCGCGATTGACGATTAACGCGGCAGCGGCGGCGAATCGGCGACGACGGGTGAGGCGTCGCCCGTTCGCTCACGAACCGACTCGCTCACGCGATCTGCTCGACCCATTGGCTTCGCCATTCCGGTGCCTTGAACGGCTCCGAAAAATACTGCGTCTCGTGAATCACCTTGTCGTTGCAGAACTCCATGATGCTCACGACACAGTACGGCTGCCCGCTATAGCTGATCGTGTATTCGGTGATCCAGAGGTCCCCGTTCCCCTGAATTCGCCGGACGTCGAAGCCCGAAGGCTTGTCCGGATGATGGCCGCGCAACGCCTGCAGATTGCTTCGGCCATGGATGCGTTCGCCTGATTGCGGGTAATCGCAGACCGCCTCGTCATCGTAGATCTGGTGTTCCGCATCGAGGTCGCCCGCGGCCGACGCTTGCCAGTGCGCGTGCAAGGCTTCACGAATTTCATCTTGTTGCATGCTTGTCTCCGGACGCAGTTCACCTGCTGCTGTCATCTGTTTTGCGGAATGAAACCCGGGCTGCCGGTCTTGACGACTTCGTTGTACCGCTGCCGGGTCTCGATGCGATTGATCGCGTCGAACGCGTCTGCGGGAAGCGCAGAGACGTCGAAGTTTTCTTTTGCGCGCGCCGCTGTTTTGGGCGTGGTCAACAGTGCGCCGCCGCGTTGCACTGCCCATGCAAGCAGGACCTGCGCCGCGGTTTTTCCGGTTTGCGCGGCGATCTGTGCGATCACCGGGTCTTCGAGCGGCCCGGGCCGGATGCCGTGGCCCAACGGCGCGAAGGCCAGAAATACGATGCCTTTCTCGTTGCAGAATTCCAGCAGTTCCGTTTCGGGAAGATACGGATGCGCCTCGATCTGTACGGCCGCGGGCTTGATGCGGGCCGCGTCGTACAGCGGCCGCAATGCTTCGAGGCCGATATCGGAGAGCCCGATGGCGCGGCACCGTCCACTATCGACGAGGCTTTCCAGTGCTTTCCACGTGTCGAAGAGCGTCACGCCTTCGTCGTAGATGACCTTGCCGGTTTCATCGCGCGGGTCTTGCTCGTCGCCCGGCGCAAACGCAAACGGCGTGTGGATCAGGTAGAGATCCAGATAATCGAGCCCGAGTCTCGCGAGGCTCGCGTCGAAAGCCGGTTTGACGCGTTCGGGCCGGTGATTGGAGTTCCAAAGTTTGGTCGTGATGAACAGGTCTGCGCGTGCAACCTCTGCAGAGGCCAGCGCGGCCTGCAGCGCCTCGCCGACCTCGCGTTCGTTGCGGTATCGTTCGGCGCAATCGAAATGCCGATATCCGGCCTCGAGCGCAGAGCGCGTTGCGCTGATGGTCGTAGCGGCATCGGGAATCAGCGTGCCGAATCCGAGCGCGGGCATCTGACCGCTTCCGTGATTCAGCGCGATCCTTCTGACCTGAAAATCGGCAGACTCAAGCATGACGACGTCTCCACACTATCTCGCGCCCGCCATCCACTTGCGCGGGGTTTTCGGGGTTTCGCTGTGAGCAGTAGAACGTGATGTGCCGCCTGATTGGCAGGTGCGCGGCGGGTGCGGCTTCGGGGTGGGGTGAAGCATTCGGCGCAGGGCGAACCGGGCGGCGAACAGGGCGAACAGACATATGCGCGTCGAATCAGTCTAGCAGACGGTTGCTGGGTTCGCGAGGTCGGTTTGCCCGGCCTGATGCGCGTCTATCGCGGCCTCGCGCGGCAGGTTCCATTGCCCGTAAGTAAAGTGAAATGTGAGGCCGGGATCGTTCAGCCGGTGGGCTGCGTCAGCAGCACTGAAAGCAACCGCCGCAACTCCGTGCGTTCCCGCGCGCTCAGGCCGACCGTGAGAATGCGCTCGACTTCTTCGACCCGTGGGCGCAGCGTCGCCAGTTGCTGCTTGCCGGCCGCGGTGAGGAACAGCACGTAGCTGCGTTTGTCGAGCGGATCGTCGGAGCGCTCGATCAACCCATTGCGGACCATGCGTGCTACCAGGTCCGCAATCGTGGAACGGTCCACATCGAGCTCGTCGCCGAGTTGCCGCTGATTGACCCCGGGCGTCGCGTGCAGGATCTCGAGCGCCGCGTACTGCACGCTGGTGATCTCGGCCGATACTTCGCTGAGCCACACCGCGAGATGCCGCTGCTGCGCGCGGCGCACCAGGCTGCCGGTGAAGCGGAACAGCGTGTTGCGTTGATTATGTCTGGGCAAGGTCGATGGCGGATCGGTGAGTTCGGAAGATGGGCCGCAGGAATGCGTTCAGCTCCGCAAAGGCGCGCAACGGCAATACATGCGCGACGTATTGATCCGGACGGACGACGACCAGCGCACCCTGTTCGCGGTCGATGCCGCGCTCGTCGAAGATATCCGTGGCGGCATTGCCCGTAAATGCTTTCTCGTAGTCGATAAGACCGTAGCGTCCCTTGCGCGGCAGCAACAGCGACGGCAGATCTTCCACACGCACGTCGCGGCTTCAGTTTGCTGCGCGGGCTCGGCTATTTTTCCATGCGCGCCGGATACCTTCTTGCGGCAAACGACGTATGCTCCGAGAATCGCTCGTTCGCTGCGTCGCCGCGTACGTTCGCGGCGCTCTTCCACATGATTGAGGAACCGTTCCGATGAAAGCGATCACCCTGCGCCAGCCTGCCGGGCTGGATCAACTGCAACGCGTCGAACTGGCCGATCCGGGTGAGCCCGGGCCGGGCGAAATCCGCGTGCGCATCCATGCGAGTTCATTGAATTATCACGATCTGGGCGTGGTGGTCGGGCGCTTGCCGAGTGCCGACGGCCGTATTCCGATGTCGGACGGCGCCGGTGTCGTCGAGGCGATCGGCGAGGGCGTCGCTGAGTTCGCGGTCGGCGATCCGGTCGTGTCGACTTTCTTTCCGAGTTGGCTGGACGGCGGCCCGACACTGTCGGATTTCGCTACCGTGCCGGGCGATGGTGTAGACGGCTATGCGCGTGAGCGGGTGGTGCGGCCGGCTCACTGGTTCACGCTTGCGCCGCGTGGTTATAGCCATGCGGAAGCCGCCACGCTGACTACCGCCGGACTCACCGCGTGGCGCGCGCTGGTGGTCGATGCGCAGTTGAAGGCCGGCGATACCGTGGCAGTGCTCGGCACCGGCGGCGTGTCGGTGTTCGCGCTGCAGTTTGCGAAGCGGATGGGCGCGACGGTGATCGGCACGTCGTCGTCGGACGAGAAGCTGGAGCGCCTGCGCACGCTCGGCGCGGATCACACGATCAACTACCGGCGCGATGAGGACTGGTCTGCGAAGGTGCTCGAGTTCACCAATGGCCGTGGCGTCGATGTGGTCGTCGAGGTCGGCGGTCCCGACACGCTGAAGCATTCGATTCGCGCGTGCCGCACCGGCGGCCATATCGCGCTGATCGGCACGCTGACCGGCGTCGCCGGGCCGGTGCCCACCGTCGATTTCATGCGGCGCCAGCAGAAGCTGCAGGGGTTGATCGTTGGCAGCCGCAAACATCAGCGCGATATGGTGCGCGCGCTCGAAGCGACCGGCATCAAACCGGTGATCGACCGCACGTTCCCGCTCGATGAAATCGCCGACGCGTTTGCGCATCAGGCCGCGGGCAAGCATTTCGGCAAGCTCTGTCTGGAAATCTGAAGCAGGGCGGGCGGTTGGCGCAGCGGCCGGCGCGCATGCGTGCCCGCGTGTACGTAGCGTCGCCTCGTGCTGGAGGTGAATCGGCGATCGGATAAGATGGCCGGGCGTGCACGCGGTACCGAACCCGACTCATCAATCAATCGTCGTGCATGGCCGCAGCCGCCAGGAAGGTAACTTTTTGTCGGCGTGTCGATCCGGATGGTCTTCGTTCGTCGTCTGAACGGGCAGCAGGCGTTTTGCGCTGCGTGCGCGTTCAGCCGATACATTGACGGGAGATTTGCCATGACGATTCAAAAGATCACGCCTTTCCTCTGGTATGCCAAAGAAGCCGAAGCAGCCGCGGCTTTCTATGCGGGGATCTTTCCGGATTCGCACGTCGATCGCGTCACGCCGGTGCCGGGTGCCGGCGACACCAGAGTGGTCGAGTTCGTTCTGTTCGGCCAGCCCTTCATTGCGATGAGCTCCGGGCAACCCGACACCTTCAATCATTCGATTTCACTGATGGTCAACTGTGCCGATCAGGCCGAACTCGACCGCTACTGGAGCGGGCTGCTCGAAGGCGGCGGTTCGACCGATGCGTGCGGCTGGTTGAAAGACCGCTTCGGCGTGTCGTGGCAGATCGTGCCGAACGACCTGATCCCGATGATCGCCGACCCCGATCCGGTGAAGGCCGCGCGTGTCGCGGCCGCGATGATGAGCATGGTTAAGTTCGACGTCGCTGCGCTGCAGGCCGCCTATTCGGGCGCTGCCGGCTAACAGGCGCGTGCTGGACGCTGTCGGTTGGTATGCTTGTGCCGGTCTCTGTCGTGCTCATACCCCATTCCGATGCCACAAGCTCTGCCCCCCGACCTCACCAGCGACGCAGCACGCGGCAAGTCGCTGGCCCGACACTATCCGCGCGGCTTGCGGATCGATCCGCACGCGCATGCATGGGCGCAGATTCTCTATGCGGTGGCCGGTGTGATGTGGGTCGAAGTAGGCCGGGAAGCACTCGTCGTGCCGCCGCAGCGCGCGGTGTGGCTGCCGCCCGACACGGTGCACTCGATCCGGATGATGACCGCGGTAGACATGCGCAACCTGTATCTGCGGGAAGCCGACGTGCAGCACCTGAGCAGCAAGCCGGACGTGTTCGACGTCAACGGTCTGCTGCGCGAACTGATCACGACGCTCGCCGAGCATGAAGCCGAGCGCGATTCGCGATATCGGGACACCGCATACCGGCTCGTCGCGCTCGAGCTTGCGCATGCGGCCCGCTATTCGTTGCGTATTCCGCTCCCCGACGCATCGGACCGGCGGCTCGACGCGCTGTGTCATGCGGTGATCGAGAATCCGTCGGTCGATATCAGCTTCGAGCAGCACGCCGCGTCGGTCGGCGCGAGTGTCAGGACGCTCGCGCGGCTGTTCTCGCGCGCGCTGGGTGTGGGCTTCGCCGAATGGCGGCGCCAGGTTCAGCTGGCGATTGCGCTATCGCGGCTCGCGGAAGGGCAATCGATCAGTGCGGTGGCGCATGCGCTCGGCTATCGGCTGAGCAGTTTCAGCGATATGTTCCGGCGCGAACTGGGCGTGGCGCCCAGCGCGTTCGCGGCAAGCGACACATTGGCCGGCGGCGCAACGCGTGTGGTGCAAGAGCAGTAAGGGCGGTGGGGGCGGTCGGGGCAGGAGGGTCCACCCGCGCTTGTCCGAAACTCGAAACAGCTTGTCCTGACGCGCCGTGGCGATTCCATAAACTTGCTTCTGTTGCGCTGCGAAGCAATCGCCGCGGCAGTGTCCACCGATCAGGAGCAAATCATGAAAGCCGTTCAATTCAAATCGTTTGGCGAACCAGGCGTACTGGAGTACGTCGAGCTCGCCACACCGGCTGCCGACGCCGACCACGCGGTCGTGCGCATCGAAGCGGCATCGGTCAATCCGAGCGACGTGAAAAACGTGGCCGGACATTTTTCGCACACCGTGCCGCCGCGTGTGCCGGGCCGCGATTTCAGCGGCGTGGTCGCCGATGGTCCGGCGCAATGGATCGGCGCTGAAGTGTGGGGCACCGGCGGCGACATCGGCTTCACGCGCGACGGTACGCATGCGCAGTTCATCCGCGTACCGGTTGCTTCGCTTGCGCGCAAACCGGCCAATCTGAGCCATCAGCAGGCCGCGTCGATCGGCGTGAATTTCGTCGTCGCGTGGCTGGGTACGGTCGAATACGCGCAACTCGCGGCCGGCGAGACGATTGCAGTGATCGGCGCGTCGGGCGGCGTCGGCGGTGCGGTGACGCAGATCGCCAACGCGCGCGGCGCGCGCGTGATCGCCGTCGATCGTCATGCGCCGGACCCGGATTCGCCAGCCGGCCGCCTGATCGACGACTATGTGCAGATCGGCGACGATGCCGCGCAACGCGTGAGGGCGCTGGCCGGCGGCGGTGTCGACGTCGTATTCGATGCGGTCGGCGGGGTGGTGTTCGAACTGGCGCTTGGCCTTGTGAAACGCCGTGGGCGGGTGGTCGAAATCAGCGCAACCGGCAAACGGCGGGTCGAGTTCGATCTGATCGACTTCTATCACAACGAAACGCAGCTGTTCGGCGCGGACAGCGCGAAACTCGGTGTGACCGATTCGGCGCCGCTGCTCGGCGCGTTGGTGCCGGGCTTCGAACAAGGCCGCTATGCGCCGCCGACCATCGCGCAATCGTTCTCTCTGGCCGATGCACGCGCCGCCTATGCCGCTGTCGCGGCGGGCACGCGCGGCCGCGTGGTGCTGCGCATGTGAGCCACGCATTTGAGCCAAACATTTGAGCCAAACATTTGAGCCAAACATTTGAGCGCGGCCGATGAGTGGGGCCTATGAGTGTGGTCGATGAGTCCGACCTATCGCCCACGCTCAAGACCTGCGCCTCACCCGCCTCACTATCGCCACACGAATTGAATCGAAGCACAGGAGATCGACGTGAAAGCCTATGTCGTTTCGCTCGCAGTCGGCGTGCTGGCCGGCGCACTGTACGGCGTGCTCGACGTGAAATCGCCGGCGCCGCCTGCGATCGCCCTGGTCGGGCTGCTCGGCATGCTGGCCGGCGAGTCGCTGGTCACGCTGGTCCGTCACGTGGCGAGCCACGTGACCGGTTGATACGGGGTTCAGGCCGCGACCGCTTCTTCGTCGTAGAACGGATAGTCGGTGTAGCCGATCTCGCTGCCGCCGAAGAAACTCGGGCGGTCGTAGCCATTCAGCGGCAGTTGGCGGCGCAGCCGTTCCGGCAGATCCGGGTTGGCGATGAAATGCCGGCCGAACGCCACCAGATCCGCGTCGCCGGCTTTCACGATCGCTTCCGCGCTGGCGCCGTCGAAGCCGCCTGCCACGACGATCGGGCCGTGGAAGTGCGCGCGCATCGTACGTGCCGCAACCGGCTGCTGGTCGCGCGCGTCGTCCTCGACATTGCCGGCGATGCGCGGCTCGATCAGGTGCAGATACGCGATGCCGAGTTTGTCGAGCTCGTCGGCCACATGGGCGAACAGCGCGGCCGGGTCGCTATCGGACATATCGCCCCACGAACCGCTCGGGCCGATGCGCACCGCGACCTTGTCCGCGCCCCACACCGAAATCACCGCGCGCGTCGCGTCGAGCAGCAGGCGCGCCCGGTTGGCGATCGAGCCACCGTACGCATCGGTGCGGCGGTTGCTGCCGTCCTGCAGGAACTGGTCGAACAGATAGCCGTTCGCGCCATGCAGTTCGATGCCGTCGAAACCGGCCTTCAGGCTGCGCTCGGCCGCCGTGCGAAAACTTTCGACGATAGCGGGGAGTTCCGCCGTCTCGAGTGCGCGATTCGGCGTATTGGGCACCCAGCCGGCTTCCGTGTATGCAACGCCGCCGTGCGGCACTTCCGACGGGCCGACCGGGCGGCCGCCGTCCGGCTGCAACTGGGCGTTCGATTGACGGCCCGCATGGTACAGCTGCTGGAAAATCTTGCCGCCCTTCGCATGCACGGCGTCGGTCACCTGTTTCCAGCCGGCGATCTGGCTATCGTCATACATACCGGGCGCGCCCAGGTAGCCGTTGCCGTTTGCTGCGGCGATGGTGGCTTCGGCGATCAGCAGGGCGCCCGGCGAGGTGCGCTGCGCGTAGTACTCGGCCATCAGCGGGCCGGGGCGCGCGCCGCTTTCGGCACGCATGCGGGTAAGCGGCGCGAGCACCACGCGGTGCGCGAATTCATAAGGGCCGACGGCGACTTTCGAAAAGAGCTGCGACATGATGGTTTCCTGCAAGGTTCGATTCGGTAACGGATGAGCCGAAGCCGCTTTTCAGATGTCCGCGGCCGGCTGCGCTTGACGTCAAATGTAGAGGCTCGCGGCCGCGAGAAAAACGGGTTGCGCGTTGCATCACTTTGGACAGGAATGTCCGCAATCGGCCGGTGGCGGTCCGATGGTCCGATTGCCCAGTGGCCCGGTGGCCCGGTGGCCCGGTGGCCCGGTGGCCCGGTGGCCCGGTGGCCCGGTGGCCCGCTGGCCCGCTGGCCAGATCGCCCGCTGACCCGATCGCCCGGCGCCGCAGCAAAACCCCTGCGCCGCACGCAGAACCCCTCGTCAGAAATCCGCGCGGCTGCCTGCCAGCGCAGTTTCGCGTACGCTTACGCCGGTGCGAGCGGCACCCGGCCGCACCCACCGCACCCCAACACGGAGACAGATGAATGAAATGCACGATCGTGGGATCGCGATATTTCGGCGCTTCGGTACTCGAAGCGTTTCGGGCCGACGGCATCGAGATTGCCGGGGTCGTCGCCCCTTCTGCCGACGATCGCCTGGCTGTCGCTGCCCGGGCAGCCGGTCTGCCGACAGCGATCCACGACAATCCGCGGCGCGTCGACGCGAGCGCGATTCCGTCCGATACCGGCCTGATCATCGCCGCCCACACGCATGCGCGCGTCACCGACGAAGCGTTGGCGCGCTCGCGTCTGGGCGGGGTCGGCTACCACCCGTCGCTGCTGCCGCGCCATCGCGGGATTGCGGCGGTCGAATGGACCATTCTCGAAGGCGACCCGATTGCCGGCGGCTCGATCTACCACCTGTCGCACGGCTGGGACGCCGGTGCGATCGCGGCGCAGGACTGGTGCTTCGTCAAACAGGGCGAAACCGCGCGTGAACTGTGGGAGCGCGCGCTGGCGCCGATGGGCCTCGCGTTGCTGCTGCGGGTCGTGCATCACGCGCGCGAGCACGGCGAACTGCCGGCGCATATGCAGGACGAGCAGTTCGCGACGCGTGCGCCGATTATCCGGCGGCGCATCGAACTCACCGAGGAGTCCACAGGGCCGCTGGCGATGCTGGTGGTCACCGCGATCGGTGCCGATCGTCCGGGCATCGTCAATCTGCTGTCGGAGCGCGCGCGGGCCTTCGGCGCGAACTGGACCGGCAGCCGCATGGCGAGTCTCGGCACCCAGTTTGCCGGCATGGTGCAGTTCGAAGTGCCGCAGCGCCACGCCGATGCGTTGACCACCGCGTTGCGCGATCTCGAGAGCGCGGGGCTGCGCGTGGTGATCGCGCGCAGCGATCTGCTGCCGCTCGGGCGCGGCCGGCGCCGCGTGTCGCTGGTGCTGACGGCGCCCGACCGTCCCGGCATCGTGCAGGATTTTTCGGCGAGCCTGTCGGCGCACGACGTCAGCATCGAGGAACTGAGCACGGCGCTGGAGCACGCGCCGGCCGGCGCGCATCAATTCGGCGTCAACGCGGTGCTCGCGGTGCCGGAGTCGATGTCGATCGACGCGTTGCGCACGCTGCTCGAATCGCTGGCGGCGGACATGATGGCCGACATGGCGCTCGACGAAGGCAATGCGTGAGCCGGCCGGATGGGTGACGCAGCGCCGGGCAGACCGGCGCCCGGGTAACCCTGAGCCCGGGTGCCCGGACGCCCAGATGCCCAGATGCCCAGATGCCCAGATGCCCAGATGCCCAGATGCCCAGATGCCCAGATGCCCAGATGCCCAGATGCCCAGATGCCCAGATGCCCAGATGCCCGGCGCCTAGCGCCTAGCGCCCAGCGCCCAGCGCCTAGCGCCTAGCGCCTAGCGCCCAGCGCCCAGCGCCCAGCGCCCAGCGCCCAGCGCCCAGCGCCCAGCGCCCAGCGCCCAGCGCCCAGCGCCCAGCGCCCAGCGCCCAGCGCCCAGCGCCCAGATGCCTGGCGCCCTGATCTCGCGCGCGGCGGCAAAACCCAAATCTTGACGCGCGTCAGCTGCGCCTGACGCGCAAGCGCATCGCCCCTTATCATCGGAACAAACCTACATTCCCCAACCACCGATGAGGGAGGAGACACGATGAGCGACAATTCCGCCGCGCACGGCGCTGCCGTTAAGGCCACGACGCGCCAGCAGTTCCGCTGGACGGTACTGGTGTGGCTGTTGATAGGCGGCGTGATCAACTATCTCGACCGTGCCAATCTCGCGATCGCCGCGCCCGGCATGATTCACGATCTGGGACTCACGCGTACGCAGATCGGTCTGCTCGGTACCGTGTTCTCGTGGACTTACGCGGTGATGCAGTTGCCCGCCGGCTGGCTGATCGACCGTTTCGGCGCGAAAAAGGCCTATGCGATCGGCATGATCTGGTGGAGCGCGGCGACCTGGCTGACCGGCGTGGTCGGCTCGATCGGTGCGCTGCTGGCGATGCGCGTGCTGCTCGCGATCGGCGAGGCGCCATGCTGGCCGACCGGCGCGAAGATCACCGCCGCATGGTTCCCCGCCAAGGAGCGCGGCTTTGCCACCGGCATCTGGGATTCGTCGTCGAAGTGGGGGCCGGCGCTCGCGCCCGCGTTGCTGGTCGCGTTGATGATTAGCTTCGGCTGGCGCTCGCTGTTTCATGTGACCGGTGCGCTCGGCATCGTGTTCGCGGTGCTGTTTCTGCTGCTGTACCGCAATCCGAAGGACAGCAAGCGGCTGTCGCGCGAAGAGTTCGCGTATATCGAGGCGGGCGGCGGCGGCCACGAGCGCTCGCTGTCGAGTTCGTCGATCAGGTGGCGCGACCTGTTCACGTATCGCAGTGTGTGGGGCATGGTGCTCGGTTATTTCTGCGCGATCTGGCTGTGGAATCTGTTTCTCGTGTTTCTGCCGCTGTATCTGCTGGACCGCTTTCACATTTCGTTGGCGCAACTTGGTGTGTACGCGAGCATTCCGTGGGTTGGTGGCGCGCTTGGTGAGATCGCCGCGGGGTGGGTGGTCAAGAGCATGGTCGACGGCAGGGGTGTTTCGCCGATGCGCGCGAAGCGCATCGTGATCGTCTGCTGCTCGCTTGCTGCCGGCGTGTGCGCGATTGCGTTACCGTTCGTGCAGTCGCTCGTCACCACCGTGTGCCTGATGACGATCGGCCTCGCCTTCATCTCGGCAACCATCGGCAATGCATGGGCGCTTGCCGCGGATATCGCGCCGTCATCGATGGTTGCTTCGGTGAGTTCGGTGCAGAACTTCGGCGGCTATTTCGGCGGCGCGTTTTCACCGGTGGTGGCGGGGTTTATCGTCGATCGCACGGGGTCCTATTCGCTCGCGTTCATCATCGGCGGCGTGATTGCCGGATGTGCGGCGCTGTTCTACTGGTTTATGGCGCGGCGGCGGGTCGAGGAGGTCGCGGCGCGCGACGCGAGCGGGATGCCGCGCGGCGTGTGAAGCGGGCGAGGTTGACGGACAGTGGGCGTGCGCCGTTCTTGCGTGTTGCCTCTGCCTCGGCTTGCGTTGCCATCGGCGCGGCGATTACATGTCATGTAATTGGCGTGCAGCGTGACGCTCTCTACTCTTTGGCTATCGCGCCGCTGTTCCGGCGGCGCTCACTGTCAAGGAGAGGTCATGTCCCACTATCCCGTCCACACGATCGAAACCGCGCCGCACGCATCGACGCCGGTGCTACGGCAACTACAGCAGGCGTTTGGGCTGGTGCCGAATATTGCCGCCGTGATGGCTGCGTCGCCGGTGTTGATCAACGGGTTTATCGGGCTATTCGAGCGCGTGCATGCAAGCAGTTTGACCGAAGCGCAGATCCAGACCTTGTTGCTGACCAATGCGGTAACGAATGCGAGCGAATGGCCGGTTGCGTTTCACACCGCGCTCGCGTTGAAGCAACGCGTGCCTGCTGCCGCTGTCGACGCGATCCGGCACGGCCGGCTGCCCGACGACACCAGCTTGGCCGCGCTGTCCCAACTGGCGCGTAAGCTAATCGAAGAGCGCGGACGTATTTCCGAAGCGGACCAGCAACAGTTCATCGAAGCCCGGTTCAGCCACGAGCAGATACTCGAAGTCATCGCGGTCGTCGCCGCATCGACCATCACCAACTACGCAAGCAGCGTGACCCAGCCGCCGCTCGAAGGGCCGTTCGAGGAATTTGTCTGGCACGCGCGAGGCGCATGAGTTCGCTATAGTCGAACACCCACCTCAAGGAGCGCCGATGAACGCAAGCAGTCGCGATGCGCACGCGCCGTCAGGCGAACTCGGCAAGCTGCTGCGTTACTGGCGCAGTGCGCGTGGCGTGAGCCAGCTGGATCTGTCGCTACAGGCGGGATTCTCGCAGCGGCAGATCAGCTTCATAGAAAGCGGGCGCAGCGTGCCGGGCCGCGATACGCTGCTGACGCTCGCGCAAACGCTCGATGTGCCGTTGCGCGAACGCAATGCGTTGCTGCTCGCCGCGGGCTACGCGCCGATATACTCGGAAGCGCCATGGGATGCCGCGGAAATGCAAAGCATCGTGCGCGCGCTCGAACGCGTGATGCGCCAACACGAACCGTTTCCTGCGATCGTGATGGACCGGCACTGGAACGTGCTGATGACCAACGATGCCGCGCCGCGCTTTTTCAACTGTTTCATCGATATGACCGCGCGCCAGGGTCCGCGCAACATGCTGCACCTGATGTTCGATCCGCACGGTATGCGGCCGTTCGTGGCGGACTGGGATAGCGTGTCGCGCAGCCTGCTGCAGCGCGTGCATCGCGAATCGGTTGGGCAGGTGATCGACGGCGACACCACGCGTCTGCTCGACGAACTGCTTGCGTACCCCGACGTGCCGCGCGACTGGCAGACCTGGCATGCGCCTGCGGCGGCACCCGCGACGCCGGTGGTGCCGCTTGGTTTCGTCAGCGGCGCAACGGTGCTTCGCTATTTCTCGCTGGTGACGAACGTCGGCGCGCCTCGAAACGTGGCCGCGCAGGAGCTGCGCCTCGAATGCCTGTTCCCCGCCGATGACGAAACCGAAGTGCACCATCAGCAATTGCTGGCGGCGCATGCGAAGCAAAGATGAGCGCTTGGCCTGCGTGGGTTATTCGTGCTCAGCATCGAGCACCGTCAGATGCATCTCGTGCCGCTGCTCGAAACCCAGCCTGCGGTACAGCGCGACGGCCGTGTGGTTCGTCGTGAAGACGTGCAGGAAGGGCGTCTCGCCGCGTGCGTGTGTCGCCGCGATCAACTGCTGCATCAAGCTGCCCGCGAGGCCTTGCCCTCGAAACGCGGGATTCACGCAGACCGCGCTGATTTCCGTGAATCCGTCGAGTTTCAAGCGCTCGCCGGCCATCGCGGCGAGTTTGCCTTCCTTGCGCACGCCGAGGTAGCGGCCCAATTCAATCGTACGAGGGCCGAATGGACCCGGCTGCGTTGCCGCGGTCAGCGCAAGCATGTCCGGCACATCGCGCCGGTCTAGCTCGACGTATTCCGTTGGCTCCGCCGCCGCTTCCGGCTCGTGCCGACCCTGCCAGACCATTTGACTCAGCGTCGCACGCCGAGCCACGGAGAAGCCGGACGGCACCGCGAGCTCGCCCGGCGTGACCAGCGCGACCGACCCGTGCTGCGCGACCAGGCTGCGCAATGCTTCAAAAGATGCGGCGCTGGTATCGGCAATGGCGCCAAACGGCGCGACGTCCGTCGCGAACCGCACGGCCCGCTCGTCGCCCACCGCGAGGCTGCGCTGCCTGCCGGTGAGCGCATGCCAGATCACTGCGTCGAGCGGGTGAGCGCGGTTCGTATCGCTCGCTACTACAACCGATGCTGCTTCAGACATTGTCTCCTCCTGCGTTGAACTTTCCGCCGCCGCCAAGGATAGACTCGGACGGTGCACGGCGGTAGTACCGCAAATGACAATTTTCGCATCATTTACGCCATGCGCATTCTCGTGTTCCGCTCGATAACTTTCAGAATGGCCATGGCCTGCCTTGCAGCGACGCGCCGAGACGGTGCTCGGCAAATCGTCGCTGTCCTACTTCCAGGGCCGACGGGTGGAGTGCGCGAGACATCTGATCGAGACCACCTCGATGGACCTCGATACGATTGCCACTAAAGTGGGCTACGCCGACGGCGCCACGTTGCGCATGCTACGCGACATTACGCGCGTTTGACAATAAATAGATGACCGGTTATCTTGCTATCCCATCAACCCGATACGAGAGTAACCAAGGTGCCACGTCCAGCTAACCCCGAAGTGCGTTCGCGACTGCTTTCAGTCGGGCGCGACATCGTGCATGACATGGGTTTCAACGGCTGCGGCGTGCAGGACATTACCGCGGCAGCCGGCGTGCCGAAAGGGTCGTTCTACAACTACTTCGACAGCAAGGAAGCCTTTGCGGCCGAGATTCTCGAAGAATACTGGCAGTCCATCGAAGAGCGCCACGGGCCGATTCTGTATGACGCGCGCATCAAGCCGCTTACGCGCATTGCGAAGTTCTTCCGCGCACTGACCGATGACCATGGCAAGCATGATTTCGCACTGGGCTGCCTGATCGGCAACCTGTCGCTGGAACTATCGAATGGCAGCGACGAAACCCGCGCGAAACTGCTGGCCTTGCTGGCGCGCTGGCAAAGCGCGCTTGCGTTATGCCTGCGCGACGCGCAGGCGCGCAACGAGCTTGACCGCAAGCAGAACGTCGACGAATTGTCGGCGATTCTGATTGAGGCGTATGAAGGCGCAGTGATGCGCGGCAAGATCGAACAGAACGGTAACGCGTACGAGCGTTTCGAGAAGATCGTTTTGCCGCGGCTGATGCGCTGATTTTTTTACTCTTTTTATAAAGCGACCGGTCATTTATTAAAGGGCGATGTTCGCTCTCCGATGATGTCATCACCTTCACGTGCAGAGGTTCTCATGAGTAACGCCAACGAGGCAGTGCAGCAGAACGCAAATCCCTACGCCGATCCGGCAGATCCGGCCTTGCCGCAGACCGGCTTCAGGCTGGATCGCCAGAAAGCCGCGCTGGTGGTGATCGATCCGCAGAACGACTTTCTGAGTCCGACGGGTGCCGCATGGTCGGTGTTCGGGCCGAGCATCACGGAGAACGACACGGTCGCGCATCTGGATCAGCTGTTCAAGACCGCGAAAGCAACCGGCCTTACCGTCGCTGTTTCGCCGCATTACTACTACCCGAGCGACCATGAGTGGCACTTCGGCGGGCCGCTCGAGAAGGTGATGCACCACATCTGCATGTTCGACCGTAAAGGGCCGACTACGCTGGAGGGGTTCGAGGGATCGGGCGCGGACTTCCTGGAAGCGTACAAGCCGTACATCCTCGACGGCAAAACGATCATCGCATCGCCGCACAAGGTGTATGGGCCCGAGACCAACGATCTCGCGCTACAGCTTCGCAAGAAGGGTGTCTCGCAGATTATCCTCGCCGGCATGGCGGCGAATCTTTGCATCGAATCGCATCTGCGCGAGCTGATCGAACAGGGTTTCGAAGTCGTGGTAGTGCGCGATGCGACTGCAGGCCCGCGGCTACCGGATGGCGACGGCTATCTCGCGGCGCTGATTAACTTCCGCTATCTCGCGCATGCGCTGTGGACCACGGAGCAGACGGTGCGCGAACTCACGCGCTGACGTGTGGTGCGCGATAGCGCGAGCGGTCGCGCCGGCGCTATTCGTCGCTAGCGTTGTTCGCGCCGTTCGCGTACCGCAATCACGCGGTGTTGTGCGACCGCGTAGATCTGCGCGTCGCCAGCCAGGTGGTTGACGACGAAGCCACCCGTGAATGCGCCAAACGCCGGCAGTACCCCGTAGCGCGACGAAAAGCGAAAGCAGGGCACGCGCACGGAGTCCGACCGGCTTGCGATCACATACACCGGGTGTTCGTGTCCCGCGAGTGCATATGCGCCGTCCACTACGCGCGGGTAATGGCACAGCGCCCACGGTCCGTGCAGCCACGGCTCCGCGACTGTCTCGACGCCGAGCGCCGGCGGCAAGTGTCCTGCGAGGCGATCGTGATTGCCTTCGACCATCACGATGCGTACCGACGCATGCCGTGCGCGCCATTGCGTCAGTGCGTCTATCGTTGCGCCCGCAAGCGATTCCCGGCCATGCAGCAGATCGCCGAGAAACACGATCGATTCCGGTTGGTACGCAGCAAGCAACGCATCGAGCCGCGCCAGATCGTCCATCGTCGAACCGCTTGGTACCGGCACGCCATGCGCGCGAAACACGGCATCCTTGCCGAAATGCGCATCGGCGACCAGCAGGCTCTTTAGATGCGGATCGAACGCGGCGCGCTGCGCAGACAACTGCAGCGAATGGCCACTCACGTCGACGGTCAAGCTCTGGAACGCGCTCACCGTGCCGCCTTGTCGAGTTCGGCCAGCATCCGTTCGATGCGGTCGGCGAGTTTTTCGGTGCTGACCTTCTCGCGGATGCGCGCAACGATCAACGGAAACGCGAACGGCGTCGGCTTTTTCGGGTGCATCAACGCGAGCCGGCTGGTGTTCATCGTATCCAGCGCGCGACTGATGCGGTCAAGTTCGAGTTCCTGCAACTGCACCTCCGTATCGGCTTGTGTGAGCAACAGGTTATCGCTGTCGTGCTTGCGAAACACTTCGTAGAATAGCCCGCTCGACGCCTGCAATTGCCGCGCACTCTTGTGTTGCCCCGGGTGCCCCTGATAGACGAGACCGGCGACGCGGGCGATCTCGCGAAAGCGCCGCATCGCCAGCTCGGAGGCGTTGAGGCTTTCGATGATGTCGTCGGCGAGGCGGGCCGATGAAAAAAGCCCTTCGGCGATCAGCGCGGCCCAATCGAATGGTTGCGACGACAACAGCTCGAAGCCGTAGTCGTTCGCGGAGATCGAGAACGTGCCCGGTTGATGTCGCGCCGCACGCCAGCCGAGCAGCGACGCAAGACCAATATGCGCGATGCGGCCCGCAAACGGATAGCAGAAGAAGTGGTGGCCCTCGCGCGAGCGCAACGCCTCGACGACCAGCACGCCGGCTTCCGGCAATGCCGACCAGCTTGCCTGCAATTCCAGCAACGGCCGCACGGCAATCATCTCCGGCTCGACATACACGCCGCGGCCCGCTTCCGCGAGCATCGCCAGCGTGGCATCCGCCAGCTCGGACGACAACGGCATCTTGCTGCCCGCCCACTGCGGCATCGCGCCGCGCGACGAACTCGCACGCCGCACGTAGGCGGTCATATCGCGCACCCGCACCAGTTCGAGTGCGCGGCCGCCAAACGTGAACACGTCGCCGGGCTTGAGCCGCGAAATGAACGACTCTTCCATCGACCCGATGCGTCCGCCGGTCAGCCACGCAACGTGCAGCGTCGCATTGGCGACGATGGTGCCGACGTTGTTGCGGTGTCGCCGGATCAGATCCTCGCGCGGCACGCGATAGACGCCGTCGGCGTCGCGCACCACCCGGTGGAAATCCGGATAGGCGGACAGCGACGTGCCACCGCGCTCGACGAATGCAAGCGCCCAGTCGAATTCTGCCGGGCTCAGGTCGTGGTACGCGAAGCTCGTGCGCACTTCGTCGAACAGTTCGGGCGCGGTGAAGCCGCCGCCGATCGCGACCGTGACGAGATGCTGGACCAGCACGTCGAACGGCTTGCGCGGTGTGTCGCGGCCCTCGATATGCCGCGCCTGAACGGCGCGCCGCGCCGCGGCGGCTTCGACCAGTTCGAGCGCGTGGGTCGGCACGATCGAGATGCGCGACGCGCGGCCTGGCGCGTGCCCGGAGCGTCCGGCGCGCTGCATCAGCCGCGCGACGCCTTTGGGCGAGCCGATCTGAAACACCCGTTCGACCGGCAGAAAATCGACGCCGAGATCGAGGCTCGACGTACATACGACGGCTTTCAGCTTGCCGTTTTTCAGGCCGTCCTCGACCCATTCGCGCACTTCCTGTGCAAGCGAGCCGTGATGCAGCGCGATCAGGCCGGCCCAGTCCGGACGCAATTCGAGCAGCGCCTGATACCAGATCTCGGCTTGCGAGCGCGTATTCGTAAACACGAGCGACGTACGCGCTTCGTCGATACCCTGCGCGACCGGTTCCACCTGACGCGTACCCAGATGGCCGCCCCATGGAAAGCGTTCGATCGTCGCGGGAATCAGCGTATTGACGATCAGCGTTTTCGGCTGCATGCCGCTGACCGACGTGCGCGGTGTGCGGACCGGCGCGAGCAGTACGTCTGCTGCGAAGCCGAGATTGCCGAGCGTCGCCGACAGCCCCCATACCTGCAGATCGGCACGCCAATGTGCGAGGCGCGCGATCGCGAGCTGGGTCTGCGTGCCGCGTTTGTTGCCGAGCAGCTCGTGCCATTCATCGACGACGACGACGCGCACGTGCTTCAGTTCATCGCGCGCATCGCTGCGCGTGAGCAGCAGTGTGAGGCTTTCCGGCGTCGTCACGAGTGCGCTCGGCATGCGCCGGCTTTGGCGCGCGCGTTCGGTCGAGCTGGTGTCGCCGGTGCGCAAGCCGACGGTCCATGGCACCGCGAGCTCGCGTGCCGAGCTTTGCAGCGCGCGGGCGGTGTCGGCGGCGAGCGCGCGCATCGGCGTGATCCACAGCACTGTCAGCGGATCGGCGAGTGCGCGCGGGGTGTGAGCGGCGAACGCGGCCAGCGCGCCGAACCAGACGGCCCATGTTTTGCCGGCGCCGGTGGTGGCATGCAGCAGGCCGCTCGAGCCGGCTGCGAGCGCGCGCCACACTTCATGCTGGAATTCGAATGGCTGCCACGTACGTGCGTCGAACCATTGCTGCAGACGCGTATCGAACGGCACGTCTGCTTTGGCGGGATCCGGTAGATAGGCGGCGGAGGTGAACGTGTCGCGCGTGGGCTCGGCGCGCGTCTTCGGTATGCGGCGCGGGCGAGGCGCGCGAACACGCGGCGACGCGGCGGGCGCTGTGTCGATGTCGGCTTCGGCCTCGACAGCTTCGTCAGCGCGCTCCTTGCCGGTAGCGGCTTCAATGCGCGCTGCGGTGCGCTCGGAATCGATCGGATCGGTCATGGGGCAACATGCGTATGCGATGCTCGACGTCGCCCGCGGTTCAGGCGATCTGCATAAGTTAGCATCGCGCATGCCCGCTGCAGGACTACCGAATGATGCCGCAGTCCTGCCGGATTTTCCGGGTAAAATGCGTCTGCCCGCCGCAATGCACTAGCGCTGCGCTTTCACGTCCGCGATGCACGTCGATCTTATAACCCTTTATCTCCTTGCGATCGGAACGCTTCTGGCCAGTTCCGGCATGACGCTTTGGGAGCGCCGCAGTCATCCTCAACGCCGCAAGGCGTTGACGCTATTGGCTGCTGCCTATGCCACGCTTGCCGTCGGCTGCGCGGTCGCGTCGTTTCGTCACGACTTGCCCGGCGTGACAGGCTCTGCATTGAGCAACCTGATCATCGTCGCCGGCTATCTGTTCGTTCTGCAAGGGGTCGCGTCGTTCAGCGGGCGCCGTTACGTCGGCGTGTCGCTGGCCATACTCGTTGCACTCGCACTGACGTGGGCAATCGCCGGTGCCAAGCGGCTCGACCTGATGTGGAATTACCTGAGCGCGATTCCGATTGCGCTGGCTTGCGGTATGACGGCGCGCGAGCTGATGCGCATCGACGGCATGAAATGGCTGCAATCGCGGCATATTCCGGCAATCGTGTCGGGCGGACATGCGCTGTTCTATGCGTTCAGGGCATTGGTGCTGCCGTGGCTGGTGGCAATGTATGGTCGGGAGTGGCTGATCGAGACCGGCAAAATCACGATGTACGAGGGCGTGTTGTACTCGGTCGTGTTGCCGATGACCTTGCTAAGGCTCGTGCGCGAGGAAGCGCACGGCGAGCTTTTGCGTGAATCGCAAACCGATTATCTGACGGGCCTCGGCAATCGCAGATGGTTTTTCGAACAGGGTTCGCGGGCGATGCGCGAGGTCGGATCGCAGCCGGTTGCATTGCTGGCGATCGACCTCGATCACTTCAAGTCGATCAACGATCGTTACGGCCACGAAACCGGTGACCTGGTGCTGAAGTCGTTTGCGCAGGTCGCTCAAGGCGTGTTGGGACCCGACGCGATTGTCGCGCGCATCGGCGGCGAAGAGTTCGCGGCGCTGCTGCCTCAGCATGACAGTCTTCGCGCGCAAGAGGTGGGTGAGGCCGTCGTCAGGCGTTTCGCCGCGACGATCTCGCGTCGGATCGATGGTGTGGCGATTCAGGCTACCGTCAGCATCGGCCTCGCGTATTCCACCGGTGGCGTGCCCGTGCTCGCCGATCTGCTGGCCGCCGCCGATCGCGCTTTGTACGCGGCGAAAGCGCACGGCGGCAATCGGCTTGAGCTCGCGCAGAACGACGCGCGCGAGGCGGCGGCTTAGTCAGCTAGTCAGCTTGGTGAGCTTACGGCGAACGGCGCAGCCGATGCGGATAGCTCACTACGCCGCGGCGATTTCGGTCACCGTCGCGGATTGCGTCACCGTCATCGCTGCCGCGTGCTCGCGAATCAGGCGATAAACCGTTTCGCCCGGCACCGTCTCCACTTCCAGCAACTGCGTTGCGATCGCGCGCAGCACCGGCTCGTTGGCCTGCAGCAGCTCAAAGCATGCATCGTTCAGCTCGTGCAGCAGCACGTTGGCATGTTCGATCGCGTTCTTCAATTGCAGGCCGGCATACTGCTGCGGCAAGGCCGCAAGGCTGAACAGATTGCCGTCGACGTTAAAGCCGTGCTTCGACACCATATCGAGGCTGATGCGCGACGCTTCCTGCAGATCCTGCGCCGCGCCGCTGGAGGCTTCGTCGAAGATCAGCAGCTCGGCATTGCGCCCACCGAGCAATACCTGAATCTCGTTGCGCATTTCCGTTTCGCGATACAGGTACTTGTCCTGCGTTTTCGTGATCAGCGCGACACCCAATGCGCCGCCACGCGGCAAGATCGTCACTTCTTCGAGCACGCCGGTGTTGAGCAGCGCGGCTACCAGCCCGTGGCCCGCCTCGTGGATCGCGATGCGCGTGCGTTCGTCGTCCGACAGCGCGCGCTCCGCACCATTGATGTCGCCGATGCGGGCAATCTTGATAGCCTCGATAAAGTGCGCGGCGCTCACCTGATATTCGCCTGCCTTGCGTGCCACCAGCCCAGCCTGATTCACGATCATCGACAGCGTGGCAGGCGACAGGCCGGTGGTCAGACGCGCGAGCTGCACGAAATCGACGTCGTCGGCTTTCGTCTTCAGGTTCGCCGCGTAGAAGCGCAGGATCTTCGCGCGGTCTTCGAGATCCGGCAGCCGCACCTGTACCGTGCGGTCGAAGCGGCCAGGCCGCCGCAGCGCTTCGTCGAGGTTGTCCGGATGGTTGGTCGCCGCCACGATGACCACGCCTTCGTTCGATGCAAAGCCATCCATTTCCGCGAGCAGCTGGTTGATGATGCGATTGCTCTCCGCCTCCACCGGACCGCCGCCGGTATCGGTGCGCTTGCCCAGGCCATCGGCTTCGTCGATGAAGATCACCGTCGGGGCATTCTTGCGCGCCAGTTCGAACAGATGCTTGACCTTCTGAATGCCGACGCCGTAATACTTCGCGCTGAAATAGCTGCCGGTAATCGCGATGAAGTTCGCGCCGCATTCGCCGGCGAGCGCCTGCGCGAGCCGTGTCTTGCCGACGCCCGGGCCGCCCGTCATCAGAATGCCGCAGGGCGCGCGTACGCCGAGGCTGCTGAAGCGTGCGGGCTCGGTGAGCCATGCCTGCACGTCCGCCAGCGCCGCCTTGGCTTCGCCTGCGCCGATCACGTCGTCAAAGCGCAGCGTCGGCGCCCTCGCAAGCAGTTGCGCGCCGCCGGTCATTTCACGGCGCATGAACCACAGGATGCCGCCGATCATCAGCACCGGCAGCAGCAGGCTCAACGCATCGCGCAGGTGATCGAACGAAGCGCTCCAGCGCGCGATGCCGGTTTGCACATTCGCGTCGGGCAGCCAGACCAGCTGATACGGCGACGTGCCGCCCGGCTTCAGCTCGCCGAGCAGCAGCGAATTCGAAAATGCGCCGTTATGGTCGGTCACATAATATTTTTCGCCGTGCAGCGTGGAGACGAGAATCGCATCGCGGCTTACGCCGATGGCGGCGACATCGTGATCGCGAATATCGCGCAGCATTTGCGAAGCGTCTTTCTCGCGGTGCGTCCATGCCGATGCGTCGTGGCGCATCTGGCTCGCGATGCCGGTTAGCGCGACCGGCTGGGTCGGCGCGATGCGCTGCTGATAGCGCCAATGGACAAACGTGACGGTCGCCGCGAGCGCAGCCGCTGTCACACCGAAGATCGCATAGCGACCAAAGCGTGACCAGAGTGAATTTCTTGCCGGTTTCATCAATCAATTCCTGAGCGCGCCGTTGGGGCGGCGCGGAAAATCTATAGTCGGAGGATTGGAGCACTCGAACGCGTCGCGTTCGCGTATCGATGGTGCCCAATGCTCCCGGCGCGCGGCGCGGGGCTGAAACAGGCAAGACGATCGAGCGCAGACTGCTATGGTCAACAATGCAAACACGACCCTATTATTTGCATTGCTCCAACGCCATTATGCCGGGACTGCGCGAAGCGCAATAACCAGGAAAAGCACAAGAGTTGCGCTCAATCCAGCGATTTATCGGGTTTGCACGGCCATGCACGATCGGTAGAGGCCGCGTGCGACGAGGAACGGTATTTGCGACAGCAGGGACGCCGCCTGTGTGCATTGGGGTGCACGGCACATCTGAAACGACGGAGGTCACACCATGCTGTACTACGCGCTGGTTTTTTTCATCATCGCGATTGTTGCTGCCGCGCTGGGCTTTGGCGGTATCGCGGCGGGCGCCGCCGGCATCGCCAAGCTGCTGTTCTTTATCTTCCTGATTATTTTCCTCGTGACGCTGGTGATGGGTGTGATGAGGCGTTGACGCTAAAGTCGACGTGCGACGCCGGTCCGATCTTTTAGAGGTCGGACCGGCGTCGTTGTTACTGGAGAGAAGTTCAGGCGCCGAGACTATCCGCCATGCTTGCCTGTCGGGCTATTTCCCTTGGATCAGCAAGCCCAGCGGGGCGAGCGGACCCACCTGCATAAACTCATATTTCGCGAAGCCATTCACCACGAGCGGCAACTCATTGACCGTTGCCTTTGCTTCGTCGACCGATTCGACGTTCATCAGAAAGATCACGCCGGGCGCATCGTGCCGATACCAGAACTGCTCGATCTTGCCGTCGAGATAGTGCTTGAGGGTGGCGGGCACTTCGTTCGGCATGATCTGCTGGCGCTCCTCCGGCGACAGCGGACGGGTGATGGATGCGATCGCGAAGACTTTCATAAAAGGTCCTTGTACAAGGGTTAATCGAGTGTGACAGCGCAATGAGTCTAGTCTGCAGACCTGCCGATTGGTACCGTCACAAACGCCAACTTTAGGGTCATTCGCGCCATGCGAATTGCCGTGCTCGCACTCGGCGGGCTGCTCGACACGCCGCATGCAATGCCGCGTTACACGTTAAATGCCTGACGATTCGCGGCAACGTATGCTGCGGTGGATTGCGGCGCTTTACCCGTGATCTTCTCGATCACATCGTTGGTGCCGGCAAAAATACCGTTCTGGTAGTCGACGGCCACTTCGATGAAGTGCTGGATGATGAAATCGGGCAGGTCGTACTTCTGCAAGTGCTCGCGATACTGCGCAAGGCTGCTCGGGCTATAGACGATCTTGCGGCCAAGCTCGTTGCCGACCACTTCGGCAATCTCCTGCTGGCTGAGTTCGACCGAACCATACAGCGGATAAATCTTGCCGACGTGTCCAGACGGATTGGCAAGCAGCGTGGCGATCACCCGCGCCTGATCGGCTGCGGAAATCGGCGCATGACGTCCGTTGCCGTACGGCAGCGTGATCTTTCCTTCGTTGACGATCGGGTCGCGCACCCACGGGAACACCAGCCATTCGGAGAAGAACGTCGGGCGAATATGGACGGTCGGCACGCCCGACCAGTCGAGCACGCGCTCGGCGATCCAGTGATCGCGCGCCGCATTGCTTTTGGCGTTCTCGCGCGCCGAGATCTGCGACATGTTCACCACCACGTCGAGCTTCGCGCGGCGCGCGGCGTCGGCGAAATACGCGGTTGCCTGGATGAACCCGGGGCGCACCGGGTAGCACAGGTAGGCGCCCGATACACCCTCGGTCGCGCGAATCGCATCGTCATGCACCAGCAGATCGCCCACCACCACCTCGGCGCCGAGCGCGCGCAGCGTATCGCTGCGCGCGTCGTCGCGATGGACGAGGGCGCGCACCGAGTGGCCGTCGTTGATCAGGTTTTGAGCCGTGTGCACGCCGGTTTTTCCCGTGGCGGCGGTGACCAGCAATTTACGTTGTTGCATGATGAGATGCTCCGTTTTCAAGGTAGTCGCACTCGCGGTGAGCACGGGGTTGAAGTGCGTATGCACATTTGACGATAAAAAAACCGTGGCTTCCCTTTTCGCTCAGGTCGCCGGCAATGCTTCGAGGTGTTGTTTGACCTGCTGCAAGATGAGTGCGGACGCATCGCGATCCACCGCGATGCGGGACATCGTGACGGCGCCGATCATCGCCGCGAGTGCGAAAACCGCTTGCGAACGATCGTCCTCCGACTGTGGATCGATCAGACGCTTTGCTATTACGTCGACCAGTTTGTTCAAGCCGTCGGATGCCGCCGTGCGCGTAGTGTCGTCGGCACGGGCCAGCTCGCTGCCCATCGCGGCAAGCGGACAACCGCCGACGCTGTTGTCGCGATGCGCCGTCGACACATAACGCTCGACGATGGCGAGAAAACCGTCGGCGCCGTCGCGATCGCTCGCCGCATCTTCCAGTACGCCGACGATCGATTTGACGCCGGCCGCGCATGCCTCGGCAACCAGATGATCTTTAGATTCGAAGTGCCGGTAAAACCCGCCGCGCGTCAGTCCGGCGGCTGACATCAGATCGTTGAGGCCGGTTGCGCGGATGCCGTTGAGGCGGAACTCGCGGGCCGCGACATCGATGATGCGCTGACGCGTTTCGGCAGTTTCGACCTTCGATTTCTTCATGGCTTCCGGTACTCCGTCGCTGATGTTGTTTTAGATGATAGTTTGAATCTAAAACAACATCAAGCAACGCGACGGAGTTTTCGACGCGCGGCCTGGCAATAATGAATTTCAACTGTCGAACGGCGCGGCGTCGATCAGGTCGCAGACGTCCGGGCAGTCGAAGCCATGGACATGACGGCGTCCGATATCGGCGAGGCCGGTGCCGATCGCGGTATGAGGCTTGTTCCTCGCCACCTCGGCCAACGCTTCGGTAAACGCGGCTTTCATGCCCAGACGCGGGTAGAGGGCGAGCGTGTCCTCGACCAGCGCGGGCGTGATCTCGTCCAGTCGCAGCCCCATCACGTCGACATGCGCGCCGAAATGGATCAAGGCAATCTCCGGCTGTTTGCGCTCGGCAATGCCGGCCGACGAGTGAAGGGCGATCGCATCCCACACCAGTTCGGCTTTCGCTTGCGGGTAATCGTTCGCCAGCAGAAAGCGGCTGGCGGCATCGGCGCCGTCGACTTCGAAGCGCTGATCGGCGGCGAATTCGCGGGTGAGGCCGAGGTCATGCATCAGTGCCGCGAGATAAACAGCCTCGCGGTCGTATTTCAAACCATGTTTCCTGCCGAGAAACGCGGCGAACCACCACGTGCGATGCACGTGGTGCAGCAGCGGTCTGGTATGAACCCGCGTAACGAGCGCGGTGGCTTTGCGAGTGAGTTCGGAGTCGGGAGCGCTGATTCCCCCGATGGCGGCAAGCGTATTCATAGGGCCTGGGCAGATGGAAGTTGACATGGGTTCGAATGTAGCGAGTTGCGGGTTGGCAAAAATGACTGTTTTCGGATGATTTGTGCCAATATCCAGCAACCCGAATCCGCACGGCGAGGTACCGATGACAACCATTCAACGCACGAAGCCACGCACCCCGCTCGCAGGCGCGGCGCGCAAACGGGTGGTGATTCTCGGCTTGCCGCCGGTCGACGCGCTCGACGTGATCGGCCCCGCGGAAGTATTCGCCTGCGCCAACCAGCTGCGCGATCCGGCGCCGTACCTGCTCGAACTGGTATCCGCGGGTTCCGACGTGAACCTCGCGAGCGAAGCCGGTATCGGCCTGAGCGGCCACAAAACGCTTGCGCAGGAGCGCCGCTCCAGCAAGCCGATCGACACATTGCTCGTGACCACCGGCTTCAATTCGCTCGATCAGCCCGACAGGGCCGCGATAGCGTGGCTTCGCAAGCGCTTTCCGGCGGTGCGCCGGGTCTGCTCGATCTGTGTCGGCGCGTTCGTGCTTGCCGAGGCAGGCTTGCTCGACGGCCGCCGCGCAACCACGCATTGGCGGATGGCGCAGCGCCTCGCCGACCGCTATCCGCAAGTGTCGGTCGATCCTGCGCCGATCTGGGTGAAAGACGGCAAGCTGTACACGTCGGCCGGAATATCGGCGGGAATCGATCTTGCGCTCGCGCTGGTAGCGGAAGACCTCGGCGACGAGCTCGCACTCGAGATTGCCAGGAACCTCGTGCTGTTCCTGCGCCGCCCCGGTGGACAGGCGCAGTTCAGCGTCGCGCTTCAGTCGCAGCGTGCGACGGGCTCGAGCCTGAGCGAGCTGGGCGTGTGGATCAGCGAGCATCTGCAGAGGGAACTCACCGTCGAACTGCTAGCTGGCCGGCTGTCCACCAGCGTGAGGACATTGATCCGCATGTTCCAGCGGGAACTGCAGACCACACCGGCGAAATACGTCGAAGACGTGCGGCTCGAAGCCGTGTGCCGGGCGCTCGAACAAGGAGCGCGCTCGATGGACGAGATTGCGCGCCGCTGCGGCTATCGCAGCGTGGACGTGCTGAGAAAGGCCTTTATGCGGCGCTTCGGTGTGAGTCCCAGAGAATACGCGAGCCGTTTCGCGGCGGACGGTTAAAGCCACGCGCGCAGTGGCGAGGCCGCCGTCGCGCGTATGTCGCGATGGCGGCCTCGATGCGAAATACCGCGAAAGCTACGGACTAACCCATCGTCAGCACAACCCTGAAGCGCGCGGCGCCGCTGATCATCCGTTCATAGGCTTCCGGCGCACGCTCGAGTGGGTAAGTCTCGATCATCGGCTTGATGTCGGAGAGCGCGCTGAAGGCGAGCGTGTCTTCGGAATCGGCCGACGTGCCGGATGGCCAGCCCCTCACCGCATCGCGTCCCATGATGAACTGCGCACCCGACACGTGTATCGGCTCCTGCGCGATCCCCACCACCAGCATCGTGCCGTCGAGCCCCAGGCCGCCTAGCGCAGCCGTCATCGCGTCGGAGTTCGTCACGGTGGCGAGGATGATCTTCGCGCCGCCGAGCGCTTTCAGTGCATCGGCAACGTTCTCCTTGCGGCTGTCGATGTAATGATGCGCACCGAGTTCCTTCGCAAGCGGCGCCTTGTCCTCACCGCGTGCGATTGCGACGGTGCGAAAGCCCATCTTCCGCGCGTATTGCACGCCGAGGTGGCCGAGGCCGCCGAGGCCAAGAATCGCGACGGTGTCGCCGGCACGCGCGCCGCTGTTGCGCAGCGCATTGAAGGTCGTGATGCCGGCGCAAAGCAGCGGCGCGGCGTCGACGTCGGCGAGATCCTGCGGCATGCGGGCGAGCGCTTCGACCGGCGCGACCATATATTCCGCGTATCCGCCGTCGTAGCTGATACCCGGCACCTGGGCCTTCTCGCACAGCACGAAGATGCCGCGCCGGCAATTCGCGCAATGCCCGCAATGTCCGCCATGCCAGCCGACGCCCACACGGTCGCCGGCTTTCCAGCTTTCGACGTCCGGGCCGATGGCTTCGATCACGCCCGCTACTTCATGCCCCGGCACGCGCGGATACTGGATACCCGGCCACTCGCCGTCTTTGGTCATCGAGTCGCTATGGCAGATGCCGCATGCCTGCACCTTGACCAGCGCCTGATGCGGGCCGGGTGCCGGTATCTCGAGTTCCACCAGTTCGAGTGAGCCGCCTGCGCTGCCTACCTGTACCGCTCTCATCTTTCGCATCGGGTTAGCTCCAGTTGAAGAACAGTTCGCCCGACGCGGCCGCGACCCGCTTCAGCGAATCGGCCGTGAATCGTCAGACCACCTGGTGCCGGGCGCGCCAGCCGGGTCCGTCTTCGATAGTAGGTCGCAAGACGGGTACGGGCAAATTCACCCGCACGCGGCATGTGCGACTTGTGCGGCTGGTGCGCTATGCGTGGCGACGGTCGCACGGTCCGCAGGCAAGGAGCCGCATCGCATGCCACACGCATCGATGCGCGCCGCTGGTGCATCGGCAAATTCTGCGCAACAAGGCTGTAAGCGTCGGCAAGCGCGCGAGCGCTGGCACACCGCGTGCAACGGGTCACCACGTAGCACTCAACTCATGGGAGAACGATGATGAAGACGATCAAACAGATGGCCGCAGTGGCGGCACTCGTTGCGACTCCGCTCGTCGCTTTCGCGCAGTCGGATATGCAATCGAACGATTCGCTGAGCCGCGCGCAGGTGAAGCAGGATCAACTGCAGGTGGAACGGGCGGGTTACAACAACTCGGTGGGCGACCAGACCTCCTATCCGCGCGAGGCGCAGGCGGCTGAAGCCCGCATCGGTACGGAGCAGGTCCGGGAGGCGGAAGGCGGCGGGTACGGCGGCGTGATGCCGGGCTCATCGGCTTCGGGCTCGCCGGATATGCCGATGCAGCCGGCGCATACCGGGGGCGCGACCGGCACGAAGCCGGTGTATTTCGGGCATTAAGTCGTGGCGACAAGCGCTGCAACAAGCGGTGGCAACAAGCGGTAAATGTCGCGGCCGGGCGGTGCGGCACTCAGTCTCCACCGCCCTTGGCCGCTTGCAACCTGGTCTGCTATTTCGCGTCCTCGCGCCCGTTACTTCAACGACGCCACATAACGCGCGACATCCTGCACATCCTTCGCATTCAACGGATTTGGATAGAGCCGCGGCATGATGCCGCGCGGCTCGCGAATGCGCGCTTCGATATCGGCGGTCTGATACCGTCCAGAGATGCCGATCAACGTCGGACCGACACCGCCTTCACCGTTTTGCCCGTGGCACGCAGCGCAATTCGCCTTGTAGACCGATGCGCCATGCACCGCAACGCCTGCCGCTGCCTGCGTAGTGGAGCTCGCGCCTGCGCCTGTCTTACCCGACGCCTTACCGTCGTTCAACAACGCGATGCTGTCGAGCGGCGGTCCAGGCGGAATCGAAGCGAGATAAGCGTGAATCCGCGCGATGTCGTCATTCTGCAGGATCTTCTCGCTGAACACCGGCATCTGGCCTTTCGGGTTGTGCACGTATGCCTGCATCGCTTCGAGCGGGATCGGATGCGGCGCAAGCGCAGGGCCCGTCGTCATGCTGCCTTGCCCGAATATCCCATGACATTCGTAGCAACCCTTTTGCATAAAGAGCGCACGGCCCGCCTCGACGTCGGCACCCGCATCGGTAGCTACGTTGCCATCCGCGTGCGACAGCATCGGCCATCCACAGGCAACGATCGTTGCCGCAGCGGCCACCGCGATCCGGACCATTGAAGAACCAGAATAAGATTTCATCGACAGTTCCGTTGTAACTTCGTTACCTGGGCTGAGTCAGCACGTCGATCAAGGCCGGCTTGCCGCTTTTTACCTGCGCCATCGCACGCACCAGCGCGGGGCCGAGATCGGCAGGATTCGATATCGGTCCTTCCGCCCACATGCCCATGCTTTTTGCCATCGCTGCATAGTCGATCGGCGGATCGTTCAGCACCGTGCCGACCGTGCCGTTTTCCGGATGCCGGTCGCGGCGGCTTGCCATGCGCTGGATATGCATGCTCTCCTGATGCCACGCGCGGTTGTTGTGCATCACTGTCAACAATGGCAGCTTGTGATGGACTGCGGTCCACAGCACGCCCGGCAGCACCATCAGATCGCCATCGGTCTGGATGTTGACCGCAATGCGGCCGGCGTCGCGATGCGCGAGCGCGGCACCCACCGCGGCAGGCGCACCGTAGCCGACGCCGTAGCCGCCCTGGCCGCCGATGAACTGATACGTCTTCGTGATGTCCCACAGCCGCTGCGGCCAGTAGCTGACAAAGTTGGTCTGCGAAACCAGCCCCCAGTCTTCGTGGCGAATTACGTTCCACACTTCCTGTGAAAGGCGTGCGGTGCTGACCGGGCTGCCGTCCCACGCGCGCGTCGCGGCTTCGCGCGCGGCATGACGCATCTTGTCGAACGCTTCACGCATCGGCTGCGCGCGTGCGGCAGCGGCATTGCGCTGCGCCGGCGTCTGCGCGTGTTGCACCGCATGCAGCAAACCAGGCAGCGATGCTTCGGCATCTGCGGCAATCGGCAGGGTCGGCGCGAAATAACGCTCGGCGTCCTGCATGTTCGATTTGCCGTACAGGTAGGCCGTGGAGATGCTGATTACCTTGACGTCGCTTTTCGCGCGCCGCTGCGAAGGGCGATGAATCGTGTCGGGCACATTGCCCGTCAAGGCCCACACGTCGCCCACTTCGAGCGCGACGATTACGTCCGCTTGCGCCAGCAATTTTGCCTGCAGCGACGTGTGGTTCAGATAGTGGTTAGTCGGAAAGTTCATGCGCCCGAGCAGATCGACGACCGGCGCATTGAGCGACTCTGCAAGTTTGACAAGCGTGTCCATCGCAGCTTGCGAACGTACCGCGCGATCCGCGACGATCACCGGCGCCTGCGCATTGCAGATCAGCGCGGCCGCCGCGGCCAGCGCCTCCGGGCTTGCCACCGGCGGCGAGACTTCGCGCAACGGCGGCACGACGATATCGTGCGGCTCGGCGATCGGCTGTTCCTGCAACTCGGCATCGGCGACGATCAGCACCGGCTCCATCGGCGGCGTGACCGACATCGTGTAAGCCCGCATGAACGACTCGGCGTAGTGCTGCAGCGATACCGGATTGTCGTCCCACTTCGTATAGTCGCGCACCAGCGCGCCCAGATCGAGCGCGGTGTGATACCACTCGACGCCGGGCCGGCGTTTGGCAGCGTCGGCGATGTTGCCTGCCAGCACCATCATCGGCACGCGGTCGCACCACGCGTTGAAAATCGCCATCGACGCGTGCTGCAGGCCGACCGTGCTGTGCACGAGGCAGGCCATCGGTTTGCCCGCGACCTTCGCATAGCCGTGTGCAATCGCGGCAGCGGCCTCTTCGTGCGTGCAGACGATCATCTGTGGATGCACGTTGCCGGCGTAGTTGACGATCGATTCGTGAATACCGCGAAACGACGAACCCGGCATCACCGCCACATAGTCGATGCCGGCCACCTTCAGCAGGTCGACCATGAAGTCGGAGCCGGGGTTGCCGATGTGCGCTGCGTCGGTGGCGGGCGCTTCGTCGAGCGACGGCGTCTGCGTTTCGGCAGCGGCCAGCGCGGCCGACGGCCTCGCGACCGCAGGCTTGTGTTCGGGGGCGGCGGATTGCGCCGCGCTGGCACCCGGCTTCGCGAGCACGGCCGCTGTGCCGGTGACAAGCGCGTCCTTCAGAAACCTGCGTCGGTCACTCATGCTGGTTGCTCCTCCTGTGTCGATGAAGCTGGAACGTCGATGCCTGGTGTTGCACCGCGTATGCGCGTCGTCAGGCGGCGGGCGCGGTCAGCGACCGTGCGCTCGCTGCACGCATGTCAAACCCGTCAAACTGGCTTAAATGGATGGGAAGGCGAAGCCTTCGTTCAGGCAGTCTGCCGCGCCTTTACCGGCGCTCGCAGCCAAAGAAGCCCTTCCGGACACCGGTGGGCATGGATCATCGAAGTCTCCAGTCGATTGTTTTTATCGGTACGTCGGACCGTTCGCGCGCGGCGCGCCGGCGTTTGAGGCGGGGCGCTTTTATGTGAAAATCGCGGCTGCGCCCGATCTTGCGTCACAGGGCGCGCACTCAAGGCAAGCCAGTTTAGTCCGCTGCCACGCTGCCGTCACATCAGAAATCCTTGTGCGGTCGACTAGTTTTTCTTGAGCAACGTGCCCGCAACAAACCCGCTCTGTGCCCGCAACAAACCCGCCCCGTGCCCGCAACGTACCCGTCATGCACGGCGGCGGCCGCAACCAGTCCAAGGGAGACCATGCCCACGCCGCTGCCCCCTCTGAACGCGCTGAAGGCATTCGAGTCAGCCGCCCGGCACCTGAGTTTCACCAAGGCCGCTGCGGAACTGCACGTCACGCCGGCTGCGGTGGGTTTTCAGGTCAACGTGCTCGAAGCGCACCTCGGCGTGCTGCTGTTCGAGCGCACGAAGAAGGGGCTGGTGCTGACGCGCGCCGGGCGCGCGTGCCTGCCGAAACTGCGCGACAGCTTCCAGATGATGCGCGAATCGATCGAACTGCTCGGCCGCTTCAAGGATAAGGAAACCTTGACGATCGATTGTCCGCCGTCGTTTGCGAATCGCTGGCTGATGCCGCGCCTGCACCGCTTTCTGATGCAGCACGCGGATATCGACGTGCAGATCGTGTCGCGCATGCATGGCTTCGGCCGCTCGTGGACGCAGCAGGCGATGGAGGCAAACGACTCGCGCCAGTGGATTGCCGAACTGGACATGGTGGTGGTGCTGGGCAACGGGCAATACGAGCATCTGGACGTCACGCCGATCTTGCCGCTGACGCTGACGCCGCTGCTCGCGCCCGCACTGGCGGCGCGCATCAATGTTGGCGAGCCTGCGCAATTGTTGTCGCTGCCCTTGCTGTACGACGATCGCGGCCTCGTGCATGGCGGCAAGTCGTACTGGCAAATGTGGGCGCAATTTGCGCAGATCGCCACGCCGGACGAAGCCAACGGCCATCATTTCGCGCATGCGATGACCGCGCTGGAAGCCGCGGTCGACGAGATGGGCGTGGTGGTCAGCGCGCCGATGCTGGCACTGCCGGAACTGCAGAGCGGCCGCCTCATCGCGCCGTTTCCGGTGTTGAACGATTGTGGTGTGGCGTACCACGCGGTATCGGCCACGCGGCGCGCGAGCATCGAGTTGTTCGTAGCGTGGCTGGTGGACGAGGCGAAGTCGACTACGCGCGCGCTAGCCGTATTGAAGCATCCGTCGAACTAGGCGCACCGCGCGCGGCGCGGCACGCGCTATCCCACTCCGACGGCAATGCATATTCCAAAAAGTCATTTATGCGGTGCACATCGCGCCTGTAAACTGCCTGCAATCTTTCAGGCTTCGCACGATGTATCCGCTTCACGCGAGGCCGTCTTCAATGCATTGCGTCAGGATTGCACCATGACAATGAAAAAGCAGCTTCGGGGTGGCTTGGGCGGGCGCGTTGCGCAAACCATCGTGCTATGCGGTGCCGCATTGCTTTCGTGCGCGGCCCAGGCCGAAGGCAAGATCAGCATCGCGCAGCAATTCGGCATCGGTTATCTGATTCTCGACGTCGTGCAAGACCAGCATCTGATCGAGAAGCACGGCAAGGAGCAGGGCCTCGACATCAAGGTCGAATGGCGCACGATTTCCGGCGCGACCGGCATGAACGAAGCGCTGCTGGCCGGCGCGCTCGACGTCGTCTCGGCCGGCGTGCCGCCGATGCTGACCGTATGGGACCGCACTAAAGGCCGGCAGAATGTCAAGGCGATCGCCGCGCTCGGCTCGATGCCGAACTATCTGCTGACCAACAATCCCAACGTAAAGACGCTGAAGGATTTCAGCGACAAGGACCGCATCGCGGTGCCCGCCGCCGGCGTCGGTTTTCAGTCGCGCACGCTGCAGATCGAAACGGCGAAAGTGTTCGGCGACAGCGACTACAAACGTTTCGATGCCATTTCGGTGAGCCTGCCGCACCCGGATGCGACCTCTGCGCTGATCGCGGGCCACACTGAAGTCGACGCGCACTATTCGAGCCCGCCATTCCAGTATCAGGCGCTCGAGCATCCGAACGTGCACAAGGTGCTGAGTTCGTACGACACGCTAGGCGGACAGGCGACCTTCAACGTGCTGTACACGACGCAGAAATTCCACGACGAAAACCCGAAGACCTATCGCGCGTTCTACGATGCGCTGGCCGAAGCGGCGCGCATCATCAACCGCGACAAGAGCGGCGCAGCGGCCGCGTATATCCGCATCGAGCATTCGAACCTGCCGCTGCCGCTGGTGCAGAAGATCGTCAACGATCCGGAAATCGACTTCACGATCTCGCCGCAACGCAGCTATGTCTACGCGAGCGAGTTGAACCGGTTGGGGGTGTTGAAGAACAAGGCGGCCTCGTGGAAGGACTACTTTTTCCCCGAGGCGTATGCATCGCCGGGCAGCTAAGCCGGTTGAAGCGGAGGGCCTTGTGAAGCCAGCGCGCCGCGCAAGCCCTCCGGCATTCGCCGCGGTATTTACCGCGGCTTCGCGTAGCCGCTTTCGATCCAGTCGGTCGCGCTGCGCACCGACAGCTTGAAGGTCGGCGCCACGCGCAGGCTCGCGAGCGCGTCGCCGGACGCGTTCACGGCGGCGAGGATCGCGTGCGGATCGTCTTCATCGGGGACGATGTCGAGCGTTACGCTGATCCGGTCAGCTGACGTGTCGACCCACACCTGCTTGTGAAGTTGCGCGTGCAGCTGTTGTTCATGCCGGCGCAGCACTTCCGAGGCGGTCTTGACGAGCGTGTTGAACGCGTTCACGTCGAGCGGCTTCGGGTTCTTCTTGTCGCGGCCCATCGTCCACGGGCCGACCAGCGCGGGTTCCGCCTCGCCATCTTTGGTCATCGCGACCGCCCAGCCGTCGTCGTCCTCGTTCTTGATGACGCGGCAGGTCCAGCCGTTATCGTGCCACAGGCGGTCTTCGTGAACGACGTCGGAGTCGTCGGAGTCGTCGGAGTCGTCGGTGCCGGAGGCGGAGTCGATAGCAGTGTTCATGCGGTGGATGCGCGATCGCTTTGAATGAGAGATGAAGGGAGTGGCCAAGGCCTGAAAGACCAGCCCGCCATTCTACGCGAGTCGCGCGGGGACGCTTGCCGCGATACGGATGTCGCCAGTCGGGTTCAGGTATGAGAAATGCGACTTGCCGGGGAGTTCGGCACGCTGCGTTGCCGGTCGTATCCCTACCGCAGAAAGGACACCCGATGACTTCCACTCCCCCCAAATACCGCTCGCGCGTGGCGACCGCGGTCTTCGATCTGCTCAACCCGATTCCCTATGGGCTATTCGTCGGCACGCTGGTGTTCGACATCATTTTTGCCAGCACTGGCAATGTTTTCTGGGGCAAAGGTGCGGCCTGGCTGGTCATCACCGGATTGTTCTTTGCGATCCTGCCGCGCCTGATCAATCTCGCGCACGTATGGATCGTGGCGCGCCGCGTGGTAAGCGGTGTCGAGCGGCTCGATTTCTGGCTGAACCTGCTGGGTATCGTCGCGGCGATCGTCAATGCGTTCGTGCATAGCCGCGATGCATACGCGATGGTGCCGCTGAACGTGATTCTGTCCGTCATTACAGTGGGCTTGCTGAGCATCGGACGCATCGCACTCGCGTTCGACAAATTTGTTTTCGTGGAGGCGGCTCATGAATAAGTCGATCGTGCGTGGCGCATTCACGCTGATGGCCGCTGCCGTGCTCGCCGCGTGCAGCCAGCAGGCACAGTACGACAGCGCACAGCAGGCCGGCGGCAATCCGCCGTTGCCCGCTGCGCGCAATTTCTTCGCGCCGCCGATGCAGGTGCCCAAATACGTCGGCTGGCAGAACGACGCAACGCCCAAGGTCGCAGAGGGTCTCAAGATCGAGAAGATCGCGTCGGGCCTCGAGCATCCGCGCCAGGTGTATGCGCTGCCCAATGGCGACATCCTCGTCGCGGAATCGAATAGCCCCGGCGAGGAAGCGGTGACCACGCCGAAGCAGCTGATTGCCGGCCTCGTCGAAAGCCGCTCGGGCAAGAAGGCGAAGGGCGCCAATCGCATCACGTTGCTGCGTAAGCGCGCGGACGGCAGCGGCACGTGGGACAAAACCGTGTTCATCGACAATCTGCATTCGCCGTTCGGCATGCAATTGATCGGCGACACGCTGTATGTTGCCGATACCGATGCGATCCTGAAGTTTCCGTACAAGGCCGGCGACACGCATATCGCAGGGCCTGGCGTCGAACTCACCGATCTGCCGGACACTGTCAACCACCACTGGACCAAGGCGTTGCTTGCGAGCCCGGACGGCAAGAAGCTGTTCGTCGGTGTCGGTTCGAACAGCAACGTCGGCGAGAACGGACTCGAAGTGGAATACCGGCGCGCCAACGTGCTCGAAGTCGACGTGGCGACCGGCGGCACGCGTATCTACGCGGCGGGTATCCGCAATCCGACGGGGCTGCAGTGGGAACCGAAAACCGGGCAACTGTGGACGGTCGCCAACGAGCGCGACGAGATCGGCGCCGATCTGGTGCCCGACTATCTGACCTCGGTGAAGGAGGGCGCGTTTTACGGCTGGCCTTATAGCTACTACGGGCAGCATGTCGACCCGCGCGTGCACCAGCAGCGGCCCGACCTGGTCGCCAGGGCGATCAAGCCGGACTATGCGATCGGCTCACACGTTGCACCGCTCGGCCTGCTGTTTTACACGGGCAGCAACTTGCCGGCGCAGTATCAGGGTGGCGCGTTTATCGGCGAGCACGGCAGCTGGGATCGGTCGCCGCTGTCCGGCTATGCGGTCACGTATGTCGCGTTCGAGAACGGCAAGCCGGTCGGCGCGCCGAAACCGGTGGTGACCGGCTTCGCGACCGACGACGAGAAGGAACTGCACGGCGCACCGGTCGGGCTGGCACAGGATCGCGACGGCGCGCTGGTGATTGCCGACGACGTCGGCAATACCGTCTGGCGCGTGACGAAGGCGGGCGGTAGTTAGCAATGATTGCGGGCCGCGAAATCGTCGCAGTGAACGTGATGTCCTTTCAAGCAGGAGCAAGCAGATGAAGCCCTACATCGTGGTCCATATGATGTCGTCGGTCGATGGCCGCAGTCTCACCGACGGTTGGCATCTCGACTACACCACAGACCTGTACGAAACCAGCGCCGCGTCGTTCAACGCGGACGGCTGGATTTGCGGCCGCGTGACCATGCAGGAAATTTCGCACGGTACCGACTATCCGCGCAATCTTGCGAAAGGGCCGATCGGGCGCAACCACCGCTTCGTCAAGCGCGACGCGAGTCAGTACGCGATTTCGATCGATCCGCACGGCAAGGTGGCATGGAAGTCGGACACGGCGCTCGATTCGCACATCGTCGAAGTGCTGACCGAAAGCGTGTCCGACGACTACCTGGCGTATCTGCAGTCGATCGGCGTGTCGTATGTGTTTGGCGGCAAATCGGACATCGATCTGGCGGCTGTCGTCGACGTGCTGGGCCGTGAGCTGAAAACGAAGAAGCTGATTGTCGAAGGCGGTCCGCATGTCGCCGGTATGTTCGTCAATGCAGGCCTGGTAGACGAAGTGAGTGTGCTGATCGTGCCGCTTGTCGATGGACGCGACGCGCATCCGGGTTCATTCGAAGTGGCGATGCAGGCGTGGCGGCAGCCGCGTTACCTCGAGCTGGACTCGGTCGACAAGCTTGCGCACGGCGCGGTGTGGTTGAGGTATCGGACGAAATAGGTTTCGGAGCGCGGCTTGAGGTACTCGCGTGATGATGGTGGTCGCGCACCGGCGGCACGTGAGGCGTTACGGGCGATGCTCGTCATCGCTGCCGTTGGCGTTGGCGTGATGCACGTTGCCCAATCCAGCGCCGCCGGTGCCGCCGATGCCGTCGGCGCCTGCGCCCTGACCGCTGCCCCCTTTGCCTTGCTGTCCCCCACCCGCATCCTTGGCCTTGCTGCCCGCAGGCCGCGCCGGCCCCTGCTCGGGAATCGCAAGGCCGCGCGGCACCGGTTCGAGATTGAGCACTTCGCGGATGAAGTCGCGTAGCGACACGACCAGCTCCGCGGTATGAATCGGCCGGCCTTGCGTCATTTCCTGCGCTGCTTGCGCGGCAAGCCGTACTTGCCGTTCGGTGCCGAGCAGGATCACATCGGCGAGCGCCGCTTCGACGGCGTCGCGGATACGCCGCGACCGGTCCCAGCGGCCCGGGTCGCTCGCCGGCGCTGCGGCGGATGCAGGCGCGGATACCGTTGCGGCACTATCGGCCGATGCTTCACCAGCCAGCGCTTCGCTAGCCAATGCGGCATCGCCGCCCGCTTCGTCGAGTGCGAGATGCTGCACGGCCGTCACCGCCATCGATGCGCGTTTCAGATCGCGCAGATGAACCGGATCGACCGCGAGATTGCCCGTGAACGAGCCGCCAAGCGCCTTATACGCGGCGATCAGCGTGCGTACCCGTTCGTTGATTTGACGATTCTCGCGCTCGCGGCGCCGCTGCACGGTCTGCATCAACAGCAGCCGGATGCCGACGCCGATCAGCGTTATCACCGCCAACCCGGCGAGGGTCGACAGCAATGCTGGCCAGGAACTGAAATCGAGGTTGCGCATGAAAGCCGGGTCTCGCTCAGAGGCTTGAAAGGGCAGTGTGCCGATCGACGTCATATCGGCACACCCGACGCTCGCATCCGCAAACTATGGTCCCGGCCGCGCGAGGCTCAAGCCTCACCCGCCAGTGCACGCAGCACCGGCAGCAGCTCGCCCGGGTCCGGGCGCTTCGTATAGTCCGGGCTCACTTCCGCGTACGCGATCTTGCCGTCCCGGCCGATGATATATCGGGCCGGCATCGGCAGCGTCCAGCTCGGTTCGCCGTTGATCACGGCCAGATCGATGTTGAAGCCCTTGTGCACGTCGATCAGCTCGTCCTGCAAGCGCCAGCGAATCCCGAATGCGTCAGCAGTCTTGCCGCCTGCGTCGGTGAGGATCGGATAGCTGAGCTTGTTCTGACGTTGCGACTTCAGGCTGTTCTCCGGCGTCTGCATCGACACGGCAACCAGCTGCGCACCCAGTGCACGGATTTCGTCGATGGTTTCCTCGATCGCCTGCAAATCGATATTGCAGTACGGGCACCATACGCCGCGATAAAACGTCACGACCAGCGGTCCTTGTTCGAGCATCTGCTCCGACGACACGAGTTCGCCTTCGGCGTTGACCAGCTTGAAGGTCGGTGCAATGTCACCCACCTTCAGCGCGCGCTCGGCCTGGCCCGTGGCGATCAGCTCCGCCATGGTCCGGTGGAAAATCTCGACCACCTCAGGCGTCGCGACTTTGGTTTCGAAATGGGCTTTGAAGGCATCCAGCTTGTCTTGCAGTTTCATGATCGGCTCCGGTTGGGCTCGCCAGTGGTTGGCGTGTGAAGACATATTTATTCATTTGCCCGGTAGCCGGTAGAATGGCTGGATGACTTTCAATTATTTGCTGCACGAATGAATGACAAGCTATCCGTGTTGCGGCTTTTCACGCGCGTCGCACGCACCTCGAGCTTCACGCGCGCCGGGCGCGAGCTCGGCATCAGCCAGCCTTCGGTATCTCGGCAGATTTCGGAACTCGAGGTCGACGTGGGCATCGCGCTATTCGTCAGAAGCACGCGTGCGGTGAAATTGACGCAAGCCGGCGCCGACTATCTGTTGCGTGTCGAAGCGATTCTCGAATCGCTCGAGGAGGCCGATCACGCCGCGCGCGGCACGATGGAACTGCGCGGCCAGTTGCGCGTGGCGCTGTCGGCCAGCTTCGCGATCCGTGAAGTGATCCCGCGCATCGACCGTCTGATGGAAGCGCATCCGGCGTTGCGCATCGAACTGCTGATGTCGGACGAGCGCGAGGATCTGATCGCCGAGGGCGTCGACGTTGCGATCCGCTTCGGCACGCTGCCCGATTCGAGCGCGACCGCGCGCATGCTCGGGCGCTCGCCGCGCATGCTGGTTGCGGCGCCGTCCTATCTGGCGCGCGCCGGCCGGCCGCGCGAGCCCGCCGAGCTGGCTCACCACCACTTCGTGCTTGGGCCGTCGAGCTCGGGCGCACTGGGCTGCACGTTGCGCAAGGATGGCCAGCAAGCGGTATTTCATCCACAAGGGCGGCTCGCCGCATCCGTCAACGAAGGTGCAACTGCGGCGGCCGCCGCGGGCCTCGGCATCCTGACGATCGGTTTGTGGGGATGCCGAAGCGAGCTGGCGGATGGACGCCTCGTGCAGATCCTCGAAGACTGGCAACTCGAGCCTGTCGACGTTCACGCGGTGTTTCCGCCCGGCCGTGCCGCACGTCCCGCCGCCCGCGCGCTAATCGATTATCTGGTCGCGGAACTCGCGCCGATCTCGATGGCGGCCGCTTCGCACCGCGGTGTAACAGGCCAGGTTGACTAGCTGACTTCGAGGCCCGCAATCGACGCAAAGCGCGCCGCCTGAACCGGTTGCTCAAGCTGCAAGCCAGCCGAAAATCAGGAAGATGTCCTTAAAACCATGGGCTATTCGCCAGGGTATGCCCTGGCTTCGTCGCCAATTCTCAAAAAATTTCTTGCCAACCCGTTTTTGACTCCGCATGCTTGTCTATACAAGCTAGGTTCATTCTCTACGGCAACGCTCGGGAACCCCCCGCAACCACAGGAAATGTCGATATGAAGATCAGGTCCATTCGCGTCGCAACGCTATTGGTCGGCGCGCTGCTCGGTACCGTAGTCGCTGCGGCTTCGGTTCAGGCCAAAGAGTGGAAGACGGTGACGATCGCGCTGGACGGCAGCTACGCGCCATGGAATCTGACCTTGCCGGGCGGCAAGCTGAGCGGCTTCGAACCGGAACTGGTTGCGAATCTGTGCGAACGTGCGGAGCTCAAGTGCAACCTCGTTACCCAAGACTGGGACGGTATGATTCCAGGCCTGCAGGCCGGCAAGTTCGACGTGTTGATGGATGCGATCTCGATCACGCCGGACCGCGAAAAAATCCTCGCATTCTCGAAGCCGTATGCAGCAACGCCTGCCACCTTCGCGGTGTCCGACACCAAGGTCCTGCCGAAAGCCGCAGCATCGACAAGCGCCGTCAAGCTCGACAACGACGCGCGCAGCACCCAGCCCGCCATCGACACCTTGCGCAAGTCGTTGAAGGGCAAAACGATCGGCCTGCAGTCGGGCACGATCTACACGGGCTTCGTCACCAACAACTTCAAGGACGTCGCATCGATCCGCGTGTACAAGACCGCGCCCGAGCGCGATCTCGACCTCGCCAACGGCCGCATCGACGCATCGTTCGACGACGTCACCTACTACACCGCGAATGCGGACAAGCAGGGCACGGTGGTGCCGGCGGGCCCGCAGATTACCGGCGCGATCTGGGGGCCGGGCGAAGGCCTCGCGTTTCGCAAGCAGGACGCCGACCTGAAGGCGAAATTCGATACCGCGATCGCTGCAGCGCAGGCTGACGGCACGATCAGGAAGCTCGCGCTGAAGTGGTTCAAGACCGACGTCACGCCTTGAACGCAGGCATTGCAATTGAGCTATCGAGGTAGTCGCCATGTCTCTGTTTGAAACCCTCGGTTTCGGGCCGCAAGGCTGGGGCAGCGTGCTGTTGCTGGGCGCGCTGATGACGGTTGTGCTGACGCTTGCCGCGCTGGCGATCGGCGCGGTGTTCGGCGGGCTGATTGCGGCGGCCAAGCTGTCGCGCTTCGTCGCGTTGCGCGTGCTCGGCGATTGCTATACGACGGTGTTCCGCGGCGTGCCCGAACTGCTCGTGATCTACCTGTTCTACTTCGGCGGCTCGGCGCTCGTCACGACGGTCGGGCAGTGGTTCGGCGCCGATGGCTTCGTCGGCGTGCCGCCGTTCGTGGTCGGCGCGGTGGCGGTCGGCATGATTTCCGGCGCGTATCAGGCCGAGGTCTATCGCGCCGCAGTGCTCGCGGTGTCGCGCGGCGAACTCGAAGCCGCGCGCGCGATCGGCATGCCGACCTTGACGATGGCCCGACGCATCCTGATTCCGCAGGTGCTGCGCTTCGCGCTGCCGGGCATCGGCAACGTGTGGCAGCTGAGCCTGAAAGACTCGGCGCTGATCTCGGTCACGGGTCTCGCCGAACTGCTGCGCGCAAGCCAGGTGGCAGCCGGTTCCACGCATCAGTACTTTCTGTTCTTCGTCGCAGGCGGCGTGCTGTACCTGCTGATGACAGGCATCTCGAACCGCGTATTCGGACGCGCGGAAGCGGCGGTCGGCCGCTCGTTCAAGCGCAGCTTCGCGCGCAACTGACGCAACTGACGCAACTTACGTTTCGGCGGCCACCTCATGCACTTCGATTTCGATTTCCTGTTCGATACGCTGCGCCAGCTGATTGCCGCGGTGCCGGTCACGCTGGGGCTGTTCTTCGCGTCGCTGGTGCTGGGCGGCTTGCTGTCGCTGGTGATAGTGACGATGCGGGTATCGCCGCGCTGGTTGCCCAACCGCTTTGCGCGCGCCTACATCCTCGTATTCCGCGGCTCGCCGCTGTTGATCCAGATGTTCCTGATCTACTACGGGCTCGGCGAATTCGGCGTGATTCGCCAGAGCTTCCTGTGGCCGGTGTTACGCGAACCGTACGTGTGCGCGGTGCTGTCGCTGGCGCTGTGCACCGCCGGCTACACCGCCGAAATCATTCGCGGCGGCCTGATGGCGGTGCCGGTCGGCGAAATCGAAGCGGGCTACGCCGTCGGGCTGTCCGGCTTCGCGCTGTTGCGCCGCGTGATCGGGCCGATCGCGCTGCGCCAGTGTCTGCCCGCGTATTCGACCGAGGCCGTGCTGCTCGTCAAATCGACCGCGCTCGCCAGTCTCGTCACCGTGTGGGAAGTGACCGGCGTCGCACAGCAGATCATCCAGCAGACCTACCGCACCACCGAAGTGTTCGTGTGCGCGGCGCTGATCTATCTTGGCTTGAACTTCCTCGTGGTGCGCCTCATCGGCTTGCTGGAGCGGCGGCTGTCGCGCCATCTGCGCCGCGCGCCACCGGCAGCACCAACGCTGCCCGCACTCGAAACCCATCGCGCCGCGCCGTGACCGGCCGCCGATCGTAGAGAAACGCATGTGGAGAAACGCATGAACTCAGCTGCACCCGTCGCGCTGTCGGTCCGCAACATTCACAAATCGTTCGGCGAACATCACGTGCTGAAGGGCATTTCGCTCGATGCGCACGAAGGCGACGTGATCTCGATTCTCGGCGCAAGCGGCTCGGGCAAGAGCACCTTGCTGCGCTGCCTGAACCTGCTGGAAATTCCCGACGACGGCTCGGTCGCACTCGCCGGCGAGGAACTGAAGATGAAGCGCCGTCGCGACGGCAAGCTGCAGATCGGCGACCGCCGTCAGGTCGACCGGATCCGCTCGCGTCTGGGCATGGTGTTTCAGAACTTCAACCTGTGGTCGCATATGAACGTGCTGGAAAACGTCATCGAAGGGCCGATGCGCGTGCAGAAACGCTCGCGTGCGGAAGCCGTCGAAGAGGCCGAGGCGCTGCTTGCCAAAGTGGGGCTTGCCGAGAAGCGTCAGCACTATCCGGCGCATCTTTCCGGCGGCCAGCAGCAGCGCGTGGCGATTGCGCGCGCGCTGGCGATGCATCCGAAAGTGATGCTGTTCGACGAACCGACCTCGGCGCTCGACCCCGAACTGGTCGGCGAAGTGCTGCGCGTGATGCGCGCATTGGCCGACGAAGGCCGCACGATGCTGGTGGTCACGCACGAAATGGGCTTTGCCAAGCACGTATCCAATCGCGTGATGTTCCTGCATCAAGGCCAGGTCGACGCAGACGGCACGCCTGCCGAAGTATTCGGCGGATCGACATCGGAACGCTTCCGGCAGTTCGTGTCGAGCCATCACGACCGCAACGGCCACTGAACCCTTCTCGGCCCCTTCTCGGCCCTTTATCGGCCTCTTACCGGCGCAGATTCCGATGACCATCACTCGTACCGATCGCCCGCTGGACTGGCGGCAGATTGCGGCGGTTGCCGCCGGCGCACCGCTGCAGCTTTCCGATGACGCGCGCGCCAGCATCCGCGCCGCGCGCACGCTCGTCGAACAGATCGTCGAGCGCAACATCCGCGCTTACGGCGTGAACACCGGTGTCGGTGCACTGTGCGACGTGATCGTGTCGCGCGCCGAGCAGCACGACCTGTCGCACAACATCCTGATGAGCCACGCGGTCGGCGTCGGCGCGCCGCTCGGCGCGGAAGAGACGCGCGCGATCATGGCCGCTGCGATCAACAACTTCGCGCATGGACATTCGGGCGTGCGGGTCGAGCTGGTCGAACGCCTCGTCGTGCTGCTCGAAGCGAATTGCCTGCCTGAGGTGCCGGCGTTCGGCTCGGTCGGATATCTGAGCCACATGGCGCATATCGCGCTGGTGTGCGTCGGAGCGGGTCACGCGCGCTGGAAAGGCGAGCGTTTGAGCGGCTCGGAAGCGCTGCGGCGGCTCGGTTTCGATGCGCTGTCGCTCGAGGCGAAGGAGGGCTTGAGCCTCGTCAACGGCACGCCGTGCGTGACCGGGCTCGCGGCGCTCGCGCTGGTGCGTGCCGAACGCCTGCTCGATTGGGCCGATGTGGTGTCCGCGATGAGCTTCGAAAATCTCGGTGGCCAGATGGCGGCGTTCGATGCCGAATCGCTCGCGTTTCGCATCTCGCCGGGGCTCGCGCACGTCGGCGAACGGATGCGCGCGATTCTCGGCGATAGCGGTTTGCTGGCTGCGTCGCTGGGGCGCCGCACGCAAGACCCGCTCAGTATGCGCACGATTCCGCACGTGCACGGCGCGGCGCGCGACGTGCTCGCGGCGACCGTGGACGTGGTGAACCGCGAACTCGCTTCGACCACCGACAATCCGATCGTGGCCGGCACGCCCGAGCTGCCGCAGGTTTTCTCGCAAGCGCATGCGGTAGGCGCATCGATTGCGCTCGCGATGGACAGTCTCGCAGCCGCCGTCGCGCAGGTCGCGGCAATGGCCGAGCGGCGCCTCGATCGTCTGGTGAACCCATTGGTCAGCGATCTGCCGGCGTTTCTCGCGCACACGGGCGGGACATATTCGGGCTTCATGATTGCGCAATACACAGCGGCATCGCTGGTCGCGCAGAACCGCCGCGAAGCGGCGCCCGCGAGTCTCGACGGCGGTGTGACATCGGGCCTGCAGGAGGATCACTTGTGCCATGCCACACCAGCCGCACTGAAGGCGCTGGCGGTGATCGAGAACAGCAGCCGCATTCTCGGCATCGAACTGCTTGCTGCGGTTCAAGCCTACGATCTGCAGCCCGTCGATGCGCCGCGCGCGTCATACACGCAGACGCTGCACGACAAGGTGCGCGACGTGCTGACGCCGTACCGCGACGATCGACCGCTGGCCGACGACATGAGCTTCGCGTTTCGCCTGATCGCCGCCGGCGGGCCGCCGCCGCTGCCGGGCCCGGCGCCGCTCAGCAGGGTTGCCGGCTCGCTGGAAGCGGACGCTACGCAGCGCGCCGGGCGCACCGTGCTTGCGCCGGCCAACGACACGTGGCCGGCGGCCATCGGCGGTTGATCGAACGCGCCATCGCAGATGGCTCAACCGGTTGCAGTTCACTGACGAAGCTCGAACGACGATGAATACGCAATGAATACAAACCCGCCGGTGCACGTTACGACGCAGCCCGACGCCGCGCGCAAGCTGGTGCCTGCTTACGAGCAGATCAAGCGATACGTGGTCGAGCACGTGGCCAACGGCACGTGGAAGCCGGGCGAGATGATTCCTTCGGAAACGGAGCTGGTGAAGGAATTCGGCGTGGCGCGCATGACGGTGTCGCGCGCGCTGCGCGAGCTGACGGCGGAGCGCGTGCTGACTCGCGTACAGGGTTCGGGCACCTTCGTTGCGCCGCGCGACATCGAATCGACGGTGCTGGAAATCCGCAATATCGCCGACGAAATCGCCGCGCGCGGCCATCGTCACACGGCCCGCGTGATTACGCTCGAGACCAGCAACGAAGCGCAAGCGGTGGAGGCACTGCAACTACAGCACGGGCCGGTGTTCCACTCGCGCATCGTGCACAGCGAAGAGGGCGAGCCGCTGCAGTACGAAGACCGCTATGTGAATCCGCAGGTGTTTCCGCACTACCTGGAGCAGGATTTCAGCGCGGAAACGCCGAACCATTACATGGTGCGAGTCGCGCCGATCCAGCGCGCGCAGTTTCGCATCTATGCGCAAAAGCCCGACGCGCACATTCGCCGCCAACTCGCGATGGAGATCGGCGAGCCCTGTCTGATGATGTGGCGGCGCACGTGGGTAGGCGAACGTGTGGCCACTTCAGTGCAGCTTTGGCATCCGGCTTCGCGGTTTCATCTGGCCGATAGCGTGTGAATTCGCGCACGCCGGTTCGCGAGCACGGCGCGTACGGTGGGCGCTTTATCGCGAACGGTGGTCGTCGAATGCGGTGATTCTCGGAAACGCTTCAGCGAGAAAATCGACCAGCGCCTGCACCGCGGGAACATGGCCATTGCGACGCGGAATCAGCGCGGAGATGCGCGCATCGGCCGCGATCCAGCCCGGCAACACCTGCTGCAGCAAACCAGCCTTCAATTCCGCGCGGCACATGTAGCCCGGCAGCGGGGCGATGCCTAGCTTCGCGCACGCTGCTTCTTTCAACGAGATCAGATTGTTGCTCTGAAAGCGCGGCACGATCGGCACCGTGACCAGCCGGTCGTGCGGGCCTTGCAGATGCCACTCTGGCGGCCCGTCGCGAAACAGCGAAATGACCGCATGAAATTGCAGTTGTTCGGGATGCCCGAGATCCGGCATCTGTTCGAGATAATCCGGCGCGGCAAACAGGCACCATGGCGCGTGCGCGATCGGCCGCTGCATCAGGTCGGTGTCGTTCAGCGGGATCGAGTGTCCTCTGATGGCCAGATCGAAACCTTCGCTCGCGATATCGACGATACGGTCGGTGGCGTTTTCCTGCACGGTCACTTGCGGGTAGCGGCGCAGGAACGTGGGCAGCACGTCGCGCAACAAATACTGGGACACTTCGACCGGCGACGTGACGCGTACTACGCCGCAGGGCTCGTCATGCGTGTGCCGCACGGCATCTTCCGCGAGATGTGCGCTTTGCAGCAAGGCGAGCGCGTACTGATAGAACTCGGCGCCCGGCTCGGTCATCGCGAAGTGGCGCGCGCTGCGATTGATCAGGCGCACGCCCAACGACGTTTCAAGCGCCTTGATGCGATTGCTGAGCGTCGACTTGCGCAGCCCAAGGACTGCGCCGGCCGACGTGAAGCCGCCGTGGTCAACCACTTGTGCGAAGTAGTAAACGTCCTTGAGGTCCAGCATCAGTTCGCTCTGTGATCGGTATGCGATTGTGCAAAGAATATTCTGCATGAAGACGTACCGGAATGCGCGATAAGGCGGCTGGTGTCCCGCTGCAGGCGGGACACGCGGCGCGGCCTGTAGAGCGACGCCGGGCCGCGCGCGATGTGAAGGTTCGTCTTTGATGAACCATGTGTACATGGAAGATGGACCGTCCGGACAGTCCGGACAGCCTGTGACTGACGACCGCTAGCGGCGCTCGCGCCGCTGCGACCGCGCGCCGACCTCGGACAGCAACCATTCCTTGAACGCCACCACGTGCGCGACGCCTTCACTATCGTTGCGATGCACGAAGTAATACGCGAGTTCGCAGTTCTGCACTGTCTCGAACGGCCGCACGAGGCGCCCCTCGGAGAGGTCGCGTTCAACCAGCGTGGTGCGGCCGAGCGCCACACCGTTGCCTGAGATCGCGGTCTGCAGCGCCGCAGCGGAATCGTTGAGCTGCAGCCCGCGGTCGCAATCGACGGCATCGCGGCAACCGGCGCGCTGCAGCCACGAACGCCACGTCGGAAACACGCCGAATGCGCTCATCGATACGTCGTGAATCAGCGCGTGGTGGCGTAATTCCGCGGGGCTGGTCAGCGGGTGCTTGCCTTTCAGCAGCGCGGGACTGCACACCGGAAAGAATTCGTCGCGCAGCAGGAACGTGGCCGCAAGGCCGGGCCATTCGCCCGCGCCATAGCGGATCCCGACATCCATGCGCTGCGCGTTGAGATCGACCAGATGCCGGCTGGTATCGATACGCAGGTCGTAATACGGATGCTTGGTCTGGAACGATTCGAGGCGCCACAGCAGCCACTTGTCGGCAAACGCGGGCGGCAGCGTCAACGTGAACGCGATGCGCGATTTGCTCGCGCGCAGCCGTTCGACGGATGTGGACAGCAGGTCGAAGCCGGCCTGCAAGTCGGGAATCGCAGCTCTTGCCGCGTCGGTGAGCGTAAGCCGCGAAGGGCCGGATGTTGAACGATGGAACAGTTCGATGTCGAGATAACTTTCGAGGCCGCGAATCAATTGGCCGACCGCGGCGGGCGTCACGTTCAGCTCCGCCGCCGCGGCCGTATAGCTCAGATGCCGCGCGACGGCTTCGAAAGCGCGCAGCGCATTCAGGTTGTTCGGTGCTCGCATTTTCGTCGCGACACGAAAGGGTTCTGAAAGTGTGCGCGCGGCCGCCCGGCCGAACATTTCACCCTGCAATCGGGCGGGACGGGCGGCGCCTCGCGCGCGCCGTCCGTCATTATGCTTCAGCGCCGCGGCAGCTCGCGTGCTCAGATTTGCGACAGCCCGCCGTCCACCACGAGTTCGGCACCCGTCACGTACGACGCGTCGTCGCTCGCGAGAAATAGTGCCGCCTTCGCGACTTCTTCCGCCTTGCCGACGCGCTTGAGCGGCACCGCCGCGACGAGCGCCTGACCGGCTGCCTGCAACTGCTCGTCCGACAAACCCATCTTGGTAGCGAACGGCGTATCGATCGGGCCGGGGCTGACCGCGTTGATGCGAATGCCGCGCGGCGCGAGTTCCGCACCCAGCGAACGCACCAGCGAGCGCACCGCGGCCTTGCTTGCGGACAGGATCGACAGGCCCGGCGTGCCGACTTCGTTGAGGAACGACGTCGTCACGACGATGCTGCCGCCGTTGGGCAGATGCGGCGCGGCTTTCTGGATCGTGAAGAACAGGCCCGTGACGTTCAGCGCGAACTGTTCGTCGATCTGTTCGCGCGTCACCGCTTCGAGCGGCGCGGCGAGGCCGGCGCCGGCGTTCGCATAGACGACGTCGATGCGGCCGTGCGTTTCCACCACTTCAGCGACCGCCTTGTCGATCTGCGCCGGGTCGCGCACGTCGGCACGCAGTGCCATCGCGTTGCCGCCCAGTTCGCTTTCGGCCGCCTTGAGTCGCGCTTCATTGGTGCCGATCACGGCCACCTTCGCGCCTTCGGCGATAAACAGTTTCGCGGCTGCCAGACCGATGCCCGACGTACCGCCCGTAATCAGCACCACCTTGTTTGCGAGTTTCATGTTGGTTCACCCTTTGACTTGACGTTGAGTTCGACGGTCCGTTGCGGTTGCAACGTTGCGTCCCGGTGAATGAACTATCGTCGATGGCGTCGGGGGCGACAAACGAGAAGATCTGCGCGAGCGGCAAAGAAAAACTATCCGGTGCGATGGCGATGGCGATGGCGATGGCGATGGCGATGGCCGGGAGCCGCCCGCATGCGCGCGGCTGCCGTCACGCCACCGGATAGTCGCGCGCGATCACTTCGGCGACATAGGCCGCAACCGCGGTAATGCGCGGCACGCGGCGCAGGTATTGATGCGAGCTCATCCACACGTCGCGGGTCACCTTGACGCGTCCCTGCAGCACCGGCACCAGCCCAAAGCGCTCCGCGCGTGCGAAGGTCGGCAGCATCACGATGCCGGCGCCCGCGGCCGCGGCAAACATCTGCGCAATCATGCTGGTGGACTGAAACGCGAGCGGCGGATTTTCGACGGCTTGTTCGAGCCAGCGCACCGCATCGAGCTGGATCAGATCGTCGATGTAACCCGCGAAGCGATGCTGCCGCAAATCGTCGACGCTTTTCGGCTTGCCGAACGCGGCCAGGTAATCGGGATGGGCGTACAGGTGCAACGTGAACTGGCCGATCTGCTGAATCTGCAGATTGGGGCCGCGCGGCTCGAAAAAACCGAGGAACACGTCCGCCTCGCGGTGCGAGATGCGCACGTCGGTGGCCGACGTGACCAGCTCCACCGTGATGCCCGGCTGGCGCCGTTTGAATTCGACGAACTGCTCGCTCAGATACAGCGACGCGATGCCTTCCATCGTCGCGAAGCGTACCGGCCCGGTGAGTCCGGGCTGCTCGCCGTTCAGCATGTCGCCAAGCGTCAGCACATTGGCCTCGACGGCTTCGACGTGCATCAGCATGTCGCGGCCCTGGGCGTTGAGCCGGTAGCCTTGCCGGTCGCGTTCGAACACCGGCGTTTCAAGCGCGAATTCGAGGGCCGAGATGCGCCGGCCCACCGTTGCGTGGTCCATGCCGAGCACACGCCCGGCTTTGGAAAGATTGCCGGCGCGTGCGACGGCGAGAAAAACGCGCAGGTCGTCCCAGCTAAGACGGTTCATGTTCATGGCGGCAGCAGGCGTTCGGGTTCGTCACGCGCTTATTGTCGCCGTGCAAATTTGCACATGCCATAGATTGTTTTCCGGTTCGTCCTGACTGGCGGCTTTCATAGACTTCGCTACAGGTGCCGGATGTTCGCTCCGGCCAACCGATCATCTGACGGAGAACATCCATGGCGGAAAGCGATATCGACTGGGAGGCCGTGTTGGCAAGCGAGCGCTTCAGGCAGCTGGCGCGCCGGCGGCGCAATACGATCGTCGTGCTCGGCGTGCTGGCCGCGCTGTACTACTTCTCGATTCCGGCGCTGATTGCGTGGGCGCCCGAGGTGTTTCGTATCAGGCTGGCCGCGGGCATCAACCTGGGCACTGCGTTCGCGGTGTCGCAGTATCCGTTCGGCGGGCTGATCGTCTACGTGTTCATGCGCCGCACCGCTGCGATCGATCGCGCGGCTGCGGGGCTGGCCGAGCGTTCTCAAAGCAGCCTTGCCGTTGCGGAGGAACATCATGCGTACTAGTTTGCGCGCCGCGCTAGCGGCGGCTTGCGGTGGGGCGCCGCTTGCGGCGCACGCTGCGCAGGTGGTCAATTCCGCCGTTAGCCATCATCTGATCACCTATGTGGTGTTCGGCCTCGTGATCGCGTCGACGCTGCTGATCACCTGGTTCGCGTCGCGCAGCAACCGCACCGCAGGCGACTTCTACACCGCCGGCGGCAGCATCGGGCCCGCGAAGAACGGTCTCGCGATTGCCGGCGATTATCTGTCTGCCGCGGCTTTTCTCGGCGCATCCGGATTGATCGCGCTGTACGGCTTCGACGGCATGATCTACCTGGTCGGTTTCTTCGCGGCCTTCATACCGGTGCTGCTGTTTATCGCCGAACCGTGCCGCAACCTGGGCCGCTACACGATCGGCGACGTGCTCGCCGCACGCAACAGCTTCCGTGCGACGAAAGCGGTGTCGGCGATATCCGCGGTGGTGGTGGCGCTCGCGTACATGATTCCGCAGATCGTCGGCGGCGCGGTGATCGTGCGTGGCCTCGTCGGTATCGACTACAACGTGTCGGTGTGCGGCGTCGGCGCGCTGATGCTGGTGTACGTCGCGTGCGGCGGCATGAAGGCGACCACCTGGGTGCAGGTAATCAAGGCCGTGCTGTTGATCGGCACGTCGTTTGTGCTGGTGGTGCTGGCGTGGCTGCCGTTCGGGTTTCACGTGCCGGCCTTCATGGATGCAGTGGTGCATAGCCCGTTCGTGCAGGCGCACGTGGCCGCGCTTCCTGCCGCGCAGGGCCTGCAGGGCGAGGCGCTCGGCTGGCGTTTTCTCGAGCCGGGCCTGTATCTGAACAAGCCGCTCGAACTGCTTTCGCTGGGGCTTGCGCTGGTGCTGGGCACCGCGGCGATGCCGCATATCCTGATGCGCCTCTTCACCGTGAAGGACGCCAAAGCGGCGCGCCAGTCGGTGATGTGGGCGATGCTCGGCATCGGCGTGTGCCACCTGTCGATCGTGGTGATCGGTTTTGCGGCGGCGTATTTCGTCGGCGCACCGCTGATCGCTTCGCTCGACAAGGGCGGCAATCTCGCAGCGCCGCTGCTGGCGCAAGCGCTGACCGGCGGGCAGGGCAGTGTCGGCGGCGACCTGATGCTCGCGTTTATCGCGGCGGTTGCGTTCGCCACCATCGTCGCGGTGGTGGCGGGGCTGACGCTGGCGGCCGCTTCATCGCTCGCGCACGATGTCTATGTCGGCGCGGTGAAGAGCGGGCACGCGACTGAACGGCAGCAGGTGCGTGCCGCTCGCGTGGCGACGCTTGCGGTGGGCCTCGTCGCGATCGCGGTCAGCATTCTCGAGCGCGGCCAGAATGTCGCGCAACTGGTTGGGCTCGGCTATGCGGTGGCCGCATCGGCCAATCTCCCGGCGCTGGTGCTGACGCTCTACTGGCGGCGCACGACCACCCAGGGCGTGGTGGTCGGCATCGTCGGCGGCACGCTCGCGGCGATCGTGCTGGTGCTGGTCTCGCCGAACCTGACGTACCCGGCGCAAGTACGCGTAGAGGCGCTGCGGCAGGTGGCCGACATCGACCGGCAACTGCTTGCCCCGGCACCCGACGCCGCGCAAAAGCAGCGGCTGCTGACCCGCCGCGCCGCCGCACAAGCCGCGGCCGATGCAATCGCACCGGATGCCACCAGCATGGTCGGGCTCAAGGCGCCGCTGGTCAGTTTGCGCAACCCCGGCATCATCTCGATCCCGATCGGCTTTCTCCTCGTCGTCCTGGTCTCGCTGTGCACCCGGGACGCCAACGCGCGCAGGCGCTGGGCCGAGCTCGTCGTGCGGCGCGAAACAGGCTACGGCGCCATTTCTGCAATCGAACATTGATTTAACCCCGCTGATTTATTTTGTCGAGACTCGCTCATGTCCTATCTCCCTACCGTGAAGGTCGCCGCGGTTCATGCCGCGCCCGTTTTTCTGAATCGTCGCGCGTCGGTCGCGAAGGCCGTTTCGCTGATTCGCGAGGCGGCCCGCAACGGCGCGCAGCTGGTTGCATTCCCCGAGTCGTTCATCCCGGCGTTTCCGGTGTGGGCGTCGCTGTGGGCGCCGATCGACAATCACGATCTGTTCGAGCGCTTCGCGCAGGAAAGCCTGTATGCGGACGGCAGCGAGATCGCTGAAATCGCCGCGGAAGCCGAGCGCAACGGTGTATTCGTGTCGCTGGGTTTTAGCGAGCGTTCGCATGCAAGCGTCGGCTGCCTGTGGAATTCGAATGTGTTGATCGACGATCGCGGCACGGTGCTCAATCTGCACCGCAAACTGGTGCCGACGTTCTATGAAAAACTCGTCTGGGCAGCCGGCGACGGCGCCGGGCTGCAGGTTGCCGATACGCGCATCGGGCGCATCGGCGGCCTGATTTGCGGCGAGAACACCAATCCGCTCGCGCGCTATTCGCTGATTGCGCAGGGCGAGCAGATTCATATCTCGAGCTGGCCGGCGCTGTGGCCGACGCGCCGGCCCGTGAGCGGCGGCAACTTCGACAACGTTGCGGCGAACCGGCTGCGCGCCGGCGCGCACTCGTTCGAAGCGAAGGCGTTCGGCATCATCTGCGCCGGGTATATGGATGCGCAAATGCGCGACTACCTGGTGGCCCGCGATGCATCGGCCGCTGCCGTTCTGGACGGATCGCCGCGCGCTGTGACGATGTTCGTCGATCCGACCGGCACGCCGCTCGGCGATACGCTGAGCGACCAAGAAGGCATCGCATACGCGCAGTTCGATCTAAACCGCTGTATCGAACCGAAGCAGTTCCACGATGTGGTCGGCTACTACAACCGCTTCGATGTGTTTTCGTTGACGGTTAACCGTGAGCGGCTCGAGCCTGTGTCGTGGCGTGATTCGAACCGCGTGGCCGCGACGGTGCAGCAGCCTGTGCCGGAAGCTGCATTGACCGACGACTGAGCGGCGGGTGCGGGCGCGGCCCGCACAAGCTGATATTCTGGAGCCTCGCCCCGTGCGACCCGTGGTCGCACGCGCGCACGCCGGTTGCGCACGCATCGAGGGCACGCTTCGCGGTGAGGCCCGCCATGCCGAAAATCGATGTTGCCGCCGTGCCCAAAGTGCCGGGCTCAGGCTACCCCTCTCCATTCAATGCGCCATGTGCGGGCCGTGTCCGGCAACGGCTAGGCGAGGCCGGTGGGCTCGGCGATTTCGGCGTCAACCTGATGCATCTGCCGCCCGGCAACTGGTCCAGCCAGCGCCACTGGCATTCGCATGAGGACGAGTTCGTCTATGTGCTGCAGGGCGAACTGGTGCTGATCGAAGACGACGGCGAAACGCCGTTGCGCGCCGGCGATTGCGCGGCGTTCCGCAAAGGTACCGGCAACGGTCACCATATGATCAACCGTTCCGCAAACGTGGCGGTTTATCTCGAAGTCGGGGCGCGCTGCTTCGACGATCTGACCACTTGCTCCGATGTCGACATGAAATCCGCCAATGCGGACGGGCGCTTTGTGCACAAGGACGGCACGCCGTACGAGTGAGCTTTTTGCGGTAGTGGGCGCACGTGCTGCGGGCCGCTTGCCGGATTCCTGCGATGCGACGCGACGCAATGAGCGACTGCGTTGCCCACGACATGCTTTTGACCGGATGGCGGAATTCTTGGGTTGATTGGCGACATCGCCAAATGGCAGCGCATTACATTGGCCAGGTCGGCTTCGCGATCCGCCTCACACGTCCATTCATCATCGGGAGTTCCCATGCTGCCTGAAAACCTGCATCTGACGATCGGTTCTGTTGCTTTTGACGGGCTCGATCAAATCGACCTGACCGGGCCATTCGAAGTGTTGTCGCGCATTCCCAATGCGACGTATCGGATCTATGCGCGCACCAGCGAACCGGTGCGCGACATGCAAGGCTTGCGCATCGTGCCGGACGCGACGCTGGCCGACGCGCCGCAACTCGATATCCTGCACGTGCCGGGCGGGCGCGGCCAGCAGGCACTGATGGAAGACGAAGCCGTGCTCGGCTGGTTGCGCTCGCAGGCAGCAGGCGCGCGCAAAGTGTTCTCCGTTTGCACCGGCGCGCTTTTGCTCGGAGGCGCGGGCCTGCTGCGCGGCCGGCGTGCGACCACGCACTGGAATTCGTTTCACCTGTTGCCGCTGTTCGGTGCGACCGCGGTCGACGAGCGGGTCGTGGTGGATGGCGACTGGATTTTTGCAGCGGGTGTAACCGCTGGCATCGATGGCGCACTGCGGCTTGCGGCCGAAGTGCGCGGCGTGCCGGTCGCACAGCGGATCCAGCTCGATATGGCGTACGCACCGGAGCCGCCTTTTTCGAGCGGCACGCCGCAGACGGCGCCGGCAGAAGTGCTGGCCGCAGCGCGCGCCGCCGTCGCCGAACTGGCCGCGCAGCGCGAAGCGACCGCACGCCGGGTCGCGGCGCGATTGGGTATTGCTGCGGCAGGCTAGGCGCCGACCTGCGGCGCGCGCCACCTCGCAACGACTACAGGCGCTTATCGCAGCGCGGTAAGCGCCACACTGCGTTCAGTGATGATCGAATAACGGCAGCTTGCCGCTCTTATACATTGCGCGTACTTTCGAGCGAACCGATGCCTTCGGTGTCTTCTGGCACTCTTGCACGATCATGTTGACGGGTGTCGCGGTGTCTTCCACCATCGTGTCGGTTTCCGCAATGCCCAGCTTGTCGACACCGGCAAGGTAGTACACGACGGCCGGGCGATACGTTTCGCTGACCGCTACGAAGTCCTCGCATTTCATCTTGAGCGGATTGGTTTTCGGGGTCTGCGCGAGGGCAGGTATCGCGATGGTTGCACTGACAAGCGAAGCGACTATCACAAGGCGGTTCATGTAGCACACTCCCAGATCGACGAATGCGGCGGCCTGACAGGATCGGTGGGCCGCTTTGGATGGCCCCAGCGCAAGGCCCCGGGGATGGACTGACACGACAATGCGGCAACACGGGCGTACAGCCTGTGTTGCACGACGGAAATTACTCCGTGCAGTATCGGTGCTGTCGGGGAGAATGCAATTGGACTTTGGTCTTATATTGCATAGGTGCTGCACGATTCCGCTGCAGGATGCGTGAGGCGTTTATGTGCATTCTTTCCGTGCGCATCCGCCATCGCATACAGCGCAAAGTCCGGACAGGCGGCGCGCAGGGCGCCGTCACCGCCGATCGAAATGCGTTACTGCCCCAGCTTCGCGTCCACACAACCCGTGCTCGAGCACTCGCGCTCACGTTCCTGCAGGAACGCCATACGCTGCTGCGTCAGGTCCACCGCGCAGCTCAGATTCACGAAATAGCCATTCGACTTTTCTTCGCTGCACTGGTCGTCGCGCTGCTTGATCCACGCGAGCTGGCCGGTTTTCAGCGAGCCTTGCTGCGTCGGGTTCAGATGCTGGCGCAGACGCGAATATTGCTGGTTCAGGTCGCGGTCGGCCTGCGAGAACAGGTTGCCCGCGCAATAAACCTGGTCGAACGCATTGCGCGGCGTGGCGCAGCCGGCGGCGTGAGCGCCGAGCGGCAGCAGTGCGGCAACGGTCAAAGCCAGAGCGATCTTTTTCATTTCCTTGTTATCCCCTTGGGTTGGTTTTACTGCTAAAGAAGCGGGTCTGCACTTCAAGGCTGGCAGCGCTTTACGCCGGAAGCGATCGCGTCGGCCAGCTTCGCGATCGTCGCGGGATCCCGCAGCCGCGGCTCTTCGTCCGGATTCACGATGACACCGGCTTCGACGAGCACGGCAGGCATGCGCGCGGTCTTCAGCACGACCAGATCGTCGAACTGATGGATGCCCAGGTGCCGGTCGATCAGCGGGCGGTTTTCTCCTTTGATCGGCGTCGCGTGGTACAGCGATGGCGTTTCGCCTGCGGCGAGCAGCGCTGTGCCGATCGCCTTCGCACAGGTCAGGCTTTGCGCATAGTGCGGGTTCAGCTTCGACACGAAGATCGAATACCCCTTGAATTCACGGCTGCGTCCGGCATCGAGCCACGCCTGCTGCATCGAATCGTGGTGAATCGAAATAAAGAAGTTCGCGTCCGGTGCGGCACCGGGCCGGTCCGTCAGTGCGATCTCGCGATCGTCGGCGCCGGTACGGGTGACGCGCTCGCCGGCCTGTTGCAGATCGCGCGCCACGGCCGCGCTCAGATCGAGGTTGTACAGATGCTCGACGCGGCCGCTTGCCCCGGTCGCGCCGGGATGCAGCGGCGTATGGCCCGCATCGACGATGATCCATGCCGCTTGCGCATGCACTGCGCACAGTGCGCAGGCGAGAGGCAGAAGCCTTGCTATCACTTTGGTGAAAGACGGCTTCGCAAAAACGGTCCTGCGGAATAAGGTTGCTAGCACAATTGTCTTTAAGTAATTTGAAGCGGTATGCCGAAAGTCAGGCAAGCCGACTTATCCAGATTGCATCGATATGCGCGACGAGACCGGCGCACAGTTTAGCGAAACAGGCAGTGCAGTAAAGTGGCAGGCGATATTAGAACGGCTCGACGGGCTGCTTTCTCAAATGCGCTGTGCCAATATCACAAGGTTCGACGATGGATTCTCGCGGCGACCTGTTCTTCCAGTACGCACAAACCAGCGTGGCGCCTGTCGCGCTATCAACTGAAGGGGGCTCAACCATGACATCTTCGCAATTCGATAAAGGCAAGGGCACTGTTGAGGTTACGCATGTCGATGTAAAGCAGGTAGGCGAGGCGCCGGCTGAAGTGTTGGGCGACGCTTATCAAAGCATCGCGCACTCCACCGGTATCCTGTTCGAGAACGCGGTGTCTGCGCAACAGCAGCAGAATACGCTGACACAGGCGGCCGCCAATCAGGGTGTGATGCAGATCTACAGCCTCGACACTACGGCGGCCGCAGGGGCCGAAGAGAAGATCGTGCAAACCGCTGTGGCCGACGAGCTGACGGGTGTGTTGTCCGCCGCTGAGGCGATGAAGGTGCTGAAGGACGACAAGAAATAAAGCGCTGCAACTCATACAGGCGTGCCGCGGGCCATTGGCGCCGCGGCACGCTGTTGCATCATTCGCGCAGCTTCATTAGTGAGGCTGCAGCTTCGAACTGATATCGATCGATACAGGCTCCCCCGGCACCGGAAAGGTCCGTTCGCCCGGCGTACCGAGATCGATTTTCCTGAGGTCTACTTCCATCAACGTCGTGTTGTCGTAAGTGCGAACCGCAAAGGTCCGCGCGCTCAATGCCTTGACGACGGCCCATTGCGTGTAGTCGTCCTCCACCTTGCCGCGTTGAGACGGCAGCGATGCGCTGCTTCCCTTCGGAATGTCGACGGTGTTCAGCAAATGCAGCGCGAGATTGCGCGCACCGACGACATCCACCGGCTGCGTGGCGAACTGCTTCTGATAAACCGTGCGCACGAAGCGCGACGGCGGCGTGGAGTCGCCGGGCAAGCCTCGCATGCCGCTGCCGTGCCCCGCCGGGCTATAGGTTTTGCCGCCGATCGTAATCGGCTCGGCATCCTGGGCCTGCAAGCCGACGTAGGTATCGAGGTTGGTCAACTGCCACGGAAAGGCCGGTGCATTGGTCAGCACGCCGACCGTGTTGTCATAGATCACCGGTTTGCCGGCCGGGTCGGTGAATTCGATCACGAGGCTGTTGCCGTTCCGGTCGTGCACCGCGAAGTGCAGCGGCAGCTGTTTGTCGATTTCCTTGTCGCCCCAGATCTCGACGCTCGAGAAGTTCTCCTTGACCTCTGCGGTGGTTGCGAAGCTCGACAGCAACCAGTTCGCGACTTGCCCGACCAGCAGCGAGCGCGATGGGTCGCGTACCGTGCTGGCGTAATGTGTGATGCCTGGTAGCCACAGACAACCTACCGACAGGCCCGCTTCGTTCATGCCGTCGGTCACGATATGCGTGCCGAACGCGTTCATGCCGATTACACCGTATTGGCAGGTCCATTTCAAACCGGGTGCGAGCTGCGGCGTGGTGCTATACATTGGGGTCCCGCGGCCGATCACGATCAATTCCGAGTGCAGTGCGGTGCCGAATTCCATGCTTCGGCCATTCACGACGCTACCGTCAGCGGCTTTTAAAAGAAAATCAGTGCACATTGCGGTCTCCGAATAATTGGAATTCCTATCGTAGGTCAGATTTTTCACAGGTCTGAGGAATATTTGGTCGCATCAGTGAACGATGCCTGATTGCACGCAATACGCATTGATCACGCATAGGGAATTACGCTTTTTTGTGCCGTATGAATCATTCGAATGATTTGGGATAGACTGCAAAAAACGCAGTGAAACACAATCAAACGGAGACAGCACAATGAAAGCCAAAACAAACGAGGCCGAATGTTTCGAGAGCATTCGCGATCCGGCCCGACGTGTCGTATTGAAGGGGCTTGCGGCAGCAGCAGGCGCCACGATGCTGCCGGGCCTTTACTCCTGCGCAGCGCAATCCGTCGCAAGCAATCCTGTTGTCGAAACGCAAGCCGGCAAGTTGCGCGGCACCAATGTGGCAGGCGTCGACGTGTTCAAGGGCGTGCGCTATGCGGATACCACGGCCGGCGCGAACCGCTTCATGCTGCCGCAACCCGTGCCGCGCTGGGCAGGCGTGAAGGACGCAAATACGTTCGGCGCATCCGCGCCGCAAACCACCGAGCCACTGGGCGCGCTGAACAGCTGGTACTCGCAGCTGCAGCCGCAAAGCGAAGACTGTCTGTTCCTGAATGTATTTGCGCCGGCCAGCAGCCGTGCGACGGCGAAGCGGCCGGTGATGGTGTGGCTGCATGGCGGCAGCTGGTCGAACTGCGCGGGCACCGCGCCCGGTTTCGATGGCACGCAACTGGCGCGCCGCGGCGACGTGGTTGTCGTGACTGTCAATCATCGCCTCAACGTATTCGGTTACCTGCACCTGGGCGATAGCGATCCACGCTTTGCGGATGCAGGCAATGCCGGCCTGTTCGACGTGGTGGCCAGTTTGCGCTGGGTGCGCGACAACATCGCGGCATTCGGCGGCGACGCAGGCAACGTGACGCTGTTCGGGCAGTCGGGCGGCGCGGCCAAAGTAGCGGCCATGATGGATTTCCCCGCTGCGCAGGGCCTGTTTCACAAGGCCGTGATCGAGAGCTGTTCGGGCGGCATCCATCTGGAAAGCCGCGACGAAGCCGCGCGGCAGGCGCATCAACTGGCTGTGCGGCTGGGTCTTGCGGAACTCGATCCGGTGCGCTTGCAGGCGGTGCCGATGGACCAGCTGATCGCCGCGATGAAGCCGATTCAGGACCCGTTCCGCCCGGTGGTCGACGGCCGAGGCTTCGTGCGGCATCCGTTCGATCCCGCCGCGCCCGCGCAGTCGGCCAACATGCCGCTGCTGATCGGCAACGCCGCCAGCGAGATGACGCTCTACATGGCGGCCGATCCGCGCAATTTCTCGCTGGATCTCGCCGAAGTGACGAGACGGTCCGGCCTGCTGCTGAAGCAGAGCCCGGCATCGGCCGCACGCATTGTCGACGCATATCGCACGACGCTACCCCACGCCGACCCGAGCGAACTGCTCGCCGCGCTCAGCACCGACTATGTATTCCGCCGCAATACGACGCGCATCGCCGCGCTGCAGTCGGCCCAGGCGCCGGTGTACGACTACGTGTTCGACTGGAAAACGCCGGTGCTCGACGGCAATCTGCGCTCGCCGCATACGGTCGAGGTGCCGTTCGTGTTCGGCACGATGGATGCCGCGCATGGACTGCTCGGCAATGGAGACCAGCTCGCGGGTCTGTCACGCGATGTGATGGGAGCGTGGACGGCTTTTGCGCGGACCGGCAATCCGAACACCGGCGCGCTGCCGACATGGACGCCTTACGACACCACGCGCCGCGCGACGATGATGATCGACGTGCAGAGTCATGTGGAAAGCGATCCGGGCGGCGTGGCGCGCCGCGCGCTCGACGGCTTGCCGCCGTATGAGTACAGCGTCGATCGCGGTAGCGTGGTGCGTTCATCGCGTGCGTAGCGGTTTGCTGCGATTCGATGGGCATGCGATGCCGATGCGCCGGGATTTGACGTGATGCCTGCCGCATCGGCATCGGCACGCATCGACAAGACCGGGTGCCGGGAACGCCGTCCGGGATTTCCGCGCGGCCGGTGCACCATGCGCCGCCCACGCGCTTCGGGTTTCTACTAGCTGGTCAATCGCACACGCATGCAAACGGGCGCCGTGCCGTCGCCTGGGGACGTTGCGGGTACCCGTAACACGCAGCGAACGTAACGTAGCAAGCAACGTTACGTCGAACGTCACGCGCCGCACGCGGCAATTCCTGTCGCCCCGTCAAACCAGTCGCAGCACGGCTTCACGCCGCTTCTGCGCACCGCCACGTCAGCGCGGCACCCGGCCGCCGCGTAAAGCCACGGCTGGCACAGTCTTCGCGTAGTAGTGCGTCGGCACGCAACAGCGCGCACGCCATCAACGTTATGCCGGCCCGCATGGGCCAGACAAACCAGAGCGTCGCGCAGCGCGATAAAAACCCACAAGGCAAGGACACCAAGATGATCGCCGCTCCGACCCGGACCGAAAAAATCGACACGCATGCACGCGACATCGACGAACGCTACGCGCAGCATCATCCGCTGCAGATCGCGATGTGCCTGCGCAAGCTCGTGAATCATCGCGACTTCCTGACGGTCGAATTCGATTGCGCGCAAATCGTCACGCAACTGCTCGACGTCGACTCGCGCAATGCGCGTTTCGTGTTCGACTGCGGCTGCGACAATGGCTACAACGCGCGGCTTGCCAGTGCGGACGTCCTGACGTTTCGCGGCCAGCCGGCGGGAATCCGCACGGAATTCTTCACTGGCCGTGCCGCGCGTACCACATTCGAAGGGCGTCCGGCATTCGAGGCGAACTTCCCGGCGTCGCTGTACTACGTGCAACGGCGCGAATTCTTCCGCGTCGACACGCCGCTGTCCGATCCGTTTATCGCCAGCGGCCGCGATCAGGGTGGCGATACGTTCAGGCTCGAAGTGCAGGACCTGTCGCTTGGCGGCGTTGCATTGCGCACGTCCGACGCACGCTTCGCGGCGCTGCCCAAAGGCAGCGTATGGAAGAACGTCACGTTGCAGCTGGGCGGCTTCGGCTCGGTCTCGACCGATCTCGAGATCGTTGCGCCGCGCGAGGCATTCACGCCGACCGGCGAGCGCCGCACCGTGCTCGGCTGCCGCTTCGTCGAACTGCGCGACAATGCGGAGCGCACGCTGCAGCGCGCGATCACGCAACTCGAAACGCGCCGCCTCGGCCGCGCCGCAAACGCGTAGCGTTTGACGTGTAACCCACGCTTTCTGCCACGCGTCCGGCGCAATGCCGGTCGCGTGCGCGCCTCGATACCCTCGTTTTTCCTCAGGCATCGATTCCCCGTGCGTTTTCCCCGCAATTAATCCCTTATCGCATCGTGTCATCTTTTTCGTGTAGAAATGCCATGCAAGCTAATATGCGAAATTCCAGAAAAAGGTTTAAAGAAAATCCACCCTGAAAAGGGTAAATAGATCCAGGGCCATGGAGACCGGACATTGAATCCCTATATTTACCGCTTTCTCACGAATGAATATCCGCCCGAACAACGATTCGAAGCGTGGCGCGACGAGGTGAATGCAATATTTACCGTCGATATAGACAAGTCGGTCTCCCCAGGCTTTAACTACGCATTGACCACCGGCTATCTCGGCTCGGTGTTGATCGGCTGCGGCAGCTGGGCCGGCGAGCGCCAGCCGGTTAGTTACGCGGTGCGGCGTTCGACGCAAATGGCCCGCCAGGACGGGCTCGATCATCTGTACGTGTGTCTCGGCATGACCCATTCGATTTCCGGCTATGCGGCGCGTACGCCGCTCAATGCGGAAAGCTCGAAAATCTACGTGCTCGACCTCGCGCGCGAACTCGATTCGCAGATCGTGGCCGGCGATACCGTGATCCTGACGATCGCGCGCGACCTGCTCGAGCCGCGCATCCGCGCCGCGAATCTGCATGGCGCGGTGCTGCAAGGCCCGATCAGCACGCTGCTGGCCGATCACATGCTCGCGCTGCGCCGCCAGCTGCCGCATTTCGCGCCGGCCGATCTGCCCTACGTCGAGCAGGCGACGCTTGCGATGGTATCGGCCGCGCTGCTACCGTCGCTCGATACGTTCGCTGCCGCCGAGACGGAAATCAACGAAGCGCTGCTGACGCGCGTGCGCCGCTACATCGATGCCAATCTGACTTCCCCCGATCTCGCGCCGTTGCAGATCTGCCGCGACGTCGGCATTTCGCGCGCCCAACTCTATCGGCTGTTCTCGCGCGAGTCGGGGGTGGCGGCTTATATCCAGCAGCGCCGTCTCGTGAAGATCCGTCAGATTGTCGAGGGCGCAAAAGGGGGCGCACAGCGTTTGTCGACGCTGGCGTTTCGCTACGGCTTCAAGAGCGAGTCGCACTTCAGCCGCAGTTTTCGCCAGGCATTCGGTTGCTCGCCGAGCGAAGCCCGCGAGCGGGCCGCCGCGATGCGCGCCTCAAGCAAGGAATCGCGCAGCCATGCGCAGCCGCAACCGGGTTCGCTGCGCGATGTGCTCGGCAATCTCGACAGCCGCGACAAATAAGCCGCTCGCGCGCAAGGCGCTGAACCCCGTTTGAAACACCTGTGAGACGCTGGTGCAAGCAATTGAGACGCTGAGGCCAAAGCGCGCGCCAGGCCGCTGCTACCATCGTCTCGCCTGATTTTCAGGTGCGAAAGGCCAGTACAGGCATGCGCTCGATATCGAATCAGCGTGCCGTTGCGGTCTGCCGTCTACGATCAGAATCGGGGTTCACGATGAAGTTTCGCCAGTTCGCGGCATGGGCCGTGCTGGCGCTTGCGGCTTGCGCACAGCAGCCGTCGGCGAGCCAGTTCGTGCGGATTTGCGACCAGAACGGCTGTTCCGACCGGCCGAAAAACCAGCTCACGACGGAAACCTCGCGCAACGCGCAGGATGCCGCAACGGACGGCCGCATTGCGGCGTTGAAACAGGCGGCCGCCGGCAACCCGCGCGCCGCGTATGACCTCGGCCTGCGCTATTTCCGCGGCGACGGCATCGCGCAAGACAGCTATCAGGCGCTGGTGTGGATGCGCAAGTCGGCCGAGGGCGGCGACTTGCAGGCGCAGGCGGCGCTCGGCCGCTTCTATCTGTTCGGTCTCGACGAAATGGGCGCGGACCCGCGCGAAGCGGAGAAATGGCTGCTGATCGCGTCGCAACGCGGCGATGCGGAGTCCGGCAAGTTGCTCGCACAGGCGCGTACGGCCAAGCAGAACGATCAGGATTATTTCCGCTGGCAACAGCAGGAACGCGCGCTTTACTACGGCGACTGGTACTCGGGCTACGCGTATCAGGGCTATTGGCGCGAGCGCGCCTGGTACGGGTATTAGCGGGCTGCACGCGCGGGGGGGGGGCACGCGCGCTTGCGCAAGCCGTAGCCGCCGCCAACTCGCGATAACCCGCGGCACCCATTAGCAACCATCGGGCAAGCCACCCATTCGCACGGCCGCCTGCCGGTCTCTCTTCAACACCACTACGCAAAATACGACATGAATCTCTATGCAAAACATGTGGGCATCAAAAGCGCGCTGTCGGCGGCTTTGATCGGATGCCTCGCCGGGGGCCTGGGCGGATGCGGCGGGATGGTTTCGACCGGCGGCCAGAGTGCGGGCGTGTCGGGCGCCGCGGGCGGTGCGGTCAGCGCCGGCGCCGATGAAACGCTGGAACGCTGCCAGGCGCCGCTCGGCACGATCGCGGTCGACGATGGCCGCAATGCGGACTGGTACGGCCCGTTCGGCAGCGCGACCCAGGTGACCACCATCGAACCGCTGCTGCGCCTCGCCGTGCAGCAGTCGAACTGTTTCGTGATCACGTCGATCGGCAACCAGAAAACCGATGCGCGGCTATCGCGCATCACGTCGCTGCAGCGCAATTCCGGCGAGTACCGCGCGGGATCGAAGCAGCAGAAAGGCCAGCGGGTCGCGGCGGATTACTACATGGAGCCGCAGATCGTCATCAACGATTCGGCGATCGGCGGGGTGACGGGCGCGCTCGGCGGGCTGATCGGCAGCAATGCGATCGGCAAGATCGCCGGCGGTATGCAGTCGAAGGCCTCGGTGGTCACGCTGACGCTGTTCGACGTGCGCTCGGCCGTGCAGATCTCGGCGGCCGAAGGCAATTCGACGGCGACCAATTATGGCGCGGCGCTCGCCGGCCTCGGCGGCGGTGCGGCGGGCGGCCTCGGCGGTTTCTCGAAGACACCGGAAGGCAAGGCCACCGTTGCCGCGTTCATCGACGCGTACAACAAGATGGTCGTCGCGCTGCGCAGCTACAGGGCGCAGGACGTGAAGGGCGGCCTCGGACGCGGAGGCACGTTGCAGGTCAACTAGGTACGCAACCGGGTACGCAACCAGATACGCGCAAGGCAGCGGCGGCACCGGCAGCGCCGTCGCGCACCGCGGCAGTGTGCGCGGCAGGCGGCATTCGACGTCAACCGAGAATCGTGCCGAACACGCGATTGCGGCCGATCGATTTCGCGCGGTACAACGCGCGATCCGCTGCCTGCACGACGGAGCTGACGCTTTCCGCCCTCAGCCCTTGCCAGCTCGCCGCGCCGATGCTGACGGTCACCTTGCCTTCGGCGCTGCCCGCATGCTCGATCGACAGCTTCGCGACCGCTTCGCGCAGATGTTCGGCGAGCGCCAGCGCGCCGATGCTATCCGTGTCGGGCAGCACCACCACGAACTCTTCGCCGCCGTAGCGCGCGACGCGATCCGCCGGGCGCCGCACCTGCTCCGTGAGGCAGTGTCCGAGCGCGATCAGCACCGCATCGCCGGCCTGGTGCCCGTAGTGGTCGTTGTAGGCCTTGAAGTGATCGAGGTCGACGAACAACACCGAAAGCGGTTGTTTCGCGCGCACCGCGCGGTGCCACTCGCGCTCGAGAATCTCGTCGAGCGTGCGGCGGTTCGCGAGCCCCGTCAGGCCGTCGGTTTGCGCGAGCTTGAGCAGCGCCGCCTCGGCCCGCTCCTTTTGCCCGAGCGCGCGCACGAACAGCTGCGCCACGCCGACGAAAGCCGCGCATACGAGCAGCATCACCGCGCCGACGCGGATCGCGCGCTGACGCCACTGCGCATAAATGTCGGTCTCGGCCGGCGCGACGTCGACGATCAGCGGCAGGCCCGCGATGTGTTTGAAGGTATAGACCCGCACCACGCCGTCGACCGACGCCTGTTCCCGGAACGAGCCTTGCCTGTCGGCCATCAGACGTGCCAGCGTGCGCGTGCCGCGCACCGAGCGGCCGATCATGGCCTCGCCGCCCGGCACGCGCACGACGAACTCGCCGTCGGTGTGCACCAGCGCGGCCGAACCGTGTTCGCCGACGTTCAGGCCGGACAGCAGCCCCTGCAGATACCGCACATCGATTGCCCCCACCACGACGCCGAGAAACGCGCCATCCGGACCGGTGATGCGGCGGCTCAGGTAAAGCACCTGTTCGGCATCGAGCAGTTGCGACGCATGCGGCGCACTGACATACAGGCCCCATGCGGCGTGGTCGCGCTGCACCTCGAAATAGTCGGCATTCTTGACGCTGGCCGCGGGCGGCCGCGGCGTGCGCGAATCGATGATGATGCGGCCGCTGGCGTCGGCGACGAATACCGCGCGCAGATACGGCAGCATCGCCGCGCGGTCGAACAGCACGGTACGCCGCAGCGGTTCGGGTGCGGCCCGGACGTCGGCGCGGTCCATGCCGTCGACCACGGCTTGCAGCGCGAGGTCGCACAGCTCGATATCGTGCGCGATGTCCTGGCTCACCACGTTCAGCGTGTTGTTCGACCATTCCAGCGAATGCTGCGTCGCGTCGTGCCGGCCGCCGTAAAGAATCACGATACTGATTGAAAGCATCGCGACCGCAAAGGCGACGCCTCCACCTACCAGCACGCGTGGCGATGCAAGCAGCGTGAAAAGGCGGTTTGAAGTTATTCGAGTTGACGCTTTATGCATATCGCAGCCGGTGCGCTTAGCGCATCCGGTGTGGGCCCCATACGCTGTGGCGGAAATACAGCCGGAGCGCGCAGGTGCGCACGTTCCGGTGCGGTGCAATCATACCAGGAATTTTGCGCGGCTCCGGCTTTGCATCAAGCCCGGTACAAACAGCCGCCAACCGCAAGTTCGCGCTGATCCGCGCACTTCGCCGTTTATGAAATCTTTGCAAGAAACGTGCGTTTCTTTTGATGCTGCAAACCAGCAATGTCCCTAGAATCGCCACGCTGCGAGTACAGAGGCGGCTTACACCCCCCCACCGCGCTCATGCTCGCCCATCGTGGTTTTTTGTCCGGGCATTTCCTGGAGTGTAGATAAGTGAAAAAGAAGGTTATCGGCGCAGCAGCTTTGTCCGTCTTCGCCGTGGCGGCTCATGCACAAAGCAGCGTCACCCTGTACGGGTTGATCGACACGGGTATCGTTTATACCAACAACCAGGGCGGTAGCAGCGCGTGGCAGGAACAAAGCAGCCTGCTGTCGAACGAAGTCTGGGGCCTGAAAGGCAGTGAAGACCTGGGCGGCGGCCTGCATGCGATCTTCCGCCTCGAGAACGGTTTCAACATCCAGAACGGCAAGACCACGTACGCAGGCACGATGTTCGGCCGTCAGGCTTTCGTCGGCGTGCAAAGCGATCAGTTCGGCACGGTCACGCTCGGCCGCCAGTACGACCCGGTGGTCGACATGCTCGGCCCGATCGCGCTGGCGAATAACGGCGACGGCAACAACCTCGCCGCCCATCCGTTCGACAACGACAACGTCGACGATTCGTTTTATATCGACAACTCTGTCAAATATGTAAGCCCGACGTATCAGGGCTTTCAGGCCGAAGGCCTGTATGGCTTCAGCAATGCGGCCGGCGGTTTTGCAAACAACCGTACGTACAGCTTCGGCGTGACGTACAGCATCGGCCCGGTCAACCTGGCTGCAGCGTATTTGCAGCTGAACAACGGCGGCCTGACGAATGGCGGCGCAGTCACCAACAACGACTTCGTCAATTTCCCGGCGGTACGCCAGCGCGTGATGGGCGCGGGCGGCAACTATACGATCGGACCGGCCGTGATCGGCCTGTTGTGGACGCATACGCTGTTCGATAACACGCAGCCGGGTGCGAATTCGGTGATCACGCAAGCGTTCGACTCGTTGCACTTCGACAACTACGAAGTCAACGTGCACTACACGCTGACGCCGGCGATCTCGCTGGCCGGCGCCTACACGTTCACGCAAGGCGCTTTCAACGGGTCGAGCGGCTCGGGCGACCCGAAGTGGCATCAGGTGACGTTGATGGCCGATTACGCGTTCAGCAAGCGTACCGATGTCTACGTCGAAGGCGTGTATCAGCACGCTTACGGCGCCAACGGTTCGGCGTTCGGCGGCGCGTTCATCAACGGCCTCGCGCAGTCGAGCACCGGCAACCAGGTTGCCGCAACGCTGGGCATGCGTACGCGCTTCTGATGCGCGCGGGGCGCGATGCTCCGATCGATGCAAAAACGATGTAATGACAGCGGCGCATCGTCCGGGTTCACCGGGCGATGCGCCGTTGCAACTTCTGCGACGCGTCTCACCCAGCAAAATCTCTGCCACCGGCGCGCCCGCCGCGACACCGATATGTGCGCTAGCGCACAGAGCAAGCGGCCACACGACTCGTATCCTCTGCTCGATCAGCGCAAGCCCGTGTGACACGAGCGGCTCAGCGCGGTCCGCGCCGCAGCGCGCGCCTTCTGCCACGACAGGCACCCCCTTATGCGAAGCCAGGCGATCAGATTTGCGTTGCTGTTCGCGTGCGGCTGCCTGCCGGCCGCTACTTACGCGGCCGATGCGATCGGCGTGGTCAAGACCGTCAAAGGCCAGGTGCATATCGAACGCGGCGGCAAGAGCATCGACGTGGCGGTCGGCAGCGAGATATACAGCAGCGACCGCGTCGTGACCGGCCCCGGCTCGGCGGTCGGCATTACGCTGCGCGACAATACGTTGCTCACGGAAGGCGCAGGCTCGGTGCTCGAACTGAACGCGTTCTCCTTCAATACGACCACCTGGGACGGCACCTTCGACGCCACCATCCAGCGCGGCTCGCTTGCGGTGGTCGACGGCAAGATCGCGAAGGCCAACCCCAAGGCGGTACGCTACAGCACGCCGACCACGACGCTGGGCGTGCGCGGCACCGAGTTCATCATCGAAGTGGGTGGCGATGCGGAGCATGCGCGATGACGGCGGCGGCGCGCGGAGCCGGGCGCGCGCCGGCGGGCGGGTTACGCGAGTTACGCACGTTGCCCACGTTGTTTGCGTTGTTGGCGTCGCTATGCAGTTGCAGCACGCCGCCCGACAAGGTCACCTTGCTGCCCGATCCGGACGGCAGCGTCGGCGCGCTGGTGGTGCACAGCGCGACGCAAACGAAAGTGCTCGACAAGCCCTATGCGAGCGTAGAAGTTGCCAAGGGCGGCGCGATCGAACCGACGATGGACAACGCAGCCGAGGTGCAGAGCCGGTATGGTCCGCTGCTTGCCGCGCAGCCGCCGCGCCCGACCACCTTCACGATCAATTTTCTGTTCGATTCCGCCACCGAACTCGCACCGGAATCGGCGGCCACCGTCGACAGACTGAAGGCGACGCTGCGCAACTGGCCCGCGCCGCATCTGACGGTAGTCGGTCATACCGACATGGCGGGTGCGGACGCGTTCAACGACAAACTGTCGATGCGCCGTGCGCAGACGGTCGCGGCTTTTCTGGTGAAAGCCGGTATTCCCGCGCAGGAGATCGAGACCGCCGGCCGCGGCAAACGCGAGCCGCAAGTGCACACGCCGGACGGCGTTCCGAACCAGATGAACCGGCGCGTGGTCATCACGATTCAATGACACGCGCGGCCCGCGGCCGCCATTGAGCCGCGCCGATGCACAGGCGTACGGGCTGACATGAGACGCTTCTGCAAAGCATGCTTCGGCTATCTGAAGAACGGGGTCCTGGCGGGCAGGGGACGGCCGATGGCCTTTGCGATTCTGCTCGGCCTGAGCCTGATCAATCTGAGCAGCGAATGGCCGCAAGGTCTTGCGCGTCCCGCTGTGCTCGATACGTTCTACGACGTGATGCCGAACTCGTTCGGCACCGCGCGGCAACTGCTGTTCGATCATTTTCAGCGCTGGTTTCCGCGGGTTCCGGCCTCGCAGCCGGTGACCATCGTCGAGATCGACGACCGGACGCTGGCGGCAATCGGCCAATGGCCATGGCCGCGCAACCGGCTCGCCAGTCTGATCGATGCGATCGCCGCGCATAAGCCGCTCGCGGTCGGCCTCGACCTCTATATGCCGGAGGCCGACCAGACTTCGCCGGACAAGGTGGCCGACAATCTGCCCGCATCGGCCGCGAGTCTCGCGGCGGGCTTGCGCGCACTGCCGAGCCACGAGGCGATTCTGGCGCAGTCGTTGCGCGCGACACCTTCGATACTCGGTGCGGCCGCGCTGGATCACGCCACATCGAATTCCAGCACCGACCTGCACAGCGCGCCGATTCTGGTGCACGGCCCCGACCCGCTCGGCAGCGTGCAGCGCTTCGACTATGTGCTGGCGAGCCTGCCTGAATTGCAGGCTGCGGCGCACGGACAAGCGATGCTGAACGTCGGCCTCGAGCAGGGCACCGTACGGCGTATTCCGTTGATCATGGGCTTGCGCGACAAGCTGGTGCCCGGCATGCCGATCGAAATGCTGCGGGTGGTGACCGGGGCGGCAGCGGTCGACGTTTTTGCAGACCACTCGGGCGTGGCGGCGGTCGGCGTGGCCGACGTGCGCGTGCCGACCCAGCCGGATGGCGAGATATGGCTGCATTTTGCGTCGATGCGTGTTACTCAGGATCGCTATGTGTCGGCGCGCGACCTGCTGCAAGACAAGGTCGATGACGAGCGCATCCGCAACAAGCTGGTGCTGGTCGGGCTGACGGGCACGGGCCTGACCGATACGCGCACGACTGCGCTTGGCGAACTGGTGCCGGGCATCGAGATTCAGGCGCAGATCATCGAGACGATCTTCGACGGCCGCTTCCTGCGGCGCCCAGTGTGGCTGAAATGGGCCGAGTGCGCTTTCATCATGGGGTTCGGGATGCTGCTGATCTGGTACGTGCCGCGCACCGATTCACGGCTCGCGGTGTTCGTGCGAACCGTGCCGAAGGCTTCGGCGATTCTCGGCATCGGGTTGAATGCGCTGTCGCTGTTGAGCTGTCTGCTGCTGTTCAGGTATTTCGGTTTGCTGGTCGATGCGGCGTCGATTTTCATCATTCTCTCTGCCGTGATGGGGTCGTTCTTTTCCGTGCTGCTGATCGACAACCAGACGCGCGGCACCGCCGATGCGAGCGGTGCCCAGAACGGGCCCGGTGTGCAGGCGCCGAGCGTCGCGCTCGCGTTGCGCAAGCTGTTTCGACGCCGGTCGAAATAGCCGTGCTCAACCAGCGACCCGCGTCGTTTTGTCGATCGGCTAGTACGGCTAACGCCGGCGCAGCAATCGCATCGGTCAACGAGGACCACGTGACAATCCGCCCGGCGGTATGCGGCCGCGCAGAAACGTATCAGTCACGCATGAGGCACGTTTCAGGCTAGTCGATGCGAAACCCGCCGATGTAGCATCGTCACCGATAGTGAGCGCGTCAGAACACCGTCCCCGGAGGTCGCGAGCGCTAGTCGTACTTCACATCGTTGCGCACCTGCTTTTTGTGCGGCAGCGAGGGCGCTGCCCTATCGCCGGTTATATGGACAACGTCATGACGGCATGCAAAAACGACTATCTCCACTGCGTCGCACTGACTGACGATGCCGACGGCAAGGACCGCTGGCGCCACGACAGTCTGGGCCTGCTGCGTCTGGATTGCGACGGCGGGCCGGGCGCACCGGCCGGCTCGCGCGTCAACATATGGAGCCTCGGACAGCTCGACATGGTGGACGGCTGTCTCGCGCATATGTCGTTGGCGCCGCTTGCCGAGCGTGGCGATACATGGCTGGACCTGAAGCTCGTCAGGACCGGCGCGATGTACATCGAACAAGGCGAACGGACGGGACGCATCGGACCCGGCGAAATCGTGCTCATCGAGTCGTCGCACGCGTACAGGCAGTCGTTCGATACGCAAACCGAAATAATCGCGCTGCGTTTTCCGGTGCATTTGCTGAAGGAGCGCGGGCTGTGGCACGATTTGCGTGGCCCGATCATGCCTGATATGTCGGCCGCCGATACGCGCGCGATCGGTGAACTTGTGATGTCGATCGCCGCCCAGCGCGGCAGGACGAGCGAGAGTCTGCGGCGCCGCCAGGGCGATCAGCTACTCGAACTGATCGATTTGCTGATCGACGACCCGGCTGCACTGATGCGTACGCGCCGCAGCGACGCGACGCTGTTTCGCGCGAGGCGCTATATCGCGCAGAACCTGCGCAATGGAGAGTTAACGGTTTCGCGAATCGCCGCGGCGGCCTGCGTATCGGACGCGCACCTGAGCCGGATTTTTCACGGCGCAGGCCAGTCAGTCATGCGCTACGTGTGGGAAAGCCGCCTTGAACTGGCGGCGGAGATGCTGAGGCGCTCTCAGGGTCACGCGCAGATCAGCGATATCGCGTATCGCTGCGGGTTTTCAACGCCTACGCATTTCAGCCGCGTATTTCGGGCGCGTTATGGCATGTCGCCGCGCGACGCGCTTACCGCAAAATGCTGTGCATCATCCGAATGACTAAAGCAATGCGCGGAACACGGCTTATTGCGGATCGCGCGTCCAGTGACACACCAGTCCTCCTCCCTCTGTCTTTCTCCATATGGCGCGCAGCCTCACTGGGCGCGACACCGGCAATTCAGGCGCGGCTGGCGCATCAAACGATGCCGCGATGGCAACGCGTATTGGCGTCGGCATCGACAACTCAGTGCGCAGCATGACGCCCGGATGGTCGGCGTTGGGCCGGCTGATCACCAAGGTGTGGTCGTCGAACGCGTCCGGTGTGGTTAGCTTGCTCATAGTCACCTCCGTCTTTGAAAAGGGCCGGCAGCCGTCGATGCATCGCCAGCCACATGTAGCCCCTGGTCACGCGCCAGTCGCATCCCGAGGGGAAATACCAAAGCGCTGCTTGAACATACGGCTAAAGTGCGATGGCGATTCAAAACCGCACAGGTATGCGATCTCCTGTATCTGCATGCGGTGTTGACCGAATTGTTTAATGAGGCTATGGGCCCGCTCAAGGCGTTTCTCCAGAACGTAACGCATCACGGTCGTTCCTTCTTTTCTAAAGAGTTTCGCCAGGTAATTTGCCGAGATGCGAAGCTCTGTCGCAATCTGATCGATATTCAGGCGGGAGTCGCCAAGCCGTCTTGCAATGGTTGACTTCGCGCGAAGAATAATAATGTCGGATCGTCCGGACACTAAAGAATTGATCGGGTCGCTTAGCAACGTTTCCATCATGTCTAGTGTCTGTTCACCCACTCTCTCGCGAAACGGCAGACTGGGAAGTTCCATCTGGCCAGCGATACAGATCAACAGGTCTCTAAGAAAGGCAACGTCCGGGCATGACAGATCGGGAACAATGATTCGACGCGAGCCGTAGGCGTACCCGCGCGCCTTCAGCGCCTGTTTGGGCATTCTTAGCGCGATGAGACGGGTTGAACCGAGAAAGCGCTCCTTGAATGGCCACGCGCCGTCTACGGTCAATACGCTAGAGGCGGGAAAGGTTCTGTCCTCACCATGCTGCGAGATGATTACCGAACCACTCGCAATCACCTTCACGAACACACAATCTTCACTGGCTGGGCGTTTGCCCCGCAATAGGGAGACCCATGTCTGATCCGTCACGCGGGCATCCAGGAAACCCACCGGACCGGCATGCCACGTTTTGGACCAGCAGGCGAAATTTTCCCCAAGATCTGACGGACACGTCATGCCGCACTGGTTCTCGAATTCGTACCTCCATCTCTCCTGCTGCACTGACGAAGGATTTTCTGGGTATTCGACGATTGCGAGCGTCAAGGCACATCTCCAAACATTGAGCGGAACCAGACGGGAGATTACTCGACATGGAACTGATGTTCAGGTTGGCACTGGTTCACACGATGTACGACGGAAATCTTTCAACATACCGGGAGTCCGTAAGATTCGACATTTGCCACCTCGGCTTCGATGTGTCGGCATGTATCTGAAAACATCCGGAGTGCTGCAGATATTCCGGGAAGCCCGATTTTTATTCCAGCGGACTCCGTTTCAAATAGGCTCGGCTAATCGGTTAAAGCAGGCGGCCTATGAAAGCGGGTGGCCGGTGATAAGCGAGCGCAAGTTACGCCGGTGTCGTCCTGTCAATTGATATGGCAGCGCAGAAACGTCTCAGTCATGTATCGGTCACGTTTCAGGACAGTCGATGCGTCAGCCGACGCAAGCGACGACCTAATCGGCGGCTTCGCACTGCGAGATGTCATTACGCGTCCTTCTGCAATTGACGAACGCTCAAGTCTCCTGACAAGCCGAGAATAGTGCGTACCGATGCGGACACCTCATCGGTCTGATCATGGAGAATGCAATGAATGGATGGAGTTTGAACCGAAGCGGCTGCCGGCGCGTCGCTCGCGCGGCGCTCGTGACTGCCGGCATTTTCATGGCCGGCGCGCTGCATGCGGCGCCGCTGCACGGCTATGGCGCGGACGCGACGCACACCTCGGTTTCGGGGCTGTCTTCGGGCGCGTTCATGGCTGCGCAGTTCGACGTCGCGTGGTCGAAACATCTCGTGGGCGCAGGTATCGTCGCGGGCGGTCCGTTCTACTGCGCGGGCCTGTTCCCGCTTGCGAATCCCGCCAGCGCCGCGCAAACCCACTGCATGAATCCGACCGGCGATACCGGGCCGCGCGCGCAAGACGCTTTGGCGGCGGCGCGCAAGTTCGCAGGCGAGCAGCGCATCGACGATGTGAGCGGGCTTGCCTCGCAGCGCATCTATGTTTTCAGCGGCACCCAGGACCATGTCGTCGCGAGCAGTGTGGTCGCGCAGATACCGCTCTTCTACAAGCTCGCAGGCACGCCCGACGACCACATCCGGTATATCGACAACGTGGCAGCAGGCCATGGGCTCATCACGGCTAACAGCGCAAATACCGGATGCGCGCTATCGCAGCCGCCGTTCATCAACAATTGCGGCTTCGAACAATCGCAAAACATGCTGCGCTGGATTTACGGTACGTTGAACGCGCCGACGGTTGCGCCCGGCGGCAACCTGCTGAGTTTCGATCAGCGCCCGTTCGACCCCGACGACAAGGCTTCGCTGGGTCCGACCGGTTATGTCTATGTGCCGACCGGCTGCGCGCAGGCGGGTAGCGCGTGCCGCATTCACGTCGCGTTTCACGGTTGCCTGCAGAACGCGCAGAAGATCGGCGATCTCTATCCGCGTCAAGCCGGCTACGACGAAATCGCGGAGAGCAATCACATCATCATCCTTTATCCGCAGACCGCGACGTCGACGAAGAATCCGCTCGGCTGCTGGGATTTCTGGGGCTACACGAGCGCCGATTCGCAGAAGCCCGACTTCTATTCAAAAAAAGCGCCGCAGATTGCCGCTGTGATGCGCATGATCAGGCGCCTTTCCGATCCGGCGCATTGAACAAGGCCTCACGCGTAAAAGCAACCGTAGCGGATTCTGGCGGGATATTTCCAGCCCGCCGGCGACGCGACCAATCTCAGGCTTTTTCAACCTGCATGACCTCAGGTCATGCGTCGTGGGTGACGGCTGGCTCGATGGCCGACAATGGGCTTACATCCGGGCGATGCGTGCGGCGAAAAGCGGGCGCTCGCGTGTCGCGCTCAGCTGCCGCCGCCGAGCAATTGCGCACGCAGCGTCTTCGCACGCGTGGCGGGGTCGAGCCAGATGTTGAAGAACGCGTGAGCGAAGTCGAGATCGGCGATGGTCGCGGTCGGCGTGCCGTTCGCGTAGAAGCGTACGCCGGTGCCCGGCAAGAATACGCCGCATAGCCAGTCGCCCGGCTGCACGTCGACGAACGCACGCAGCATTTCGTCGCGCCAGCGTGCGACCTGCGCGTCGGGCAACGGGGCGGGGGCCAGGCGTTTCATCTCGTCGAGGCCGAGCGACGCGAGACGCTCGCGGGTTGCCGACAGTGCGTAGGTGAGCTGCAGCGCGAAGCCGTTGTCGTAGCTGACCGGCAGGTGGGCGCTCCACAATTGCGCGTCGTATAGATGCAGACCGAGGAAGCGGTAGGGGCCCGAGCCGGAGAATTGCGCGGCAGGGATTTCCGCATGGCAGTCCTGCGCAGCGCGGGCTTGCTCGGGTGTTATCGCGCAGAGGCCGGCGGCGATGCCGATTGCTATTGCGATGCGTCGCGCGGCGCGGCCGGGCGTAGCGGAGTGCGGCTGCGCCGGATGCAGCGATGGGCGCGCATCGCGCCGGTTGCGGTCAATCGGCGCGGCGCCGGCGAGGCGGCGGAGGATCGGCTTCACTATGCGGCAATTCCATGTCGTTTTGTCGACCGCTCGCGTGCGACAGAGCGCACAGCGGGAGCGGCGGCGGGTCAGGCAGAGGCGGCACACAGGCGCGGTTCGCTGCGACGCGCGGGCAGCGCATGCGAACGTGGCGTGGGCCTGGATGCAGAATATTACCGGCAGTCAGGCGGGCTGAGATGCGATGGTGTGTTTTAGCGCTCAAATGCCGTGCAATTTGTGTGCGTGCCGCCACACGTTCGCGGCTGCGGCCTCCTGCACACGCCCCGACATTCACAGATCGACCACGACATCGCCAAGCGGCTGCGCGCAGCACACCAGTACGTTGCCGCGAGCCGGCTGGTCGAGCGGCTGCGGCTCGTACGCAACCGCTCCGGAAACCATGCCGCACTCGCAGTTGTGGCACACGCCGCTACGGCATGACCAGCGCACCGGTACGTCGCATGCCTCGGCAAGTTCAAGCAGGCTCGTATAGGCCGCCGGATTCCAGCGCACGGCAATGCCGCTGCGCGCAAACGACACCAGCGGGCCGGTCGCGGCATGCGCCGCGGGCGCGTCGTCCGGCAGATGCGGCGCACGCTGCACCGCACCGACGATGCCCGGCGTCAGCGATTCGCCGCCATTGAAGATTTCCGCGTGAATCCGCCGCGGCGAGACGCCGAGACCGGCGAGCGCGTCTTTCATGTCGGCCATGAAGCGGGTCGGCCCGCACAGATAGCAATCCGCGTCGCGCGGCACGCCGGCCGCGGCCAGGGCTGCGCGCGACAGGCGGCCCACCGCATCGAAGCGTTCGCCCGGCCGCTCGCCGGCAGCCGGCTGGCTGTAGCACACATAGCGTTTGCTGCGCGTGAGTGTGCCCAGCAGAGCGGCCGCCTCGCCTTCGAACACGTGGTGCTGCCCATCATGCGCGCCGTGCAGCCACCATATCTCGCGCGTCGAACCGGCCGCCGCGAGCGCGTGCAGCATCGCCAGCACCGGCGTGGCACCGATGCCCGCGCTCGCCAGCACCACGGGCCCGTCGCCGGGTTGCAGTACGAAGCCGCCGCGCGGCGCGCTGACCTCGAGCGTGTCGCCGACGGCCAACTGCTTCAGATACGCACCGGCTGCGCCGTTCGCTTCGATCTTCACGCTGATCCGGTACCGCTGCGTCGAAACCGCGCCCGATAGCGAATAGCTGCGAAACCACGGCGCGCCGCCGCCTGCGCCCGGCAGACGCAGCGCCACATATTGCCCCGGCAGTGCCGCGGGCAGCGGCTCGCCGTGCGGGTCTTGCAGTGTCAGCGACAGCACGTCGCCGGCCTCCGGTTCGCGTGCCGCTAACGTCAGCGGCCGGAAGCCTTGCGGCGCCGCATGCGCGGCGGCCGCCGGCGCGAGCCCGGCATTGCCGCCCGCATGGCCGTTCGCCACACTGTCCGCATTGCGCAGCAATGCATCGAACGAACCACGCCACCCGGGCGAAAGCGCATCGATACGCAACGCGCGCTCGAGACCCTCGCGCGGATGATGCGGCGAATACAGCAGCGCATTGATTTCGGCGACGCTCATGCGCTCCGGCGCCTCGCCCACCTTGACGATCTCGTCGCCGGCGCCGACCGCGCCTTCCTCGAGCACGCGCAGATAGAAGCCCGGCCTGCCGCTCGAGGTCAGCAAGGCCGGCATGCGCGGCTCGTTGGTGCGGATGCCGACGCGATAGCAGGTCACGCGCGGTTGTGTGACTTCGAACAGCGCCGCGCCGATCCGATAGCGGTCGCCGATGCACACGGCCGCGTCCGGCAGGCCTTCGATCGTGAAGTTCTCGCCGAAGTGGCCATACTCGAAATCGCCGCGCTGCAGGGTTTCCTGCCAGTGACGATACGATTCGATCTGATAGACGAACACGGCGCGCTGCTCGCCGCCGTGTCCGCCCGGATCGCCTTGCCCGTCGCCTTGCAGATTGAGCCTGCCGGCCCAGCAGCGGCCTTGCACCGGGCGTTTCCAGATGCCGGTGTACACCGTGCGGCCTTTCCAGTCGATGTCGCGCGGCAGTCCGACATTCACCGATAGCAGCCGGGCCATCATGTTCCTCCGTCAGCGTGCCGGCGGGTTAGCGCGCCCGGCACTGAAACGTTCAGGGTGCGTTGCGCGCCGCGCGTACTTCGTCCACGGTGAGCTCGCGGTCGGGGCCGTGCGGCAGTACCGACTGGCCCGGCTCCAACTGCAGCTGGACGCCGTCCAGCGTAACCGTCGCGCCGTCCGGCTCGAACGACACGAAGCCGGCAATCCGCTCGACCTCCGGGTAGGTGTCGGCGTAGGACCACGCGGCGAGGCGCGCGTCGTCGATGTCGTAGTAGCTGCACACGCCTTTGTACGGGCAGAAGGTCTCGGTTTTGACCGGCGTCAGCGCAGTTTCGTCGAGGTCTGCGCGCGGCACGTACCAGCGCGGTGCAAAGCCGGACTCGTACAGCACCAGCGGCCGTTTCGTATCGGCGACGATGCGCTCGCGATGGCGCACCACCAGATGACGCGAGGTCTTGCGGATATCGATGCGGTGATACGGGTCGGCAGCATGGCCGACGATGCGTTCGTCTTCCTCGTAGAACGCGTCCATCAGGCGCCATGCGAAAGCGACGCGACCCTGCAGCGCATCCGCATGGGCGGGCAGCGCGGTGTGCTGCCACGCGCCGCGCGGCACGCTCTTGCCGCCGCCATGCACCGCGTACCACGCGGTGGCGCCGAGGTCCTGGTGCTGTGTCGTGTGGCTGAGCTGTTCCAGCACGCCGGGCGCGACGTCGCTGGCCGGGAAATACGCGACCGGGTAGCGAGCCGGCTCGAACAGCAGCACCACCTGTTCGCTTTGCGCGATCCACGCATCGCCGAGGCGCACGCGCATGCGCCGGCGCAGCGGCTCGGCGTACAGCAGGCGTTGCGGCAGCGGCCCGGGTACGAGGAAGCGGCCGATGGGGCCCGCTCCAAGCGGACCCTGTTGCCATGACAATCCCATTGCTTTTTCTCCTTACGGTTGGACCGGCAGCGAGCGGTGCAAGAACGATAGAAGAATAGTTTCGCCGAGTTGGGCGGAAACTTCAGCCAGGGGCCGCGCGGGCCGTGCGCACGGCTTCGCGGGATTTCCGCCTGCGCGGCTCAGGTGATCGGACGGCCAGCGTGTCAATCGGCGCGCTTCGGTTCCCTATAGTTCGTCTGTTCTTCCTTTGTTTTTTGCCAGACAGGTGAATCCATGTCCAATCTTGATGCAGTAGAGCGTGAGCAGCCGATTCGCGTCGGTCTGGTCGGTATCGGCAACTGGGCCGTTCATGGTCACGTCCGCGTGTTGAAGCTGCTGCCGCAATACGAGCTGCGCGCGTTGTGGAGCATGCGGCCCGAACGCGCGCAAGCGGTGGCCGCCACTTATGGCATCAACGAAGTGGTCGGCTCGCTGGACGAGCTCGTCAATCATCCGGAGATCGATCTGATTGTCGTGCTGAACACCGCGCCGCAGCATGCGGACACGGTGCGCCAGGCGATCGCTGCCGGCAAGCACGTGTACTGCGAATGGCCGCTGACCGTATCGACCGAAGCGTCCGAAGCGCTGCTGGCGATGGCGCACAAGGCGGGCGTGCGCCATGTGGTCGGTCTGCAGCGCCGGCTCGCGCCGCATAACCGCTATCTGCGCGATCTGCTGCAAAGCGGTTTTATCGGCAAGCTGCGTTCGGTGCGCATTCACGTGAGCATGGGGCACTTCGGCCCCGAGCGTTCGCAAGCGCTGCGCTGGAGCGTGCCGGTGGAGAATTTCTCGAGCGCGATTGCGATCTACGCCGGGCATTTCCTCGACATGCTGTTCAGCGCGACCGGCTGGCCGCAAAGCGTATCCGCGCTGGCGCTGAACCAGTTCAAGACGGTCACGATTCGCGAAACCGGCGAGGTGCTGCCAACGGCGGCACCGGACCAGTTGATGCTGATCGGCCGGATGCCCGGCGAAGCGGTGCTGGCGGTGCACGTCGAAGCCGGCAAGCGCAGCGGGCGCGGCGTGCAGATCGATATCACCGGCGAAGCGGGCGATCTGCGTATCAGCAACACGTCGGCGTTCGGCGACGTCGGCGACGAATATCGGATCGAGGGTGCGCAGGGCGACGACATGCCGCTGCAAAAGCTCGACGTGCCGCCGCAATACGAACGCCTGCCGCCATCCAGCCTGCCTTCCGCGGTGCTTGAGTTGGGCGAGCTGTATGCGGCCTATGCGCAGGACGTGCGCAGCGGTTCTGCCGAAGCGCCGGGTTTTGACGATGCGGTGCGATTGCACCGTTTCCTCGATGCCGCGTTGCAGTCTTCCGTCGAGGGCCGCGAAATTGCGTTGACGTAAGCAAGTTGAAGCAAGCGAGTTGACGCAAACGAGTCGAAGCAAGCGAGCCAGCGTAACCTCCCGCTAGCCCGCCGATGCCGTTTGCGCGTGCTGGTTTTCTTCGGGAAACAGATAACGCGCCATGTAGTCGACGAACACGCGAATTTTCGGCGACAGGTGCCGGCCCGAAGGCCACACCGCGCGAAACACCTTGCGCTCGGTTGCGTAGTCGGTGAGCACCGCGACCAGCCGGCCTTCGGCCAGCTGCTGACGCACGAGGAAATTGGGTAGATAGGCGAGGCCCTGGGCCTGTTCGGCCATCGCGATCAGCGGCTCGACGGTGTTGGCGGTCAGGCGCGGCGGCAGATCCATCTCGAGCACCTGGCCGTCTTTGCGCAGCAGCCAGCGGTCCACCTTGCCGGTCGACGGGAAGCGATGCAGCAAACATGCGTGCTGCAGCAGATGGTCCGGTTCGAGCGGCACGCCGCGGCGCGACAGGTAGGCCGGCGCGGCGACGATCAGCGGTGCGTAGTGACCGAGCGGACGGGTGACGAGGCGCGAATCGGCGGATTCGCCGGTGCGCAGCACGACGTCGAAACCTTCGTCGATCACATTGACGATGCGGTCCGAGAAGTCGAGTTCGAGCCGGATCTCCGGATACTCGCGCACGAACGCGCCGAGCACCGGCAACAGCAGCGTTTCGACCAGCGGCAGGCTCACGCGCAGTTGTCCCTTCGGCGACGATGCGGCGGACAGTTCCGCTTCGGCGGCTTCGAGTTCTTCGACCACGCGCTGGCAGCGGCTCAAAAACAGCTGGCCCTCCGGCGTCAGCGTCACGCTGCGCGTGCTGCGATGAAAGAGCCGCACGCCCAGACGCTCTTCGAGCCGCGAAATGGCCTTGCCGACCGCCGACGACGAAATGCCCATCTGCCGCCCGACCTCGCTGAAATTGCGCAATTCGGCTGCTTTAACGAACGCGTCGACCGATCCGAATTTGTCCATGTGGGCGCTCACTCGACAGGTATCGCGCGGACTATAGCACGCGCGTCACACGCGGAATTTGCGTGCATTGCGGCGTGCCGGGCGCGATGCAGCAGGCCTGATGGCAAGGCCCGGTGCGCGTGGTAGCGGCCGGCGCCTGAGAAAAATTGTCCGAAGTGTTCAGCGTTCCATCGCGTTGATCGACGCGGCCGGCTTCCCTACATTGCGCACAGGGCTAAACGCAGCGGCGATTGCGCGCTGCGCGCTACGGCTCATGTCGAGCCGGCTAGCGGTCGAAACGAATCAAGGAGTCTTGCATGTCTAAAGTTTTCACTACGGTCGAAGTCGATCCGCCGATCGTTGCGGATCACCCCGCGCAGCAGACGCAGTACTGGGCCGCCGTACTGTCGGTCGCATTGAGCGCGGCGGCATTCTGTACCACCGAGTTCATGCCGGTAGGGCTGCTGCGCTATATCGCCGACGGGCTGTCGGTCAGCGAGGGCGCGGCGGGCCTCACGGTCACCGCGCCCGGGCTGCTCGCGGCGTTGGCGGCGCCGGCCGTGACGGTGCTGGTGCGCAAGCAGGACCGGCGCATCGTGTTGTGGGCGCTCGGCATGCTGCTGGTGCTGGCGAACGTCGTTGCCGCACTGGCGCCGAATTTTCCGGTGCTGATTGCCGCGCGCGTGCTGTTCGGCATCGGCCTCGGCGGCTTCTGGGCGCTCGGCGCGGGACTGGGCGGACGGCTGGTGGATAGCGCCTGCGCGCCGAAGGCGACCTCGCTGATTTTCGCGGGTGTGTCGGTGGGCATGCTGGTGGGTGGCGCGGCGGGCGCGTTGATCGGCGAGCTGCTGGGCTGGCGCTGGGCGTTCGGCATCACGGCGGCGCTGGCGGCGGTATCGCTGGCGGCGCAGGTGGGGTCGCTGCCGCGGCTCGCGGTTGAACAACGCATTGCCGTGCGCGATCTGTTCGGTTTGCTCGCAACGCCGGGTGGCCGCAACGTGCTGATCACGATGACGCTAGGTCTGCTCGGGCAGTTTGCCGCGTACACGTACATCACGCCGTTTCTGTCGCGTGACGCGCACTTTGGCGGTGAGGCGATTTCGGCGTTATTGCTCGGCTACACGCTGATCGGGCTGCTCGGTAATTTCGTAGGTGGCGCGCTGGCCGCAAAGCATGCGAGAGCAACGCTTGCCGCCGCGATCGGCCTGATCGGCGTGCCGTTGCTGTTGTTGCCGTGGTCCGCGTCGCAACCGCTGCAGGTGATCGCGCTGCTCGCGCTTTGGGGGATCGCGTACGGTGCGATGCCAGTGGTGTTGCAACTGGCATTGAGCGAAGCCGCACCGCGCTCGACTGAAGGCAGCATGGCGCTGTTCGTGGCCAACTTTCAGATTTCGATCGCGTTGGGGGCGTGGACTGGCGGGTGTCTTATCGATCATGCGGGGATTGGCAGCACGATGTTGACGGCGGCTGCACTGTGTGCGGCAGCACTTGCGGTGCTGATGGTGCGGACGCTGCGGCGTTGATGGGGGTGACGCGCCGCGTCTACCACGCATGATCGGCGATCACGGACGCGACCCGCCGCAGTGCGGCGTCGAGCATGTCCAGCTCGACGGACCCCAACGCGAGACGTATCGCATGCGGTACCTGCGTGGTCGTCGCAAACGGCTCGGCCGTGGAGACCGAAATGCGCTCGCGCATCAGCGCCATCGCAATTCTGTCCGCGCGCACTTCGGCGGGCAGCGGCAGCCACACGAAGTACGAAGCCGGATGGCCAATCCGCTTCAGTGGCCCGAGCGCGCGGGCCGCAATCGCCTGGCGTGCCGCGGCGTCCGCGCGCTTGTCGGCCTCGAGGCGCGCGACGGTGCCGTCGTCGAGCCAGCCGCAGGCGAGTGCGATCATCACGCCGGGCGTATTCCATGTGGTCGCGCGAATCGCGCGTTCGATCTTCGGCACGGCGTCGGGCGGCGCTGCGACATAGCCGACGCGCAAACCGGTGGCGACGTTCTTCGAAAAGCCGGATACGTACACCGTATTTTCCGGCGCGAGCGTGGCAAGTGGCGGCGGTGCATCGTCGGCGAGAAACGCGTATGCGCCGTCTTCGATGATCAGCAAGCCATGGCGTTGCGCGATTGCAGCCAGCTGTTTGCGTCGGTTCGCCTTCATCACCCAGCCGAGCGGATTGTGCAGCGTCGGCATCGTATAGATCGCGCGTACCCGACGACGCTTGCAGAGCGTGTCGAGCGCATCGAGGTCGGGACCCGCACCCGCAGCAGGCAGCGCCACGAGCTCGAGGCGCTGCGTGTGCGCGAGCAGCTTGAAACCGGGGTAGGTGAGGGCGTCTACCGCAACCACGTCGCCCGGCTTCAGCAGCGCCATCACGGTGGTCGCCAGACCATGCTGCGCGCCGTCCACCAGCATCACATGCCCGGCCGCGACCGACAGCCCGCGGCTTTGCAGATGCCGCGCGACCGTTGCGCGCTCATGCGGGCGGCCGCCGTGCGGCTGATAGCGCAGCAGCGCTTCCAGATCGCCCGCCATCGAAAGCTGCCGCAACGCGTTGCGCAACAGTTCCGCTTGCCCGGGCAAGGCCGGATAGTTGAAGTTCAGATCCACGAAATCTGTGGCGAGCGTGTGTTGATCGATGCCTTGGTCACGCGGCAACAGCAATTCCTTGACGAAGGTCCCACGGCCCGTCTCGCCGCTGACGAGCCCCATCGCCGCCAGTTCCGCATAGACGCGCGTGGCCGTGACCAGACCCAGCCCTTCGGCGGCGGCGAGTTGCCGATGCGTCGGCAAGCGCGTGCCGGGCGGCAGATGGCCGCTGCGAATCTCGGCCGCAAAGCGGTCGACCAGCTGTTTATAGCGGGGTGTAGGCATGCGCATGTATCCATGACAATTTTTTGATTGTATTCATTCCGGGCGGTAGCATGCAATCACGTCACCATCGCTCCTGGAGAAGGACACCATGCATATCGCGATACTTACCTTCGAAGGCTTCAATGAGCTGGATTCGCTGATCGCGCTTGGCATTCTGAATCGCGTCAGGCTGCCGGGCTGGCGCGTGTCGCTTGCCTGTCCGGAAGCGGAAGTGCGCTCGATGAACGGAGTGGTGGTAAAGGCACAGGCTTCGCTCGAGGAGGCCAGCGCGGCCGATGCGGTGATTGTCGGCAGCGGCGCACGCACCCGCGAGGTCGTCGCCGATGCGGCGCTGATGGCACGCCTGAAGCTCGATCCGGCTCGACAGCTGCTCGGCGCACAGTGCTCCGGCACTTTGGTGCTGGCAAAACTGGGTCTGCTGCGGGGTGTTCCGGCCTGTACCGATCTGATCACCAAACCATGGGTTGAAGCGGCCGGCGTTGAAATCCTCAATCAGCCATTCGTCGCCGATGGCAATGTCGCGACTGCGGGCGGATGTCTCGCGTCGCAGTATCTGGCCGCATGGGTGATCGCGCGGCTCGCGGGCGGCGAGACGGCACGCAGTGCGATGCATTACGTCGCGCCGGTCGGTGAGAAGGAAGAATATGTCGGTCGCGCGATGCGCAATATCGAGCCGTACATGCACAGTGCGGCAGCGAGCAGATAACTTTTTGGCGTACCGATTTTTTGCGCGGTGATGTCTGCGGAAAACTTTTCGTGCGGGCTCTGTGCGGTGGCGTAATTTGCGCCGCGGCCCCACATATGTCGATTTTCTTTCGAGCCCGTAGCGACTTTTTTGACCGGACAGGTGGGCTATCATGAAAGCCTCACCCGGTTTGGAAGTGCGCAGGTTAGATATGAGGAAAATCGGTAAAACGCTGATCGCCGTGTTTATCGCGGCGGAGTTAGGGTTCGTTCTTTACATCGTGTCACCGTTGAGCGATCGATCGTCGGGAAAATCACCCGCAGGGACAGATACCTCGGTAAAAGCAGCCGCCGCAGATCCGCTGCCCGATGCAGCGCAGGTCGCAGCAGGCGCGATTGCAGGTAGTACGACGACTACGGCGAATTCCACCAGCACGGGTCGCATCGTTGCAGTGCCGAACGTGATGGCAGATGAATCGAAGCCAGCGGCGGCGAGCCCGCGTGCCGCGCAACCCACCATTACTGCCGCGCCGCGCCCGCAACCTGCTGCGCAGGCACAGACGCAACTACAACCGCAACCGCAGCCACAGACGCAGGCAAAAGAAAGCACCACCGTGCGCAAGCCGATGCTCGCAAAAGCAAATCCCGCCCCTTCGGCCAGTGCGCAATCGACTCGCAATCAGGCCTCCGAAGATGCGCGCTATCGCGGCGACAACGCAGTCGCATCCGCGATGACCGAGGCCCTGGTCAAACAGTCCGCGCAACTCGATCCATCCTTGCCACCGCCGACCAACATGCCCGCACACAGCAGTTTTTCGGAGCAAGGCAGTCCGACACGCGGCGGCGCGAATTCTGTCGCGGCGGCAATGACTGCCGAACTGGTCAGGCAATCCAGCAAGATCAATGCATCGGCGCCCGCGCCGAATCAGACGGGCACGCGCTAGGCAACGCGATACCCATCACGACGTGAGTCGCGCCCGGCGCCTCAACTGGCGTCGCAACCGCTTGCGCAATTCGCGCTATCCTTTTCAGTTCGCTATGGTGTGCGCCGCTCGTCGGGCGCATGTAGGTCAAACACGCTTTTGTCAGGAACGCCATGACTTCGCTCAGAATCGATTTCATCTCCGATATCGCATGCCCATGGTGCGCGGTAGGTTTATCGTCGTTGCAACGCGCATTGGAGCGCGTCGGCGACGAGGTCAAGGCCGAATGGGTAATGCACCCGTTCGAACTGAATCCGCACATGGGCCCGGAAGGCGAGGCCATCGCCGATTATCTCGGCAAGAAATATGGCCGCACGCCCGCGCAGATCGAGCAGGCCCAGGCCACGATCCGGGAGCGCGGCGCCAGCGTCGGCTTCACATTCGGCGAGCGCAAGTTTGTCTACAACACCTTCGATGCGCACCGGCTGCTGATGTGGGCAGGTGGCGAGGGCAAGCAACTGCCGCTCGAAATGGCGTTGATGCGTGCCTATCACGGTGAAGGCAAAGACCCGGGCAATCACGAGGTGCTGCTGCAGGCCGTGCTGTCGGTCGGTCTCGATGTCGAACAGGCGCGCCGCATTTTGCAAGGCAACGACTACGCCGACCAGGTTCGCGCCCAGGAAGCCGAATATCAGTCGATGGGCATCCAGTCGGTGCCGTCGATCATCTTCAACCAACGCTATCTGGTCACCGGTGGGCAGCCGGTGGAGGCCTTCGAGCAGGCGATCCGGCAAATTCTCGCGGAGACCGGGACCGGGACCGAGGCCGAGGCAAGCGCCGATGCGCAAACGCAGGGTAACCAGGCCACAAGCTGATCTACTTCAACGAGGTCGATAAAGGCGGCCACTTCGCGGGCTGGGAAGAACCGATGCTGTTTGCGTCGGAAGCCAGAGCGCGGTTCCGGCCACTGCGGTGAGATAGAATCCGGTTGCCCTGTTCATCACCGGACCGATTGCCGATGGAAAGCCTGCTTCGGGATTACGAACGTGAACTTGCGTTGCTGCGTCGCTATGCCAGCGATTTTGCAGCGCGCTATCCAAAGATTGCGACCCGCTTCGGTATTTCGGGCGAGCACTCGGAAGATCCGCATGTCGAGCGGATGCTGCAGTCGTTCGCGTTTTTGAGCGCGCGCATCGACGCGCGGCTCGAAGACGATTATCCGGAGTTCACCGAGGCGCTGCTGGAGATCCTGTATCCGGAGTATCTGCGGCCGTTTCCATCGTGTTCGCTGGTGCAGTTCGATATCTTCGGGTTGTTCGAGCAATTGACCGAGGCAGTAACGGTCAAGCGCCTGACCGAACTGGAGAGCAAAGCCGGCGCATATCGTTTTCGCACACTGTACGACGTGCGCCTCGCGCCGTTGAAGATTGGTTCGGCGCGTTATGCGTCGTCGGCCGCGGCGCCGGCGATGGCGCAATTGCCGGCCGGCACCACCAGTATCGTTTCGATCGAATTCGCACGAGGCATCAAGGAAACCGTGTTCAACGCGCGCAATGCGGGCGTGGCGCGGGTGCACTTGCACGGCCAGCGTCTGCTGGTGGCGGCATTGACCGATGCGATGCTGTTGCGCGCGTCGGCGGCCTTCGTCGAGGCAGACACCGCGGGAGTGTGGACCCGCGTGCCGGAACTGCCGGTGCGCGCAGTCGGATTTGGCGAAGAAGAGTCCGCCACCGGAAGCCGCCCGACGGCCGGCGTGCCGTTCGGCCTGCTGCTCGAATACTTTGCGTTCCCGGAGAAGTTCGATTTCGTCGACGTCGATCTGGCCGCGCTCGCGCGCGTCGCGGGACCATCGCGACGCCTCGTGCTGCATCTCGCGCTAGGCGGTATCCCGGCCGATTCGCAGATGGCACGGATTCTCGAAACCGTGACGGCCGACAACTTCAAGTTGTTCTGCACGCCGATCGTCAATCTGTTCGAGCGCGAGGCGGAGCCGGTGCAATGGAAGGACCCCGGCGAAGCGCATTCCGCGGTGCCGCGCGCGCTGCAGGCATCGACCATCGAGGTGTATTCGATCGACGCGGTCTATTCGATCACGCAGGCTTCCGATTCGGAAACGCGCACGCCGATACCCGCTTACCACGCGTTGAGCCATGGCGAGACGCGCGACGCGACAGGCGTGTTCTGGGTGGCGAAGCGCGACCCGCAGATCGCGCAGCAGCAGCCCGGCTATGAAACCTTGCTGTCGCTGGTGCATGCCGATGCGAAGCAGGCACCGTGGGGCATCAATCAGGTCGGCGCCGATCTCACCTGTATGAACCGCAACGCGCCTGCGTTGCCGCAGGGCCTCGCCGAGGGGGATCTGCTCAACGAGCATGCGGCCGTGTCCTGTCCGATCACGATGCTGCGCCGTCCCACCGCGATTGCACGCATGCCGCGCGGCCACGGCGAACTGTGGAGCCTGATATCGCGTGCGACGTCGCATCCGATGGCGTTGGGCGCCTCCGGCGCCGACGAACTCAAGCAGATGCTACGGCAGCACGCCGCGGCAACGCCGATGGCGGCGCGCCATATCGAAGGCATCGTCGACCTCGCGCATCGCGCGGTGATGCGCCGGATGCCGGTCAAGCCGTTTCCCGCTTTCGTGCGCGGCATCGAAATCCAGTTGAGCGTCGACGAGTCGCAATTCGCCGGCAACAGTCTCGCGACTTTCATTGGCCTGATGGACAACATGTTCGCGTGCTATGCGCATGCCAACAGCTTTGTCGAACTGGTTGTGCTGTCAGGCAACAGTGGTGCGGAGATCAAGCGCTGTCAGCCGAACGTAGGCCTGTTGCCGCTTCTTTAAGCGGGGTTTTTACCGCACTGGCCCGGGGGTTTGCAAATTCGTGTTTCGCAAACTCGCGCACCGCCCAGTCGATAAACACCCGCACGCGCGGCGACAACTGCCGCGAGCGCTGATACACCAGCGAAACCGGCATCGACGGCTGCGGCACGTGCTCGAGCAATCGCACCAGCGCGCCGCTTTGCAGATCCGCTTCGACGTGAAAGCGCGGCACCTGCGCCAGCCCCAGCCCCAGACGGATCGCGCATAGATAGCTTTCCGTACCCGTTACCGAAATCGCGCAGGGCAGTGTGACGCTTTGCGCGTCTCCTCCAGCGCCGAACTCCATCGGCATCAGGTTGCCGGTCGTGCCCATCCGCAAGCCCACCATGCGGTGCGCGTCGAGCGCCGCGACGTCGGCCGGCGTGCCGTAGCGCTGCAGATAGGCGGGCGCCGCGCAGATCACGCGTTCGAGCGTCGCCACCTGGCGCGCGACCAGTTCGCTGTCGCGCAGCTTGCCGTAACGCAGCACGCAATCCACCCCTTCCTGGACCAGGTCGACCCAGCGCTCGCTCTCGCTCATCGCGATGTCGATCTGCGGATGGCGGGCCAGAAAGTCCGGCAAGCCGGGCATCAGGAAATGCCGCGCCAGCGTGCCCTGCACCTCGATGCGCAGCGCGCCGCGCGGCTGCGCGTCGGCAAATGCGCCTTCGGCATCCTCGATGTCGTCGAGGATCGCGACGCAGCGGCGGTAGTACGCCTCGCCGTCGAGCGTCGGACGCACCACGCGGGTGGTCCGCTGCAGCAGGCGCACGTTCAGGCGCGTTTCCATCTGGCGGATCACTTTGGTCACCGTCGAGCGCGGCACGTCCATGTCGTGCGCGGCCGCGGTGAAGCTGCGGCGTTCGACGATGCGCGTATAGAGGCGCATCGCGTCCAGTCGGTCCACGTTGGGTTTCCTGTGCAGGCGGTTGGTGAATGGCGCGTACGCGGTGTGCGGTGCCGCGATTATTGTTTCCATGACGGAAACAGTGATGGCAATTCTACTCCGATTATGTGGGGCGCGAGTCGGCGCATAGTTCAACCCATGCCGCGACCGATCTGCGGCGAACCCACCAGGAGAATACGTCATGAGCATCGAAAACAAAGTCGCTATCGTCACCGGCGGTTCCCGCGGCATCGGCGCTGCAATCTCGCGCCGCCTTGCCCGGCAGGGCTTTACGGTGATCATCAACTACGCCGGCCGCGCCGCCGAAGCCGAAGCGCTGGCCGCCCAGATCGAGCAGGAAGGCGGCCGCGCGTTCCCGACGCAGGCCGACGTGACCGACGCCGCAGCCGTCGCACGCATGTTCGATGCGGCCGAAGCAGCGTTCGGCGGTGTGGACGTGCTGGTCAACAATGCGGGCATCATGCGCCTCGCGAAACTGGCCGACAGCGACGATGCGCTGTTCGACAGCCAGGTCGCCGTGAACCTGAAGGGCACCTTCAACACGTTGCGCGAAGCGGCGCGCCGCCTGCGCGACGGCGGCCGGATTATCAATACGTCGTCGAGCGTGGTCGGCCTGTATCAACCGACCTACGCGGTGTACGCGGCGACCAAGGCCGGCGTCGAAGCGATGACGCACATCCTCACCAAGGAACTGCGCGGCCGCAACATCACGGTGAATACGGTCGCACCGGGGCCGGTGGCAACCGAACTGTTCTTCGAAGGCAAGCCGCAGCAAGTGGTCGACTTCCTGACCAAGCTGACGCCGCTCGAGCGCCTCGGTACTCCGGAGGACATCGCCAATACCGTCGCCTTTCTCGCCGGGCCGGAAGGCGGCTGGATCAACGGGCAGACGCTGCGCGCGAACGGCGGCGCGATCTGAGCGGCAACTGGGCAACTGGGCAGTAGGCGAGTGACCGGAACGAAAGCTACGCAGACTGAAACAAAAACCGAACTGTTGCAGGACTTTATTCAATGCGCTACGGCGCGCAGGAGAATCTGATGAACAGCAAAGTCATTCTTGTCACGGGTGCATCGAGCGGTTTCGGCCGCATGAGCGCAGAAGCGCTCGCACAGGCAGGCCACACGGTCTACGCGTCGATGCGCAATACCACCGGCCGCAATGCGGCGACCGTCGCGCAGATGGCGCAATACGCCAAGACCCATCACGTCGATCTGCGCACCGTCGAACTCGACGTGCAGTCGCAGGAATCGGCCGATGCCGCAGCCGCGCAGGTGATCGCCGAAGCGGGCCGCATCGACGTGCTGATCCACAATGCCGGCCACATGGCGTTCGGACCGGCCGAAGCATTCACGCCGGAACAGTACGCGCATCTTTACGACGTGAACGTGCTCAGCACGCAGCGCGTGAACCGCTCAGTGTTGCCGTACCTGCGGCGTCAGGGGCAGGGTTTGTTGTTGTGGGTGTCGAGCAGCAGCTCGGCGGGCGGCACGCCGCCGTACCTCGCGCCGTATTTCGCAGCGAAGGCGGCCATGGATGCGCTGGCGGTGCAGTATGCACGCGAGGTATCGCGCTGGGGTATCGAGACCAGCATCATCGTGCCCGGCGCGTTCACCAGCGGCACCAACCATTTCGCGAATGCGGGTGCGCCGGACGATACCGCACGGGTAGCCGAATATGAAGCCGGTCCGTACCACGGCTTTGCCGAACAGGTGCAGCAGGCGTTCGCGGCAATCGTGCCGCCCGATGCCGATCCGGCTACGGTCGGCGAGGCGATCGTCAAGGTGGTCGATACGCCGTTCGGGCAACGGCCGTTCCGTGTGCACGTCGACCCGAGCCAGGACGGTGCCGATGTCGGCTTCACGGTGCTCGACCGGATGCGCACCGACATGCTGTATCGCGTCGGTCTCGGCGACCTGACGAAGCCGCGCGTGTTGAAGTAGTGCGCGGCGCGTGATGGAACTGCGGACGCGGTTCCATCACGGATGACGCATGCGGATCGGGTAGCGTTCTGGATGGTGCCGCGTTGCTGCTTTATCTCTTTGCGGCGAGGCGAGGCGGCTTCGTCTTGCCGAAGCCTTTAGCGTTCGACGTCGACCTGCGCATGCCGTCCATCGATGCGCAACACATTGCCTTCCGGCGTGATCTGACGAGGGATATCTTCGTAACGCGGCTCGCCGGTGCGGCGTTCGACGGTTACTACTGGCGCCTGCGGTGCTGGCGCAGCCGCGACGGTGCGCCGATGCGCTGCGCTATGCGACACGTCATGCGCCGCATCATGCGCGATATGCAGGCTGGCGCGCCGATGCCGGGCCGCTTGCCTGTCCGCCTTGCGTGCCGCAAGCAAGGCCGCTTGCGACGGCGCCACGCCGCCGCGTGCTTCGGGCGGGTTCCACACCTCGATGTAGTGCTCGCGGCCAAACGCGGGGGACGCGATAGCCAGCACGAGCAGCCCTAGCTTGATTGCCCTCATCATTTTTCTCCGGGAGCGCGCGCAGGCATTATGTGAAAAGTGCCCGTCGAGAGCAAGCCTTTCATCAAGATGCTGCAGTCCACCCGGAGAGCGGTGAATGAAGATACTGATCGCCCGCATGAACCACGAAACCAACACGTTCTCGCCGGTGCCGACGCCGCTGGCGGCATTCGGCCGCGACGGTCCGGCGTTCGGCGCGGCTGCCTATGCAGAGAACAAGGGCATGCGCACCGCCATGTCCGCTTTCATCGATGCCGCCGAACAGCACGGCGCGCAGCTCGTCACACCGGTATCGGCGATGGCCAATCCGAGCGGCCCGGTCGCGGCAGACGCCTACCGCGCGATCTGCGATGCGATCCTGGCCGCCGCGCCGGGTTGCGACGCGGTGCTGCTCGACCTGCACGGCGCGATGGTGGCGCAATCGTCGCCGGATGGCGAAGGCGATCTGCTCGAGCGCGTGCGTGCGCTGTTGCCGGATGCGCCGATTGCCGTCGCGCTCGATCTGCACGGCAACGTTACGCAGAAGATGATCGACCACGCGAACGTGATCGTCAGTTTCAAGACCTATCCGCATGTCGATATGTACGAAACCGGCGCGCATGCGGCGCGGATCCTGTTCGACTTCATGCAAGGGCGCGCGCGTCCGGTGATCGCATGGCGCCAGCCGCCGTTGATGACCTCGACGCTGCGTAGCGCTACCGCCGACGGTGCGATGCAGCGCGCGGTGCAGGCGGCCAGGATCGAAGAAGCGCATGGCATGCTGGCGGTATCGATCCTCGCCGGATTTTCGTTGGCCGATATCCCGCGTCCGTGCATCAGCGTGGTGGTGGTGGGCAACGGCGACGCGGCGGCTGCTCAGGCAGCGGCCGAGCGTATTGCCCGGCAGATCTGGGATGAGCGCGATGCCTTCGTGTACCGCAGCGCGCCGCTCGAACAATCGGTGGCCGCCGCCGCCGCTGCTGCGCAACAAACGGACAAGCCGATCCTGATGCTCGATCACGGCGACAACTGCATGTCCGGCGGCACCTGCGACACGATGGACCTGCTCGAAGCCGCGCTGGCGCAGGGGCTGGAGGGCATCGTCAGCGGGCCGTTGTGCGACCCGCAGGCGGTTGCGGCGTTGCATGCAGCCGGCGTCGGCGCGCGTGTGACGATACCGCTCGGCAACAAGCTGCCGTCGCACGATGGCGTGATGCGCAAGCCGTTCGATGCGAGCGGCGTGGTGCGCGCGCTAACCGACGGCGAATACACGATCACCGGGCCAACTTATACCGGGCAGCGTGCGAGCATGGGGCTCAGCGCGGTGCTCGAGATTGGTGCGGCGACGCTGGTCGTCACCGGGCGCACGCATGAACCGTGGGACCTTGGCGTATTCGAAAGCGTCGGCGTCGATCCGCGCCGCGCGCGCTTTCTGTTGTTGAAGTCGCGCATGTATTGCCGGCCGGTGTTCGTGCCGATTGCCGGCGGCCTGGTGGAGTGCGATAGCCGCGGTGTGACCGGGTCGGATTACGCGCTGTTCAGATACGAACGGGTCGTGCGGCCGGTGTATCCGCTCGATGCGGATACCGTGTGGGATGAATGATGCGGGGCGCGCATGCCAGGTGACGACGATTCACGCCCAGGCCTCAAATCGTCCCGAACAACGCCCGCGCGCGATCGCGCAGCGTTTGCGCCACCGTCTGCAGCGCGCGCACCAGTTGCTCACGCGATGACGCACACGCGAGGTTGATGCGCACGCCATGTTCAACCTCCGCGCGATCCACCGCAAACGCCGAAGACGGCATCACGATCACGCCGCGCGCCTTTGCATTGGCCGCAAAATCGTCGGCGCGCCAAGGCGCGGGCAGCTTGAGCCACACGAACATGCAGGCGGGATCCGACTCCAGCAGTTCCTGCGGCAACACCTGGCGCGCCAGATCGTGGCGCGCGCGAATCTCGGCAAGCTGTGCATCCATGATGCGGCGCGCTGTGCCGTCCTCGATCCAGATGGTGGCGATCAGCATCGATAGCGGCGCAGGCATCCACGCCGTAGTGCGTACTGCTTCCGCGGCAAGCGCGGCGCAATCCGGTGGGCTCAGCAGATAGCCCAGACGCAGCCCCGGCGCGAGAATCTTCGAGGTCGCGGCAATGTGAAACGTCAGTTCCGGGCACAAGCTCGCCAAGGTCGGCAGGCGCTGCGACACGAGCGGCCCGTACACGTCGTCTTCGATGATTGCGACGCCGTAGCGACGCGCAATGTCCACCAGCGCGACGCGGCGCGCGAGGCTCATCGTCGTCACGGTCGGGTTCTGCAGGTTCGGCACTGTAAAGATGGCCTTTACAGGCTGGCGACTGCAAATCCGCTCGACCTCGCCGGTGTCGAGTCCTTCCCGGTCGCTCGGCACACTGACGATCTCGAACTGGAACACCGGCGCAAGCGCTTTCAGCCCGTAGTAAGTCAGACGGTCGGCGATGATCACGCCGTCGGTGCCGATCAGGCTGTTGAGCACCGCATACAGGCCGTGCTGCGCACCGCTCGTGACGACCACCTGCTCCGGCGCAGGCGTGAAGCCGGGCGCGGCCATCCATTTCGCGCCGGCCGCGCGCGCCCAGGCCGGCCCTTGCGGCGGCTGGTATTCCTGCAGCGACGCATAGCGCGGATCGCGCGGCAGCTCGGCGAGCGTCGTCGCGAGACAGGACAGGAATTCGCCAGTCGCTGGCCGGTTCACGGTCAGATCGATCGCGCCGCTTTCGGCGCTGGCACTCGCGGCGCCAGTCGTCTCGACGCGCGGCATTGCACCGCCGGTCACCAGCGAGCCGCGCCGCTTGCTGCCGATCACCAGCCCGCGTAGCTGTAGCTCCCGATACGCGCGCGACACCGTCGATACGTTGATCCCCAGATCCGTCGCCAGTTGACGCTGCGGCGGCAGGCGGCTACCCGGCGGATACACACCGCCGCGGATCTCGTCCTCGATGGACGCGGACACTTCGATATACGTCGCGCGTTTTGTCCGGCCGTTGCCGCCGTTTGTCTGGTCAGCGCGGGCTCGCGTGGTGCGCATGGTGCGCGTGGTGCCGTTCGTGGTCTCGCTCACAGGCGCGCTCGCGGTCGCGCTGCTCGCGCTGCGCGCGGATTTGACCTTCGGTTTGAGGGAAGCCATTGGATCGGAAGTCTCCATACAAAGCAGGTTTTGTCTGCCTGTTTGCGTCGATCCGCCGAATTTTATACCAGACCGGCACCAATGCCACCATCGTGACACCCATGTTAGCCCGGCAAAGACTACGCCCGCCCGATCCAGGGAAAGTCCTGGACCACACAATGCCCATTTTAATTGCACACAAAAAATCGTTGTGTGATCCTTTGGGCATGTTTTGTGTGGTTTGTGTGAAGGTCGGAGCAGATGGAGGAATGCATGGTGGACAGCACCTCAACCCGGCACGCGCTGCAGGGAGAACGGTAATGGCGCAGGTCGCGATTGTCGGCGCGGGCTTCGTCGGTCTTGCCAGTGCCGCGTGGCTGATGCGCGACGGCCACCGCGTGACGCTGTTCGATCCGTCCGGCGTCGCGCAGGGGGCGTCGTTCGGCAACGCCGGCACGTTTGCGCCGTATGGCTGCATTCCGGTGAACAACCCGTCGGTGTTTCGCGATCTGCCGCGCTTTCTGCTGTCGGGCGACAGCCCGTTCCGGTTGCGCTGGAGCTATCTGCCGCACGTACTGCCGTGGCTTGCCCGTTTCCTCGCGAGTTCGACGCGCCGCCGCTATGAGGCGAGCGCCGGCGCGCTGGCCGCGCTGCTGTCGCACGCACAGGCCGGCTACACGCCGCTGTTCGATGAAGCGTCGCTGGCGCAATTCGTGCGGCCGCGCGAATGCCTGTACCTGTATTCGAGCGGCGCATCGTTCGCCGCGTCGCGCGCTTCGCTGCAGTTGCGCGAAGCGCTCGGCGTGTCGTTCCAGATCCTGTCCGGCGCGCAGGTGCACGAACTGGAGCCGTCGCTTGCGCCGATCTTCGCGCATGGTGTGCTGTTCAGCGACAGCTGGCATTTCTCCGATCCGCAGGGCTTTTTGCTCGCGCTCTACGAGGTGCTGGCCGCACGCGGCCTGACGCTCGAGCGCAACGGCGTCAACGCGCTCATGCCTCACGCCGACGGCGTCACGCTCGACATCGAAGACGGCACAGCGCCGCGCTTCGACCACGTCGTGGTCGCGGCCGGCGCGCGCTCCGCGAAGTTTGCCGCACAGTGCGGCGACCGCGTGCCGCTCGACACCGAGCGCGGCTATCACGTGCGCTATCGCGATGCGGCGCAACTGATTTCACGGCCGGTCGGCTGGGCCGAACGCGGCTTTTACATGACGCCGATGGCAGACGGCATTCGCGTCGCGGGCACGGTCGAACTGGGTGGCTTCAGCGAGGTGCGCAACCGCTCGCTGCTCGAACTGCTGACCTTTTCGTCGAAGCGCGCGTTGCCGGCGCTGCAGCAGCCCGACAGCACATGGCTCGGATTCCGGCCGACGCTGCCCGATGGCTTGCCGGTGCTCGGCCGCGCCAAGGCCAGCCGGCGCGTGATCTACGCGTTCGGCCATCAGCATCTGGGCGTCACGCTCGCCGGCGTGACCGGCCGCATCGTCGCCGATCTGGTCGGCGAGCGCGCGCCGCCGCTCGACCTCGCGCGCTACGCGGCAAGCCGTTTCTGATGGCTCGCACATACACGGCGAGCTTCCTGCAACCAGACGACATCGACGCGTCGCGCATCGGGTCAGTCGACAAGGCATCGCGCGACATCTTTGGACAGGAGCACATCATGAATCGGCGTACATGGCTCATCGGTATCGCGGCTGGCGCGCTGGCCGCGCACGGCACGTTCGCGTGGGCGGCGGATCCGCAGATCGTCAAGATCGGCTACGTCGGGCCGCTGACCGGACCCGTCGCACGGGTCGGCAAAGACCTGCAGTACGGCGCGCAACTCGCCATCGACGAAGAGAACGCGCGCAACCCGACGGTCGGCGGCAAGCCGGTCAAGTTCGTACTCGACGTGCAGGACGATCAGGCCGACCCGCGCGTCGCGATCCAGGTGGCGCAACGGCTGGTCGACGACGGCGTGGTCGGTGTGATCGGCCACTACAACTCGGGCTGCAGCATCCCGGCTTCGTCGGTCTACCATCAGGCGGGCGTCGCAATGATCACGCCCGGTTCGACCAACCCGCAGCTGACCAAACAGGGCTTCAAAAACGTGTTCCGCACGATGGGGCACGACGGCGTGGGCGGTGTGGTGGCGGGGCATTTCGTGGTCGAGCAGATGAAGGCGAAGCGTATCGGCATCATCGACGATCGCACCGCGTTCGGCCAGGGGCTGGCCGATTCGTTCGAGAAGGGCGTGAAGGAGGCGGGCGGCACGATCGTCGACCGGCAGTTCACCAACGACAAGGCGGTCGACTTTCGCGGCATTCTGACCGCGCTCAAAGGCCGCAACGTCGACGTGATTTTCTTCGGCGGCCTCGACGAGCAGGGCGCGATGCTCGTCAAGCAGATGCGCTCGCTCGGCATGAATACGCAGCTGTTCGGCGCAGGTGCGTTAAAGAGCAATGCGTTTCTGTCGATTGCCGGCACCTCCGGCGAGCGCACCCAGGATCTCGAGCCGGGCCCGGCACTCGACAAACTGCCGGCCGCGCAGGACTTCGGCAAGCGCTACAAGGCGCGTTTTAACCAGGACGTCGAGCTGTATGCGCCGTTTTCGTACGATGCGGCGCTGGCGATGATCAAGGCGATCCATGATGCCAATTCGCTGGATCGGCACAAGATTGTCGAGAGTCTTGCGAAAGTGTCGCTCAATGGCGTAACCGGCAAGATCACCTTCGATCCGTATGGCGATCTGATCAAGCCGCCGTACACGCTGTTCGAAGTGCAGCAGGGGCAGTGGAAGAGCATCAAGACGATCGGCGGCGTGTGACATGCGTGCGCGCGTGATGGGCGGCCGCTCACGCGCTCAGCCTTGCGCGGCTTCGGCGAGGCGCGCCTGTATCAGGCGCGCGGACCCGCATCGCCGTTCAGCGGCGATTGCGGATCGAGCAGCGTGCTGCGGATGAAGTGCAGATAGCTGAGCATGCGTTGCATGCTGTGTCGCGTCGCTTGTCCTTCCGGCGTTTCCTGCTTTGTCTGCTGTGTTGCAGCGTCGCTTCGCAACGCCGCACATAGGGTTTCAATCGCGGCGGCGTTCGCCTGTTTCGCGTCTTCAAGACGCCGCGGCGCCGGGTTGTCGAACAGCAGCGTGATCTTTTCCAGCATGCGCTGCGTCGCCGCGCGCCACGCGCCGTTTTGCAGCACCGCCAGCTCCGAGCGCAATTCGAGTACCGCGTGGCCCACTTCGAGCACCACGAACATCCACGCGAGCATCGCCGCCTGCAGGTCGGGCCGCTGTGCGGCAACGCCGTTGGCCTGATTCACCAGATCGCGCGCGGCGCTCTCGAGGCGCAGGCGCACCCGCGCGCCGCGCCCCGTGCAGGCGACCACCACCAGCTGCTGCAATTCGCGCAGCAGCCGTTTGCGCAGCCACGGCAGCTCGGGCGGCAGGATCACCGCGCTCGCGAGCGTCACCAGCACCATCGACACGACCAGCGCGAGCGCATCGCCGATGAACTGCGTCGCGTCGAAGTGCACCACGTTGTCCGGCCCGGCAAGAATGCACAGCGAAATGCAGAAGCCGAGCCCGACACCGCCCCATGAACGGCGCAGAGTGATCAGCGTCGCGAGCATCAGGACCGGCGCGAGGATCGCGCATAGCAACGGGTAGCCGTCGATGTGCGGGTACACGCCGAACATCAGCGGCAAGCCGACGATGGCCGCGAGCAGCGTGCCGAGCGTCATCTGCGATGCCGCCTTCGCGGGTTGCGGCATCGAGGCGACCAGCGCGCAGTTCACCGCAGTGTTCAACACGGCGATGCCGCCGCTTGGCCACGCAGTGGCGATCCAGAATGCCGACATCAGCAGCATCGCGATAGCCGCGCGCAAGCCGGCGACGCCCGCCGCGGTCAGGTTGGTGTGCGACACGTAGCCCGGCTCCGGCTGCTCGAGCGCATGCCGGTCGACTGCGAGCGAAGCATAAGTCTGCGTATATGCGTGCATTTCGTCGACGAAGCGCAGAAACAGTTCGCCGGCAGTATCGAAGTCGAGCAGGCCGCGTTCCGTGCGACCGCCTGGCATCGCGCGCAGCGCACGCAGGCGCGCGGGCAGTTCGTGCTTCAGTACCGCGAGCTTTGCCGTGGCCTGTCCAGCGTCGGCGGCGGTGTGCACCGGTTCGCCGTCGGCGCGCGTCAGTAATGGCGCGAGCTCGCGAAACAGCGCTTCGAGCGCGGTACATACCGTGCTGTCGCCGTGCAGCCGGGTGCGGTTCAGCAACTGGCACAGTGCGTGAAAACGCGTCGATACCTGCATGAATTCGTTGTTCAGCCGCGTGATGCGGCCGGCGCGCAGCCGCACGCCCCAGTCTTCGAAGACGGCGGCGCTGCGCATTGCTTCGAGACCGATCACGTCCGCGATGATGCGCACGTTCGCGCTTTCGATGCCGGCACGATCGATGCTGCCGGCCAGCGCGCCAACCACGAAGCGCGAAAACTTGCGATAGCGTTCGCGCACGCCGTCGCGCAACGCATCCGCAGTGCGCTGCGGCAGCACCAGCGCGCTGATCGCGCCGGCACACGCGATACCGAGCCACACTTCCGAGACGCGCGTCATCGCGGTGAGGAACACCGCTTCGGGGTGGCTCGATGCCGGCAGGCCGATCAGCGCCGCGGTGTAGCCGGACAGCACGAACGCATACGAACGGAAGTTGCGGTTGCGCGCGGCGCCGAACGTGCAGACGCCGATCCATAGTGCGACCGACAACAGAAACAACTCGGGTTGCTGGCCGAACGCGGCCGTAATCGCAATCGTGACGACCGATCCGACCAGCGTGCCAACGAAGCGATAGAAGCTTTTGGCGAGCACCAGGCCGCTTTGCGGTTGCATCACGATAAATACGGTGGCCATCGCCGTGCGCGGTTGCGGCAATTCGACGCGCATCGCGATGCCCATTGCGAGCAGCGCCGCGGCTACCGTCTTCGCGACATGGATCCACGCCGGCGCGTCGCTGCGCAGCCAGTCGAGGCACGCGGCGCGCCACGCGGCGGCCGCGCGCGCGCCATGCGCTGCGGCGGGGCCTGGCGTGGTCATTGGCAGCGAATGATGGGTGAGTGGGCTCGCAGGTAGCGCAGGTGATGCGTGGTCGTCATGGGTTCGGTACCTTGCGGTCTATTAACGAACTGAACCGATCTGAGGTGAACGGTGTTAGCTGTGGCCGCAATGATATCTGCGCGAGAAGGTATCGTGCAGTGAAGGTAGGGGCGACTCACGTGTCTGCCGCGGCGTCGGGCTTGCGTAAGAGACCTGGTCGCGTCAGGGAACGTCTCGGGGCGAAATGCGATCCGCGCCGAACACCAGGCGCAGGCGTGTCAGCCGATGCATCGCGCCGTACCGGCAGATGCACCTAACAATGCCACGATTCGAGGTTGGGTGGATTGACAGGGTACGTGTAGTTGGTGTGCCGCGGCCAGTCGGGGCTCGACGATTCGACCCGCGCTCAGTCCGCCTCGAACGACAGACGTCGCAGATAACCATCCATCTCGCGAATCTCCGCCTGGCTCATGCCCATCGCCTTGCGCAACCCGGCCAGTCCTTCGGCGATTCGCACAATGGCCGCGTCGGCGATCTTGATGCCTTCGCGGGTCAGTACGATGTTCAGCCCGCGCTGATCGTCCGCGTCCGCCACGCGCGAGACGAGCCGCATGCTTTCGAGCCCGTCGATGCGCTTGCTCATCGCGCCGGACGTGACAAGCAGCGCGCGAAACAGATCGGTCGGACGCATCGCATAAGGCGCGCCGGCGCGACGCAGCGCAAGCAGCACATGCAGTTCGCCGACATTGACGCCTACCGCGTCTGCGATGGCCGCCACGCGTTGCTCGTGCATGAACGACGCCTGCTTGATGCGCATGAAAAAACCGACCAGCCGCAGATCGAGATCCGGACGTTCGCGCTGCCATGCGACGCTGATTTCATCGAGCTTGTCGGTGCGCACCCGGCGTTTTCCAGCGGTGAGCAAGCTGCCGTTTGCCGGCACGCGCGTCGCGTCGTGGCGCTTGCGCCAGTCCAGCGAGCGGGCGACGGCCTGGGTGTAGTCGAGCACCGTGCGGCCGTCGGCGTGGTGGGTATCGTCGGCGGTGCCGAGGCGGGTTTCCTCGTAACGTCCGGCGCCGACGAAGAAGCGTGCGTGCCACGTGCTCGAGCGTGCGCCTTTGTAATAGCCGATGTGCAGGCCCTTGTCGATCGGATGCCAATAAGGTTTGCGCCGGGGCAGCAGCGCATCGCGCGCAGCGGAGGTGGCGAGCCACGCGTCTTCGACAGGCTCTGTCGCGACGATTTTCGGGGCGAAGCGTTTGCTGCTCACCATGCGTATGACCTGATCAGCCGAATCGAGAGAATCCGGCCATTCTACCCAACACCGAAAAGCGCTTCACCGTGGCGGGCAGGAGGGGGTGTGCAAACGCAGAATACGCGCGCCACGCGCGCGGCAGCGTCCCGGATCGGCTCACGCGGACCATCCGGCGACTTCGCACCGTATGCGCGGTAGCGCCATCGTACGCGTCGCGGCATATGGCAATATTCGACAGTTAACGCTGTTCGTGCCATCGTCGCACCATTCAGCGCAAAAGGGACCCGCTCATGGACGACGCCGCCCACGACCATACCCATCTGTTCAACCAGCTGCGCCCGCGTCTGCAGAAAATTGCCTATCGGATGATGGGCTCGGTGGCCGAAGCCGAGGACATCGTGCAGGACGTATGGCTGCGCTGGCATGCGGCTGCGCGCGAAAAGATCGACAACGCGGAAGCCTGGCTCGTCGCGGTCGTGACGCGGCTGTCGATCGACCGGCTGCGGGCCGCCAAAGCGCAGCGCGAGCACTACACGGGCATCTGGCTGCCGGAGCCGGAACTCAGCGAGGCGCCGGTTACGCCGGAACAGCTCAAGGAGCGCGCCGACGATGTATCGGTGGCATTCCTGATGCTTCTCGAACGACTTTCGCCGGAAGCGCGTGCGGCCTTCCTGCTGCGCGAGGTGTTCGATGCCGACTACGACGAAGTGGCCGCCGCGATGGGCAAGACCGAGGCCGCCTGCCGGCAGCTCGTGAGCCGCGCGAAACTGCAACTGCGCGACGAGCGCCCGCGCTACAGCGTGTCGCGCGAAATACATCGCCGGTTGCTGCAAAGCTTTGCGCACGCGCTCGAACGCGGCGATTTTCATTCGATCCACGCACTGCTCGCCGAAGACGCCATGCTGATTGGCGACGGCGGCGGCCGCGTGCCGAGTTTCCCGCAGCCGATGGTCGGCGGCCGGCGCATCGCGCAGCTGTTCTTTGCTGGCACGCGCCGCTTCGGCAGCCGGCATCGAGTCGTGTTCGCCGAACTCAACGGTCTGCCGGCGCTGCTGCGCGTCATCGACGGCCAGGTCGAGTCGGCGCTGTGCATCGAGACTGACGGCGCGCACATTGTGCGGATGCACGTGCAGCGCAATCCGGCCAAGCTGGCGCGCATCGCCGCTGCGCACGGCACGGATTCAGGCAACTGCTGAATCCGCCAGCAACCGCCGGCGGGTTCGCGTTGGCGCGCTGACGCCGGCGCGTTCGCGCAGATTGATTCCGGGCGGGCAACACGGTGAGCCCGCATACGGGGCTACCGCTGCGCGCCGCGCAATCCTACGATCACGGTGTGCGGCCCCTGGTTGCACGCGTGTAACGCGGGACGCCTGTCCTTTATCGAAGCCTGGAGAAATCGTGAACCTCGCGTGTCAGACGGTGCCAGGTTCGTGCGACAAGATGTTCGGCCTCGACAACGCAAACCTCGCGTGAGGGGAGGCGGCTGGCCTTGCCGATTTCTCGTCTATGGTCCGCGCGCGTGGGCCGCTGCTGTGAGGAGATCATCATGATCCGCTTGAAAACCGCTGCGACCGCAGCGTTCGTCGTGACCAGCGTGCTGCTCGGCGAAGTCCGCGCCGAGGCGCCGCTGGCCATCGTCACACCTTTGATGACGAAGCCGCTCGCCGACTATCCCGGCAAGGAAGGGCTGATGATCCTCGTCGAATATCCGCCCGGCGCGGTCGACCCCGTGCATCGGCATCATGCGCACGCGTTCCTGTACGTGCTGGAAGGCACGATCGTGATGGGCGTGAAGGGTGGCAAGGAAGTCACGCTGACGCCCGGGCAGACCTTCTACGAAGCACCGGACGATCTGCATACGGTCGGCCGCAATGCGAGCCAGACGAAGCCGGCGAAGTTCATCGTGCTGCTGTTGAAGGATCAGGGCGCGCCGGTTCTGGTGCCGGAGAAGTAACGATGCGGGCCGCATGGCGGGCGCCCGGGAAAATAATCACGGAGGCGCTGTCACAAACGGCCGCGCTGATCCGTCTAGTCGGGTAACCACTCCACGACTTTGCGCCGCCATGTCAGACGATCAGGTACGCCGCACCGCCACGGGCGCCGACGACCCGTTCGCGAACAGTTTCGCGACGAGTTACGCCGGCGTCGTCTCTTTTCTCGCCGTAGCCGACGAAGGCAGCTTTGCGCGCGCCGGCGACCGGCTCGGCATCGGCCGCTCGGCGGTCAGCCGCAATGTGCAGAAGCTCGAAGCGCAGCTCGATGCGCGGCTGTTTCTGCGCACCACGCGCAGCACGTCGCTGACGCGCGAGGGCGAATTGTTCTACGAAAACTGCCAGCCGGGTGTGCAACGCATCATGCAGGCGCTCGAAGACATGCGCGAACTGCGCAACGGCCCACCGCGCGGTCAGTTGCGCATCTGCTCGACGCCGGGCTTCGGGCGGCGCATCGTCGCGCCGCTACTGCGCGGTTTTCACGCGCGCTATCCGGACATCACGCTGGAACTGCTGCTGAACGAGCGTCCCGCCGACTTCACGGCGGAACGCATCGACGTGTCGTTTCGCGACGGCCGCATCGAAGACTGCGAGATCGTCGCGCGCCAGCTGATCCCGATGCAGATGATGGTATGCGCATCGCCCGCCTATGCGCAGGCGCATGGATTGCCGCGCCAGGTGGATGAACTATGCAGTCACCGCTGCATCAACTTTCGTAGCGAAGCGGGGCGCGTGCGCGACTGGGAATTCAAGGTTAATGGCATTGCGCAACGTTACCGGCCCGCCGCACAGCACACCTTCAACGACACGGAACTGATCTTGCAGGCGGTGCTCGACGGCGAAGGCCTCGCACAGCTGCCGGCCTATCAGATCTTCGATCTGTTGCGCGACGGGCGGCTGCTCTGCTGCCTCGTGCAGTACGCGCCGGACGACGGCGGCCACTATCTGTGCTATCTGAGCCGCAAGCATCTGCCCGCGCGAATTCGCGTATTCGTCGATTACATGACCGAACAGACGCGCGCGCTCGATCTGCCTTATCCGCTGACCATCAACACTGCGCCGGCCGTGCGCATCGTGCAGGCTGCGCAGGCCTGAGAGCAGGACAAAGCGCGCCAAAACACACGCGCATCGATTGGTGTTTGCCGCGCAACACCGTGCGTCCTTGTCCGGCTCTACTGCAGTGCGACGCGTGCGCCTACGATGCGTGATGTACCGAGCCCGCCATAACGGGCTACCCGGCACACGCAGCGTGGCCCAGGCCGCGTACCTGTTCAGTGTTCACGGAGAAGCATCATGAAGATCGTCGTCATCGGTGGTACCGGATTGATCGGCAGCAAGGTTGTCGGGCATTTGCGCGCACGCGGCCATGACGTCGTGGCCGCGTCGCCCGCGTCGGGTGTCAACGCGGTGACCGGCGAAGGGCTCGCCGATGCACTGGCCGGTGCGACCGTGGTGGTCGATCTGGCCAATTCGCCATCGTTCGAAGATGCCGCGGTGCTCGAATTCTTCCAGAAAGCCGGCCATCATCTCGCCGCCGCGGAACGTGCCGCAGGTGTGCAGCATCACGTCGCGTTGTCGGTGGTCGGCACCGACCGGCTCGCGCAAAGCGGCTATTTCCGCGCCAAGATCGCGCAGGAAAAGCTGATTCGCGAAGCGGGCGTGCCGTACACGATCGTGCATTCGACGCAGTTCTTCGAGTTTCTCGGCGGCATCGCGCAGGCTGGCAGCGACGGACAGACGGTGCGCTTGTCGCCGGCCTTGTTTCAGCCGATCGCATCGGACGACGTGGCGCTCGCGGTAGCGGATTTTGTGCTCGGCGCACCGCGCAACGGCGTAGTCGAGATTGCCGGGCCGGACAAGGTGGGGATGGCCGCGCTGGTGCAGCGCTTTCTGCTGGCGTCGCACGATACGCGCAAGGTCGTTGAAGACCCGCAGGCGCGCTATTTCGGCGCGCAACTGCAGGACGATACGCTGGTGCCGGGTGCGCATGCCCGGCTCGGTGCGTTGAACTTCGATGCGTGGTTTGCGCAAGCCCAGGCCCAGGCGCAGGCCAAAGCAAACGCTCAGGCGAGCGGGCACTAGGTTATTTGCCGGAGACCCGCTCGCCATGACGAGGTTGCGTCCGCCATTTCTAACACTGCTCGGCCGCGATCGCGGCGACGATGCCCAAACGCTCTATACGACCACCGTCACTGTTACGGGCGGCGAATCCGGCAACGGACGCGAGTCCGGTATCGCGCGCTCGGACGACGGTCAACTGGTGCTCGAGTTGCGTCTGCCGAAAGTGTTCGGTGGAACCGGCGGTGGGCCGAATCCTGAACAGCTTTTTGCGGCTAGCTATGCAGCCTGTTTTCACGGCGCACTAAGCATGCTCGCGGCGCGCGCGGGCATCCGCATCGCCAACGCGACGGTGGCGGTCACGGTGCGCTTCAGCCGCGACCCGGTCGACGGGCTCTATGTGCTGATGGCCGACACGCGCATCAGTCTGCCCGGCGTCGAGCGGGCGCTCGCAGAAGAACTGGTGCGCGATACCGAACGTTTTTGTCCTTACACCAAGATGGCGCGACAGGGGATCGCGAACATCGTTGCGCTCGCAACGTCCGGAGATGCCGGACAGATGTAACGCGGTGCGCTGCAATCTTCGCAGAAGGAGGCTTTACAACATGAACAGGATCGACCGCTGGTCGCAGATCGTCGGCGGGTTGCGCAAAGTAGTTCCGAACGGATTGGGTGTGCGTCGCCGCCGATCGCTGGCGTACGACGCGCACGAGCGCGACACAGGGGCGTGCGACACGGCACCGTATCGGCCGTTTATCAGCAGTGTCGAGCGGCGCAGCACGTCGACCATCGTCGTGTCGTGGAGCGACGCGACGCGCGGCCGCTATCTGGACCAGGTGTGGCGAGCCGGCTATGCGCGCGCAGCGGGCTTTTGCGGCTTGACGGGGGTGCCGGTGCGGCGGGGTGATGTGGTGTTCCGGCCGTTGCTGCGCGGCGGTGTGGCGCCGGTCAATGCGTTCGATATGATTCTGGCGGATCACGTGCCCAAGGTTTATAGCGCGGAACTGCCGTGACGGGTTGGTCGGCCACAACTGGTTCACAGTCTCCGCAAGATAGCTGTTGCATCCCAATCGTGCGTGGCGTCGACACGATTGGAAGCGTCAAGCTTCCAACGACATGGCGTTTTCTCCGGTGATCCGATCACATTGCAAAGACGGCCCAATTGGACTACTCATATAGGTGAACCACTCCAATTGACGTCTTGCAAAAGAGGTTCATCGTGAAAAGCCAGAAATCGCATTGGTTGATTTGCGCGTGTTGTTTCGGATTGCCTGGTTATATTTCATCTGCTGTAGCAGGTGGCCAGTTCTCGGTTGAGTGCGCATACTCGCATACGAAACCTGACGACTCGATTGTGTGGCCGGGCCAACCCGGACGCGCGATGGTGCATGATTTCTTCGGCAACACCGGCACCGATGCGTTCAGCGATTACCAGAGCCTGAGCGCGAACAAGGCTACCACCTGCAGTACGAATGCAGACCTGTCCACCTACTGGGTGCCGCAACTGAAGCGCGCTTCCGGTATCGTCGCGCCGGATTTCGCGAAGGTCTATTACAAGAACGATCAGCCGGTTGTACCGTTGAGTCCGATTCCGGCCGGCCTGCAGATGCTGGCGGGCGATCATCAGGGAACGGGGCCGAAGCCGCAGATCAACTATTTGTGCCGCGGCGGCGGGTATTCGACGACCGCGCCGACCCAGTGTCCGGTTGTCACCGACGCGAATGGAACATACGCGCAGCTCGATATCTCGGTGCACTTTCCGGATTGCTGGAGCGGCAAGCAGATCAAGCCCGACCGCTCAGCTGATTCGGAGCACGCAGGCCACATGATGTATTCCGCGAAGACGAGCTACATGGCATATCGCAATGCCGACGGCACCTGCCCAACGGGCTTCCCGGTCAAGATTCCGGAACTGCAGGTGAACGTTCAGTATCCGCTTGGGCAGGATCCTGACTTGTCGACGGCGCAGCTATCGATGGATCCGGTTCTCGTCGATGGCGCATGGGTGCCGCAATGGGGTTCGCTCTATACCGCGCATGCGGACTTCATCGACGCATGGAAGGTCGACAGCATGCGCTACGCGATCGACCAATGTTCGAACGCGAACGTCGCGTGCGGGAATGCGATTCCACTCTACTACTCGCCGGCCACGGCCGATGCGTGGATCAGTGCAGCAGGCGCGGTCACGACAGGCGGCCCGACGCTGCAGGTCGGTCAAGGGGACGTGATCGTCATGCAGTTTCCGACGCCTCGTAACACGGGCGACTACCCGTGGACGACGGCAAACCTGCAGACGCTTGGCCAAAACGTCAGCAATCCGGACGCGGTCATGCTGAACCTGTACGGCGCGTCGACGAACTGGAATGAGAGCGATACCCCTCCGACGCCGTCGAGTTGTACGACGCAGGCAATCGGCAACATCTATTTGAACAACGTGAATCAGACCCGGTTGAGCGACATCACCGGCTACGTGAAGAGTGAAATCGTGGCCGGCGTGCCGATCGTCGGGATCTGCATACGCAATAACACCGGCACGACGGTGACCTTCTCGTCGAAAGAAGGTGCGTTCGTGCCCGCGTTATTTTTCCGCTAGATGCAGTAGCTTCGAATCGGCTCGGAGGGTAACTGCTGCTACCCGGTTGGCTCCGGTATCAACGCCCAGGCATCTGGAAATGGCAATGCAATTTCGTGCGAACGCCAGGGAAAGACGGCGAGCCCTGCCAACGCGCAACGCGGCGCCGCAGCGCACAGCCCATCCAGATCTGTAGGGACCCTTGACGCACCGCTATAATCCCGCACAAACATCGTCAGGGAAGCCCGATTGTGAAACGACTCACCGCCTTTGCGCTCGTTGCGCTCGTTGCGTTTGTACTCGTGGGCTGCTCGTCAGCCGAAAAGGAAGAACGCGAAGCGCAGCGCTTCGCTCACGACGAAGCGGGCCTCGCCGTCGCGCAGCGTAATGCTGCAGTCGATTGCGCGGCCGCCAGTTGCGATGCCGCGTGGGCGCTTACAAAACGCTATATCGAGCAGCATTCCAATACGCACGTGGTGCGCTCGGATGCGGTTGCAATCGATACCGATGTGCCGTCCAGTTCAGGCGACGTCGCGCTGTCGGCGACGCGCGTGGCGAAAGGCTCGGGCGCCACGCTGACGCTCTTCGCACAGTGCCGCAACATGTACGGTCGCGACAATGCACAGGGCTCCGATTATGACGAATGCGCGGAAAAGATTCTGAAAGCCCAGAACGGTTATGTGCCGTTTCTCAGGTCGAATGGGTCGGGGAAGTAACGGTAGCTGGTTTGAAACCAGGCCCATTGCGCTTCAACCCTGCGGGTCGGGTTTGACGAGGCCAATGCGAACTAGCAGCGCTGCCAGTTGCGGCTCGCATCGTGCTGCGCTTTCCAGCGATGCTGGCGTGATGCGTTGGCTCAGCTTCTCCCTGCCGCAGTTCTTCGAATACTCCGGCCACTCTTTTCCAAGCTGTTGCGCGCTGGCTTGGGTCGTGGGCGGTCGCTTGTCGTGACAGTTGTCCAGATGTCGCAGAATCAGCGCTTCATGACAGGGCTCTTGCCATATCAGTTGCAACTCGTGTTGTGCGGCAAGCTGGACACAGCGTGCATCACGCGCAGCGTCTCGACCGAGCAGATCCGAATCCAGCAACACGAACTTCGCGACGAACGCGCCACGGTTTTTTGTCGCGTCGCGCCGCAATGCCTTGATCGCCGAATCGACGATCGCCAATGGGTCGCCTCCATTGAGCACGTCGTTGACGAGGTGAAACTCCGCCCGTATCCCCATGAACTGTTGAAGCAGAGCGACGTAACTGCGTTCGCTCTCGCCTTCACAGCCCACGAAGATGCGCTTTCTTGGTTTGACAGTGCGCGCCATCGCGTGACTTATCCGATGGTCGGAATCGCGCCGTACGTGCCGCCCATGTACTTGCGATAGTAGTTATCGACGCGCCGCACTCCCTGAATATCCTTCAAGCCATAGACCGATGTACCGCCGGAGGAGTCCTTTTCGCAAAAGTAGATTTCCTCTTTCGTGAGATCTTCAAGAAGCGACGCGTTTTGGCACGTCATCCACAACTGCGCGCGGTGAGGGTTGCGCTCAGCCGAATAGAACCAACGCAGTATTTCCGGCAAGACCAGCGGATGAATCGCCAGATCCAGTTCGTCGATCACGGCGATTCCGCCGTTGGCCAGCACGCTTGCCAGAAACGGATAGGCCAGCAGGAATTGCCGGGTTCCATGACTCTCCAGCACCAGCGGCACGTCTCTGGACAATCCCTCATGCTTAAACGACGCAACAGGGCCCGCATTGCCACGCTCGATCGACATTGAACGAATGCCGAGATCGATGCGAGGAATGTCGCGGTTCACTGCCTCCAGAACCGCGGGGTTGGCCTGATAAAAGTGCAGCATCGCATTTTCGTTGACGTTGACCTTTTCAATGAGGATGTTCGACCAGATTCTTCTGGTCGATTCTTGCAGCGCTTTCGACGGGCCGTGATCCAGTTGCGCCAACGTGGCAATGACGCTTGCGTTATCGCGCAAGATTTTTCTCAGCACGGAGTTTTGCGCAGCCAGTAGCCCGAATTCGGATCCTGCGGAGACTTTGCCGGCAGCGTCGCGCTCAAACAATCGGACCCGGCGCTTTGCATGACTGGGCCAAAAGAACAGCGACTCGCTCAGCACGGTACGACGGCCGTCCACCGATTGCACGCGCAGTTCGTATTGGTAGCGGCACTTCGCGTTGCTGTCAGTGGTCGCTTTGCCCGAGCCGGAGAAAATGTGTTCGGCGCTCGCGAATTCGAGTGCCAGTGTGGTCGGCGCCGATTCGTGTTCGGCGTCCCAGAACGGCTCGATAGGCAACGAGCTTCCGGCAGCGAACTGGAAGCTGTCGCGAACGAACACGGCAAGATGCTGAATGGCGCGCAACACCGTCGATTTGCCGGCCGCATTCGCGCCGAAGAATGCGACCACCTTGGGCACGCGTTGGCCGGAGCCCGTCCATGCATCGGCATACCGTTCCGGACTATCGGCGACGGCAGACCCGACGGTGAGATCGATGACTTGCCGGTCGCGGACCGACATGAAGTTTTCTAGCGTGAGCGCGTGTATCACGAGGCTCTCCTGTAGCATTTGCGACAGGATACAACAAAAAAATGTTGTTTATTATTCTACTGGTCAGAGATGGTGGGGAAAAAAGACGATATTTGACAGGAATTTGCTGAAAATCGATTCAACGAGCAATACTGGGAAGCACGCTACCGCGCCGCCCGTCCCCCCGCCACCACCACAACCGCAATAATCAGCAACCCATAAGCCACCGACCGCACCCCCGCATCCGCGCCCACCGCATTCAGAATCGCGTTGGTCAGAAACAGAAACATCGACGCGCCCCACACGCCGGCCACGCTCGCCTTGCCGCCCGTCACCAGCGTGCCGCCGATCACGACCACGGCCACCGAGATCAGCATGTACTCGACACCCATATCGAGCGCCGCGCCGCCCGATACCGCCGCAAGCAGCAGGCCGGTAAACGCGGCGATCACGGCCGACAGCAGATAGGTCGCGCAACGTACGCGCTCGACCTTCACGCCGGCGAGCCACGCCGCGCGCCCGTTCTGCCCGAGCGCCGACAGCGCGCGACCGAACACCGTCCGATGCAGCAGCACCGCAAGCGCAACCGATAGCGCCAGCGCAAGCCATGCAATATGCGGCACCCCGAGCAGCCGGCCATTCGCGAAGGCCTGCAACGCAGGCGGCGGAGGCGGCATGTCGCGGCTTTGCGTGATCGCGATCGACTGCACGATAAAGCTCGACGACAGCGTCGCGATGATCGGCGGAATGCGCAGCAGCCGGATCAGCAGATAGTTGGCGAAGCCGATTGCGACGCCCACCGCAAGCGCTACTGCAATGCCGGCGGCAATCAGCGCGTCGTCGCCTTTCATCAATTGCACGCCGAGCACGCCGCTCAACGCGATTGCCGACGGCGTCGACAGATCGATATTGCCGGGTCCCGCGGTGATGACGAGCATTTGCCCGAGCCCGACGAACACCATGAAAATCGCAAACACCAGCGCGGTGGCCACCACATTGCCGGCGATCGAAAAGCCGAACACGCCGGCCGTGACGAGCCACACCAGTACTGCGCCCGCCGCCGACCAGATCCACGGCGTGTCGCGCAAGATGTCGCGCCATGAAAAGCGCGGCGCGTTTTCAGCTTGTGCCGGCGCGCCGGCTTCTACATCGCGATGCGTGCCGCTCATTGCGAGCCTCCCCGTTGTTGCAGCAGCACGCGCAACGACAACACGATGATCAGGATTGCGCCTTGCGCGCCGACTTGCCAGTCCGGCGACACATTCAAGAAGGCGAGAAACGATGCGGCCAGCGTCAGCGTGATCGCGCCGAGCACGGCGCCGATCACCGACACGCGGCCGCCGACGAATTCGCCGCCGCCGAGAATCACCGCCGCAATCGACATCAACGTGTAGCGCAGCGCGAGGTTCGCGTCGGCGGACGTGGTGAGGCCAAGCAGACTCAAGCCCGACAGCACGCCGAACAGCGCGGCGAGCCCATACAAGATTGCCTTGCTGCGTACCAGCGACCAGCCGAAGCGCCGCATCGCGCGTGGATTGCCGCCCGCGCCGCGCAGCCGCACACCGGCGGACGAACGCATCAGCAGCAGATGGCCGAGCACCGCGATCGCAGTCGACCAGACAATCGGCGCGGCGACGAGCGGTGTCTGATAACCCATCGTGCTGGTGAGCCACGTCGGACTCGTGCCGCCAGGCGACGGCAGCAGCAGGACCGCAAGGCCGTTCCAGACAAACGACAGGCCGAGCGTCACGACGATCGACGGAATCTGCCGGATCTCGACCAGTGCGCCGATTGCCGCATACAGCAGCACGCAACCGGCCAGCGCAGCGATGCCGAGCAACGGTTGTTTGACGAGCAGCGTCGCACCGATGCACGCGACCAGGCTGACGAACGGCCCGATCGACAGATCGAGGTCGTTGGCGGTGATGATCGCGAGTTGCGCGAGCGTGGCGAGCACCAGCGGCACCGCCAGATTGAGCAGCAGGCCGATGCCGAAATAACTGAACGCCGCGGGCTGCAGCACGAAGATCGGCGCAAGCACCGCGGCGAGCGACAACGCAGGCAACAGCGCGCGCACGCGGCCGCGGTCGAGCCGGAAGCCTGTGCGCGCGAAAGAGGAAGCGCTATCCGGCGTCATGCGTGCGCCTCCTCGAAGCTCGCGGCCAGCAGCGACTGCTCGTTGCATTCGTGCGCGAGCAGCATGCGCGTGACGCGGCCCGCGCGAAACACGTAGGTGCGGTCGCAGAACGCGAACTCGTCGTTTTCCGTGGTGTACCAGATGAAGGTGCGGCCGCGCGCCGCTTCGTTGCGCACCAGCTGATAGATGTCGCGCTTGGTGCCGATGTCGACGCCGCGCGTTGGGTCGTCCATCAGGATCAGTTGCGCATCGGATGCCAGTGCGCGCGCGAACAAAACCTTCTGCTGATTGCCGCCCGATAGCGACAGAATGTTCGCAGCGAGCGGTGCGCCGCGAATGCCGATGCGCTCGCGCCAGGCGTCGGCTATCGCGCGTGCCGCGCGCCGGTCGAACAGGCGCGCAAGCGGCGCCGGCCGCGCAGTGCGCGCAGTGAACGACGCGTCGCGCGTGCCGGACGAATCGGACACCGCCGGCCGTCCAAGCAACCAGCGAATGTCCAGATTCTGCGCGATCGACCACAGCGGAAACACACCATCGCGAGCGCGGTCGCCGGCCACGAAGGCGATGCGTTCACCACGCCGCGTCGCAGCCCGATAAACCGCCAGCAACGCTTCGCTTTGCCCCTGGCCGGCGAGCCCCGCAAAGCCGACCACCGTACCGTGTGGCGCATCGATCTGCAAACGCTTGCCGGTGCCGAGCGTCCAGCGATAAGCAGTCTGTTCGTGCGTCGTCGTATCTCGCGCGGCACCTTCGCCGGATGGTTGGCCTTGCACGTCGACATGCTGTCCCATCGCGCGGATCAGCGCGTCCTGCGTGACCGCTTCGCGCGGCAGCACCGCGGCGACGCGGCCGTCGCGCATTACCAGCACGCGCTGCGCGGCCTGCGCGATTTCGCCGAGCATGTGGCTGATCAGAATCGTCGCGATGCCGCGTGTGCCGGCATCCGCGATATAGGCAAGCAGCTGCGCAGCCGTATGCGCATCGAGGCTCGACGTCGGCTCGTCGAGGATCACGAGCCGGACCGGATCGCCGGTGACCGTGAACGCGCGCGCGATTTCCACCATCTGCCGTTGCGTCAGCGTCAGGTCGGCGATCAGTTCATGGCCCTTCAAACCGTGGCCGGGAAAGATCGCATCGAGCTGCGCACGCATCATCTGCGTGGCACGGCGTCGCCAGTCGCGGCCGCTTAGCGCGGGATGCACGATCGCCATGTTCTCCGCGATGCTCAGATTCGCGCACAGCGACAGTTCCTGAAACACGCAGCGCACGCCGGCCGCGCGCGCTGCGTTCGGATCGTAGTTGCGCACCGGCTGGCCATCGATCGACAGGGTGCCTTGCTCGGGTTGGAACACGCCGGTCAGCACGGCCATCAAGGTCGACTTGCCCGCGCCATTATGGCCGGCAATGCCGACGCATTCGCCCGCGCGAAAATCGAAGCTGACGTCGATCAACGCCTTCACACGGCCGAAGGTCTTGCCGATACCGTCGAGGCGGATGAGTGTGCCGACAAGTGAGTTTGCGCTGCTGTCTACGGGGTGCATGCGTTGCGTTGCAGCCTGATCGTTCAAAGCCGAACCTCTGCCGGTCGCGGCGCCGCGCGCGATAGCTGCACGCAGCGCCTTATCTGCACATCGGGTTACTTCGCGGGTTACTTCGTGGGCTTACTTCGCGTCCACCACTTTCAGCACGTCGTCGCGCGAATACAGCTTGTTCGCAAGGCCGCCTTGCGGCGTTTTCGTGAGCACCGTATCGAGCTCGCCCGCCTCGACCTGCAACAGCGGCATCTGGATATCGTGTGGCAGCTTCTTGCCTGCGAGCAACTGTTGCGCGACCCAGAACGCGAAGGTCGAACAGCCCGGCGGAATCGTCACGGAAAGCGTTTCGTAACCGCCGCTCTTGCGTTGCGCGGCCCACCACGCGAGTTCTTCCTGGCGGTTGCCGAGAATGATGATCGGCGTCGGACGTCCGGCGGCCTTGATCGCGTTGGCCGTGCCGAAGCCGTCGCCGCCTTGCGCGAGCACGCCATCGATTTTCGGCAGCGTCGGCAAAATGCCGGCCACCTGTTTCTGCGCGACAGTTTGCGTCCAGTCGCCATGCACCGAGCCGACGATCTTCAGGCCCGGGTACTTCTTGATCTCATCGGTGATGCCGCGATGAATCTCGTCGTCGACCGATACGCCCGCAAGCCCGCGGATTTCAAGCAGATTACCGTTGCCGTTCAGACGCTTTGCCATATAGTCGACCTGCATCGAGCCGAGCTTGTGGAAGTCGACTGCAATGCGGTACGCGCAGGGCTCGGTGGCGATGCCGTCGAACGTGATGACCGTCACGCCTGCGCCGCACGCCTGCTTGATGACGCCATTCAACGCAGAGGGTGACGCGGCATCGATGACGATTGCCTTATAGCCTTGCAGAATCAGATTCTGGATCTGCTGGGCCTGTTCGGTGGCCTGATTCTCGGCGGTGGTGAAGGTCGGCGCCGCCGCGACGACGCCCGACTTCACGGCCGGATCGGCGACTTCGGACCAGCTCTTCAGCATGGTCTGCCGCCAGCTGTTGCCCGCGTAGTTATTGGACAGCGCGATCTTCAACGATGCGGTACTGCCGGTGGCAGCCTGCGCGAAAGCGGCGTTTGAGGATGCGGCGATGCAAAGCCCAAGCACTGCGGAAGCAAGAAGCGAACGCACTTGTCTGTCTCCTTTCGGTATTGTTAGAGCGCGTGCGAGCTTCCTGGGCGCGGCATTCAACAACGCAACAACGCAGCGGCGCATTCTGGGCAGGCACGCGATGGTTCGGTGTTCGGCAACCGCGGTCAGCGGCCAATAAATAATACTATTGGCGCCGCTGCCGTGAGCATTATTTTTGGCGCATCACGCGGATGGGGCGCATGAGGTGCATGGCATAGGTTACGGCCTCGCGGTCTGCTGCATGAACTCGCCCAATTGCTGGGCGTAGAAGCTCGCATCGGAGGTCGTACCATGGCCGCGCGTTTGCGCACTCGCGGGAATCAGCAGCAGGCTCGCCTGCTTCAATTGCTTTAGCGAGCTTTGCATCGTGCCGGTCTCGGGCGGGTTGCGCTCGTCGTCGGCGGAATTGATCGCGAACAGCGGCGCCTTGATGCGGCTCAGGTTAGGCGCCGCGTTATAGTCCGCCGACGATCCCCATTGATAGATGAAGTCGTTCGCATCGTTCTTTTGCGGCGCGGCCAGCAGCGCATCCACCAGATGGTCCGCTTGCGCATGGGTCGGCGCCGCGGCCTGATACGCGAGCGTGCCGCCGCTGGTGGCAATCGAGAACATCGCATTGGCAACGCGCAACGAAGGCGGCTGCACCGTGTAGTTGCCGTGGTTCCACGCGGGGTCTTGTTTGATCGACTCGACCAGCATGCGCCGCATCATCCAGTTGCGCGCCGACATTTCGGTGGGCTGCGATGCCATCGGCACCAGCGCGTCCATCATGTCCGGATACTTCTCTCCCCATAGCCACGTCTGCATGCCGCCCATCGAGTTGCCCATCACGAGCCGCAGATGATGGATGCCGAGGCCCTCGGTCACCAGCCGGTATTGCGCGGCGACCAGATCGTCGTAGTCGTAGGCGGGGAATTGCGCACGCAGGCCGTCGGACGGCTTGGTCGATTTGCCGATACCGATACCATCGGGCAGCACGATGAAATACTTCGTCGCATCGAGCGGCTGGCCGGGGCCGAACAGCTTGCCGGCGAAGGCCGGCGTCAGCATGGCCGCGCCGGTCTGGTTCGTGCCGTGCAGCATCAGCACCGCGGGCTTCGTGGGGTCGCCGAGCGTCACGTAGTGCATCCGCAGATTGGGAAGCGTCTCGCCACTGTGGAACGTGAAGGTGGGAGCGGTCCAGTCGCCTTCCTGCGCAGCAGGGGCGCCTTGTGCAAGCGCGGCAGGCGGTAGCAGCGCAGTGAACGCCAAGGCGGACGCCAAGGCACAGGCACTGTGAAATGCGGTCGAAAATCTCATTGATGGAATCCTTCGAATCCTTGCATCCGTGAACCCTCGAATGTGCGTTGCGCACGAATGGGCTGCGTCATTCTAGAGAACAACCTGCCTGGCTGCCTTGAGGGTCGGCAGTGCAATGCATCTGCAATGCGGCGAGTACCGCGCTTGCGCAGGCAGTGGCCTATCCGTTGCGCATGCATCGATTCACGACTCGCATCAGGTTCGACAGCCGTGCCAGGGATTACCCGGTTGACCGCATTGCGCCACTGCTCTACTTTCAGCGAGTCATAAGGTCAGACTATTCGTCGGGTACTGACCGACCGCACACGAGGAGACAAGGCAATGAAGGAGAAGGCCCGCTGGCTAGTGATTTTCTTCTGCTTTCTGGCGATCGCGGTCAACTATATCGACCGCGCCAACCTCGCGGTCGCCGCGCCGCACATCATGAAAGAGCTGGGCATCGGGCCCGCGGGCATGGGCCTGTTGCTAAGCGGTTTCTTCTGGACCTATGCGGTGATGCAATTGCCGTTCGGCTGGTTTGTCGACCGCATCGGCGCGCGCATTGCGTTGCCGCTGGCAGTGGGATGGTGGTCGATCTTCACCGCGGCGACTGCGGCGGCGGGCGGCTTTGCCGGCATGTTCGGCTGCCGGCTGATGCTCGGCGCGGGCGAGGCGGGAGCCTATCCGTCCTGCGCGAAACTGGTCAGCCAGTGGTTCGCACGCGATGAGCGCGCGCTTGCCACCAGTATCTTCGATAGCGGCTCGCGGGTCGGCTCTGCGCTGTCGCTGCCGGTGGTCGCGGCGATCATCGCGGCGTGGGGCTGGAAGGCTTCGTTCGTGATCACCGGCGTGCTCGGCTTCGTGTGGATTCTCGGCTGGTTCATCGTGTATCGGGAACCGGCGGCGAGCGCTGCCGTGGCGCAAGCGCGCTCAGTGCACGAAGAGCATGCACGCGTTGCCGCGCCGGTCGTGCGCTGGAGCGCGCTGTTTCGCTATCGCACCGTGTGGGGCATGATGCTCGGGTTCTTCTGCCTGAACTTCGTCATCTACTTTTTTATTACGTGGTTTCCGAGCTATCTGGTTCAGGCGCGCGGCTTCTCGCTGAAATCGCTCGGCACGCTCGGCGTGTTGCCTGCGCTCGTGTCGATTCCAGGCGGCTGGTTCGGCGGCTGGCTCTCCGATGCATTGGTGCGGCGCGGCTGGAGCGTCACCGCGGCGCGCAAGACCTGCATCGTCGGCGGGATGCTGCTGTCGTCGGTGATCACGTTGACTGCGGTGGTGCCGGGCATCTACGAGATGCTCGCGCTGTTCGCGATTGCGTACGGCAGTCTCGCGGCCGCGGCGGCCAGCATCTGGTCGCTGCCCGCCGACGTCGCACCAACGCCGCAGCATGTGGCGTCGCTTGCGGGCATCCAGAATTTTGCATCGAACCTGGCGGGCATCGCGCTCACGACGTTCACCGGCGTGATGCTGCAGATGACCCAGGGCTCGTTCACGATTCCGCTGGTCGTGGCAGGGGGTTTTTGCGTGCTCGGTGCGCTAAGCTATCTGTTAGTGGTGGGCCGCGTCGAGCCGCTGCGTGCGCACCGTGATGATGCGCTCAGCGAAGAAGCGTACGCGCGTCAAACGTAGACCGGTGTCGAGGCGGTTTCTTCGGCGGTGTTTTCTTATGATCTTTTGCGCTCATGTCGAACGTTGAATCTGCACCCTATTCGGAAGTGACGATCGACGCCGGTACGCTGCATGCGTTCGTCGTCGCGATCTGGCAGGCCGCGGGCAGCGAAGCGCGCGAGGCGCAACTGGTGGCCGATCATCTGGTCGAGGCGAATCTGGCCGGGCACGATTCGCACGGCGTCGGCATGATTCCGCGCTATATGAGCTCGTGCCGCGGCGGCGAGCTGAAACTGAATGCGCACGCGCAGCTGGCACGCGATGCGGGCGCGGTGCTGACGATCGAAGGTGCGTTGGGTTTCGGGCAGGTGGTGGCGTTCGAGGCGATGCAGCAGGGCATCGAACGCGCGCAGCGGCTTGGCGTATGTGCAGTTGGCCTGCGCAATGCACATCACATCGGCCGCATCGGGCATTGGGCCGAGCAGTGCGCGCGTGAAGGGCTCGTGTCGTTTCATTTCGTCAACGTCGCGGGCGATCCGCTGGTTGCGCCGTTTGGCGGGATCGACCGGCGTTTCGGCACCAATCCGTTTTGCGCGGCGTTCCCGCGCGCCGGGCGTACGCCACTGGTGCTGGATTTCGCGACCAGCGCGATTGCCGCGGGCAAGGTGCGGGTTGCGTTCAACAAGGGCGTGAAGGCGCCCGAAGGTGCGTTGATCGACGTCGACGGGCGCCCGACGCGCGATCCGGGCGCGCTGTTCAGCGAAGGCCAGCACGGTGCGCTGCTTGCGTTCGGCGGTGCGGTGGCGGGGCATAAAGGATCGGGGCTTGCCGCGATGTGCGAGATTTTCGCCGGCGCACTGAGCGGCGGGTTTACGTCGCGTACTGAGACGATTGTCTCCGGTCATGCGATCGTCAATTGCATGCTATCGGTGATCGTCAATCCGGACGCGTTCGACGCGCCTGACAAAGATAGCGAGGCCGATGCGTTCGTTGCATGGCTGAAGGCGACGCGGCGGGTTGAAGGTGTCGACGAAGTGCTGCTGCCGGGCGAGCGGGAAGACGCAACGCGTCGCGCGCGCGGCGCGCAGGGGATTCCGGTCGATGCGACGAGCTGGGCGCAGATCGTCGAAGCGGCGCGCCTCGCGGGCATGACGGACGCAGCGATTGCTGCGTATTCGACGCGCTGAACGACACATTGAGCGGATGCGCCGGGCAGGGATATCTGGCGGGAGCCGCCTGGTGCGTACTGAGCGGACGCACCAGGCGGATGGACTAAGCGGATGTACTGAGCGGATGGACTAAGCGGCCGCACCGGGCGACGCGCGAAAGCGCGTCAGCTGCCCATTCCCAGCAGCGCCCGCATGTGCGCGCGCGTGCCGCCGGCGAGGCCATCCATGCTGTAGCCGCCTTCGAGAATCGACACCACGCGCCCGTGGCACGTCTCGTCCGCGATATTCACCAGCTCCTCGGTGACCCAGAAGAAGTCTTCGTTGGTAAGGCGCAGGCCGGCCAGCGGATCGAGCTCGTGCGCATCGAAGCCGGCGGAGATCACGATCAGCTCGGGGCTGAAATCGCGGATCGCCGGCAGCATTTCCGCTGCGATGCGCGCGCGGAACAGCGTCGAATCGCAGCCCGGCGGCAGCGGCACGTTGACGATGTTGTGGCTCACCCCCGTCTCGCTGACCGCACCGGTGCCGGGATACAGCGGCGATTGGTGGCTCGACGCGTAGAACAGCGCAGGCCGGTCGTAGAAAGCGGCCTGCGTGCCGTTGCCGTGATGCACGTCGAAATCGACTACCGCGATGCGTTCGAGTTTGTGCACTTCATACGCATAGGCCGCAGCGATGGCAGCCTGATTGAAGATGCAAAAACCCATCGCGCGTCCCGGCTCGGCGTGATGCCCGCAAGGGCGGGTCGCGCAGAACACGTTGCGCGCGTCGCCGTTGAGCACCGCATCGACGCCCGCGCACGCTGCGCCGACGCAGCGCATCACGGCTTCCCACGAACCGGGCGACATCACCGTATCGCCGCCGTCGAGCGGCACATAGCCCTGGCGCGGCGCAATTTCCGCCACTTCGTCGACGAACTCGCGCAGATGCACGAGTTCGACCTGCTCCACGGTGCCAAGCGGCGCGTCGCGCCATTCGAGTGCCGCGAATTCGGGTTCGCGCAGCGTACGCAGCACCGTCTGCAGGCGTTCGGGCGATTCCGGATGACCTGGGCCCGGCAGATGATTCAGGCAGGCAGCGTGCGTATAGACGAGGGTAGCGGACATGGGGAGGGGGCGGCGGAGGGAAATCCGACTAGTTTAGAGCGCTGCGCGCGGCGTCGAACAATTAAACAAAGTATGGCAAGTCATAGGGTTCTGCTTATGGTGCATGGGGCCGCCGCAGAGTGCGGGCCGGTATGCGCAATGCGGCAGACTCGCGCTAGTCTGCCGCATTGGCGAAGTGCCGCACCGACGTGCAGCCGGGCAGTGCTGCTGCGAAATGCCGCCGCGAAGCGCAGCAGCCTGCGACCTGCAGCCGCTTACGACCCGACCACCCCTTCCTCTGCCGGCGCTTTCAACTCGCTGCTGCGCATCCGTTCTTCGAGCGCACGGTCGTGATGCAGCAGCAACGCGGCCGCCATCCCCACCAGCCCCGCGCCGGACAGACACAGCAGGCCGGCGCCGAAGCTGCCGGTGCTGTCCTTGATCCAGCCCATCACGTAAGGCCCGAAAAAGCCCGACAGGTTGCCCAGCGAATTGATCGCGGCGATACCGCCGGCCGCCGCGGCGCCGGACAGAAACGCCGCCGGCAAGGTCCAGATAACCGGCAGGCAGCCGAAAATGCCGAAGCCCGCAATCGACAGCGCGACCATCTTCAGCGTCGGATCGTCGAGCCCGGCCGCCGCGCCGATCCCGCCCGCCGCCACCAGCAGCGCGATCGCAACGTGCCGCTTGCGTTCGAGCTTGCGGTCCGAATGACGTCCCCACACGATCATGCTGATCACGCCGACCACATACGGCAGCGACGTCACGAAGCCGGTCTGCAAATTGGTAAGCCCAAACGACTTGACGATCTGCGGCAGGAAAAAGCTCAGGCCATAATTGGTTGCGTTCGCACCGAAGTAGATCAGCGCGATGGCCAGCACGCGCGGATTGAAGATCGCCTCCTTGACGCTAAACGCGCGCACCGCTTCGCGATGCTTGCGCTCGTCGGCCTGGCGCGCGACCAGCCAGTCGCGTTCATCGCCCGCAAGCCAGTGCGCGTCGGCGGGTTTGTCCGTCAGGTAAAAGAAAACCACGAACGCAAGCAGCAGCGCCGGCAGCGCTTCGAGTAGATACAGCCACTGCCAGCCTGCGAGGCCGCCCGCGCCGTCCAGCGACAGCAGCGCGCCCGAGATCGGCGCGCCGATCACCGTCGAAAGCGGAATCGCCGCCATGAAATAACCGACCACGCGCCCGCGATACGCAGCGGGAAACCACAAGGTCAGCAGGAAAATGATGCCGGGAAAGAAACCCGCTTCAGCAATGCCCAGTAAAATTCGCAGCCCGTAAAACACGCTGACGTTGTTTATGCCCGTATATTGGGAAATGTTCGGAATGAACGCCATCGCGCCGGCCAGAATGCCCCACGTGAACATGATGCGCGCGATCCAGCGACGCGCGCCGAAACGTTCGAGCAGCAGGTTGGATGGCACTTCGAAGAAAAAATAAGCAATAAAAAAGATGCCGGCGCCAAGGCCGAATTGCGACGCGGTAAACCCGAGTGCGTGGTTCATCTGCAAAGCGGCAAAGCCGACGTTCACGCGGTCCAGATACGCGACGAAATAACACACGATCAGGAACGGCACGAGGCGGCCCATCACACGTTTCATGGTGCGAGCTTCGAGATCCATCGATGTCTCCTCCGAATTTAGAATCGGCTGGCTGGTTGTGTTGGATGAGACTACTCTCCAATGCGCGCGGACAGAAGTGCAAAGTTGCATTTGATGCCGCGCGGATCGCGCGAACCACAGCAAGCTGAAAGGTTCGCTGCGCGATCATTCACCATCGCAAACTAAATCGGAACCACCGCAGGACTCATGCGGGATCATCGCCGGCTGTTAGCGAAAAAATTCGGCGAAAAAGTAAGCGAAAATAAATGTCATAGCGCAGTCATGTGCAGCAGCCATCGTTTCGCATACAACTACCCCCCCACCATGCTTACGCCTGCATACGCGCTCCAGTGCGTTACCGGATCGCGCGCAGGCCGAGGCATGGCCGTAGTCACTTGCGAGGCGAAGACGATATGACCAAGAAGAGCACCCCCGATGCATCTTTGACTGAAACGAACGCTAGCGTGTCGCGCCGCGGCTTCCTGAAGCTGGCGGGCGCGTCGGGATTTGCGGGCGCGGCCGGTGCGCTGGCCGGCGCGGCGCGCGCGGCCGATGCCAGCGCCGTTGCCGACGGCACGCCCGAACAGGTCCACCTGACATGGGGTGACGATCCCACCAGCGAAGTGGTGGTGTCGTGGGCTTCGCAGGCCGCCTCGACGCATCCGCGCGTGACGGTCAGCGCCGATCACGGTCATCGCGAAACGGTGCACGCGGTACAACGCACGTACACGGACGGCCTGAACGGCGTGGTGGTGTTCACGTACCACGCGCGTCTGTCGAACCTGAAGCCGGATACGACCTATCGCTACGAAGTGACGGCGGACAACAACAGCGCGGGCAGCCCGTTCAGCGCGAGCTTTGCCACTGCGCCTAAAGGCCGCAAGCCGTTCCGCTTCACCAGCTACGGCGACCTCGCCACGCCGAATACGAACTGGGTGTTGTCGTCGCCGCAAAGCCGCTTTGCGGTGGACGCAGTCGAGCGCTTCCAGCCGCTGTTCCATTTGCTGAACGGCGACCTGTGCTACGCGAACCTGAACCCGATGCATCAAACGGATGTGTGGCGCGACTTCGCGAACAACGCCCAAGGCTCGTCGGCGAACCGTCCGTGGATGCCGTGCCCCGGCAATCACGAGCTCGAATTCAACAACGGTGCGCAAGGCCTCGATTCGTACCGTACGCGCTACACGCTACCCGACAACGGCACGCATTTTTCGGGCCGCTGGTACACGTTCCAGGTGAGCTCGGTGCTGTTCGTCTCGCTCGATGCCGACGACATCGTGTATCAGGACGCCGCAGCATTCGTCGCGGGCCCGGCGCCGCTGGTGCCGGTGCCGAGCACCGGCAACCCGGCGATTCAGCCCGGCACGTCGCTGTACGTGCGCGGCTACAGCAATGGCGAGCAGACGCGCTGGCTCGAGAAGACTTTGCGCCGCGCGGCCGACGATCGCGACGTCGACTGGATCGTCGTGCAGATGCACCAGGACGCGTTGAGCTCGTCGAAGACCGGCAACGGTTCGGACAAGGCGCTGCGCGAAGAATGGCTGCCGCTGTTCGAGCGCTACGGCGTCGACCTCGTGCTGTGCGGGCACGACCACGATTACGAGCGCAGCTATCCGGTGCGCGGCTGTCACCACCATCTGGGCCGCGATGTGCAGACCGGCGAGCGGGTCGACACGTTGACGCCGCGGCCGGTGCCGCACGCGCAGCAAAACGGCAACACCTTCGATACGAGCCACGGCACGATCCACCTGATTCTCGGCGGTGGCGGCACCAGTGCACCGCTCGATGTGTATGGCGTGGATGCCGGCACCGGCAATCCGCAGGCGCAGATTTTCACGAAGCCGAACCGGCCGGTGCCGGGCGCGACCGCGGGCACCTTCGTGCGGCCGACGGCCGATGCGGTGGAAGATGCGGTGTGGTCGGCGCAGCGCGATACGGGCACCGGCTACGGCATCGCGGTGTTCGACGTCGATCCGGGCGACCACGGCGGCAAGACCACCATCACGATGAACTACTATCACGCGCCGGGTGCGGATAAAACGCCGACCAACAATTACGAGCTGTTCGAATCGGTCACGTTGACCAAGCGCCGCCGTTAACCGGACGTAGCGCGCTGTGAGAAGAGGTGGCGCGCGCTGTTTGCGCACGCCACCTCGCGCATCACCTGCTGTGCAGCAGTGACATGCGCACCACTTACACCGGGAACGGATTACGTTCCGCGAAGCCTTCCTGATGCCAGTACGGATACGCCGGGCGCAGCTTGCTGGCGGCGTCGAGCTTTGCGACCTGTTCCTTGGTCAGGTTCCAGCCCACCGAGCCGAGGTTCTGGCGCAACTGTTCCTCGTTTCTCGCGCCGATGATGACCGTCGATACGGTCGGCCGTTGCAGCACCCAGTTCAGCGCGACCTGCGGCAAGGTCTTGCCGGTTTCTTCGGCCACTTCATCGAGCGCATCGACCACGCGATACAGGTATTCCTCCGGCACCGGCGGACCCTGATCGGCCGTCACGTGCAGGCGGCTGGTGGCGGGTAGCGGCTGGCCGCGACGCAGCTTGCCGGTCAGGCGTCCCCAGCCGAGCGGGCTCCACACCACCGCGCCCACGCCCTGATCGAGGCCGAGCTGCATCAGTTCCCATTCGTAGTCGCGGCCGACCAGCGAGTAGTAAGTCTGGTTCGCGACATAACGCGGATAGCCGTAGCGATCCGATACGTCCAGCGACTTCTGCAGATGCCAGCCGGAGAAATTGGACACGCCCGTATAGCGGATCTTGCCGGCGCGCACGAGGTCGTTCAGCGTCGACAGCGTTTCTTCGACCGGCGTCTTCGCATCGAAACCGTGCAGCTGGAACAGATCGATGTAGTCCGTTTGCAGGCGCTTTAAAGCAGCGTCGACGGTCTTGATCAAATGAAAGCGCGACGAGCCGACTGCGTTCGGGTCGTTCTCGTCGAAGCGGAAGGTACCCTTGGTCGAGATGATCGCCTTGTCGCGGCGGCCCTTCAGTGCTTCGCCGAGCACCGACTCGGCGGCGCCGCTCGAATAGATGTCGGCGCTGTCAAACATCGTGACGCCTGCATCGAAGCAGATGTCGAGCAGATGGCGCGCTTCCGCGACGTCCGTCGCGCCCCACGCCTTGAAGAAATCTCCCTTGCCGCCGAAGGTACCCGTGCCGAAGCTGAGTACCGGAACCTTGAATCCCGATGCACCTAGATACCGATGTTCCATGATTCGCCTCTTCGATCTCTGATCTGAGTAAGTGTATGAATGACTGTGACTGGATAACTGATCTGCTGGAGCGTCAGCCAGGGTTAGCTGCGTCAGCTTTGCCGCCGTGCGCGGCAGGCAACGATGGCACACGAAGGGTACTGCATTGTGCGGCGCCTTGCTGGGCTTGCATTGATGAGGTAAGGCCGGCGGCGTGATTCACCGAACAGGTGCGGATGCGCTGTGCATGAGTTGCGTGCGCTGAAAGCGCATTAAAGACGCATGTCCACGCGTCCGATGGTGCCTGACCACGGTGTTAGATTAGCGGCGGGGCAGCGCATCGACGGAGTGACAAATGTGGCGGGATTCGCATGGATTCGCTGATTACCGCAGCGGCGCGCGCGCTTGCCGCGGGTGATCCGCTCGGCGCGCTGAACCGCGTCGCATTGCGCGACGACGCGCCGGCGCTTGCGCTGCGCGGCATCGCGATGGCGCAGCTCGGCGATCTGGCGCGCGCCAGAGTGCTGGTGCGCCGCGCCGCACGTGCGTTTGGCGCACGAGAGGCGGTGGCCCGCGCGCGGTGTGTGGTGGCCGAGGCGGAGATCGCGCTTGCGTCGCGCGAGCTCGGCTGGCCCGCAAAGACGCTCGATGCCGCGCGCGCAACACTCGAAGCGCACGGCGATTCGCTGAACGCCGCCCATGCGCGCTATCTGGAGCTGCGCCGTCTGTTGCTGATCGGTCGCGTCGACGACGCGCAGCGCATGCTCGCCACGCTCGACCCCACGCCATGGCCGCCTGCGACGCGCGCCACGCACGAACTGGTGGCCGCGGGCATCGCGCTGCGCCGTCTGCAGACCCAGCCGGCGCGCGCCGCATTGCAACGTGCCGCACAGGCCGCGCGGGCAGCGCGCATTCCGGCGCTCGCCGCCGAAGTCGACAGCGCCGCCGCGCTGCTGGGCATGCCGGCCGCGCGCCTGACCCTGCGTGGCGAAGCACGGCTGATGCTGCTCGACGACGTCGAGGCGCTCTACGCATCGCCGACACTGGTGATCGACGCGTGCCGTCTGAGCGTGCGCGATGCGCATGCGACGGTGTCGCTGGCGCGCCGCCCGGTGCTGTTCACGCTCGCGCGCGTGCTGGCCGAGGCCTGGCCCGCCGACGTGCCGCGCGACGTACTGGTGGCACGAGCGTTCCGCCTGAAGCTCGCCGACGAATCGCACCGCGCGCGCCTGCGCGTCGAGATGGGCCGGCTGCGCACGCTGCTGCGCGTGCTGGCCAGTGTGCATGCGACGCCCGAGGGCTTCGTGCTCACCCCACGCACGGCACGCGACGTAGCGATACTCGCGCCACCGTCCGAAGACCCGCACGCGCCATTGCTCGCGTTGCTGGCGGACGGCCAGCCGTGGTCGAGTTCGGCGCTGGCGCTTGCACTCGGCGCAAGCCAGCGCACGATACAGCGCGCGCTCGATACGCTCGACGCCGCGCGCAAGGTGCAGTGCTATGGCCGCGGCCGCGCGCGCCGCTGGATGACGCCGCCGGTGCCGGGTTTCGCGACGGCGTTGTTACTCCCGATGCCGCTGCCGAATGATTAGGATGCTTGCATGACGTGCTCATTTCCAGGCACGACGGAGTCCACTGCGGAGTCCACCGCGCAGACCAAACGGAGACCACAATGAAAGCCCCAGCCGAAATCATCCGCGAATACGGGCCGTTCGACGGCATCGACAAGGTGCACGGCGTCACCTACGACGGCAAGCAGGTGTGGTTCGCGGCCGGCGACACGCTGAACGCGCTCGATCCGCACAGCGGCAAGACGGTTCGCTCGCTCGAGGTCGCCGCGCACGCGGGCACCGCGTTCGACGGCCAGTACCTGTTCCAGATCGCCGAGGACCGCATCCAGAAGATCGATCCGCTCACCGGCCGCGTGCTCGGCACGATCCCCGCGCCCGGCGGCGGCGCCGATTCGGGGCTTGCGTGGGCGGAGGGCACGCTGTGGGTCGGTCAGTACCGCGAACGCAAGATTCATCAGGTCGACCCGGAAAGCGGCGCGATTTTGCGCACGATCGAATCGAACCGCTTCGTGACAGGCGTCACGTGGGTGGACGGCGAACTGTGGCACGCGACCTGGGAGGGGGACGCAAGCGAACTGCGGCATCTCGATGCGCGCACCGGCCGCGTGCTCGAGCGGCTCGAGATGCCGGCCGGCACCGGCGTCTCGGGGCTGGAGTGCGATGGCGGCGAACGCTTTTATTGCGGCGGCGGCGCGAGCGGCACGATTCGCGCGGTACGCCGGCCGCGGCGCGGCGCCAAAGTGCCGGGCGAGGACGGAGGCGAGGACGGCGACGAGTAGGCCGGGGGGGCCTGGCTCGGGCGGCGCGTTCGCGCCGCATGGAATAAATCGGCCAACCAAGCGTTTACCGGGGCGCAGAGCCAGCAGGCAAGTGCGCAAAACGACGCATTGCATCGCGTGATGGCCGTTTCCTGCTATCTGCTGCATCAAGTGCCGCACTGTGTGCCGCGCTCGCCGTCTGCCCGCGGCTGGTGTGGCGCGTGGCGCGGCAAGCCGCTTCGACTCTGCGGCGAAGCCGCCTGTCAGCACGACGGCGGGCTAACCGGTACTATCCGCGGTGAGCAGCGTCCGCGTTCCGCCATCAGATTGATTGCCGGCCGTGCCGGCCCGAACAGGCCCCCAATCCGTATGCACAGCCAGATCGCCGCCCAGCATGCCGACCTCTTCTTCGATGCGTTTATCGAAAGCATGCCGGACATGGTGTGGGTGAAAGACGCCGCCGGTGTGTTCCTGACATGCAATCCCGCGGTGGAGCGCTTTTTCGGCGTGCCGCGCGAGCAGATCGTCGGCAAGACCGACTATCAGTTCGTCGAGCGCGAGCTTGCAGATCACTTTCGCGAGAAAGACCTGGCCGCGATGGCCGCCGACGTGCCGCAGGTCAACCTCGAGTGGCTGACCTTCGCCGAGGCTCGCGAAGCACGCCTGTTCGAAACCAAGAAAACCTCGATGCGCGACGCCAACGGCCAACTGGTCGGCATTCTCGGCGTGGCGCGCGACGTCACCGAGCAGCACCGCGCGCAGATGGCGTACGAGAGCCTCAACCGGGCGCTGAAGCTGATCGGCAAGTGCAACCACGCGATGATGCACGCGGTGGACGAGCGCACGCTGCTCAGGCAGATTTGCGACCTCGCGGTCGACGTCGGCGGCTATCAGGTTGCGCTGGTCGGCTTCGCGGAGCACGACGAGGAAAAGAGCGTATCGATCAATGCGTGGTCGCGCAACGGCAACGAGTTCGTCAGGAAGATTCACGTGCGCTGGGACGACAGCGAATTCGGCTCGGGCATGGTCGGCATCGCGATCCGCACCGGCGAGACCGCGGTGAACCGCGACTATCGCAACAATCCGCTGGTACGGCCGTGGCGCGAGGTGGCTGACGAACACGGCCTGCGTTCGTCGATTGCGGTGCCGTTGATCGCAAACGGCAGCGTGTTCGGCGCGCTGATGATCGGTTCCGCGCATGCCGATGCGTTCGCACCGCAAGAGCAGGCGCTGCTCGAAGAAATGGCCGCCGATCTCGCGTTCGGCGTCGAGACGCTGCGTGCGCGCGTCGAACACGATGCGGCCAAGCGCCAGCTCGAATTTCTCGCGCACCACGATGCGCTGACCGGCACCCCTAACCGTGTGTCGCTGCGCGAGCACTTCACGCTCGCGTCGCGTCAGGCGAAGCATTCGGGTGCGTCGGTGGCGGTGCTGCTGCTCGACCTCGACAACTTCAAATTCGTCAACGACAGCCTCGGCCACGACCACGGCGACCGGTTGCTGATCGAAGTGACGCGCCGGCTGCAGCGCCGCATCGGCAACAACGGCATGGTGTGCCGCTACGGCGGCGACGAATTCGCGGTGCTGTTGTACCCGGTGTGCGAGATGGGGCTGCTCAATCGATACGTGCGCAAGCTGATCGATTCGTTCACGATGCCGGTGCGGGTCGGCGACTATACGATCGACGTGTCGCTGAGCGCCGGCGTGAGCCTGTTTCCGGCGCATGGCAACGAGCTCGACGAACTGATGCGCTTTGCCGACACCGCGCTGCAAAAATCCAAGCGCAGCGGCAAGAACACCTTTCATATTTTCGACGAAAGCATGCAGTCCGACGAGCTGCAACTGGTGCGCATGCGCACACAGCTGCGCAGCGCGATCCGCAACGACGAACTGGTGCTGCATTTCCAGCCGAAGGTGAGCCTCGAGACCGGTTTCGCGTGCAGCGCCGAGGCGCTGGTGCGCTGGCAGCACCCGGAGCGCGGGCTGCTCGGGCCGAGCTCGTTCATTCCGCTGGCGGAGCGCACCGGGTTGATCATCGACATCGGCGACTGGGTGCTCAACGAAGCGTGCCGGCAGCTGGCGGCGTGGCTCGCGGATGGGCTCGCGCTGAGCTCGATTTCGATCAACGTGTCGGCGCTGCAGGTGCGGCGCGGCAATCTGCTGGCGAGCGTGTCGGCCGCGTTGCGGCGCTGGCAGGTGCCGGCCGGGTATATCGAGCTGGAGCTGACGGAAAGCATCTTCCTCGACGACGTCGATACGGTGATCGGCTTGCTGACCGATCTGCGGCGGCTCGGCGTGAAGCTGTCGATCGACGATTTCGGCACCGGTTACTCGAGCCTCGCGTATCTGAAGTCGCTGCGGGTCGACCGGCTGAAGGTCGATCAGAGCTTCGTGCGGGGCATCGTCAATGAAACGGCGTCGCTGGCGATCGTCAAGTCGATCGTGCAGCTCGGCCGCAATCTGAACCTCGCGGTGACCGCCGAAGGTGTCGAGGATGAAGAGCAACTCGCGTTGCTCAAGCAGCTCGGCTGCGAAGAGGCGCAGGGCTTTCTGTTCAGTAAGCCGGTCGATGCGGCGACCTTCAAGGCGCTTTGCGAAAGCGGCCTGGTGCAGCGGCTGGTGCCGGGCTGAGCGGGCGGCGCTGGGCTTGGGCCTGGCGTGGGCGTGTGGGCGTGGGCCTTGAGCGTGAACCTTGGACGTGAACCTTGGACGTGAACGTGGATCTTGGGCGCGCCGCACGCCGCACGCCGCACGCCGCACGCCGCACGCCGCGCGCCGCAGCGCGTTTCGCGTAGCATGGAGCGCTGCCGCGGGTTCGCGCCTCCGTCGTCATCGCGCGCCGACGTGGCACTGTGTCGCACGGCCGCGCTGCGGCGGTGCGCGTCGATAGCCGATAATCGGCTTCTCTGTCGCCGCGGGTTGCCGATCAAGGGTCGGCGATCGCCGGCGCGCGACCTTTCATATTTATTTCAGAACGCTGCGAATGTTGAGTTTCTTCGATCCGTGGGAGCCGTCGCTGGTTATCCCACTGGTGTTGCTGGTGTGCGGTGTGCTGTATCTGCGCGGTTCATTGCGCGGGCGCACGGGGGTATGGCGTCAGGTGGCTTTCTGGTCTGGTTTCGCGCTGTTCTACGTCGCGTTGCAGACCAAGGTCGATTACTACGCCGAACATCAATTTTTCATTCACCGGCTGCAACATCTGGTGCTGCACCATCTGGCGCCGTTGTGCATGATGGCTGCTTATCCAGGCAGTACGTTGCGCGCCGGCCTGCCGCTGGCATGGCGCATGAAGCTGCATCGCGCGCGCCGCACCGGCGTGGCGCGCGCGCTGTCGACGGTGTTGCTGAGTCCGGCGGTGATCTCGCTTGCCTTCGTGTTCTCGGTGTTGTTCTGGCTGGTGCCGCCGGTGCAGTTCGTCGCGATGCTCGATGCGCGTATCTATACGTTCATGAACTGGTCGGTGGCGGTAACCGGTCTCGCGTACTGGTGGATGGTGCTCGATCACCGGCCGGCGCCGCCGTCGCGCGCGCGGCCGGGTCTGCGCGTGCTGTCGCCGGCGATCACGATGACGCCGCAGATTCTGGCGGGCGCGATCATCACGTTTTCGTCGACGGATCTGTACCCGGTGTTCACGCTGTGTGGCCGCGCGTTCACCAGTATTCCGGTCGGGCTCGATCAAAGTCTCGGCGGCTTGATCATGTGGGTGCCGGCGGCAGTACTGGAATCGCTCGGCGCGATCATCGCGCTGCGCCGGATGATGAAGCTTTCCGAGTCCGCGCGCGGTCGCGCGCAACAGGCGTTGCGCAAGAAGCCGGCGCGCGCGGCGGTGCCGCGGGCGTCGTCGGCGGGGTGAGGTGCGCTGCGTCGGGCGCAGTGTGAATCGAGCCTCGCACCCGCGTGGTATGCAAGTCCCGCTCGACACGTCGAGCGGTGCAGTAGACGTGGACATCCTGAACACGCGACGCCGCGAGCCTCCCGTTCTTGCGGCCGACCCTTTGCTGCGAGAGATCTGTGAATACATCTGCTTCGAATACCGATCACCTGAGCGCCAGCGGCGTTTTCGACGTCAGCCTCGGCGCCGCCGAGATCATGCCGGCGCCGGACCAGGCGCCTGCGATGGCGAGTCGCAGTATCGACAAGAATTTTCACGGCGACCTGCAGGGCCGCTCGCTCGGCCAGATGCTGTCGGCCGGTCAGCCGCAGAGCGGCGAGGCGGCGTACACGGCGCTCGAGTCGTTTGCCGGCACGCTGCATGGCCGCAGCGGCGGTTTCGCGCTGGCCCATCTCGGGCAGATGCATGCGGGCACACACGAACTGCGCGTGGCGATCGTGCCCGGTTCGGGTACCGGCGAACTGGCCGGCATTCTCGGCGATATGCAGATACGCATCGACGGCGGCAAACACTACTACACGTTGGCCTACCGGCTCGGCTAGCCACCGCCGGGCGGGATGGCCGCCCCACGGATGGCCGCCGCACGGATGACCGCCGCACGAATGCCCGCCGCATGGATGTCCGTCGCCCGGATGCCCGTCGCACGAATCCTGCTGGCGCGTTCAGCCGAGCTCGAACGTCGTCACACCGAATACTTTGGCCAGCTCGACGGCGGGCGTTTCTTTCGTGTACATGCGGGCGGTTTCGAACACGCTCGTCATGCCGTGCCGTTCGGCCAGCGCGATGGCCGCCGGGTTCGGTTCCGGCACGTCGAGCGCGACGGTTTCGCCGGGGCAGTGCGCGAGCAGCGCGTCGAACAGGATTTGCGCGGTATGCGCGTCTTCAGCGAATAGCGGCCCGACCTTGCGGCCGGCGCGGCATGTGCGTAGAACGCCATAGCCGCGCAGCTGCCCTGCGCCGACGCTTGCCAGCGCAACCGCATCGGGCTGCGCGAGCCATGCATCGAGAAAGCTTGCACGCGCTGCAGGGAACAGCGTGCGGTCGTACTCTTCCAGTGCGCTGCGCGGTACTTCGGCAAGCGGCGTCAGCGCGCGGTGTTCATCGGCTGTGCTTGCTGTTGCGACACCCTGAAACCGCACATTCCGCCAGGCGAGCCGGAAACCGGACTTCGCGTAGTTGCGCTGTTGCGCGACGACGCCATCGAGCCCGATGTTGCGCGCGCCGAGATACCCGATGCCGTGCTGCCAGATCCGGTAACCCAGGCCCCGGCCGCGCCATGCCGGCTTCACGATATACAGGCCGATAAAGCCGAACGCTGCGTCGTAGGCAACCGCGGAGATCGAGCCGACCGGTTCGCCGCGTAGCTCGCCGATAAAGAAGCCGCCGGGGTCGGCGGCGCGAAAGCAGTGTGCATCGTGCAGGCCGGGATTCCAGCCTTCCTGCGCAGCCCAGTCGATGGTCAGCTGCAGGTCGCCTGCATGCATCGGGCGAACGATGAAATCCTTGCATGCATCGAAGGCTTCGCTCATTGGCTGCTCCGTGGCCGTTAGCCCAACGTAATGATGGGTGATGCTACACCCGCCGCGCCACCGCACGGCAGAACCGCGGCGCCGAGCGCACAGGTCCTCGATCGATGCACTCGCACAGCCCGCTTTGCGCATGCACGCGCGCGTCGCAGCAGGCGCGCAATCCGCGCGTACACACACACTTCGATGCCCGAAACGGCGTTCGTCACCGTATCAAATGCGTCGCATGGTGTCTGACCGCATGGCCGATTCCGGCTATGATCGCGGTCTCGTTGCGTCGGACGGTGCTGCGACTCGCACGACCCGCACGTCGTGCGGGCAAGGGCACACAGATGATCTGCACGCCGTACAGGATGCCTCGCCCACGGTCGCGAATGGCTGCGGCAGGTTTCGGCATCTTGGCTTTTTTCCTCTTATGAAAACGACAAGATGGTAAACCGTGCAGTCCTGCGGTTCACGACCGCGCTGATCCGCTACCTGTGTGCAAGTTTGTGCGTGGCGCTCGCCTACTCGCTCGGAAACTGGCTCGCGCAGCACTTCATTTCCGCCGCCGCTTCGATGTTGCTGTGCGCGATCGTACTGAGCGCATGGCTCGGCGGCATCGGTCCAGGCTTGTGGGCGGTCGCGTTATCGCTGCTGTGTTTCGACTACGGCTTCGTGATTCCGCTGCATTCGCTGCACGTCGCCCCGCAGGATTTGCCGCGCATGCTGATTTTTTCGAGCACGGCAATCTTCATCGGCAGTCTCGGCGCATTGCAGCACCGCACCGCGCGTTCGCTGCGCCAGATGCACGACGCGCTCGGCGACACCATCAAGATGCTGACCGGCACCAACCTCGCGCTGCAGTGGGAAAACGCACAGCACCTGCGCGTCGCTGCGCAATTACGCCTGAGCGAAGCGTTTCTTGCCGAGGGCGAGCAGATCAGTCACACCGGCAGCTGGCGCTGGCATATCGCGTCGCGCACGCTGATGTGGTCCGACGAGCATCACCGGATTTTCGGCTGCATGCCCGACGGCAAACAGCCGGATATCGACGCGATCAGCCAGCGCATTCATCCGGACGATCGCGCGGCGCTGGGCGCGAGCGTGCAGCACGCGATCGAAACCGGCAGCCCGTTCCAATGCGAATACCGGATCGTGCTGCCCGACGGCACGGTGCGCCACGTGTGCGGCACCGGACGTCCGCTTGCGTACGAGCATGGCCGTGTCACCGAATACATCGGCTCGACGGTCGACGTCACCGCGCGCAGGAGAACCGAAGATCGGCTGCGCGAAAGCGAGAAGGCGTTTCGCACGCTGGCGGAAAATTCGCCGGATGCGCTCGTGCGCTACAACCGCCGCTGCGAGCGGATCTATGTGAATCCCGCATTCGAGCGCAATCGCGGCATGCGCGCCGACCAGGTGCTGAATGCGCCGGTCGACATCGGCTGGGCATCGGACCTGCCGGTCGACGAATACCGGGCAGTGATCCGCGGCGTGCTGGAAACCGGTGTGCCGCAGCGTGTGGCGGGCACGTGGATCACCGCGCAATTCGGCCGCGAGTATTTCCAGGTGCATCTGGTGGCGGAGCGCGATGCCGGCGGCGACATCGTCAGCGTGCTGGCGCTCAGCCGCAACCTTACCGAGCTCAAGGAGGCGCAACTACGCATCGAGGAGTCGCGCCGCCTGATCCGCCAGCTTGCCGGGCGCAGCGAGGCCGCGCGCGAAGACGAACGCAAGCATCAGGCACGCGAGCTGCACGATGGTCTCGCACAGTCGCTGCTCGCGCTGCGCATGCAGATCGGCGTGCTCGGCATCGAGTTCGCCGACACGGCGCCGGCGCTCACGCAGCGCGTCGACACGATGAAGCGCCATGTCGACGAGATGATCGCGGCGGTGCGCGATACCGTGGCGAGCCTGCGGCCGCCGGTGCTCGACCTCGGGATCGTGCCGGCGCTCGAATGGCTGGTCGATGCATGCGTCGCGCAAGCGGGCGTGACGTGCAAGTTCGACTCGGCGCTGGCACAGGTCGCGCTGGACGAAGCGCACACGATGGCGCTGTTTCGCATCGCGCAGGAAGCGCTGCGCAATATCGTCAGGCATGCTTGCGCGCGTAATGTGTATGTGCACTTCAAGCAGGCGGGCGGCTGCTATCTGCTCGAAATTCGCGACGACGGCATCGGCTTCGATCCGTCGACGCGCAAGCCGATGTCGTTTGGCCTCGTCGGCATCAGGGAACGCGTATTGATGTGCGGAGGAACCTTCGATCTTGCCAGTTTGCCTGGCGCGGGCACCGCGCTCAGGGTCAGCATCCCCGCGGGCTCGCGGCCGGAGCAGCCATGATCCGGATCCTGCTCGCCGACGATCATGCATTGATGCGCGAAGGTCTGAAACAACTGTTCGCGCTGGAGCCGGGCATCAACGTGGTGGCCGAAGCGGCCAACGGCGCGCAGGTGGTGGCCGAGATGCGCCGCACGCCGGCCGATCTGCTGCTGCTCGATATGTCGATGTCGGGCGTCAGCGGTGCGAACCTGATCCAGCACGTGCGCGCACAACCGTCGAGCCCGCCGATCCTCGTGCTCAGCATGCACAGCGACATCCATGTCGTGCGCTATGCACTGAAAGCGGGCGCAGCAGGCTATCTGACCAAAGACAGCGATCCGCAAACGCTGCTCGCGGCAATCCGCAAGGTAGCCGCCGGCGGGCGTTTCATGGACCCGGTGCTGGCCGAGCGCATGGTGTTCGACGTCGCCCAGCCGCCGCAGCGCGCGCCGCACGAGTTGTTGTCGGCGCGCGAATTCGCGGTGTTCAGCCTGCTCGCGCGCGGGCGCAGCGTCAACGATATCGCGGCGGAGCTGTCGATCAGCAACAAGACGGTCAGTACGCACAAGGCGCGGCTGATGCAAAAGATGAGTTGCTGCAACAACGCACAGCTGGTGCGCTACGCGGTGGCGCACCAGCTGATCGACTGACGCACGGCGGCGCCGCGTGTGCATCGGCATCGGCATGCGCATCGGTATGCACGGCAGCCGGTAGCGTTATCAGGAATTCCCTACACGAAAATCAGCCTTGCCCGATTTGCGCGGCACGTGACGCGGACCATAGTTGTCGGCTTGCAATGCTGCGGCGAAGCGACGATTCAGCCGCGTTGTTACATCGCAGAACAGATCATAGGCGTGTAATGCGTCTTTCAAAAGAAAATTCAGGAAGAATCCAGCTGCACTGAATGCAGTGGCCTTCGCCTGAACAAGTGCCCGGGGAATACCTTGACGATCGTGAGAAACATGGCGCTGACCTTGACGGTTGCGCTGCTGGCCCTGGTATCGGTAACCAGCTACGGCATCTGGCAACTGCTGCGCTCGCAGGCGCGCTATGCGTACGTCGAGGCGAATACGATTCCGGCGCTGGTGGATCTTGCCGAAGCGACCGCACAAATGTCGGAGCTGCGCGCCGCCACGCTGTCGCGCGTGCTGACGTCGAACCCGCAGCAACGGCAGCTGCGCGAACAGCGCATCGACGATTCGCACCGCCGCCTCGACGCAATCCTCGAGCGCTACGCAGCCGATCACCAGCTCGACGACAAGGACCACGCGCTGCTGGACGCGGATCAGGCCAATCTCGTCACATACCGTGCGGCGCAGACGAAGTTCCTGCAGCAGACCGCGGGCGCCGCGAGCGAGGCCGAAATCGATGCCGCACTCGTGCCGCTGACGCCGGCCACGGCGGCGGTCGTCAAAGGCCTGAAGGACCAGACCGACTACAACATCGCCCGGGCGGTCGAACTCGGCGCGCAAGGCGAACGCTCGTCGCGCACCGCACTGTGGACGCTCGTGCTGAGCGCGGCGGCCGTGTTCGTACTGACCGGCGTGCTGGCCATGCAGCTGTTCAACCGGATCCGGCGCGGGCTGGGCGGCCTGCAGCATGCGCTGCAACAGGTCAGCGATTCGCTCGATCTGTCGCTGCGTGTGCCGGTCGAGCGAAACGATGAGATCGGGCAGACCGCTGCGGCGTTCAACCAGTTGGTCGAGCGCGTCAACGCGGTGCTGTGCACGGTGCGCCAATCCAGCGATTCGGTTGCGATGGCCGCCACGCAGATCGCCTCCGGCAATGCCGATCTGTCCGCGCGCACCGAAGAGCAGGCGGCTTCGCTGGAAGAAACGGCATCGAGCATGGAAGAGTTGACCACCGCGGTTCAGCAGAACGCGCATAGCGCGCAGCAGGCGAGCGCGCTGACCCGCGATGCGGCCGCGCTCGCGCGACAGGGGCGCGATGTGGTGGGCCGGGTGGCCGACACGATGGGTGAGATCGACAGCAGTTCGGAACGCATCGCGCAGATCACCGGCATCATCGAAGGGATCGCGTTTCAGACCAACATTCTCGCGCTGAACGCCGCGGTCGAGGCGGCGCGTGCCGGCGAGCAGGGGCGCGGCTTTGCGGTGGTAGCCGGCGAAGTGCGCAGTCTCGCGCAGAAAGCGTCGAGCGCCGCGAAGGAAATCCGTGAACTGATCGTGTTGTCGGTGGAGCGGATTCACGCTGGGTCGGCGCTTGCCGGAGAAGCGGGGGCGACGATCGCGCGCGTCACGCAAGCGGTCGACGAGGTGGCGCACGTGATCGGCGCGATCGCGCTGGCTTCGGCGGAGCAAAGCCGCGGCATCGAGCAGGTCAACCGCGCCATCATGCAGATGGACGACGTGACCCAGCAGAATGCGGCGCTGGTCGAACAGGCGGCCGCGGCAGCGCGCTCGCTCGAGGACCAGGGCGCGCATCTGAATGGCGCGGTGCGTGCGTTCCAGCTCGATGTGGCGGTGGCGTAGCCGCGCGCTGCGCGGCCCGCGCAATACAAGCCGCAGCGCACTGACGGCGCTGCCGCCGTCAGTGCCTCGCCATCAGTGTGCCGTAGCCGCTGCCGCTGCAGTCGTCGCCACGGCCGCGGTGCCCGGCGTCCAGTGATAAACGTCGACGCTCGAATCGTTGTAGTTGTCGCGCGTCACCACATACTCGCCGGTCGAGCGCAGAAACGCGCGCACGCTATAGATCGAATCGACATTGGTGCCAAGGTTCATTTGCGCCGGATTGGTATTGGCGAGCGTCATATCGACTGCGCCGGTGGTCAGATTGAACGCGTCGAGATTCGGCGACGTGCCGTAACCGACGAACAGGTAGTTGCCCGCCGCCGCGATCGACTTCGGAATGTTGGTGCCGAACGTGACCACCGGGTTCGGCATCGTGTGGTTGCCGGCCAGCCAGCCGTGATACACCTCGATGCGACTGCCCATCGAGGTCCAGTCGGCGCTGCCGATAATGCCTTGCGCGAGGATCATCGTGTCGCTTTCCGGCAGGTAGACGATGCGTACCAGCGGCCGGATCGACATCGGGATCGACGCGGTGACCGGCGCGGCCCAGGTCGGTGCGCCGTTCGCATCGACACCGGCGAGCGGGTAGTGATAGATCTGATTGGTGCGGTCGAGGCCGGCCCAGACACTGCCGGTGCTATCCAGACAGAAGCCGCCCGTTACCGGCCGCGTGGTAGCGAATGCGGGCCCCGGCAGCGTCGCATCGGGCACTGCGATATAACCGGTCGCCGGGTTCATGTGGAACATGTAGAACGCCGCGGGGTTCTGTCCGGACGCAGCGAGAATCCGCGTCGGCCCGACTGCGGCCAGTTGCGCGAAGTGGGTGTCGCGCTCGATGTTGTTCAGGTTCAGGCGCGGATCGTTCGGATAGGTGATCGGGTCCACCGTGTTCCCCACAAAGGTGCCGCCCGCCGTGCCGCTGTAAATGTTGCTGCCGCCGTAAAACAGCATGCCGTCGGTAGCCGGGTCCGGCGCCGCATTGCCTTCGAAGTTCAGCGACTGCAACTGCGTCAGTAGCGTGCCGGCCGGGTTGTACTCGTGAATGTCGGTGCCGCCGTCGCGGCCCAGATCCCAGCTGCCGCCCCACGGGTTGTTCAATACATACAGATTGCCTGCGGCATCCTTGCCGATACCCACCACTCGCGTAAAGCGCTTGTCGCCGACCTGGCCTTTGGTGCCGCTGGTCGTATCGAGAAAGCCGCCTTGCACCCCGAAGGTGCCGACCTGCACCGGCGCACCGGCGATGTTGTAGATCTTGATGTTCATGTCCGGGCCCTGGTCGCCGGCCATCAGTTGCCCGGTCGACGCATCGAAATACAGCGCGGACGGATGGGCGCCGGCGGACATCTGGATCGTGTTCATCGGCGCGCCGGCCGGGCTGAACTCGCTGATCGTACCGAGATCCTTTTGCGCGACCCACAGGTTGCCGGCGGCGTCGAGCGCGAGCGCACCCGGGCCTTGCACCGGAATATCGCGTTGCCAGACGCCGGCCGTGGTGTAGAGCCGCACCCGGTTGCCGGGCAGGTCGCTTGCATAGAGCAGCGTGTCGGTCGCCGCGAGGCCGGTGATCACATCGCCGCGCTGCACGTTGGTGGCGGCGCTGACCGGAATCAGCACGTCCTGGGTTTGGGTGGTGCGGTTGTAGCGGCCCACCGCGCCGCTGCCGAACACCCGGCTGTACTGCATCGCCGCGAAGATCGACGTCGAGTTGCCGGTGATCGCGCTGCCCTGGAAGTCATTGTGAAGGCCGATCGAACTCGCGACCTGGTTGTTGCGGTAGACGGTCACGCCGCCATAGATCTCGTCCCACAACGATGCGGTGTAGATCGTGCCGTCGGATGCGATCCACATCGAGCGAGCGGTGTTGCCTATGTGCGTGCTGTCGGTGCCATGCGTGTTGGCTAACCAGTCGGTGGTGTATTGCGCGTGGCTGGACGGTGCGATGACTGCGCATAGCGCGGCGGTGAGAAGTGCGGTGCTGAGTCGTTTCATAGCCCTGGTGCTCCTGAACGGCCGGGCGGCCTGCAGAGAATCGGAAGAAGGCGAGGTGAATAACGGCGGGGTGGTAAAAAGTCTCGAATTGGAACTGAATACCGATATGGCTTATGTTCGGCATTTTTCGAGACATTTAGATGGTGCCTCACAAAAAGATGCATGAGCGGAGAAATTATTCTGGCCCAGGAGTAAGGCATGTTCGGCATGAGTCGGCGCAATCGATGCGAAATGAATAAAGAAAAGGAACGACATAAAGAGTTGAAGCAACTGGAACTTATTTTTTATGTATTTTCGAATAGCAGATTTAAACGTGGCGTCGCAATCCGTGTGCCGCGTGGAGGTTCGCGCACACATGCATCGGTGCGGTGCGGCGCGGCTTGACAGGTGCGCCGATCGAGCCGACTATGCGCCGGCAAAGCTGTCCGCGATAAGCGTTACCGATCCACAATATGGACAATCCGGAGATGCGATGACCATGACGGCGCCTGCCGAACCGACCGCCAGCGCGGCTAAAAGCGCGGCTAAAAACGCGGCCGATGCGATGACGCCTTATCAGCTTCCCCAGCCACGCGAAGCGCAGCGCGAAATCGTGGTGGCATCCGCGATTCCCGAAGACGAGCGGTTGTGGGTGCCGCAAGCCGATAACGTGTGGTTTCGGCCGCTGTGTCTGAACGTCTCCACCGGTTACTGGATGAACCTGCTGCGTGTGCGGCGTTCCGGCGTGTTGAGCCGGCATCGTCATCCGCAGGCGGTGCACGGCATGGTGCTCAAGGGCCGCTGGCGCTATCTCGAGCACGACTGGGAAGCGCGCGAAGGCAGCTACGTATTCGAGCCGCCCGGCGAAACGCATACGCTGTATGTGCCCGAAGACGTCGAAGAAATGATCACGTACTTCCAGGTGAACGGCGTGATGTACTACTGCGATCCGCACGGCAACTACACCGGCTACGAAGACGTGTTCACCAAGCTCGACATGTGCCGCGCGCACTACGCGAGCGTTGGGCTCGGCGCGGACTACGTCGACCAGTTCGTCAGATAGGCGTCAGACAAAGCGTTAGATGAGCAGTGGCCGCGCACAGGAGCACGAGCGTGAGTGGCAGCGCATAAAAAGCGAACAACAACGCAGGAGACAAACATGCAAGCGAAATCGCCGCGCCTGCGGCGCATCCAATGGATCGCGGTCGCATTCCTGACGCTCGCGGGCATCGTCAACTATCTGGACCGCAGCACGCTGTCGATCGCCAATCACTCGGTGAGCGGCGAACTCGGTCTATCCGCTTCGCAGATGGGGCTGCTGCTGTCGGCGTTTTCGTTTGCGTATGCGTTTTCGCAGTTGCCGGTGGGCGTGCTGCTCGACCGCTTCGGCGCGCGCGTGATGCTCGGGCTCGGCATGTTCGTGTGGTCGTGCGCGCAACTGTGCGGCGGTCTCGTGCATACGCTGCCGCAATTTCTCGCGGCGCGCATTGCGCTTGGCATCGGCGAGGCACCGCAGTTTCCAGCCGGCGCGAAGGTCGTCAGCGAATGGTATGCGCTGCGCGAACGCGGCCGGCCGATCGGCATTTACGTGATGTCGTCGACCATCGGCCCGGCGCTGGCCCCGCCGATCCTGACCGTGCTGCTGCTCGCATTTGGCTGGCGCTGGATGTTCGTCGTGATGGGCGTGCTCGGCATTGCGGTGGCGATCGGCTGGTATCTGATCTACCGCAATCGCGCCGACGTGGTGCTCGATGCGGATGAAGTGAAGCATCTGACCGAAGAAGAGCCGCTTGCGCGCGCCGAACGCAAGATGACCTTCGCCGAATGGCGCGGGCTGTTCGCATTGCCCACCACGTGGGGCATGATCTTCGGCTTTATGGGCGTGATCTATATGACGTGGCTGTATGTCACGTGGCTGCCCGCGTATCTCGAGCACGAGCGGCATCTGACGATCGCAAAGACCGGCTGGGTGGTGTCGATTCCGTATGTGTTCGGCACGCTCGGCATGCTGTCGAGCGGCTTCGTGGCCGATGGTCTGATGGCGCGCGGCATGGCGCGTATGCGCAGCCGCAAATGGCCGATCTGCACCGGGCTGATCGGCGCAGCGGTGTTTACCGTGCCGGCTGCGTATACGCCGAACCTGACACTCGCGATCGTCTATCTGTCGGCGGCGATGTACTTCGTCAATCTCGCGAGTGGCGCTGCGTGGGCGCTGGTCGCGGTGGCCGCGCCGCGTCATCTGGTGGCATCGCTGGGCAGCATCCAGAACTTTGGCGGTTACTTCGGCGGATCGTTCGCGCCGTTCATCACCGGCGTGGTGGTCGATCGCACGCATTCGTTCGTCGATGCGTTTCTGATCAGCGCGGGGGTGTCGTTTGCGGCGGCGCTGGTGTACATGTTCGTCGTGCGGGTGCCGATTGCCGAGCGGGAAGAAGCCGGTGTGGTGGCGCAAGCCGGCGTTACCCATTGATGAATGCGGCATAGCCGCGCGATAAAAAGCGACCTACGTGATGACGTTTCAGCATGATCTGTTTGCCGGCAAGTCGGTTGTCGTGACCGGCGGCACGCAAGGCATCGGCGCGGGCATCGCGCGGCAGTTCGCGGCGCTCGGCGCGCGCGTGATTGCGGCGGGGCTTGCACCTACCGATGCGCAGCGCAGCGAACTCGCGGCCGACGGTATCGATACAGTCGCGCTCGATGTCGCATCGCAGCCGCAGGTCGAGGCATGCTTCGCTGCGCTGGCATCGCTCGACGTGCTGGTGAATTGCGCGGGCGTGATCCGCCGCGCCGGCGCGGAGCACGACCCCGAAGTGTTCGCGCAGGTGCTCGACGTGAACCTGACCGGCACGATGCGCACATGCGCGGCAGCGCGGCCGCTGTTGCGCGCGAGCGGCGGCGCGATCGTCAACACGGCTTCGATGCTCAGTTTCTTCGGCGGCGCGCTGGTGCCAGGTTACAGCGCGAGCAAAGGCGGCGTCGCGCAACTGACGAAGTCGCTTGCCGCTGCGTATGCCGCGGAGCGCATTCGCGTCAATGCGGTCGCGCCGGGCTGGATCGCAACGCCGCTCACGCAGGCGCTGCAGGACGACGCGGAACGCACGCGCGCGATTCTCGAGCGCACGCCGCTGAACCGCTGGGGTACGCCCGGCGATATCGGCGGCGCAGTCGCATTTCTATGCTCGCCGGCGGCCGCGTTCATCACGGGTGTGGTGCTGCCGGTCGACGGCGGGTATCTGGTTGCCTGAACCCGCAGATACAGTCGGCAGCCATCCGATCCTTTCAATTTTTCTTCGTCCAGGCCCGATGCTATCGTCGGGACTGTCGATCATTCGACTGACAATAAATGGAGGAAGATTAATGAAAGCCAGTTTCGCTGCCGCGCTGCGCGGCCTTTGCCTATGCGCGGCGGCGGTTGCAATCGGCGGCTGTGCGACGGGGTCCACCGATTCCGCCGACGCATTGTCCGGACCGTTGTCGATCGCGCAGCAGGGCAGTTTCTTCGTTGGCGGCCGCGACGTGCATTCGGACACGCTATCCACCGTGCCGAACTATGCGAACGCCGGGACCGTGACGGTCGACCAGATGTACGTGCACTACCAGGTGCCGACTCACGCGAAGCCGTTGTCGCTGACGCTGATTCACGGCTGCTGTCTGACCGGCAAGACATGGGAGACGACACCCGACGGCCGCATGGGCTGGGACGAATACTTCGTGCGGCACGGCTTTCCGACCTACGTGATCGACCAGGCGGATCGCGGCCGTTCGGCGCCCGACATCGAGACGGTCAACGCAGTGAAACTCGGCAAGGCGCCGGTTTCGCAATTACCGGGTCTGTTTGCGGCATCGCATGAAGCGGCGTGGGCGATCTTCCGTTTCGGCCCGGAGTATCCGCAGCGTTTTCCCGGCGAGCAGTTTCCGCTCGACGCGCAAAGCGGCCTGTGGCAACAGATGGTGCCCGACTGGATTGCTTCGCTGCCGACGCCGAACCCGACCGTGCCCGCGCTGTCGCAACTGGCGCAGAAGCTGCACGGCACGGTGCTGATCAGCCATTCGCAAGCGGGCATCTATCCGTTCCAGACGGCAGCGCTTAGCACGCAGGGGATTGCCGGCATTGTCGCGATCGAGCCGGCCGAGTGCCCATCTGCTACTGCGGATCTGACGCCGTACACGAAGATGCCGATTCTGGTGCTGTTCGGCGACTACGTGGACCTGTCGCCGCGCTGGGCACCGCGGCTCAAGGCATGCCGGGCTTTTGTCGAGGCGGCTACACATGCGGGCGGACATGTGCAACTCGTGCTGCTGCCGGACGTCGGCATCCACGGCAACACGCACATGATGATGCAGGACCGCAATAGCCTGCAGGTGGCGGACTGGATTCTCAACTGGATCGGCACGCACGTCGGTACGCCGACCATGACCGCGGGTTCATAAAGCAAGCAGCGCGGCGGCCGGAGCAGGTTAAGCATCAGAATTTCCGGCAGCCGCGCAAGCAGTCTGTTATCCATTACCTGATGCAGTGCGACACGCTGCGCATCGCCCGTTCGTCGCGTTCGTCGCACTTCTCAACGCTCTCTCTGCGCCCTCTATCGCTGCGGCGCAACCTTCCTTCCCACGTGCCGCTATGTGCAAACCAGCGGGTCTGGTATGCGCAAACCGAACAGTCCGCCACAGCGGCGCGTGCCTATGATGAACCTCAGCTTCCGATCGCCGCGCACGCTGCGCGGCGCAATGCCGTTCCACGGCAATCCTGAAGAGACAACGAGGTGACATCGATGGAATCACGAAGCACGCCGACCATCGGCTTTATCGGTCTTGGCGCAATGGGCTGGCCGATGGCCGCATGCCTTGCGAAAGCGGGCTATAGCGTGGCACCGTACGACGTGCGAACCGAACAGCGCACGCGTTTTCTGAACGAGATCGGCGGCGTCGATCTCGATTCGCTCGCGGCGATCGGCGCGCGCTGCGATGTGATCATCCAGATCCTGCCGAATAGCGACGTGGTCGAGCAGGTGCTGTTCGCAAGAGGTGGCCTTGCGTCGACGATGCGCAAAGGCACCACGGTGATCGACATGACCTCCGGCCGTCCGGATGCGACGGTGGCGTTCGCCGAGCGGCTTGCCGCACAAGGCGTGAGTCTGTTCGATGCGCCGGTGTCCGGTGGTGTGCCGCGCGCAACCTCGGGCGAGCTGACCATCATGGCGGGCGGCGAGCGTGCCGCCATCGACGACATGCTGCCGGTGCTCAACGCGATGGGCAGTGTGATGTTCACCGGGCCGATTGGCTCGGGCCACGCGATGAAATCGCTGAACAACCTTGTGTCGGCCGGCGGCTTTCTGATCGGCATCGAGGCGCTGTTGATCGGCACCCGCTTCGGCATCGATCCGGACAACATGGTCGACATCCTGAACGCATCGACCGGCGTCAACAACAGCACGCAGAAGAAATTCAAGCAGTACGTGATCTCGCGCGGCTTCGACTCCGGCTTCTCGATCGAACTGATGGTGAAGGACCTCGTAATCGCCCTCGACATCGGGCGCCAGCGTGGCGTCAGCACGCCGTTCGCTTCGCTGTGCCGCGATCTGTGGGGCGGTGCCGCAGCCATGCTTGGGCCGAAGACCGACCATACCGCGGTCGCGCAGCTTAGCGAACGGCTCGCCGGCGTGGAGATTCACCGCTCATGAACGCACGCAATCAACCTGCGGTACCTGAAAACCTGACGCGCGAACTGGCGGCGCGCATTGTCGGCAGCCGCTTCGATGCGCTGCCGCCAAACGTCGTGCACGAAGGCAAACGCGCGCTGCTGAACATTGTCGGCTGTGCGCTGGGCGGCTGCCGTCATCCGGCGTTCGAGATCGCGCTCGAAGCGCTCGGGCCGTATGCGGGCCAGCCGCTAGCGCAAGTGATCGGCCGCCCCGAGCGCTTCGATCCGCTGTTCGCTGCGCTGCTGAACGGCATCAGTTCGCACGTGCACGATTACGACGATACGACGCCCGACAACTACATTCACAACAGTTCGCCGGTCGCGTCGGCGTTGTTCGCGTATGCGAGCTGCCATCCGGTGAGCGGTGCGGACTTTCTGCATGCGTTTATCGTCGGCTTCGAAGTGAGTTCGCGGATCGGCACGGCCACTTATCCCGCGCACTACGCGGCGGGCTGGCATAGCACCGGCTCGATCGGCGTGTTCGGCGCGGCGGCTGCAACTGGTTTGCTGCGCGGCTTGTCGGCGGAGCAGATGACGCATGCGCTCGGGCTCGCGGCTACGCAGTCGTCGGGCTTGCGCGAGATGTTCGGCTCGATGGCGAAGTCGTTTCATCCGGGCCGTGCCGCGCAAGGCGGCTACACGGCCGTGCTGCTCGCCGAACGCGGCTTCACGGCGGGCACGCACGGCCTCGAAGGGCCGCGTGGTTTCGCACCGGTCACGTGCGCGTCGTTTGATCTGGCGAAAGTCACCGACGGCTTTTGCGAGACCTTCGAGCTGCTGCGCAATACGTACAAGCCGTTTCCTTGCGGCATCGTCACGCATCCGACCATCGATGCCTGCATCCAGCTGCAACGCGAACATGCGTTGAGCGCCGAACAGATCGTTGCCGTGCGCCTGACCGTCGCGCCGCTCGTGAAGGATCTGTGCAACAAGCAGCACATCGAAACCGGGCTCGAAGGCAAGTTCTCGATCTATCACGGCGCGGCGATCGGACTCGCGCGTGGCCGCGCGGGCCTGGCCGACTTCACCGACGAAGCGGTGCGCGATCCGGCGCTGGTGCGTCTGCGCAACCTCACCGAAGCGCTCGGCGATGCGCGTATCAGCGAAGACGCTGTAGATGTCGAAGTGCGCCTCGCCGACGGCCGCGTGCTGCACATGTTGCTCGAGCAGTCGCTCGGTAACCTGGCGCGGCCGATGAGCGATGCCGAGCTCGAAGCGAAGCTGTACGGACAGACCGAAGTGCTGAGCCCGGCCGCCGCACAGCGGGTGGTCGAGTTGTGCTGGGGCGTCGAGCGTCTGGAAGACGCCCGCACGCTGATCGACGCCGCCGTACCGCCGCACTGAGCGGGCTGCACTGAGCAGGCTGCACCGAGCAGGCTGCACCGAGCAGGCCGCCGCGTGCGATAGAGGCGCACGCGGCGTAACGCCGAAACGCACGAAAAGATCGACAAAAAAAGACATCACAAGGAGACACCATGTACTCGAGGCAACCCGGCATCGGGCAGCGGCTCGATGCACTCGCGATCGGTCCGTTCCACCGGCACCTGCTCGCGCTGATCGGCGGCGGCATGTTCTTCGATGCATTCGACAACTATCTCGCGGGCGGTGTGCTCGGCGCGCTGGTGCACGACGGCGTGTCGGACATTCATCGCAACGCGGTATTCATCTCGTTCGGCTTCGCGGGCCTGACGATCGGCGCATGGATGGCCGGCATTCTCGGCGATCGCTTCGGGCGGCGCTTTTCGTATCAGTTCAACCTGCTGGTGTTCGGGATCGGTTCGATCGCGGCCGCGCTCGCACCTTCGATGGACTGGCTGATCTTTTTCCGCTTCGTGATGGGGCTCGGGCTCGGCGCGGAAATCGTGGTCGGCTACAGCACGCTGGTCGAGTTCATGCCGGCGCATGCGCGCGGCCGCTATGCGTCGATGCTGAACCTGATCACGAACATGTCGCTGTTCGTTTCGTCGATGGCGAGCTATGTGGTGATTCCGTATCTCGGCTGGCGCTGGATGTTCGTGATTCCCGGTGTAGGCGCGCTGGTGATCTGGTATCTGCGCAAGTCGATGCCGGAGTCGCCGCGCTGGCTCGCGTCGGTCGGGCGGCACGACGAGGCCGATGCGGTGATGCGCGCCATCGAAGCGCGTAGCACCCGTCGCTTCGACCCGGCACTGGTCGCCGAGGCCGAACCGGATCGCGGGCGTCTTTCCGAACTGTTTGCGCGCGGGCAGATCGGCCGCACGGTGGTCGGCATCGTGACGGTGGTGGTCGGCTTCTCGGTGATGTACGCGTTCGTTTCGTGGGTGCCGACTTTTCTCATCAAGCGCGGCTTCGACATCTCGCACTCGCTGCTGATGACTTCCGCGATGTTCGCCGGCGGCCCGGTCGGTTCGCTGATCGCGTTTGCAATTGCCGAGCGGGTAGGGCGCAAGTGGGGGCTGGTGGTGTTCTCGCTGATCGGCGCGGCGGTCGGCATGCTGTATCCGTTCGTCACGGGCATGCTGGCGATTGCCTGCGTCGGCTTCGCGGTGACGGTGTGCATCTATGTGATATCGGCGCTGGGGCTCGCGGCTTATACGCCGGAGCTGTTTCCGACGCGTTTGCGGTTGCGCGGCATGGGGCTGTGCAATGCGCTGGGACGGCTCGCGAATGTCGGTGTGCCGTATCTGGTGGTATCCGTGTTTTCGCTCGGCGGGCTGCTTGGGGTGGTGTCGCTGATGGCGGGGTTCTTCTTGCTGCTCGCCGTGGTGCTGATCGTGCTCGGCGTGGAGACACGCTTGCGCTCGCTGGAGGAGGTGCATGCGCAGACGCTCGAGCAAGGCAATGCGCTGCCGGTGGAGTCGCTGCAGCAGGCACGGGCGACGCGCTAGCGCTTGTTAGTGCTGGCGTCGCGCGGGCCTGCCGCGCGGCGTTCGCATTGCGCAGGTGTGCGGCGCCGCGTCGTGCTTCGCACCGGCGCCGCGCGCATCATGCTTCGCGTCTCGCGTCTCGCGTAGCGTGTCTTCGCCTCTATCAAATACCGGCCGGCGCCCACTCGCCGTTATCGACCAGCCGGTCGATCTGCCGGTGCACCATCCGCATCAGCCGGCGCGCGACCTGCGTGACCGGCCGCTGCGTCGAGGTGGCCATCACCAGCGAACGCGTCAGCGTAGGCGGCGCGATACGCCAGCAACGGATGCGCCGCGCCGCGACCTGCTGATGCACGCACGAATACGACAGGATCGTGTAGCCGACGCCGGCCTCGACGAGGCTGAGCGTCGACGGCATCGCATTGATCTCGAGTTGCGCGCGCGCGGCGAGCCCGGCTTTCGCGAGTACCTGGTCGAGCAATACGCGCAGGCCGTGCGGGCGGGTCGGCAGGATCATCGGCAGCTCGGCGAGCCGGGTGGCCGGCACCGGGCCGCGGCCGACGTGCGCCGGATCCGACGCGGGACCGAGCAGAAAGATTTCGTCGGTGACGAGCGGATCGGTGCTCAGCGTGCGCAGTCGCGGCGCGTTGTACAGCACCGCGACGTCGACCATGCCGCCCATCAGCCATTCGAGCATGTGTCCGCTGAACGCTTCGACGATGCCCAGCGACGCTTCCGGCAATTCGCTGCGGAACTGCTGGACGAGCGGCGTGGTCAGCACCGCGGCGAGCGACGGCGGCATGCCGAGCACGACGCGTTCGTTGGGCGCCTCGCCCAGCGCGCGGATGCCGACGGTTGCTTCCCCAACTTCTTCGATGACCCTGCGCGCGTGCTGTTCGAGCACGCGTCCCGCTTCGCTTGGCACGACGCCGCGCCCGGTGCGGTGTAGCAGCGGGCTGCCCATCTCATCCTCGAGCGCCTTGATCTGACGGCTCAACACCGGCTGGCTGATCGCCAGCGCAATCGCCGCGCGCGACAGCGTGCCGGCCTCGACGACCGCAAGAAAGTACTGCAACTGCCGCAGTTCCATCGCCTTGTCTCCATGTTTTTTTAGGCCTCGCGTGCATTGGCGCGGGCGTGTGGTGGAGATTATGCGTTTCATCGCTGGCCGCCGGTGCGGCAGGGCGTGGTTCGCCGCCGCGGCGCCGGGTGCGGAGTGCGGTGGGCGATGGCGTGAAGCTGAAGTGTACGGAATTTGCATCGCTGTCGGCGGTGTGATGTAAGTCTTATAAAGCGAGATTGATGTTCGTGTGGGGCGCGGACTGATTACGCACTGCGAGTGCTGATGCGTTACTGCGATTCGGCATTCCAGTAGGGAAATACCCGCATGGCGCCGTATCCAATGGCATATCGACGCGGTGTACGCGTACTGGCGCGGCGCTGGGTCGGCTATTGGCGCCGCAGTTCGTGAGAAATTTTTTTGCGTTGAAAGTAAACATAAGTCTCGTATAATGAGAAAAAAGAGGATCACGGGTGAAGTGGCCCGGCGTACCTCAGTCCAGATCCGGAGACAAACCTTGCCGCAGACTTCCCCCGAAAGGCTTGGCGTAGAGGCTTTTGTGGACGCCCAGCCGCTTGCCCGCTACCACGGCCGCGTGTTCGTGCTGTGCGCGCTATGCCTGATGTTCGATGGCTTCGACGCGCAGGCGATGGGCTACGTCGCGCCGGCCTTGCGCGACTCGCTGCAGCTGTCCGCTGCGAGCCTCGGGCCGGTGTTCAGCGCGAGCCTGTTCGGCATGCTGCTCGGCGCGCTCGGGCTCGGCATGCTGGCCGATCGCGTCGGCCGGCGGCCGGTGCTGGTCGGCGCGCTGGCGTTCTGCGGGGTGCTGATGTATGCGACGGCTGGCGCGCATACGGTTGGCCAGCTGCTCGCCGCGCGTTTCGTTACCGGTCTTGGGCTCGGCACGCTGCTGCCTACTGCGCTCGCAGTCACGACGGAATTCAGTCCCGCGCGGCAGCGCTCGAACATCGTGATGCTGATGTCGCTCGGCTTCGTGTGCGGCGCGGCGGGCGGCGGCACGATCGCGTCGTGGGTGGTGCCGCAGTTCGGCTGGCAGACCGTCTTCACGCTGGCGGGAGGCGCGTCGCTGCTCGGTGCGCTGGCGCTGCTGCTGTGGCTGCCGGAATCGATCCAGTTCGTCGCGGCGCATGAGGCGGCGCCGTATCCGCGTACGCTGCGCATCGCCCGTGGGCTGTCGCGCAATCCGCAGCTTGCGCCGGTGGTGTGGTTCAGTGAGCGTGCAGGGCGCGATGCGACACCCACGTCCGCGCCGCGCTGGACCATCCTGTTTCGCCACGGCTTCGCGCCGGCCACGCTGCTGCTGTGGCTGCTGAATTTCGCGAATCTGCTCGACCTGTACTTTCTGTCGAACTGGCTTCCTACCTTGCTCAAGCAGGCGGGTCTACCGCTCAAGACCGCGCTGATCGCGAGCGCCGTGCTGCAGTCGGGCGGTATTCCGGCCACCGTGCTGCTCGGCTGGCTGACGCGGCGCGCCGCGGTCGCGCGCGTGCTGCTGATCAACTTCATGGTCGGCGCGCTGGCGATGGCGGGCATCGGCCTCGCCGTGCACGCCGGTTCGGCGCTGCTGTTCGCGGCGATCTTCGTCGCGGGATTCTGTGTGGTGGGCGGGCAATCCGGGGTGAATGCGCTGGGCGCGCAGTGCTATCCGGCCGCGATCCGCAGCACCGGCATGGGCTGGGCATCCGGCATCGGGCGCTTTGGGTCGGTGGCGGGGCCGCTGGTGGGAAGCGCGTTGCTGTCGCTGCAGGCGGGCGTGCCGCCGGTGTTCTTCGGTGCCGCCACGGCGGGTGCGCTGGCCGCGTTAGCCGTGCTGCTGCTCGGTGTCGGGACGCTGGCCGCGCGCGGTAGTGAAGCGGCCGCCATGAACGCCGACGTGAGTGGCCCGGGCGCGTCCGGCACATCCGACGCCGCCAGCGCTACCCAGCCATGAGCCGAACTTTCGACGCCCCCGCGCCGCCCGTCGGCTGAACCACGCGCCGCCGTCGCGCCGTTGCTGTCACGCCGTTCCCTGCATCACGGGGCGCAGCTTCGTGTGCGCCACGCGCTTCGCTTTCCGTTTGACCTTTCCGCCAGTCCACTTCGACCCACGCCAGCAAAAATGAAAAAGTCTCTCAGCCTCGCCGTGCTCGCCGGCACGCTTTCGTCACCGCTGCTATCGGCTTCGCTGTACGCGCAAAGCAGCGTGACGCTGTACGGCACGATCGACAACGGCCTCAGCTATATCAACAACTCGGGCGGCAAGTCGCTGGTCAGCGCGACGACCAACAACGTGCAGGGCAGCCGCTGGGGCCTGCTCGGTTCCGAAGATCTGGGCGGCGGCATGCGCGCCGTGTTCCAGCTCGAGGACGGCTTCAACGCACTGAACGGCACCGTCACCCAGGGCAATACCTTCTTCGGCCGCCAGGCTTACGTGGGGATCGCGAGCCCGTACGGCCGCGTGACGCTCGGACGGCAGTACGACTCGGTCGGCGACTTCGTCGGCAAGTTCGGCATCGCGTCGCAGTGGGCGGGGGATCGCGGCAACCACCCCGGCGACCTCGACAACCTGCACGGCACCAACCGCACCAACAACTCGATCAAATACGAGAGCGTCAAATACGCGGGCTTCTCGTTCGGCGGCATGTACAGCTTCGGCGGCGTGCCGGGGCAGTTCGAGCGCAACCGGATCTGGTCGGTGGGCGCGGGCTACAACCGGGGGCCGCTCGCGCTCGGCATCGGCTACCTGAATATTCGCGATCCGAACTTCTCGTTTTTCGGCGATACGCAGACCGGCAGCACCACCGCGTCGAACATGACCAACCTGACGTATTCCGGCTATGCGTCCGCGCAGAGCCAGAAGATTTTCGCGGCGGGCGGCCAGTATTCGTTCGGGCCGGTGAAGATCGCGGCGATCTACTCGAACATCCAGTTCGACGATCTCGGCGCGCAGCCGGGTATCCCGAACATCTACCGACGCGGCCAGAGCGCGAGCTTCCACGACGTGGAGCTGAACGCGCTCTGGTTCGTGACGCCGGCCTTCGTGCTGGAGGCGGGCTACAACTATACGAAGGGCGGCGAGCTCAACGATTCGCTGTACAACCAGTATTCGTTCGGCGCCGACTACATCCTGTCCAAGCGCACCGACCTGTATCTGACCACGCTATGGCAGCACGCGGCCGGCACCGATTCGACCGGTCATGCGGCGCGCGCGGACATTACCGGGCTCACGGCGTCGACGACGCAGAACCAGGTCGAGGTCAACATCGGCATACGGCACCGGTTCTGATCAACGGGTTTTGGTCATCTTATTTGTCACATTGCGAGATTGATGGATGAGCAAGGGAAATTAGAAAAAACCCTATGTTTAAGGCATGTTCCACGCGATGACGCCATTCTGTAAGTTTATAAATTCCCACATTGTCGGATTTTATTATAAAATCCTGCTGAAACGAATTCCTGGAGAGAGACGATGAACACGATCGCCCGGCCCGAAGCCGCGGCCGCCCATAGCGACCCGGCAATCGAGCAACGCCTGCGCGAGCAGGTCGCCGCCTGCACGCTGATGCTCAACGAACTCGGCATTCTCGGCTACAGCGGCCACGTCAGCGCGCGTCTGCCGGGCGAGCGCGGCTTTCTGATCCAGTCGTTCGATCAGAGCCGCGCGGCGCTGACGCCCGAAGTGCTGCTGGTCTGCGATTACGATGGCCGCATGCTGTCCGGGCCGGCCGGGCAGCGTCCGCCAGCCGAAGTGTTTCTGCACGGCGAGATCCTGCGCGCGCGGCCCGATGTCAATGCGGTCGCGCATTTCCATCACGACCGCACCACCGTATTCACGCTCGCCGACGGCCCGCAACTGATGCCGATCAAGAACCACGCGGTGCGCTGGGCGTCGGGCATTCCGGTGCACGCCAATCCGAGCCACGTGAACAGCGCGGAGCGCGGCCGCGCGCTTGCGCAGACGCTCGGCGTGCATCACGCGGCGCTGATTCGCGCGCATGGCCAGGTGGTGGTGGCCGAGAGCGTGCCGGGCGTGCTGATCGACTGCGTGCACTTCGTCGAGAACGCGGTGGCGATGTACGACGCCGCGCTCCTCGGCCGGCTGCTGCCGCTCACCGACGAAGAGATCGCGCTGTTCGAGCAGGACCTGAAGCGCGACAAGCACATCGCCAAGCTGTGGATCTACTACGTCGGCCGGGCTCGCGCGCTGGGCCTGTTGCAACCGCAATGGAGCCTGTGAATGCGCGACACGACGCTCGAGCCGCGCATGATCCGCGTGGCGCAACTGGTCGACGAACAGCGCATCGGGCGCTTTCTGATCGGCATCATGGTGCTCGGTTTTCTATGCCAGATCGGCGATGGTTACGATCTGGCGGCCGCCGCGTATGCCGCGGTCGGCATCGCGCGCGACTGGCATATCGAGCGCTCGATGCTCGCACCGGTGTTCAGTGCGAGTCTGTTCGGCATGATGTTCGGCGCGCCGATCTTCGGCTTCGTCGGCGACCGTTTCGGCCGGCGCATCGCGATCATTCTGTGCGCGACGATGTGCGGCGTGTTCTCGCTGGCTACTGCCGGTGCGCATTCGCTGGTCACGCTCGCGATGCTGCGCTTTTGCACCGGCATTGGTCTCGGCGGCCTGCCGGCCAACACGATCGCGCTGATGGCCGAATACGCGCCGGCGCGCGCCCGCGCGATGCTGATCACGCTGATGTTCATGGGCATCACGCTGGGCGGCACGGTGCCGGCGGTGGTCGCGGCGCTCGCGCCGCAGGCGTCGTGGCATCTGCTGTTTATCGTCGGCGGGGTGCTGCCGATCGTCGCTGCGCTGGTGAATCTGCTGTGGCTGCCGGAGTCGATGAAGTTTCTGGCGGTGCGCGATCCGGCCAGTCCGAAACTGGTCGAACTCGCCCGCCGGATGCGCCCCGAACTAACGATTCCCGAGCGCTCGAACTTCGTGATCGCGCATCAGCTCGAACAGCGCTTTACGCTGCGGCTGCTGTTTGCCGGCAAGCTGCGCTGGATCACGCCGCTGGTCTGGACGCTGATGATCACCAACCTGATGACCAACTTCTTCCTGAACAGCTGGATGCCGACGCTGCTGCATAGCGCCGGGCTGTCGCCGTCGCAGGCGGCGCTCACGGCGTCGATGTATTACTTCGGTGGGGTCGTGGGCGGGCTGGCGGTGGCCTATGCGCTCGACCGCGGCGGGCTGGGCATCGTTGCGGTGTTCATGCTGCTGGCGTGCCCGGCGGTGGCGTGGCTCGGTGTGCAAAGCTCGGCGCCGGTGATGCTGAAGTTCGCGGTGTTTCTGGTCGGCATCACGGTGCTCGGCAATCAGCTGGGGATGAACTCGGTGGTCGGCCTGAGCTATCCAACCGCGATTCGCGCGAACGGCACGGGCTGGGCGCTCGGTGTCGGGCGGGTGGGGGCGATCGTCGGGCCGCTGATCGGTGGGCAGTTGATCCATATGCAGCTGCCGTTGCGCGTGCTGTTTTGCGCGCCGCTGGTGCCGCTCGCGGTCGGCGCAGTCGCTGCGCTGATCTTGCGGCCGCTGGCGCGTGACCGCTTTACGCCGAAGGGACGGGCGCAAGAGCGTCATGCGGGCGATGATGGGCATGCCGGCGCGGAGTCGATTCCGCATTGAGGCGCAGTGCGCGCCCTGGTCTGGTCTCGGATTTAATCTTCATGCCAAAGCTATAGGGCATTAATTAATCAATATGCTGCCCTCATGGTCGGCGGCAGTTGTCATATTTCACTGCAAGAACTGGTAGGTATTTCGCGCAGACGAATTGCTAATATGAATTGGCTTTACCGCGATGACACATATATTGCGATCGTCGCAGGCTTCATTTCGCCACTTCATTCAATTCGGAGTTGAAAATGGAAACTGCTGCCGTTTCATGGGGAACCACCTCCCCGTACATCCGTGTCTACACTGCCAATGGCAACAAGATCACCGAGCGCTGCTACGATGGAAAGGGCTGGTACACGGGCGCTTTCAGCCAGGCCGGCGACAATGTCTCCGCAACATGCTGGCTGGTTGGAAGCACGATTCACATCCGCGTTTATGCAACTGCCGGTACGACGACCACCGAGTGGTGCTGGGATGGCGAAGGCTGGAACAGGGGCGCCTACAGCGGCGCATAACTGCATGCCGGCGTAATGCGGAGCAATTCAAGCGGAGCAATTCAGGCAGAGCGATTCAGGCGGGGTAATTAAAATTCCGTATGCTAATCCGGCGCAATACGAATTCGTTATTTGTTATTCGCTATTCGTATTGCGTCGAATTTTTCCGCGTTTGCTTCAAGTCCCAGCGCCGCGCGAAATCGCGTTATTGACGATCCCCGCACAGAACGTCACGCGTTCCGCGATGCGCGCAATCTCGTCGGTTTTCATCGATGCCTTGCCGAGCGTGATGCTCAGGCTGCCCACTACCGTTCCCTCGCCGTCGAACACCGGCGCCGCGATGCCGGTCACGCCCGGTGTCACCTGGCCTTCGCTCGCATCCCAGCCGCGCTGGCGGATCTGCGCGAGCGCCGCGCGCACCTGCGCGAGCGAGGTGCCGAGCCCGGCTTCGCCGAACTCCGTGCCGCGCTCCGCATAAAGCCGCGAAATCGCCCGCGTATGCATATGCGCGAGGATGATGCGCGAGGCCGCGCCCATCAGCAGCGGCCGGTCGCGGCCGCGCTCGTAGCCGCTGCTGAACGACGGGCTCGACCCTTCCTGATGCACGCACAGCACCTTGTCGCGATAGCGGCGGCACAGCAGCACCACGCCGGGCACCGCGCGCGCGAGCTCGGCCATGATCGGAATGCTCGCGACGATCAGCGGGTCTTGCGTGCGCATCTTGTAGTCGAGCTCGGCGACGCGCGGCCCGAGCGTATAGCCGAGATCGGATAGCGACGTGATCAGGCCCGCTTCGGACAGGATCTTCACGTAGCGATACAGCGTGGAGCGGGTGAGCTTCAGTGCGTCGAGCATCTGGTCGAAGGTGAGGCCGCTGCTGCTGGCTTCGATCAGATCCAGCACGGAGATCATTCTTTCGAGACTGCTTTGCGAGTTTGCTTCTGGCATGCCCGTGGGTTCATTCGGGAGGGCGGCGCGCGGCGACCGGCGGGCCTGTTGCGTCGAGCGCGGAACGGGCGGCCAACCAGAGGCACGCTCATCCCGCAGTGTTGGATTACGTCACGAGCCGGTTGGCGGCCATTGTACCCCGACTATTCCGCGGCAGACGCGCGCTGTTGCGCCGCAGCGTCCCGCTGGCCTGCGTTACGGGCTTGCGGCTTCGCGCTGCGCGGCGCTGCCCGGGCGGCCATTCTGTATTGACCGGTTACGGCTGGCGGCAAGAATTCCATCAATTCTCTAACAATCAAAAATCCCATAATAAGCGAAAAGTGTTTTATACTGGCCCAAGCAGCATTGAACATCGAACATCGAACCCCACAGGTGGCGAGGAGTCTTGAATGGGCAGGGACGTGCAGTACATCATCGACGACAAGGAGCGTAAGGTCTTCAAGCTGAATCGCGAGGTTCACGTGTCCGAAGATCTGCTCCGTCAGGAAATCGACAAGATTTTTTCAAAATGCTGGATTTATGTCGGCCATGGCTCGGAAATCCGCAATAACGGCGATTTCGTCACGCGTCGCGTCGCGGGGCGCCCGGTGATCTTCTGCCGCGACGGCAAGGGTAACGTGCAGTGCCTGTTCAACACGTGCCGCCATCGCGGCGCCACGGTTTGCACCGAGCGGGCCGGCAACGCGCGGCGCTTTTTCTGCGTGTATCACGGCTGGAGCTACGGCAACGACGGCTCGCTCGCGCGCATTCCGGGCGACGACGCGTACGACGCGTGCTTCGACAAGACCGAATACGCGCTCAAGCGTCCGGCGCGCCTCGAGTCGTATCGCGACCTGTGGTTCATGTGCCTCGACGCGGATGCGCCGTCGCTGGTCGACTATCTCGGCGCCGCGGTGACCGACTACATCGATCTGGTATTCGAGCAGTCGCCGTCGGGCACGCTCGAAGTGCTCACCGGCTCGCAGGAATACACGGTCGAAGCGAACTGGAAGCTGATGGTCGAAAACAGCGTCGACGACTATCACCTGCCCACCACGCATTCGACGTGGCTGAACTTCATGAAGAACTCCGGCGTCGACATCGAGCCGCCGAAGGAAGCGGGCCTCGTGCTGCCGACCAAAGGCTATGCGATCGATCTCGGCAACGGCCATTTCACGACCGACAACGTGAACTTCCGCGGCCGCCCGGTGGCGCGCTGGATCCCGCTGTACGGCGCGGATGCGAAGGAAGAAATCGAGGCGATCCGCCGCGAGCTGGTCGAACGGCTCGGCGAAGAACGTGCCGCGCGGGTTGCCGATACGAACCGCAATCTGGTGATCTTCCCGAATCTGGTGATCAACGACGGCTCGTCGGTGACGATCCGCACGTTCTTTCCGGAAGGGCCGACGCGCATGCAGGTCACCGCGTGGGCCGCGGGGCCGGTCGAAGAGACCGAATCGGCGCGCGCGCGCCGGCTCGATGCATTCCTGACCTTCTACGGCCCGGGCGGTTTCGCGACGCCCGACGACGTCGAAGCGCTCGAACTGGTGCAGCAGGGGCTTGCCAACTGGCAGAACGACCCGTGGTCGGAAATGTCGCGCGGCATGGGCAAGCCCGACAGCGAACAGCTCAATAGCGACGAGCACCATCTGCGCACCTTCTGGCGCCGCTGGAACGAAATGATCACGGAGGCGAAGTGATGACGAACGCGGTTCTCTCGCGGCCGCCGCTCGCGCGCGCCGAGGTCGAAGATTTTCTGTTCACCGAGGCCGATCTGCTCGACAACTGGCAGCTCGACGAATGGCTGCAACTGCTGACCGACGATGCGCAGTATCTGGTGCCGTCGAACGACGCGCCGCATGCGCACCATCGCAGCGCGCTGTTCACGATTGCCGACGACGCCGAACGGATTCGCCAGCGCGTGATTCGCGTGAAGGATCCGAACTGTCACGCGGAGTTTCCGAAGTCGCGCACGCGCCGGCTTTTGAGCAATGTGCGGATCGTCGAGCAGAATGACGAGACGCTGACCGCCACCGCGAATTTCGTCTGCTACCGCTATCGGCGCTATGAGCGGATTCGCGAATACGTCGGCCAGTATCGCTATGTGCTGGCGCGCCGTGCCGATGCCGCGCATGGACTCTTGATCCGCGAACGGCGGGTGCTGCTCGACGCGCACGAACTGGGTTCGCTGGGCTCGGTCAGCTTCATTCTTTGATCAACGGAATATCGACATGATGAACAGAGACTCGCTATTTAACGAACTGGTCGCGGCCAACCGCATCCTCGCCAACGAAGGCGTGGTCGACGCATTCGGCCACGTCAGCGTGCGCGATCCGGAAAACCCGCAGCGCTACATTATGTCGCGCGCGCGGCCGCCGGAGCTGATCGAGCGCAGCGACATCATGACCTTCGAACTGGACGGCGCGCCGGTCGATGCATCGATCGGCAAACCGTATCTCGAGCGGCACATTCACGGCGCGCTGTATGAAGCGAGGCCGGACGTGCATGCGGTCGTGCACAGCCATAGCCGCAGCGTGGTGCCGTTTACGGTGAGCAGCGCACGGCTGCGTCCGATCGTGCACAGCTGCGCGACGATCGGCTGCCACGTGCCGGTGTGGGATGCGCAAACCACCTTCGGCGACACCAATCTGCTGATCGGCGACATGAAGATGGGCCGCGATTTCGCGGGCGTGCTGGGTGGCAATACCAGTGGACTGATGCGCGGCCACGGCTCGACGGTGGTCGGCGAATCGCTGCGCGCGGTGGTGTACACCGCCGTGTATCTGGAAGTGAACGCGCAATTGCAGATGAATGCGATGCGGCTCGGAGACGTGACCTTCCTCACGCAAGGCGAGGTCGACAAGATCACGTCGCGGCTGCGCGATGCAAAACCCGGCGAAGGCTACGACCGTGGCTGGGAATACTGGTGTCATCGCGCGGGGATCGAGTTCCAGCCGGTGTCCTGAGCGGCGTTGCGTCGTTGCGTCGGCGGCCACGCGGTGGCTGCCGATGTCGCGGCGGTTGCCACCGTCGTCACCGTCGTCACCGTTGTCAAAGTTGCCAGATCGCTGACCCGCGCCATCGCGCGCGGGGAGGGCATCGCTTTGTCGTTCAAAAGAATCAAGCCGAATACCCAAGCCATGTCGGACTTTCAGATACACCTGCAAGACGGCCGCAGCTTCACCTGCAGCGCACACGACACGTTGACCCGCGCCGGCCTGCGCGCGGGCCTTGCGATGCCGTACGAATGCAACGCGGGCGGTTGCGGCACGTGCCGTTACGAACTGCTGGAAGGCGAGGTCGACGATCTATATCCGGCCGCGCCCGCGCTGACCGAACGCGATCGTCGCAAGGGCCGGCGGCTCGGATGCCAGTCGGTGCCGCGTTCCGATCTGACGGTGCGCGTGCAACTCGACGCGCAGCCGTCACCCGCGCCGGCGCCGCGCCGCGTGCTCGCATCGCTGGTGGCGATGGCCGACATCACGCACGACATCCGCGAGTTTCGCTTCAGGCTGGCTGAGCCGTTGCGGTTTTTACCGGGCCAGTATGCGTTGATCGAAATCGCCGGCGTGGGCCGCGCGCGAGCTTATTCAATGTCGAACATCGCGATGTCCAACATCGCAACCCGGCCCGACGCATGCGGCGACGAGTGGCATTTCCAGATCCGCCGCGTGCCGGAAGGCCGCGCCACCGCGGTGCTGTTCGATCGTTTCGGGCCCGGCATGCAGGTCGTGCTCGATGGTCCTTACGGCAACGCGTATTTGCGCGAGGACGCGGCGCGCGACATCGTCTGCGTGGCGGGCGGCTCGGGGCTTTCGCCGATGCTGTCGATCGCGCGCGGTGCAGCTGCGTCATCGATGCTGGCCGGCCGGCGTGTGCGCTTTTTCATGGGCGGCCGCACCCAGGCCGATATCGGCGGCGAGCGCGAATTGCGCGCGCTGCCCGGCTTTAACGACACGATCACGTTTCATCCGGCCGTGTCTGTGCCCGAACCCCACCACGCGTGGAGCGGCGCGACCGGCTTCGTGCATGACGTTGCGCTCGCAACCATCGAGGCCGCGCCCGCTGAGCATGAATGGTATTTCGCCGGCCCGCCGCCGATGGTCGCCGCTGTCGAGGCACGTCTGCGCGAAGCCGGCGTGCCGCAGCAGCAACTGCATTTCGACCGTTATTTCTAACCCGCTGCAGTGCGCCGGACGAAAGGCGCGTGAGCGTTCGCGACTGAGCCTGGGTCGCGAGACTCGCTACACGCCCGACACCCGCGGCGCGCGACACGCACCGACTTCGCGAGGTCAAATCATGAGCCCCACCTTAACCCGCGTCTGCAGCATCGCCGATGTGCCGCCCGACTCGATTCGCCGCTTCGACGTCGAAGGCCACGCGATCGCCGTCTACAACCTCGACGGCACCTTCTACGCCACCGACGACGCCTGCACGCACGGCATGTCGAGCCTGTCCGAAGGCGAACTGGACGGCGACATCGTCGAATGCAGCCTGCATCTGGGCGCATTTCACATTCCGACCGGCAAGCCCGCCGGCGCGCCCTGTTCGATTCCGCTGAAGACGTACCGCACCGAAGTGAGCGGCGACGACGTCAGCATCGAATGGAGCGCAAGTACGCCGAAAAACGGCGACCCGCAATGGGTGCCGGTGCAGATGCGTTAGGCCTCGCGTGCGCACGGAGCGGCTTGCGTGAGCATGAAAGGTTTTCATCTTCGCGGCACTTACCCGCGAAATAACTGTTGAGCTTTCGAAAAGGAACCGACACATGCAACAATCAGAGGACACCGTCATCGCGAAACCGGCCAGGGCCGACTATGCGCGCATCGCGACCGAAGAAGCATTCGCGCCGCCCGAGATGCTGAAGATCTACCGTCAGATTCTCGACGGCCCGGATCCGGACCCGGGCTTTGTCAGTCTGCTGGGTTTCTATATGAGCAGCCCGAGCGCGCGGGCGCGGCACATCATCGAGTGTCTGACCGATCTCGGCGAGCAGCGTCTGCGGCATATGGACGAAGCGGGCATCGACCGGCAGATCATCGCGTTGACGTCGCCGGGCGTGCAGGTGATGGACAAGGACACCGCTGTACCGTTTGCGCAGCTCGCCAACGATCAGCTGGCAGATGCAGTACGTAAGCATCCGACGCGCTTCTCGGGGATGGTGGCGATCGCGCCGCAAGACCCGGCCGCGGCGGCGAAGGAAATTGAACGCGGCGTGCAGAAGCTGGGCTTGACGGGCGTGATCGTCAACTCGCATACGCACGGCGAATATCTGTCGGACCCGAAGTTCTGGGAGATTTTCGAAGCGGCGCAAGCCAACGACACACCGATTTACCTGCATCCGAACACACCGCCGCGCAACATGATCCAGCCGTTTCTCGAATGCGGTCTCGACGGCGCGATCTACGGCTTCGGCGTGGAGACCGGTTTGCATGCGTTGCGGCTGATCACGGCCGGCGTGTTCGACCGCTTTCCGAAGCTGCAGATCGTGCTCGGCCATATGGGCGAGGCGCTGCCGTTCTGGGCGTATCGGCTCGACTATATGCATCGCGCGACGGTGGTGTCGAAGCGCTACGCGAGCATGCAGCCGATCGAACGCAAGCCGAGCGAGTATCTACGCGACAACTTTTACATCACGACCAGCGGCTTCGCGTCGGAACCGGCCATCAGGTTTACGCAGGACATGATGGGCATGGAACGCGTGATGTATGCGATGGATTATCCGTATCAACACGCCGTCGAAGAGGTGACCATGCTCGACCGTATGTCGATCAGTGCAGCAGACAAGAAGCGTTTCTTCCAGACCAACGCGGAAACAGCGTTCCGCCTGAAATGACCCGTACTGCCGAACTCGCGGCGCTGCCGCAACACAAGCCCGCTACGGCGGCCGCAGCCCATTCGCAGCCCGACGGGCTCGAGTCGCCGCGCCGCCAGTGGGCGGTGTTCGCGGTGCTGCTCGGCGTGTTCCTCGCGAATCTGGATGGGGCGATCGCCAACATCGCGGTGCCGGTGATCGCGCGTGAGTTCGGCAGCAGTGCATCGCAGGCGATCTGGATCGTCAACGCATATCAGCTTGCGATGGCGGTGGCGGTGTTGCCGCTCGCTGCATGTGGCGAACGGTTCGGCTTCAAGCGGGTTTATCTCGGTGGTGTGACGCTGTTCACGCTCGCCTCTCTTGCGTGCGCGGCGGCGCCCACGCTGCCGGTGCTGATTGGCGCGCGGCTCGCGCAGGGCGTGGGCGGCGCGTGCCTCGGCGCGTTGACGCCCGGGTTGCTGCGCACTGCGTATCCGCAAAAGATGATCGGCCACGGTCTCGCGCTGCTTGCGCTGACCGTGGCGATTTCCGCATCGCTGGGTCCGAGCGCGGCTGCCGCGATCTTGCACGTGGCCGACTGGCGCTGGCTGTTCGGCGTGAATATTCCGGTAGGCATCGCGGTGTTCGTGGCCGCGGGTCTTGCGGTGCCGGGGCGCAAAGGCGTGGCGCGGCCGTTCGACGTGACGGGCGCGCTGCTCAGCGGCGCGGCGCTGACCTTGCTGATTCTCGGTGTCGGCGAGCTTGGCGAGCACGCGGACCACACGCCGGCCGTGCTCGAAATGATCTCGGCAGCGCTGCTGTTTGCGCTGCTGTTCGTGCATCAGAAGCGCGCGGCCGCGCCGCTGGTGCCGGTCGATCTGTTGCGTCTGCCGGTGTTTTCGCTATCGATGCTGACGTCGATCTGCTCATATGCGGCACAGACGCTCGCGCTGATTTCGCTGCCGTTTTTATTGCAGCATCAATTCGCGCGCAATGTGACGATGGCCGGCTTGCTGATCACGCCGTGGCCGCTCGTGATCGTGTTTATCGCGCCGCTGGCCGGGCGGCTGTCGGACCGCTATCCGGCGGGCGTGCTGTGCTCGGTGGGCCTCGCGCTGATGGCGCTCGGCCTTGGCTTGACGGCTGCTCTGCCGATCACGGCCAGCAATCTGGAAATCGCGTGGCGCACGGCGCTGTGTGGTATCGGTTTCGGCTTTTTTCAGACGCCGAACAACCGCTTGCTGCTGACCTCCGGGCCGCGCGAGCGCAGCGGCGCAGCGGGCGGCATGATGACGATCGCGCGGCTGATCGGCATGACGCTCGGCGCGGCGGTGGCGGTGCTGCTGTTCGGTATCAGCGCGGAACACGGCGGCGTATTGGCGCTGGTGGCGGGTGCGGTGTTCGCGGCCGGCGGCGCGCTGGCGAGCGTGCTGCGGCTGGTTTGACGCGGGTTCTGCTGCAGCGGCGCCTTGATGGCGGATCGGGGCCGCACTGCGCGACCCGATCTCACCGATGTCAGATGACGACGCTCAGAACAGGTGGTCGATACCCACCGTGAACGCGGTCTGGCTCGACGAGCCGGTCGGGTTCAGCGTGGTCACGACCGGGTGCTTGAACGACGTGTAGTCGCCTTCCGCATACAGCGTGGTGCGCTTGGACAGCGAATACGCGAGCGACATCACCGTCATGCCGCGGCGCGCGGCCTTGTCGGTCGACACGTTGGTCTGGTAGTAGCCGCCGCGCGCCACCAGCACCGACGTGATGTCCCACGCAAAGCCGCCGAAGCCGTTGTTGGTCACCGTATGCGGCGTGCCGGGGCCTTGCTGGTCTTCGGACATGAAGCCGCCCGAGAAACGCACCGGTCCGATCGCATAGCTTGCGCCGACCATGTAGTAGGTATCGCCGACAAAGCCGGTGCCTGCCGCCACGCTGCGATGCCCGTACAGCCCGCCGATGCCGATCGGCCCGCTCGCATAGTTCAGGCCTACCGCGCGGGTCGCGCCGCTGGCGAAGTCGCCCGCCACGCCGCCGAACGAATTGTCGGCCTCGACCAGCACCGGGCCGAAATTGCCCTTGTACTTCACATCGTTGTTGTTGCGCGTGCCGTCGGAGGCGACCGTCAGCGGGATGATCGGCGTGAAGTGAAAGCCGTACGGATCATAGAAGCTGATGATGTCGTGCGCGATCGTGTACTGGCGGCCCAGATCGAGCTCGCCGTACTTCTTGTTGCCGAGGCCGACGAACGCCTGCCGGTTGAATTCGGTGTTGGTCGTGTTGTCGAACTGGCCGTTCGACAGGTTGAAGCCGCCTTCGAGCAGGAAGTGCGCATTCCAGCCGCCGCCCAGGTCTTCACGGGCGCGAAAGTCGAGCTTGTTCGAACTGTAGAAGCCGTTCGAATTCATCGTCGTGACCGAACCGCCGCCCTTTGCGGCATTGGTTTGCTGACGAATCCCGCCGTCCACCGTGCCGTACAGCTGCACGCTCGATTGCGCGTAAGCCGGCAGTGCGGCCAGAAAGCCTGCCGCTGCGGCGGTGCCCAGTGCAACACGGTTTAATGCCCTGCTTTTCACAACACGTCCCCCTCTAGTTAATATTGGTGCCGGTTCGGCGGGCGATGATTGGCCCCCGTCCGCATGACTTCATGCGGTGGTCTCGATCCGCCGGAAGATTGGTATGACTAAATAAGTCTTATGTTGGAACCGCTGTAAATCGATTCGTGACTGCGGTTCCGGTGTCGGTGTCTCGCTTTTGTATTCGCATCCGGCGGCGGCTGGCGCCGCGCGCCGGATGTCGGTTCGGTGATTCTTCGGTGATTCGTTCCGTACGTTTACTTCGCTTGCTGTGTCGAACCGGTTACAGCGGCCGGTTCAGTCAATCGGGTCGAGTCGGTTTTCAGCTGCCTGTGGCGCCGTTGGGCGGCTGCTTGAGTACGCCGATCGGTGCGTCATGCGGCCTGAAGCCGGTTTTCAGCTCCTGGCGCAGCTTTACGCGGTCGAGCGCCTTTTCCCAGTTCGCCACGACGATCGTCGCGACGCTGTTGCCGACGATATTGGTGAACACGAACGCGCTCGACAGGGCCCGGTGAATGCCGAGAATCAGCGCGATCGATTCGACCGGAATCGTGTTCGAGGCCGCGAGCGTCGCCGCCAGCACGGCGATGGCCGCGCCGGATACGCCTGCTGCCCCCTTCGAAGTCAGCAGCAGCACCAGCAGCAGCACCACCTGTTCATGCCAGCCCATCGGCGTATTGGTGGCCTGCGCGAGGAACACCGCAGCCGCCGCGAAGTAGAGGCACGTACCGTCGTGGTTGAACGTGTACGCAGTAGGCAGCACCAGCCCGACCACCGACTTGTCGCAGCCCAGGCGCTCGAGCTTGTCGATCAGCTGCGGAAACACCGTCTCCGACGAACTGGTGCCGAGCACCAGCAGCAGTTCCGCGCCGATGTAACGCATCAGGCGCAGCAGGCTGAAACCGCTTGCCTTCGCGATCGGCCACAGGATCAGCGCGATGAAGAGGGCGCAGGTCAGGTAGAACTCGATAATCAGCTTGCCGAGCGACAGCAGCGTGCCGAAGCCGAACTTGCTGACCGTGTACGCAATCGCGCCGAATGCCGCGATCGGCGCGATCTTCATGGTCAAGCCGATCACCCAGAACAGCGACCCCGACACCGCGTCGATCACGTTCAGCATCGGCTGGGCGCGCTCGCCGATCGCCGCGAGGCCGAAGGCGAACAGCACCGAGAAGAACAGCACCTGCAGCACGTCGCCGCCGGTAAACGCGCTGATCGCCGTGTGCGGAATCACGTTCAGCAGAAACTCGCTGGCGGTGACCGCGTGCTGCGCTTTCGCGACATATGCATCGACCGCGGCCGAGTGCACGCTGTGCATGTCGACGTTCATGCCGACGCCGGGCTTCAGCACGTTGATCACGACGAGGCCGAGCACCAGCGCGAGCGACGTGACCACCTCGAAGTAAAACAGCGCCTTGATCGCGACGCGGCCGACCTTCTTGAAGTCGGCGACCCCGGCGATGCCGCTCACCACCGTGCAAAAGATGATCGGGCCGATCAGCATCTGGATGATGCGGATAAACGCGTCGCCAAGCGGGGCCAGGTTGATACCGAACTTCGGAAAGAAGTAGCCGCACGCGACGCCCAGCGCCATGCCGGCAAAGACCTGGAACGACAGGTCCCGGTAGAACGGCTGACGCCCGCGCGGTTTCGCGGTGGCTTTGCCGGGCATGCTCATGGTGTCTCCTTCGAAAACTGCGGCGAATCCGGGGTTTCGCTCAAAACGGATAAAACGGCCCGCGCGGGCGGGCCCGGTGCGGCGGGTTCGACGTTAGTGCGCAGCGTCGCCGAGAATCGCGACGCAATCGGCCAGCACTTCGTCGACGCTGAGCTTGCGCGGCAGCAGCTTCTGCTCTTCGCAGAACGCGAGCGTCTCGGCGAGCGGCGCGCGCAGCGCGTCGATGCCGAACGGCAGGCGGTCCGGCTTGCCGGCGTTTTCCGGCGCGCCGGCAGCGGCTTCCTTGCCACGGCGCAGCAGGTCGTACACGGCGCGCACGGCTTGCGGATGACGCTCGGCGAGTTCCTTCTTCACCACCACCACGTGATTGATCGGAACGTAGCCATGGACTCCGAACCACGCGCGGTCGGCGGCGGCCGGATCGTCGATCAGCGTGACGAGCCCGGGTTCGTCGGGCAGGTCGTTGCCGAGAATCGCGGCGTCGAGTTCGCCGTCGCGCAGCATCTGCAGCAGCTGCTGGCCGGCTTGCGCGCGGCGCACGAACGACGGTTCCTGATATTCCTCGAGGTGCGCGCCTTCGAAAGTCACCCAGTCGATCTGCTCGAGCGGGACGCCGTAGGTTTGCCCGAGAATCGCGCGCACCCACATGCCGGTGGTCTGCGAGTACGCACGCACGCCGACTTTCTTGCCGGCGAGATTGTCCACCGTCAGCTTGCCGCGTTGCGCATTATAAATAATGCAGCCCTGCTGGAAGCGCGCGGCGACCACCGCCGGCAACAGCACCACCGGTTTGTCGTACGCCTTCGCCTGCAGATAGGTGACGATCGCCATTTCGCTGACGTCGTAGGCCTGCTTGCGGGCCATCGGCGCAAACGCGCGGTGAATCGGCTCGACGTCCGCGAATTCCAGTTCGACGGCGGGGTCGGTCAGTTCGCCGGCTTTCAGTGCGCGCGTGTGAGCGTAGCTCTTCAACGCGGCGGTGAGACGCACGGGCTTCGTATCGGCGGTCATGATTGCGTTCCTTGCTGGATGTCCGTTCGCTGTGGTTGCGTCAGTACCGGCCGCTCAGGCTGCGAGCATCGGATACAGCGTGCGGGCGGTGCCGCCGAAAATCGCCTGCTGTGCGTCGGCCGGCAGCATCGCGAGACTTTCGCGCGCATCGGTCAGTAGTTGCGGCAGCGCGCCTTCGGCAGCCGGGAAATTCGAGCCCCATGCGATGCGATGCGCGCCGAACGCGTCGAGCACCTTCGGGAAGAACGCTGCGGGTGTCGACGCGCCGCGCGCGGCTTCGGCGATCGTGCGGTTGGTCAGCTTCAGATACACGCCTTGATGCGATGCCAGGCTGAACAGCGGCGCAGCGGCTTCGTACGGCGGGCCGCCGGCCAGTTCCGGGCGCGCGAGGTGATCGAGCAGCACGCGGATATCCGGGAAGCGCGACAGCATGTTCAGCAGCGCCGGGATGCCTTGCGCGGTCATTTGCAGGCAGATCGACACGTTATGCTTCTGCGCGTATTCCCACACCGGGAACGAACGCTCGTCGTCGAGCCAGCCGGCCTGGCCGGGCATCGTGCTGCCGGTGGTGAACAGGCGCAGACCCGACAGGCCTGCGTCGAGCCAGCGCTGCAGCTGCGACACCGCGTCGGCGGCCAGCACGTCGATCGAGAACACGCCGGCGAAGCGATCCTTGTGCGTGCGCACGGCCTCGACCACATAACTATTGTCGTTGCCGTACACCGTCGACGCCTGCACGACCACCGCGCGGTCGATGCCCGCTTCGTCCATGGCAGCCAGCAGCTGCTCGAAGCTGACCGGGCGCTTCGCCGACCATTCGGACTGGTGACCGCCGACCGGAGCGAGCGGATAGCGCTGTTTATCCGGGGAAATTGCGTGGGTATGGGTGTCGATGACAACGGACATGAACAAACTCCTGACTGAAGACTTTTGGATCGAATGGCCGTCACTTTAAGCGTGACTATGCAAAAACGTTCAATATGTAGTACGCCGCTGGCCATAAATTCTGGTTAATCTACGGGTTTTCTCCAGGGTGCCAGGCCGAGTACCGATCGGCCCATAGAGGGGACAAAATGGAAGACGAACTGACCCGCCTGCGCAGGCTTTTTCTATTCGATGCGGTATGCGAAGCCGGCGGCATCGGCATGGCCGCGGGGCTTGCCAACCGTACGCAGCCGGCGGTGAGCCTCGCGATCGCCAAGCTCGAGGCGAGCTTCGGCGGCGCGTTGTTCGAGCGCGGCTACGGCGGCAGCGAACTGACCCCCGAAGGGCTGATCCTGCAGCGGCGCGTGCGGCGCATGCTCGAACAGATGGAACGCGCAGTGGGTTTGCTGATCGGCGGCACGGCGCCGCCGGCCGCGACGGTCAGCAATATTTGCCGGCATCTGACCGACGCGCAGGTGCGCTGCCATGTCGCGATCGCACAGCGCGGCTCGGCGGCCGAAGCAGCACAGCATCTGGGTATTTCGCAGCCGGCCGTGCATCGCGCCGCACGCCAGCTCGAACAGACGGTGGGCGTCGCGCTGTACCGGCGGCGCGTGCACAGCGTGTCGGCGAATCCGGCGGGCATCGAGCTCGCACGGCGGCTAAGCCTTGCGTTGTACGAAATCGGCCAGGCGCGCGAAGACCTCGCCAATGCGCGCGGCCAACTCACCGGCAAGGTCGCGGTAGGTGTGCTGCCGATGGTGCCGCCGCGGCTGATTGCGCGCGCCATCCAGCAGCTGTTGCGCATCTACCCGGCGGCGAAGGTGACGGTCGACGAGGGCTCGCATGCGCGGCTCTATCGCGAACTGCGCTTCGGCACGATCGACGTGATGATCGGCGCGCTGCGCGAGCCGCGCCTCTCCGAATCGGTGGTCGAGCAGGAACTGTTCAACGACCCGTATGTGGTCGCGGTGCGCAAGGGCCATCGGCTGGTGGGCCAGCAGAACATTTCGGCGCGCGACCTCGCGGCGTTCGACTGGGTGGTGCCGCAGCGCAATGTGCCGCGGCGCGCGGCAGTCGACGCGATTCTCGCGCAACTCACCGCGAAGCCGCCGCTGGTGGTCGAGACCAGTTCGATGCCGATGATGCTGGCGATGCTGGTGGAAAGCGATTGCGTGACGCTGCTCGCGCGCTCGCAGATCCGCGACGCGTACCCGGGCAGCGAGATCGTCGCGCTGGACGTCGATACGCCCGAAGCGACCCGCACGGTCGGCTACACGATACGCAGCGACTGGCTCGGCACAGCGATGCAGCAGGCTTTTATCGAACAGCTGCGGCTCGAATGCGAAGCGCCGCGTTAGGAGGCAGGCGGCGAGCCTGAACCATGCGGATGCGCTGGCTTTCCGCTGGCGTGCGGACCACCGCACGATTGGATTGTCAGCTTGCTCAACATTGCTCAAACCCTCAACGGTTTTGTCTGATTATTGAAATCTGCGCGCGAGCGCTTTGCTAGATTTCTCCCAGTTGATGCAATCGGTTCCGCAATCGTTTGCCGGGTCCTGATCGGCCTGCGTGAGCAGCACGCGGTTCAGCCTGCTTCACGTTGCGCGCCCCCCTCCTGCCATCGCGCTGCGGCGCAGCTTGCGCCGTGCAGACTCACGACGGATTCAGCCATGCTCGTTACCTTTTACTTTCCCTACCTTTCGATGCTCGGTGCCGGCGCGGTGCCGTCGCCGGTGGTCGAATCGATTCGCACCGGCAACGTGCAGACCGCGGCGCTGCAGATGCAACGTCATCTGGGAGGCGACGATGAGGCGAGCGCCGCGCTGCTGCAGTTGCGCGGCGACCTGCAATTGTCGCTCGGCATGGAACTCGACGCGGATGAGTCGTATCGCGACGCGCTGAAGCGCATGCGCGACAGCAAGGATTCGCGCGATAACAAGGATCCGCGCGACGATCGCGACCAGATGCGCTTCGCGTCGTGCCGCAACGCCGGTTGGCAGGCGCTGTTCCGCAGCCGCCATGGCACGGCGATGTCGTGCTTCCTGCAGATCGTCGACCATTCGCATGCGCCGTTGGCGCAGCGCCTCGATGCATGGTTTGGCGTGTTCGGTGTGATGCTAGGCGTCGGCCGGCTGCGCGATGCCGACACGGTGCTCGATACGCTCGAAGACCTGCTCGACGAGAGCGCCTCGAGCGGCGCGCGGCTCGCGCATATGGACGGCTGGCAGCGCCTGTTGAGCACACTGCGCTTCGATATCGAAGCACAAGGCCGGCTGCGCTCGCGCGCCGAGCTGGCCGATCACATTCATTGGCAAACTGGCGCGGGCGACGCGGCCACGCTGCGCAGGCCATCCGCATTGCGCGTGTCGACCGGCGCGATCGCCGATCCGCTGCTGCGCGCGCGCCTCGATTTTCTGGCGCGGCTCGAGCGGGTTGCAGGCGGCGAGCGCGATGCGGGACACGCGCTGATGGCGCATACCGAATGGGCCGGCAAGCAGGGCATGTCCGCCTACCAGGGCGCAGCGCGGCTCGAGACGGTGCTCGCGAGTCTCGCCGGCGGCGCGATCGTGCTGGCCGAATCGATGCTGACGCTGCTGGGCGCGGAGACGCGTTTGCCGCAAAGCCAGCGCCAGCTCGAATATCTGTACTGCGTCGCCAGGCTGCGGCATCTGCAGGGCCGCGCGGCCGAATCGCTGGAGGTGTACACGCGTTATGCGCAGGCGGCGGTCAACTGCATTCGCGATGAGGCGGTCGCACTCGCGCGCTATGGCCAGCGTATCGCGCGCGCGCCGCAACAGCTCGACGATGTCGGTGCGCGGCTGCCGGCACGTTATCGGCGCGCGTATCGCTATCTGCTCGACAATCTGGAGCGCAAGGACCTGTCGATTCGCGAGATTTCCGCGCAGATCGGCGTGACCGAACGCGCGCTGCAAAGCGCGTTCAAGACGAGCCTCGGCTCGACGCCGACCGAAGTGATTCGCCGGCTGCGCATGGAGCGGATTCGCGCGGACCTTGAAGAAACCGATTCGGCTCGCGAACACGGCGTGCTTGCCACGGCTGTCAAATGGGGCGTCAGCAATCGCTCGACGCTGGTCAACGGGTATCGGCGGCAGTTCAACGAGTCGCCGTCGGACACGTTGAACCGGTAGCGGTGAACCGGTGGCCGCTGCGGTTTGCAGGGTACGCGTTGCGCCGTGCGCTTCGTTCAGACCTTCGCACGGCTAGTGGAACGTGCTCCACGCGAGCAACAACGAGAACATGCCCAGCACGACCGACGCGCCGCGTTGCACGTGGCCGGGCTTTAACCACTGCACGCGGCCGCTGCCGAGTGCGGCGCCAAAGGCGATCCACACCAGCCCGATCGGCACCAGCATCGCGCTGAACAGCGCGATGATCTGCAGATACACACGGGGTGCCGCGAAGGCGGCCGCCGGAAAGATCGTGCTGGCGAACAGCAAGGCCTTCGGGTTCAGCAAGGTGGCGACGAACAGCGTGCGCATGCCGACCGCGACCCGCGCCGCCGACGGCAACGCGACCGCCTCACGCCACATCCGCACCGCCAGCCACGCGATGTACAGAATGCTGGCGGTGCGCACGAACATCGGCAGCCAGCTGACGAAATGCGCGGTATGCGCGAGCAGATAACCCCATAGAGAAATCGACACCAGGTAGCCGGCCAGTTCGGCAGCCGTCAAACGTGCGGAACGTCTGACGCCCTGGCGCAACCCGGCGGCGGCGAGCAGCGTGTTGGTCGGACCGGGCATGATCAGCACCAGCACGGTGCCAAGCACAAACAGCGTGATAGTCGAAGTGGCAAGCATGGGTCATCGGCAATAGAAGGCAGCCTGCTTATTACCATACTTTCGTGACATGCTAAAAAAACGGCGCCCGTGCGTCGCGAGCGTGACAGGTGATGCCGTTTGAGTCGATTGCACGCCACGCCCATTCATATACGAAACCCTGTTTCATCACTGACATGACACATTGTCAAATAACAGATGGTTCGTTCGCGCATATGCGCACGTTTGTCGAATAGCGTCCGGAATTTCGGGTGCATGCGGCTGTTATCGTGAATAAGGTCAGCCGCAGGCAAATGCGTCAATTGAATTGATCGGCTGGTAAATGCCAATCCGCGCAGGCGGGCACAACGAATCTGGAGCACTCGTGGCACTTGGAGAACCGATTGACGCCAATCAGCTGCGCATAGTGAGCGAACGCGCGAGACTCTTTATCTACGCAACCGGCAAGCCGATCCGCCGCCTCGCACGCGACGTCGACGGCATCGGCCGTTTCGACGGGCCCGGGGCGCTGACGCCGCAGTTGCGTCTGACGCTGGCGGCACCGCCGCTGGTGCCGGCTTCGGCGGAAATTCTCGACGCTACCGTGCGCATTTGCGGCAGCAGACTGTTCGTGTTGCCTGGCCGCATGTTGCTCGATTCGATGGCACTGCTCGGACCGATTGCCGCAGCCGAAGCCTTTATCCTGATGATGGCGGATTCGCGGCTGACCACCGAGCTGAAGCTGCTCGGCGATGCATTCGTATCGGTGTTCGAGCGGCACCCGCGTATTTTTCTCGAGGGCACGCGGCGACTGCTTGGCACCTACGTAAGGGGAGCGGGCCTCGCGGACAGTGCCTGACGCATGGCAGCCGCGCAGCACCGCGGCGTGCGTACAGCCGCCGCCGGGGCGCCGCGCCCGCTCAGCGCGCTGCGATGCCTTGCGCGCCCGCCGGCAGGCCGGATACCGTCGTGACCGGCGTCAGGCTGCCATCGGTATTGACGCGAAAGCCGCTCAACGCGCCATTGCCTTCGCGCACGTACAGGAACTGGCTTTTCTTGCTGAGCGCGAGGTCGAAGGGGGCGCCCACCACCGCAGCCTGCGCGTCTTTTAGCCGGATCGTGCCGTCCATCGAGATGCGCAGGCTGCTGATCGTGCCGCTGCCCGCGTTGGCCGTGTAGGCATAGCGGCCGTCGCCGGTCGCAACGATCCAGCACGGTGCGAGCTGCGCGAGGCGAATCGAGCCGGTAATCGTGTCGAGCTTGTGCATGTCGTCGATCGCATACGACGACACCGCGTTCGACGCCGATTCGGCGAATAACGCATCGCCGTTTGCCAGCGTCGCGAATCCAAACGGCGCGACACCGAACGACGCATTGGGGATCGCCGCGGATGCGATGCCCAGCGGCCCGATGCGGTAACTATCGATCAACTGCGTGCCCTTTTCGCTGACCAGCAGTTCGTCGCCGTCGGCCGAGAAGCCGACCATCGCCGGTTGCGCGGATCTGCCGCCGGCCAGTGCGCGCGTCGAATCGGGCAGCGCAAGCAGATGCTGGTTGACGGGGTCGATAAAGAAGCCGCTGACATTCGGCGTGCCGCCCGCATTGACCACATACGCGACGAAGCCTTTGACCGCGACGCTAACCGGCATCTGGCCGCCGGAAGGCTTGCGATCCACCAGCACCAGCTTCGTGCCGCGCACGGCAAACATCGATACGTCGTTGCTGCCTGCGTTGACGGCGAACAGGAAGCCCGGGCCGAGCGTCAGCGAGCCTTGCGAACCGAGCGGATCGGCGCCGCTGCCGGCACCTTTGCCGCCGGTTGGATAACGACCGGCGAATGTCAGCGCGCCGTTTGCGGCGCGTGCGTAAACGAGTACGGCATTGCCGGCCGGCTGGTTGGTCAGCACGAATACGGCGCCTGGCGCATCGTCCTGCTGGGCCGTGCCGGCCGGGTCTTGTGCGTAGGCCGTGCCGGCTGCGACGCTGCATGCGGCGGCGATGGTGGCGACGATCAGTGAACGTAACGGAATAGTGTTCCGCATTGCTTTCTTCCTTGTCAGTGGTGATGCATCGGGGGGCTGTGACCGGCAAGCGCGGGATCGTGTTTGACGCGAGAGGTGCGGCATCGCGTTCGCCGATTTGGGCAGGTCGATTGTGTATGGAAGCGCCCGACAAAAAAATTGTGCATAGAGACGCAATGTTTACTCAAAAGGATAGGGACGATATGGCGGATGGATTGCACGCACGATGCGAACATAGAGGGATGCCGTGCTTGAGACGACAGGCATCCCGGCTATAAAAATGGAATAAGTAATTTGTTCGCGTATTGCTATGCGTTATGCGTTGCGAGGTAATTTATTCGGTTTAATACCGAGGCGAAATTCGCGAGCTGCGATGCGCGCAACGCGTTTTATCAACTCTTGATACAGTGACGGCTCCCCCACAAAGCCGCATTCAAAGCGGTACACGGAGACACCCCGATGAAGCTGTTGCAGCGCTTTACACCTTTAGCCATCCTTACAGGCGTATTTCTGATTGGTGCGGGCAAAGCGGTCGCCGCGCAAGCGGCGCCGCCGGTCAAACTGGTTACCGAAGAAGCGATGGTGAACTCGCCGCAGCCCGGTCTCCAGATCTACGTGCGCAACAAGCACCCCGCCAACCAGACGCATTTCGATGCCGCGCACACGCTGGTGTTCGTACACGGCGCGACCTATCCGGCCAGCACCGCCTTCGATCTCGAACTGAACGGCATGTCGTGGATGGACTACATTGCGCGGCACGGCTTCGACGTGTACCTGCTCGATCTGCCCGGCTATGGGCATTCGACGCGCCCCGCATCGATGGATCAGCCGGCCGCTGCCGGCCAGCCGGTCGAATCCACCGCACAAGCGGTAGAGGACTATGCGGCCGTGGTCGACTGGGTGTTGAAGCGTAAGCATTTGAGCAAGCTCGATGTAATGGGATGGTCGTGGGGAACGACGATTGCCGGCGGCTTCGCGGCCGAGCATCCGGACCAGGTGAACCGGCTGGTGCTGTATGCGTCGGTGTGGCTGTCGCATGACACGCCACCCACTGGCGACGCCGCGAAGCTCGGCGCGTATCGGCTCGTTACCGCCGAGATGGCAAAAGAGCGCTGGTACAAGGGCGTGCCCGACGACAAGCGCGCCGACCTGATTCCGCCCGGCTGGTTCGACCAGTGGCAGCAGGCGACGTGGGCAACCGACCCGAAAGCGGCCGCGGCGAATCCGCCGGCACTGCGCGCACCTAACGGCGTAACGCAGGACATCCGCGGCTATTACATGTCGGGCAAGGCGACCTACGACCCGGGCAAGATCACGGCGCCGACGCTGATGATCCAGGCGCAGTGGGACCAGGATACGCCGCCTTACATGTCGCAGGCGCTGTTTCCGTTATTGACCGGCACGCCGTGGAAGCAATACGTGATGATCGGCGAGGGCACGCATACGGTGCTGATGGAAAAGAACCGGCTGCAGTTCTTTAGCGCGGTGCAGAACTTTCTCGAAGAACCGGCACCGCGTTGATGCATTGACGTAACTGCGCGTGATGCTCGCATGCGGCGCTCTCGCATGCGAGCCGGAGCCGATCGACACGCGCGGCCTGAGCGGTCAAATGAGCAGCCCGATGAGCGGCCCGACGAGTATCCCTGCAAGCAGCCCGAGTCGCGTTGCGACCTCACCTATGGGGGTGGCGACGAAGGCAACGGTACCGCGCGTGAGCGACGGGCCGCTACGGGCACTCTGCGGGGCAACCGCATCCGCTGCGGGCAGCCGCAGGCAGCACGGCGATCGGCTGTCGGTCAGGGACGGTAGCCGTCGTTCAGCGTTTGCATGAACGCGATGATGTCCTGTACGTCCTGTGCGGTCATCGCCGGCTGATCGGTGGGCTTGCGATCGAACGGCGCGTCCTGGAAGTCGACGTTGTTGCGGTACTGCGGCGGAATGTCGTTGAACTGCGCAACCTTGCCGGATGCATCGCGCGGGTAGATCTGCCCGGGGTTGGTGTTGCGCAGGTTGTAGAAGTCCATCACCTGTTTCAGGTCATGGTAGACACCGTTGTGAAAGAACACGTGTCGCGTCGCGACGTTGCGCAGCGTCGGCGTCAGGAACATGCCGCAATACTGCGTCTGCTTCTCGAGATCGTGGCGAAACGGCCCGCATATGCCCAGATCGTAGAACTTCGGATCCTTGTTCTGCGCGATCGCCATGTTGCGCGGCACGCCTAGCGCTTCGTATTGCGTATCGGTGAACAGCGGCGGCAAACCGTCGCGGCTCGGCTGGCTCAGGTGACAGCCCGCGCAGTTGGCCTTGTCCGGGTCGTTGAACAGGTGCATGCCGTGCAGCTCCGCGTGCGTCAGGCGCGCGCGGCCTTCGAGCCAGTAGTCGTACTTGCTGGTGAACGCGTGAAACGATTGATCCTCGAACTGATAGCGGCCCACCGCCGACATCGCTTCGGCCACCAGCATCCCCGGATTGTTCGCAATGTTCTTGCCGAACAGCGCCTGAAATTGCGGCAGGTAGGGTGTTTTCAGCAGTTTGGCGGCGACGTCCGCTTCACTTGCATTGGCCATTTCGACCGGGTTCAGCAGCGGTCCAAGCGCCTGCGCCTGCAGCGTCGACGCGCGGCCGTCCCAGAACAGCCCGCCTTGCGGCACCATGGCCGGCGCAGCGGGCGCGACGTTCGCGCTTTTCTGCGCACGCGCCACGCCTTGCGCCTGAGTGGCCAGTGCGGCGAGATCGGGCGCCACTTCGACTTCGTTGGCATCGGGTCCGATGCTGAAATTCGCCTGACGATACAGATACGCGAGCGACGGCGGCGGGCGGTAGCCCGGGTCCTGCAACTGCGGTCCGCCGAATTGCACGGGCAGCGCATTGGCCGGCCCGTACGCATGTTCGGGGCTGTGACACGACGCGCACGACTGCTTGCCGGAAGCGGACAGCGAGGCGTCGTAGAAAACCTGTTTGCCGAGCAGCGCGAGCGCGCTCAGCGGCGCGGGTGCCGGGCGCATCAACTGCACCGGGTGCGGGTTCGCGCCGGTCAGGTCTTCGACGATCGTGCCGATGGTGGCGGGCATGCGTTGCGGAAAGGCGAGCGCATAGACGCTGCCCGCGACCAGCGCGAGCGCGGCGGCCACGCAACTCCAGCGCAGCAGGCGGCGTAGTGGCGCGCGTGCGGCAGCGAGTGACGTTGACTGGGTAGGCGGAACGCCGGAGGGCAGGGCGTTGGTGCGTCGATTCATGTCGCGAACGGGAAGCAGGCAGGTGCTGCGGCGTGCGCCGCGCGCGTCGCCCCGTTTTTTGCGGGGCACGCGCGCACGGCGTGTGCACGCAGGTGACAGACAACAGATGCATCGGCCGTCACGCCAGTTGCGTACGCGGCGGCCGATGCGAGGGGTGATGCAAGCGTGACGTGAAGCTTGACGTGAAGCGCGTCACGCGAAGCGCGGCGCGAACTGCGCCGCATACGGCATGCTTACATCGATGCGGTGGTCGCAGCCGCGGATGCGGCCGTCGGCGCCGCCGTAGGCGCTGCCGTCGGCTCGCCGGTGGTGCCATCGAGGAACAGCGTGCGCGGCGTCGTCACGGCTTGCGTGAAGTCGAACATCGACATGATGCTGCCGTCCGTTGCATCGTTCGAGCCCTGACCGATACGCTGACTGCCGAGCCAGTTGTCTTCGATGAACTTCACCACCGACGACTGGTTGATCTGCGTATCGTCGACGAAGTTGGCCTTCGCATACGGCGAGATCACGATGAACGGAATGCGCGTGCCCGGGCCGCAACGGCCGTTCACGGTCAGACCGGACACGCCGACGCCCGGCTTCGACGTGCCGGCGACGTTACACGTGCTGGCGCCGTTGACGAAGTCCGATGCCGACGTCGACGAGGTCAGCGGCGGTTGATAGCGATGGTCGTACCAGCCGTCCGAGTCGTCGTACGTGAGGATCACCGCAGTGTTCTTCCAGTCCGGCTGCTGCATCAGGAAGTTGACCACTTTGGTCACGAACGCCTGCTCGTCGAGCGGATCCGAGTTGCCCGGGTGCGCATCGCCGATCGACGGCGCTTTCAGGTAGCTGACCGACGGGAAGTTGCCTGCCGATACCGCGGTGAAGAAGTCGTCGGTATCGTAGTTGTGGTTCGCCGGGTCGGCGGTCACGCCGTCCGCTTCGAGCGACGAACCGATTGCGGCGGTCGTGCTCGGGCGCAGGTGGGTCGGGTTCGAGGTCGTCGCGTAGTACTGGAACCACATGTGATGCGGCACGTAGTCCGTCTGGTTGCCGCCGAGCACCGACGAGAAGGTCGAGCGCGAGCAGCCGGTCGTGCCGTTCAGGTTCACGGTCTGCAGGTTGAAGCCGCCCATGAAGCCGCCCCACGTGATGCCCTTCGCATTGAGCAGATCGCCGATGTTCTTCGACGTCATCTGCATCGTGCTGGTTTTCGACGAGCACGTGTCGTTAGCCGGGTCCGTATCGCCGATCAGGCTCAGGCCGCCCTGGCCGTCCGCTACCGTCGACGCGGTGCCGACTACCGGCACCACGCCGTTGTTCTGGCCGGAGATCACGGCGATCGCGCCCGGCGTCGACGGGCCGTACGTGTCGGTGTACGCGTTCTGGCTCATCGCGAAGTTCTGCGCGTAGTTCCACATCGCGGTGACGGTATTGCCGTCGAAGAAGCCGAGCACCTGTGCCTTGGTGCCGAACGCGCCGGCGCCGCCGGTCGTGCCCGAACCCGTGAAGGCCGGGAACGCATCCATCAGGCCGTTGTCGGTCGCTTCCTGTTCGGGGGCGTACGAGTGGCTCTGGTCGGCGGTGTTGGCCTGCGCGCGGTCGAAGCGGAACGGCACCAGTTCGGCCGCCGGAATCGCCGGCGTAATCGCGAGGTTCGACGCGTTGGTCTGGTTCGGATTGGTTGTAATCAGATTGTTGGTCAGCAGGTTGTTGACCGTCGGCGTATTCGCGGCCGGAGTGAACGTCGGCTCGCCGACCGGGTTCACGGCGCGCGGATAGGTGCCGAAGTAGTGATCGAACGAACGGTTCTCGCCGAAGATCACGACGAGGTGCTTGATCGGCGTAGCCGTCGGCAGTGCGTCCTGCGCGGAGACCGCGGCCGCCGGCCCGGTCGGTGCCGACGACGCGGGGTTGTCGTTACTGCTGCCGCAGGCTGCGAGCGCCAGTAGCGTCGCTGCTAGCGGGATGGGTAGCAAGGCTTTACGAAACATGTTGGGGGGCTCTCCGATTCGCTGTTCAGCGCTCCGAGTTCATGCGTGTGGAGGTGCTGTCGGGTCCGGTAATGTCGTTACCGTTGATTTGCTTCATGAGTTAAAGCAACGGCATTGAATCACTCTCTTATGGCGGTATGGAGACCGTTTGCTTTCTTATGAGTTACCTGCAGATTCATTCTGATTTCTTTCGGAAAGCGTCCAATTGTTACGCCGGTAAACGTTTGATTCCGTTTTGATTCTTTGCGCTTTACATATAAAAGAGACCGGTAATAATCGGGCCAGGTTGGTGCCGCGCGAAATATCAGTCATCCGAACTACCATGCGGGCCGGCGCACTCCGTTCGTCCGCCCCGCGCAATGCCCGTTTCCCCCGTGCCACCGGTCGTGCGAGAATGCGCCACAGATGCGCGTTCAGCGCGGCGGACCGGCCCCGCCGCGGCTCACCCGCAAATTCTTTCAGATACACGCAGCCTGCCGGCTTCCGGCCAATTCTTCGTCGAATTAATCCACGCGATGAACCAGACCCTGACGCGCTTGACCAGTCATGTCCCCGGACTCGACACGATTCTGGGCGGCGGCCTGATCGCCGGATCGTCGTACATCATTCAGGGCCGGCCCGGCGCCGGCAAGACGATCCTCGCGAACCAGATCGCATTCGAGCAGGCGCGGCAAGGCGCGAAGATCCTGTACATCACATTGCTCGCCGAGTCGCACGACCGCCTGTTTCAATCGCTGTCCACGCTGAACTTCTACGACGCGGAGCGCGTCGGCAAAGACATCACCTATCTGAGCCTGTTTCGCACGCTGCGTATGGATGGCTTGAGCGCGCTGGTCGACGTGCTGCGCACCGAACTGGCGCGCCAGGGCACTTCGATGCTGATTCTCGATGGTCTGCTGAATGCGCGCGAAAGCACGCACAGCACGCTCGACGTGAAGAATTTCGTCGCCGAGCTGCAGGGCCACGCGGCGTTCAGCGGCTGCACGGTGCTGTTCCTCACCAGCGCGCGCATCGACGACTCGAGCCCTGAACACACGATGGTCGACGGCGTGCTGCAGCTCGACGAGGAACTGCTCGGGTCGCGCACCGTGCGGCGCATGCGGGTCGCGAAATCGCGCGGCAGCGCGTCGCTCGGCGGCCTGCATCATTACGCGATCCATGACGGCGGCATCGTCGTCTATCCGCGTCTCGAAGCGCTGTTTGCGCGGCCGTCGAAGGCGGACCGCGCGCCGGACAATCGCGTATCGAGCGGCGTGCCCGATCTCGATGCGCGCATCGGCGGCGGCCTGCCGGCCAGTTCGGCGACCGCGGTGGTCGGTCCGGGCGGCAGCGGCAAGACCAGTTTCGGTCTGAATTTCCTGCGCCTCGCGACACCGGAAAAACCTGCCCTGCACTTCGGTTTCTATGAGACGCCTGCGCGTCTGGCCAGCAAGGCGCGCGCGCTCGACGTCGATCTCGATGCGCTGGTCGCGAGTGGCGCGTTAAGCTTGATCTGGAATCCGCTCACCGAAAATATCGTCGATGCGCTCGCGTATCAGCTGCTCGACGCGGTGCAGGCGCGCCGCGTCGACCGCCTCGTGATCGACGGGCTGGCCGGCTTCGCGCGCGCCACGGTCGACGAGCACCGGGTGATCGAATTCCTTGCCGCGCTGACCAACCAGCTGCGCGCGATCGATGTAACGACGGTGTGCACATGGGAAACCCGCGAGCTATCCGCGCCGGCGCTGAACGCCGCGCCGCCGGAAGCGCTGAGCCTGTTCGACAACGTGATCGGCATGCAGCTCGACGAAGCGGAAGGCATGATTTACCAGGGCATGAAGGTGATCAAGGTCAGGGACAGCGCATTTACGCCGGCCGTCACCAAGCTGATCATTCCGAATTCAACCGCGGGCGGTGCGGTCGATCTGAGCCGGCCGCCGGCCGCCGGCGATGCGATCCGGTCCTGAGCGGGCCGCGGGCGAACCGCGGGCGGATCAACAGCGAGGCGTGCAGACGACAGCACAGGGCAATGCGGCATGGCGACGATCGTTGTAGTTGATGACGAATCCTTGATCACCGATTTCCTCTCCTTCTTCCTGAAGGCGGAGGGCTACGTCGTGCACGTCGCGCGCGATGGCCGCAGCGCGCTCGAGCTGATCGGCGAAGTGCGGCCGGACGTCGTCGTCACCGATTTCATGATGCCGGCAATGTCCGGCTTCGAACTGGCGCAGGCGCTGCGCGCGTCGCCGCAGCTCGCGCATATTCCGGTGGTGCTGGCGAGCGCGGCGCAGGGCGCGACCGCGAAGCTGCGCGCCGAGCTGTTCGCCGCGGTGCTCGACAAGCCCTATGCGCCGGCCCGGCTGCTCGCGCTGTTGCGCGAGCTCACGCAGGCGCCCGGCACGGCGGTCGACGATACCGCGCCGGACGGCACCCGCGAGCGCTGAAAGCAAGCTGAAACTTCCGGGTCCGGATCTTGCGCACCCGCTTCAAAGTATCCGCGCGGATCGAACGATGCCCTCAGTGCTGCTGGTCGACGACGAACCCGACATGTTGTTCGTCTGGCGTTTCATTCTCAGGAACGCCGGCTACGACGTGCGTTGTGCGGCCAATGGCCGGATCGCATTCGACCTGCTGCTCGAGAAGGTGGCGGACGTGGTGGTCAGCGACTGGATGATGCCGGTGATGAACGGCGAAGAGTTGTGCCGGCGGCTACGCGGCCATCCGGCGTTCGGCACGGTGCCGGTGCTGATTTTCACGGCGATGTCGCCACTGCCGCCCGATCGCGCGGCGCGGCTGTGGAACGAGTGGCTGGTCAAACCGGCGACGCGTGAGGTGTTTCTCGATACGGTCGCGCAGCTGTGCAGCTGCGAGTGAGCGGCGCGGTTTCCCTGCTTGATCCTTGCTTGCCTTCAACACCGCGCGCCGGTTGGCGCGCTCTTTCTCACGTACCCGGTCGCGTTCGCCGTGCGGATCGCCCGCGGGTGGTGCGCCGCAACGCGACTGGGATGCTCAGGCGCTGCGGTTCGAAGTGGACGGTGCACGGATGCTCGACGATGCGTCGCTATCCGAACAAGTATTCGGTCCGGCCGCGCTGCTGGTGCGCGTCGCCGACGCGGAGCAACGGGGCGCGCTTGCCACGCAGTTTCGCGGTCGGCTGCCGCCGGCCTTGCCGCAACGCAATCCGCTCGGGTTGTGGCGTGTGACGGACGGCGAACTGTCGAAGCACTGAGCAAGACAGAATAGCCGCGCGCTTGCATCAGCATGACATTGCGATGACATGCGAAGCACTGCCGAGGCAGCCGGTATGTCTGCAGAGGCGGCGCGCGCACCGTGCCTCGTCATCGTGCCTCATTGTCGTGCCTCAAAGAGCAGTGCTGCATGCAGCCCACTCGCGGCTCACTCGAAGCCCTGAACCAATAGCGTGCAGTTGGTTGCTCGCGCAACCAGCTGCCGCGCTTCGCGTCACCGTGCGCATCGCACATCGACGACTTGTGACGGGCAATCCGAAACATTCCAACACATGAGCCCGAAGAGTCGTCGCACTGCAGTGGGAATAACGCGGCGCGGTCGAGCGTTTTAAGTGCGACCTTACCGTAATTTCACCGCGCGAACCGGTAAGGCCCGCATGCAAGGTGTGTTCGACTCTTTCTTTCTCTTAAGGCTCACTGATGACCGCCGCCTCGACTCAACGACGCAAGTTTCTCGCAAGAACAACGCAAGGTGCCGCTAGCGCGGTTGCCGCCAGTTTTGCCGGCGCGGCCGGCATGCTGACACTCGAACCGGCCCGGGCGGCGACCCGTGTGACCGCAGTGCCGGCTTATCTCGGCAGCTCGCCGATGACGCAGCCGCCGCTGCCGTTCGCAGAAAACGCACTGGACCCGGTGATCTCGACGCGCACGATCGGCATTCACTACGGCAAGCATCATCGCGCGTACTTCGACAACCTCGCCAAGCTGGTGCCGGGCACGCCGTTCGCGGGCCTGTCGCTCGAAGCGGCGATCGTGAAGAGCTACGGCGACGAAGCGCACGAAGACATCTTCAACAATGCCGGCCAGGCGTGGAATCACAACTTCTACTGGAATTCGCTGAGCCCGACGCCGACCGAACCGAGCCCGAAACTGCGTGCTGCAATCGAGCGCGATTTCGGTTCGATGGACAACCTGCATGAGCAGCTCGCGAAGGTTTCGGCCTCGCAGTTCGGCAGCGGCTGGGGTTGGCTGGTCAGCCAGCACGGCAAGCTGTCGGTGGTGAAGACCAGCAACGCGAACGTGCCGTTCACGGCGGGCAAGGCGCCGCTGTTGACGATCGACGTATGGGAGCACGCGTACTACCTCGACTACCAGAACCGTCGCCCGGACTATCTGAAGGAAGTGACCGCGCGGCTGATCAACTGGAACTTCGCGTCGGCCAATTACGAAAAGCTGTAAGCATCGCTTAAGCGGTGCCGGTCCCCCAGATCGAAAACGAGACATCTCAGCGGCGCGACGTCGTGCCGCACCGCTGCGATTCTCACCATGCACGACGTGCCGGCAGGGCGGGGTCACGCCTCGATGCCGGCGCGTTCGTGACTTTGTCGCTGCGCACCACCCCCCCCGGCAAATCTGGATTGCATCGATCGATATCGATACAAATTAGATTGACGAAGCATCCCCCGGTGTCGCAATTGCGGCATCATCGCCGTTTCAGCGCTCGCATGGCCGTACACGAAACGCCGCTGCGTGCATGCAGCGCGGCTTCGTTTCCGTCATGGGGGTTGCACGTCATGTCTCATTTCCCGGCCCGCTTCGGCATCTGGGCACTCGTTCACGGCAGCCGCGCCGCGCTGCAGGATCCCGACGAACCCTACGATGCGTCCTGGCAGCGCAACAAGGCGCTGGTGCTCGAGGCCGAACAACTCGGCTTCGATTCGGTGCTGGTCGCGCAGCACACGATGAATCCGCACGATGAAAATCTCGATCAGCTCGAAGCATGGACTGCGTCGGCGGCGCTCGCGGCGCTGACCGGGCGCATCGAGATCATCGCGGCGATCAAGCCGTATCTGTACCACCCGGTGGTGCTCGCGAAGATGGCGCAGCAGATCGAGCACATCAGCGGCGGCCGTTTCGCGCTGAACCTGGTCAACGCGTGGAACCGCCCCGAACTGGATCGCGCCGGCATCGGCTTTGCCGAACACGACGCGCGCTATGCGTATGGACGCGAATGGATCAACGTGGTCGCATCGCTGTTGCGCGGCGAACGCACCACGTTTCGCGGCGAGCACTTCAACGTCGACGACTATCTGCTGCGGCCTGCCGATCCGTTTCGCGAACGGCCGCGCATTTACGTGGGTGGCGAATCGGAGCCGGCGCGCGCGCTGGTCGCCGATCACGGCGACGTGTGGTTCATCAACGGCCAGCCGCTCGACGACGTCGCGCGGCTGATTGCCGATCTGCGCACGCGGCCACGCGCGGCCGGCGCGGCGCCGTTGCGCTTTGGCCTGTCCGCCTTCGTGATCGCCGCCGATACCGACGCCGCCGCGCAACGCCATCTCGAGCATCTGTTCGCGCTGGCGGAGCAGGACGCACCGTTGCGCCAGCAACAAAAGGCGAACATCGATCCGAAGGCGGTGATGTTCCAGAGCTTCGCGCGCACGCCACGCGTCGGGTCGAACGGCGGCACGGCGGCCGGGCTGGTCGGCAGCTTCGATACGGTGGCGCGGCGCATCGCCGAATTTCATCGCGCGGGCGTCGAGTTGTTCATGCTGCAGTTCCAGCCGTTCGAGGCGTCGATGCGCGTGTTTGCGCACGAGGTAATGCCGCGTGCGAAAGCCTTGCTTGCCGCGCAAGCTTGACGGCGCGGGGGTAGATCGCCGCGCGGCTTGACGAAGCAAGGCAAAAAGCAAAACAAAACAGGGCGGTTGGACTAAGGCGGATTTCGCGCGCCACGCGGCGGGGATACGCAAATCACGCGAAAATCAGCTGGGATTCGCAATGGCGGGCGATAAGCTGCCATTGCTGCCCGCCAAAAAAATCGTGTGAACCGAGGTTGCGCGAATTGCAGCGCTTAACGAGCGGTCGCGGTGGCGGCTTGCAGGCGTGCCGTCGCTCGCGCGCTCGCAAACCTTGCCGGCAGGTCCAGAGCGCCGGCGGATCGGCGCGCCATGTGCATTTGCCTTCCCGCACAGGCTTTTAAAAAAAGCACGAATATTCGCCGCGATCTGGCAATTCAACCCGGCGTGCGTGCCGAACGGCGCGCATTCTTTACCGTAAATATCGTTATTGCATAACGCCACGCCTTGCGCTGCGCTTATTGCGATTCGCATGATCGAAAACCCTTATTTCTTTAATGCGAAATGCTGCCGTAATTGCAATTGCGTGAGCCCGTTGCGGCAGTTCGCAGCGGGTGCGATTGCAGGGCGCGCAAGGACCTCGAAAATCCGCTGTGGAGCGCCCGTCTCGCGGTAAAAAGTTGTCGATGCCGTTTGGGTTTGGCTTCATACTTGCATGCATTTTGGATGTGGCCCGTATCTGGCCTGGTATCTGGCCTGGTATCTGGCTGGTATCGCGGCGCTCCAACCCACGCACTCACGAACCGACACGAAACCATGAGTATTGCGACTCAACGCAGCGGCAACACCTATCTGCCCGGCACGTCACCGTGGCTCAGGTTTTCGCTGGGCAACCGCATCCTGCTCAGTTTCGGTGCACTGTTCCTGCTGATGCTGATTACGGCGCTGCTGTCGTATTCGCGTCTGCGTACGATCAACGAGGAGACGGAGCGCCTCGAAAGCGAATCCGTGCAGGGTCTCTACCTGTCCACCTCGCTGCGCGCCGCGTCGAGCGAAAGCATCACCGCGCTACAGCACTCGCTGTACGTCGACGCCGACGGCGATCTGATCAAGCGCGACCTCGACCGCGCTAACGACGCACTGAAACGATCCGACAAGCTCGCCGCCGATTACCCGGCCACCTTCTCGAACAGCGAGGACCGCGCGCGCTTTGCCGAATATCAATCGGCCTATGCAGAGGCGCTGCCGATCTTCAGGGAAGCGATGCGCGTCGCACCCGGTTCGCAGGCCGACGCGCAGGCGATCTTCGCGCGGCTCGAACCGGCGTGGGAGAAGGTGACCGCCCACGCGAACGCGCTGGTGCTGGTCGACAAGGCGCAGGCCGACGACTGGACACTGCTGATCCGCCAGTCGGCGCACGAAGCGCAGATCACGCTCGCGGTGGCGCTCGGCCTCGTGCTGCTGGTTGCGCTGGCAACCGGTTACGCGCTGTACAAGGCGGTGACGGTGCCGATGGCGAGCGTGGTCGACGTGCTCGACGTGATGCGCACCGGCAACCTGGCGCAACGGCTGAACCTGCGGCGCCAGGACGAATTCGGCACGCTCGAGAACGGTTTCAACCGGATGGCCGAAGAACTGGCGAGCCTCGTCGCGCAGGCGCAAAAATCGTCGCTGCAGGTCACGACGTCGGTCGCGGAGATCGCCGCGACTTCCAAGGAACAGCAGGCCACCGCCAGCGAAACCGCGGCCACCACCACCGAAATCGGCGCAACCTCGCGCGAAATCGTGTCGACCTCGCGCGATCTGCTGCTGACGATGAACGAAGTGTCGCGCGTCGCCGAGCAGTCGGCGCTGCTCGCCGGCACCAGCCAGAGCGGCCTGTCGCGGATGGAAGAAACGATGCGCAGCGTGATGGAAGCGGCCGGCTCGGTGAACGCGAAGCTCGCGATTCTCAACGAGAAGGCAGTCAACATCAACCAGGTGGTGGCCACCATCACCAAGGTCGCGGATCAGACCAACCTGTTGTCGCTGAACGCGGCCATCGAGGCGGAAAAGGCCGGCGAATACGGCCGCGGCTTCGGGGTCGTCGCGACGGAAATCCGCCGCCTCGCGGACCAGACCGCGGTGGCAACCTACGATATCGAGCAGACCGTCAAGGAGATTCATTCGGCGGTGTCGGCCGGCGTGATGGGCATGGAGAAGTTCTCCGAGGAAGTGCGGCGCGGCATGCACGACGTGCAGCAGGTCGGCACGCAGCTGTCGCAGATCATCCAGGAAGTGCAGGCGCTGGCGCCGCGGGTCCAGATGGTCAACGAAGGCATGCATACGCAGGCGAACGGCGCCGAGCAGATCACGCAGGCGTTGTCGCAGCTGTCGGAAGCCGCGCAGCAGACGGCCGAATCGCTGCGCCAGTCGTCGCAGGCGATCGACGATCTGACGCTGGTCGCCAATCAGCTGCGCACCGGCGTGTCGCGCTTCAAGATCGAAGCCTGATCGACGCCGCGGCCAGGCCGACACGCTGATGCTCTTCCTTCTGTTCGATCTGGACGGCGACCGCTACGCACTCGATGCGCGCGAGATCGTCGAGGTGCTGGCGCTGCGGCCGGTGCGGCCGGTTCCCGGCGCGCCGGTGTGGGTGGCGGGCGTCGCGCAGCGGCATGGTGCGCCGCTGCCGGTGGTCGACGTGCCGCGGCTGGCGCTGGGCCGGCCGGCGCGGCAGCTGCTGTCGACGCGTCTGGTGATCGTGCGCTACGAAAGCGGCGCGAGCGACGCGACGGCGCGCGAGCTCGTGCAGCTGCATGACGAACCGCAAGGAGACGCGCGGGCGAGCGAACGCGCAGACTTGCGCGCAGAACCGAACGATGGCCCGCACGGCAACCCGGCGCCGGCGCAGTTGCTCGGCCTGATCGTCGAAAGCGCGACCCAGACGCGCCGCATCGAGCGCGCGCAATTCGCCGACACCGGTCTCGCGACGCCGCACGCGCGCTGGCTCGGGCCGGTAGCCAACGATGGCGGCCGGCTGGTGCAGTGGGTGCAGGTCCAGCAGATGCTCAACGAAGACGTCAAAACGCTGCTGTTTCCGCAAGCGGCGCCGACGCACGAACCGACACCGACATCGACGCCATGAACGCGCCCGGCAGCATCGAAGCACGTTTCGAAGACTGGCTCCTGCGCGAGACCGGTATCAGTGCGTCCACGCTTGGCGTGCATGCGTTCGAGCGTGCGGTGCGGCAACGCGCGCGCGCGACGCAGGCGGGCGGTGCGGCGTCACATCCGGCGGACGCAACCACGGCCCGCGACGTGCACGGCGACGCATCGGGCGACGCGCAAGGCGAAGCACCGTTGCCGCAGGGCGCGCTGGACGCGTACTGGCAATTGCTCACGGCGTCGCCTGAAGAACGCCAGGTGCTGGTCGAACTGATCGTCGTGCCGGAGACGTGGTTCTTTCGCGACCGCGAGGCGTTCGCGGCGCTGGCGCGGCTTGCCAACGAGCGGCTGGTGCGCGAGCCTTCGCATGTGCTGCGCCTGTTGAGCGCGCCATGCTCGACTGGCGAGGAGCCGTACACGATGGCGATGGCGCTGCTCGATGCGGGCATTGGGCCCGACCGCTTCACAGTGGAGGCAGTCGACATCAGCGCGCGCGCGCTCGAATTCGCGCGTGGCGCGCTGTACGGACGCAATTCGTTCCGCGGCCGCGCGCTCGAGTTTCGCGACCGGCATTTCTACGCGGACGAGGGCGGTTATCGCCTGAACGAGCGCGCGCGGCATGCGGTGCGCTTCGCGCAGGCGAACCTGTTCGACGCGACACAGATGCCGGACGCCCGCTTCGATTTTATTTTCTGCCGCAACGTGCTGATCTATTTCGACCGCGACGCACAGGATCGCGCGATTCGCCTGCTCGATGCACGGCTCGCGCAGCACGGCTCGCTGTTCGTCGGGCCGGCTGAAACCGGCCTGATGATGCGGCATGCGTTCAGTTCGGCGCGCATTCCGCTGGCGTTCGCGTTTCAGCGCACGCCGCGCGATGAAGCCGCGACGCGTGCCGGAGTGGGTGACACGTACGCGTCGAGGTCGAACCCGGCACAGCCGAATGCGACGCGGCCGTTTGTCGTGCAGACGCACGGGGCACCGACGCATGTCGGTGCTCAAGCGCATGCAGCGGGGCTGCACACGCTTGCGTCAGGCGTCGTATCTGCAGCACCGATGCAAACCGGACCACTTGCAAAGACGGCCGGGTCGCCACTGCAGGCGCGGCGTGCAGCGCAGGCCACCCCCTTTGCGGCGAGGCCGGCAGGCGGCGCGCGCTCGCCGGGCAGCGCGTTGTCGTCGGGCACTTTGGCTGCGCCGCTTACGGCGCTTACGCCGCGCACATCGCCCACGACGCCCACGACGCCCACATCGCCCACACGCAGCGACGCACAAGCCTCAGCACGCCCCGCCGATGCTCGCGCGAAGCGTGCTGCCGCGCTCGATCACGCGCAGCGTCTGGCCGACGCCGGCCGCCTCGACGAAGCGTTTCGCGCCGCCAGCGATTGCGTGATCGTGCACGGCCCGGACGCCGCCGTGTTCTATCTGCTCGGCCTGATCATGGACGCACGCGGCCGCGGTGCCGACGCGGGCGACTACTATCGCAAGGCGCTCTATTTGCAGCCCGACCACTACGAAGCGCTGACGCATCTCGCAGCGCTGCTGGAGATGAACGGCGACAGCGCCGGTGCCGAGCGATTCACGCGCCGCGCACAACGGGCCGCCGCGCAGCAACGCGAGACGCTGACACCGACCGGCCGGACGCGAGGATTCCATGACTGAACGCGTGGTCGATCAGGCGGACGCAGCCGCGCGCGTGGACGATTGCTGGAAGCGCATCGGCACGCGCGGCGACCAGTCGTGCCCGGAGTTGCAGCGCTGGTTTCGCTGCCTGAATTGCCCGGTATTCGAGCGGGCCGCCGCGCAATTGCTCGATCGGCCGCCGATGAACGAGGCAGCTGCGCTGCCGGAGCGCGGCACGTCTGCCGTTCAAGCCGCCGCGTACCAGGCCGAAGCCGCCACGCACGATTCCGGCGTGGCCGCGCTGACTCATTCCGCGCTGGTGTTCCGCGTGGCCGACGAATGGCTCGCGCTGCCCACCGCCGCGCTGCGTCACATCGAAGACCTGCGCCCGATCCATTCGTTACCGCACCGGCGCAACCGCGTGGTGCTCGGCGTCGTCAACGTGCGTGGCGCGCTGACGGTGGCCGTGTCGCTGCGCGAGCTGCTGCGCCTCGAAGCGGGCAGCAGCACCGTGCAGCAACAGCCGGCCCGTAACGGCACCTATGCCCGCATGCTGGTGCTGACGCATCGCGACGAACCGGTGGCCTTGCCGGTCGACGAAGTACATGGCGTGCTGCGTTACGCGGCCGCGCAGTTGAAGCCCGTGCCCGATACGCTGACGCGCGCGAGCGCGGCGCACGCGCAGGGCATCTTCGCGTGGCGCGACACGACAGTCGGCCTGCTCGATATCGAGCGGGTCTTCGCTTCACTGAACCAGAGCTTGCGATGAGCGCCGACGACGACCTGAGCCGGCTCTCGCTGCTCGAGCTATTCCGCGAAGAAGCGGCGGCGCAGACGCGCGAGCTGTCCGACGGCCTGCTGACGCTGGAGCGCTCGGCGACCGATGCGGCCGCACTCGAAGCCTGCATGCGCGCCGCGCATTCGCTGAAGGGCGCCGCGCGGATCGTCGGGGTGCCGGATGGCGTCGCGATTGCGCATGTGATGGAGGAGTGCTTCGTCGGCGCGCAGCGTGGCGAAGTACGGCTGTCGGCCGCGCATATCGACGAACTGCTGAAGGGCGTCGATATGCTGTTGCATATTGCGGATGCCGATCCGGCGGCGACAGCGGCCGCGAACAAGGACCCGATCGACGCATACGTTGCGCGCCTTACGGCGCTGGTGGCGTCAGGCGGCCAACCGGCGGCTGGCGGCGAGGCGCCCGCGCATGGTGCGGCGGCCGCGCAGTCAGCGGACGGACTGCACGCAACGCCGCCGGCAGAGCCTGCGCCGACCGTAGCGCCGCGCACGCCGGACGAGGAACTGCAGGCAGCCATCGCGCTGCTGAATGCAGAAGCTGCATCCGCATCTGCTCGAGCGACGACCACACAGGGCACGCTCGCTGCACACGTTGCGCCCGCAACGGATCGGCAAATCGCGCCCGCAGCGGCAGCAGTGCAAGCGGTCGCCGAGCTGCCGGAAGCATCAAACACACATCGCGCCGAGCCGCAGCAGGACATATCAGGCGCGCGTCCCGCCGACCCGAACCCGGCCACGCCGCGCAACGCCGAAGCCGCCCGCAACGAACGCAACGAACGCAACGAACGCAACGAACGCAACGAACGTAGCGAACGTAGCGAACGCAACGCCGACCGCATCCTGCGCGTGCGTGCCGACAACCTCGACCGGCTGCTGAGTCTGTCCGGCGAATCGCTGGTCGAATCGCGCTGGCTAAAACCGTTCGCCGCGTCGATGCTGCGTGTCAAACGCGCGCAGCGCGACGCCGCGCGCGCGCTCGACACGCTGCACGACACGCTAACCGATGCGCTCGACCCGCGCGCCGCCGCCGCGCTCGACAGCGTGCGCCGCTCGCTGGTCGACGTGCAGCAGCAGCTCAGCACGCAGATCGACGAACTCGACCGCTTCGACCGGCGCAGCACCAACCTCGCGCAACAGCTGTACGACGAGGCGCTGCAGTGCCGGATGCGCGCGTTCGGCGACGCGACCCACGTGTACCCGCGCATCGTGCGCGACCTCGCGCGTTCGCTCGGCAAACAGGTGCGTTTCTCGATCGTCGGCGAAGCGACCCAGGTGGACCGCGACATCCTCGACATGCTCGACGCGCCGCTCGGCCACCTGCTGCGCAATGCACTCGACCACGGCATCGAAACGCCGGAACAACGCGTCGCGCGCGGCAAGCCGGCCGAAGCGACGCTGACGCTCGAAGCGCGCCACAGCGCCGGCAAGCTGCTGATCAGCGTCAGCGACGACGGGCGCGGCATCGAACTCGCCGACCTGCGTGCCGCGGTGGTGCGCCGGCGTCTGGCCGACGAGGCGACCGTCGCGCGCCTGTCCGAGCTCGAACTGCTCGACTTCCTGCTGTTGCCGGGCTTTTCGATGCGCGCAGAAGTCACCGACGTATCGGGCCGCGGCGTCGGGCTCGACGCGGTGCACGAGATGGTCAAGGCGGTACGCGGCATGGTGCGGGTCGTCAACGAGCCGGGCCGCGGCATGCGCTTCGTGCTGCAGTTGCCGCTGACGCTGTCGGTGATCCGCAGCCTGCTGGTGCAGGTGGGCGGCGAAGCGTATGCATTCCCGCTCGCGCACGTGCAGCGCACGCTGGCGCTCGCGCGGGCCGACATCGACATGCTCGAAGGCCAGCAGCATTTTTCGTTCGACGGGCGGCGCGTGGGTCTCGTGTCCGCGCATCAGCTGCTGGGCGCGAGCGCCCCGGAAGACGCATCGACGCACGTCGCGGTGGTCGTGATCGGCGACGAGCGCGGCACCTACGGCGTCGCGGTCGAGCGTTTTCTCGGCGAGCGCATGCTGGTGGTGCAGCCGCTCGATACGCGCCTGGGCAAGATCAAGGACATCGCAGCCGGCGCGCTGCTCGACAACGGCGCGCCGGTGCTGATCGTCGATATCGACGATTTGCTGCGCTCGGTCGACAAGCTGGTGCGCGACGGCCAGCTTGCCAAGGTACGCGCGACCGCCGGCAGCGGCACGGCGCAGCGCAAGCACGTGCTGGTGGTCGAAGATTCGCTGACGGTGCGCGAACTCGAACGCAAGCTGCTCGAAAAACGCGGTTACGCGGTCACGGTAGCGGTAGACGGCATGGAAGGCTGGAACGCGCTGCGCAGCGCCGAATTCGATCTGGTGGTGACCGATATCGACATGCCGCGCATGGACGGCATCGAGCTCGTCACGATGATCAAGCGCGACGCGCAGCTGAAGGCGATTCCGGTGATGATCGTGTCGTACAAGGATCGCGACGAAGACCGCCGCCGCGGCCTCGATGCCGGTGCCGATTACTACCTGGCCAAAGGCAGTTTCCACGATGAGACGTTGCTCGACGCAGTGCACGACCTGATAGGAGACGCTCGCAGATGAATATCGGCATTGCCAACGATTTGCCGCTTGCCGTCGAAGCGCTGCGCCGCGCGATCGCGCGGCGCGACGAGCATCGCGTGCTATGGGTCGCCACGGACGGCGCGCAGGCCGTCGACTTCTGCATCGCGCAGCCGCCCGACGTGGTGCTGATGGACCTGATCATGCCGAAGCTCGACGGTGTCGAAGCGACGCGGCGCATCATGGCGCGCGCGCCGTGTCCGATTCTGGTCGTGACGAGCAGCGTCGGCGCCAACGCATCGCGTGTTTATGAAGCGATGGGCGCGGGCGCACTCGATGCGGTCGATACGCCGACGCTGGTGAACGGCAACGGCCTCGCGGACGCCTCCGGAGCGCTGCTCGCGAAGATCGACCAGATCGGCAAGCTGCTGGTGAACCGCAACGCAGCAACGCCGCCGCCGCCGACCGATGCGGTAACCGAGCGCAGTGCGCCGCTGATTGCGATCGGCGCGTCGGCAGGTGGGCCGACCGCGCTCGCCGCGGTGCTGGGCGGCTTGCCGCTCAATTTCGGCGCACCGATCGTGATCGTGCAGCACGTCGACAAGGCGTTTGCGCCAGGCATGGCGGAGTGGCTCGACGGGCAGACCCCGTTGTGCGTGCGCGTGGCGTGCGCCGACGATCGTCCGCAAGCGGGCGAGGTGCTGCTCGCGTCGACCAACGATCATCTGCGCCTCGCACGCAACGGTTCGCTTTGCTATACGCGCGAGCCGGCCGAGACGCCATACCGGCCGTCGGTCGACGTATTTTTTCATAGCGTGGTCGAGCATTGGCGCGGCGACGCCGTCGGCGTGCTGCTGACGGGTATGGGCCGCGACGGCGCGATCGGCCTGAAAGCGATGCGCGCCAAAGGGTACGACACGATCGCACAGGATCAGGCAACGAGCGCCGTATACGGCATGCCGAAGGCGGCGGCCGCATTGAACGCCGCGCGGCGCATCTTGCCGCTCGAGCGGATCGCCGGCGACCTGAGCGCAGTGGTCGGCCGCCAGTAAGGGAATATTCAGCAAAACGGGTGCACCTATGGGAATCAATCAATCCGGCTCACTTGAAACGGACGTCGCGGATCACGCAGCGGCCGAAGCCGATGCTGCGCTCGAAGCGGCGCGCGCCGCGCTCGCCACGCCACCCGCCGCCGACGTACCTGCGATGGTCGTGCTGGTCGACGATCAGGCGATCGTCGCGCATGCGGTGCGTCAGGCGCTGGCCAGCGAACACGGGATCGACTTCCACTACTGCGCGAAGCCTGAAGAGGCGCTCAACGCGATCATCCAGACCCGGCCGACGGTGATCCTGCAGGATCTGGTGATGCCGGGCGTCGACGGTCTGACGCTGGTGCGCGCATACCGCAACGCGCCGGAAACGCGCGACGTGCCGATCATCGTGCTGTCCACGAAGGAAGAGCCCGCGATCAAGAGCGCGGCGTTCGCGGCCGGCGCCAACGACTACCTCGTGAAGCTGCCGGACAGCATCGAACTGGTGGCGCGGATCCGTTACCACTCGCGTTCGTACATCAACCTGCTGCAGCGCGACGAGGCGTACCGTGCGCTGCGGCAGTCGCAGCAGCAACTGCTCGAAGCGAATCTGGAACTGCGGCGTCTCACGCATTCGGACGGCCTGACCGGGCTGTCGAACCGGCGTTATCTGGACGAATACCTGAGCGCCGAATGGCGGCGCAGCGCGCGCGAACAGAGCGTGATGTCGATGCTGATGATCGACGTCGACAACTTCAAGCAGTACAACGACACCTATGGCCACGTGGCCGGCGACGAGGTGCTGAAGAAGATTGCGGTGACCGTCGAGCGTTGCCTCGGGCGTGCCGGCGATATCGCGGCGCGTTACGGCGGCGAGGAATTCATCGTGGTGCTGCCGGGTACCGCGGTGGGTGGCGCGCGTCTGTTGGCCGAGAAAATTCGCCTCGAGGTTGCGGCGCTGCGTATCGAGCATCGCAGTTCGTCGGCCGGGCAACACGTGACGGTCAGTATCGGCGGCGCGGCCGCGGTGCCGGCGCCGGGTGCGGTGATGACGTCGCTGATCGAGGCCGCCGACGGCGCGCTTTACGAAGCGAAGCGGCGCGGGCGCAATTGCGTGGTGGTGCGCACCGAAGCGGAAGCGGGCGCGGGGCGGTAATGCGCGGGTAGGCCGCTTTGTGCCGCTGTAGGCCGCTGGCGATGCAGCGACGCAGCGGCGTCGCTGCCGCTACACCGCTGTGCTTGAAGAAGACGGCGCCGCCGCGTCGCCACGCACTTCGAATCTGACTTCGGTATCGGGCTGCGCCAGCGCCGCGCCGTCCGCCGACAGCACCTGCAGCCGCTGCACCGGTCGGCCGCTGTGATCGCGCAGCACGCCCCAGGTTTCGCCATCTTCGAACAGATGGTCTTCGCCCCATTGACGCAGCGCCACCAGCACCAGCCACAACCGCGTGCCTTTATGGGTCAGGTGATATTCCTTGTGCGTGCGGCCCTCCGCACTGGGCCGCGCCTCGAAGATGCGCGCCTCCAGCAGCAGATTGAGCCGGATCGTCAGGATGTTCTTCGAAATCGCGAGACGCTGCTCGAAATCCCTGAAGCGTCGTGCGCCGTGGAAGGCTTCCCGCACGATCAGCAGCGTCCACCAGTCGCCGATCTCATCGAGCGCGCGCCCGATCGGGCAGCTAGTGTTGCTGAGGGACTTGCGTCGCATAGGCTCTCCGGCACAACGGTTGCATGACTGAACCCGCCAGCTGCAAAACGGACGGCGCGCACGGAGTGCGCGGTGGGCGGCTTCAGAGTGCGGATTTTTTCATTACTTGCGTAACCGCACTGCGCTATTGCCGAATCTGAAGTGGATGCGGCGAAGCTTCGGTGTCCGCGGTTCGCGCAGACGTGCGCTTTTGACGCGATAGCGGCGTGTGGTCGATCGCGTGACGCTCACAGCATTGCGATCAGGTTCGCCAGCGCGGCTTCCGGTTCGCCTTCGCGCCAGCCGAGCGCGAGCCGCGCGCTGAGCTGGGTGCCCTGCACGTCGAGATAGCGCACGCCTTTTACCTGCACCTGGGCGATGTCGGCCGGCACGATCGATACGCCGAGCCCCGCTGCGACCAGGTTCACCACCGAGGCCAGTTGCGGCGCAGGCTGAGCGAGCAGCGGGCTGAAGCCCGCTTCGCCGCAGGCGCGCACGATCTCGTCGTACAGCGTGACGCCAGCAGGGCCCGGCACCAGCACGAAGGCCTGATCCGCGAGCGCGGCGAGCGGCAGGCGCTTCTTCGAAGCAAGCGGATGGGTGGCGGGCAGCACGATCTTCATGCGCTCGTCGGCGAAGCGATGCATCTGGATGCCGGCCAGCGGGATGCGGCCGGGACGGAAAAACACCGCGTCGAGCTGTTCGTCGCGCAGCGCGTCGAGCAGTACGGTGGAGTTCGCCTCCTGCAACGTCAATTCCACCGATGGATAACGCAGCTTGAAGCGCCGGATCAACGAGGGCACCAACGGATTGAAGGTGGCCGAACCGGTGAAGCCGATTCGCAGACGCCCGGTTTCGCCGCGCGCGGCCCGCTGTGCGGCGCGTATTGCACCTTGCGCGGCATCGAGAACGCGCTGCGCTTCGGTCAGGAACGCGGCGCCGGCAGGGGTGAGTTCCGCGCCTTGCGACGTGCGGTGCAGCAGTTCGACGCCGAGTTCGCGTTCGAGACTCTTGATCTGCTGGCTAAGCGGCGGCTGGCCGATGCCGAGCTTTTCGGCCGCGCGCGTGAAGTTGCCTTCGAGCGCGACCGCGACGAAATAGCGTAAATGACGCAGTTCCATGGCGAGCGGAGTGGGGTGTGCTGGGTTGATTGGCTAGTGCTAAAAAGTATGGCGCTATGCAGATCCATATATTGGACAGTATAGCTGCGGCGCAGCACAATGGATCGGTCGCGGTTAACCCGCATCTTTGGCTTTGCTGTCAATCGTGAATTCCAGTTCTTCCGCGGCTGCGTTGCGCCGCCCAGCGGTGGCTAACGGTCATGCGGCTGCTGCAGTGCCCCCTGCGGCGCAGGGTGTGACGCGCGGCTCCTCTGCGTATCTACGCATCAGTTTTGCGCTGTTTCTCGCGGGCTTTTCGACCTTTTCGCTGCTGTATTGCGTGCAGCCGTTGCTGCCGTTGTTCGCCGAAGAGTTCCACATCGGCGCGGCGCAGAGTTCGCTGGCGCTGTCGTTGTCGACCGGTTTGCTCGCGTTCTCGATTTTGTGCGCCGGTGCGTTGTCGGAGCGGCTTGGGCGGCGCGAAATGATCTTCGCTTCGATGGCGCTTGCCGCGCTGTTCAATGTCGGCGCCGCGCTCGCGCCGGGCTGGCACGGCATCCTGCTGGCCCGCGCGCTCGAAGGTTTTGCGTTGGGCGGCGTGCCGGCCGTCGCGATGGCCTATCTCGCCGAGGAAATCGATCCGCGCGACCTTGGGCTCGCAATGGGGCTTTACGTAGGTGGCACCGCGTTCGGCGGCATGATCGGCCGGGTCGGCATGAGCGTGATGAGCGAATATCTGTCATGGCGCAGTGCGATGCTGGCGATCGGTATCGTCGACATAGCGGCCGCAGTTGCGTTCGTGCTGCTGTTGCCGGCGTCGCGCAATTTCGTGCGGCGTGCGCAGTTGAACCCCGCGCATCATCTGGCGCTGTGGCGCGCGCAGTTCGGTACATCGGTGCTGCCTGCGGTGTTTGCGGTCGGCTGCCTGGTGATGGGCGTATTCGTCACCGTGTACAACTATGCGGGCTTCCGTTTGATGGCGCCGCCGTATAGTTTGAGCGCGACGCAGACCGGCTTGATTTTCTGCGCGTATCTGTTCGGGATCGTCGCGGCTTCTGCTGCCGGTGCGCTGGCCGATCGCTGCGGGCGTGGGCCGATTCTGCTCGGCGGTGTGGCGGTCATGGCGCTTGGGTTGGCGCTGACGCTGCTGCATCCGCTTGCGCCGATCGTGCTCGGTATCGTCGTATTGACCAGCGGCTTTTTTATCGCGCATTCGGTGGCGAGCGGCTGGGTCGGGCAGCTTGCGGTGGGCTCGAAAGGGCACGCGACGTCGCTTTATCTGCTTGCGTATTATCTCGGTTCGAGCGTGCTCGGCTCGTGGGGCGGCACGTTCTGGCAGCACGGCGCGTGGCCGGCGGTGTGCGGCTTCGGTTTCGTGTTGCTGGCCGCGTGTGGTGCGTGCGCGTGGCATGTGGCGCGCGGTAGCAGGGCGAGTATCCGCGTGGCGGCTTGAGGCTGGCTGAGGCCGCCTGAGGCCGCCTGAGGGAGTGATAGTGCTTGATAGAGCCGGCTGCGCCGGCGAGGAGCGTTGTGACCATGATCGATCATCTCGACCATCTGGTGCTGACCTGTGTCGACCCGCAAGCGACGCAGGATTTTTACACCCGCGTGCTGCAGATGAAACTCGAAACCTTCGCCGGCGGGCGCGTCGCGTTCCGCTACGGCAGCCAGAAGATCAATCTGCACGTGCGCGGCAGCGAGTTCGAGCCAAAGGCGCACCTGCCGGTGCCGGGCGCGCTGGACCTGTGTTTTATCGCCTCGGTGCCGCTCGATAACGTGATCGCGCATCTGGCCGCATGCAACTGGCCGATCATCGAAGGGCCGGTCGAGCGGACCGGCGCGACGCAGAAAATCCGTTCGGTGTATCTGCGCGATCCGGATCTGAACCTGATCGAGATTTCCGAGCTGCTTGGATAAGCACGCAGATAAGCACGCCGACCAGCGTGCGTTATTTGACGCTCGCCGTCTCCGGCACGGCCTGCCTGCGATCCAGCGCACGGCCGTCCTCGCGGAACAGATGCACGTGCCGTAAATTGAATCCGGCGTTGATTCTCTGGCCGTCGACCGCGGTTGATTCGCCGGAACCCTTCACCTGAATCACGCGCTCGTCGGCCAGACGCACATGCAGCAGCGTTTCGCTACCCAGATGCTCGATCACCATCACGTCGCCGGACAACACGCCGTCCGCGCCGCCATTCGCGGCTTCGGCGAAATGCTCGGGACGAATGCCGAGCGTCAGCGTTTGCCCGATTTCAACTGCTTCGCCCGATACCGGCACCCGCAACGGCGCACTGCCTGGCATTTCGATCGTCACGCCTGATGCGTCCGCATTCTGTACACGCACGTCAAGAAAGTTCATCTTCGGTGAGCCGATAAAGCCGGCCACGAAGCGGTTGCGCGGCGTGCGGTACAGATCGAGCGGCGAGCCGATCTGCTCGACCTTGCCGTAGTTCAACACGACGATGCGGTCGGCCATCGTCATCGCTTCGGTCTGATCGTGCGTCACGTAGATCATCGTGGCGTTCAGCTGCTTGTGCAGCTTGATCAGTTCGAGCCGCATCTGCACGCGCAGTGCCGCATCGAGGTTGGATAGCGGCTCGTCGAACAGGAACACCTTCGGCTCGCGCACGATCGAGCGGCCGATCGCCACACGCTGCCGCTGCCCGCCCGACAGCGCACGCGGGCGCCGCTCGAGCAACTGGCCGATCTGCAGGATTTCCGCGGCGCGCTGCACGCGTTCCTTGATCTGCGCTTCGGGCAGCTTCAGCATGCGCAGCCCGAACGCGATGTTTTCGTACACCGACATATGCGGGTACAACGCGTACGACTGAAACACCATCGCGACACCGCGTTGCGACGGTTCAAGCTCGGTGACGTCCTCGCCCTCGATCAGCACGCTACCCGAATCGATGCGCTCGAGGCCCGCAATGCTGCGCAGCAGCGTCGATTTTCCGCACCCGGACGGGCCGACGAACACGAGGAACTCGTGCTCGTTCACTTCGATATCGACACCCTTCAGAACCTCAGTGCCGGCGAACGCTTTGCGGATCTGCTGCAAATGAACGGCGCTCATACGTGTCTCCTGCGTATGCCTTGCCTTTGACCGGATGCATGCTGCGCGCACGGTGCGCGACGGCTGCGTTGCTTCGCAATGCAACATGACGTGCTTGCGATATTTCTCTTGACAACAGGTGTGGGCCAAAATATACATTTGTAAAACGCAAATTACAAGTGAAACGCGGCGCAGCGACAGCGGGATCGAAAGCGTTCGCAGCGTGTTCGGGTTTGTGCGGATCAGCAGGTTCTGGCAGGTGTCGCATTGCATCGAAAGCTCAAGAAAAATCCAGGAGACAGGCAATGAAAAAGCGCTTTAAGCCCACCGCGATAGCGTTGATGATCGCCACCGCGGCCACCGCGTCGCTACTGGCTACCGCAAACGCGGGCGCGTGGACCTTGAAAGAGGCCGCGCAGCCGTATTCGGGCACCACGATCAAGGCGATCTTTCTCGACCGCCCCGGCTACAAGGCCGCCCAGAAGCTGATTCCTCAGTTCGAAAAGGAAACCGGCATTACCGTGAAGTGGGAAGTCATTCCGTACGAGAACACGCGTGAGAAAGAAGTACTGAATTTCGTCGGCGGCGGCGACATGGACGTGGTGCTGGTCGACGTCGTGTGGATCGGCGAATTCGCCAGCAACAAGTGGCTGGTGCCGCTGAAGACCTTCACCGACAACCCGAAGCTCGCCGATCCGAAACTGAACCTGCCAGGGTTCTTCCCGATCCTGCTCGATTCGTTTGGCTCGTGGGACAAGGTCGCGTACGGCCTGCCGTTCGATAACTACTCGGGCCTGATGTTCTACAACAAGTGCATGTTGAAGGACGCGGGCTTTAGCGAGCCGCCGAAGACGTGGGACGAATTGCTCAACGTGTACGCGCCGAAACTCACCAACGCGAGCAAGAACCAGTTTGCGTTCGCGCTGCAATCGCGGCGCGGCGAAACACAATCCGCAGACAGCTTCATGCGCGTGCTGTGGCCAAACGGCGGTTCGCTGCTCGACCCGAAGTTCAAGTCGAACCTGATGTCGCCGCAATCGCAGGCGGGCCTCGAATACCGGCAGAAGCTGATGAAGTACATGCCGCCGGGCATCGTCGATTTCGATCACGCGGAAGCGGTCAATGCGCTCGCGCAAGGCCAGGTGGCGATGATTACCGAATGGTCCGCGTTCTATCCGACGCTGACCGATCCGAGCAAATCGAAGATCGGCAATTGCCTTGCGATCAGCACCGAACCGAAGGGGCCGGCGGGTTTGAAGCCGGCGCTCGGCGGCTTCTCGCTGGCGGTCAATGCGAAGGCGAATCCGAAGAAGCAGGCGGCGTCGTGGCTGTTTATCCAGTGGATCACGTCCGAGGAAATGGCCAAACCGTATCTCGAAGCGGGCGGCGTGCCGGCACGCATGGCGCTGTACCAGGACAAGGCCGTGCAGGACAAGTACCCGTTTGTGAAGCCGATGGTCGAATCGTGGCAGGGCGGTGTGCCTGACTACCGGCCGCGTTTCCCGGAATGGCCGGCGATTTCCGAAGTGATCGGCGAGTGGGGGACGAAGATCATGCTGGGCCAGGTGTCGGTGAAAGAGGGCGCACAGACCATCGGTTCGAAAACCGAAGACATCCTGAACAAGGCGGGCTACTACAGCGGCAAGAAAGCGCTGCTGAAGTAAGTTGCAGGTGCACCGAGGAGGCTCGATGTTGAACGGCACAGTACGAAGCGATGAAGGCGCGGCGCGCAAGGCAGTGCGTGCCGCCGCGCCGCGGCGCGCGCGGTTCCGGCTGCCGGGATCGCCCGCGTTCTGGTTTTTGATCCCGGCAATCTTCACGTTGGCGGCGATCGGCGTTTACCCGACGCTGCTTGCGCTATACAACTCGTTTCATCAGTACAAGCTTGCGGATCTCGCGTCGGGTACGCCGTTCATCTGGTTCGACAACTACATCGCGACGCTGACCGACCCGTCGTTCTGGGGCGCGCTCGGCCGCACTGCGCTGTTCCTGTGCGTGACCTTGCCGATCGAGGTCGCGCTCGGTCTGTTCGCAGCATTGATGCTGCATCGCACGGCCTTGCCGTGGATGCGTGCGGCCGCCCGTGTGAGCCTCGTGATTCCGATGGCGACCACCTATGCGGTGGTCGGCCTGATCGGCCGGCTGATCTTCAACCGGCAGTTCGGCGTGGCGAACTACCTGACTGGCTTTATCGGCATTGCGCCGCAGGACTGGCTGGCCGATCCGACGCTCGCGTTCGTGTCGGTGATGATCATGGATATCTGGCAGTGGACGCCGTTCTGCGCGCTGATCATGCTTGCCGGCCTCGCGATGGTGCCGAAGGAAGCAGAAGAGGCCGCGCGCCTCGAAACACCGAAGTGGAGCAAGATTCTGTGGCATCTGCAGCGACCGTATCTGCTGCCGGGCTTGACCGCGATCCTGATCCTGCGCTCCGCCGACATGCTGAAAATGTTCGATGCAGTCTTCACGATGACGCGCGGCGGCCCCGGCACCGCGACCGAGTTCATCAGCGTGTACATCCAGCGCGTGGGTTTCCGTCTGTTCGATCAGGGCATGGCGTCCGCGCAGGCGGTGCTGCTGCTGATCCTGACCATCGTGCTGTCGCGTCTGTATATCCGTTTTGTGTATCGGGAGGCTACGTGAACGTACCGTCAACGCCATCTGCGGGCGGCGCGGTGCCGCGCGCCGTCGGGCTTACTGCGCGCGCGCGCCGCTCGCGCAATGCACGCCACGCCGTGACGTTCTGGCATTTTCTGGGGCTGCTGGTGGTATTCATGTCGTCGGTGTTTCCGTTCTACTGGATGGTGACGACCAGCCTCAAAAGCCAGGCCGATGCGCTCGCGTATCCGCCGAAATGGATCTTCCATCCAACTTTCGCGCACTACGGCGAAGCGCTGTTCACGCATGACGTAGGCAGCAGCCTGCTGAATTCGCTGATCGTCGCGAGCAGCACGACGGTTCTGTCGATCCTGCTCGGCGCACCGGCGGCCTATGCGCTCGCGCGCTACGAATTTCGCGGCAAGGAAGACCTGTGGTTCTGGTTCATCTCGAACCGGATGGTGAGTCCAGTCGTGCTCGCGGTGCCGTTCTTCCTGATCGCGACGAAGCTTGGCCTCGTCGATACGCATATCGTGCTGATCCTGCTGTACATCACGTTCTCGCTGCCGATCGTGATCTGGATCTGTACCGATCAGTTCCGTAACATCCCGGTCGAACTCGACGAAGCCGCGCGCCTCGATGGCGCGTCGCCGTGGCGGATTTTCTGGCGCATCAACCTGCCGCTGGCGATGCCGGGCATCGTCGTGTCGGCGATCTTCGCGTTTATTTTTTCGTGGAACGATCTGCTGTACGCGCTCGTGCTGACGCGTACCGACGCGATTACGTCGCCGGTGGCCGCGACCAGCTATATGAGCGGCTACGAGCTGCCGTGGGGCGAAATCATGGCGACCGGCACGCTGATCGTCCTGCCGATGGTCGTGTTCGCGCTGCTCGTGTCCGGAAGGCTCGTGCAGGGGCTCACGATGGGTGCGGTGAAGTGACGTTCTGGTATAAGACGCCGTCACTTTGATTCGAGGCGATACCTACTATGAGCAAAACAGCCCCGCCCGTCATGATGCTGGAAGCGGACAGCACGATCGATACCGAAGAAGAACTGCAGGCACGCGTTGCATGGCATTACTACATCGGCAACCTGACGCAGCAGGAAATCGCGCAGGTGATCGGCAGCAACCGGGTGCGCGTGAACCGGCTGCTGGCCGCGGGCCGCGAGTCCGGACTCGTGCAGATCACGATCAACAGCCGCATTACGCCGTGCATCGCGCTGGAAGAGCGACTCGTTGCGCGCTTCGGGCTGCAGGCGGCGGTGGTGGTGCCGACGGGCGCGAACCCGGAAGCGAATATGGCTGGCCTCGGCATCGGTGCGGCGAACTATCTGGCCGGTCATATCGAAGACGACAGCACGATCGGCATCGGCTGGGGCCGCACGATACGCGCGGTGCTGCGCGCGATGCCGCAGCGCGCGTATCGCGGCCTGAATGCGGTGTCGCTGCAAGGCGGGCTGTCGCATTGTCCGAGCATCAACACGTTCGACATCGTGTCCGACTTCGCGACGATGTGGCATGCGGATGGTTATCTGTTTGCCGCGCCGATTTATGTGGGCAGCCAGAAAGCGCGCGATCTGTTTCTGCAGGAGGAGACGGTGCGTGCCACGTACGAGCTGGCGTGCAACGCGGATCTGGCGCTGCTCACATGCGGCGATCTGACTGAATCGCTGGTAGTGACGTACGGCATCAGCAAGCCCGACGATCTGCGCACGTTGCGCAAGGCCGGTGCAGTAGGCGATCTGCTCGGGCATTTCATGGATGAAAACGGCGAACCGATCGACCATCCGTTGAATCGCCGCACGGTGGCGATCACGCTCGACGATCTGCGCAAGATCGGCCACGTCGTGCTGGTATCGGGCGGCGCGAAGAAATTCCAGGTGACGCAGGCCGCGCTGCGCGCCGGGTATGCACACGTGCTGGTCACCGATGAAGACACGGCGCGCCGTTTGTGCGACGCGCGTTAAGAGAATCGCTGAAGAAAACCCGAAGGCCCCGACACGATGCCCGATACCGACCGCAATCGCGAATTCACCGGCAAGACCGCACTGGTTACCGGCGCCGGCAAAGGTATTGGCCGGGCGACTGCGCAGTTGCTCGCGCAGCGCGGTGCACATGTAATTGCATTGAGCCGCTCCGCAGCGGATCTCGAAACGCTGAAAGCCGAAATCGGCTGCACCGTGATCGCGGCCGATCTCGCCGATCCAGCCGCCGCGCTCGACGCCGCACGCGCCGCGCAGCCGGTCGATCTGCTGGTCAATTGCGCGGGCATCGTCGAACTGCAGCCGTTTCTTGACACCACGGTCGAAGCATTCGATCTGACGATGGCAGTCAACGTGCGCGCAGCGCTGATCGTCGTGCAGGAATGCGCGCGCAGCATGATCGCGCGCGGCGTGCGTGGTGCGATCGTCAACGTGTCGAGCATTTCGGCGCAGGTTGGTTTTCCGCTGCATGCGGCGTATTGCGCATCGAAGGCGGCGCTCGACGGTCTGTCACGTGTGATGGCCGTCGAACTCGGTCCGCACGGCATACGCGTGAACACGGTCAATCCGGCCGTCACGCTGACGCCGATGGCGGAGAAAGCGTGGAGCGATCCGGCCAAATCCGGCCCGATGCTCGCACGCATTCCGCTGCAGCGTTTCATTCAACCCGTCGAGGCGGCGCGCACGATCGCGTATCTGCTGTCGGACGATTCGAGCATGGTAAGCGGCACGAGCCTGACCGTCGACGGTGGTTTTCAGGCCGGCTGAAGCGAACCCAATCTAGCAAAGGAACGACACATGGAAGCCCTGGTTCTCGAAAGTGTGCGGCGTATCAGCTTGCGGCCGTTCAGCTTGCCGCAGGCGGTCGGGCCGCGCGATGTACGCATCCGGATCAATACGGTCGGCATTTGCGGCAGCGACATTCATTACTATCAGCACGGGCGGATCGGGCCGTTTGTCGTCAACGAGCCGATGGTGCTCGGCCATGAAGCGGCGGGCACGGTGGTGCAGGTCGGCGACGAAGTGCAGCATCTGAAAGTCGGCGACCGTGTGTGCATGGAGCCGGGCGTACCCGATATGGAATCGCGCGCGTCGCGTGAAGGCCTCTATAACCTCGACCCTAAAGTGCGCTTCTGGGCCACGCCGCCGGTGCATGGGTGCCTCGCACCGTTCGTCGTGCATCCGGCCGCGTTCACGTTCAAGCTGCCGGACAACGTGAGCTTTGCGGAAGGCGCGATCGTCGAGCCGCTGTCGATCGGGCTGCAGGCGGCGAAGAAAGCGCAGATCAAACCGGGCGACGTCGCGGTGGTGCTCGGCGCCGGCACGATCGGCATGATGTGCGTGCTCGCAGCGCTGGCGGGCGGCTGCAGCCGTGTGATCGTCTGCGATATGGTGCCGGAAAAGCTCGAACTGATCGGCAAGACGCCGGGTGTAACCGCGGTGAACATTCGCGACACACGTGTCAACGATGTGATCGCAGAGCTCACCGACGGCTGGGGCGCGAACATCGTGTTCGAGGCGAGCGGCAGCGACAAGGCATTTAACGGCATTCTCGACCTGCTATGCCCCGGCGGTTGCCTCGTGCTGGTCGGCATGCCGCAGAACCCGGTGCCGCTCGATGTGGTCGGGCTGCAGATCAAGGAAGCGCGAGTCGAATCGGTGTTCCGCTACGCCAATATTTTTCCGCGCGCGATCCAGTTGATTGCGTCGGGCCGCATCGACGTGAAGCCGTTTATCTCGCGCTCGTTTGCGTTCGCGGACGGCATCAAGGCATTCGAAGAAGCCGCGAGCGGCAAACCGACCGACGTGAAGGTGCAGATCGTGCTCGAGTGAGCGGCGCATCGGTTGCTGCAGCGCTTCAATCCATCATCACCCTACGGCGAGGCCATTATGAGCACCCCTCCGAACACCGCATCGCAGATGACCGCGATCGTCTGCCGCGCGCCGAAGGACTATCGCGTCGAACAGGTCGCGCGGCCGCGCGCGGGCCGCAACGAACTGGTGATCCGCATCGCGGCGTGCGGCATCTGTGCGAGCGACTGCAAATGCTGGTCGGGCGCGAAGATGTTCTGGGGCGGCCCGAACCCGTGGGTGAAAGCACCGGTGATTCCGGGCCACGAGTTCTTCGGCTACGTCGAGGAACTCGGCGACGGCGCGGCCGAGCATTTCGGCGTGCAGCCTGGCGACCGCGTGATCGCCGAACAGATCGTGCCGTGCGCGAAATGCCGCTACTGCAAATCAGGCCAGTACTGGATGTGCGAAGTGCACAACATCTTCGGCTTCCAGCGTGAGGTGGCGGATGGCGGCATGGCCGAATACATGCGTTTTCCGCCGACGGCGATCGTGCACAAGATTCCCGATGGCGTATCGCTGGAAGATGCGGCGATCATCGAGCCGCTTGCGTGCGCGATTCATACGGTCAATCGCGGCGAGATCCAGCTCGACGATGTGGTGGTGATCGCCGGCGCGGGACCGCTCGGTTTGATGATGACGCAGGTCGCGCATCTGAAGACGCCGAAGAAGCTGGTAGTGATCGATCTGGTTGACGAGCGGCTCGCGCTGGCGCGCGAATATGGCGCGGACGTCACGATCAATCCGAAAAACGAAGATGCATTGGCCATCATCAAGTCGCTGACCGGCCAGTACGGTTGCGACGTGTATATCGAAACGACCGGGGCACCGGCGGGCGTCAACCAGGGGCTCGACCTGATCCGCAAACTCGGGCGCTTCGTCGAGTTTTCGGTGTTCGGCAGCGATACCACCGTTGACTGGTCGATCATCGGCGACCGCAAGGAACTCGACGTGCGCGGCGCGCACCTGGGGCCGTATTGCTATCCGATCGCGATCGACCTGCTCGCGCGCGGACTGGTCACGTCGAAGGGCATCGTCACGCACGGCTTCTCGCTGGAAGAGTGGGATGAGGCGATCAGGATCGCCAATTCGCTCGACTCGATCAAGGTGCTGATGAAGCCGAAGCAGAAGTAGCGACGTATGCAGTAATGAAGCGTGCCGCGGGCCCGCCGATACGGGCCGCGCGCATGCTTGCCGTATCGACCGACCGTTCCGGCCGAATCGTCCGGCGCGGCACGCCGCCTTTCCCGCAATCCGCACGCGCGGCTGCGTGCCCCCGCCCCGCAATAGCCGATCACTGCGCCCCGCAGCGGCGTCCCACGACAGCACGCCTGTCATATCTGGCAGCCAATTCCGACTCGTCCCGTGCACGCATTCATGGTGAATTGTTGACGTGATTGGAATTAATTTCGCAATCTGAACGTAATGATGCCTCATATGGAATGGTTCATCATGGGTCCTGTCGGCGCGGGAGTCGCGTCACCTTCCCTGCAATCTCCATGAAATTGAGCCATATTGCTTGCGGCGCGCTGCTCGCCGCGCTCGCACTGGTTGCCGGATGCAGCCAGCGCAATGCGTCGGCAGTCGACCTTGCAGCACCAGGAAACCCAAAAATGAAAGCGTCCATTACCTATTTGCATCTGTTGCGCAAAACCCCATTTTTCACCGGCCTCGACACGGTGCAGTTGCGCTGGACTATCGACCATTCGCAGGAATGGGAGGCCAAGGCCCGCACCGTGATCGTCGATTGCGCGAGCGGCAGCGAGCCGAAGGACGACATCTGGATCCTGCTCGACGGCGGCTGGCGGGTCGAGACGAATCACGGCGTCTATCCGGCTGGCCACGCGGATGCCGGCAAATGGTTCAGCGCCGCACAGGCGGACGGCACGTGCCGCCTCGTCACCACCGAACACAGCTACGTGATGAAGATCACCCGCGCCGACATGGACGACATGCTTGCACGCGGCTTTCGTTTCAACACGCATCTGCAGGCGGGCGAGGTTTACTATCGCAAGATGTTCGGTCAGCAGACGATATCCGAATGAACGCGTCCTGCATCGCGGACCACGAAGTTATTGACCGGGTAATCCACAATCGCTACGATTGCTGCCATGGTAAGACCACGTGAATTCGATCGGGATGAGGCGCTAGAGCGTGCTACGCACGTATTCTGGGCGAAGGGCTATGCCGGCGCCTCCACAGAAGACCTGCTGGCTGCGATGAATATCGGCCGGCAGAGCCTGTACAACGCGTTCGGCGACAAGCGCAAGCTTTACCTCGAAGCGATGCTGCGCTACCAGTTGCATAGCATCGCGGAGCATATTGAGAGGCTGGCGAGCGGCGCGTCGGTGGTGGCCGGACTCGAGGCGCTGCTGTTTGGCCTCGCACCCGATCATGGCCCGACGCGCGAGCTGGGTTGCTTCGGCGTCAACGCTACCTGCGAGTTCGGCAATGGCGACGCTGAGCTCGTCGCGCTGCGTGCCAAAGCAGGGCCGATGCTGCAAAAACGTGTGGCGCTGCGCATCGCCGAAGGTCAGGCCAATGGCGAGCTCGATACGAAGATGGATACGCGCGAGGCCGCGGGGTTTGTGCTGATGACGATGCAAAGCCTGCAATTAGGCGCCCGCGCAGGAGTGGATGCAAAGACGCTGCGCACGATGGCGCGATTCGCGATCGAGCGGTTGAAGGCGCACTGAAGTCGGCGTGGCAACGAAACAGAAAAAGCAGCAAAAGCAGCAAAAGCGATAGAAGCCGAAAAAGCCGCGAACACAGCAAAAGCGGCAAACGAAGCGAAGCCAGCAACAGCTTCGCTTTTGTTTGCCACGTTGTGGATCAGCTAGTCAACAACAAGATCACAGCAAGCAGATCCGCACGATCACGCATTCAGATAAACCGTCTTCGTGCGCACATACGCTTCAAGCCCGTACTTGCCATCCTCGCCGCCCAGCCCGCTATCGCCATACCCGTGGTGAAAGCCCTGCGGCGCTTCACCCAGCGAGCGGTTCACATAGATCTCGCCGAAATTGAGTTCGGCCGTCGTGCGCAACAGCACGCTGAGGTCGTTCGTGAACAGATACGCAGACAAGCCATAGTTCGAATCGTTAGCCAGCTTCAGCGCTTCGTCGAAGTCCTTGATCTTGATCACCGAGACCACCGGCCCGAAGACCTCGGCATGCACGATGTCCATCTCGTGCGTGATGCCGGTGAGCAAAGTGGGCTGATAGAAGTGGCCGCGCTCGAACAGCGCACCGGTAAAGCGGCTGCCGCCGATGCGCACCTGCGCGCCTTGCTGAACCGCCTTCGCGACCATCGCGTCGACTTTTTCGAGTTCGGCAGCGCTGACTTTCGGGCCCATTTCGGTGGCTTCGTCGCTGGGGTCGCCAACCTTGATCGCGCTGATTTTCTGCGTCAGCAGTTCGAGGAAGCGGTCGTACACCTTCTCGTGCACATACGTGCGCTCATTGCAGGTGCAAACCTGGCCGGCGTTCAGAAAGCGCGCTTCGACGGCTGCCGTCGCGGCCTTTTCGAGGTCTGCATCGTCGAGCACGATGAACGGCGCCTTGCCGCCGAGTTCGAGCCGCACTTCTTTCAGCGTGGGCGCGGCTGCGGCCATGATCTTCTTGCCCGCGGCGGTGCTGCCGGTCATCGTGATCAGCTTGACGGTCGGGTTCGTCACGAGGCGTTGCCCCGCCGGAATCGCACCGCTGACGATATTCACCACGCCCGCCGGTATGCCGGCTTCGGCGATCAGCTTGCCGAATTCGAGCGATGCGACCGGCGTCAGCTCGTGCGGCTTCAACACGATCGTATTGCCCGCCGCAATCGCCGGCGCAACCTTGCGCGCCAGCAGCGCGATCGGGAAATTCCACGCGGAGATTGCACCGATCACACCGTGCGGCAGCTTGTCGATCAGGATTTTTTCGCCGGGTCGGCTGCCCGGCACGATATCGCCTTCGATGCGGCGCGTGTTTTCCGCGGCAAAGCGGATCAGCTGCGTCGCAAAGTCGACTTCGCCGCGCGCTTCGCGGATCGGCTTGCCGACCTCCTGGGTCAACAGGCGTGCGAGCCGCTCGAGGTCGCGGCGCACCAACTCGTTCAGGCGCAGCAGGAAGTCCGCGCGCTCCACCGCGGTGCGCCGGCTCCATGCCGGAAAGGCTGCAGCGGCGGCGTCGACGGCGCGGTCGATGTCGGCGTCGTTGGCGTCGGGCACGGTCGCGACGGTGGCGCCGGTAGCCGGGTTACGGATCGTCAGGCGTGCATCGCCGGAAGAGGGCACCCATGCGCCGCCGATAAACAGGGAATAGTGTTCGATCTGGTCCATCCTTCACCTCGGGAAAGGCGCGTAAGATGCGCCGCAATGAAAGGAAGTTGTATGCGCCGCGGCGCGCGGTAAGCGCCGCCACGGCAGCCCACTGTAGACCGGCGGCGCACCAAATCGTTGCGCACGAGAAGATCGGTGCGGCAAAGGATCGGCGCCAACGCCATGCCAACCCAGCGCCGACCCAGCGCCGGTCTGCGTCGCGATTGCCGTGGAATTGACCACCGAATTGGCCCGCGATCAGCTGCGGGATGAGCCACCGGATCGGCCACTGTATCAGCTACCCCATGCCCCGATCCGCACACTCGCCGCGCGCGTCGCGTTTCGAAGTGGTACCCTCGGCAGCGAACCGCGTGCATGTCGCCTCAGCCCAGGCGCTGCGACGCGGGCAACCCGTTCCCGGTCCAGCAGTCACTCGAATCCCCGTTCGATCCCTTGGGAACGCCGGTTGCCCCTAGTTTTGCCAGCGCGTGCGGCCTGCATGACGCCCCGTCCGGTTCGAGACCAGCCAACCTGCATTCGAAAGGAAACTGAATATGTTGAACAAGCCCACGCTATCGGTGGCCGAGACGACGCGTATTCTCGAAGCCGCCCGCAAAGAAGCCGAGCAGAACAAATGGGCAGTCACGATCTCGGTGGTCGACGACGGCGGTCATCCGCTCGCGCTGCTGCGCCTCGACGGCTGTGCGCCGATCGGCAGCTACATCGCCGCGGAAAAGGCCCGCACCGCCGCGCTCGGCCGCCGCGAGTCGAAACAGTATGAAGACATGATCAATGGCGGACGCACCGCGTTCCTCAGCGCGCCGCTCGCGGGCGCGCTCGAAGGCGGCGTACCGGTGATCGTCGACGGCCACGTGGTGGGCGCGGTCGGCGTGTCAGGCGTCAAGGCCGAGCAGGATGCGCAGGTGGCTCGCGCGGGCGCGCAGAGCCTGAACTGAGCCGGCGCAGGTTGTTGCACAGGGGCGAAGCCATCGGCAAGCCGCCTGCACAGCCTCCCATATCAAAGAAAGCAGACAGACAGGAAGCACCGAAAATGACCCAGATGACCCAACGCGGCGGCCTGCGCGTCGCCGCCCAGCTCGACCAGTTCGTCGAAACCGAAGTGCTGCCGGGCACCGGCGTACAGAGCGCCGCGTTCTGGAGCGGCTTCGATCAGCTCGTGCACGAGCTCGCACCGAAAAACCGCGCGCTGCTGGCCGAACGCGACCGGCTGCAGCAGGAAATCGACACCTGGCACCGCGCCAACCCGGGCCCGATCCGCAATTCGATTGCGTACCGCGCGTTTCTCGAGAGCATCGGCTATATCGTGGCGCCGCCGGCCAGCGTGGCCGCGACCACCGACAACGTCGACACCGAAATCGCCGAGCAGGCCGGCCCGCAGCTGGTGGTGCCGCTGTCGAACCCGCGTTACGCGCTGAACGCAGCGAATGCGCGCTGGGGCAGCCTGTACGACGCGCTGTACGGCACCGATGCGATTGCCGAAACCGATGGCGCCGAAAAGACCGCGAGCTTCAACCCGGTGCGCGGCGCGCGTGTGATCGCGCGGGCACGTGCGTTCCTCGACGAAGCGGCGCCGCTCGCGAACGGTTCGCATAGCGACGCGACGCGCTATGCAATCGAGCAAGGCAAACTGAGCATCACGCTGAAAAACGGCAGCACGACGCTGGGCGACCCGGCACAGTTCATCGGCTATCACGGCGAAGCGGCAGCGCCGACGGCGGTGCTGCTCAAGCACAACGGCCTGCACTTCGAAATCCAGATCGACGCCACCGATTCGATCGGCAAGACCGATGCGGCCGGCGTGAAGGACGTGCTGGTCGAAGCGGCGGTAACGACGATCATCGACTGCGAAGACTCGGTGGCCGCGGTGGATGCCGACGACAAGGTGGCGTTGTACCGCAACTGGCTCGGCCTGATGAACGGCACGCTGACCGAGGAAGTATCGAAAGGCGGCAAGACCTTCACGCGCAAGCTGAACGCGGACCGCGAATACACGGGCGCGAACGGTTCGCCGGTGAAGCTGCATGGCCGCTCGCTGCTGTTCATTCGCAACGTCGGCCATCTGATGACCAATCCGGCCATCGTCGATCGCGACGGCAACGAGATTCCGGAAGGCATTCTCGATGCGGTGCTGACCACGCTGTGCGCGCTGCACGATCGCACGCACAAGCTGAACTCGCGCACCGGCTCGATCTATATCGTGAAGCCGAAGATGCATGGCCCGGCCGAAGTGGCGTTTGCGAACGAGCTGTTCGGGCGCGTCGAAGACCTGCTCGGCCTGCCGCGCAACGCGATGAAGATGGGCATCATGGACGAAGAGCGCCGCACCAGCGTGAATCTGCTGGCATGTATCGCACAAGCGTCGGCGCGCGTCGCGTTCATCAACACCGGCTTCCTCGACCGCACCGGCGACGAGATGCATACGTCGATGGAAGCGGGCCCGATGCTGCGCAAGGGCGATATGAAGTCGACCGCGTGGATTGCCGCGTACGAACGCAGCAACGTGCTGGCGGGTCTCGCTGCGGGCCTGCGTGGCCGCTCGCAGATCGGCAAGGGCATGTGGGCGATGCCGGACCTGATGGCCGCGATGCTCGAACAGAAGATCGTCCATCCGAAGGCAGGCGCGAACACGGCGTGGGTGCCGTCGCCGACTGCAGCGACGCTGCATGCGCTGCATTACCACATGGTGGACGTGCAGGCCGTGCAGAAGCAGCTCGAACAGACGTCGTACGCCAGCGTGCGCGACGAACTGCTCGGCGGCCTGCTGACCGTGCCGGTAGCCGAATCGGCCAACTGGAGCGACGACGAAAAGCGCCAGGAAGTCGAGAACAACGCGCAAGGCATTCTCGGCTACGTGGTGCGCTGGATCGATCAGGGCGTCGGTTGCTCGAAGGTGCCGGACATCAACAACGTCGGCCTGATGGAAGACCGTGCGACGCTGCGCATCTCGAGCCAGCACATCGCGAACTGGCTGCGTCATGGGGTGGTGACCCGCGAGTTCGTCGAAGAGACGTTCCGCCGCATGGCAAAGGTGGTCGACCAGCAGAATGCGGGCGATGCGCACTATCGGCCGATGGCGCCGGATTACGACAAGTCGCTGGCGTTCAAGGCCGCCTGTGCGCTGGTGTTCGAAGGGCGCGAGCAGCCGAGCGGGTATACGGAACCGCTGCTGCATAAGTTCCGTCTGGCGCTGAAGGCTGAGGGTTAATCAGGCGAGGCGCGTTGTTTGGTAGTCGTAGTTGAGCGGGTGTCCGGTGCGGTGCTGTGCTGTGCGGCCGGATATCCGCTGTTTGACCTCTTCTGTCTTTCCCCATCCCTTCGGTCGATTCCTGACATCGCTGTCAAGCGAACGGTTGCGTAGTGCGCGTTTTTTTGCGCAAGCATTGAAAGATTCGTTATCCTGTCGCGCTGCTTCCATTTTGCCCACGCGCATTCGATCACGATGACTGCATCGCACGCTTCCATCCAGGCTCCCGCTCCCGCGCAACTACACCGCTTGCCGCAGCAGGTCGACGTCGCCATCGTCGGCGCCGGTTTGATGGGGTGCGCGAGCGCCTACTTTCTTGCCAAAGCTGGCAAGAAAGTGCTGGTAATCGATAAAAGCACGGTGGCCGGCCAACAGTCGTCGCGTGCATGGGGCTTCGTGCGCCAGCAATGCCGCGATGAAGCCGAAGTGCCGCTGATGCAGGCGAGCATCGGCCTGTGGCGAACCCTCGAGCACGAACTGCAGGCCGATCTGGGCTGGCGCAACGAAGGCTGCCTGTATCTGGCCAACGATGCGGCCGAACGCGACGCGTATGAAGCGTGGCTGCCGGTCGCGCGACAGTTCGGGCTCGATACCGTGATGCTGTCGCAGCGCGAAGTGCTCGGCAAGCTGCCGGGCTACCAGTTGCGTCAGTTCGGCGCGATCTACACCGCAAGCGATGGCCAGGCGGAGCCGACCCGTGTCGCGGCCGCGTTTGCCGCTCGTGCGCGCGAACTGGGCGTGCAGATCGTCGAAGGCTGCGGTGCACGCGCGATCGACGTGGCGGCGGGGCAGGTGGTAGGCCTCGAAACGGAACAGGGTTATGTGAAGACCGGCACGGTAGTCTGCGCCGCGGGCGTGTCGTCGTTCAGGCTGCTCAAGACGGTCGGCATCGCGCTGCCGCAGCATCAGGTGCGCGGCACCGTCGCGCGAACCAGCGCGGGGCCTGCCTTGACCGGCGCATCGACGATCGTGCAGGGCATTGGCTTCCGGCAGCGTGTCGACGGCACATTCAATATCGCCGACGAAGCGCAGGTCGACGTCGACATGACGCTCGGCCATCTGCGCGCGCTGCAATGGTATTTGCCGTCGCTGTGGGCACACCGCAAGTCGTTTCGCTTCAATCTGAATGGCGCATGCGTGGCCGATCTGCTGCAGCGCCTGCCGGGTTCGGAAGCCGCGGCGAATGGTGCTGCGATACACCTGCGCGAACCGCGGCTCATGCCGAACGAAAAGAGCCTGCGGCGTGCGCTTGATGCGTTGCACACGGCATTTCCGGAGCAACGCGAAACGACGATCGTCGACCGCTGGGCCGGCGCGATCGATGTATTGCCCGATGGGATTCCGGTGATCGACGCGCAAACCTCGATACGTGGGCTTGCGGTGGCCACCGGTTTTTGCGGCCATGGCTTCGCGATGGGGCCGGTGGTCGGCAAGACGATCGCTGACTGGATCGTGACTGGCCAGCCGCAGTTCGACATGCGACCGCTACGCCTTGCGCGTTTCGCGGAGAACGACGTCAAGGCACCGCTGTCGCTGTTCTAGCCGCTGTTGTGCCCGCCGTACGCCCCCCTAATAACCGCGCTTTCTCGCCGACGCACGCGGCTCACGAAACGTCGCCAGCACCGAAGCCGCTTCGAACGGTTTGGCCGTAGTCTGCGCGGTCTTCATCAACGCATCGATACGCTGCGCGGTATCCGTCGACGGCGCAGGCGTATACACCATGATGCGCATACCCGGCGCGTCCGGCACTTCCAGCGACAGCGCATCCAGCTCAAGCAAACCCGCCACCGGATGCTCGATCACCTTGCGCCAGTCGCTGCGTTTGAGCACTTCATGTTCGGCCCACCAGCGGCAGAAGTCGGTATCGGTATCGGTGAGTTCTTCCACCAGGTCGCGCAAAAACACCTCGCCTGAAGGACGCAAAATGTAATCGCCGCGAAATTGTGCCAGCACACATTTCGCGTACGCATCCCAACCGCGGAACAGGGTGCGCGCGCCGTCGTGCTGAAACGTGAACCACAGCAGATTGCAGCGGCCCGCGGGCATCTTGCGGAAATCGGTGAAAACCCGCACGGCCGCTTCGTTCCACGTCACGTAATTCCAGTTGCCGTCCACCACATAGGCCGGCATGTTGCCGAGCTGATCGATCATGCGGCGTACCGTATCGCTGACATTCTGCGCGATCGGATACGGCCCGGGCGGCGTGTAGTGATTGGCCAGTTCGAACAGATGGGTACGCTCGTGCGGCGACAGGTTCAATGCATTCGCGAGGCTTTCAACGGTCTTGAACGACACGTTCACTTCGCGGCCCTGCTCGAGCCATGCGTACCACGTGACGCTGATGCCGGCGCGTTCGGCCACTTCCTCGCGCCGCAGGCCCGGCGTTTTGCGGCGGCTGCCCGCCGGAAAATCGATGTCTTCGGGGCGCAAACGCGCGCGCCGCGTTCGTAAGAAATCCGCCAGTTCGTTCAAGCGCTGCTGCTTCTCCATGCACGCCTCCTGAGACTTCCCTGTTACTGCCATTACTAGTAATCGCAATTGCTAGATGCGCGGTTTCGATCATGCCACATTTGCGTCGTCGGCCGGGTCATGCGCAAACATGCGAATCGTGCGCATTGTGCGATCCACAAGGCAAGCGATTATAGATCGCACTGCAGCAAAAACGCATACCGTGCCGCGACATATACAGACATCGATGGAGACAACCATGCGTCGTTCGATTTTGCGTGCCTGTGCGCTGCTGCTGGCGTCAGCGTTTCTTTTCCCCGCGCTTAACGCGCGTGCCGATTACACCGGCGCAGCGCGCACCTTCCTGTTCAATCCGGCGGTGCAGATTCCGTTCTCCGACAACGCGAAGTTCAAGAAGAAAGCCCCGTACGTGATCGGCTTTTCGAACGCGGGTCTCGGCGACAGCTGGCGTGTCGTGATGCAGCAATCGTTGATGAAAGCGGCTTCCGAACACCCGGACGTGATCAAACAGCTGATCATCACCAACGGCAACATGGACGACGCGAAGCAGGCCGCCGACATTCAGGACCTGATCTCGCGCGGCGTCGATCTGCTGATCGTCAGCGCGAATACGCAGAAGGCGCTCGACCCGGTGGTCACGCGTGCGATGAAGCAGGGCATTCCGGTGGTGATGGTCGACCGGCGCATTGCATCGGATAACTTCGTATCGTTCGTCACCGGTTCGGATGCGATGATGGGCCGCCTGTGGGCGCAATGGATCGTCGAGAAGCTGCACGGCAAGGGCAACGTGATCATGCTGGCGGGGCAGGCCGGTTCGAGCGTCAGTGCCGACCGCGAGACGGCGGCGCACCAGGTGTTCGCTCAATATCCGGGCATCAAGGTGCTCGATACGGTGTACTCGGACTGGAGCCCGGTCAAAGCCAAGCAGCAGATGCAGGCGATGATCGCGAAGTACGGTCATAGCATCAACGCGGTGTGGTGCGCGCATGGTCTGCCGGTGGCCGGTTCGATCGAAGCGTTCACCGCGGCCGGCTTCAAGGCGGGTGAGATTCCGCCGCATACCACCGCCGATCTGAACGGCCCGCTGCAACTCGCGCTGCAATACAAGATTCCGATGCTCGAAATCGGCTATCCGCCGTCGATGGGGCGCACCGCGCTGGAAGTCGCACTGAAGGTGCTCGACGGTCAGCCACTGCCGAAGCTCTATCAGATCAGCCCGCAAATTGCGCTGACGCATGGCGACGAAACCGCTTCAGTGCCGCACCCCGATCAGTACATCGACCAGATCGTCGATGCGAAGGGCCCGCCCGATGAAATCATCGATGGCGGCATGGGCCCGGGTTACAACCCGGCGACCTTCAAGGTCAAGCTGCCGGGTGAAAAATGAGCGGGCCCACGACAAGCGCGCGCACTGACAGCGCAGCGCCACCGCCACGCGACACGATCGAGCTGGTGCAGGTGACGAAGGAATTCCCCGGCGTGAAGAGCCTCGACGGTGTGTCGTTTAGCGTGCGTGCCGGCGAGATTCACGCGCTGGTCGGCGAAAACGGCGCGGGCAAATCGACGTTGATGAAGGTGCTCGCCGGCGTCTACGTACCCGATGGTGGCGAGATCCGTTTCGACGGCGAGACTGTGCGCTGGGATTCCGCTGCGGACGCGAAGCGGCGCGGCATTCACGTGATCTATCAGGAACTGGTGCTGTTTCCGCAGTCGACGGTTGCGCAAAACATCTTCGCCGGTGTCGAACCCCGCACGCGCTTCGGCACGCTCGATCAGCGCCGCATGAACCGCGACGCACAGCGGCTGTTGAGCGAACTGGGCGTGGCGCTCGATGCGCGTGAGCGGCTCGGCAATCTGTCGGTGGCGGATCAGCAGATGGTTGAAATCGCCAAGGCGATGGCGGGCGAGATTCGTGTGCTGGTGCTCGACGAGCCGACCGCGGTGATTGCCGGCAAGGAAGTGCAATTGCTGTTCGAGCGCTTGCGTGTGTTGCGCGATAAAGGCGTTGCGATTATCTACATCTCGCACCGGCTCGAAGAAATCTTCGAGCTATGCGACCGCGTCACCGTGATGAAAGACGGCCGCAAGATCGGCACGCAGCGGGTGGTCGAGACTACCCGCGATGGCCTCGTGCGGATGATGGTGGGCCGCGAAATGGCCGAGATCTATCCGCCGAAAGCGCAGCTTGCGCCCGATGCGCCGGTGCTGCTCGATGTGACCGATCTGCAGGTCGGCAACCGCGTGTTCGACGCTTCGCTGAAGGTGCGCGCCGGCGAGATCGTCGGCTTGGCGGGCATGGTCGGTTCGGGCCGTACCGAACTGGCGTCGGGCATCTTCGGCGCGCTGCGCACCCAGCGCGGCAGCGTGACAGTGCGCGGTACGCAACGCTCGCGGATGTCGCCGGCCAGCGCGATTCGCGCCGGCCTCGGTTTCGTCACCGAAGACCGCAAATCGCAGGGTCTGCTGATGTACCTGAACGTCGCGCAGAACGTCACCGCCACCACGCTTGGACGCGTATCACGCTTCGGCTTGCTGAACGCGCGCGCGGAGCGGGCGGCGGGTGTCGCCGCCATCGGCGAATACGGCATCGCGGGCGCGCGGCCGGGCGGCAGCGTTGCGACGCTTTCCGGCGGCAACCAGCAGAAGGTGCTGATCAGCCGGTGGGTGCGCGTATGCACCAGCGTGCTGATTCTCGACGAACCGACACGCGGCGTCGACGTCGGTGCGAAAGCGGAGATCTATCGCATGATGCGGCAGCTGACCAGCCGCGGCCTCGGCATCCTGATGATCAGCTCGGAACTGCAGGAAGTGATCGGCATGTCGGACCGCGTGCTGGTAATGCGCGAAGGCCGCATCAGCGGAGAAGTGAGCGGCGCGCAGATGACCGAACACGACATCATGCGGCTCGCGACCGTCGCGCAGACCCAGCAGCAAGGAGGTGCCCATGCTTTGGTCGGCTAGTGGAGCCAGCGCCGGCAATGCCGGAACGTTTGGCCAGCATTTCAGGCGTCATGTCGCGCCCCATGGCGCGGTGTACGTGATGGCGGTGCTGCTCGCGGCGCTGCTCGTTGCGGGCGCAACCGTCAGCGACCGCTTTGCGACAGCACCGAATCTGCTGAACGTGCATCAGCAGGCCACCGGCCTCGCGCTCGTCGCGCTTGGCCAGACGCTCGCGATTCTGACGGGCGGCATCGATCTGTCGGTGGGCTCGCTGATCAGCGTCGCCGCGACGCTGACTTCCGGTCTCGCGGATAACCCGTACGGCGGCTGGCCGACTGCGATCGCGCTGGTGCTGGTCCTGTCGCTGGCGGTAGGTCTTGCGAACGGGCTGCTGGTGTTGTGGTTGCGCGTGCATCCGTTGATCGTCACGCTTGGCATGGGTGCGGTGCTGCAAGGCGCGATCCTGTACTACTCGACGGGTCCCGCAGGCAACGTACCGGATGGCTTCGATGCGCTCGCCTACGGCCGCTATGCCGGCATTCCGGTGACGGCCACGATCGTCGTGCTGCTGTACCTGGGCGTGTCGTACTTCATGCGCAACGTGCGGCTCGGCCGTTATGTGTACATGGTCGGCGACGACGAATACTCGGCCACGCTGTCGGGCATTCCGCGCGCCCGCGTGATCCTGTTCGTCTACACGATGTGCGCGCTATGCGCCGGGCTCACCGGCATCTACCTGGCCGCGCAGTTCGGCTCCGGGCAACCGTATCTGGGCGCCAACTACACGCTCGCTTCGATTACGCCGGTGGTGGTCGGCGGCACGGTGCTGAGCGGCGGGCGCGGCGGCGTGATCGGCACGCTGCTCGGCGTGTATCTGTTGAGCCTGCTGAACAACCTGATCAACTTCGCCGGCATCCCGTCGCATTACCAGCTGATCGTGCAGGGCGTGGCGATCATCGTCGCGGTGTCGGTGAACCTGCAGCGCAAGCGAGGTGCAGCATGAATACGATTGCGTCGCGCCGGCCCGGTTTCACGCGCTTTCTTTCGCTGGAACTCGCGCGCCGCTACGGCATTTACCTGTTCCTCGTGCTGCTGATCGTCGTGTCTGGCGGGTGGTCGCCGACCTTCCTGCGCATCGACAATGTCGTCAACATGCTGGTGCAGTTCGCGCCGCTCGGCATCGTCGTGATCGGCCAGATCTTCGTGATTCTGGTGGGCGGGCTCGATCTCTCGGTGGCGTCGGTAATGGCCACCGCGGCGGTGATCGCCACCGCATTCGACGGCACCAATGCGTCGCTGCCGCAGGTGTTCGGCGCGACCTTCGTGATGTGCGTCGGCGCGGGGCTCCTCAACGGCTTGCTGGTCACGAAGCGTCAGGTGTCGCCGTTTCTCGCGACCTTCGCCACCGCGATCGTGCTGCAGGGCCTGCGTTTCGCGTACACGCAAGGCGCGCCATCCGGCAACGTCGCGCCGCTGTTTCACACGCTAGGCACCGGTGCGATCGGCGGTGTGCCGGTCAACGTGTTGATGCTGGTCGCGTGCGCACTCGGGTTCGGCGTGCTGCTGCATCTGTCGACCTTCGGCCGGCGCGTGTACATGGTCGGCGGCAATCCGGAATCCGCGCGGCTGGTCGGCGTGAGCCCGGATACCGTGCGCATCGTGTGCTACGTGATCAGTGCGCTGCTAGCGGGGCTTGCCGGCCTCACGCTGTCCGGCTATGTCGGCATCGTCGACAACTGGGTCGGGCGCGGCTTCGAACTCGATTCGATCGTTGCCGCGGTGATGGGCGGACTTGCATTGTCGGGCGGCCGCGGCACGCTGGCGGGCGGGCTTGCCGGTGCCGCGATTCTGGTTGTCGTGTTCAACATCGTGCTGCTGATCGGCATGCCGGTGCAGGCGCAGATTGTCGTGAAGGGCGTGATCATCATCGGCGCGTCGGCGTGCTACGTGATTCGCAGGCGGCGTTAAGGCGTTGCGCGGCGTGCTTGCAACCCACCATTGAGAAAGCAACGACGTGCGCAGCATTGCACGTCCAGCAAGGAGGAGATTCACCCATGAGAGCAGTCCGTTTTCATTGCGCGCATGACATCCGTGTCGAAAATGTGCCCGACCCGAGCGGCATGGGCGCCAACCAGATGATCGTCAAACCGCTGTGGTGCGGCATCTGCGGCACCGATCTGCACGAGTACCAGGCCGGCCCGATCGTCGTGCCGACCGAGCCACATGCGCTGACCGGCGCCAAGGCGCCGCAGGTGCTCGGCCACGAATTCAGCGCGGAAGTGGTGGAAGTCGGCAAGAACGTAAAGAACGTGCAGGCCGGCGACCGCATTTCGGTGATGCCGCTCGCGTCATGCGGCGAATGCTATTACTGCCTGCGCGGCATGCGGCACCTGTGCGTGAAGATGGGCTGCGTCGGCCTTTCGTGGGACGGCGGCGGCATGGCCGAGTACACGGTGCTGAACGACTATCACGCGAATCGTCTGCCCGATACGGTCAGCGACAAGCAGGGCGCGCTGATCGAGCCGGCTGCGGTCGCGCTATACGCGGTGGACCGCGGCGGCGTGACGGTCGGTTCGAGCGTGCTGATCACCGGGGCTGGACCGATCGGCGTGCTGGCGGCGCTGGCATGTCACGCAGCGGGCGCATCGCAGATCTTCGTCAGCGAGCCGAACGCCGCGCGCGCCGCGAAGATGGCCAGCTTCGGCGTCGCGACGCAGATTTTCGATCCGAGCGACGGCGAACTGCCGCAAAAGATTCGCGATCTGACCGAAGGCGTCGGCGTTGACGTCGCCATCGAATGCGCGGGCAACCAGCATGCGTTGAATGCCTGCGTCGACGCGGTGCGTTCCGCCGGGGCGGTGGTGCAGGCCGGCCTGCATGTCGGCAGCGCAACCGTCGACCCGATGAAATGGTCGCTGAAAGATATCCGTATCGAAGGCACGTGGTGCTATCCGGTCACGTTGTGGCCACGCATCATCGGCATGATCGCGAACGGCAAATTCCCGGTGGAAAAGCTGATTCACGATCTGATCGATGCCGACGACGTCGTTGCGAAAGGCTTCGACGTGCTGGGCGACAAAGGCAGCGACAAGATGAAGATCCTGATCAATCCGCAAACGCGCTAACGCATTCGCTGGAGATTTGCATGACTGGTACGAATACGACGACTACGCAGCAGCACAAGCCGACGATCGGCTGGATCGGTCTCGGCAAGATGGGTACGCCGATTGTGGCGAACCTGGTCAAGGCCGGCTTTCACGTCACGGTGTACGACGTCGATGCGCGCCGCGCGGCGGAACTGGCCGCAGGCGGTGCACAGGCGGCGGACAGCATCGCTGCATTGGCTGCCGCGAGCGAACTGATCTTCTCGATCATTCCGGACGACAACGTGTTGCAGAAAGTCGCGCTCGGGCCGCAAGGCGTGCTCGCGAATGCACGCGACGGCGCGGTGTATATCGACATGAGCACGGTGTCGCCGACGGTTTCGACGAGCGTGCGCGACGCGGCACGCGAGCGCGCGATCGACTACGTGGCCGCGCCGGTGTCGGGCAGCACGGTGCTCGCCGAGAAAGCGCAGCTGACGGTATTCGCATCCGGCCCGCAGCCCGCGTTCCAGCGCGCATTGCCTGCTTTCGAAGCGCTTTCCGCGCGGCAATACTACGTTGGCGCACAAGAGCAGGCGCGCTATCTGAAGCTTGCCATCAATCATCTGGTCGGCTCGACCGCCGTGCTGCTGGCAGAAGCGCTGACGCTAGGCGAAAAAGGCGGTCTCGACTGGCACGACATGCTGGGCGTGATCGGCGACAGCGTGGTCGCGTCGCCGCTCGTCAAATACAAGCTCGACCCGCTGAAAGCGCGCAATTTCGCGCCGGCGTTTTCGTCGAGCCAGATGCTGAAAGATATGTCGCTGGTGGTCGACGCGGGCACGGCGGCTGGTGTACCGATGGCCGCCGCCGCGCTGGTGCGCGAGCAGTTTGCCCATTATGTGCAGCACGACGGCGCGGAGCTGGATTTTTTCTCGATCGTGCGCGCAGTGGAAGCGGCGGCAGGCATCGCTCATTGAGCCCATACTCGAAACATTTAACTTTTAAGGAACCGCAATGCACTTTACTGTTTACTGCCTCGATCACGACGGCATGGTGGAAAAGCGTCTGGCCCATTACGAAGCACACAAGGCCTATCTGGCCACCACGCCGGTCAAGATGGTGATGTCCGGGCCGCTATTGGCCGCCGATCAGGAAACGATGATCGGCAGCTTCTTTCTGTACGAAGCCGACGACATCGCCGACGTGATGCGATTTAACAGCAACGATCCGTTCAATGCGGCAGGTATCTGGCGTAGTGTGGATATCCGGCCATTTCTGAAGCGGGTCGATAACCGATAAAACCCTTCAAGACAGGTATCGCCATGCGTAATCTCGACGAACACACCATTACGGAAGCCGTACTCGCACGCCATGTGGACGCACCCAATGCACGGCTGAAGGAAGTCGTGGAAAGCCTCGTGCGCCATCTGCACGCGTTCGCGCGTGAAGTGAACCTGACCGAAGGCGAATGGGAGCAGGGCATTCGCTTCCTGACCGAGGTCGGCCATATCACCGACGACAAGCGCCAGGAGTTCATCCTGCTGTCGGATACGTTGGGGCTGTCGATGCTGGTTACAGCGATGGCCAACCGTAAGCCGGCGGGCTGCACCGAGGCGACGGTGTTCGGGCCGTTCTTCGTCGAGAACGCACCTGTGTATGAAAACGGCGCGGACGTTGCGAACGGCGCACACGGCGAGCCGTGCTTCGTCTCGGGCATGATCAAGGGTCCTGACGGCGAAGCGGTGCCGAACGCGCGCATCGAAGTGTGGCAAGCCGACGCGGAAGGCTTCTACGACGTCCAGTACAAGGGCGACGATGCGCACCGTGCGCGCGGTGTGCTGCATAGCCTCGCAGACGGACGCTACTTTTTCCGCTCGATCGTCGCGCAGCCGTATCCGATTCCGCACGATGGCCCGGTCGGCGCGATGCTGTCGGGGCTTGGCCGGCATCCGTGGCGGCCCGCGCATCTGCATTTCATGATCACCGCGCCGGGTTACGAGCGGCTGGTGACGCACGTGTTCCGCGAAGGCGACACGTATCTGGATTCGGATGCGGTGTTCGGCGTGCGCTCGTCGCTGATCGCGCAATGGGTTTCGCATCCCGAAGGCAAGGCGCCGGACGGCACGCGCATGGATACGCCGTTCAGCACGCTTGAATTCGACTTTGTCCTGAATCGATCATCATGACTCCGTTCACTTACGTCAGCCGGCCGGCGCGCATCGTATTCGGCGCAGGGTCGCTCGAGCGCCTCGCCGAAGAGCTCGACGAGCTCGGCATCCGTCGCGCGCTGGTACTCGCCACGCCGGAGCAGCGCTTTCTCGCGGACCGCGTGCGCAAGCTGGGCGGCGAGCGCTGTGTGGAGGTGTTCGACCGCGCAGTGATGCACGTGCCGGTGGAAACCGCGCAAGCGGGTGTCGAAGCGGCACGCAGCATCGAGGCCGATGGCCTGATTGCGGCCGGCGGCGGTTCGACGCTGGGTCTCGCGAAGGCGATCGCGCTCGAGACGTCGCTGCCGATCGTTGCGGTACCCACCACTTACGCGGGCTCCGAAGTCACACCGATCTACGGGCTTACTTCCGGCAACGAGAAGAAGACCGGCAAGAGCTATCGCGTGTTGCCGCGCACGGTGATCTATGACGCAAGCCTGACGTTGACGCTGCCGGTAGGTCTATCCGCGACCAGTGGGCTCAATGCAATCGCGCATGCAGCGGAAGGCTTGTATGCGCAGGATGCGAACCCGGTGATGTCGATGTTCGCGGAAGAGGGCATTCGCGCGCTGGCGCAGAGTTTGCCCGAGCTATGCGCGAACCCTGTCGATCTGGCCGCACGCGAGAAAGCGCAATACGGCGCGTGGTTGTGCGGCACGGTGCTCGGCAACGTCGGCATGGCGCTGCATCACAAGCTTTGTCATACGCTTGGCGGCTCGTTCAATCTGCCGCATGCGGAAACGCACGCTGTGGTGCTGGCCTACGCGATGGCGTTCAATCTGCCGGCGGTGCCGCAGGCGTCGGAGCGGCTGGCGCGTGCGCTTGCCACGGACGATCCTGCCGCAGCGTTGTACGATCTCGCGCGGCGGCTTGGCGCGCCAGCGTCGCTCGCCGCATTGGGCGTGACGCATGCCGACCTCGACCTCGCCGCTGAAATCGCGATGCGTGCGCCGTATTTCAACCCGCGGCCGCTGTCGCAACGCGCGATCCGTCATCTGCTGCAGTTGGCCTTTGACGGTGCACGGCCGGGGCGTGACTCGTTCGAAGGATTTTAGGCGGCCTTGGGTTTGAGGCGTTTGAGGCTTTTGAGGCTTTTGCAGATCCGGCGAGGCGCGCGGCTTGCTGTTGCAGTTGATAGGGCGACCCCGATCGATCCGCAAAGGCCTTCTTTCAGGCCGCTTCATCATCGGAGACAGTTTGGTTCACGGGTATAACGCGGTCGCAGAACCTACCCGTGTCGACAGCTATTTACTTCTGGTTATCTCTCATGGAAAAACGGGCACTTATTATTGGCGCAAGCGGCATTGTCGGCAGCAATCTGGCCGACCAGCTGCATTCGACCGGCTGGCGCGCGGCAGGACTATCGCGCGGCCGCACGGCGGTACCGGCCTCGGTCGAGCCGATCACCGCGGATCTCACGTCTGCTGAATCCGTCACGCAGGCGCTGGCCGGGCAGAAGTTCAGCCATGTGTTTTTTACTGCGTGGGCGCGGCAGGCTACCGAGAAGGAAAACATCCGCGTCAACGGCGCGATGGTGCAGCACGTGCTGGATGCGTTGGGGCCGCAAGGCGGCATCGAGCACGTCGCGCTGGTGACGGGGCTCAAGCACTACCTCGGGCCGTTTGAAGCGTATGCGACGGGCGCGGTGCCGATCACGCCGTTTCGCGAAGAGCAGGGACGGCAGCCGGTCGATAACTTCTACTACGAGCAGGAAGACCGCGTGTTCGGCGCGGCGCGGCGCTTTGGGTTCGGCTGGAGCGTGCATCGTCCGCATACCATCATCGGCTTTGCGGTGGGCAACGCGATGAATATGGGCGTGACGCTCGCGGTGTACGCGACGCTTTGCAAGGCTAGCGGGCAGCCGTTTGTGTTTCCGGGCTCGGCTGCGCAGTGGAACGGAGTGACCGACATGACCGATGCGCGCCTGCTGGCGCGGCATCTGGAATGGGCGGCCACGTCGCCGAATGCGCGGGATCAGGCATTCAACGTGGTGAATGGCGATGTGTTTCGCTGGAAGTGGATGTGGGAGCAGATTGCCGGGTACTTTGGGGTTGAGGCGGCGCAATTCGATGGAACGGTGCGGCCGCTCGAATCGCGTATGCAGGGTGCCGCGCAGCAATGGCGGGATGTGGCGGGGCGCTTCGACCTGAAAGAGGCGGACGTCGACAAGCTCGTGTCGTGGTGGCATACCGATGCCGATCTCGGCCGGCCGATGGAAGTGCTGACCGATATGTCGAAGAGCCGCAAAGCAGGGTTCCTGAATTATCAGAGCACCGTGGATGCGTTTTTTGCGTTGTTCGACCGGCTGAAGGCGGAGCGGATTATTCCGGCGTAACTGACGCCTTGACGACCATCGGCCTGCGTCCGTTTGCAACAGGCTCGATGGTCTCATCCCGCCAACCCCACCGCCTGCAGCAGCGCCTGTACCTTGCGCTGCGCATTGCGCAACATCGTTTCCGGCGACGTCATTCCGGACAGCGCCGCATGCACGTCCACCCCTAACATCTCTTCAATCCGCGAGTACACCGGCGTCAACGGGCGCATCGTATTGCAGATCAGACCGTTGCGCGCGAGCGTGTCGACGAAACTGACGATCGGCGAAATCGTGTCCAGATCGGGGTCCGAACTCATGCTGAATCGCGGCGCAATCGGCAACTCATCCCGGGCATTGGATTTCATCGCTTCCGACGAGGTCAGCCACCGCAACGCCTGTTGTGCAAGCGCTGCCCGGCGAGGCGGCAGATTGCTCGGTATCGCGAGAAAGAACCCACCCAGCGGCGCAGTACGCCGCACACCGCGAAGGTTCGGATGGGGCAGAAACTTCACCATGCCCTTCACCTTCGAGCGCAGATCGAGTTCGAGCCGCGCGGCACGCATGGTCCATGCGTAACAGAGCGCAGAGCGTCCCGTCATGAATTCGGTGAGGCTGTCTTCCCAGTCGAAGCCAAGCGTGTCGGGTGGCGAGACCGCTAACAACTCCCGCATGAACGCAAGCGTAGCGCGGGCCGCATCCGTATCGAGTGCGGCGCGCGCGGGCCGCGATGCGGTCGATCGTCCCCACTCGCATCCGTCGTCGTCGGTGAGTATCGCGCCGCCATGCGCATTCAGAAAGAACATGAACGCGCTGGCGATCGGCATGCCTCGCGCAGCGTTCCAGACAATCCCATACTGCCCCCGTCGGGGTTTGTTCAGCCGCCGCGCAACCGCAAGCAATTCGGCCAGCGTCGCCGGATAAGCCAGCGCATTCGTTTCGAAGATATCGCGCCGTGCCACCAGAGACTCCACCGTAACGTACATTGGCAGCCCGTAAAGACGCCCTTCGTGCGTCACGCATTCCAGTGCGGCAGGATGGAAGTCGCGCGCACGCGCATAGTTCGGATGGCTGTCGTCGTGCATGGGCGCAATCAGTTCCTTGCGCACGAATTCCGCGAGCCACGGGTAGTTGAGCGCAACGATGTCGAATTCCGATTCGCTTCTCGCGCTGTTCGAAAGCGCCGCCTCGTACAGTTCGGGCAAGCTCGCGAGGCGGAAATCTTCGCTGCTTCCCGCATTGGCCCTGAAGTCGATCCACAGGTTACGCAGCGCAGCGAAGTAGTTATCGTCGTGCAGCAGGAATTTCAGGCGTTTAGCGGTGCCGCCGCGCAGCGTCAGCAGATCGGCGGGCGGCAACATCTGCTCGATCATTCCGCGCGGCTCGCCGAAATAGTATTGGTCCGAGCGCTGGCTGTCATCGCGATGGCCGATCAGCGTCGTGATCAGCGATTTCACCTGCAGCGCGAGCTTCTCGAAGCGTTCAAGCAGTTCGCGGCTCGCGATCAATACATGCGCCTTGCCGCCCGGCGACGCGGGCGCGACGTCGATCAGCTTTTGCTCGATCAATTGATGGATTCGCCGATGCGCGGTTCCATACGCCAGCCCCGACACCTTGATCAACTGCGAAATCGTCACGTCTTGCTGCTGCAGCTTTGCCTTGACGAGGTGGCTCGTGATGCGCCAGTCGGAATCCGGCGCGATGGCCGGAATATGCGCAATGAACGGGGCGCGCGTGCGGTCCGTGAATTCGATGATGCGTATCAGCTCGTAGTCGTTCATCGCGGCAAATGTCCAATCTGGATAACTGACCGATTGGTGTCTATCGCAACTGCGATTAATCTTTTTCCAGTTGTATCGATCAAGGAGACGAGATGGCAAAAGAACCCGTAAAAGTAGCGATGGTCGGCCTTGGCTGGTGGGGACGCAAGATGGTCGCCGTGGCCAAAGGCGCGGCGTGCGATCTGCAAGTGGTCTGCGCAGTCGAACCGTTCGGCGACACAGCGGCCGCGTTCTGCACCGAACAGGGCATCCGCTTTCACAACCGGTATGCCGCGGCACTGGCCGACCCGCAGGTCGAAGCCGTGATTCTCGCCACGCCGCACGACTTGCACGAGGAACAGATCGAGCAGGCGGTCAGCGCGGGCAAACATGTGTTCTGCGAGAAGCCGCTGGCATTGACGCGTGCCGGCGCAGTGCGCGCGGTCAACGCGTGCGGGTCGCGTGGTCTCGTGCTCGGCATGGGCCACGAACGACGCTTCGAACCACCGGTCGCGCAGTTGCTGGAAGCGGCAAGCGATGGCTCGCTTGGCCGCATCCTGCAGGTCGAAGCGAATTTCAGCCACGACAAATTCCTGAGTCTCGATCCGGCCAACTGGCGCTTGCAGGCGAATCACGCGCCGGTGGCGGGCATGACGGCGACCGGCATCCATCTGACCGACCTCGCGATCCGGCTGCTTGGCCCGGCGCGCGACGTCAGGGTCAGTTGCGAGAATCTCGCTTCGTCGTTCCCGCAAGGCGACACGATGAGTGCGCACATCCGCTTCAGGAACGGCGGCACCGCTTACGTCAGCGCGACGCTGGTCACGCCGTTCGTGTCGCGCTTTGCGGTATTCGGCACCCAAGGCTGGATCGACATTCGCGACAAGGCGCATGTGGAGTCTCCCGATGGATGGGTCGTGACGAAAACGTCCACCGGTATGCCGATCGACGTGTCGCATGTGGCGCCGGCCGAGCCGGTGCGCGACAACCTCGTGGCGTTTGCGCGCGCCGTACGCGGCGAGGCGGACTATCCGGTCAAAGGCACGGAGATGATCGACAACATCGCGCTTCTCGAAGCCATCATCGCTTCGGCACAGAGCGGGCAGGTCGTGACTGTCGGCTGACAGTTTCCTTTTCAAAACATTCTGGAGACAACAATGAAGGCTCTCGTATTCGAAGCGCCGGGTCGGCCGGTCGTCAAGGACGTGCCGATGCCGCAGATGAAAGACACCGAAGTGTTGATCCGCACCCGTGCGGTCGGCATTTGCCACTCCGACTATGAACTGCTCGGCGGCCGCTACATCATCCCGATCTCGTACCCTGTCACGCCTGGCCACGAATGGTGTGGCGAGGTCGTGGAGGTCGGGCGCTCGGTGTCGGGCCTGGCCGTCGGCGATCGCGTAGTGGGCGAGTGTGTCGTGCAAACGCCGGAACGCCTGCATCATTTCGGCTTCTCGCTCGATGGCGCTGACCGCGAATATTTCGCGGTTCAGCCGGAGTGGCTGCACAAGCTGCCGGCGGACCTCGACGATACGACGGGTTCGCTGATCGAGCCGTTCACGTGCGGCTACTACGCGGTGGTGCGCTCGGGTGGCACCAATGGCAGCGAGACGGTGGTGGTGTCGGGCGGCGGCACGATCGGGCTGTGTTCGGCGGCCGCCGCAGTCGGCATGGGGGCGCGCGTGATCGTGATCGATCCGGTTGCGCATCGCCGGCAAGCCGCGTTGAAGCTCGGGGTCGACGCGGTGATCGATCCGGCTGACGACGCGCTCGAACAGGTGAGGGCGCTGACCGGCGGCAAGGGCGCGGAACTGGTGATCGAGGCATCGGGTCATGATGCGTCGGTCGGCAAGGTATTCGAATTTGCCGCCGAAGAAGGGCGGGTATCGATGGTGGGCATCAGTATCGACCGGATGATCGCGTCGAATCTGGGCCAGATCCAGATGCGCAATCTGACGGTTCGAGGCTGCATCGGCTCGCCGGGTGTGTGGCCTGCGGCGATCCGCTTTCTCGAGAAGACCGGCATCGATCTGTCGCCGATCCAGACGCACCGGTTCGATCTCAAGGACGCGGTGGCCGCGCTGAACGTCGAACCTGGCAGCAGTATCAAGGTGACCTTGACCAACGACGCATGACAGCGTGATTGCCGGCACCAGTCGCCTCGCCGTAGCAGGGTGGCTGGTGTCGTATCGCATGTGACGCTCAAACGCCGACGTTCACCAGAATCTTCAAATGATTGCCCGCGGGATCGAGCAGCGCTTCGAAGCCGTCGCGTACCACGTGGTCCATATCGATCTGCGCAGTGGCGACTTTCTCGACGGGTAACACACCGCTTTCGATCATCGACGCGACGCGCGGAAAGCTATAGGTCGGGAAGCACCAGGTGGCCTCCACGGTGATGTCCTTTAGCGCCCATTTCATCACGTCGACGCTGGCCGGCGACGAGTGCAGCCCGGCCTGCACCACGACGCCTTGCGGACGCACGGCATCCACGCACGCATTCAGCGATTTCTCGAGGCCCACACATTCGATCGCGGCGTCGACCCCTACGCCTTCCTCGGTCTGGTCGCGAATCGCTTCGAGCAGGTTGGTTCTGGATGGATCGAGCGGGATGCAGTCGGGCACCAGCTCCGCTGCCTTGCGCAGCCGGTTCGGGTTCACCTCGGCGACGAAAATCTTCGATGCGCCTGCTGCTTTGGCGCCGAGCAGCGCGAGCGCGCCGATCGGGCCGAGGCCGGAGATCAGCACAGTCGAGCCCATCGTGACGCGGCCGCGATCGAGCGCATAGAGCGAGACGGCCGACGGTTCGAGCATGGCCGCCTGTGCATCAGTCAGCTTCTTCGGCACGGGAATCGCGTTGTACCCTTTCACGACCGCTTGCTGGCCCATGCCGCCCCACTTCCATGACAGCCCGATGCAAGCCTGGCAGGGGCTTAGATGAAACAGGCCGCGCCGGCCGAAGTAATCGTTGCGCGGCGATACCAGCGGCTGCACCGACACGCGGTCGCCAGCGGATACATGCTTGACGTCGCGTCCTACGTCGAGCACTTCGGCGGAGAATTCGTGGCCGAGAATCTGCGGCAGCGTTGCGCCGCTGTAAGCATGCGGCGTGCGCGGCGTGACGATAGGGCCACCGATATATTCGTGCAGGTCGGTGCCGCAAATGCCGCATACCAGCGGACGAACCAGTACGTCATCGTCGGCAAGCGGCTTTTGCGGCGCGGCGACTTCTTCGACACGAATGTCACGTTTGCCATGAAATCGGACTGCTTTCATCTGTCTCCTCCGGGAATGAACGGTGCCTTTGCGGCTAAGCGCCTGGCGGCGTATTTCTTTAGCGTTCTCTAGCGTGTCTTTAGGCCAACTCATGTCTAAAGACAACGCTGTGAGCCTGGATGTTGATGGTATATTGCGTGTATCGAGACCGCGATAGTCCGGTCGGAAATGATATTTCCCGCCACCGGAAGAATTGAGGAGACGAATGGATCGATGGACGCAACTCGAGTTGCTGGTCAAGACCGCCGAGCTCGGAAGTTTGAGCCGCGCGGCCGAGGCACTCGGGATGTCGAATCCGGCAGCCACGCGCTATCTGTCGAGTCTCGAAGACCGATTAGGCGTGCGGCTCGTCGAACGCAGCACACGCAGGCTGTATTTCACCGAGATCGGCCGCGAGTATGCAGAGCGCGCCAAGGCGATCCTGCAGGAAGCCAAGGAAGCCGACTCCGCCGCACAGGCAAGCAATGTCAACCCAACGGGCACCTTACGCATCTCGGCGTCGCTGTCCTTTAGCATCCTGCACATTGCGCCGCTGATTCCCGAATACACACGTCTTTATCCGGAAGTGGCGGTGCATGTCGAAACGGCAAACCGCTATCTCGACATCATCGACAACAGCATCGATCTTGCAATCCGCACGCGCGAATACGAGAACGATTCGTCCATTACGATTCGCAGGCTGGCGGAAACGCGCCGGATACTCACTGCGTCGCCGGAATATCTGCGTTCGCGAGGGGCGCTCGGGCATCCCGAACAGCTGGCCGAACACAAGGTGCTGAACTACACGCTGTCGAAGAACTATCGGGAGCTGAAGTTCTGCCGCGGCGACGAGGAGTCGACGGTACTGGTAGACGGGTTGATGGAATCCAACGACGGCCAGGTGCTGAAAACTGCCGCACTATGCGGCCTCGGCATTCTCGTGCAGCCCAAATACATCGTCTACGACGACATCATCGCGGGACGGCTCGTTCCCGTGCTCGACGATTGGGACCTGCCGCGTCTGACGATCAATCTCGCTTACCCGAGCAGAAAGCATCTTTCCGCGAAAGTGCGGACCTTCGTCGAGCTGCTGATCGGCACGTTTCGCGACCGGGAGTACGAGCGCCTCTGGACAGCCTGATCCGCGTCCCGCTTCGCTACGAGAAGATCACGCCGCCGTTCACGTTCAACGCTTCGCCGGTCACATATTCGCCATCCGGCGAGGCCAGATAGACGATGGCGGCGGCGATGTCTTCGGGACGACCGAGGCGGCCGAGCGGAATGCTGTTCTTCACATGCTGCACCTGGTCTTCATAGGAGATGTCGCGCAGTTCCGCTTCTTCTCTCATGGCTTTCTTCAGCATGTCGGTTTCGGTATTGCCGGGGCACACCGTATTCGCGCGTACGCCGAACGGCGCCATCTCGAGCGCCAGCGCTTCGGTCATCCGCATCACGGCGGCTTTGGTCGCGCAATAGACCGCGAAGTTGGCAAAGCCCTGCTTCGCGTACCACGAGCCGATGTTGATGATGCAGCCGCTCTTCTGGGTGCGCATTACGCGTGCCGCGGCGCGGCTGCCGTTAAAGACGCCACGGAAGTTCACGTTGTAGATGCGGTCGAATTCGCTGTCCGGCGTATCTGCGGTCAGCATCATCGTTTGTACGACGGCTGCGTTGTTGACGATCAGATCGAGCCTGCCGTGTGCGCGAACCGTGGCATCGATTAGCGTGTCTACTGAATGGCTTTCGGTCACATTCACGGTTGCGGCGGAAACCTCGCATGCCGGCACCGCCTGCATCGCTTCGCCGATGGTGGCGTCGCACGATGCGAGATCGGCGGCAACCACGGTTGCGCCTTCCTGCGCGAGTCGCAATACGATGCCGCGTCCTACGCCTCGCGCGGCGCCGGTTACGATCGCCACCTTGCCTGCCAGTCTGCGCGAATTCATGTTGTCTCTCCCATCGTCAGGTTGAACCATCCGGGGCGGCATCGCTTGCGGTTGCGGCCGCCCGGATGGCGTTTCGTCGAACGCGTACATGCATTCCGCGCGTGCACGCCAATAGACCGCACGCCGGACGTACGCCTTGATACGGGCCAGACCTAGCCGCGCGTCGGACGCGTGCGTGCAAGCCGGTCGCATGTCGGTCTCCTCGCTTCGCGGTGGCGGGCGCTGCACTACGTGCCGAATTTTCGTGTGACCGGCTGCGGCGCGTGCTTGCGTCCACCTTGCACGGCGACGTAAGCGGCGCACCGCCGTGACAGACGAAGAATCGTCGTCAGGTCGAAGTCTTCGTGGCTGGGCATCGATTCGCCTTTTGCAGCCGCAATCTCCGCGGCCAGCTCATAGGCACGTGAGCGTTCGTTCAGCAACAGCGTCAACGCTTTGGCCAGCAGATTTATCTCGCCGGGATCGAAGCTCGGGGTGGGTTCAATGTGGCTCATTGCAAACTCGAGTCGGATGGGTCGGGTCAGGACAGTCGGGACGCTATTTGACGATGCCGATCTTGGCGCGGTCGGTCGTCAGCAAAACCGCGATGAGCGCCATCACGCCAAATACGATGTTCTGCGTGGTGGGCGCGACGCCGATCATCACGGTGATCACGCGCAGCCATGCGGTGATCGCACCGCCCACCAGCGCTGCGCCGAGGCCGCCGACGCCACCTGAAATCGCCGTACCGCCCAGCACCACGCCGACGATCGACAGAAGCAGCAGATTGCCCGCGATGCCCGGCGAGCTGAACCCGGTGATCGAACTCAGCAGCACGCCGCCGATGCCGGCGCACAGCGCCGATAGCGCGAAGACCAGACAGCGCACACGCAGCGTGTCGACGCCGGACATGATCGCAGTCCGCTCGCCGGCGCCGAGTGCATAGAGGTCGCGGCCCAGGCGCGTGTAGCGCAACAGCGCCGCGAGGACCGCCGCGACCCCGAGCACCACGATGATCGAGTTCGGCACCTGCGCGGTCGTGCCGGCAATCCAGCCGACCAGCGAGTCGTCATCGGGAATCGGCAGCGCGGTCGCGTTCGACAACAGCAGGCCGAGGCCGGTGAAAATGCTGAGCGTTGCCAGCGTCGTGATGAACGACGGCAGTTGCAGCTTCGCATGGACGTAGCCCTGCAGGCCGCCGAACAGGAACGCGCCGCCCAGCACGAGCGGGGTGGTCCACGCGCCGAACAGCGGATGCAGGTAGACGATCAGCACGCCGACCAGCGCGGCCATGCCCGCAACGGACAGATCGATGCTGCCGGCGAGAATCGGCAGCGTGCTGCCGATCACGAGAATCAGCAACGGCGCCGCATCGATCAGAAAATTGCTCAGGCCGCTGAACGACAGCATGCCCGGCGCGAACAGCGAACTGCCTGCAACCAGCACGACCAGCACGAACAGGGGGATCAGGCCGCGTACGCGGCCGGCGCCGGCAGCGAGCCGGGATGCCAGCGATTCGCCGACAGGTGCCGCATTCACCGTATTCATCGTTGTGATGCTCCAAAGGGTTTAGACCATCGCCCGGACAATGTCCTCCTGGCTGGGCGCGACGCCGTGCCGGAGGTCGTAGCTCGCGGTGATCTCGCCATCCTTGAGCACCATCAAGCGGTCTGCCAGTTCGAGCGCCTCTTCGCTGGTGTCCGCAACGAACAGGATCGACATACCGGTGCGTGCCTGCTCGCGGATCGCTTCGAACAGATCGTCGCGCGCGCCGGGGTCGAGTCCCCGGCTTGGATGATCGAGCAGCAGCAGCTTGAGTTGCTTCGACATCAGCCATTTGCCGAGCACGACCTTCTGCTGGTTGCCGCCGCTCAGGCGCTCGATACGTTCGTTGCCGGAACTCGCCTTGACCTTCAGGCGCGACATCCATTGCAAGGCGGCGGCGGCTTCGGCGCGATAGTCGACCAGAAAGCGGCTGCGGCCGTATTCGAGGCCATAGGTGACGACCATGTTCTGAATCAGCGAGCGCCCCGCCAGCATGCCTTCGAGCCGCCGGTTGGACGGCAGGTAGGCGACGCCGTTGCCGACTGCTTCGCGTGGGCTGAGCGCGCGCGCCGGCGCGTCGTCGAGCACGATCTCGCCGCTGACGGCGTCTTGCGCGCCGAACAGCGTGCGGCACAGTTCCTCCGCGCCGGAGCCTTGCACACCGACCAGCCCGACGATTTCGCCGCGCGCGACGTCGAGATTCAGGTTGGCGAAGCGGTTGCCGTCGGACAGATTGCGGATTTTCAGCCGTGCTGTTGCGGACACGGGCGCGCTTGCCGTCGACGGCTTGCGCGGTTTCACGCTGCGTTCGTGGCCCACCATCAGGCGGTACAGTTCGTCGCGATCGAGCGTGGCAACCTGTTCGTCGGCAACTTTGACACCATTGGTCAAGACGATCACGCGGTCCGATACGGAGAGGATCTCGTCGAGGCGATGCGAAATGAACACGATCGACGCGCGGCTGCGCAGACGCTGGATTTCGCGGAACAGGATCTTGATTTCATCGGGATTGAGCACCGATGTGGGTTCGTCGAACAGAATGATCGGCGGATGGTCGACCAGTTCCTCGATGGCGAGCACCTTCGCCAGTTCGACTTGCTGGCGCTCCGCGAAGCTGAGCTCTTCTATCAGCGCATCGGGGCGCAGCTTCACGCCGATCTTGTCGAGCTGCGCGCGCGCGGCCGCATACAACGCCGGCCAGCGATATAGCCCGCCGCGTGTGGCGCGATTCGGCTTGTCGATAAAGATGTTCTCGGCCACCGTCAGGTTCGGAATCAGCGACTGTTCCTGATGCACCATGCCGATGCCGAGCGACGTGGCCATCGCAGCCGAGCGCAGACGCACCGGCTCGCCGCGCAGCAGGATTTCGCCGGAGTCCGGCGCTTGCAGGCCGGCGAGCATCTTCATCAATGTCGATTTTCCCGACCCGTTCTGGCCCACCAGTCCCAGTACTTCGCCGGCCTTCAACTGCAGATTCAGGTTATCGAGCGCGACCACGCGGCCAAAGCGCTTGCTGATGTTCTTCAGTTCGAGGATCGCGCTCATTTCACCACCCTCAGTTTGCGGCGCAGGTGGTAACTGGTCACGCCGACCGCAACGAGAATGACCGCGCCGCTGATGATGTTGCGGGAGTAGGGGCCCGCGCCGATCTGGATGAGGCCGTTGCTGAGCACTTCGAGAATCAGCGCGCCGAGTGCGGATTGCAGCGCGCCGCCGCGTCCGCCGCTCAACACGGTGCCGCCGACCACCGCCGCGCTGATCGCGGGGAACAGCTGGCCGGCGCCGATGTCGGCATTGCCGTTGCCGAGTTGCGCCGACAGCAGCACGCCGCCGAGTGCCGCGACGCCGCCGGAAACGACAAAGGCGAACAGCTTGTAGCGGCGCACCGGCAGCCCGGACGCGACGATGATCGCTTCATCGCCGCCGATCGCGTAGATCATCCGGCCGACGCGTGTGTACTTCAGCACCGCGTAGGCGACGGCGATCACCGCGCAGGCAATATAGACGATCAGGCTAAGCCCGGCGATATGTACCGAAGACAGCCCCAACACAAGCGGATCATGCATCGTCGGAACCCGGTCGGGAAACAGCACGGCCGCCACGCCGAGCCCGATAAACCACATGCCGAGCGTGACGATCAGCGATGGCGTGCGGCCGAACACATGCAGCAGACCATTGAGCGCACCGAACAACACCCCCACCAGCAGCGCGATGAGAATGCCGCCGCAGCCGAAATCGTTCGCGTTGATGCCGTTGGCCACCAGCAGCGACAGTGTCATGCTGGCCGCGGCGATGACGCCCTGCATCGACAGATCGATCGCGCCGAGCAGGATCACAAAGCTCGCTCCGACCGCGAGAATCGACGGCACCGCCGCTGCCTCCAGGATCGACGCGAAATTCCCGGCACTGACGAAGCTGCTGGTGACGGCCTGGAACACCAGCACCATCAGCACGAGCGCGATCAGCGGCCCCATGTTCTGCAAAGTCTTGCGTGACAGCGCACGGCTCTTGCCGAAGTGCACGCGTTCGTCGCTGACGCTAGGTGAATTGGACATGATGTCTCCGGCAACGAGCAGGCTTACTTGGCGTTGTTCACGCCAACCGGAATCTGGCCTTCCGAGTAGCTCCAGAAGTCCTTCTTCATATCCGTATAGGTGTACTTCGGCGCATTTGCCTTGAGCGCGAGGAACTGATCGACGTTGTCCTTCGTGACGATTTCCTGCTTCAGGTAGAAGTCGCGCTGTGCCTGGGTCAGCTTGTCCGGCTGGATGTCGCCCACCGCCGCCGCATGGGCCAGCGCCATGCTGACCGCGCCCTGCAGCACACCGTCATTCATGATGGTGGCCAGCATGTCGCCGCTCTTGACCATGTCGAGACCGACCTTCGAGCCGTCGGAGCCGGTGACGAACACCTTTCCGTTCAGCTGCTTTTCGCGCAGCGCGGCTACGGCGCCGCGGGCCATTGCATCGTTCGACGCGAAGATTCCGTTCAGCGAATCGCCGTAGCGGGCGAGCCAGGTCCGCGCGATCGATTGCGCCTTGGTTTCCTGCCAGTCGCCGACCTGCGTGTCGAGCAGCTTCATCCCCGGGCATTCGGCGAGCGCCTTCTTCAGGCCTTCCATGCGTTGAAATGCGGGTGGCGTGGAGGGCACGCCTTCAATCGCGGCAATCTGCCCTTTGCCGTGCAGCGCGGTACACAACGCCTTGGCTTGCAGATAGCCGGATTCGACGCCGTCGAACGAGGTATGCGCGACCCACTTGTTATTGCCGGTGTCCCACGGATGCAGGTTTTCAGGGCGATTCCACACCGTCACGACGAACACGCCGGAGCGCGCGGAGCGGTCCACGACGGCTTTGACGTACGCATTCGACGTGGCATTGGTGACGAGCGCACAGCCGGTGCAGCCGCCGGCGTAGATCGCGCCGAGTTGTGCGAGCAACTGATCGCCCTGGAAGTTATCGGCGATCACCGTCGATTTGCTCCCCACCGATTGCGCAATATCGTCGACGCCGCGCAGATACTCCGCCCAGTATTCGGAAGCGGTTTCGTCGATGCCGGCGATCATCTTGCCGGTCGCGGTAGTTGCCGCGACGGCGGCCGATGGTGCGCCCAGTACGCCGCTTAAAAGCAGGCTTGCAGAAAGCAGGGATGCCAGCGCTTTGGTGGCCGCCTTGGCGTTCAATGCCATGTTTGTCTCCGGATTGGTTATGTATGTCGATTCGCTTGCTTGACCGCGCAGCATCTGGCGTTGCCTGCGGCGACCCGGTGAGCGTGACCGGTGTAGTGCGACGTCGTGCGTTCTGGCGTGTGTCTGGGTGGTCCAGCGGAACGATAGGTTCGGCCCACGGAAATGAGAAGGGACGGTGCCTTAAATGACTTTTCCGGCACGCGGAAGAATCATCAGGCTTACCCTGGGTGAGCGGCATTTCGATCAGACGGCCGCCGCGATGAACGCACCGTGAAGCTATTTTTCCGCGCGGCGGAAATTACATTTTTGCTGGTGCGGGTATCGGCATAGGGGGCGCACATTTATAGTCGTCCACACCATGCGCATGACGAAGGCAGGGTGGCTTTGTCGTCGGAAACAGTGTGCCGCGCGAATCACCGATACGGAAGTTAAAGGCAAAAAATGATCAAGCACATTGTCATGTGGCGGATCGGCGGATCGTCCGCCACGGAAAAGCAGGACGCGGTGCGGTTTGTGAAAAGCGCTTTTGAATCGCTCAACGGAAAAATACCGGGCATGAGCCTGCTCGAAATCGGCATCGACATGAGCCACGTCGATTACGCGTGCGACGTCGTGCTGTACTCGGAATTCGATTCACCGGATGCGTTGGCCGCGTATGCGAGCCACCCGGAACATCTACGTGTGAAAGCGCTGGTGGGCGAGATGCGCATCGCCAGACATCAGGTGGACTATCACGCTGCGAGCTGAGTTTCTCGGCGCGGCGACAGACAACATCACAAGGAGACATTCGATGGATCTGGGCGGCAGACTTGGGCATCTTTCCTATTCGACTCTCGTGCATCCGGGCGACAGCTGGACGCAGTTGCGCGACAGTATTCACAAGTACCTCCCGGCGATAAAGAAGCGCGTGTCGCCGGATGCGCCGTTCGGCGTATCGATCCGCCTGTCGGCAGCCACTGCGAAAGAACTGGTCGAAAACAAGAAGGAGCGCGATGACCTCAAGCGCTTTTTCGACGAGAACGATCTGTATGTCTACACGGCCAATGCGTTCGTATACGGCAGCTTCAAGAACACGCTGGTGAAAGAGCAGGTGTACGAGCCGGACTGGCACACCGAAGAACGGCTGCAATACACGAAGAACGTTGCCGACATTCTCGCGGCACTGGCTACGCCCGGCGTTTCGCCATCGATTCAAACCGCGCCGCTCGCGTTCCGTCCGAAGGTGGACAGCCCCGCCTATCTCGCCGTGATGACCCGCAACGTGCTGAGCATGGTCGCGCATCTCGCCGATCTCGAACGACGCACCGGGCAGCGCGTGACGCTGGCGATCGAGCCGGAGCCCGCGTGCTATCTCGAGAGCACGCAAGACGTGATCGCGTACTTCAGCGAACATCTGCATAGCGGCGGGGCGGCGCGTCAACTGGCTGAAATCGGCGCAATGCCGGTCTCGGAAGCGATCGGCGCGTTGCGGCGCTATGTCGGCATCGTGTACGACATCTGCCATCAGGCAGTGGAATGCGAAGATATCGGAAGCTCGCTGAACCAGCTGGTCGACGCAGGCGTGCCGATATTCAAGCTGCAGGAAGCATCGGCGGTGCGCGTAGCCGAGGTCACGCAGCAGAGCGTGGAGGCGCTCCGGAAATTCGCGGACACCATCTACCTGACGCAGACCACCGAGCTGAAGGAGGGCAAGGTCCGCAAGTTCCTGAACCTCGAAGACGCATTCGACGCATGGCAGCGCGAGCCGGGTTCGCGCGAGTGGCGCGTGCATTTTCACGTACCGGTCTTTCTCGAGGCGCTGGGCGTGCTCGGCACCACGCGCTTTGCGATCGAAGATGCGCTTGCGGCGCACAAGTCCTTGCCGCTGTCCACGCACCTCGAGATCGAAACCTACACGTGGGATGTGTTGCCGGATCATCTGAAAACCGGCGACATCGTCGACTATGTTTCGCGCGAGCTGGAATGGGTTCGCGCGCAGCTGATCGACTAAGCTTGTCACGGCCGTCAAGCGACCACGCGAGCGCAAAGAGATGAATCCGGTTTGTATCGTCAGTGCGCCGATCGGTTGCGTCGATGACGGCGCGTCGCTTCGCCGGCAATCCGCTAAGCCCGGCCTGCGCGACTGCATGAACGCGGCGGTTGAGCAAGGTGCAAGCGTGCTGGATCTCGGCGCGATCGTGAGTCGCGTGCGAGCGGGCGTGGACATCGGCGACGTGGTTCGTGCTGTCGGCGAGATACGCAAGGTTTATCCGCAAGCAATTCTCCAGGTCGCAGCGCATAGCGTCTCTGAATTGATCGTGTTGATCGAAGGGTTTGCGCAGCTTGCGCCCGACCTTGTGTCCGTGCCTTTGCCGATTCTCTGCAGCGACGATGCACGCGTACTGCTGCGCAGCGTTCGGGTGGAGAGGAAGCTGCCGCTACGCAGCAGGCTGTTGCTGGACGTACACGATCTATCGATGGTGTTTGGCGCCGCGACGATGCAGCACGAAGGGCTACTGGATGGCCCGTTGCGGATGAATTTCTGCTTTGGCCAGGCACTCGGCGTGCCGCCGGACCGGCACGCGTTTACGTTCTTCGTGCAGACGCTAAAGAGGCTCGCGCCCGACGCCGTCTGGTCCGGTATGGGGCAAGGCAAGAGCGAACTCGAACTGGCCCGGTGGTCGCTGGAAATGGGCGGCCACTGCCGCGCGGCGCCCGCTCGGCACAACGCGGCGCGTGACAGCGCGACCGTGCCGAGGGTGATGCAGCTTTGCAAGGAATATGGGCGTCGGCCTGCATCGTTCGTGGAGGCAAGGCATGCGTTGTCGCTCGATGGTGCGGTTCACGCGTCAGTCGTATAAACGTCTTGTCTGGGCTGCTCGCGCCGACACTCATGCGCCGTGCACAGGACCTGTTTGCGTAAGCAGCGGAGAAAACGATGAGATCTGAAAGCGATGCGCTCACGCGCTGCGCGCTGCGCAGCGCCTGAACCATGGCGACTGTTTCCCGTTCGTCAGACGCTGCGGCGGCGAAAGCCCTGGGCCCGATTGCGATACTGGCGGCCGCCGCTTTCCTGATCGTCACGTCGGAATTCCTGATCGTAGGCCTGCTGCCTGCGCTGGCCGCGGACCTGCGTATTTCCGTTTCGCTGGCCGGCCAACTGGTGACCCTGTTCGCGGTGGCGGTGACCGTTTGCGGGCCGATCCTTACCGTGCTTACTGCGCATGTAGATCGCAAGAAACTGTTCACGGCGATCATGCTGGTGTTTGCGGCGAGCAACGCGTTGGCAGCCTGTGCGCCGGATCTGCATGTACTGGCGATCGCGCGCTTCGTTCCGGGCATGGCGCTGCCGGTATTCTGGGGCACCGCGAGCGACACCGCGGGGCAACTGGCCGGACCTGAGCGTGCTGGCCGCGCGGTCGCGCAAGTCTATCTCGGGATCTCGGCTGCGCTGCTGTTCGGTGTGCCGCTCGGCACGCTCGCGGCGGGTCCGCTCGGCTGGCGCGGGTCGTTCTGGATACTCGCGGCAGCTTCGCTGTTGATGGCGGTGCTGCTGATCGCGTATATGCCGGCGGTCGCGCGCCCGGAGCGCATGCGCGCCGCCGAACAGCTGCGGATTTTCGGCCATCGGCCGTTTCTGGCCAATGTGCTGCTGTCCGTGGTGCTGTTCACCGGCAGCTTTACCGGGTACACCTATCTTGCCGATACGCTCGGCCGCATCGCACACGTTCCGGGCGCGTATGTGGGCTGGTGGCTGATGGGCTTCGGCGCGATCGGACTGGTCGGCAACTGGGCCGCCGGGCATCTGGTGGGCCGCAGCCCGATGCGCGCGACGATCCTCTTCGCCACGTTGCTGGCCGTGGCAATGGCTGCGGCCGTGCCCGCGGCGCGCTCGCCGGCGGCGCTGGCCGGTGTGCTGTCAGTTTGGGGTATCGCGTACACCGCGCTGTTTCCGGTGTCGCAGGTGCGCGTGATGAAGTCCGCGACGGTTGCGCGTGCGTTGGCCGGCACCTTGAACGTTGCCGCGGCCAATGCAGGGACGGCATTCGGTGCAATGGCCGGCGGCGCGACGATCGCGTGGTATGGACTCGATCGGGTCGGGTACGTGGGTGCTGCGATTACGGCGGCTTCTGTTGCGCTTGCGTGGGTGATCGGGCAGCTGTGGCCATGACGTGCCGGTTAGCTGGCACGGGCTGCTCTGGTGCGACGCTGGTTTTAACGCGGGGGTTGCGCACCGCCCACATGTCCTGCTTTCTCCATCGCATCCATATGCTCCGCGATCGCCCCCGGCGTCGTCACCCACACATCGCCTTGCGTGCGTGCCGCAACGATATGCCGCAACGCCCGACGCAGATGCCGCAACCGATAAGGCTGCCCCACCAGATACGGATGCAGCGCAAGGCCCATCACCAACGCCTGCGGATTGCGGCCTGAGGTGGCCTGCTCGCGCATCTCGTCGAACTGGTCGATGATCATGTCCGCGAAATCGCGTCCGTCGAGCTGGCGGCCGATGATCATCGGAATATCGTTCAGTTCCTGCGGGTAGGGAATCGACCACAGCGGCGCGCCGCGCGTCGCCATGCGCACCGGCCGGTCGTCGTGGCACCAGTTCAGCGTATAGCGATAGCCCGTTTCGGCCAGCAGATCCGGCGTCGCATGCGACTCCGAGATCCACGGCGACAGCCAGCCTGCCGGCGCCTTGCCGGTATGCGCGGCGATGCGTTCGCTGCAATGCTGCAGCAACGCGCGTTCGGCCTCTTCGCCAAGCGCGCTTTGACGCTGCGAGTTCGTATGGCCATGGCCGATCAGTTCGTCGCCGCGCGCCACGCACGCATCGATGACGTCCGGGCAGTGATCGTATAGCGACGTATTGATCACGACGCCGGCCGGCATCTCGAGCTGGTCGAACAGTTCGAGGCAGCGCCATACGCCGACGCGGTTGCCGTACTCACGCCAGCTGTAGTTGAGCACGTCGGGTTCCGGCGACACCGGGCCGAGCGACGCGCCGAGTCCTGTGCCAAACGCGAAATGCTCGATGTTGAAGCCGAGATAGACGGCCAGCGACGCGCCGCCGGGCCAGCGGAAGGTGTCGCTATCGGTGATCGGGCGATACGGAAAGCGGCCATGCGTGGCGAGCGGCGCGAATGCGTGCGTATCGGTAGTGGGGTGGGGCCTGGTCGTGTCGGTCATGAGTGGAGTGAGGTGTAGCCTGGCGAGTGAGTGCGGCGCTTTAACAGCAGCCGTGCCACGCGCTTTTCAGATAGAACGGGCCGAGGTCTTCGGCAAGTGCATTGACGGTTGTTTGCCAGTCGCGCACCGCAGGTTGTGCGGCGATGCGCGCGCGCATCTGGTTTAGCAATTCGGTGCGCAGCGCGGGTTCGTCGACGCCTTGCACGCGGCCTTGTTCGACCACGCTGCGCCCGCCGATCACCACTCGCTCGATGTGTGTACCGTTACCGCGTGCGAGCACGAGGTCGAGCGGATCGATGTCGAGTAGCGCGTCGTCGTTGAGCGTATTCCAGTCTAGCAACATGAAATCGGCCGGCGCGCCCGGCACGAGGAGACCGCCTTCCGCGCTGTCGCGATCTGCGCCGACCACGCTGCGCCGGCCATTTTGCGCAGCAAATGCCCATAGCTGCGCGCGGTCCATCGTCACGTCGAAGCCCCATCCGCGATGCAGCTGATACGCGAGACGCAGTTCGCGCAGCGCATCGTTGTCTTCGTCGAGGCCGGTGCAGTCGAGGCCGAGCGCGACGCGGCAGCCTTGTCGCAGCATCTCCGGCACCGGTGCGATGCCGGACTTCAGATACAGGTTCGAGCTCGTGTTCACCGCAATCGTCACGCCGCGTTCGGCAAGCAGCGCGAGTTCGTCCGGTCGCGCAAAGACGCAATGTGCGAGCGTCAGGCGTGGGCTCAGCAAACCGAGTTCGTCGAGAAACCTGACGATGCCCTCAGGATGCGTGCGATCGGCCCATTCGCGCTGATAGCGCGTCTCGAGCAGATGCAGATGCACGGGCCGGTTGTGATCCGCGGAAGCCTGCGCGATCGCCTCGAGCAACGGCGTCGAGCACCATTGCACGCCGGTCGGACCGTATTGCACGGTGGTATTCGCTGCGTAACCTTCTGCAGCGACCCTGTGCGCGACTTCGTCGACCAGCGCGAGTTGCTGCGCGACGGGCACGGCCTTGACGCTCAGACGCGCCGCAATGGCATCGCGCAGTGGCGCACGCACGGCCGCGAGCGCGGTGGAGTCGTCGCAGTACGCGATGCCTTGCCGGTCGCGCAACGCGATCGCAAAACCGATCCGCACGCCGACGTCGTGCGCCGCGCGTGCCACCGCGCACGCTTCGTCGACGTAGGGCATGCCGCCTTGCACGCGTGTGTAATGCACCATCAGGTTCGCGACGCCATGACGCACCGAGCGGGCGAACGCGGCCGCCGCGCTCAGATACGGGTCCACGCCGGGAATCAGGCCCATAAACGGCAGCCAGCTTTCAAGCGGCTTGTCGAACGCGTCTACGCTCGAGCTGCGGAAGTAGCGGCCGTGATCGTGCGCGTTGGTCAGCGCGGGCAGCGCGACGTAGCGGCTCGCCTGTGGGTGGGGCGGCGCTGACGCCGGCGTTGGCGCAACCGATGCGATGCGGCCCGCTGCGTCGACGGTGACGCGCACGCCGGCTTGCGCCGGCTCGCTGCCGGGCGCGGCCAGCAGCCAGGCGCAGTCGTGGGTGGTGTTCATGCGAATGCGAAGTCATGGATTGAGCGGGCGGCCGCGCCCGTACGACGACTGCGGGCGCGGCGAGTGCGTGATTCTACCCAGCCGAAAATAATGTCGCGACCGGGCAGCCGCGGCGTCGCGCCGATCTGGCCTTGGGTGTACCCATCGAATGGTTCGGCGCAGCGGGCGTGCTGGCTGGTCATATCGGCAACGTGACCTGGGATGATGTTCGCACCCGTGCCGCGAGCAGCTGCGGTAATGGCGTAGCGACCGCGCCGGGCTGCGCAGCATCTTTTCTGCGCAGGCAAAACTCTTTATCCATGATAGGGGTTGGCGCTGCGTCGCGCCGATCCTAGATTTTTCTTCTGTGGGATGCGTTGAGTGGAAAGTCTTCTAATTCATCATGTCTTTGTTGATTCGGAGAGCGGACGATGGAACCCAGCGACAAGCAAGAGTTCAACATTACGCGCGTGACCCCGGACTACTGGCGCGTCACGATCGACAACCCGCCGTTCAACATCTTCGGTCCGAAGTCGATTCCGGTGCTCAATCATGTCGTCACCGAGATAGAGCGCGACCCGAACGTGAAGGTCGTCGTATTCGACAGTGCCGTGCCGGGATTTTTCCAGACGCATTTCGACTTCGTTCCGCCGCTCGAGACCACCACCGCGATGCCTGCCGGCCCCACCGGCTTGCCGCCTCTGCCGGATATGTTCGTGCGTCTCACGCGCTCTGCGGTGGTGACGATTGCCGAAATCCGGGGGCGCGCCAGCGGGGTCGGCAGTGAACTCGCGCTTGCATGCGACATGCGCTTTGCGAGCCGCGAAAAAGCCGTGCTGTCGCAGTTCGAAATCGGCGGGGGCTTTACGCCGGGAGGCGGCCCGATGGTGCGGCTGCCCCGCCTGATCGGCAGGGGGCGGGCGCTGGAAGTCATGCTGAGCGGCAATGACTATCCCGGTGAGCTTGCCGAGCGCTATGGCTATGTGAACCGCGCGCTGCCGGATGCCGAACTGGGTGAATTCGTGGACACGCTGGCACGCCGGATTGCGAGCTTCGACAAGCAATCGATTGCCGACATCAAGCAGATGGTCAATGCATCGACGTTGCCTTCCAATACCGAAGTGGCGGCGGAATGGAGCTCGTTCATTACGTCAGTTCAGCGTCCGGCGGCGCAGCACAATATCAAGGAATTGATGGAGCGGGGGTTGCAGCAAAATCCCGATGTGGAGATCAATCTTCCGAGGTACACCGGCGAGGTCAATCTGCCGCATTAGCAATGGCAGCAACGGCAACCGGGCGAGCGCGGCGCGTTGTTGCGCTCGACGCTGCATGCTTCGTGCGTTGCGTGATGCTTGATGCGCGTCGATTGCGCGTTGCGTGGGGCACGCTTGCGCGCCGTCATCTGCTTTCCCATTGTCATGCGCGAATCAGGCCACTCATCGGCCGCTGTCCTGAAACCTGCCCGAACAGCACGCTCGCCGTCCGCTGAGGGTCGAGCTGCAGGCTCTCCGCCGCCGCCCCCGCAATCAGCGCATCGAGCCCGGCCGTAGGCTTCAGGTCGCGTCCTTCGTAAAGATCGGCTTTACGCAGTCCAGGCCAGTCCGCCACCACGCGTCCACCGGCCACCGCACCGCCGAGCAGCATCGCCGCCGAACCGGTGCCGTGATCCGTGCCGCCGGTGCCGTTTGCCGCGGCGGTGCGGCCGAACTCGGTGGCGACCAGCACGGTCGTGTTGTCCCATTGCGCGCCGAGCCCGTCGCGCAGTGCCGCGAGCATCGCGTCGAGCCCGCGCAGCGTCTGCGCGAGCCGCTGCGTTTGCGCGCTGTGCGTGTCCCAGCCACCGGTCTCGATCATCGCGATGCGCGGACCATCGTCGCGCGCGAGCAGCGCAGCGGCGAACTTGCCGAGCGCGCCGCCGTCCTGGCGCGCGCGCGATGCCGCATCGCCGACCATCGCGCGCGTCTGCGTGGCCGCTTCCCATAGCGGATGCAATTGCGCATCGTGCTCGTACATCTGCGCGACGCGGGTGAGCAGATCGTCCGGTGCGGGCGGCAGGGTCGACGGCGCATACGATGTCACCGCGGTCTTGCCGCGCAACGCCATCGGTACGGACGGTGCAAACGCGATCGCGTCCGGGCCGCGCGGCAGCAATCCGGCAAGCCGGTTCAGCCAGCCGTCTTTCAGCTGATACGGCGCGGTGCCGCCGGTTTCCAGCACGTTTTGTCCGTCGAAGTGCGAGCGGTCGCGATACGGCGAAGCCACCGCATGCACGAACAGCGCCTGATGCGCGGCATACATCTGTGCCGTAGAAGCAAGCGCGGGATGCAGCGCGAACATGCCGTCGAGCCTGGTGGCGTTGGCTGTGTCGATCGTCAGTGCGCCGCGCAGCGCGGCGTAGTCGGGGTCCGCGTACGGCACGACGATGTTCAGTCCGTCGGCCGCGCCGCGCTGGATCACGAACACGAAGCGGCGCTCGGTGCGCGCGTTGGCGAACGCGATGCGCGGTGCGATCAGCAGCGCGCCTGCACCGGCCGCGGCGGTGCGTATGAAGTGCCGGCGGGAAATCGTCGTGGTCATCGTGGTGGGCTCCATCGCGCTCATCGGCGCTGAAAGTCAGGCGACACCAGCAGTAATGCCAGTGCCATCGTGCCGCTGTCCGCGCGCGCCACGGCCGTGGCGGTCGGCTGGCTCAACGAACCCGCCAGCAACTGGTCGCCGAGGCCGCGCGCGTCGAGCCGGTCGCCGACCCTGGCCGCGAGGCGCTGCGCCAGTTCGACGCGCCGCAGCAGCGCGTCCGGCGAGGCCCAGCTCGCAGCGATATCGTCGTAGCCGGCGGGCGACCCGGGGCGCCACACCGGCTGCCCTAGTTGCGTGAGCAACGGTGCCGCCTGCAGATTGCCGAGGTCGCCGAAGTTGCGGTAGCCGAGCCCGCGCAGTGAGGAAATCGTCCATTCCCACGGGGACTTGAATTTGACGTCGCTAGCCGACCACGCTTCGCGACTTTCGATCAGCGCCTGGTACACGCTCGGCAAGTCGCCGCTCGTCTTCATGAAGGTGACGGCGAGCCGGTCCACCACCGCGGGCGGCGGGTTGTCGGACACGAAGTGCCGCGCCAGCTTGTCCGCGATATGGTGCGCAGTGGCCGGCGTGTGGGCGAAGTCGTGCAGGATCGCTAGTGCCTGGGTGTCGTCGGCTTCGTCGTAACGGCGTCCGATGATGGTGCGTGCGCCGGGTTCGTGTAGCGCCGTGCGGAACGTGAACGCGCCGGGTGGTGGCGCGGTATCCACTGCCGCGTTGCTGCCGTTGCGTGGCGGCAAACCCGCCTGCAAACCAGCGACGCTCCAGCCGGTCAGGGCCCGCGCGAATTCGGTGACGTCCTGTTGCGTGTAGCCGCTGCGCGCGCCGAGCGTATGCAGCTCCATGATTTCGCGCGCGAGGTTTTCGTTGAGGCCGCGTGCGCGGCCTGGGTTGCGCTGCGCCGCGCGTAGGGCGGCGACGCTGTCGGGCCCGACCGAATTGTTCTGGTCGAGGTAGATCTGCATTGCCGGATGGCGTTCCGCGGCAACCAGCATGTCTTCGAAACGGCCCAGCACGTGTGGACGAATCGCTTCCACTTCGAACGCGCCGGCCAATACCGCGACCTCCTGCTTTTCCGTCGATACGGCGAAGTGGTTCGCCCAGAAATGCACCAGCCGTTCGACGAACGGCGCGGGCGTGTCGAGCGCGCTGTCCACGCGTGCGTTCACGGCGTCGCGGTAAGTGGCGAGGATGTCGGCGCGCAGTGCTTTCCTGGCTTGCTGGTTGGCTTGCGCGGCAGATGAAGCATCGGAGGATTGCGCGGTGGCGCCGGAGGCGGGGTCGTCGGTGGCGCGTGCGTTTTTCGTCGTCTGGCGGATTGCGCGGCGCTGTTCGGCGAACGCCGCGACCAGCGCTGCCGAGTTCGGCTGGTTCGACCATGCCGGCGGCATCGGCTGATAGCGGTCGAACTGCGCGAGCAGCCACGCTTTCGGATCGGCCGGCGCCGGCTGGTTCGGCTGCGCGCCGAGGCCGAAGCGGTTCAGCGCGATCGCGGCCGGCGTAGCGGCGGAAGACTCGTTCATGCGCGTTCCTCGATGCGGTCGATGTTCGTTATACGGTGACCGTGCGGAAATCCGTCGCGGGCGGCGCCGATTTCTGCGGGCTCAATTCTGCTGACTCGCCGGCTTGCCTTGCCCCGCTGCCTGACTCGCCGCACGCGGCTGCGCCGGCAAGCGCCACTGCCCCCGTTGCGTCAGGCTTTGCGCAAACTGCGCGCGCTCATCCGGGCTCAGCGTCGCGGCGAAATTGGCCACGCCTTGCTCGACGCGCGCACGCAACGCGTTGTCTGCATCGCGGGTGTGAGCCAGCGCCGCATCGAGCGCGGCCCGGTCGAGTTGCGGTGCCGCGAGCAGCCGCAGCACGTCGTGCCGCGCGTCGCGTCCGTCGCGGGTGAACGGCCGGCCGTCGCGGCGCGCTTCCTTCAGCGCGGCGGCGAACTGCTGCTGGCGTTCGGCGGAAAGATCCTGCGCGGCAAACCGGAGTGCATGCTGCTGCGCATCGGTTTGCGCCGACTGCGCCGCATGGCTGCGATTCGCAAACCATTGCCACGCACCGCCTGCGATGCCGCCAAGCAGAAACACGTTCAACACCAGCGACGCGACCAGCGCGATTTTCCATGAGCGGTTCATTCGCCGCTCCAGTCGGCGGGCATGCCGCCGAAACTGGTGGTGAGCGATGCGGCATCGGGCGGCGCGGCAACCGGGGCCGGCGCGCCGCCGAGCAGCAACAGCAGCGACATCGCGAACGCGCCGGCTGCGCAGCCCGCGAGGCCCGCGCCGACAAACGCGGCGCCCGACCACCACAGCCGGCCGCGGCGCGGTTGATCGTGGCGCGGCTGATCGCGGCCCGCCCAATCGTGACCCGACCGATCGCGGCCCGGCCGATCGTGACCCGGCCGATCGTGACCCGGCCGATCGTGGCCCGGCCGATCGTGGCCCGGCCGATCGTGACCCGACCGATCGCGGCCCGACTCATCGCGGCCCGGCCGATCGTGACCCAGCCGATCGTGACCCAGCCGATCGCGCGGCTGCGCCGCGGGCGGTGCCGCAGCGGCGATGCGGCGCGCCAGCGCAGGGTCCGGCGCGGTGACAGTTGCATGCGGCAGCCACGCATCGAGTTGCGCGGCTTCGTTAAGCAGCGCGTCGGCGGCGGCGCGATGTTGCGCCGCCCAGGCTCGAGCGGCGGCGCGTTCCTGCGCCGGCCAGCGGTTCGGGTCGGCGCCGTACGCGTCGACGATGGCGCGAAAGCGTTCAGCTGTCATCTGAGGTCCTCGTACGGGTATTGGCCTGGCCGGTGGGCTGGGCCGCGGATTGGCCCGCGGGTCGATCCGATCCGGCCAGCTGCGCGCGCAGATTGCGGCGGGCGCGCGCGAGCAGGCTTTCCAGCGCATCGACCGTGATGCCCATCAGGCTCGCGGCTTCCACGTTGGAAAGCTCCTGGTAATAGTTGAGCACCAGCGCCTCGCGCTGGCGCACCGGCAGCGCGGCCAGCGCCGCCTGCACGCGGGCGGCGCGCGAGCGCGCTTCGAGGCGCACGTCGGGCAGCGGGGCGGGATCGGCGCTGTCCGGCAGCTCGTCGGCGGGTTCGTCCGGTTGCTTGCGCAAGCGGTCGTAGCACAGGTTCAGCGCGACGCGGTGCAGCCACGTGTCGAAGCGCGCCTCGCCTTCGCGCCAGCGCGGCGCATGCTGCCAGATGCGCAGAAACGCTTCCTGGGCGACATCTTCGGCTTCCATGCGGTCTCCGAGCATGCGTACCGCCAGCGCGAGCAGGCGCGGCAGCTTGCGCGCAACCAGCGTGCGCACGGCCGCCGGGTCGCGCTGGCCGACCTGGGCGATGAGGTCCGCGTCGGGGTCGCGCCCGCTCAATGCGCGGCATCCCGGTTGATGCGCCGCGGCGCGGTGCGCGGCTTGGGGGCGGCGCTCATTGTTGTTTCTCCATGGGGTTCGGGCATTGCCGCTGCGGCGGGTTTTTTACTTGAACGGCGTTCGCAGAAAAATCCGTCGCGTCGTGTGGCGCGGGGGCGGACTGTGCAGCGCCGCGTGCCACACAAACTGACCTGTCGTTGCGTCGCGTCATCTGGAATCCGCTCCCGCTCCCACCTCGGCGTCTATATTTTCTGCCGGTTGTGTCGATTTCGGGCGCACCGGAGCGTCGTCATGTCAAAGGCGCGCGATCGCGGTGAGGCGAATGCCTCGGCGCCGCACGGCTTCGACAACCCGTTCAATGAGGAGAACCGCAATGCGTGTGATGGTAATCGTGAAGGCCACCCAGCAGTCCGAAGCTGGCGAGCTGCCCAGCACCGAACTGCTCACGGCAATGGGCAAGTACAACGAGGAACTCGTGAAGGCGGGCGTCATGCAGGCCGGTGAAGGTCTGCAGCCCAGCGCGCGCGGCAAGCGGGTGCGCTTTTCGGGCAGCACGCGCAGCGTGACCGACGGGCCGTTCGCCGAAACCAAGGAGCTGATTGCCGGCTTCTGGCTGTGGCAGGTCGCTTCGATGGACGAGGCGGTCGAATGGGTCAAACGCTGCCCGAACCCGATGCCGGGCGATTCCGACATCGAGATCAGGCAGGTCTTCGAGGCAGAGGATTTCGGCGCGCAGATGACGCCCGAACTGCGCGAACAGGAAAACCGTCTGCGCGAGAAACTCGACGCTGCGGCGCAGCCTAAGGATTCGCGCTAGGCGGCGCCGCGGGCATGCGCGCGCACGCCCGCGCCAGACATCATGCTTACGCCGCCGGTGCGGTCGGCGAGTTCGGTGTGTAGCGGCGCAGCCGCTGTGCGATCAGATGCGACGGCTTTTCGATCAGCCGATAGAACGTGTAGCTGATCGCCAAGGCCAGCGCCACTTCGACGAACCACGCAAAGCGGCCGTTCTCGTTGAACGTGGTGGTTTCGAGCAGCGACAGCGCGATCTTGTGGCACAGGTACAGGCTGTACGACCACGCGCCCAGCACCGCGAGCTTCGACCACAGTTTCGCGTCGGAAGGCGTCGCCGTTTCGGTCGCGATCCAGATGGCCGCGATGAACTGGAAAATCGGCAGCGAAACGTCGGCCGTGACGAGCGGGATGAATTTCGGCTTCAGGCTCGACTCGGACAGCAAGGTCATGATCAGCGCGCCCGACAGCATGATCGCGCAGCGAAACGCGATCAGGTGGCCGGACAGCCGGGCGACGCATGCATCGAGCACGCGCTTCATCAGCAGCGTGGTGCGCGAGTACGCGCCAGGCACCCGGAATTGCGACGTGTTGCGCTGCGTCTCGGCGATAAAGCAGCCGAGTATCCAGCCGGCTGCGTAGAGCAGGGCCGTACCGGGCACGTGGTACGTCTCGTACACGCAGCTATGGCACTCCGGATGGCCGAACAGGCGCACCGCAGCCACCATTGCCGCGCCGGCCAGCACGCTGAGCACCACCATATCGCCGATATAGCGAAAGCGCGGGCGCAGCAGCGGGTACACCGCGTAATACACCATCTCGCAGTACAGCGACCACAGCACCGAACCGACATAGTTCTGCCCGGTCGGCAGCGGGTTGACCAGCAGCAGCAGAACCACCAGCGGCAGGCCAATGCGGATAAAGCGCGATGCGTAGTAGTTGATCGGCTTGAGTGCCGCATCCCGGTGGTATGCGTTGTGGATGCAGTAGCCGGAGATCACGAAGAACACGATCACCGCTGCGGGCCCGGCGAACAGCGCCGTCGAACCGGACCACAACGCACCGCCGATGAAACCCAGCTTGTGCGGCAGCAGCGCCTTGAATGCGGGAGGCTTGAAGTGATACATCAAGACCCAGAACGCAGCCATAAAGCGAATCGCATCGATCTTCAGCGATTTGCTCTTGCCCGTCTGAGCCGAAGCCGAAGCCGCTGCCGAAGCCGGCAATGCGTGGGCTGTCGTCATGAATACCGCCTTGTGTTTCGGGTTGCCGTGACGATCGATCCTACTGGCGGACTAGGCGGGCAAAAATGGAAAAAAAAGCGAAATTAATGGATGGTCAGGTCGGATTTGCCGAATCCGGCCGGCCCGCGTCAAAAATGCCTGCGCGATGCGAAGTGCATCGCATGGCGGCATTTTCCAACGGGCGTGCGGGGTGGATTGCGCGGCAGCGTTTCCTATTTGCCGATCGCGCTGGTATCGGGCTGCGTGCTGTTGCGATTACGGTTGCGTAACAGCAAGGCCATCGCCACCACCACAAGCAGTGCCGTGCACGCCGAGAACAGCAGGGCGGCGTGACGCATATCGATCATTTGCACCGCCACACCGAGGCCGACGATGGGCAGCGAGATCGCCACGTAGAGCACCACGAAGTACGTCGAGGTTACGCCGGCGCGGGCATCGGCCGGACTGCGTGCGGTGATGTCGCCGAGCCCTGCGCGAAAGCTGGCGCCCTGGCCCGCGCCGGCAAACAGTGCACCGCCGATGAGGGCGGCGCTCGAGCGGGTGGCCACTGCGAGTGCGATCAGCACGAGGCCTGCGAGCAATCCGGCGCAGCCGGCGGGCAGTCTCCACGGCGCGGCGAGACGCCCTTGCAGCGCCTGGCCGAGCGCCGAACTGACGAACAGCAGGAACACCACAAAGCCGATCGCGAGATCGCTGTGAAAGCCGAGTTCGGCACGCATCAGCTGCGGGCTGACCGCAGTGAAAAAGCCGATCACGACGAAGCCCGCGAAACCCGCCAGCGCAGCCGGCATAAACACGCTGCGCACTTCGCGCGGCAGCGCCAGCCGTTGCACGCGCAACTTCGGCTGCGCGGCGACCTGGACGGTTTCCGGCACGCTGCGCACTGCCAGCGCCGCGCTGCACAGCAGCGCAAGATGCACCGCATACGGCGCGAGCATCGGCGCCGGCAGGTATTGCACGATCAGCCCGCCGATCACGGGGCCGCAGCCGAGGCCAAGCATGTTGGACGCGGTGGCGGCGAAAGTGGCCGTGCTACGTCGCGCCGCAGGCGCGGCTTCGATCACCGCAACCGTGGCGGTGCCGGTGAAGATGCCGGCCGATACGCCGGACAGCAATCGTCCCACCATCAGTCCGGCCAGGTTGTCGCTCAGCATGAACACGACAGCCGAGGCCGCGGACGCGGCGAGGCCAGCCATCAGCATCCGTTTGCGACCGAGCTGGTCGGACCAGTTGCCGACCAGCAGCAACGCGCCGAGCACGCCGACTGCGTAGCTCGCGTAAATCACCGTGATGATGGCCGGCGTGAAACCGTAAGCCAGCTGATAGTAGCGATAGACCGCCGTGGGCAGCGTCGTGCCCATCATATTGATGACGAACGCGAATGCCACTGCGAGAAAGGCATGCGACGCGCGTGGCGCGTCTGGGTCTGTGTGCATCGAACACCGGGTGCGGGTTGCGGGGCAAGCGTTCGATTATCGTCAATGCAGAGGCTTTCTGTATAGCGTTGTAGTTGGCGTCGTCGTGCGGTGGTTCCGCGGCGACGTCGGACGTCACGATCAGTCGAACTTGTGCCATGGCATCAAAAATCGTTCGAGACGTCCGACCAGAAACGACAGGAACAGCGCAAGCGCGATCGTCACCACCACGCCGGCAAACACCTTCGGAATGATGTACAGGCTGCCGGCCTTGAAAATCGCGTGCCCCAGCCCGTCGGACGACGACATGAATTCGCCGATGATCGCGCCGATCAGCGCAAAGCCGACGGTCAGCTTCAGGCCCGCGAAAATGTCGCGCAGCGACGCGGGAATCACCAGTTTCAGGAAGATCTGGCGTTTTGCCGCGCCGAGTGTGCGCATCAGGTTGATCTGGTCGTCGTCGATGCCGGTGGCGCCTTTGTAGGCGATCACGAGCGCGACCACCACCACCGAAAGCGTCGACATCGCAAGCTTCGACGCCATGCCGGTGCCGAACCAGATAATCATGATCGGTGCGAGCGCCACGATCGGAATCGAGCCGAGCGCGACGATAAACGGCTGCACGACCTTCGACACGAAGCGCGAGTACCACAGCGAAAGACCGAGCAGCGTGCCGATCACATTGCCCAGGACGAAGCCGAGCAGCGTTTCGAGGCCGGTCACGCCGGTGTCGTGCACGAGGCTGCCGTCCTGTTCCATCTGCACCAGAAAGCCCCAGATCTGCGACGGCGAACCGAACAGGAACGCGTTCAAGGTCTGCCTTGACGTGGCGTATTGCCAGAGTCCGAGCAGCAGCGCGAGCAGCAGCAGCTGGCACGCGAAGATGCCGAGCTTGCCGCGCCATTGGCGCAGCAGGCGGCGCCGCCGCTGCACGTGCGCGGGCAGCGCGGCGCGGGTGTCGAGGTTGTCGCGGGTGTCGGCGGGCGACGCGTAGGTGGCGTTGCGATTGGGTTTCAGCACGCGTGGCTCCTCGTTCAACGTTCGCCCATGCGCACGTCGAGTTGCGACCAGATCTCGCGCACCCGTGCCGCGAAGCCCGGCGCGTCGCGCATCGCCATCATGTCGCCGCGTTCGCCGGCGAGACGGATGTCGTGAATCGCGCGAATCCGCGAAGGGCGGTGCGTCAGCACGATCACGCGGTCGGACAGCGATACGGCTTCTTCTACATCATGTGTGATCAGCAGCACCGAGCGCCCTTCGCTGCGCACGAGGCGCGCCATGTCGCTTTCGAGCACGACCTTGGTCTGGAAGTCGAGCGCGGCGAATGGCTCGTCGAGCAGCAGCACCTCGGGGTCGGTGACCAGCGTGCGAGCCAGCGCGACGCGCTGGCGCATGCCGCCGGACAAGGCCGATGGATAGTAGTCGTAGTAAGGCGCAAGGCCGACCTTGCCGAGCATCGCGAGCGCCTTCTTGTCGCGGTGCGCGCGCGGCATGCCGGCCATTTCGAGGCCGAGCGTTACGTTGGCAAGCGCCGTGCGCCACGACATCAGCATGTCTTTCTGCAGCATGTAGCCGATGCCGCGCGGCACATCCGCGAGCGGTGCGCCGTGCCACAGCACTTCTCCGCGGGTTGGGCGGGTCAGGCCGCTCAACAGGTTCAGCAGCGTGGTCTTGCCGCAGCCGGACGGGCCCACCAGGCTGACGATTTCCCCTGCGCGCAAGTCGAACGAAATGTCGCCGATCACGAGGTTGGCGGCTTCGTCGTCGCCGTATTTCTTGCCCACGCCGCGTGCGGCAAGCGGCACGGTTGCAGCGTGCGGCACGTGCGGCTCTGCTTGCGCGGCGGCGCGCGCATCGGCCGCTCGACGTGCGGCCGCATCAGCCGATCCTGGCGCGGCCGACGTGCCGCTTGCGCGATGCGTGACGGGGCGCGTCACTTCGCGGCGACCGTCGCGCCCGTGCCTGTCGCCGCGGTTTTGGCCGCCTTGTCGGCGAAGCGGTTGTCGATCACCGCATCGAAGCCTAGCGACGCCTGCACGTTGCCGAGATACTTCTGCATCGTCATCAGGTTTTGCCACTGTTTCGGGTCGACTGGAATGGTCTGCGCGGGAATCTTGTATTGCAACTCCATGTCGATTGCGCGGTTGACGACGTCGGCGGGCACGTCGGGGAATTCCGCGCGCGCGACTTCCTTCGCGTAATCGGGCTTCGCGTAGGTGAGACGCGCGGACTCTTCGAGCGCATCGATCAGCGCCTGCACGACTTGCGGATTCGCTTTCACATAGTCGGGCAGCACCATCACGCCGGTGTTGCAGAACGGCCCCATGTAGCTCGAAAAATCGAATACGACCTTCGCACCTTGCGAAATCGCGGCCGCGACGTTCGGCTGATAGGCGACCGCGACATCCGCGCGGCCCGCGAGCATCGCGCCGATTTCGGTGCCGGGGTTCACTTCGACGATCTTTGCATCGCTGCCAAGCTTCAGACCCGCGTCCTGCATCAGCTTCTTGGTCACGCTGTAGTTTGTGTTCGGGTCGGGCGACGTGACGAATGTCAGCCCTTTGAAGCCTTGCGGATTCTTGATCGGCGCGGCCACCGTCTTCGATACGCCGAAGTAGTGCGCGCGCTGCACCAGCGTGCCGATCACCATGCCGGGGCCGCCGCGTTCGCGCGACATTTCGACCATCGTCGGATCGCCGACCGCGAATTGCGCGGTCTTGCCGAGCACGGCCGCGAAGGCCTGCGTGTCGCCGCCCGCGGCGGTGACGTGTAGCGCGAGGCCGTGCTTTTCGAAGATGCCGGCGTGCTGTCCGACATACAGATCGATGTAGCCGAGATTGTGGACCGCTTCGACGAATTCGATCGGCTGTGGCGCGGCGGCTTCGGCAGCGGCCGTGGTGCATAGCGCTGCGATGACCGCTGCGGTGCGGACGATGAAGCGTGTGGGTTCAGTGTGAAAGGCGAGCGGGGCGGAGGAACCGGCGGGAAGCAGGGATTTCATCTTTCGTAAAACTCCATTCAGCGTGGAAAAGAGCAGCGAGAGATCGATGCGCACTGCGTACGCGTGCTTCAGCGATGACGGTTCATGATAGGAATGTCAAAAATGGCGGGTGTTGTGCAGGGGCGAACTACTTCTTGTGCTGGCGCGAACGGCAGACGCACCGGAACGCACCAGAACGCAGCAACGCGCGCCGTGTTTGCGGCGCGCGTTGGTGCAGATCAGGTTGCTGGGCCAGGCATGCGATGCCGTTGAGCCGCTCACGTTCATGTTCATGTACATGCTCATGATCGCGGCGAGCGGCCGCGTCGCTCAATCGGCTGCGGGCATGTCCAGCACCGTATCGTTGATGCGGTTGAAGGTGTTCGTGAAGATCGTCAGCGAGATCGCCAGCGTGATGTCCACCAGTTGCACATCGGTGTAGCCGGCTACCTTGATCGCCGCGAATTCGTCGGCGCTGATCGTGCCGCTGGTTTGCTGCAGGGTCTTCACGAAGCGCACCAGCGCATCGCGCTTTGCATCGCCGGTCGGCTGGCCCGCGCGGATCTGCTTGAGGGTCGCGGGTGCGAGGCCCGTCATCTTGCCGATCATCACGTGTGCGGCGACACAGTAGTCGCAACCCGTCAGCTCGCTGACAAGCAGCTTGATCGTTTCCACGTCCTGCTTCGACAGTGTGCTCGCTGCGAGCACGCTTTCACCGTTCAGCACGGCCTTCAATGCGTCAGGCGACAGCGCGCCGACCGCGGCGAACAGATTCGGCAGACCGCCGATGGCTTTCTTGACCTGGGCATAGACTTCGGCAGTCGCGCCGGTTGCGCTGGCGATGTCGGGGATAGCGATACGGCTCATCGTGTGGCTCCTTGAATGGTGTTGAGGAGCCGCCACTGTAAGACGCGGAGTCCGAAGTTTTAACGCTCGAAAAGCTCGAGGAATTGCTCATTCGGCTCATGCGCCGTTGAGGATTCAGTTGCGTGTCCGCTTGTGTGTCCGCTTGTGTGTCCATTGTGTGTCGCGCCGTCGTTGCAGCTCGGAGCGGGAGTCGGAAATCGGGGCTGGTCTGCATCGAAGGACGCAGTGGCCGTGGCATTGCCGCGCGGTAAACGCAGAAAGAGCCAGCAGGAAATCCTGCTGGCTCTTTGCCTTTGAAACCTGTGTGCTATCTGGCGCAGTGGAGCTTTACAACTTCGAGCAAACCGCACGCGATGCCCGTTGTGGGATGCTGGCGTGCTGCGCGAACGGTGCGCAATGACGCGAGTGCCGGACGATCCGGTCGACGGTGGCACGCGCAACCGCCAGCCGTGCCCTGCGTGCTACATGTGCGAGCCGTGCCGCACTGGCCGGCGAGCGCGCTGCCTGCCACGCCGCGATCCAGCCGATCACCGTCCAGCCCAGCAGCACATTGAGGACCGTGATTGAAAGCGCATTGTCATGTTCGCGTGCGTCTGCTTCCAGCGAAGGCACCAGGTACAGTATTAATGCGCCCACCACAACGAGCGCCTGGACATATTGGGTCATTGCATTACCTCAGAGATCGTTCGAAACAATTGCCGATTGCGCTACCGCAATGTGCAAATACGTTAGCCGCCAATGTAGGCCAGTTCGAGTCTTGAGCGTAAGCGTTTGCGCGCAAATCACTGTCGCGGTTTTGCGAATAATCATGCGGGTGGGCGCAGTAACGCGAGCGGGTGAAGCCGATTGCTTACGACGCACCGTTACCGCGCGTCAGATAGGCGATGCGTTCGCGCACCACGCCGATCGCCTGTTTCAGTGCATATACATCCTGGAAGTAGCGTTGCGGCATCGGGATCCGGTTCGCGTGCGCATCGATGGTGTCGATCTCTTCGTTCCATTGCGCCAGCTGTTCCGCGTCTGGTTTCGGGGTCTGCCAGATCTCGTCCTCGAGCGACTTCAGTTCGCGGTACCAGACGATCAGCCGCTTTTTGATGCGGCTTTCCAGCATGCGCGGCAGCGCCTGCAGCAGGCCTGCCAGCACGGCGAGAAACGGTACGAGAATCAGCAGGCGCCGCTCGATGAAGCTGGCCAGCCAGAACGGCAGATAGCGCTGCAGAAACGGCGGCCCGGATTTGAAATACCGCTCGCTTTCGTCCGACAGCGGGAATTCGGCGGTCTTCAGGTTCGGAAATGAGCCAAGCGGCGTGAAGTAATCTTCGCCGCCATGCACGGCTTTGGCCGCCGCCAGCAGCACATAGATCAGCGCAGGATGCAGCGAATCTTTCGCGACCAGCAGCGCGGTGGCGGCCAGCAGCGTGATGTCCGCCGGCGGTAGGTCCTTGATGATGCTGGTGGAGCCGCGCGGGTACACGATCTTCGACAGCGACGGGAATTTCTGCGCGAGCGCGTCGGCTTGCGCGAAGCTCATCAGCTTCAGGTCGCTGTTCAGCAGGGTTTGCTGCATCGGCGCATCGGGCCGGCCGATGAAGAATGCGGCGTCGAGCTGGCGGCTCTCGAGCGCACGGTAGGCGTCGTTGGCATCCATCTCGACGAGCTGCGTGTTGTCGCGTGTCATGCCGCTGTAGCTCAGCAACACCAGCGCAACGTTCTGCAAGCCGCTGCCCGGTACGCCGATCGCAATGCGCTTGCCGCGCAATTGCGTCAACTGGTCGATGGTCTGGCCGCCGCGGTAGAACACCCAGATCGGTTCGTATGAAACCGCGGCGATGGTCTGCAGGTTGTCGGTATCCTTCGGGCTCGTCGTGCCCGACTGGATAAAGCCGACTTCGTAGGGCGAGTTCGGATCGGTGAGGCGCTGGTAGTTTTCCACCGACCCCGACGACGCGTGAATGTCGAGCGTCACGCCCTGGCGTTTCAGCAGCGGTGCGTAGCGGTCGGCGAAGCCGCGGTAGATGCCCTGGTCCGCGCCGGTCGTGATCACGATGCGGTTATGCAGCGCCGGTTCAATGATGATGTAGATGGCCCACGCCAGCACGGCAAAGGCCAGCACGATGCCACCGATGATCAGCCGGCGCCGCGCCGGCGTCATGGCCACCGGCTGGATGCGGTGCAGGATCGGATCGCGTTTAGCCATCGTCAGGCCTTGCGGCTGCGGGCCGCAGGCGCGCGCCGTGTGCCGTGTGCGTGCGCGCGATGCGCGCCGCGGCAACCCCGAAGCACGCGCATGACGGTCGGCGTGTGCGGCTCGTTCATGTCGCTATCACCGTTTTAATGAGGTGGTTTTTATTGCGGCCGCGTGCGGCGTCCGATGTGTCGTGGCAGCTTTAATGCAGCTTGAAAACCGACGCGGTAGACTGGCGCGCCCTTGTCCTCGCATGGTATCCGACATGTCCGATATTCGACCAGATCATTTAATGGCCGCGCGGCGCGCGCCCGATGCGGCGTTGCCGGCCGGCCCGCGCCATCGCGGCGTGCAGCGCATGCGTACGGCATTGGCGGTGGTCTGCTGGGTCAGCGCGGCGTTTTTCGCCGTCTATATTGCGGTCTTTTATTGCGGCGCGCTCGTGGTCGATTCGATGAACGACTGGAACGCGGTGTTGCCGCGTCTGTACGGGCCCGGGATGGGCGTCGCGACCGGCATGATGGGGCTGCATATGGCCGCTGGCGCGGCGTTGTTGCTGCTGGGGCCGATCCAGTTTTTCACGGCGCGCGAGGCCGGCGCGAGCGGCGCGCATCGTTGGGGCGGCCGGTTCTATGCGGCCGCCGCGTTGCTTGCCGGTATCGGGGGCCTTACCTATATCGCGCGCAGCGGCACGGTCGGCGGGATGCCGATGACGGTCGGGTTCTCGATATACGGCGTGTTGATGATCGTGGCCTCAGTCGAAACCGTGCGCCATGCGCGCGCGCATCGCATCGTGCGCCATCGCGCATGGGCGATCCGCCTGTTCGCGCTGGCGATCGGCTCGTGGCTGTACCGGATGGACTACGGCGTCTGGCTCAAGGCCGTGCATGGCCCGGGTCACCTGCATTCGTTCCAGGGGCCGTTCGACGTCGTGATGTCGTTCTTTTTCTACGTGCCGAACCTGATTGTTGCGGAAGCGTTGATCCGCAGACAGGCCGTGCGGCCGCTCAGCCGGGCCGGCGGCGTGGTGGCCGTGCTCGCGCTGGGCCTGACGACGCTGGTGACGGCTGTCGTGACCTATCTGTTCGCGCAGTCGTACTGGTGGCCGCACATCGTTGCGCGCTTCACCGGGTAACGATGCTGCGATCGTCGACACCGGTGATAAGAATAGATTGAGCGTGCATGGAGCACGCCGGTGCGAGTCGTGGTCGCAGAGTACGACGAAGGGAGTCGCCCGGATATCCCGCATGCAGGCAGCGGAGCGCCAGCGGCCGTCGCGCATTTGCGGGTAGACTTTGCGTATGGAAAAGTGCCGTTACTGCGACAAGATGCGTGACGAATGGGATTGCCACGGCCCAGAATGTCGCACGGCTATCGCGAGAGCACTGCGCCGGCAACGCCAGGGCCTGCCGATGGTGCCCAAGGTGATCCGCAACGAAATTCCCGCGGGCGCGACCACCGGCGAAATCATCACGCGGCTGTCGCAGCAGCGTAAGCGCGCGCGCCGCGGCAACGAAGAACGGCGCGAGCGCAAGTCACTGGATGGCCCCGACGTCGACTGATCGCGTGATGGCAGGCGCCGTGCCGCGCGCGCCGCTCGTCACCGGTGCGGATGCTTTAGATGCAGCGAAACCTGGGTGGTGACGCTGGCGAGAATGGCCAGTGAACCGATAGTCGCGAGCAGGGCGCAGAACATGGGAACCTCGCAGCATAAAGAATCAAAAGCACTCGGCGCATCGCGGCTCAGTGCAGCAGCGCGGGCGCGTAAGTGCGTACGAAAAACACCAGCGTGATACAGAACGTCAGCACTAACGTGGCCGCGCGAATCACGCCCGCCGGCGCACGCCGGCCGATCTGCGCGCCGCCGTAGCCGCCGGCGATCGCGGCGACCAGCATCGCCAGCGTCTGCTGCCATTGCACCGCTTGCGCGACGACGAAGGTCAGCACTGCGATCGCGTTCGCCGCACTGACAAGCAGCGTGCGCGGCGCGTTCAGGCTTTTCAGGTCGCGCTTGTCGAGCAAGCCCCACGCGGCAATCATCATGATCCCTACGGCGCCGCCGAAATAGCCGCCGTATATGCCGAGCGCGAACTGTACGGCAAGTACCGCGCGTGGCCGGATTTGCCAGCGGCTGCGCAGTATTTCGCCGAGCCGCCGGCCGAACGCGAGCGCGAGGCTCGCGATCAGCAGCAGCCATGGCAGTGCAAACGAAAAGACCGCCGACGAACAACAAAGCAGCAGCACGGCACCGGCGAAGCCGCCCAGCAGTGTCGCGATCAGCAGCGGGCGCAGGTCGACCGAGCCGACCGGCCCGAGCCCATCGCGGTAAGCCCATGCGCTGGCCACGCCGCCCGGAAACAAGGCGACGGTGCTCGACGCGTTCGCCTGAACCGGCGCGACGCCGGCAGCGATCAGCGCCGGCAGGCTGACGAACGAGCCGCCGCCGGCCAGCGCGTTCATCGCGCCAGCCACCAGTCCCGCGCCGGAAACCAGAATGAGTGGATGCATGAGCGGATGCTAACGGCGAGCGCCAGCCGTCACAATCGGGCAATTCCAATGCTAGACTTCGGCAAAACCGAAGCCCCCCGGCACACCCAGCACAGCGAGGAGACCTGACGCATGCGTTTCGATCTGACCGATATGCGGCTGTTTCTGACGGTGGTCGAGCGCGGCAGTCTCACGCAAGGCGCGCAGGCGATGCATCTGGCGCTGGCGTCGGTCAGCGAGCGGATTGCCGGCATGGAAGCGGCACTCGGTGCGCCGCTACTCGAACGCACCCGCCGCGGCGTGCAGGCAACGCCGGCCGGCGAAGCACTGGTGCGGCATGCGCGCGCGATTCTCGAGCAGGTCGAACAGATGCGCGGCGAACTGCGCACCTACGGCAGCGGCCTCAAAGGCCGCATCCGGCTGCTGTCGAATACGGCTGCGCTGGCGACGTTTTTGCCGCCGCATTTGCTGCGCTTTCTGACCCGCTACCCCGATCTGTCGATCGATCTGGATGAGCGCAGCAGCGCCGAGATGGTGCCCGCGCTCGCCGAAGGACGCGCGGACCTCGGCGTGATTGCCGATATCGCCGATCTCGCTTCGTTGCAGACGCATCCGATTGCGCAAGACCAGCTGGTGGTCGTCGCAAGCCGCGCGCATCGGGTCGGCGCGGCGGCTTCAGTGGCGTTCGCGGAGATTCTCGACGAGGATTTCGTCGGGCTGGCGGATGCCGCGCTGGAAACCCATCTGGCCGAACGCGCGTCGCGGCTCGGCCGCCAGCTGCATTACCGGATTCACATGCGCGGCATCGAGCATGTCGCGGCGATGGTGGAGGCGGGCGTCGGCATCGCGATCCTGTCGCACGCCTATACCGACATGCTGCGCCGGCCGGGGCTGGTGATCGTGCCGCTTGCCGAACCGTGGGCCGCGCGGCGGCTGCATCTGTGCGCGCGCGATTTCGCCGCGCTGGCGCCGCATGCGCAACTGCTGGCGGCGCAGTTGCTCGGCAAGGATGCATCGGCAACCTGAGCGCGTGGCGCGTGGCGGATATTTATCAGGAGTCGGATCGAATGGACATTCGCGCGCTGGATCAAGGCGATCTCGAACTGGTGTGCCGGCATCGCGAGCAGATGTTCCGCGAGGCCGGCAGCGCCGATGACGTGCTGCACACGATGACCGCGCATTTCCGCCGCTGGCTGCAGCCGCGGCTTCACGATGGCTCGTACTTCGGGTATGTGGTGTCGGAGGACGGACGTGCGGTGGCGGGCATCGGGCTGATGCTGATCGACTGGCCGCCCCATCCGGCGCATCCGCACACGGATAAGCGCGGCTACGTGCTGAATGTTTACGTGGAGCCTGCGTTCAGAAAGCAGGGCCGCGCCGCGCAACTGATGAAGCTCGCGGAAGCGGAGTTTGCACGGCGCGGCGCGCAGTTCGCGATCCTGCATGCGACCGAGGCCGCGCGTAGCCTCTATGCAGGACTTGGCTGGAAGGGCACGACGGAAATGGCGAAGGCGATCGAGGGCTGAGGGCGTCCGCCTTCGGCTTCAGCGCAAGCGCATATCAGCCGCTAATCGCGTGGCCTTCGTTCGCCGGATGTGCAGCGACAAAAGCCGTCACGGCATCGATGAACTTCGCGGGTTGTTCAACGAACACCATATGCCCCGACTCGCTGAACTCGACGAGTTGCGCCCCGGGTATGCCGCGCGCGATTGCGCGGCTGGCCCGCGGCGGACAGACCCAGTCGTAGCGGCCGACCATCACGAGGGTCGGCGCCGCGATCTGCGCGAGCGATGGCTGCAAGTCGTAACCCGGTGCGATCGCATGCATGAAGTGCTGCATCATTTCGATGGTGATCGTCGACGCTTCGAGCACCGGCTTGAACAGGTGCATATGCGGCGGCGCGAGATAGTACGGACCGACTACATCGAAGAACGCGCTCACGCTTTCTGCCGTCACGTCGCCGCCGAAAACGCGTGCCGCGTGCGCGAGTTCGTCGGCGCTGGCGCGCGATGCGAGGGATGGTGCGGGCTCGCCCTCGTCGTCCGGCAGCGGGCGCACGGTGGGCGACGAGCCGCAGAGAATCAAGCCTGCCACACGCTGCGGATGACGCAGCGCTGCGTGCATCGCAACGAAGCCGCCCGCCGAATGGCCGAACATAAACGCGCGCTCGATGCCGAGCGACTCGCACAGCGCAGCGACGTCGTCGGCCATCTGTTCGAGGCTGCAGGTGCTCAGGTCAGGGCGCCCGGAGCGCCCCTGGCCGCGCAAGTCGACGTAGACGATTTGCGCGTGCTCGCGCAGCGGCCCGAGACCCTGGCGCAGATAGCCGTGGTCGAAGCCGAGACCGCCATGCAGTGCGAAGATAACGGGCTTGTCCACCAGTTTTCCTTCGGCGGACTGCAGACCTGTGCCGTCGACGTCGAAGAAGATCTCGGTGCCGTTGAGTTTCGCGCGCATACAACTTCCTGAATCAGGGTGACAGAGCGGCCGATTCTAGCGGCGTGCGGGGCAGTCTGCGCGATGGCGTGCAAGTTTAATGTTTGACCGTTCTGTTTATGTTTGCGAAAAGTAGAGCGCAGCCCGCAGGCTGCGCTCTATCAGTGCCGCATCAATGTCCTTTTTCGCGCATCGTCAGCTGGTTCTGCACCGACGTCACACCGGCCACCGTACCGGCCGTCGTGCCTGCCGTTTGCACCATGCTGTTGTCCGGCACCGTACCGTCCAGCGTGACCTTGCCGGTACGCGCGACGATCCGCACGTCGGCGGTTTCGATCTTCGCGTGATTCAGCGCGACCCGCACGTCGTGTTCGAGACGATGGTTTGCCTTACGGATGCTTGCACGCGTCGCGTGTTCCGTCGGTTGCGTGGTTTGTGCGAACGTCGTGACGCTGACAGCCGATGCGGCTAACGCTGCGCATACGGCCAGCGAGCGGAATGCGAACAGGCGTTGGACCGGAAATTTCACAATCGACTCCTCTTTATTGAAATGGCGCGTGTTGGTTGGGTGGTCGCGCCTCCGCCGGGCGCCGAACTGTATCTGCAGGGTGCCGGCGATGTTCACGCAGCGCCGGTGCGTGTTTTTGGCTTGCCGCATTCTGTCTGTCGCCATTTTCATTGGCTTTTGCGCGAGCACTGAAGTTTCGGAATCGCACGACCGGCGTGAACATTGCGAACTGTGTGTCCGGATTCGCTTGACGGGCGCTCCGGAATATCGCGGCCCGGTGGGCTGTTCTATGCGCTGACGGCGTGCGCACTGCGTCGTCGATGCCCCATCGCTGTCGATCGCGACGGGCGCAGGCCCGAACCGGCCGCATTCCAGCTGCCGGCCCGACGAGGCTCAACGACAGAGGACGCATCTTCATGCCCGAAACACAGCAGCCGCAAACCGCAGCAGAGCCGTCGATGTTCGGTTCCGCTGACGATCTCACGCGCATGTATCAGATGATCATCGGCTTCGAGATTTCCCAGATTGTGCACGCGGCGGCGCGCTATTCGCTCGCCGAGCATCTGCGTGACGGACGCGCGACGTCAGCCGAAATAGCGGAGGCTGAAGCGATCGACGCCGGCGCAACCTTCCGGCTGCTACGCGTGTGTGCATCGATCGGACTCTTGAGTTACGACGGCCACGGCAAATTCGCGGCGACGCCGCTGCTCGACACGTTGCACAAGGATCATCCGCATTCGCTGCGCGGCGCCGCCGAACTGCTGTGTGGACCGGGCCACTGGCTGCCGTGGGGGCAACTGTGCGATGCGATTGCGACCGGCCAGCCGCAGGCGGAGTCCGCCCTCGGCTGCAGCGCATGGGAACACATGGCGAAATCGCCGCGCGAAACGGCTGCATTCGAGCAAACGATGAAGAGCAGTTCGTGGGCATTCAACCAGGCCGCGGCGCGACTGATCGATACGCGCACGGTGGCGACCGCAGTCGACGTGGGCGGTGCGAACGGCACGCTGGTGCATACGCTGATGCAGCAGAACCCTGCGCTTGCGGGCGTGGTTTTCGATCTGCCGCATATCGTGCCGGGTGCGGCCGAAGCGGCCCGGCAACTCGATCTGTCGCAGCGTTTTTCGGTGGTGCAGGGCAGCTTCTTCGATACACCGGTTCCGCCGGGCGACCTGTTGCTGCTCAAGCTGATCCTGCACGACTGGGACGACGCGGCGTGTATCGAGATCCTGAAGAATTGCCGGCGCGCGCTGCAGGCGGACGGGCGTCTCGTGGTGGCCGAGCAGTTGCTCGATGAAATCGGCAAGCCGGGACCTGCGCCGTTGATGGACCTCGACATGCTGGTGATGCTCGGCGGCAAGGAGCGCAGTCTGGGCGAGTTCAACGTGTTGTTTGCCGCGGCGGGCTTCCGTCTGGCGAGCGTGACTCGAACCGCGACGCCGTTCTTCATCATCGAGGCGCGCGCCGCATGACACGCTGTAACGGCTGAAGTTGCGACGTTGCGCGCGCAACTTGCAAATTGAGCAGACAAAAAAGAGGCCGGCTCACGCCGGCCGGAAAAAAGCTCTAGCCAGATCCAAGGGCCTGGCGGCTAGAGCTCGAGGGCTTTAAGATTGGCAGCCGGCACGCGATGCCGGTTGCGAACTTCAGTCGAAATCGAACATGTCGAACAGCGAGCGTTTCTTGCGGTAGCGGCCGTGCTCATTGCGATAACCGTCATGCGAGCGGTCGCGCGCATAGTCATGTTCGCGGCGTTCGTCTCGTCGGTCTTCGCGCCGGTCTTCATGATGGCGCCCCGCTTGTGACTGAGCATAGTGCGTGCCGTCGTCTCGCGAGCGTGCGTTAGCCAACGTTTCCGGGGTATCGCCCACTTGTGCGATCAGCTTGTCCAGTTCGCCGCGATCGAGCCACACGCCGCGGCAGGTCGGACAATAGTCGATCTCGATCGACTGGCGCTCGGTCATCAGCAGGTCGGGCGTTTTGCAAACGGGACACTTCATTTCTTGCTCCTTGGCGGGACATCCGCTGCAGTTGCGATACCGTTCAATCTACGGTCCGGTGCGCAGCGGAAACACCGGGATTCATCGATGGGCTGGTTCGTAAAAACCGAAGCTGTCGGGAGCGCGCATCAGCGCTGCGTTTCATAGCGGGCGACGTTTTCTGGTGCGCTGCCGGCGCTATCCTTGCGAATCTCAGGGGCTTCTGATGCACGTGCCGTGCGCCGCAGCCTCGCGCGCCGCGCCAGCATGTTCATTCCTTCGACGAAAGCGGAGAACGTCATCGCCGCGTAGATGTAGCCTTTAGGGACGTGAGTGCCGAAGCCCTCCGCGATCAGCGACATGCCGATCACCACGAGGAAGCTCAGCGCGAGCATCACGATGGTCGGGTTGCGATCGATGAACGCAGCGAGCGGCCGGGCAGCGAACAACATCGCAGTGACCGCGGCGATCACGGCGATAAACATGATCGGCACGTGTTCGGTCATGCCGACCGCGGTGATGATGCTGTCCACCGAAAACACCAGGTCGAGCAGCAGGATCTGGCTGACCGCGGCCCACGCGGTCAGTGTGCCGGCCGCAGTGGCCGTGGTGCCGGGCGCGCTATCGTCGTGCGCGACGTGCTGGTGAATTTCGTGGGTTGCCTTCCAGACGAGGAACAGGCCGCCGCCCAGCAGGATCACGTCGCGCCACGAAAACGCATGGCCGAACAGTTCGAACGCAGGCGCGGTGAGACGCGCGATCCATGCAACCGTGCCGAGCAGCGCAAGCCGCAGCACCAGTGCGCACAGAATGCCGATGCGCTGCGTGCGGGCCCGCTTCTCGGGCGGCAGCTTGTTGCTGAGGATCGAGATAAAGATCAGGTTGTCGATGCCGAGCACGATCTCCATCACGACGAGCGTGAGAAGGGCTGCCCATACCGCGGGGTCGGCAGCCAGAGCGAGCAGATAGTCCATGTGTGTGCGGATATCGATGAGTTGACAGGGCGCGAACGGTGCGCGATAGCCGCCATCTTCGGCCTGTTGGCGCTTCGGACAAATCAGACATAATCGCAGTGTTACTTCGGTTTTTTCGAAGCACCATCTGAAGAAGCGGAAGCGATTGTCGAACGATCGTTTCGCCGCAGCTTATGAAGCGAGGAAAGCATGCTGAACTTTCGCCATCTGTACTACTTCTGGATCGTCGTCAAAGAGGGTGGCTTTGCCCGTGCGGCAGAGCGCCTCGAGATGGCGGTGCAGACCATCAGCGCACAGGTGCGCGAGCTCGAGAAGGCGCTCGGGCGCCAGTTGCTGAAGCCGTCCGGACGCGGCGTCGCGATGACCGAGGCGGGCCAGGCCGCGTTTGCGCGCGCCGAGCAGATCTTTCATCTCGGCGAGGCACTGCTCGATGACGTACGCGAGTCGATGAATGAGCCGGTCGCGCGGCTCGCGGTGGGTTTGTCTGACGGCATCTCGAAGCTCGCGGCGCACGCGCTGCTCGCACCGGTGCTCGACACGCCATCGCTGCGGCTGCTATGCCACGAAGGCGAATACGGCGAGCTGCTGTCGGAACTGGCGCTGCATCGGCTGGACCTGGTGCTCGCGTGCCAGCCGGCGGCGCATAACACCGATCTGCGGCTTTCCAGCGAGCGGCTGGTGGAGTCGCCGGTGGACTGGTATGGACCCGCTGCGCTGGTGCGCAAGACGGCCAAGGAACACTTTCCACATTGCCTGGCGGATTTGCCGGTGCTGCTGCCGACGGGACATGGTGCGCTGCGCGCGCGTCTTGATCGCTGGTTCGATGCGCAGGGCATCCGGCCGCGCATTGTCGGCGAGTTTGAGGACAGCGCGTTGCTGGCGGTGTTTGCCGCGCGCGGGCTGGGAGTGTTTCCGCTGGCCGAGCTCGGCGCCGAGGATCTGTCGCTGCTGCGCGGCCTGCGCTGGCTCGGTCGCGCGCAAGGGGTGCTGGAAGAGATTCATGCGATCCGCTCGCGGCGCGGCCAGCATCATCCGCTGGCGTTGCGGGTGCTGGCGGCCGCGCGCGGCTGAGCGGAGCTTGCGGGTGCGGGCCGCCGCGTGCGTTTCACTGCTTCACATCGCGATCGCCGTGCGGTGCGGGCGCCACGCTTCGAGCAGCGCGGCCAGCAGCGCGATTTCGCCGTCCGCCAGATAGTCGTCGGCTACCGCGACCGCCACGCATAGACGCAGCACCTTGCGGCGCAGTGCGGGGTCGTCCACTTCGTTCATCAGTGTGGCGAGTGTGTCGGGTTCGATGTCGCCGAACGCATCGATCCATGTCGACGCCGGTGCGAGCGACCGGTCTTCGCACAACGTCTGGACGATGCGCGGGAAGTCGCCCGGCGCCAGCCCAAGCTCGCGCGAGACGTTGAGCCGGTCGAGCGCGCGATCTTCCGAACTGCACACGTGGCCGTCGGCGGTCAGCGCCAGGGCGACGATGCGGGCAGCGGCTTCAGGGCTGTTGCGAGGATAGGTGCGCATGGTGCGGCTCCTTGAGCGGATCAGTTCCGCGGTGGTTGGGAGGCTCTAGTGTCGGGGTGTCGGCAGATCGAATAAATCTGTAAACAACGCAGCGCCGGTTCGTAAAAACCGAAGCTGGCGACGGGCGCGATTCGGTGGAAGAGAGAAATGGCGGGGTGGGGGGTCTTCGGGTAATCTTGGTGGATTGCGAGCCCATGGGGCGGGCGCCGCGCAGGCGTTGGCCGTCGACAAGACGTACGCACGGTTTCAGTCTGGCTGCGCTGCAGTTGCCCAATGCTTTGCCCTCTTGGTCTCCCGTATTCACGCCTCAACACAGAAATTACGATGCCCACCACACCGGGAAAAAATAAATCGGCCAAAAGGCCATCGCCCGCTGTTCTCTATGCGCTGACCTGGGTGATCGGCCTCGGCGTGCTCGCACTCGGCGCAGCCTGGATGTACTGGTTCGTCGTGATCGAGCGTAACGATTTGCCGTGGGGCGCGTTGCTGCTGCTGCCTTGCGTGGCGGTCATTGCGGCGGTGACGTTTCGCAATCACTTCAGATAGCTGGATGGGCGCGCACGGAGGACGGCAATCCGTCCGCCGCATTGCCGCGTACCTCTTGCGTCCGGTTTCCCCTCGTCCTGCGCACCTTCCGTCATTGGTTCGATCCTCGCCTCGCCACGACACCCGGTGTAATGGTTCGCTGGCCGGGTTAATTGATTGAACGTCAAACCGGCCGTACCCTGTTTTCGTGCCGGCCAGATGATCTCAAGGGTGACGTCAGTGTGGGGCGGCGTGATGGACAACAACTCTTCGTCAAGGACAAGAAATGGCGCTCCGCAAACTGCTTCCAGACAAGTTCACGCTGGCCCTCGTGTGTACGGTTGTCATCGCTACGCTTATTCCGTGCCGCGGTTCGGCGGCAGTTGTGTTTAATGGCGTGACGGATGCGGCGATTGCGTTGCTGTTCTTTCTGCACGGTGCAAAGCTTTCGCGGGAAGCAATAGTCGCCGGCGCCACCAACTGGAAGCTTCATGCTGCCGTCTTTTGCAGCACGTTTGTACTTTTCCCGCTCCTTGGCGTGGCGCTGCACCCCATTCTCGGAGGACTGGTACAGCCCTGGTTATATCTGGGTGTGCTATTTCTCTGTACCTTGCCTTCAACGGTGCAATCTTCCATTGCGTTCACGTCGATGGCGAAGGGAAATGTCCCGGCAGCGGTTTGCAGTGCTTCCGCATCCAGTTTGCTTGGGATCTTCGTTACCCCTGCGCTGGTGAGTCTGGTTGTGAGCAGTCAGGCAAAAAATGGCGGCTCGTCACTGCACGTGATAGGCGACATCACACTCCAGCTGTTCGTGCCATTTGCCCTTGGGCAATTGCTGCGCGGCTCTATCGGCAAATGGATAGACGCGCGCAAGCGGCTCCTTCAGTTTGTCGATCAGGGCTCGATCGTATTGATTGTCTATGTGGCGTTCAGCGAGGCTGTCAACGGGGGCCTGTGGCACATGCTGTCGGTCCGGTCGCTCGCCAGCGTCATCCTGATCGACGCGATATTGCTGGCCATGGCGCTTTTGATAACGACATACGCCAGCAAGCTGTTGGGATTTTCCGATGCGGACCGCACCACGATTATCTTTTGCGGATCCAAGAAGAGCATGGCGGCCGGTATATCGATGGCGAAAATATTCTTCGGTTCTCATGCCGGCCTGATTGTGCTGCCCGTCATGTTGTTCCACCAGATTCAGCTGATGACCTGTTCAGTTCTTGCCCAGCGCTGGGGGCAACGTGCAAGCGACGACCAGGTGCAAGGTCGCGGAGATCGAGTGCCGCCAAAGTTGTCCCGCGATATCGCCTCGTAGAGCGGCAAATATCAAGTGTCCGGAGTTTTATGATGAAAGACGGTTCAAGTTTTAAAGACGGTATCGAAAGCGATTCGTCGGCAACCCCGGCCGTACCACGGCCCGTTGCAGGTGAAACAGCGGATAGCACCGGTTCGCGGCGTTGGGCGTGGCCCGACGATCGCGGCCAGTACGACTGGATGGACCACTACAGCCCTTCCGGGAATTCATGGTGGTAGGGTATCCGTAAGCTTGGCGCCGGTCAGGGTTTTTCCTGGGTGCCTCGCGACGTAGCGGCCGGCCCGGCGTAGCAGTGAGTAGATTGGCGGGCTCGTCGGCGCAGTGCCGCCACGTGCCCTCGGGCCGATATTAAGTCGATGTTTTTGTTAAGAAAAGCCGCTTTTCTGCAGGCCTTGACCGCAACCGCGAGGCTCAGGCTAAAGCGCGCAAAGTCCAAGCTTGTACGCCCCCAGCCGTCAGTCAACCCTGACGACGCTTCTTGAATTTGTCACTGCCCCTCCATATAATTAGCACTCACCGCACGCGAGTGCTAACAAATTTGCCTGGCCGGGTTCGCCGGTTGGGTTTTCCTCAGCGTTCTTCAGTCTCAATTCAAGAGAGGAGTATGTATGAACCTTCGTCCTTTGCATGATCGCGTGATCGTCAAGCGTCTGGATCAGGAAACCAAGACCGCTTCGGGCATCGTGATCCCCGAAGCCGCAGCGGAAAAGCCGGATCAAGGCGAAATCCTCGCAGTCGGCCCGGGTAAGCGCGACGACAAAGGCAGCCAGATCGCGCTCGACGTGAAGGTCGGCGACCGCGTGCTGTTCGGCAAGTACGCTGGCCAATCCGTCAAGGTGGATGGTCAGGAACTGCTGGTAATGCGTGAAGAAGACATCATGGCTGTGGTGAACAAGTAAGTTCGCGTCCAGTTCATTCAAGAGAATTCAAGGAGTTAGAAGATGGCAGCTAAAGACGTCGTGTTCGGCGATTCCGCACGTTCCAAGATGGTCGAAGGCGTGAACATTCTCGCCAATGCAGTCAAAGTCACGCTGGGCCCGAAGGGTCGTAACGTGGTGCTCGAGCGCAGCTTCGGCGGCCCGACGATCACCAAAGACGGTGTCTCGGTCGCGAAGGAAATCGAGCTGAAAGACAAGCTCCAGAACATGGGCGCACAAATGGTCAAGGAAGTCGCTTCCAAGACCAGCGACAACGCCGGCGACGGCACGACGACGGCAACCGTGCTGGCTCAGTCGATCGTTCGCGAAGGCATGAAGTACGTCGCATCGGGCATGAACCCGATGGACCTGAAGCGCGGTATCGACAAGGCCGTGGCTGCCGCAATCGAAGAACTGCGCAAGATCAGCAAGCCGTGCACGACCAACAAGGAAATCGCTCAGGTTGGCGCGATTTCGGCGAACAGCGATTCGTCGATCGGCGATCGTATCGCTGAAGCGATGGACAAGGTCGGCAAGGAAGGCGTGATCACCGTCGAAGACGGCAAGTCGCTGCAAGACGAGCTGGACGTGGTTGAAGGTATGCAGTTCGACCGCGGCTACCTGTCGCCGTACTTCATCAACAACCCGGACAAGCAAGTTGCCGTGCTCGAAAACCCGTTCGTGCTGCTGCACGACAAGAAGGTTTCGAACATCCGCGATCTGCTGCCGGTACTCGAGCAAGTCGCCAAGGCTGGCCGTCCGCTGCTGATCATCGCTGAAGACGTCGAAGGCGAAGCGCTGGCTACGCTGGTGGTCAACAACATCCGCGGCATCCTGAAGACGGTTGCTGTGAAGGCTCCGGGCTTCGGCGACCGTCGCAAGGCGATGCTGGAAGACATCGCGATCCTGACCGGCGGCCAGGTGATCGCAGAAGAAACCGGCCTGTCGCTCGAAAAGGCAACGCTGGCTGAGCTGGGTCAAGCAAAGCGCATCGAAGTGGGTAAGGAAAACACCACGATCATCGACGGCGCTGGCGAAGCAGCAAGCATCGAAGCGCGCGTGAAGCAAGTGCGCACGCAGATCGACGAAGCAACGTCCGATTACGACCGTGAAAAGCTGCAAGAACGCGTGGCCAAGCTGGCCGGCGGCGTGGCAGTGATCAAGGTTGGCGCTGCGACCGAAGTCGAAATGAAGGAAAAGAAGGCACGTGTCGAAGACGCACTGCACGCTACGCGCGCAGCCGTTGAAGAAGGCATCGTGGCAGGCGGCGGCGTTGCACTGATCCGCGCTCGCGCGGCAATCGCTGGCGTGAAGGGCGACAACGCTGATCAAGACGCAGGTATCAAGATCGTGCTGCGCGCGATGGAAGAGCCGCTGCGTCAGATCGTCGCGAACGGTGGCGAAGAAGCCAGCGTCGTGGTGGCTGCTGTGTCGGCAGGCAAGGGCAACTACGGCTACAACGCAGCGACCGGCGAATACGTCGACATGGTCGAAGCAGGCGTGGTCGACCCGACCAAGGTGACGCGTACGGCGCTGCAAAACGCCGCTTCGGTCGCTGGCCTGCTGCTGACGACGGACGCTGCTGTTTGCGAACTGCCGAAGGAAGATGCACCGGCTGCCGGCGGTATGCCGGGCGGCATGGGCGGCATGGGCATGGACATGTAATTTCGGCTTTACGTCGAAATGCATGAGAGGGGCGCGCCGCGAGGCGTGCCCCTCAAAGAAAAAACCCGCAGCGATGCGGGTTTTTTTATGCGCGGGCGTTGGTGCCGTATCGAACGACGGCTCGCTGCTTCAGTGCCTGGCTTCGCCTGGCGCTGCGCCTTTGGCGTCCGCCGGCGGGGCATCTTCGTCGTTGTCGCGTGCCCAGAAAAAGCGGTCCGGCAGATAGGCGCCCATCCCAGGGCGGAACGCGTTCTGCATCGCCTGGAACAGATACTCCTGCGCTTCGCGCACCGCCTCGGCTGGCTCCTGGCCGTTGGCCAGCAATGCCGCGATCGCCGCGCCCAACGTGTCGGTCATGCCGGTCACGCGCTGCGGGCCGCGATCCCACAGGTCCTGGCGCAACTGGCCTTCCTCGCAGTACAGCGTGTTGACGAGCCGGTGCGTACCGGTTTCCATCGAAAGGATGTACTCGCAACCTTGCGACAGTAGATGAGAAATCGCCGCGTCCAGCGTTGGCGCTTCAGCATCGCCGTCCGGCTGGGCGAGTGCGAGCAAGGTGGCGTGATCGGCGACCAGCAAGGTGGTTTGCGGCGCCAGCAGGTCGGCAATCGTCTCGCGCAATTCGTCGGCGGCGAGTACGTGCTCGTCGTCCAGTGTGAAATCGGGGGCGAGAATCAGCGGGATGTCGTCGTAGTCGGCCACGACTTCGGCGATCGCACTGACCACTTCGGCACGTGTCGCGGCGCCCACCTTGAAGGCGGCGATCGGCATGTCTTCCAGCAGCATGCGCGCCTGGGTCGCGACGACTTCCGGGTCGAGGGCGGTCACTTCGTCGCAGTTGGCCGAATCGCGCACCGTATAGCCGGTCAGCACGGTGACGCCGTGGCAGCCCATGCTGGCAAGCGTCAACAGGTCGGCTTGCAGGCCGGACCCACCCGTGGGGTCGGAAAGGCCGAAAGTGAGAACGATCGGGGGAGTCTCGCTGGGCATGAAAGGTGGCGCACTGTAATTGAGAACAGAGAGGGGCCGCTTGTCGCGCGGCCGCCTCAATTATGCGGCTTTATCATAGGCCGGGGCATTTTTTTGCATGCGCCGCGTACTTGTGGGCGGACAAAATGCCGGGCTGCCGACCGGGTGCAACGTGCGATGCAAAATGGCTGCTTTTACAGCGCTTCTGGCACTTCAATCGCTAGGCATGGGGGCGGCAACACGGTACCATCATGGCTCCCGTTTCCACGGACTTTTCGACGCGAACAAGAATGGAATATAGAAGCTGGATGTGCCTGATCTGCGGCTGGATTTACGACGAAGAAGCCGGCTTGCCAGAAGAGGGAATCGCGCCGGGTACGCGCTGGGAAGATGTCCCGATCAACTGGACTTGCCCTGAATGCGGCGCGCGTAAGGAAGACTTCGAGATGGTCCAGATCTGACCGCTCGTTGCCGGCTGGTTTCGTCGGCATGGGGCGTGGGCGTGCGTGGTCTGCATGCTTCGTCGGCAGGTTTTCCGGGCGCAGGTCGTCGGTATTCAATGCGGCAGACCGGCCGGTCATAACGGTGGTTTGAGTGGCGGCCTGAGCGGAACCCGAGCAACGCGCGTAACAGCGAGGCAGCCCGGGTTCGGTCTGTCGGCATGACCGCAAGCGGATAATGCGATCGATGCGGCGATGTTGCTGCTGCGATAGATGTCGCAATCGATACCGCGAGCGCCTCTGCCAGCGCCTCTGCGAGCGCCTCCAAACATGCCCATGACACCAACACCCGCGTCCGGCAACATTCTCGAAGCTTTACCAAATCCCCGCGGCGGCGCAGTGCGCGCAGCGGAGCGCGCGCTCGCCGATGCAATCGCTGCTTATCGCGAACAGCACGACACCGCGCTGCCGTTGCTGCATGCCGTGCATGCGCTACGCGCAGCGGGCTGGCTTGCGGCGCTGCGCTTCGCCGATGCGCTGCTACTGGCCGCACCGCTCGCCGCCGACCAGCAGGCTGGGCAGAGCGCGTTACGCGCGGTGTTCGGCGCGGCGCTCGAAGCCTTCGCAGCGGCGTTGCAGCGGCGCAACCTGCGCGAGCTGGCGTGCTCGCCATCGCTCTATGCGCATTATCGCCAGCTGTCGGCGCAGGTCGCGCAACACACGCCCGGCTTTACCGTCGCACTCGAAGATCTCGCGCTGGCCGGCCGTCCGATTCCGCCTGTCACGCTGCACGCACAACCCGCGCAGCGTCTTGCCCATCTGCGGGCGCGCTATGAAGGTGCGCTGCTGCCGGTACTGCGTGCGCAAACCGATGGCGGCGCGATGTCGGCCGCAACGCTGGTGTTATCGGCCGCGCTGGACGAACTGGAGAGCTGTTTTGCGCAGCTCACCGGCCCCGATCCTTACGACTTCTGGCGTCTTGCCGCGGGTTGCGCCCGCGCGCTGCGCGTGAGCGGTTACCTGGCCGGCGACGCGGATGCGCGGCGCCTGTTCGCAAGGTGCAACCTCGCGCTGGCCGATCAGGCGCACGGCATCACGTTGGCGCCGCGTTCGCTGGTGCGCACGGCGCTCGCGCTGTTGTGGCGCGACTACGCGTTGTTCGGCGCCGCGGCTGAAGACACCGAGCATGTCGATCTACTGCGCGACTATGGTCTGACGGTGGCCTGGCACGTAGCCGGCACACCGGCATCCGAAGCGTTATGGGAGGCGGGCGCGGCGCAGGCGGGCGCCGCCCAGGTGGAAACGCTTGCAGCATCATCGCCTGCGGCCGCTACCCGCGACCTCGGCGCGGTGACGGTCAACGCGTTCGCATACGAAGATTTCCTGCAAACCGCAGATGCATCGATCGCCGCCCTATCGGAACACGCGCAAGCTGCCGATAACCCACAAAAGGCCGACCCCGGCGCAGCGTTGCAGGCCGGGGATGCCGCATTCCGGCTCGGTGCATCGGCCGATGCGCTCGGGCTCGGGCACGTGGCGTTGCTGGCCGATGCGCTCGGGCTTGCGTGGCGCCGGCGCGCGCATGCGGGCGTAACGACGCCGGCTGTGCGCGCGCACGTGGTGGTGGCAGCACCCGCCGCGGTCGCGCTCGAGCATGCCGCGCAGGCGCTGCGCGCGATGCTGCACCAGATCGCGGCGGGCATTGCGCCGCCGCAATCGGGCAGCGCACTGGGCGCGTTGACACGCGCGATCGAGCAGGGCGGCAGCGCCGCGTGATGCCTTCGTGCAACACACGTGCGGCACACGGGCAACACACGTGCAACACACGTGCAACACCCGCGTGCAACACGCACAAACCGCATAGCCCGAAAAGGCTCGCCAGCAACACCGTACACGCAGCGTGCGGCATGCCGCAGACGGCGCGTCGGCGACCCGTAAGGGCGTGATAGAGTGCAGTGTGAGCTGCGGTTCGTGGAGTGCGCGCATCGGCCTTGGCGCGGCATGGGGCGCACGCAATGCGCGCTGTCTGCACTTCCACTCGTCTTTGCTAGAATTTGACCTATGTCCAAGAGTTCCGATCGCATCAACCTCACCAACCAGTTCCTGATCGCCATGCCCAACATGGCGGATCCGACCTTTTCGGGAACGGTGATCTACCTTTGCGATCACAGCGAGCGCGGCGCTCTCGGTCTCGTGATCAACCGGCCCACGGATATCGATCTGGAAGCGCTGTTCAACCGCATCGATCTGAAGCTGGAAATCGAACCTCTGCTGCATGTCCCCGTGTACTTCGGCGGCCCGGTGCAAACCGAGCGCGGCTTCGTGCTGCACGACGCGGGCCAGGGCAGCGGCTACACGTCGTCGATGCAGGTGCCGGGCGGGCTCGAGATGACCACGTCGAAAGACGTGCTCGAAGCGGTCGCCAACGGCAAGGGCCCGGAGCGCTTCCTGCTGACGCTCGGCCATGCCGGCTGGGGCGCGGGCCAGCTCGAGGAAGAGATCTCGAAGAACGGCTGGCTGACGGTCGAATCCGACCCGAAGATCGTCTTCGACGTGCCGGCTGAAGACCGTTTCGAAGCCGCGCTCGCGCTGCTCGGCGTGTCGCTGTCGATGCTCTCCGGCGAGGCGGGCCACGCATGAGCGGTGCGCCCGGACGTGAGTCGACGCTGCTTGCGTTCGACTACGGCGAGAAACGCATCGGCGTGGCGGTTGGCAATTCCCTGACAAAAAGCGCACGGCCGCTCGTGGTCGTGCCGAACCGCAACCGCGAATATCGTTTCGCTGAGCTAGCCAAGCTGATCGGCGAGTGGCGGCCGGACGCGCTGGTGGTCGGCTTGCCGATGCATCCGGACGGCACGCCGCACGCAATGACGCAGCAGGCCAAACGTTTCGGTAATCAACTGAATGGCCGTTTCAATCTGCCGGTAAGCTGGGTCGACGAGCGCTACTCGTCGGTCGATGCCGAATCGAGCGTACGCGCGGGCACGGCGCGCGCCGACATGCTCGATGCCGAAGCGGCCTGCATTATCCTGCAGCAATATCTGGACGGCCTGTCGGCCGGCCCTGAGCCCCAACACTGAGCGACGAACATGAGTTCCATTGACGCGGAGGCGCTGTATCGCGCCGTGCTCGAACAGATTCGCGCCGCATACGGCGAGGGCCTGCAAGGTCCCGCGGCCGGCCCGCACGGCGCCGTGCTTGCCGGTATCTACAGCGGCGGCGCATGGCTTGCCGAGCGTCTGGCGCGCGACCTGAACCTGCCGAGCTTCGGCGTGGTCAACGTCGCACTGCATCGCGACGACTATGCGAAAAAGGGCCTGCACACGCAGGCGAGTCCCACCTCGCTGCCATTCGAGGTCGACAACCGCCGCATCGTATTGGTAGACGACGTGCTGTATACCGGTCGCACCGTGCGCGCGGCCTTGAACGAGCTGTACGACTACGGCCGGCCGGCCGCGGTGGAACTCGCGGTGCTCGCGGACCGCGGCGGGCGCGAGCTGCCGGTGGCGGCGCGCTTCGTCGGCGCGGAGGTGGATGTGCCGGCCGATGCGACGCTGGTGCTCGCGCGCCACGGCGACGCGGGCGATCAGCATTTCACGTTTCATACCGAAGCGCGTGCCGATTGAGCACGCGCTTTTACGTCGGGCGCCATGCAATTCACGGCAAGGGCGCCGACGCGCACTATCGCGTAACGCATGCCAATGCCTCAAGCAACAATGCGTCAAGCAACAAAGCCTCAAGCACATTGGCACGTCTGATTCAGGAACACGATGAACAAGCCTAATCCGGTCAATCAGGATTCAACCTCCCAAGCCGAGGCCGCCGAGCGATTTCGCTTCGGCTTCCTGAAAGGCAACCCGCAGCTCACGAAGAACGGCGAGCTCAAACATCTGCTGACGATCGAAGGCCTGCCGCGCGCGATCGTCACGCACATTCTCGATACCGCCGACCAGTTCGTCAGCGTGACCGACCGCGAAGTGAAGAAGGTGCCGCTGTTGCGCGGCAAGTCGGTGTTCAACCTGTTCTTCGAGAACTCGACGCGCACCCGCACCACCTTCGAGATCGCCGCCAAACGGCTGTCGGCCGACGTGCTGAACCTGAACATCAACGCGTCGTCGACCAGCAAGGGCGAATCGCTGCTCGATACGATCAACAACCTGTCGGCGATGCATGCGGACATGTTCGTGGTGCGTCATGCATCGAGCGGCGCGCCGTATCTGATCGCCGAACATTGCGCGCCGCACGTGCACGTGATCAACGCCGGCGACGGGCGCCACGCGCACCCGACGCAAGGCCTGCTCGACATGTACACGATCCGCCACTACAAACGCGATTTTACGAACCTGCGCGTGGCGATCGTCGGCGACATCCTGCACTCGCGCGTGGCGCGCTCGGACATCCACGCACTGACCACGCTCGGCGTGCCGGAAGTGCGCGCGATCGGCCCGCGCACGCTGCTGCCGGGCGGCCTCGAGCAAATGGGCGTGCGCGTGTTCCATAACCTCGACGAAGGGCTGAAAGACGTCGACGTGATCATCATGCTGCGCCTGCAGAACGAGCGCATGAGCGGTGCGCTGCTGCCTTCGGCGCAGGAGTATTTCAAGAGCTGGGGCCTGACGCCGGAGCGCCTCGCGCTGGCGAAGCCCGACGCGATCGTCATGCATCCGGGGCCGATGAACCGCGGCGTCGAGATCGATTCGCAGGTGGCGGATGGCCCGCAATCGGTGATCCTGAACCAGGTGACGTTCGGCATTGCGGTGCGCATGGCGGTGATGGGCATCGTCGCGGGCAACCACGACTGATTGCGCGCGCAACGATCAACGATCGGCCGCGCCCGCAACGATCGAAGCCCGACGCTACGGCATGCAAAGCGCAGCAGCAACAGACATTCAGCACGCAACAGACAACGCAGAAGAAGGCAGCGCATGAAGATTCACATTCAAGGCGGCACGCTGATCGATCCGGTGGCAGGCACCGAGACACAGCAGGACGTATTTATCGCGGCGGGCAAGATCGTCGCGTTGGGCAGCGCGCCGGCCGAGTTCCACGCGGCCAAGACGATCGATGCACACGGGCTGATGGTCACGCCAGGTCTCGTCGACCTGTCCGCGCGATTGCGCGAGCCCGGCTTCGAACACAAGGCGACGCTCGAATCCGAAATGGCCGCGGCGCTCGCCGGCGGCGTCACGACGCTGGTGTGCCCACCCGATACCGACCCGGTACTCGACGAGCCCGGCCTCGTCGAAATGCTGAAGTTCCGCGCGCGCAACCTGAACCAGGCGCACGTGTATCCGCTCGGCGCGTTGACGGTCGGCCTGAAAGGGCAGGTGATCACCGAGATGGTCGAGCTGACCGAAGCGGGCTGCATCGGCTTCTCGCAGGCAGACGTGCCGGTGGTCGACACCCAGGTGCTGCTGCGCGCGCTGCAGTACGCGAGCACGTACGGCTTCACCGTGTGGCTGCGCCCGCAGGACGCCTACCTCGCGCAGGGCGGCGTGGCGGCGAGCGGTCCGCTCGCCTCGCGCCTCGGGCTATCCGGCGTGCCGGTATCGGCCGAGACGATCGCGCTGCATACGATGTTCGAACTGGTGCGCGTGACCGGTGCGCGTGTGCATCTGTCGCATCTGTCGTCGGCTGCGGGCATCGAGCTGATGCGGGCGGCGAAAGCCGAAGGGCTGCCGGTCAGCTGCGACGTGACGATCAACCACGTGCATCTGATCGACGTCGACATCGGTTATTTCGACGCGCAGTACCGGCTCGACCCGCCGCTACGCGCGCAGCGCGACCGCGACGCGATTCGCGCCGGTCTCGCGGACGGCACGATCGACGCGATCTGCTCGGACCACACGCCCGTCGACGACGACGAAAAGCTGCTGCCGTTTGCCGAAGCGACGCCGGGCGCGACGGGCCTCGAACTGCTGCTGTCGCTGACGGTGAAGTGGGCCGACGAAGCCGGCCTGCCGCTCGCGCAGGCGTTAAAGCACATCACCTCTGCGCCGGCCAGCGTGCTGAAGCTCAATGAAGGGCACAAAGCGGGCCGTATAGAAGTGGGCGGCGTGGCCGACCTGTGCGTGTTCGAGCGCGGCGCGCACTGGCGCGTCGAGCCCCGCGCGCTGAAGAGCCAGGGGCACAACACGCCGTTCCTCGGCTACGAACTGCCGGCACGGGTGCGGGCGACCGTCGTGTCCGGCCAGCTGGCATTCGAGCAGCGCTGACGCGAAGCCTACGGAAGAACCTGACGATGAAGCTCGCGCTTTGCAAGATACGACTGGTGGCCCACCTGCTGTACGGCATGTGGGTCGTGGCGACCCGCTTCCCGCGCGCGTCGAAAGACGAGCGCGACGAACTGAACCGCAAGTGGTCGCTGCGTTTTCTGCAGATCGCCGGCATGCGCCTTGTCGTGCATAACGATGCCGCGCGGATCGACGCGGGGGTGCTCGTCATTGCCAATCACATCTCGTGGATCGATATCTACGTGATCAATGCGTGGCGGCCGACGCACTTCGTATCGAAGGCCGAAGTGCGCAAATGGCCGGTGGTCGGCTGGCTCGCGGCGCAGCTCGGCACCGTGTTTATCCAGCGCGAAAAGCGCAGCGAAGCGAAACGCATCATGCAGGAGCTGGCGCAGCGGCTCGAGCAAGGCGAGGCGATCTGCGTGTTTCCGGAAGGCACGACATCGGATGGCGTCGAGTTGCTGCCGTTTCACTCGAACCTGTTCCAGGCGGCGGTGTCGGCTGCGCGGCCGGTGCAGCCGCTGTGCCTGTATTACGAGGATGCGCACGGTAAACAGTCGACGGCGCCTGCGTATATTGGCGACCTGTCGCTGGGCGAGTCGCTTGATGCGCTGTTGCGCGGCGCGCCGCTGACCGCGCATGTGTATGTGGGCGAGGCGCTTGCGCCTGGTGCAGAACGGCGTGTGCTGGCCGCCGAGGCGCAGGCGGTGGTGGGCGCGGCGCTCGCGCAGTTGCAGGGTGGCGCTGGGCGGGACACGCGGGGCGTGCTGGTGGGGGCTGCCCAGGGCACTCGCGACAACGACATACGCGACGCGCAAGACATACAGGACGCGCAGGCAGACCAGCCTCAGCCAGACCGGCCTTTCGCGCAGTAAGGCTGTACATGCCGCTGCCCGCGCAGCGGCTCCATGCAAAACAAGGGCGCCGTGTTGCACCGCACAGAGTGACGGTGCCCGATGCATTACACTGCGGCGATGCCCTTCGACCCCGACTTCTACTTGTGGCGCGCCCTGAGCAGTGTGGGCGACGCCGCGTTGACATTGCCGATCGCCGCCGCCTGCGCGATCTGGCTGTGGTTTTCCGCACGCCATATGGCGGCGCGCTGGATGCTGCTGCTGGCGGCCGGCATGGCGCTGGTCGGCGCGACGAAGATTCTGTATGCCGGCTGCGGCGTCGAGATCTCGTCGATTGGATTCAGGATGATCAGCGGGCACACGACGCTTTCCACTGCGGTGTGGACCGTTGCGATCACGCTGCTATGCCGGTGCCTGGGCGGCAATGCGCGCGTCGGTGTAACCATCGGGCTGCTGGTGGGCGCGCTGACCGCGGTTGCGCGCGTATTCGACGATGCGCATACGGTGGCTGAAGTAGTCGCGGGATGGCTGCTGGGCGCGACTGTCGCGGTGCTGTTCGTGCGCATGTTCGTGCGCGCGCAGGTGCCGCTGTTCAAGCCGCGCTTTGCGGCGTTTGGTTTGCTGTTGATCGCGACGTTTGCATATGGGCATCACGCACCGATTCAGGACATGATCGAAGCGTATTCGCCGGGGGTTTGTGCGCGGTTGTTGCCGGGGCTTGCGCAGGAGCGTTGAGCTCCGGATCAAGGAGTAGGGCGCCGCACGCGAATCGGCTAATATTGCTGCTATTCAGCGAGAACCAAAGGCAAAAGATCATGAAAATACTCAGTCTTGCCAGTCTGGTTTTCGTTGGACTATCTGCAAGTGCTCACGCCGATGTCATTCACGATAATCTGAATCGCAGCACGGCTACGACAACAGAAAGTTGGATTGATACGAAGTGCAAGGAGTGGACCGCGCCCGCTGTCAAATTCAGTGTCGACGGACCGACCGTCGACGTGGGCAGGTTGGCGCTGCTACTCGCTGCCAACGCTGTAGCGTCGGGTACCGGTGCCCGGACAATCGAACTGGACCCTCGTGCGTGCAACCGGGGTCAACTGGCGCGCCAACCATAGTCGCTTCTGCGGCCCATTCATTTTCTGCAGCAATTCTATTCGACGTCGTTGGCGGCCCGGCATCCCGCACATTCCACCTGGGTTAGCGCACGATGCTCCGGGTCGGGTGTGAGTGTGACTGCAGACAACTTGTTGCCCCAAACGCAGCCCGAGTCGAGCCCAATGACGTTATCGCGCATCAGCAGGCCGAGCGCTGCCCAATGGCCGAACACGACGGTAACGTCGCTGGTGCGTCGTCCCGGCACCTCAAACCAGGGCATATAGCCGTTCGGTGCCGAATCGAGGCCGCCGCTCGACGTGAAGTCCATCTGGCCGTCGGCATTGCAAAAACGCATGCGGGTCAACGCGGTGCAGGTCAGACGCAGGCGGTCGATACCCTTCAGGCCGGACTTCCAGCGGCTCGGCTCATTGCCGTACAGGCCGGCGAGCGTTTCTTTCCAGTTCGGCGCGCGTAGCGCACGTTGCAGATCGTCAGCGAGTTCCATGGTCAGCGTCGCGTCCCATTGAGGCGGAACGCCGGCGTGGACCAGCAGCGTGTCGTTTTCGAAATGCGCGAGCGGGCGATGGCGCACCCATTCGAGCAGGTCCTGCGCGTCGGGCGCGGCGAGGATTTCGTCGATCGTGTCGCCTTTTTTCGACTTGCGGATGCCGGCCGACACCGATAGCAGGTGCAGATCGTGGTTGCCGAGGACGGTTACCGCACGCTCACCGAGGGCGATCAGGTCGCGCAGCGTGGCCAGCGAGCCCGGGCCGCGATTGACGATGTCGCCGGCGAACCACAACGGCGTGTCGTCGGATGGGGCGGCTTTGGCGAGCAGGCGCTTGTATTCGGTGTGGCAGCCTTGGAGGTCGCCGAAGGCGAGGGGGGGAGGCCTCTTGAAAATGGTCATCTACAGTCGGTTCGGATAAGCTTGCTGCGAGTCGTTTCATGTGCGCAAAGGCACCGACGCGGGCGAGAGACCAGGCCCTAATGCCGATGTGCCCATTCGCGTGACGTGTACCGATGCCCTTTCGCTGCACGAGCGTGCGCATCGCCTTGCGCGCACGTCGACTGCACGATATCGCGTGACATAATACTTTGTTTTGAAGCCTTGGCATCGGCCAACACGAGCTCGGGAGTAACCAAAGTTCGTGGTGAGTTTGTCGGTCGAACTGCGTGGCGAGCTCAACCGAGGGGATAGCATGATTATCGTGACCGGTGGTGCCGGCTTCATCGGTGCCAACTTTGTGTTGGACTGGCTGCGCCTGAACGACGAGCCAGTCGTGAACATCGACAAACTGACCTACGCGGGGAATGCGCAGACGCTTGCGTCGCTCGAAGGCGATGCGCGGCACATCTTCGTGCAGGCCGACATCTGTGAGCGCGCCACGCTCGACGCGCTGTTTGCCACCCACAAGCCGCGTGCCGTGCTGCACTTCGCGGCCGAGAGTCACGTCGACCGCTCGATCGATGGGCCCGGCGAGTTCGTGCAAACCAACGTGGTCGGCACCTTTACGCTGCTCGAGGCAGCCCGTGCTTACTGGAATGGACTCAGCGGCGCGGCGAAAGACACGTTCCGCTTTCTGCACGTTTCGACCGACGAGGTGTTCGGTTCGCTCGAAGCTACCGACGCCGCTTTCAACGAGCATACGCCGTACGCACCGAATAGCCCTTATTCGGCGAGCAAGGCGGCCTCGGACCATCTGGTGCGCGCGTATCACCATACCTATGGTTTGCCCACACTCACGACGAACTGCTCGAACAACTACGGTCCTTACCAGTTTCCCGAGAAGCTGATTCCGCTGACCATCATCAATGCGTTGGCGGGCAAGAAGCTGCCGGTGTATGGCGATGGAAAGAACGTGCGCGACTGGCTGTACGTCGGCGATCACTGCGCGGCAATCCGCACTGTGCTCCAGCAAGGTGTGCCCGGCGAGACATACAACATCGGCGGCTGGAACGAGAAGGCGAATATCGACGTCGTGCATACGCTGTGTAGTGCACTTGACGAGTTGCGGCCATCGGTCTCCGGTGCACCGTATGCGTCACAAATCGAATTCGTGAAGGACCGTCCGGGACATGACCGCCGCTATGCAATCGACGCAACACGCATCGAGCGCGAACTCGGCTGGCGGCCTGCGGAGACGTTCGAGACCGGCATGCGCAAGACGGTGCTGTGGTATCTCGCCAATACCGAATGGACCGCTGGCGTGACGAGCGGCGCTTATCGGCACTGGATGGAAACGCACTACGCGGGGGCGGTTTGACCGGAATCGGGATGCAACGCAAGGGCATTATTCTCGCGGGTGGATCGGGTACGCGGCTTTACCCGATCACGCATGCGATCTCGAAGCAGTTGCTGCCGGTGTACGACAAGCCGATGATCTACTACCCGCTGTCGACGTTGATGCTGGCGGGCATTCGCGAGGTGCTGATCATCTCTACGCCGCAGGACTTGCCGCGCTTCGAGGCAATGTTGGGCGACGGCCAGCGGTGGGGCATGTCGTTGCGGTATGAGGTGCAACCGTCGCCGGACGGGCTTGCGCAGGCGTTCGTGATTGGCCGCGAATTCCTCGGCGGCGCACCGAGCGCGCTGGTGCTGGGCGACAACATCTTTCATGGCCACGACCTCGCGCTGCAGTTGCGGCACGCCAACGCGCGAACCGATTGCGCGACGGTGTTTGCGTACCACGTGAACGATCCGCAGCGTTACGGCGTGGTCGAATTCGACCCGCAGCTACGCGCGGTATCGATTGAAGAGAAGCCGGCACAGCCGCGTTCGTCGTATGCGGTGACCGGCCTGTACTTCTACGACAGCGACGTCTGCGACGTCGCGGCGAGTATCAAGCCTTCGGCGCGTGGCGAATATGAGATCACCGACGTCAACTCCCACTATCTGCGTGCCGGCAAGCTGAACGTGGAGATCATGGGGCGCGGCTATGCGTGGCTCGACACCGGCACGCACGACTCGCTGATGGACGCGGCCATGTTCATTGCGACACTGCAGAAACGCCAGGGGCTGGTGGTTGCGTGTCCGGAGGAGATCGCGTACCGGCAAGGCTGGATCGATGCGGAGCAGTTGTTGAGGCTGGCAGCGCCGCTCGCGAAGAACGACTACGGTCGATATCTGCAGAATCTTTTGACGAACAGGGTGGTATGGCAATTACAGTAACCGCGACGGCGCTGCCTGAAGTGAAGGTCATCGAGCCGCGGGTGTTCGGTGATGCTCGGGGTTTGTTTTGGGAAAGCTTCAATGCGCGTGAGTTTGCGGAGCACGTGCAGGCCGGCGTTGAGTTTGTGCAGGACAATCATTCGCGATCGGTGAAGCATGCGCTGCGGGGAATGCACTATCAGATTCAACATGCGCAAGGAAAGTTGGTGCGGGTGATCGGCGGAGAGGTGTTCGATGCCGTGGTGGACATGCGTGAAGGCTCCCGGAATTTTGGCAAATGGACGGGGCAGCATTTGAGCGCGGACAATAAGCGGCAACTTTGGATTCCTCCCGGCTTTGCGCACGGATTTCTAGTGCTGTCTGATATGGCCGATTTGGTCTATAAGACCACCGACTATTGGTATCCGGAGCATGAGCGATGTCTGCTGTGGAACGATCCGGATGTGGCAATCAAATGGCCTATCGTCGAGGCTCCAATTCTGGCCACCAAGGATGTGAATGGTCAGCGGCTTGCCGAGATCGATCGCTACTGATGGGGGGCAGGTTCGTGGCAGTCTGCTCCGCGAAGGCATCGCGTATTTGAGCTACGGCCGGACTGTAAGCAAGACACCTCTATAATCTGGACTCGGCGCCCGAGTGACCGGTAAATTCAGTGGGCGGATTGAGGACTGTCTGCAATTTATACCTATGAACCAACGCACTAATCCCGTCATTCTTGTGACCGGCGCAACCGGGCAGGTGGGCAACGCGCTGGTCGAGCAGTGTTCCGGGTTGGGCATCGTCGTAGGGGCCGACAGGCGTGTGTTGGATCTAACGGATTTCGCGCAAATGCGACGCGCGATCGCAGAAATCCAGCCTACGGTTATTCTGAATTGTGCCGCTTACACTGCGGTGGACAAAGCGGAAGCTGAGCCGCAACTGGCAATGCAGATAAACGGCATAGCGCCGGGCGTTCTCGCAGAAGAGGCACGTCGCGTTGGCGCGTTGCTCGTTCATTATTCAACCGACTACGTCTTCGATGGTACGAAAGACGGCCCATACGTTGAGTCCGACAGTCCGCAGCCTCTAAACGTGTACGGACAGAGCAAGCTGGCTGGGGAGCGTGCTATCGAGCAGGTGGGTGGTGCATGGGTGGTGTTGCGTACGAGTTGGGTATATGGTCTGCACGGCAAGAACTTCCTGCTTACCATGATGCGTCTCGGCGCTGAGCGTCAGGAATTGTCCGTGGTGGCGGATCAGTTCGGTGCGCCAACATGGTCCAGAACGATCGCGGAGATGACAACGCGTATGCTGCGCACAGCGCCCACGTTGCACGGCGAAGCATTGCCATGGTGGACGGAACGCGCGGGCATTTACCATATGACAGCTTCGGGCGCTACGAATTGGGCCGAGTTTGCTGAGGCGATCTTTGCACACACATCGCCCAGTGCAGCACCGAAAATCGTGCCGATAACAACCGCGCAGTATTCTGCCCCAGCGCGGCGACCATCCAACTCGCGGTTGTCGAACGAAAAGCTTGCGAGCGTGTTTGGTATCGCTGCGCCGCACTGGCACGCAGAACTGCAGCGCTGCCTGCAGCCGGTGGATGACGGTTCGACGTTGCGATAATCCGCCACGCTCGTGCCCCGTAGTTGCTCAATACGCGCACAGTAACCGACAATAGCGGGTCGCAGGAACGGGGCGTCCCTTCCTGTTGGTTTTGGGTTTTTCTTCCGTCGCGACATTCAATTAAGGACTTGACTTGAGTGGACTTTTGAGCGCCCTGTTCAGGTACAGGGGCTTCATCATTGGCAGCGTAAAGCGCGAGTTTCAGACACGCTATAGAACCAGCATGCTTGGTGCAGCGTGGCTGGTCTTGCAGCCTCTCGCGATGATCCTCGTGTACACAGTCATTTTTTCGGAAGTGATGAAGTCGCGCATGCCCGGTGTTCAAAGCACGTTCGGATACAGCATTTATCTGTGTGCAGGCATATTGTCCTGGGGGCTGTTTGCCGAAATCGTGTCGCGAGGGCAAGGAGTATTCATCGAGCACGCGAATCTGCTCAAGAAACTCAGCTTTCCCCGGATCGCGTTACCTGTAATCGTGACGATCTCGGCGCTGATTAATTTCGTCATTATCTTTTCTTTGTTTACGGTTTTTCTGATTTTCAGCGGCAATTTTCCGGGTACGCCGTTCATTGCTATTGTTCCGCTGCTCATTGTTCAGATCGTATTCAGTATCGGCCTCGGCATCACGCTTGGCGTGCTCAACGTATTTTTTCGCGACGTTGGGCAATTTATGACGATTTTTCTGCAATTCTGGTTTTGGTTTACGCCTGTCGTCTACCCCTGGCATGCGCTTCCCGAGCGTGCAAGGGCGTTGATCGCGTTCAATCCGATGGCCGATCTGATCATGGGCTATCAGGCTATTCTCGTGAACCGAGCGTGGCCAGACTGGAGCGTGGTGTGGCCCGTGTTCGTGGTGGGGCTGCTGCTATGTATGTTTGGCTTGCACCTGTTCCGGCGGCACGCGGCAGAAATGGTCGACGAGCTGTAGGTGCGGCGCGCGTTTGCGCGCCCTTTGTTCAGAGGGAAGGAAGAGGGCGTCGGCTATAATCTGTCGAGTCTGGCGTTACCAACGTGCGGTGCGGTTATCGCACCGAGAGCTTTCTAAGGAGATGGAATTGACGAGCGCAGTTGTGACTGGCATCACAGGACAAGACGGAGCGTACCTCACCCAATTGCTGCTGGAGCGCGGCTACGACGTCTACGGTACGTACCGTCGTACCAGTTCGGTCAACTTCTGGCGCCTCGAAGACCTCGGTGTCCAGAATCACCCGAAGCTTCATCTGGTCGAGCATGACCTGACCGATCTCGGCGCAACTATTCGCCTTATCGAGAAGGCCGAGCCGCGAGAGGTCTACAACCTTGCCGCACAAAGCTTCGTTGGCGTTTCGTTCGAGCAGCCCCGTACTACCGCCGAGATCACCGGGGTGGGTGCGTTGAACGTTCTCGACGCCATTCGTATCGTCAACAGCAAGATCCGCTTCTACCAGGCATCTACGTCCGAGATGTTCGGCAAGGTTCAAGCGGTGCCGCAAAAGGAAGACACGCCGTTCTATCCGCGTAGCCCGTACGGCGTTGCGAAGCTGTATGCGCACTGGATCACGGTCAACTACCGTGAGTCATACGATATTTTCGGCTCGAGCGGCATTCTGTTCAATCACGAGTCACCGCTGCGTGGCCGCGAGTTTGTGACCCGCAAGATCACCGATTCCGTTGCGAAGATTTCGCTTGGCAAGCTGGACGTGTTGGAACTTGGGAACCTTGACGCAAAGCGCGACTGGGGTTTCGCCAAGGAATACGTTGACGGTATGTACAAGATGCTCCAGGTCGAGCGGCCGGACACGTATGTGCTCGCAACCAACCGGACGGAGACAGTTCGCGATTTCGTGTCGATGGCGTTTCGCGCGGTTGGCATCGAGATCAAGTGGCGTGGCGAGGCGGAGCGCGAAGAGGGCGTGGACGCGTCGAACGGCAAGGTTCTGATTCGTGTGAATCCGAAGTTTTACCGGCCGGCTGAGGTCGAGTTGCTGATCGGTGACGCGTCGAAGGCGAAGGCGGAACTCGGCTGGGAGGCGAAGACGTCACTTGAAGAGCTTTGCAAATTGATGGTCGAGTCGGATTTGCAGCGAAACAAGATTGGCTTCTCGTTCTAAGCCGCCATGCACAACGTTCTGATCACTGGCGCGAATGGCTTTACTGGAGCATATGTTCGCGACGAGCTGGTGCGCGCCGGATGCACCGTATTGGGAACCAGCGTTGGTGAAGTCGCTGGCGAATCGGAACGCCAACTCGATATCACGTCGCTGGCAGACTGCCGCAAGGTAATCGAGGAGGTCCGCCCGAGATTTATCGTTCATCTCGCGGCGATCAGCTTCGTCGCACATGACGTTCCGCTGGATATGTATCACGTTAACGTGATCGGGACGTTGAATCTGCTACAGGCGTGCGCGGACGTTGGACATCGTCCCGAGAAGGTTCTCGTAGTGAGCAGCGCCAATGTGTACGGCAACGCTGGCGGTGTGATCGACGAGAGTGTGATTCCCGCGCCGGTCAACCACTACGCCGCAAGCAAGCTGGCGATGGAAAGCCTGGTCAGGACGTGGTTTGATCGGTTGCCCATCGTGATGGTGCGTCCTTTCAACTACACGGGGCGGGGACAGTCGTCCCGCTTTTTGATCCCGAAGATCGTTTCGCACTTTGTCGATCGTCGCCCGGTTATCGAACTGGGCAACCTCGACGTTGCTCGAGACTTCTCCGATGTGCGGACCGTGGCGCGGTTTTATCGCGCCTTGCTTGAATCGGACGTCGCATCGGAAGTGGTGAACATCTGCAGCGGACAGCCTTATACGCTGCAGGAAGTGCTGCAAATGGCTCGCGAAGCGTCAGGTCATGACCTTGAGGTTCGGGTGAATCCGGCGTTTGTGCGAGAGAACGAAGTCAAGATTCTCGTTGGTTCTTCGAAGAAATTGCACGCTGTTGTTCCCCATGTGCAACCGATCAATATTCGCTCGACTATCGACTGGATGGTCAAAGGCTGAAGTGCGTTCCTCATAAGCTGTTCAAGCGAGGGGCGCATGGCTTGCAACAGCCAAGCGGCGACGGGCAGCGCGTCACGGCTACACGCTGAGTGGTGGTCAAAGAACATATGTGGCGCGTCGACACAGTGTGTCGACAGCGCAAGCCACGTAGATACGCGGATCAAGAGCAAATGGGCAGTATTTCCGTACAAAAGGTTGCTAAGGCCTATAAGCAGTACCCTTCGCGATTCGGCCGACTGCTGGAGTGGCTTTCGCCTGTTCCGATCACTCGCCATAAAACGAAATGGGTGCTGCAGGACGTAAGCTTCGAGGTCGAGCAAGGCGAGGCGGTGGGCCTTGTGGGCATCAATGGTGCCGGCAAAAGCACGCTTCTCAAGATGATCACCGGAACGACGCAACCGACAAGCGGCACGATTGCAATGACGGGGCGCGTGGCGGCGATGCTCGAACTCGGGATGGGATTTCATCCGGACTTTACCGGGCGCCAGAATGTGCTTATGGCCGGGCAGCTGCTCGGCCATTCCGTAGATGAGATCAACGCGCATATGCAGCAGATTGAGGATTTCGCCGAGATCGGCGATGCCATCGATCAACCAGTGCGTGTGTACTCGAGTGGGATGCAGATGCGGCTCGCGTTCAGCGTAGCTACGTTCAATCGACCGGATATTCTGATCATCGACGAAGCCTTGTCGGTTGGAGATGCATATTTCCAGCACAAGAGTTTCGACCGGATCAGAGCGTACCGCGAAGCGGGTACGACGCTGCTGATCGTATCTCACGACAAGTCTTCAATTCAGGCGATCTGCGACAAGGCGATCCTGCTGAATGCAGGAAGGCTCGTCAAACAAGGTCCACCGGAAGAAATCTTTGACTATTACAACGCGCTGCTAGCTGACAAGGAAGCACTCTCAGTGCGTCAGCTCACGACAAGCGAAGGTAAATCGCAGACGGTGTCGGGATCGGGGGAAGCATCAATTGCAAGCATTCGCATTGTGGATGCACAAGGTACGCCCGCTGAAGTTATTGATGTGGGCAGTCCTGTCAGGCTGGAAATCGATGTTGCTGTGCATGCAGATATCAAGGAACTGGTGCTCGGTTACATGATAAAAGACCGGCTTGGTCAATCGATCTTTGGAACAAACACCCATCATTTGGAACGCTCCGCTACGTCGCTAGTGGCTGGCGATCGGATGCGATATCAGTTTCTTTTTCCGATGAATCTGGGCGAAGGATCGTATTCGATAGCGACGGCATTGCACGCAGGCCACTCACACGTTGGCCAGAACTACGAGTGGCGTGATCTTGCGGTAGTGTTCCAGGTACTAAACATGTCAAGAAAGAGGTTCGTCGGTTGCGCATGGTTGGAGCCGACGCTCACCGTCGAACATTATCAGGATTAGGAAGAGTCGGGCACGCTATGGTCACGGATGATTTTTACCGCGCACTGGAAGACCGCTTCCGCGGCGATCGAGACGTCATAAAACGGCGCCAGAGGATTTACTTGCCGATCGTTGAGGCTCTCGCGGCCCGTATCCCGAAAAAGATGCTAGATGTTGGCTGTGGCCGTGCAGAGTGGCTGGAGTTGCTGTCAGAGCGTGGTGTGCCCGCTGAGGGGCTCGATCTGAACGAGGACTTCGTGCGGGCGGGCGTCGATAGGGGGCTTTCGGTGTTCGCAGCCGATGCGATGCAGCACTTGCGCTCACAACCGGATGGTGCCTATGCTCTAGTCAGTGCGTTTCACGTCGTCGAGCATCTTGGATTTACCCAGTTGCTGGAATTTCTTAAGGAAGCGCATAGGGTCGTGGATGATGGCGGTGCCATTTTGCTAGAGACACCTAATCCGGCGAATCTGGTTGTGGGTGCGTGCACTTTCTATCTCGACCCAACGCACGAACGGCCTATCCCATCGTTGCTGCTTAGTTTTGCTGCCGAGTATTCTGGGTTTGGACGGGTTGTTGTCGTGCCTGTCAACAAAGGCGAAGTGGAGAATAATCTGCGGCTCATGCCGGGCGAGTTGCTGGGTGCAACAGTTATCAACAATGTCGTGTCCGCGTTGGATCAGAATCTGATGCAGGCGCCGGACTATGCGATCATTGCTTTCAAAAATCAGGATTCCGACCTGATAAAAATCGCCGAGTCACTCGTGAGCGCTTCTCCACTATCAGTCTCAAAGGACGAGGAGGAAGACGTGAATGCGTTGATAGAGAGAGTTCTTGAGGCAGAAAAGGAAGCAGTGCTGTGGCGCGAAAAGCTTCGAACCGCAGAGGAGTCGTTGCGTAGCTCCGAACGGGCTTCGATTGAACTGAAGGCGGTTGCCGTCGATGCTCAGGCACGCGCCGCGTCTGCAGAGGTAACTGCAAACACCGCGCGTCAGCAGGTGGATGCACTGATGAACAGCACATCATGGCGGATAACCGGGCCCATTCGTAGAGTGATCGGTAGCATGAAGTCGGTGGGCTTCTCGCGACAAGGCGTCAAGCGCGTAGCTCGCCCTGTGCTGGTTCGCGGAGCAACTTTTTTACATGCTCATCCGACGTTGAAGCAGCGTGTGGCGGACACGCTGCGACGTTATCCTGGACTGCGTGCAAGACTGGTGGGCATCGCCGGAAACGAGGCGCTCGGTGCCGCGCCTGCGACGGTGGCCGTCGAATCGGTTGAGCAATTGACCGCGCGAGCGCAGACGGTCTATCAGGATTTGTTGCAGTCCAAGAAATCAGACATCAATAACTAATTAATATTCGCCAGAACAACTATGCGAATCGTTTTGGACTTACAGGGTTGCCAGTCTGTTAGCAGATTGCGAGGAATTGGACGTTATAGCATGGCTTTGGCTAAGGCCATTGTGCGCAATGCGGGGGATCACGAAGTTTGGATTGTTCTGAACGACCTGTTTCCCGACTCCGTTGAGATAATTCGACACGCGTTCGTCGATCTATTACCGGCAGATCGCATTGCCGTCTTTTCGTTGCCGCCGTTGACGCTGTACCGAGGAATCGACGATTGGCGCGCCAGTGCCGCAGAAATGATTCGAGAACATGCGGTTGCCGAACTGGAGCCCGACATTGTTCATATCAGCAGCCTCTTCGAAGGCTATGTCGACAACTCCGTCACGTCGATCAAAAGGCTCTATCCCGAAACGCTGACAGCGGTGACGCTGTACGATTTGATCCCGTATCTGAACCCTGACAAGTATCTGATCGATGCGGGTTTCAAGCAGCACTACATGCGAAAGATTGAGGCGCTTAAGCGCGCCAACGTTTTGCTCGGGATATCGGCGTATTGCGGCGAAGAGGCTGCGACTGAACTGGGCGTCCCGCGCGAACGGATAACCAATATCTCGACCGCCGTTTCCGATGCGTTCAAGCCAATCGAGCTCGCTGAAGCTGAGCGAGAGGCGCTCCTCGTTAAATTCGGCATCACGCGTCCTTTCGTGATGACCACGGGCATCGTCGAGCCACGCAAAAACCTGGACGGGTTGATCGTCGCATACTCGCGTTTGCCTGCTGAATTGCGAAAGCAGTATCAGCTATTCATGGTTTGCCAGGCGACCGAATCCAATTCGGAAAAATTGTATCAACTGGCGAAGTCAAATGGCCTTTCGCAAGATGAGCTTGTACTTGCCGCCTATGTTTCAGACAAAGAGCTCATTGCGTTATACAACCTTTGTCAACTGTTTGTCTTCCCGTCGCTGCACGAGGGTTTTGGCCTCCCTGCACTAGAGGCGATGGCGTGCGGTGCAGCGGTAATCGGATCAGGTACCACAAGTATTCCGGAAGTCATCTGTCGTGAAGATGCGCTGTTTGATCCTCTGGACTTGTCGCAGATAACGAGAATGATGCAACGGGCGCTTGTCGACGAAACGTTCTGGCACTCGTTGCGCGAAAACGCCATCGAGCGTGCTAGCAAGTTTTCTTGGGACAAGACAGGTCAGCGCGCGCTGAAGGCATTTGAAGAAGCATTTGCATCCCGCGCGGCAAGGGAGGCGCTCAGTGATCCTGCGGCATCGAGAGCGCCAACGGATGTGAATGTGCCTGCAACGAGCCGTTATCGTCGTCTGATCGATGCCTTGGGGAAGATTGGTCTGCCGTCCACTGAGGGCGACTTTCTCGTGAGTGCGGCTGCAATCGCTGCCAACCAGAGAGCGGGGCGGGTTCCTCAGTTACTCGTCGACGTGTCCGTACTGTGCCATGTCGACGCGAAATCGGGCATTCAGCGTGTCACACGGTCTATTTTGCTTCAGTTGTTGAAGATGCCGCCGCCGGGCTGGCAAGTTCGACCCGTCAGGCTGGATCGAAGCGTGATGGCGTATCGGTACGCCAACGAGTTCTGGCGTACGGTCGGGGTAGGGCAGACGCCTGTCGACGACGCTGACGAATGGCTGGACACGCAGCAGGGTGATATCTACCTTGGCCTTGACCTCGTGGCAGATTGCGTGCCGCCCGCAGAGCAGTGGTTTGTTCAGCAACGTCGGCGCGGAGTGAAGATCTATTTCGTCGTTTACGATCTGCTTCCGGTCATGCATCCAGACTGGTTCCCCGAAGTTATCGCCTTATGTTTCCCGCCGTGGCTCAAGACTATTTCGCATGTGTCGGATGGCTTGATCGGCATTTCGCGTGCGGTCGCCGATGATTTGCGCTTGTGGCTCGATACTGCGCCTGTCAATCGCCTACGTGATCTTAAGCTCGGCTATTTTCATCTGGGCGCTGACATCGAAAGCAGTCAGCCGTCGAAGGGCTTGCCGCCTGACGCAGATCGGATCCTGCAAGCACTGCGGTCCAGGCCGACCATTTTAATGGTGGGCACGGTCGAGCCGCGCAAGGGTCACATTCAGGCTGTCGCCGCGTTTGAGAGGCTTTGGGCGGAGAATATCGATGTCAATTTCGCCATTGTCGGAAAAGCCGGGTGGGGCTTGGCTGATTTTGCGACGAAGCTTGAGCAGCATCAAGAGCAGAATAAACACCTTTTCTGGATGCAGGACGCGAGCGACGAATTCCTTGAACTGGTCTATGAGGCTTCGACGGTTCTGCTGACTGCCTCTAATGGCGAGGGTTTTGGGCTGCCGCTTATTGAGGCCGCGCAGAAAGGTTTGCCAATTATCACGCGTGATATGCCCGTTTTCCGAGAGGTGGCGGGGGAACATGCATATTATTTCAGCGGAGATTCGGCCGAGGCGTTGGCTGACGCTGTCAAAGGATGGATTCGCCTACACGGAGTAGGGCAGGCACCTGTCTCGACGGGTATGCCATGGCTTACTTGGGCGGAAAGCGCAGAGCAGATCAAGAGTGTTCTGCTGGAAGCACGATGGTACGAAGCTTGGGTACCAGTAGATGCACGTAGCTGAGTTTCGATCCATGTGAGAACGGGAGCTTCGTCGCGCCTTGTCGCGACGGGTGAGATTGTCCGACTGGCACACCCCTTACGTTGCGAGGACGACGATGTTCTTGAAGAAGCGTAGTTCGACGCATGGTGGGCCGATCGCCACAGCACGGCATTGCAGGAACTGATTGGCCGCACAAGGCGGATCCTGTCGCAAAAGCAGAAGGACAAAAACAAGCTCTACGCGCTGCATGCACCGGAAGTCGAGTGCCTGGCTAAGGGAAAGGCGCGCACGCCGTACGAATTTGGCGTCAAGGTGTCGATCACGACCACGCATAAGGAAGGACTGGTGGTCGGCGCACGCTCGATGCCGGGCAACCCGTAGGATGGCCACACGCTGGCCGAGGCGCTGGAGCAGGCGGCGATCCTGAGCGACGTCGAACCGAAATCGCCATTGTCGATCGCGGCTACAAGGGTGCCGCAATCGACGGCGTGAAGATCTACGATCCGGGCTTGCGACGCGGCATCACCCGCACGCTGCGCGCGATGATCAGGCGGCGCAGTGCCATTGAGCCAGCCATCGGACACATGAAGGCCGATGGCAAACTCGGCCGGAACTGGCTTAAGGGCGCGCTGGGCGACGCGATCAATGCGGTTCTATGCGGCGCCGGTCACAACCTGCGCATGATCCCGAGAAAACTGCGGCTTTTTTACGCCCTTGTTCTTGTTGAATTGCTCGGCTGCACCACCGCCAGCAGTGCAATTGCATAAGACCGACTCGCGCAAAACGATTTGTTCTGGGCCGACTAGGATAATGGTGCATCCATGCGGAGCGCGCCATGAAGAAGAGTCGATTCAGCGATGAGCGGATTGTTAGGATTTTGCGGGAAGCAGATAGTGCACCGATTGCCGAGGTGGCGGAGCGCCACGGTGTGAGCGACGCGTCGATCTACGCGTGGCGCAAGCGTTTCGGCGAGATGGTCAGCGATGATGTGAAGCGGCTGAAGGCGCTGGAGCTGGAGAACAATCTGCTGAAGAGGTTGGTCGCTGAACGGGACCTCGAAATTGAGGTGCTGAAGGTGAGCGTCACGATAAGCTCCCCTTGGATCGCTCACGGCACGACGCGCAAGGCGCCGCTGGCGCTGTTCGAGCTCGAGCGGCCACTCATGCTGCACTGCCGCCGGTCGCGCCCGATCTGGGCACCCGGCACAAGGTCTCGGTGCATCGCGACTGTCACGTCGCCCATCAGCGTGTGCTGTATTCGGCGCCGTTTGCGCTGGTCGGCAAGACGCTGTGGCTGCGTGCGACCGATGCCTCGGTCAGCCTCTATGACGACTACCGGCTGGTCGCCTCCCATGTGCGGGGCCGCCACCCTGGTGAACGCCTGACGGTACGCGATCACCTGCCGCCCGAGGCCCTCGCGTTTCTAGCACACGACCGGCAGTGGTGCCTCGAGCTGGCCATCCGCGTTGGCCCCGCGTGCACCGGACTCATCGACCTGCTGCTGTCCGATCACATTCTCGAGCGCCTGCGTGCCGCACAGGGCGTCATGCGTCTGCAGCACACCTACGGGCGCGCTTCGCCTTGAAGCGGCCTGCGCGCGTGCGCTCGCCCAGGGCAGTCCGTTCTATCACACGGTGAAGTCCATCCTTGCCGGCGGCTTCGACCGGCATCCGCTGAACGACACGGGCGCCGCGGGCGAGCCCGTCCATGTTCCCGGCGCGCGTTTCGCCTGCAACGCGCAATCGCTGTTCGCTCCCGACGCCGACGCGCGTCACTGACTCAAGGAGTCCGTCATGCAGCCCATGCCTGCCCTTACCCCGCACCTGAAGCAGCTGCGCCTGTCCGGCATCCTCGATTCGCTCGAGGCGCGCAACCGTCAGGCCATCGACGCGAAGCTCTCGTATGTCGACTTCCTCGTGTTGCTCATCGAGGACGAAGTGGCGCGTCGCGAGCAGAAGAAGTTCGCGCTGCGCATGCGTCGGCCGGCGTTCCGCACCAGCAAGACGCTCGAGCAGTTCGACTTCGAGCGGCTGCCGCAGCTGAACCGCGCACTCGTGCACGACCTGGCCGGTGGCCGGTATCTCGGCGAACACGCGCCCGTGCTGATCGTCGGGCCCTGTGGCACCGGAAAGAGCCATCTGGCGCAGGCGCTGGGCCACTGCGCGGTGCGCCAAGATGCGGATGTGCTGTTCACTACCTGCACCCAGCTCACAGCCAGCCTGAATGCTGCGTGTGCCACTGGCGCCTATGAGCGCCGGCTTGTGAGTCTCGTGCGCGTCGAGCTGCTGATCATCGACGACTTCAGGCTCAAGCCGCTTCGTCCGCCGGCTGACGAGGATCTGCACGAGCTGATCGCCGAGCGTTACGAGACTGCCTCCACCATCGTCACCAGCAACCTTGACCTGACCGAGTGGGATCAGGCGTTTCCTTCCAACCGTCTGCTGGCTTCAGCCACCCTCGACCGGATGCTCACAACGCATATTGCCTTGTGCTGGACGGTAAGTCGTATCGCAGTCCACGACACCTGCCCGGGCATACTCCCAACCTTGCAAACGGCAGCCAGACGGCCCATTCTTGAAACCATCACGATGTCCGTTTCTGATCACTTCTGCTGGCGCGTACATGCCGGAAATACCCGGCTCCTTTATGCCGGAAGGTGACTATGGGACGTCAGCGCCACCAGCTTGCACAACACGACATGGTGGGGGCCGGCGGGCGCCGTGCAGAATTTTCACCACTCGCCTCGGCTCGAAGTCGGCGCGCTAGTTGGTGCGTCGGTCGAGTACAAGCACCTGGTCGTGCGGTACAACTATGCCTTCACGAAGCCGCGCCATTACGACGATGTGAACGTGCACCAAGGGTGGAAGGGGGCCCGCATGTTGACAGCTTATTTTGCATATTGATGTCGATTATCAAGCTTTTGACGATCTTGAGATCGTGCGAGCATCCCGGAGCCAGACGCGACGGCGTTTGATGTAGTATCTGCGATTCCTGTCAACCGAATTGTTCAAGCGGCCGCCCATGAAACAAACCATAAGACTCGACGAACTCGATCAGATGCTATCCGAGCACGGGAAGGGGGTGACATATGACGCGGAGGCGGCCAACTCATTGAATCAGTACGAGTTGGTCGTGCCAGATGGCCTACCCGACGACCCCTTCAGCGGTGAATACATTGATTTCCAGTGGAAGTTGTACGAAAAGATAGCTGGGAAACCTTACTCCCTGCAAAACGAGTCGATTCCGTTTGATGTTGACGAGGCCGTAAATCAGCCATATCCGTACAACATTGGTGGAACTCTGACCGTCGGAACGCAGTATCTTGCAATCGGCTCAATTCTGCGCGCCATGGATTTACCGCGCGGGTCGCGCGTTATCGAATTTGGGGCTGGATGGGGAAACACTTCAATCGCTTTAGCAAAAGCCGGTCTTGACGTAACAGTTGTTGATCTCGAACCACGGTTTTGTGACCTAATCACGCGGCGCGCTGCAAAAGAGGGCGTCTCAATAAATGCTGTGAATGCAGATTTTCTTTGGGCAGAGACATACGGTGGCCCCCCGTTTGATGCCGTACTGTTCTTCGAGTGTTTCCATCATTGTCACGACCATCTGAGATTGCTAAGAGCGCTTCATAAAATGGTCAGGCCGAACGGGAGAGTTTTTTTTGCAGGGGAACCGATCTCTGATGCATTGCCAATGCCGTGGGGTGTACGGCTATCCGGGGAGGCACTTTGGGCGACCCGAAATCACGGATGGCTGGAACTGGGATTTTCAGTCCAATATTTCGAGCAGGCGCTATGCTTAACCGGTTGGCAGGGGAAGTTAAAGCCTTCATCGGACACCATCCTTGCGAATGTATGGGAGGCTAGCCAGTTCGATGTTGCATCTTTGTCTTATTCCGCCGCCGGGGAGCCGATATTCAGTCCTGTTGCCCACCGAGATAATCAGGGGTTGATAGTTCGCAATGCTAGCAATGCTTGGGGTTTCCATGGGCCATATGTGACCATCCCAGAGGGGCGTTGGCTGGCCCGCGCTCACCTTCGACGTGGAGATGCGAAGACGGGAGCCGCTCGCTTCGACGTGTGTTCGAGAAATGGAGGTCTGATCCTAAGTGAATTGGGAATCGACTTAGCTCGTCACGTCGGCGATGTCATCGAAATCCCTTTTGCAGTAAGTAAAATTGAAACGAGAACAGAGCTTCGTCTTTTTTGCGAAAAGGAAGTCTCTCTGTCTGTAGATCGGGTGGATTTTGTGAGAGCGTAGGTATTCCGAGACTATCTTGCCGTATGGGTGCAGACACCGCCATCATCGGCGAGTGCATGTGTCACACGTCAATGTGGAACGCTGGCTGAATCTCAACCACGCAGAAGCGCCGGATAGTGCTGCGCGGCACTATCTCGCGTAAAATCCCACCTGATCAGTCAGAGACCACAGATGAGCCAACCGAAGCCCCGCCTTCCCGAACTCGACAGCCTTCGGGCACTTGCCGCGATAGGCGTGATTGGCTGGCATTACACGAATCACTTTAATGCTTCGCCGCTCGCCAACATAATGGCGCCCTTTTATCGACATGGTCTCTTACTAGTCGACTTTTTCTTCGTGCTCTCTGGTTTCGTGTTGGCACGAACTTACTGGACCGACGGTAGGGCGGGGGCATTTCTGATCAATGCTAGAGATCGCATTGCCCGCATCTACCCGCTGCATTTGGCGATGCTGTGTGTTGTGGCGACTCTGCAATGGGTCCTCGTAAATCGCCTGCATGATCCGGCGTTCATCTATACATTTAATGACAAGCGTGATTTTGCCCTCAACCTGCTTTTGCTGAATCGAACTGGGCTCGAGCGCGGGTTTTCATACAACGCGCCATCGTGGTCCATATCCACTGAGTTTGTCGCCAACGCGGTCTTTTTGATGTCAATAGTTGCGCCACGAAAGATTGCATCGACCATTATGGCTGCTATTTTTGTGCTATCCGCGTCGATTGTTATACATAATGGACTAATCAGTAACGCCGTTACTACCGGAATCGATAACGACGTTTTTCGTACGCTAGTTGGATTCTTTCTGGGTGTCGCGCTTCACTCTTTCGATCGGCGCGTCGTTGCCCGTCTCCGATTGAAGGCAGGTTTTTGCGATGTGATGTCCATAGCATCAGTTTTCGCATTTTTGTACTACTGCACGAAAGGCAACTTCACTGCGAACTCAGACCTCTCGATAGCCGCGGTGTGTTTCCCAGCACTTATTATTGGCGCCATGCGCGGCGCAACGGTCACTGCATTGCTGCGGATTCGCCCACTCATATACTTGGGAACAATATCATACTCGATCTATTTGGTTCACTTCCCTTTGCAGCTCGCCATTCATTTGATAAGCGTGGTGCTCGCTACCAAGATGCCTTATGCGAACGCCTTTTTCCTAATCGGTTTCATGTTTGCAACGATCGCTTTAGCGTCAATTACCTATCGATTCATCGAATTGCCCGGCAAACGCATCTTGCGCAAATTTCCGCGCAGTTCAAACGTTATAGCTACGACCTGAGCGAGGCTGCGTGCCGCAGACGTCATGGCCCGGCGGGGGCGGAATGCATTGCTGGATCGCCTCCGGAAGGGCGTCGTAATACGTTTTCCACCGAGTATCCGAGGCGCTTATTTCGGCTTGGTTGGGATACAAATTCGCATCTTGCTGACAGCCAAAATAAGCTATCACTGCAGTTTGTTCTTGATCCGAAAATTGGACGTTTATCGAGGCCATTTGGAAAAGCTGGTCTGGATATCTAGGCTTTGCGGCCGATGAAATATTCTCAGCGGATGTCCATCTTAATCAGGCCGATGCCCATTTGGATGCGGCAAAGTTTGGTCATCTGATCGAGTATCGCAAGCATGATCTTGGCCAGTATATTTTTATTCGTGCGAGAAAGACTGGGCCCGATGGCGGCAAAAGACCCGGCTGGCTGTATCGATCCTATAATCCCTCGGAAACGGACTGAGCAATACCGAGAGTGCGACGGCAGCGGGACATGTGCTGCCGTCCACCGCTAAACGTCAGCTTTTTTTCCGTACCACTATGCCGGCGGATGTCGTCACATGACGGCCGAATTTAATTTTCAAATGCGGTGCATCAGCGTACGGCGGCAGATCGACGTAGAAGTCCAAAAAATGTGAATCCGGCGCGACAACGAATGGCTGAACTTCGTGACCAGCCTTCCTAAGACGCTCGACTAGCTCTTCGAGATCGCGGCGCCGGTAAAGTACGGTGTGGCCTTCTTCGATTGTTTCATCGTTGGACGACAGATTAAATTCTGTCGTGTGGACGGCGACACCCCCGGGTTTCAGGGAGTGTTCGACGCTGTTGATCACAAACTGCATACCGGCTTCTAGCGAGCCAAGATGTTCAAAGCTGCAGCACGACCAGGTGAAGTCGAAGCCCGTTAAGTGGTCGTCGATCGCGTTCATGTCGCAAAAACCATGTGACACGTTCATCTCGAACATGGCGTCCGAGACAATCTTCGGGAACTTGAGTTCTGCAAGACTATCGCTGTGTTGACCGGTTTCCGTCCAGCCGCTCGCAACGCCGATTTCTGGCGGAGCATCAGTTGCCAGCACGCTCACGCCGCGAGCAGCGAATACGGATGGTAAGCGCTCTTGGCCGACACCGAAGCCGATTCCACGATTTCCCTCTTTCAGTACACCCGCTTGGTCGAGATGATGAAACACGAAAATCCACTCCCAAAGTTTGCGATGAAATTGCAAACCATGGTCCAAGACTCCACAAATCTCTGCGTATCGCGGATGCAAGAAGTCTGCAGCACTGCAAGTGGAAAACGGCAAAAAAGGCTTATCCGTGGACCAGTGCGAGGGCTGCGGCAAGTAGATATGCTCTCGGAGCGCTCTTGCTATGCGTGCATCGAGCGTTTGCTCGAGCGTCGTCAGCTGTTGCCGGAGTACATCAACCTCCTGTTGTGGGGAGGTTGATGAGATCGCATCCCGAACTTCACCCAGCGCCTTTCGCTGTGAATGAGCAAGTTGCAAGATGTTGTGATTAATGCTCAAGAGCGCAGAGTATGCGCTAGCCAATTGGCGAAACGGAGTGATATGTCTAATGGCCATCATATTCGTTGTTAAGATCGCGACCGATGAATGCCTCCGCTCGCCTAGGACCGGCAGCCGACCGTGGCATTCCGGATGAGGCTTGCTTTGGAAATATTGTCAAGTTTAAGGTGTAAAATCCTGTTTGACAATTGGACTTTCAAGATGGTGCGTCGCTATTTTTCCACGCAGTGGAATTGACGATGGATGTCGGTCGATGCTGCGGACTTGTTCAGCTACCGCAGGGCATGACTGCTGCACCTGGTGTTGTTATCTGCCGCGGTCGTTATTTTCGCTTCAGTAAGCGAGTTGGGATTTTGTGCAAGGAAGCTCTTTAGGGAACAAGGGCTTATATTTATTTCTCGTCATCAATGGCTTCATTACGGTGTACGTGACTCATCGTATCGATGGGTTCATGGCATATGTGCCTACTTTTAACATCAAACGATTTCTCAAAATTTGGCCAATTACATTCGTACATGACCAACAACGGGGGCGAGGTAATAGAGAAGTTGGCGGCAATCGGAGCGCCGCTGGCGATGGTTGGTGGATGAGACGCAGACGATCGTTCGGAGCCGGCGAGACGGTCTCGATGGTGGGCGATTGCGTCGCACCAATCTGAATCAACTGTTTCAGCGGTGCGAACTGCATTAGGGCGGCAGTCTGCTCGGCGGTGAGCGAAAGCGAAGAAGTGGTGTCGGCGTTCGAACTAGGCGGTGCGCTAGAGCTGATAAGACGTTGCGACATCAGCTAGAAGGCCACGGAGAATGAGATATCTTCTCCTTGCTGGGACGACCAGTGAAGCGGATTTGCGATGTTCTCGGGGTGGCACGCTCAAACATCGAGGTAAATAACGCGCAGGCCGCTGGCTGGCGAGATAATTGTGGCGCACGCCAAACGGCGATACGCGCCTCGTCGAGGAAATCCGGCTGTTCGTTCGAGCTGCCGAGCTGTGACTATCATTGCGTTCGCGGCCAGTTGCAAAGTGGGCTGGAACTGCGATGCGAGGCACGGAGCAATGGCATGCGTATATCGCATGTTGCGTATGCATGGTCTGTCTCTTCACAGAGGGCCTGCATGGCCTCGCATCGAATGGCGAGATCGGAGCGCCGTCCAGAATGCAACCAGCGATCGATTTACGCTGACGGATTCGTCAGGGCAAGGCGAGTGCGCTAGTGCGCTGTTAGCCTGATCGACTTGATGCCGAGCCCGAGCACGCGACCATCTTCTGAATCGCCAAGTTGCAGCGGCGACACAGCGTCGATCCCCTTGAACACGATGTTAAGTTTTCCCGAACGCGCAATGCTTTCGGGAATCTCGACCGAGCGACTTCCGGTGGGCGCCTCGTGCGTGTAGGTCCAGCTTCCGATATTTGTGCCGTTCACGACGATGTCAACGCGTTGCGAGGGATGCTTCTCGTTCACGTAAACCATGCCGTCAGCCGTCAGCATGAGCGGTCCTTGCACCGGATCGGCAAGCGTCATGTTCAAGATTCCTCCATCTCCGTTGGTCCAGCTACCCCACGATTCTGGGCCACTCCATCCATTCGATGCGAAGTTCCAACCAGTGCCGTTCGTGTTGAACGTTAGGGTGTCGCCAAGGCGATAGATGCGCAGGCATGCTGGATCGATGATCGTGTATTCGTGCGATGCGGCGTATTGTGTGCTGCATGCCCGATCAACGACGGGCGTGTTGCGAACCATCGCGAACTTTGCGGCGTCCCTGATTGGTGTACCGACCACCCACGAGCTGACACGCTCATCGAACGGATGCTTGAACGGTCCCATCGACACCATGACGTTGCCCATCACAGGAATTCCGTCGACATCAGAGACGAAATCGCCCGGTTTGAAGTTTGGCAACTCGTACCGAATGGCGTGGTCTGCGTATGCCAGCGCGCGCACAATCGGCCCAACGGGCGTGGAAAAACTATGCAGCACGGTCAGCGACGCGGCCCCCGCTAAGACGGGCGCGACCGCCCACGCTGGCATCTGCCATTTCGGAGATGGGATAAAGGCTGCGAACACGCGCACGGCGTTCATGATGCCGAGCGTCACGATGATGAACATGTGTTTCTTGACGGCATAAGCCGACCCTGCGCCTTCGACCTTTAACGCCGCGAGTTGCAAGAACACCAAGCAGACGGCGGCAACCATGGCACAGCCGATGACAGCGTCGGTTCGCTCTCCGCGCTCGCGGTAGCAGCGCCACAGGTTCCACAGGCCGAAGAAGCCGCACACGACAGCGACGGCCGCGAAATTGCTATAGCCGAATGTGAGCCAGCCGTCGTTTGTCGAGATGTTGCGCATCGCGCGAAACGCCGGATTTTTGACCGCGATCACCGCTGCGCCGGCCAGCAACGCAACAAGCGCCGTAACTGGTGCGAGTATGCCTGTGCGTTTTCTCCACGCCTCGATGATCTGGAAGGCCATCAACACGCAGCCCGTTGCCAGAAGGTGAAGTGGCGCGAGCGAGTGCACCCACATCGCGAACCAGCTGACCACGAGTAGTACGACAACCTGCTGCCAGATCGTGCGCGTGCGAACGAGCCATAGCAGTATGCCGAAGTAGAGCACATCGGTGACGAGCTGCGAGTAGAAATAGTTGAGCACTACCTCCCAGCCAATCATTGAGCGGGTGAATTTAAGCGCGACGAAAGCGCCTGCCAGCAGAAGCACACGCACAGGAGAACTCGCACCGACGAGGCGCACGATCAACACATAAGAGAAGTAGACAGACGCGATCGATACGAACGTGATAGCGACGATTCCTGACATGCCGGCAGCCCAGCCGACAACCGCCGCGATCCAGTGAGATCCTGCTGGATAGTAGGACATCGACTGAATATCGCCGGGCAGCACGGTTCCGTATCTCATCAATTCGTCGACGAGAATGAAGTGCTGCATCAAGTCGTAACTGTTGCCCTGAATGTAGCGGCCGAACTTGAATAGGAGAATGGCGAGCACGCCAAGCGTGAGCAGGGTGGGCGCGAGTGTCCCCTTTTTTGGGTCGTTCATGTTTTGGTCGGCTTAGCGCCTGAACATATTGATAGTTGAGCGCAGGGGCGCGGTCAGCGAATAATACATCAGCAAAAGCACGCAAGAAGCGACAGCGCCGGAAGCGTGTGACCAGGTGTGTCAGCGTCCAGCGACACATATCAGTTTTCGTACTCTAGCTCTTCAATGATTCGGCAGCACGTCCGCTCGAGACCTGTCGGTCAAGAGCATGCAATCATAGGAGCTGCTTGTCGTGCTGATGCACGCGATTCTCTTGCGCCGAACAGTCAGCGCTGATACCCACTATTAAGAGCAGCGTGTAAGTCAAAGAGCGATATCGGCCGATTATGACATCAAATTGATGTGAAACGAATAGAGTTGTGACGGCATTTAACTGGCGCATATAGAATTGCGGTCGGGCCAATTGACCAAGGCATCGTCAAGACCTCGCTACGCCTGCCGAGGCGTATCCATGCAGACCTCGGTCGAGGGGCGCCGGGATGGCTGCTATATTGCCCGTCGTTTTGAATGCAACGTGAACATCGTCCCGGTGTAGTCGTCCGCTCCGCACATCGCTTCGATCTCAGGGGGCCGCTTCTTTGATTCGACCTTTACCACTTCCGGGCGAGAGGCAAAGCCGCATGACGGTGCGCTTGGTGGCGCGCTGTCATGCGCACATATTTGCTACAGACAGGCGTTGATCGCTTTGGCAACTGCGCGCCCTTCGCGGATCGCGTAGTTCGTACCTCGATCTTCGGGATAGATTTGCGCCATGGTGGAAATGGTGGCGTTACTGAAAGGTGTTGCCTGACCTGGTACGTATTTCGAATAATCGCGTTCGGTAACGGGTTGCGCGTATTCTGCACGCCAAACGCGGAATTCCTCGACCCAGGATTCGCTGAATTCGGGAAACATACGCTGCAAGTGCTCGATCGCAAAATCGAGATACTCCTTGTCTCCGTATGACCAGACAGGGTCTTGCGTCGCGAGATAGCGTGAGATGAATACGATGTGCTTGCCATCATAATTCTCAGGCGCATCGAAGTTCGTATGTTCAATTACGCCGACGAACGGAAAACCCGGGTCATTCACGTTTAGCCAGTATGTATCGGACAGACTGCGGTCCATTTGCAGTACCAGACACATGTTGCCGAGATAATTCACCCGTTTGAGCGAATCAAGCCATTTCGGGTCAGCAGCGCCATCAAAAATCTTTGCGATAACCGCAAAGGAAGGTGTCAGCAAATACTCTTTTGCGACGACGGCACCGTCTGGCGTGTTCAACGCAACAACGCGGCTATTTTGAGTGCGTACGCCGGTAACATCCGTACCGTAACGAATTTCGCCGCCACGTCGAACGATTTCGTCGGCCATTGCCTGAGCGAGCCGTCCAAAGCCACCTTTAAAATACGCGAGTTGTTCACCGCCTTGCTTGTCACGCGTGCTACCGCGCAACACGAGCTTCTTCCAGAACCAGACTGCGTTGACGGCATCGGCAAACACCGAGAATTTCGACTCGATGAGCGGTTGCCAGACGATACGGAAAACATTCTTGCCGCAAAGGGGCTCAAGCCATTCCCGGATGGACAGATGCTCAATGGTCCGCCAGTCTTTGATCTGGCGAACTTTGAACACAAGCAAGCCAAGACGGATGCGATCAATAAGTGAGAGTGGAGAAAATTTCAACAGATCCAGTGGAGTGGACAAACGCCACAGCTTGCCGTTGAAATACATTCCGGTTCGCGAAGGCAGCGTCACGATCTGGTCTTCGATACCCAACTCGCGCGCGAGCTCCGGCACGAAAACATCATTATTGAACCAATGATGATAGAACTTTTCGATCGTCACGCCGTTTTTGAATTCGAATGTTCCAGCGAGCCCACCAGGCGCGTCGTCCCTTTCGATGATCAATACTTTGCGCCCTGCGCGGGTGAGGTCAAGGCCAGCCGTCAGACCCGTAAAGCCAGCGCCGACAATGACCACATCATGTTCGTTGCTCATTTGATAGAAATCCGAAAAAATTCATGCATCGGGCTGCGTACTAGCGCGCCCTTTGAAAAGTGCTGGCTTGGCGAGAATCGCTATGCTTCCCGCGAGGGTCGTCGGCAGCCACAGGCCGAGGTGGGCCAAAACGGCAAAACTGGCCGCTTCAGCCGCCGAGCCGCCCAACATTACCGCCGCGGAGTAAGCGGCCAGATGGAAGGGACCCACGTAACCAGGTGATGAGGGTACAAGGGTTGACAGCGTAGCGATCGCCATGATTGTCAAGGCAGCCGGAAAACCTGCATCGATGTTGAGTCCACGCAGCACCGCCAGGAACAGGCCCGTTTCACCGGCCCAGATGACCATGGAAAGGAGCGCTAAGGCGATAAGTGCGCGTGGCCGGGACATTTCGCCAATGTCGCGTGTCAGGTCTGCAAGTACGAGCAATGGGTTCGAGAGCTTCTGTAGACTGGCTCGAGAGAACCGCCCATGAAGCCAGTGCAGGAGGCGTACGATCGGCTTGTTCAATGTAACGATCAGCACGAGTGCAATGCAACCGATGACTGCAAGCGCGACGACGCTGCGTCCAAGCCATTCAGGCATCTTTCCAACGGGATTGAGCGATAGTCCGATGCCAAGGCTGATCAGCAGCGTCAGCATATCGACAAGCCGCTCAAGCAGCAGACTGGCCGTCGCAGTGACCCGCCGCACTCCGATGGCAGATGGAAACACCAGTGCGCGAATGAGATCGCCGGCGCGAAATGGGAGCACGTTGTTGAGCGTAATCGAACCCAAAAACGGCGCGGCGCACGACCATCCGGACACTGTTGCTCCGCCTGCTCGCAGCATCACGGCCCAGCGCTGGATTCGCAGCGCGTAGTCGACGGCAAGAGACATCAGTCCAAGCGCGATAAAGTGCCACCTGAAGTCTTCAAGTGCCAGACGCAACTGGTTGAAATCAACTTTTCGGAAAACCAGTATCAGACAAACAATAGAAATGCCCACACCAAGAATCTGGCGTATCGGCAATTTTTTGCGCGTGCCTTTGTTCAGATCAGCGTTCATTCAGTCGAATCGTTCGTTAGCGCTTCACGCCTTGTTCCACGTGGCCCACGGCGCCTTGCCGCTTTCCCAAAGCGCTTCCAGTTGCCGCTTGTCGCGCAACGTGTCGCAAGGCTGCCAGAAGCCATGGTGATGGTATGCCGCCAATTGGCCGTCGTTAGCAAGATTGCGTAACGGCGCTAGCTCCCACGAGGTCGCATCGTTCTCGACGTAGTCGATTGCCTTGGGTTCGAGCACGAAGAAGCCGCCGTTAATCCAGCCGATTTCGTCGGTGGGCTTCTCCTCGAAGCTCGTGACCTGATTGTCGGCGGCGATATTCAACACGCCGAAGCGACCGGGCGGCTGTGTTGCCGCTACTGTCGCGAGCTTTCCATGTCTGCGGTGAAATTCGATTTCGCTGGAAATGTCGATGTTCGAAAGTCCGTCGCCGTAGGTCAGGCAGAATGTTTCATCGCCTAGATACGGCGCGACACGCTTGAGGCGACCGCCCGTCATCGTTTCGGGGCCGGTATCGACCAGCGTCACTGTCCAAGGTTCCGATTGGGAATTTAGCACACGATGCGTGCCGGTGCCGAGATTGATCTCGAGGTCGGCCGTGTGATGGTAGTAATTGAAAAAATATTCCTTGATGACGTAGCCCTTGTAGCCGAGGCAGATGACGAAATCATTGATGCCGTGATGGCTGTAGGACTTCATGATGTGCCACAGTAGCGGGCGTCCGCCGATCTCTACCATAGGCTTGGGTTTGGTATCCGATTCTTCAGCGATACGTGTTCCCAATCCGCCTGCAAGAATGACAGCTTTCATGTCGATTGCCTTCTACAAGTTCAGAGTTTCAATTCTTCGGGCGAGATGTTCAATGCCTGTTCGATGATCGCTGTCGGTTCAGCTCGAAGCAGAATATAGATGCGCTGGAGGTACTCACCGAGGATGCCAAGCAGCAGCGACTGAAAACCGATACCGAAGAGAACAAGAATATGGATACTCGCCAACCCGCGCGGCAAGTCAGGGTGAAAAAGCTTCAGCGCAAGATAATAAATGGTGCCTATTACGCTCAGGCCGAGCAACAGAACGCCTGAATACGTGGCGATCCGCAGTGGTACAACAGAATGGTTGAATACGCCTGTAAGTCCGAGACGGATGAGTTGGACAATTCCGAATTTACTCACGCCCGCGACTCGTGCCGCCCGTTCGTAGGGAATGCCAATCTGCTGGAAGCCTAGTCCCGCGATGAGTCCGCGCAGATAAGGCGCGGTGGACCGGAATTTTTGTACGGAGTCGATTACTTTTTTGTCGACCAGACGAAAGTCGCCAGCATCTCTAGGAATGGGATGCTCACTAATCTTGTCGATCACCCAGTATCCGATTTTGCGGATTGCGTTGATGATCGCGCCTTCCTTGCGTTTTGCACGGATGCCGTAAATAACGTGATATCCATTGCGCCATAGGTCGAAGAATTCTTCCAGGAGTTCAGGTGGATCTTGCAGATCCGCATCGATTTGCAGAACTGCGTCGCCGCGGGTATGCATGTAGTTAGCAAGGATCGAGCGCTGAAAACCCACGTTCTTCGAAAAGCGGATCGCGCGCACGCGCGGATCTTGCTGTGCGAGAGCTGAGAGCATCTCCCACGTCCGGTCGTTCGAATGATTGTCGGAGAATACGAACTCGAGGTCGCATTTGCTTGCCATTTTCCTCGACAGTTGATCGAGTCTGGCGTAGAGCGCGTCCAGATTATCCGCCTCGTTCAAGACGGGAACGGCGATCGAGATCAGAGGGCGATGCCGCATGTCCTTGTCATTTTGCATAGATACGTCGGATGTCTGATTGACTCTTTTCACGGATTGCTCATTTCAGCGAGCGCGCGCTTGATACCTTCTTCCAGCGACGTATCCGCACGCCATCCACATGCGTCTTTTAACTTCCCAGAATTACCGACTACATAGGGTAAGTCGTCTGGACGCATCGGTAGCGCGCCCAGTTGAAGAAGCTCTGACGGAGCATCCAAGGCCTTGCAAGCTTGCTGGGCGAAGTCTGCGACTGTGTGACCCGTAGCTGTGGCAAGGTTGTACGCTCCGCTCGGCAGCCGCTTGCTGACCAATGCATTAAGAACAGCGATAAGGCCGTTGCATGCATCATCGACGTAGACGAAATCGCGAATTTGTGTTCCGGCAGAAAGCTTTACCGGTTGATTTTTGCGCAAGCCTGCTGCCAGCGATGGCAGCAGGCGATGAGAAGCCTCGCCGGGGCCATAGACATTAAAAAGTCGAACTACGGCGACGGGTAGATCACACGCAGCACCAGTCGCCAACGCCAATATTCCGCCGGCCGCTTTCGATGCCCCGTACAACTTTTGTGTTTCCAGAGGCGAGTTTTCGTCGATGGGAGTCTTTGCGCCTATAGCGCTGTATTCGGCGCTACTGCCAACGGCTACTACCGACCTGATATCTCGTTGCGCGGCGAGACAAACAAGCTGCGGCGCAAGCATCGAGTTTATATTTACGATCGTCGATACATCACGATCAGTGGGTTTTACGCCCGCGGCTGCGAGATGGATCAGACCATCGAAACCCGACGGAAGATGGGCTGCCAGCGCTTCCGGCGTGAGGGACGGCACGACGACGTTCCCGACGCCCGGCACAGCACACGCAGAGCGTCCTATATGCATGACCTCTACATTTTCTGACACTAACAGTTGTGCAAGTCGTGTACCGACAAATCCGGATGCGCCGGTGAGAACCAATCGCATGTCAGGCCTCCATCGAAGCGAGGTCCGTGCGCCATGCATGCAACTGCCTGAGCGAAATATCCATAGCTTCGGCAGGCTTGCGATAAAAGTCGCGATACCAATTTGCCGTTTCGGCTACGACACGCCGCGTGTCCCAAGGTGGTGTCCATTTGAGCAGGTTGCGCGCAAGCGAACTGTCGAGCGCGAGCGCTCCTGCCTCTGGCAACGGGGCGTTCATATATTCGAGGTCCGGGCGGTCCCAGTTTGATGAAAGTTCTTCGAGCACTTCGCGCACACTGACGCTTCTGGGGTCCTGTGGCCCGAGGTTCCAGGAGCGGGCAAACTTGCTTGGCTCGGCAAGGAGGCCTGCCGCCAGCATCAGGTAGCCTTGCGCCAACGCCAGCACGTGCTGCCAGGGGCGGGTTGCATCAGGATAGCGAAGCGTGAGAGTCGATCGTTGCACGACTGCACGAACAAAATCAGGGACCAGTCGATCTTCTGACCAGTCACCACCGCCAATGATGTTGCCGCCGCGTGCAGTCGCGATAGCCAAGCCGGTCCCATCGGTTTTGCCGAACGAGGCCCGGTAACTGTCGATGATCATTTCGGCGGCCGCCTTTGATGCGCTGTACGGATCCTTACCACCCAACGGATCGTTCTCGCGGTAGGGCCACGCCCACTCGTTGTTCTTGTAGACCTTATCTGTCGTAACGCAAACCGCCGCGCGCGTCGCGGGTGTCAGCCGTGCTGCCTCCAGAACGTTTGCGGTGCCAATCGCATTGGTGGCGAATGTGCTGACCGGTTCGCGGTACGAACGGCGGACCAGAGGCTGCGCAGCAAGATGCAGCACAACGTCGGGTTCAAACCGTTCAAAGGCGCGCTTCACAACCTCGTAGTTTGTTATATCCCCGATTTCAGAGTCGACCGCGTCACCAATTCCAAGTACTTCATACAGAGCCGGCGTCTGATCTGGCTGCAGTGCGAGTCCCGAGACTTTCGCGCCAATGAGGTTAAGCCAAAGGCAAGCCCAGCTACCGGTGAATCCGGTGTGACCGGTGACCAGTATTCGCTTGCCTGTCAAGGTCTGTTCGAAGTCGAACAAAGGATTGGTGCTCATCTAGAGGCTTCCGTATTCTGACGACGCTAATCGCCTATTGTATTCGATGCTGAGATGGCATCCGTTGGCGAAATATCCCGGCGGTGCGTAAACGCCAAGTCTAGTTCACCAAATCTATCTCGCTGATGCCGATCGCCAGTTCCCGGTCGTCGCCACTTACGCCGCTTGCTCTCGGTGAAATTGCATCGGGAAGATCGAGGTGCAAGTTGAGCACCTCAATCTTCCCGCTCAACGGAATAGTCAATGTTCGCTCGGTGTTGTCCAGAGTGAACGTGCTCGACTTTTCACTGTTGACCGTTACCACAACCCGCTGCGCGTGCCCATTCGGCGCGAAACTGCGCGCATGGATCAATGCGATTCTCGCGGCCGGCGCGACACACTGCAGGTCTACGTGACGGCCGTCGCTCCAACGCCCCTAGCTTTCCGCGAAGCTGAAACCGGAGATGGTCATATCCGGCAGGTTGCCATGGTCGTTCAACAGAATCGTCAAAGGCAACTGCGGCGAAATATCTAGCGTTGACACATGCGATGGCACCCGCAAGCACAAAGCAATATGTGAAGAATTCTGTATGGACCTTGTCTGCAAACCAAATCATGGGTGAGCAGACTGTCAGCAGCAAAACACCGAGCAGACCACGCCATTGCTCAAGTCGGCTGGCAAGCATGAGTACGCCAGCGAACAACAGGGCATGGGTGAGCAAAAACGCTCCGTGCGGTCCACTCTTGATGCCGAGCCCTGATGGGATGACGGTGAAAAGCGCGGCCAGTCCACTAAAAAACCAGAAGTGATTCAGATCAGCTGTGTCACCTAGCCTCAATGCCGGAAACTGATCAACGAGGTCCCTGAGCGGGACCATCGATTGAATTGCATTTGAATCGAAAAGTGCGCCATATTGAGCCCAACTTGCTGACGACATAAACGGCCGCAGCGTTGTCTTCCGCGTGAGATACAGCGCGTAGTACCCGGATCCATCACCAACCCGCACCGGTGTCAGGTACTTCGTCGCATATGCCAGCCACAGCGCGGGTATAAGCGCGGCCAGAATGTATCGTATGTAAGCTCGATTTGTCATTTCGCATTCGCCAATGCGGCGGTTTTGCCGATGGATATCTCACGCGGTCAAACGGCGGTAGAGGGCGACATAGGCGTCTACCATGTGTTTTGACGTGAACAACTCTTTAAACCGGCGCTCCGCAAGTCCGCCCATTCGACATGCCAACACTTCATCCGCCCAAAGCTTCTGCATTGCGGCGCGCAACGCTAAGGCATCATTTGGCGCCACCACTAACCCCGTCTCCCCATCGACATTGACGTACGAAGTCCCCGTACCGATCTCGGCAGTGATCAATGGCTTCCCGGACATCGCGCCTTCGAGTAGCGAAATGCCGAATGCCTCGGAGCGCAAATGAGAAGGAAATGTCAGCGCATGACAAAGCTTCAGCAGCGCAATTTTGTCTTCATCGCCAACTGGCCCAACAAACTCTACGTTGTTCAACTTCAACCGCGTAGCCTGCTGCCGCAACTCACCCTCAACAGGCCCCGCGCCGACGATCACAGCCTTGAACTCCATACCCTGCAACGCATCGAGCAGGATATGCAGCCCCTTGTAGTACCTTAAATTTCCGACAAACAAAAAAAACTTCGGACCAACCCGCTGACGCCATTCGGCCAGCTTCGCGTCTGAAGCCACAGGATAAGACGCAGGATCGAGCCCGATCGGAATGACTTCGACCTTGTTCTTATAGCGCTGAAGCACATCGCTGGTCGCGAGGTAATTCGGCGACGTCGCGACGATCCGATCGACGCTCGACAGAAAGCGATCGCGCAAGGGCCGATAAAACTGCAGCAAAAATTTTTGTCGTACGATATCCGAGTGATAAGTAACGATGGATGGCTTGCGCACGCGCGTTGCAAAGTGCACGACATCCGCAAACGGCCACGGAAAATGGTAGTGAATCAGATCGGCGTGTGTCGCGAGGTCAGCAAATCGCCGAAACGCAGCGATGGAAAACGCAGACGACGCCACTTCGAAATCCAGCTTCGCGCGGTAATGCACGTGGTCGCCAAAATCCACGGTCGACGTATTCTTGCTGACTGTCAGCACGTCGCTCGTTATGCCGTGATTTGCGGCGCCGGAGCAGATCTGATTGATCAGCTCTTCGACTCCTCCCATAGAGTCGGGCTTGTACGTCTTATAGAAATGGAGTACCCGCATGGCTCCCGAGCTTGTAGTTTCGATGATGCCATGGGCGGCTGGCAGGGCCGTTGAGCGATCGCGTGTGATCGCTCAACGGAGCTTTAGCGGAGTGCGTCCGCAGCGCTTTAAGACGTCACGCAGGCGCTCGCCCGTACACATCCTCAAAGCGAACGATATCGTCTTCGCCGAGATATTCGCCGCACTGCACCTCGATCAGCACGAGATCGACCACGCCGGGATTGATCAGCCGATGCTTGTGGCCAGCCGGAATATACGTCGATTCATTCGGCTGCAGCGAAATGAGCTGGTCGCCGTTGACAATATCTGCACAGCCACGCACGACAATCCAATGCTCGCTGCGATGATGGTGCATTTGCAACGAAAGCGACGCGCCTGGTTTCACGACGATGCGCTTCATCTTGAAACGCTCGCCTTCTTCGAGCACGGTATACGTACCCCACGGGCGATGAACGGTGCGATGCAGCCGGTACGCATCGTGGCTGTCGCGCTTCAGCTTTGCCACGATCTGTTTAACGTCCTGCGCACGGTCGCGTGCAGCGATCAACAGCGCGTCGGCCGTATCGACGACGATCATGTCCTGTACGCCAACCATGCCGATAAAGCGTTCCTCGCTTCGTACGTAGCAGTTGTCGACGTCGAACAGTTCTGCCTCGCCATGAATACGGTTGCCACGTTCATCGGGCGCGGTCAACTCGCTGATTGCGAGCCACGAGCCGATATCGCTCCAGCCGAGTTCACAAGGGACAACCGCTACGTTGTCCGATCGCTCCATGACTGCGTAGTCAATCGAGATATCCTCGGCCTTGCGAAACAGCGCGGCATCGAGTTCGACCGTCATACCGTTGTCCGAAGTGCTGCGCTTGGCCTGCATCAACGCGGCCAGCACCGGCTCCGCCACATTCGGCGCATGCTGTTCCAGTTCGTTCAGCATAGTCTCGGCGGTAAAGCAGAACATGCCTGCATTCCACACATGGCGGCCGCCTGCCACAAGTTCCTGTGCGACGCTGAGCTCCGGCTTCTCGACGAAGCGAATGACTCGATGCACGTCCGTGGTCTCAGGGAGTGGCTGGGTGTCGAACTCGATATAACCGTAACCAGTTTCCGGCCCCGTCGGGCGAATGCCGAACGTGACGATGCGGCCTTGCTGCGCGGCTTGTGCCGCATGCTCGACCGCCTCGCGGAATGCAGCCTGATTTTCCACCAACTGGTCTGCCGGCATGACCAGCATGATTGCGTCGGGCCCATGCCGTTCACGTACCACCGCAGCTGCAACGCCGATTGCAGCTGCAGTATTGCGTGCAACCGGTTCGAGCACGTAATCGACGCGCGCGACTTCCGTTCCGACGTCATGGCATTCGTCTTTCGTCAGAAAGTACGTGTCGCGGTTCGTGACAATCAGCAGTTCATTGATCGTGGCCACCGCGGCTGCGCGGACAAAGGTTTTTTGCAAAAGGCTTTGACCATCGGCCAGCTTGAGCAGCGGCTTCGGAAAAGTTTCTCGCGAAACCGGCCATAGACGTGTGCCGGCGCCTCCGCAGATGATCACGGGAATGATGTTCATGGATTTATTTAAGAATGGCGCCATATCGTTCCGGCGAACGACGATTCTATCGGATTTCTATAACGAAGTCGCCAATTGGACGGGTTTGGATGGTCGTGCTGCAACATTTCTGTGCTGGGTGGCGACGCGTGTATCATGCGCGACACTCTCCGCTTGCCTGACTGCCCAATCGCCCGTGCCTACGGCACTTAAGCCAAACCTCGATGAAACTGCTTTACGACCTGAACTCGCTGCGGCCTCCCAGGAGCGGCATCAGCTACTACACCCAGCATCTCCTCGAGGGGCTGCGTCAGCAACCTGAGGTGGAAGACATCGCGGGTTGGGTCGGGTCCAATGTGTACCAAGGCGAACGCCTCGATGAGCTGATGCGCGACGACGGCACGTTGCAGAAGGCTGCGCAGTTCAGCGATGGATTGGCTGCTTCGATGTTACGGGCTGCGCGCAGCGTGCCCGGTGTCTACAAGTCGCGGACCATTGTGCGCAGCATCCGCTCGTCGGGCCTGCGCAAGCACTTCAGCAAGCGCGGCTACCTGTATCACGAGACGAACTTTATCGCGTCGCGTTATAAAGGGCCGAACGTTGTGACGATTCACGATTTGTCGCATCGCCGCCATCCTGAGTTTCATCCTCGCGTGGCGGTTGGGTATCTGGACGATGGCTTACCGCGCACGCTGAAGCAGGCCAACATCGTCATAGCGGACAGCCTTTATACGAAGCGCGAGATCCACGACATCTATGGGTTGCCGGACGAAAAGGTTGTGCCGATTCTTCTGGGCGTCGAAGCGTCTTTCCGTCCATTGTCTGAAGAGGAGTGCGCGTCGACGCTCTCCGGATATGGTTTGCGCTATCGGGGATTCGTCCTGTCGGTATGCACGTTGCAGCCTCGCAAGAACCTGCGCCGGCTCGTCGAGGCGTTTGCGCGTTTGCCGGCTGATTTGCGGCAGGCGTACCCGCTGGTGTTGATCGGCGCGGACGGCTGGATGAACTCGGACTTGATGCGCGACATCGAGCCGCTTACGCTGGCGGGCCAGGCTGTGACGCCCGGTTATGTCTCGCGTGCCACCTTGCTGAAGCTCTACGCCGCGGCCGCGGTATTCGCCTATCCGTCGCTCTATGAGGGGTTTGGCTTGCCGGTTGCCGAGGCAATGGCGAGTGGTGTGCCGGTGCTCACCTCCAATGTGACGTCGATTCCTGAGGTGGTGGCGGGGGCGGCGGTCGAAGTCGATCCTTACTCTGTCGAAGAAATAGCGGCTGGCCTCGAGCGCTTGCTTGGCGATGGCGCGTTGTGCAGCGAGCTTCGCGCGAGGGGCCTGCGTCGCGCGGCCGAACTCACGTGGGGGGCGACTGTCGCGCAGACCATGAATGTGTACCGTGCGCTGGTCTGACGAAAAGCTGCGTACCGGTAGATTCTGCATCGATGCGAATCTAATAAGTTGTTGTTTCGTTTCGACATTTCTGCCGTTTTTCGCGATACTCACGAAAAATTGACCCGCCTGACATGCGGGTGTCTTGCACTTGCCGTAAAATCGCCCGACTCAATGAAGGGAATTCCGACATGATGCACCTGAGGCTCAAAACTTGGGTCGGGGAAGCCTTGTCTGCCGTTTGCGCCGTTCTGCTGTTCGTGGTGATGTTCGATCACATGATGGCTGTCAAATTTGTCAGCATTGGTCTGGTTGGCGCGCTGATCCTGTTCCTGGTCGTTCAATCTCTGCTGTCCGCCCCGCGCGAACTCCGTTTTCCGCTGTTTGTGCCCCTAGGGCTATGGGCGGGATGGTCGTTGCTCTCCGCGTTCTGGAGTGTCAGCCCGCAGGCGACGTTTCATGCATGGCTCGACGAGATTGCGTATCCGCTTATCTGCTTTTACGCGTTCTGGCTGCTAGGACGTGAAGCCGTTCATCAGCGGCGCATGCAGGCGGCATCATGGCTCGCCTGCCTTGCGCTGGCTGTCGCGAGCGTGATTGGCTTTCATTTTCTTGACCCGGCTGCTCCAAAGCCGGGCCTGCTGCATTTCTATGCACGCGTCGGTCACACCAGCACAGTCGCCCTGATGGCGATCTCCGTTTTCGCGGCGATGGCGGCCGTGCGCGGCACTCGGCTGCTGGGTCTGGTGGGCGTACTGTTTTGCGTGGTGATAGGCGCCGCGACGCTAAATCGCTTCTTCTGGGTTGCTCTGGGCGTGGTCGCCGTTGTGTTGTTGTGGCCTCGTGGCGGCGCAGTGGAAGGGCGTCGGCGCGCGTATCTGGTGTTAGGCGTGGTGTTGCTTGGAATAGTCTCCATCACTGGATTGAGTAATCGCGTCCGCCTGACGTTGTTTCCGCCGCCCGTCATTGCGTCGGCCGTTGTCGCGACCCCTGCAGTGGCTGCCCCGACCGTGCCGCGCGCTGCTACGGTCGGGGTAGCCGATGGCCGCGGCGCATCGGCAGGGCAGTCGGCGCCGGATCTGGTCGGTCAGATGCGGCGAATGAGCCGTCTCGACGAGATGGCGTCTACCGATGCGCGTCCCAAGATTTGGGCGTTTTATGTGAGCCGGGTGCACGAGCATCCGTGGCTTGGTATCGGTTTCGGCAAGCCGTTGCCGTCGCTAGCCTACGGCCAATTGATTCCAGCCGCGTTGCTCAAGCTTGACGAGAATGCGAAGACCCACGCGCACAATCTGTTTCTGAACACGCTTCTGCAAACGGGCGTGATCGGCCTTGCTTTGCAACTGGTGGTATTCGCAGCCATCGCGTGGCGCTTCTTCGCTTCGCGCGCGTCGCGTCCATTTCTTTGCCGGGCCGGTCTGGCGCTCCTGCTAGGCATGCTCGCCAAGAACATGACGGACGACTTCATGTGGCAATCTACCGCGCTGATGTTCTGGGCTTGCTGTGGCTGGTTGTTGGGGCAGTGCGAATCGGCACTTGCACAGCGCGAACCGGTTGTGATCCGCAAAGGGCAAACGGTGCGGCATGAGCTGGCGGGCGTGCCGGTGGTGACGAGTTCGGAGGCTTGAGCCACGCCCACTTTCACCCGCTGCGTTGACGCGAACGCTATTTGCGGCGGTCAATGTGCCAAAGCAGCGCAAAGGTGACGCCGCTTTCGGTGATAAAGCCGTCAGAGCGACAGTTGTCGGATAGTGGGTCGCACATGATGGTCAGCGAGTGCATGTCAGAGAAGCTGATCTGCACGCGCGGGTCACCTTCGATGCTGCTTTTTACTGGAAGCAGGCGATAGCCGACCGGCACTGTGCGCGGTGGGGTATGAGTACGGTCACCGAGAATTGTCAGCGTGCCGTTTGCGGACGAAGCCTGGTCGAGCTTCAATACAGCAGTGTCTCCTGTGTCGGTTAGGCCCGTCATTGAAATAGCTAAGTGAGGTTGCACTGCCAGAGCCTGGCTGGCCACGGCAAGGGCTACGAGTGAGCCCAAACACGCGCGAATCATGTTGATATGCTGCTTCCAAAGTTCACGGCTTGGGAACGTACCACATTAGGCACGCGAATTCCTTTCGCCGAGATCATCGTCAACGGCTACTTCGAAGTGCGATAGTCGCACGAACAGGACGGCGTCGCACACGGTTGGATAATGCATTCGAGCCGCCCTGTAGGCGCGGACAGGCGCGCAGCGCGCCCTTCTGTTGGCCTAATCCAGCGATACCATTCGCACCGTGCAAGGCACATGCACAATCCCCCACAGGTCCCGCTTGTCATCATGGGGCGGAAAGCGCACGGTAAATCGCGCGCCGCCGGCGCAGTGGTCGATCACCTGAACGATGACGTTACGGCCCGGTGAGACGCCTGCTGGCGCCTGCACGGTAATGCCGCTGACGAGCCCATATTCGCCGGGGCAGAGCGGGTTATCAAATGAAAATTCGACCATGTGCTCGATTTGTGGCGTCGCCTGTGCAACATCCGCGTCATGGACGATCGCGTTGAAATAGATGATTTGCCTGCCAGTCTGGTCCGTGATTGCAAGCGACAGGGCGCAAGGCTCAGTAGGCGGTGACACGACGTGAAAGGACACCCGTACCCGAATCGGTAAATCCATTGGCACGCTGTCTGTGTCTTCTCCATTGCTGTCGACTATGCCAATGTCGTCGATGCGTATTTCGCCGGTACCGGTGCGCAGCGGTGCAACGCGATCGGCGAATGCCAGCTTATGGGGAGATTTGATGCGGGCGCTGCTGTGGATCGCAACGGCAGCCGGTGCATCTGCATGGAGCGAGCGTTCGTCGTCCGGTTGCACGCGCGTTGGCGCGTCGGTGTCTCTCATTGCTCCGCTGTCACGTCGGATTTGCGTGAGGCGGCTGAACGTGTCGCGTTCATAGGCCGCGCTTACATCGCTCGCCGCGCCTTGCAGACGCGCGATGCCCCCGTCCAACCACAACCCGCGAGTGCAAAGCGAACGGATTGCATCTGCTGAGTGCGTTACATAAATAAACGATATGCCGTCGTCCAGCATTGCGCGGATCTTGTGTAGGCACTTGTTCTGAAAGTAAGCGTCTCCCACACTCAGTGCTTCGTCGACAATCAGAATGTCGGGGCGCACATAGACCGCGCACGCGAAGCCCAGGCGAACGGCCATCCCGCTGCTGTATGTCTTGAGTGGATGCTCGATTGCATTTTGCAGCTCGCTGAACCCGATGATGTCCGGCGTCGCGGCATCAATTTCTCCCTTGCGCATGTTGTGCAGCTCGCAGAATTGGCGGATGTTTTCCCGGCCGCTCAACGCCGGATTGAAGCCCGCACCCAGTTCGAGCAATGCAGACACCCGGCCTCGCACACGCACGTGGCCGGCGCTAGGTGTCAAGACGCCCGCCAGCAGCTTGAGTAGCGTGCTCTTGCCGCTGCCGTTCGAACCGACGATGCCAAGCCTCGCGCCCTTGGCCAACGAAAACGTGACCTGACTGAGCGCATGGGTCTCGTGCGCATACCGGCGTTGCGCGCCGGACACGAGCTCGAGCAGCCGCTGTCGCGGCGATGCATAGGTGCGATAGATCTTGTCAACGTGGTCGACTTCGACCGCAAACGCGCATTCCAGATCGGGCGTCACATGCGGCCTCCTTTATCAGATGACGTCAGCAAAGCCAGGCTGCAACTTGCGAAATACAAAACCGCCGACCAGCAGCATCAGCAACGCGAACACGCACAGAATGCCGACGTAGTGCCATGGAAAATCAGCTGCGCCGAACCATGCGAGCCGCGTTGCCTCGACAAGGTAGGAAAACGGATTGAATACCACGATGACATTGCGAACCCACGCCGGTCCTGATGCGTCGACAAGCGTCGTTGGGTAGAGAATTGGCGTGAGCCAGAACAGAATGTTGATTGCCACCGGCACGACTTGCGCAACGTCGTGTACGTACACAGCAACAGCTGAGATCGCAAAGCTGAATCCAATGCTAAGTGCGAGCGTCAGCGCCCAGATCAACAGATAAATCCAGCTGTGCGCGGATGGCAATACACCGTCGTGGATCATCAGGCCCAACGCGAGAACCAGGATGATCGTCTGGCTCAGTATCGCAGACGCGAGCGGGATCAGCGGCAAGACCCATATGGGAAACGAGATCTTATTGATCAGATAACCATACTCGCGCAGGATGCCTGTTGAACGGTTCATGGTTTCGCTGAGCAGCGTCCATAACGAGAATGGGATGAAGTAAAACAGCGCGAACGGCACGTTGTCGTAGCGCTCATCCATGCGGCCTTTCATGATGAGCGAAAACACTACGACATTGATGAGCGAGTAAAGCAGCGGCACACCGATGTTCCATGCGGCTCCCGCATAAGAACTCGCATAGCGGTTGCGCATGTCGCGTTTGGCAAGCATCCATGCAAATCTCAACCCGTTGCCGAGGCTCGCAGCCGACAAGGTTGTCATGACCTCTCCCGCGTCGAATATTGGTTTCCGGTCCACCTTGCGGCGACTGCGTCAGTAGTGTCGAAACGATTGCCTGCCATGCATGCGATATCAGCCGGTTTGCGCACATGGGCCGCATGAGCCGCCATCACGCGTAGGAAGTAAGCCTCCGTGCGGTGGACCATCGCGGACGCGCTGAAGAATTCTTGCCAACGCTGCCGATTGAGTGCTCCCACCCGGGCGCGCTCGCTGGCGTCGGCCACGAGGTGCGATAGCGCTTCAAACAACGCGTAGGTGTCGCCTGGCCGGATCAGATAGCGCGCGTTGTCTTCACCGAGCACCTCGCTGATGCCTCCAACATTTGTGCCGACGCAAGGCAGCGAACACGACATTGCCTCAGTAAAAACCAGGCCGAACGATTCATAGGCGGACGGTGCAACAAAAATGTCGGCGTCCCCGTACAGGCGACCGAGCAGTGCCTCATCCACGCGACCAAGAAACTGCACGCGCCCCGCGCGTACCAGCTCAGGATGGTCACACGTAAAGCGCTCCAGAAAACTGATACTGCCGGGCAAAGGGCGGGGCGACGGGTCGCCGGCGATGAGTAGGCGCGCTTGCGGATGGTGTTCGCACAGCCTGACCGCTGCTTCGAGCAGCGTGCCGATACCCTTGCGTGGCTCGAGACGGCCTACGAACAGAATGTCGACGCTGTCACCCTTGGCGATGCGGCGGTGCGCCGCTTGCGAGCCGTTGACAAGCGGAGCGCTGCCGAGATGTACGACTTCGGCTTTCGCTTCCAGCGACGGCAATGCGTAGAGATCCGCAGTAGTGTGCAGGACGGCATGGCTGATCGCGCGCACGTAGCCTGCCTTCTGCAGGCACTCGCGGTCGGTGGCAAGCAGCGGCGCGATCTCCGTTGCGTACTGCGGTGAGTCCATGCCGAGCCTGGAGTCCTCTTGCACAAGCTTCGCGAGCGGCGTTTGCAGTGCCACGACAGTCGGAATAGTTGTCTGCTGAAACGCGAAATACCCTTGGCTGCCCCAAAGCGGCGCCTCTATCAGGTCAATCGGATGCCTCGTGATGATGCGCTCGATTTCGAGCCATGCGCTTTTCGCAAACGTCGCTGGCCCGAGTGGCATCTTGCGACGCTCCGTGTCGCTCAGCATCTGCGGGTCGTATGCAAGCCGGTGTACCCAGACTCCTTCGATGAAGTCTACGCAAGCCGCGCCTTCCGAGCGGGTGATCACATGCACGGTATGGCGTCCGTCGCGCGCCAGCCCGCGAGCCAACACCTCCGTGTAGCGCGCGATGCCGCCGTCATGTGTCGGCGGATAGTCGAGCGTAAGCAACGCGATACACAACTGCCGCCCGGTCCCCAATCTACCCGCACCTGCTGTAGACACCGCAGTACGCGTTGACGCAGGCCTCAGGCTGCGCTCGCGAAGACCGCCGTGATGCGCATGTGCTGCTGCCTTGCCGCGCTCGTTGCCGTTGTCCCATGCGCGCCTTGCGTTGTCCACGAACGTGCTGAAGTCCTCTGCGCTGATACGCCCGGCGTTCAGGTCGCAGCGAATTTCAGCAATCGATTCGTTGATAAAGCGGGTGTTATCGGTGGCGATTTCCAGGTCATGCAGGAATGGGTGCGCATGCTTCTGCGAAAAATACACCTTGTTTTTGAGCACCGGATAGCGATACAGCGAGACGCCGGTCTTGGGCCTGATATACGACGGTAGATACTTGTGGTGGACATAGGCCCTGTCGAGTTGCGTCACCACATAGTCGCGATCGATCAGCCGGACGCAGACGTCGACTTCATCGAGGTAATACTCGAACTCTTCGTCGAAGCCGCCGATCTCTTCGAGTAATGATCGGCGGTAGCCCATGTTGGTGCCTTGCACATAGGGAAAGCGAAACGTATTGGGGAAGTTGGCGGACATGAAGTGCTTTTCGTCCCGCCAATAGCCATTTCCCAGCCGGTCGGCGCTCGCATACCGGAATTGATAGCCCGTACCGGTCGGGTCGAACACGTGGCCTCCCACTGCCGCCACCTCGGGTGCTGTAAATCCCGCCTGAAGGTCGGTTAGCCAGTCGAGCTCGGGAATGGCATCGTCGTCTATGTAGGCAACGTAGTCGCCTCGAGCGGCTGCAAGCCCGATGTTGCGGGACATCGACAGATTGCGTGCCGGGCACGACAGCGCGCGGATGTCAGGTGCGAACTCGGCAAGCACCGCCTCGGTATTGTCGTCTGATGGGCCGTTGACTACAACGAGTTCGAAGTCGCCGTGCCGCTGCAAAGCGTAGCCCCAGGATTGTTTCCCGCAGGCTCGTCGCGCGGTTATACGTATTGATCACGACGGAAAAAGTGGGCATGAGCGTTACTCATTTCCGTTGCGCGCACAGATCTCGAACTCAAGGTAATTGCCGCTCGCGCGAGCTCGTGCGAGGATTTGCGTGCTGCAGAATCCTGCTGTGTCCAGCAGTCTCGCCAACGTGTCCGGCGTGAACATGTTGTAGTGAAAGTTGCCGTCGTAGTCCTGGGCGCCGAATGTGACTTCGCGCAGCGGTCGTACGTCAGCCTGTTCGTGCAAAACTGCGCGATCATCGCTTCGGCGTCGGGTACCACAGCGCGGAATATGCCGCCTGGTCTCAGTAACGACTTCCAGTACGGTAGCAATTCGCGCATCAGCTGTTCTTGAGGGAAGTGCTCAAGCAGATGCGCCGACATGATCTCTGCTGCTTCGCCGGGGCGGACCGGAAGTGCGTCGACATGGGTGACGATGTCGACACCCGGCAGTTTGCGGAGGTCGACATTCAGGTAGCCGTCGAGGGGTACATGACCGCAACCGAGGTTCGGTTTGACGACGCCGTCTTGTCGAGCCGCCGCGAACTTTTCCGCGGCAACGATCTCCGGTGCGGACTGTCCGCTGGGCGTGCTGCCCACGCCGTAGCGGAATTGAATCATCAATTCGTGGCGTATGAACTCCTGGCGGACGGAAACGCCTTCAATCTGTGTAGCGAGCGTCGCGAGTCTTTGCACGATTTCGTCGGAGCGGTAAGCCATCGCTTCCAGCTGCTGTGCAATGAAATCCAGACTCTGCCCGTGCGCAGCCAACTGTTTGCCGGTCGCCAAGTGCGCCTGCGCGAGGAGGCGTTCCGCCTCAGCGCTGAACTGCGCCGGGATTTCGTGTTGGGCACGATGCAGTTGTCGCAATGTCGGCGGCAGCGATACAAGCAGATTCTGCACTTCGGGTGGAAGCGGCCAGCGTTCGTGTTGCGGGTCGGTAGAGTTGGGCCGCGTCTGGTCTGCAAGATCCTGCTGTCGGCGTGCAATGCCGTGGATGGTGGTGCGTGTCTCGGGGGAACGGTACAGCGCAGCGGCAATGTGAATCAATCGACCAAGGACAGGCACGCTCAACAGGCCGGGCAGCAATTGTCTCAAGTGTCCGCGTGCGTCACGTTCTGCCGGTGCGGTCTCTAATGAACGCATGCTGTCGTTCCTTTAAGACGTTTCGCTGCATGTCGGGCTGCTGCTGTAACCTGGACTACGGCGCTGCAGGACGGCCAATTCAATGTGCCCGGGGGTGATCCGTTGCTCTGCTGGTGCTGCAGAAAATATCAATGATGCAGCGGCTCGCTTGTGCAAGGTCTGATGTTTTTCGTTATACGTATTAACGGATAAATAATAAAGATCAAGTTATCGACCAACATTTGGACACTGCAAGGCGGCGCGACGAAACATGTTTGATATCGGCGCCGCGTTGCGGCGACGTAGTCGTCGTGCTCATGGTTGGCGTATGCAACGTTCACAAACGATTTACGTGTGGCTCTTCGTGCAGAGCGCTTCCGAGAGGGTGTGTGTGAGCGCGACTGTGATTGAACGCGTCGGTGGCGCGCGCTCTGCCTGAACATCTTGTTACGATTGTTGCAGATCAGCATCGGTCCTACACAAGCATGGAATTTGCTTGGAAGTAGCGGCATAATAACGGGGCGGAACTTAGGCGGTCCTTTTTCCAGGCAGGATGGTAGGCAAGGAAAGCGCAGGCGTTGATAGTCCGTGGTCCCAGCAAGCATGCCGTGAGCGCGTAGTAGTTACGCTCGAGTGCGTCTGCCTTTACAAAAATATGGGGTTGCGCAGAATTGGCCTCATAAGAGAGAACGGGTCCTTCCGAGGTGCCATGAAAATATTTCGATTGCGGTCGTCTTGGTTGTCACTAGGTGCGTTTGCATTCGACCTGTGCGCCGTCGCCGCGGCGTGGCTCGTGGCGTATGCAATCCGCTTCAACGGCGAGGTGCCGGCGGAGTTCTGGTATGGCGCGGTGCATGCGCTGCTGTGGGTCGTGGTCACCTATGCCATGATCTTCCGGATATTCGGCTTGTACCGCGGCATGTGGGTGTTCGCCAGTCTGCCCGATCTCATGCGCATTTCGAAGGCGATCAGCGCCGGCGCACTGGTCGTAATGGTGGGCGCCGTGATGTTGCAGCCGCAGCCAATTGTTCCGCGCTCGGTCTTGCTAGTGTCGCCCATGTTGTTGTTCCTCATTATGGGCGGCTCGCGCGCGCTCTATCGAGCCTCCAAGGAGTTTCGCCGTTACGGCGGTCTTGTCGGGCAGGGTAAACCGGTCATCGTGCTGGGCGCAGGTACAGCGGGCGCCAGTCTCGTGCGTGAGCTATCGCGTTCGGGCGAATGGCGTCTGGTTGGCCTCCTCGACGACGACATGGCAAAACACGGCCGCGAAATCTACGGCTATAAGGTGCTGGGTGCGGTTGGCGACCTGCCGCGTTTTGCAGCCGAACTGAAGGCTGACTACGCGATCATCGCGATTCCAACTGCGTCGGTCGACGCACAGCGTCGTGCGGCCACGCTATGCGTGCGCGCCGGCGTGCGCGCGATGGTGCTGCCGGCACTCGCCGAACTGTCCGAGGGCGAACCCTTCATGTCGCGCATACGGCGCGTCGACCTCGAAGATCTACTAGGCCGCGAGCCAGTGAAGATCGATACGCCGCATGTGGAGGCGCTGTTGCGCAACAGGGTTGTAATGGTGACCGGCGCAGGCGGTTCGATCGGTGCAGAGTTATGTCGGCAGATCGTGCGTTTCCAACCTGCTCAACTGATCGCATTTGATCTGTCCGAGTTTGCGATGTACCGGCTCACGGAAGAGCTGAAAGAGAAATTCCCGGCGATCAGAATTACCCCCGTGATTGGTGACGCGAAGGATTCGCTGCTGATTGACCAGGTCATGGCGCGTTACGCGCCGCACATTCTGTTTCACGCCGCGGCCTACAAGCATGTGCCGCTGATGGAAGAATTAAACGCGTGGCAAGCGATCCGTAACAATGTACTTGGCACCTATCGCATGGGCCGCGCCGCAATTCGCCATAACGTTAGGCATTTTGTGCTGATCTCAACCGATAAGGCAGTCAATCCCACCAACGTGATGGGTGCAAGCAAACGGCTTGCCGAAATGGCCTGCACGGCGTTGCAGCAGACAAGCGAGCGCACGCAGTTCGAGACCGTCCGTTTCGGCAATGTACTGGGCAGCGCGGGCAGCGTCATTCCGAAATTTCAGCAGCAGATCGCAAAGGGCGGTCCGGTCACTGTCACCCATCCCGATATCACGCGCTTTTTCATGACCATTCCGGAGGCGTCGCAGCTCGTGTTGCAAGCTTCAAGCATGGGACGGGGCGGAGAAATATTTATTCTTGAGATGGGCGAGCCGGTGAAGATCGTCGATCTCGCACGCGACTTGATCCGGTTGTACGGTTTTAGCGAAGAGCAAATCAACATTGAGTTTACGGGTCTGCGTCCCGGTGAAAAGCTCTATGAGGAATTGCTGGCGGACGACGAAACCACCACCCGGACGGCACATCCGAAGCTGCGTGTTGCTCAGGCGCGCGAAGTACCCGACAGGCTGCTCGACGATCTGCTGCCATGGCTAATGCAGCACCGGGTACTGTCGGACGACGAGGTGCGGCGCGATCTGCGGCGTTGGGTTCCGGAATATCAACCGACGACTGCACCGACGCTGCAAAGCGTGACGTCGGTCGGACAGGCACGGCGTTCGGGCTGACGACCACGTTGCGAAGTCACCTTGAAATGATGGCAGCGTTCGGCTGCCATTGTTATTTTTGGATTGGCAACTCGCAAGCCGGCAACAGGGAGCAAGCACCGCATGCAAATCGCCGTAACCGGAGCAACCGGCTTCGTAGGCCGCACGTTGTGCGCACAACTATGCGACGCCGGCCATCAGGTGATCGCGCTCGTACGGCGCGCCGGTTCCTGTGAACCGCGCGTGCGCGAACTCGTAGTCCCCGACGACAACTTCGCGAGCCTCGCCGCCGCCCAGCCGTCGCTGCCGCATTGCGACGCGCTAATCCATCTGGCCGCGCGCGTGCACATGATGCAAGACGATTCCACCGACCCGCTCGCCGCCTACCGCGCCGCCAACGTCGAAGGCGCACTAAACGCCGCACGCGCCGCACTCACAGCCGGCGCACGCCGCATCGTATTCATCAGCAGCGTAAAGGCGCTCGGCGAGCGCGAGCCGGGCCGTCCGTGGCGCGAAGACGATGCGCCTGCACCGGTCGACCCCTACGGTATTTCAAAGTACGAAGCCGAGCAGGCGCTGTTTGCGCTTGGCCGTGAGCACGGCGTCGAGGTTGCAGTCGTGCGCCCGCCATTGGTCTACGGCCCCGGCGTGCGCGCCAATTTTCGCGGCCTGATGCGTGCGGTCGATCGCGGCGTGCCGCTGCCGCTCGGCTCGGTTGACGCGCGTCGCAGCATGGTCTACGTAGGCAATCTCGCCGACGCGATTCGCACGCTCGCCACGCGGCCCGAACCGGTCGGCGGCGTCTACCATGTCACCGACGGCGACGATCTGTCCGTGGCCGGCATGGTCGAAGCGATCGCTACCGCGCTGGGCCGGCCTGCGCGACTCGTGCCGGTGCCGGTCGCGTGGCTGCGCGGGCTCGGCAAGCTGACCGGCAAGACCGCGCAGGTCGAGCGGCTAACCAGCCCGCTACGTGTCGACAGCAGCCGGTTGCGTCGCGAACTCGGCTGGGCGCCGCCATGGTCGGTCGCACAAGGACTCGCCGAAACCGCTCGCGCCTACAAGACCACCCGTTGAACGCCATGCCGATTTTTTCCTTATCTCTTCCGGTAGCGGCCGTGCTCGCCGCACTGCTGTCGTTTGTGATTCTCATCGCGCTGCTGCGCACCGGCTGGGCGTGGAATATCGCAGTGGACATCCCCAATGCGCGCTCGCTGCACGAGCGGCCGGTGCCGCGCGTCGGTGGCTGGGGCATCCTGCCGGCCGCGCTGCTATTGACCGCGCTCTGTGCGCCGCCGCTGCGCGCGATAGCGCTGGGCGCGCTGGTGCTCGGCATCGTGTCGCAAATCGACGACCGGCGCGGCTTGTCGCCAGGCGTGCGGTTCGCCGCGCATATCGCCGTGGTGGCGGCGACGGTCGCCGCGAGTGCGGTCGACGTGCCGTGGTGGTTCGCGGTGGTGGTCGGCGTTGCGATGGTGTGGCTCGTCAACCTGTACAACTTCATGGACGGCTCGAACGGCCTTGCCGGCGGCGTCGCGGTATTGGGCTTCGGCACCTACGCCATTGCCGCTGCCACGGCGCAACCGCCGCTCGCACTGACGGCCATCGCGGTTGCGGGCGCGGCGGCGGGTTTTCTGGTGCTGAACTTCCCGCGCGCGCAGATTTTCCTCGGCGACGCCGGCTCGATTCCGCTCGGCTTTCTGGCGGGCGCGCTCGGTTTCTGGGGCTGGCAGCACGACGTGTGGCCGCTATGGTTTCCGGTGCTGGTGTTTGCACCGTTCATCGCCGATTCGACCGTCACGCTGCTGCGCCGCCTCGCGCGCGGCGAAAAGGTCTGGCAGGCGCACCGCGAGCACTACTACCAGCGTCTCGTGCAGATGACTGGCGGACGGCACACCTTCGTCGCGCTGATCTACTGGTGGTTGATGCTGATGGGCGGCGCGGTGGCGCTGCTCGCGTTGCAGGCGCCGCCGCTGGTGCAATGGGGGGTGCTGGTGCTGTGGTATGCGGTGCTGGCGGTGATCGGTCTACAGATCGACGGGCGCTGGCGGCACTTCAAGCAAACCTGAACGCCGCACAACCAAAGCCGCGCCGGCGCAGCCCGCTCAATGCCGCGGCTTCTTCCTCACCACCATCCAGCGCGGCGACTTGAAGCGCACGATACTCACATACAGCCACACATAAGTCGCCGCGAACACCACCACAAAGCAGAACAGGTGTAACGTGTGCCGCCAGAACAGCGTGGCCGGCACCACCGCAATCAGGCACAGCAACCACAAATAAGGCGAAGTGAGCGAATTGCGCCGCGTGAGTTCGCGTGCGGTCTGCACGCCGACGGCCCAGCGCATCAGCCGCTTGTACACCAGCATATGCAGATGCACGCCATCCGGAATGCCGGGCGAAATGCCGCGAATAAACTTCTTCCGGTAGATCGAAAAGCACGTTTCGAAGATCGGATACATGAACAGCAGCACCGGATACCACGCGGATACATCGCGATTGCGCATCACCAGCATGATCGCCAGTTCGCCGAGCATAAAGCCGATAAAGTACGCGCCGCCGTCGCCAAGAAAGATCAGCCCGGCAGGAAAATTCCAGATGAAGAAGCCCATCACCGCGCCCATCATGATCAGCGACGCGGACAGCACGATCGGGTCATGCACCTGGAAGGCGACGTAGCCGAGCGACGCGAACATCATGAACGCGACCATCGACGCAAGCCCGTTGAAGCCGTCGATGATATTGATCGCATTGGCGAGCGCCGCGACCGCGAGCACCGTGACCGCGCATGAAATGGCCGCGTACGACAGCAGGAAATCGAGCGACGGCACGCTGATGCGCGTCACCGCGATACCGAGCACGAAGTACGCGAGCGCCGCGGCAATCATCGTGCACACGAGCCGCGCGAGTGGCGAAACGCGTTTGGTCAGGTCCTCGATCAGGCCCGAAGCGAAGGCGGGCAGGCCGCACGCGACAATGCCGAGAATCCCGCCGGACACGGCCGGATAGCTGTGCTGCAACTGAAGAGCGGAGGCGACCAGGCCCACAAGGATGCCGATGCCGCCGATGCGCGGAGTTGGCTTCGCGTGAAATTTCTGCACGCCGGCCAGATCGGTATCGGCGAACTCTTCATGCAGATGCGCGTAGCGCACGATCAGCAGCGTGACGAGCAGTGATGCAATGAATCCGAGCGCAAAACTAAGCATGAAGGGCCAACCGGCGCATAAAAGGCACGATTATACAAACCACGGCCACGGGTTTCGTCGAATTTCGGCTGTTCTGCGCCGACCCGGATGTGCGTTGGGTTGTGCGCAGGACGATGGGGACCTCGAACTGGACCAGTTGCCTGAAGCGACTGACGATGCTGTCCACTTTTGCCGTCGAGCGATGTATGGGCCGAGCGGCCGGCTTGCAGAACAGCCCGCCCTCTGGCCGAGACAGCCGATCATGAGGGCCGCAACTGGCCAACACGCTACTTGCTAAACGTTACGGAGGCCACGAATTGGAGTATGTCCTCGAACTCTTTCTGTTTAGCAAGAATCTTTACGACGTGCGGCGTGTCGATGCGCAGATATCTGTTCCTCGGCCCCGCTGAAATCCTGAACGCAGAACCGGACGCGGATGAGACCTCCGTGCCGAGCATAAAAGACTTGATCTGGCTGACCGTGCAACATGGCGGAATGCGCTTCGCACGCTCACGGGCGACAGCGACACCGGTGCTGTTTACGATGTTGATCATTGTCATCAGCGACCTGTAGCTGACGGATCTCGTGTTGTGCAGCGCCGCAAGCAGTTCAGGCGGCAGACGGTTCGCCGCGAGGCAGCGGGAGACCCGGGTCGGCGTTGTCCCAAGCGCGTTCGCCACCGTCCTCTGGTTCGGCCACAGCCCTAGCTCAAGGCATTGACCATACAACCAGCCGAACGCAAGCGGAGATGCACCGGAGCTGCGGAAATTTGCGTGAGCCGCGACTGCCGATTCTTGATCTTTCAGATCGATTGGTACCATGCCACGTCGCCTGTTTTCATGCGGATGTTGTCCAAACTGAGCCTTTGGATAGCGCGCAGTGCGTGTCTTGCGCAGCGCTCGCGTCTCTCCCTGATCGCCACTGAAACCTCATAACGGCATCGAGCAGCACGAGCTTGAACATACCGGTGGGCGCGGATGCCGTTTGACTACGGTACCTGCACGCGACGCCGGTCGGCGTATCTGTCCATTTAATAAGAAAATATTGGATAAGTGGCGGGTTTCCATGCTGATAATTTCATTTCCTGAAAAACTGAGCGTAACCGGTTATCGGCCTTGAAATTTTTAATTCAGTAAAATCAATGATTTACGTGCGCAATAATGGCAAAGCCGTGCAACGCATTGCGCCACCTTTAAGGGGGCAACGCGTGTCAACGGCAGGTTGCCTCAAAAGCGGTGTGGTTCGGCGTCGCATTCGCGGTTAAGGCCGTCAACCGGTTGGCGAATGGGCCTCCCTGATACGGGTCACGTATGCGTCGCCGGTGGCGACTTCTGGCTACGAAAGCCATACTGATTGGCTGATCTTTTCGGCGCCGAGGGTGAACTGGCGTCCGTACACTGGCCTTATTCCCGCGCAATTGCGCATCGACCAAGCAGTGCCAAGCCTGGCATTCGCCATTTAGCCGACTGACGTTGGCTTTTTCCTGGCAGGTGAAAACCTGTCGTTCCCGTCGGGAGTTATCCCGACAGGGGTGGCTCCCGATTTTTTTCTGAAGGAGCTGCAGTCATGTATTTTCCGATCCCACTTCCAGCAGTCGTGTCGTCGTGCTCACTGGCCGTGCGCGCATGTACGCCAGTCGTCTCCGCGACGGGCAAGTCCTTGTAGGGCGTTGATTGTGCCACCCGCCGTGGCTCGCGCATGCACGTAACACTGCGTGCGGCCCGCGCTGTCCAGACGCCGGCGTGCCGTGCAATGCAGTAACCCCGTGACGGCTGTCCCTCGTTGCACGGCGTGCAGCCAGCCGTTCAACCCAACGGGGAGCCTTCTTCTGACTCTTCGCCTTCCTGCGTTTTCTTCAGTCATCCCTGTCGCCGGTTAAACCGGCAGATTCTCTATCGCGATTACGCCGTAGGGCGAATCGCTTTTTTATTGAGGCATCTCATGCTGGACATTATCAAGACGACTCCTCGCCGCCGTCGTGGCCGGAGTCTGGCCGCGAGGTTTGCAATCCTTCACGACATCGCAGCGCGCATGCACGTGTTTGCGGGCAGGGTGTATCCGCAGCCGGACCCTGATACGACCGTGAGGGCGCTGGCAGTTGCAGGCAGCCGGATATCGGGCGACCGTCCAGGCCTGGTGCAGCACTGCCCTGCTGCACGCTTTATGTGTGCGGAGGGCTGCTGCAGCAACGCGTTAGCTGCTGGCACATGCACGGGCGAACCAGACCATCTAGTACCGGCGAGTCGCGCAGCGCGGCCAACTGAACCGGGGCGGGTCAGCCCTGCTGCCACTAAAGCCCGGGAGGCGTCATGCAGATAGTCGCAATCATCGTCAAGGATGCGTCAGGCATGACGATCTCTGATCGCGGCACTTTCACCGCTCAGGATTCGCGTGTCCAGGTTTCTCCCGGTCTCGCTCGTGTGATGCAGCTGTTTGCCCATGCGAGGGTTCAGCCCACCGTGTGCGCGTACGTGGACGGTCATCTGATGCGGCTCATGCATCTCGAGGGCGACATGTTTCTCGTCGCGGGGGCCGAACCTGCCGAGCCGAGAGGGCATCGCGCAGTTTGGCGCGACTGCGTGAGACTGGTGCGATCGCCTGGTCGGGAGCAGCGGCGACAGTTCGGACGTTACATGCATACGCTGGCCGCGGCATCGATCGTCGGGGCTGTCGCGTACTGTTATGCAAGCCCTTACGGATCGGCCGTCAACCTGGTCAACGAGGCCAATCTGCTGCTTGCGGCGCTGGTCAGCCTGTATGCGGGCCTGGTCGCGATGAACGGAGAGTAATCATGGGCTTCAGTCTTTTTGCTCTTGCAGTAACCATTGCCCTCTCAGTGCTGTGCCTCGTCATGCATCGCAATGGTGTAGACGCTGCTCGCAAGCGTCGCGACGACTGTTCATAGCCGTTTTCAGGTACCGGCTCCACGCCGGTACCTCCTTCTGCCGGTCGCGCTGTACGCGCGACTCCTTCTCTCCACATCGTGCCTGGTCAGTGGGCTGTCTGCGCCCGCTAACGGGCCTCGACGTGCTGTGCATCTCCGCATCGGGCGATGCTCACCACGTCGTGGCCTGTGCCTGGGGCTTCGCACTAAAAGTCTAGGGCCCGCGTAGCGCAACCGGCATGCGGGGTCTCTTTCCGGCGATCCGTCCGCGATTCCTGGGTGTCCCGGTGCGCCCGAACCGCTGGGGAGTAGTGGGCGGGTCACGGCTGCGCTTTCTCTGAACCCCCAGCGGCACCCGATGGGCAGTAACACGCCTGTAGGCCCGCGCTGGCGAGCCGAATGACGGTGCGACCCGCGCAGCGGCACGCGGGTGATTCTTCCTGAAAAATTTCGGTATGCAGATAAAAAGGCACGCGCGGCCAGACAGCGCAAAGAGCAACCCGCAGTTCAACGACCGACCCACCAACGGAGCTACCACGATGCACGCAATATACGATCAACGATACATCATTGCCCGCGCCAACGTGACGGACAGATTCAGACTTGTGGCGCGGGCGTCTGCCCGTGATTTTTCGCCACGGTACTACAGGCCTTATTTCGACGTCAGTGTGCGCGTGCCCTATGCGGTGCGTTGCATACAGACTGCCATACTGATGTGTGATTTTCAGGTGCTGCTCGCAGCGGGCTTTGGTCTGCAGAAGCTATTGAACTTCAGACGCAAGCACCTGCTATGTATCGTTGAGCGCTGGCAGCAGGATGCGCTCGATGCCAGGCAGTTCGGGCTACGGCTTGTCTGCTGGGATATGTTTCTGCAGTCGATCGGCAAAAAAGCGCTACGTGCGGAGCTGACCGCCCTGTTTGCCGATAGCACGGCATGGCTCGAACGTCGCAACGGGGGGCTTGCGGAATCGGTGAAGGGGCTACGCATCAAATGCTGGGATGAACTGGTGTACCAGACCGGCAGGCATGCGTGGCAGCAACAGGTGGATGCGAGCCTCCCCGGGTCAATGGACTTCAGCGACGACGCAGCGGACCCTGGCGGGGCTGCGTTGCCGATCGAGGTTCCGGTTCTTACCAGTGCGATTGCCATGAACGCCCTTGAGTTGCATCGTGGCAGCGTACTCGATGCGGCGCGCGCGCTCGGAACGTCGGTCAATGCCCTCCGGCGCGCGGTGTTCGCCCCCGCATCGCAAGTGGAGTTGCCGCTCGGCTTGAACGGCATCGCGCATCGCCCGGGCCCGCGCCGGGACAACGCACGGTCTGTCGGGTCGTTGCCCACGATCTGATGCGCCGCCCGGGTGCCGTGCACGGCACCTGGCTCACAAGCAGATCGCATCATCCGCGTGCACGGATGACGCAAATCCGGCAGCAACCGTTCAACCGGTTGAAGCCCCCGCACGCGTGCCTGCTTTTCATCTGAAGCGTAACACCATGATTTCGCGAGGAAGTTTTCAATCCTGCAAAAGGCAGCCGCCGCTTGTGGTGTGCAACGCGTGTAACGTCCGGGTGAGACGATGTCATGGACCAGCGTGAAGGCGTCGGCGATGATCGCCGTCATGGCGTCAGCTGGAAGTGGGGCGACACGCGGACTGCAGCGGCTTCAGGAATGGGGTTTCTGGTTTTTCGAGGGCGACGTTGCCGTCATGGGCATCGGCCTAGGCTTAGGCTTGCGGAAGCTCCTGCCCCCGACGGCGATGCGGTATGCGCCAATCATCACGTGGCGGCATTACGCCGATCCTGGAATCGTTCCAAAACGCCGCTCAGTGACATACGGCAACATTGGCGCAGCCGAAGGCGAAAGGGCGCATGTTTCCTTGAGCTTTCGGGCTGAAGGCCATCAACCGGTTGAGATCGGGCGAAGGGGTGACGTGGGAAACGATCGTGAGCTGCGAGTCACGACACCCGTCAGGAGGCGAACGCAGAACGACGTTTGTGCAGTGACGCGCGTTCTATCCACCCGTGCGGCGATGGTATCTGCCGCGTCTGCGATGCGCGCACCGGCGCTGTCGCACAGGGTACAGTCCGCTTCGTGCGCATTTCTTTCCGTCCGCGCCGGGTTATGCCGTCGCGACAGGACAGTCGCGAAAGCACTACGGATATTTTCGGCTTTCGCCAGGTGACTGTTGCGCCGCGCGCTTACACTGGCTTGGTCAGCGCGTCCACGACGCATCGAATAGCCGGACTGCGGCAACTTTCCAGCCCCGCCGGGATTTATCCCCCGACGGGACTTTCAGGCGCGGCAACCCTTGAAAAGGAGTTGTCCCCATGAATCAACCCGCTTCAGAAAGGCCGCAGCTCGTGCCATCGCCCGGATCGAAGCGGCCATCAACATGCGGCCGGACCGGAGCCTGGCATCCGCCGGGTCTGTCGAAGCAGATGCGTTCGTGCAATACGCTGAGGCGCCTTCGCTTGCCAACGCGTACGGCGACATGATTGACAGCCGCCAGACCAGGATTGTGATGGCTGCGCTGCGCGTCATCAATCTCTAGCAGTTCAGTCTCGCGCGTCCAGCCGGACGCATCCATCAATTTCCCCACAGGGACTCCGTCCCTGTGGGCGGTCGTCCGGTGGGGTTTTCCGTTTGAGGACCCCATGAAAGTCAGATCTTCGCAGCTCACCGGGCATCTCACTGCCTGCGCTCCCACCTGTCTCCCGGTGCCGATTACCGTCAGCCCGGGCATCGCCACGAGCATCATTGTCAATCAGATGACCGCCGCCCCCGGCCACGACCTGCTGATCCATCATCCCGTTGTGGAAGATCCGGCCGATTTGAATGGGCTGCCGTTCCCGACCACGGACGGGGCAGCAAAGCACCTGCCGATCAGCGATCTTGAGCGTGCAGTACACGGCACCGATCTACCCGTCAGGCTTCCCGATGACCCTGGCCAGGTTTCACCAGCCACGCGGGCGGCAGGAATGCAACTGCAGCCGGGACGACGACGCACTGGTAATCTCGCGTTGCCGGATCACGCCACATTCTTTGCAGCGACCACGAGTCTGCACATAGATATCGTTGTGGGTTGTATCGATTCGCCTCGTGCGAAGCATGCGATCGCAAAGGCGGCGCAGGCGGATTCGCGCCGCTATTACCTTGACTGTGGCAACGGGGCCGTTCGCGGCCAGGTCGTGTCTGGCGAATCCGGCAGGTCACGGTGCGACAGGCGGCCCGATGAGGGGGGCATGTCTTCCGAACGGCTGGCCCCGCAGCACGACAAGGATGAGGGTGCGCCAGCGTGTTTCATGGCCGGGGCGTTGAGCCCCCGGTCGCTGGTAATCAACGAGACGATCGTGGTGCGGACTTTCAATCTGTTGTCGACACTGTTCAGGACCGGCACGCCATCGTATCCGGTGCTGTTTGTGAATCTCGCTGCGGGACGAACGAAGCCGGTGCCGACTGGCGCAGCAGCACGGGCGCGATCCGGCCATGAGGCGCTGCGGGCGAAGGGGCCTGGCAACGCGCAAGAAGGAGGTCGGGCATGACGGCAAACACCAGGCCGATGCGTTGTGGCAGTTGCGGCACTGACCTGTTCAGGCTCTCCACAGCCGACGAGACGGCCGCTCTTGTGGTCGAATGCATTCGTTGTCACAGCATTTCGTATCTGAAGCCCGAGGCAAAGCTGCTGATCGAATGGGACGATGACCGGCATGACAGGATCGGCGTGTTTTGATGTTGCCTGCGTGGTGGCATCCGATTCACTGGCAATCAACGCCTCTCCATTGCGGAGAGGCGTTTTTTTATTGTCCGGAAAAAAAGCCTCGCGGTATTCCACGAGGCTGTACGAGGACTGCTCGCGCTTACCGCTTGAGCAACTAGAGGGTAGGTCGGCACCCGCCTCATGGCAAGGAAAGCAAACCGGTAGTGCTGCGCCGCCAGGCGCACGGAGCACGCCCAACGTCGCGCACGCAGCACTGCGAGGGCGCAGGCAGAGCAGGCGCCAGGCGCAGGCACGCTCCCCGTCCTGCCTGTCAGCCTCCTTCGTGTCCGCCGAGGTTCGGGCCGGTATCGAGCGTCTTCTCGAACCGGTACTTTCCGTTCGGTCCATTCGCGATCCGCCTTCTCGTCGTGCGTACCCTGAGCCCCTCAATTGACGACACGCGATGGCCCGCGCGCAGCAACACAACACGGATGGTAGCCACCATGACGAGCGTCGTCTCTACGTCGTTGCGCGTGAGACGCGAAGCAAGGGTTGCGAGCAGGTCCGGCTGGATGTCCGCAAGTGTGTCCGGGATGGGTCCGTGTTCGTCGAGAAGCGCTGCAAGTGCACGCCACGCCTCAGTGGCGCAGGCGCGCACGGTGTCGTTAAAGCCTGCGTCTGCGATGTGGGCGCGTGCTTCGTCGTCGAGCTTGCCAGCGTTCATGCGACGCCTCCTGATTTCGGGTGTCCGGGAAAGGTCTGGCCATCTGCGTGCACGTGTTCCTTGCCGGCAGGCATGGCATCTCCAAGGGGATAGCCGCTCAGCGCGGCGTGAAGTGATTTCGCTTCGAGGCGTGCGGCCGCTCGCGGCAAGCCGCCCGACGTGCGCCGCGAGTGAGGATGCTGTCCGGGAAAGGACATTTTTCCGGCAAAGCGATCCCTGACAGGCTGGCAGTAGTGGTCAAGGATCATGCGCGTCCTGTCGGGGCCGTGTCCGAGCGATTCGCTCAGTTCTACGAGCGTGTCATACGGTGACAGGCCGGCGGCCAGCATTTCGTTGGCGCTTTCGAGCGCATAGGTGTAGCGCAGCGCGTGGAAGCTGACTTCGCCTGACATTCCGAGGCGATACAGAAGACTTTTGAACCTGTTCATTGCAGCCTCGAGCGTTGCAGGCTGGCTGCTGATCAGCCGCATGCCGTTGGCCGTAACATAGACAAGCGCCGCATGGACGACTGTCCGGGTCTGCTCGCGTCGTGCGTCCAGGAGCCGCACGGTCCTGGGACGGCCATTCTTCGTTCCTCTCATGACGCGGACATGGCTGTCGCCCCTCACGATCGCCTCGAGCCACATCTGCAGGTCAGGTGCGCTCATCAGGGCTTCCTTGCGTCGCAACCCGAAGGCGAGGGCGAGCGAGATGGTGTGCATGAGCCCTTCGTCAGAGCGGGCAGCGCGCTTAAGCAAGGCCACGATTTCCGTGTCCGTCATTGCCCGTTTCCTGCCCTTTCTCGTGCGTCGGGTGATCCCAAGCACCGCATTGCCGGGAGTCTGCGTGATGCGCTCGCCGGTTGCCGTACCCAGGACACGGATTGAGGAGAATATGTTTGCCAGCGTACTGGGCGCCTTGCCCTGTGCGACGCAATACTGTGCGTACAGGTGTACGACCCAGTCCGGAGTCTCCTGAACAGAGGGATGCAGCTCACCGACCTGCCGCGCGAAGCGCAGAAGCCCGGATGCATCAAACCTGCGGTTCTTCTGTGTGGCAAGGCTGCCGCCTGCCCGTTTGCTGCTGAGGGCGGCCTGGTGGATGGCCTGGTTCATGACGCTCATCGTCAGTTTTCCTTATGATGGTTGTGCGGATATCCTCCGCGTTGTTCTGCGCCGAAGGCGCGTTTCCCCCTTTTGCACGCGCACGCATGCGCGTCGTGCGACGGTGCAAGGCCGCACGTGCATCTGAATGGGATGCGCGACCGGCGGGGGGCGGTGCGTTTTTCTGGACAGGCGAAGGCCAACCGGGGACGTGACTGCGTTGAGCTAGGGGATCCGCGAGGGGATGGTGTCCGGGTGGGTATGGGTTGAAAGCTGCAAGGAGATGGACGGAGGAGGGTCGATGTCCCGCACAGGGAGCGCGCTCATCCTTCTAGCGATGATTGCGTGCGCCCGGCGTTGTGATGCGCGGGACCATGAAGGGAGACTGTCCATGCGTCTGGACGTGGAGAGGCCCAGGACGCACGGGTGCCGGCTGGGCGGCCGGAAACAGGCGGGTACTGTTGCCTGTGGAGGCTGCGAAGTCAGATGGCCTGTCGTGCGGCAGACAGGCGTGTGGGATGGCAGCGCTGACCTGAGCATTCCGGGCCGGCGGCAGGGGTCAGAAGGACGTGATGAGGAGAGAGCGCAGCCCGTTTAAGGCAGCTCGTGCAGGCTGTTTAAGGCAGCTCTGGAAGAAGACGTACGTGAAGCAGGGAACAGACAGATAGACGCATGGCTGATCTTTCCGCGGCATGCGTGTGATCAGGAAATGGTAAAGCCGAAACGGAGAAAAGAAATAGCCAGTACCGAAAGATCGGCTGGCAAGGGTCGATGCTCGTTACGTGAGCGCACGGAATCGCAATAACTTCTGGTACGGATTAGATCATATTTACGCGACCTGCGCCAATACCGTCCGTGCAACGGCGCGCGCCAAGCTGGTTGTCTCCTCATTCATGCCGCCAATGGTTTTTGTTCGCGCCGATCAACGTCATCTCAACGACCGAGTCGCGTTCTGGCTGCGCGTCACGCCAGGCTCGTGGCTGCGTGCTTTCGCCGCCACATCACATTCCGGTCCTTTCGATGGAGGGCTTGAACCCGGACCGACCGGTACGGCGTCGCTGCTCGTTGAACAGAATGTCTACGACAGCCTGCACGGCGACTGCCTGATGATTCCAAAAGGCTTGTTGCTTGAAGCTTGTGCCTCCTCCGGTGCTGTCCATCACGTGAGCCAGCCGGTTCCCGTCGTAAAAGCCGATCCAGTGACCTGGCGGAATGTTTGCCATTTGATGCGCGCTACCAATCCTCGAGTCATGCGGACTCACCTGATCGTGCCGAGCATTGATCGGGCGCGTCAAAATTCCTGTCTGATGACTCTGTCGTGGCGACTCTCGGCGCGGACCGTGCGGCGCAGGCAGTTGACCGCACCGATGCGCTTTTTCATCGCGCGTTTAGCGATTCAGGCATCATGCGCTCGACCGCCACGGCCACACGGACAAAGGAGCTCGATGACGGCGGCGTCTCCAGCTTTGCATACATGTGGGTACGTAATTTCTGGCTTCGACGGCTGGATCAGCACCTGGGACAATATTGACAAGCTTGTGATCCTTGCCGGACTACCTGAACGAACCACACCCATTGCGGCTGAACGCTTCGCCGAGCGGCAAGCGGCCAAATGCGGGAGCTGGACGAACGCAGAGTCAATCAACTTGCTGCCAAAGCACGTATTCATGCCGCCGCCGAAGCCACCCAAAACAGAGCGCCACCATGGGGAACAAAGGAGGCCAGACGGCTTGAGATCGAACGTGTGAAACAAGAAATCGAAAGACGGAGGAAGGGTTGACTTGCCGACAGTTCTTTGGGTCGGCGTGCGGTCCACAGCCGTCGCCCTTCAGATCGAGGAATGACCGCGACACGGCGCTCTGGAGACGGCACTTCTTGGCTGCATGTGCCTTGGTAGGCGCACTCCAGGAATGGCGGGGCGCGGTTATCATCGAGTCCAGTCGCCGGACGGCATGTCACCGGTCCTCCTCTTCATTCCGCTCCCGATGTCCATAAAAAGAATCGAAACGGTCGTACTCGCGGCCGACCTTGCGGGCACCGCTGTGTTCGCGCTCGAAGGCGCGCTCGCCGCGATGCACCGTGGGCTCGATCTGCTCGGCGTGATGGTGCTGTCGTTCGTCGTCGCACTGGGTGGCGGCGTGATCCGGGACCTGCTGATCGGCGCGACGCCGCCGAATGCGGTACGCGACTGGCGTTATGCCGTGCTCGCGTTCGTGACGGGACTGCTGAGCTTCGTCTTTCACGGCGCTGCGCGCGAACTGCCTGCGCTGCTCGTCACCACGCTCGATGCGGCGGGGCTCGCGCTGTTCGCGGTGGCGGGCGCCCAGAAGGCGCTCAACTTTGGGATCGGACCGTTCATCGCGACGCTGATGGGCACACTGACCGGCGTGGGCGGCGGCGCCATCCGCGATCTGCTGCTTGCGCGCGTGCCGCTCGTTCTGGTTGCCGATATTTATGCGAGTGCGGCATTCGTCGGCGGTGTTGCGCTCGTCACCGCGCGACGCCTCGGCGTGCCACCGGTCGCGGCTGCACTGCTCGGTGGCGCGGTCTGCTTCGTGCTGCGCATGCTTGCTGCGACGCATGGCTGGCAACTGCCGAAGGCAGCGGTGTAGATCGGCCAGGGGGGCGCGCGGCGAATCCAGCCCGCGCCGTCAACCGTGTCCGTGACGCTCGCCGGGCGCGACGCCGACTCTCCATCCCCGCCGCGAGCCGGCCTGCCGCGCAGGCTCGGATGCAGAGAGGATTCTGTTCCGAGTTGGAGCCGGCACAGCTACCGGCGCAGATTTTTCGAACTTCCGGTACACGGCATGGTGAACGACTCAAACGGGGTCCGTTATTCCATTCACCTGCACTGCCTCGCTTGCTGCGCTCGGGCGCGGGGCGCTAGTCGGGCCATGAAGCGTCATTCGTGAATGCGCAACGCCGCAACGCCGCAACGCCGACCGTTACCTGGCGGTACCGGGCTTTGTCGATCATCTGGGCACCAACTATCATGCGGGCACCGCTCAGGTATTTGGCGAACTGGGCTACCGGATGGCGATCGGGCGTGCGTCGGTCGAGCCGTTCGCGAATGTCGCGTATGGGCGCGCGCTGCGCGCCTTGAGAGCATGCCTCGCTCGTCGCACCGCCCGAGTTGTCTCAAACGACGGTTGTGCCGGAAAAGGCTCCGAAAATCGCCGGCTTTTGGCCCTCTTTCGTCCGTCGCTTTCGCAACAATAGGTTGAGCTGCGCCTCGCGCGATTGACCAGAGGAGCGAAATATGAGCATCACTGCAAGCGACGAAGAAACCGCCCCGCAAAGCGAAGCTGTGCACGCGGGTAGCGATGGATGGATGCTGGTAGCACCCGCGAGTCCTGAGCAGGCCGACAGTTGGCTGATTACCAATGTTGCCGACGATGGCGATCCATACCTTCTGGCCACCGGACATGACGGATAAGAGCGACGCACACCTATGTGCTGAACTGCACGTGTATGCGCGACGTTCTCCTCAACGGCAAGTGGGCCACGGTCAGCGTTAGCGCCTCTGTTGCAACGCTCGCCGCGTAAGCGGCCGCCGCTCGACATAATAAGATATGCGAAACATTATGTTGTTGATGGTCGCAGGGCAGAACATCGCTCTGCGCATGCGTCGACCAGCCTCCGGTTCGTACGGCTCGGCCACGCGCGTCGATAGTCATGATAGGGCGGCGAGGCGAGCCAAGAGGTTTTGTGCTGCGTGGTGACGGCCGGGATCTCAACTTTTGCTCGAGCCGACCGAAAATCTGAATTCATCGGGGTGCCTCGCGGCCGTTCACGCCCCAGCTCTCGCGAGAAGGCTGAGCATTTTTTGCAGAAGAATGCAGGCGGACTCCGGTCGTTTTCCTGTTCAGGCCAGGTATTTTCGTTCACTGTGAATACGATTCGTTATCCTAAATAGATGGGAGAAAAAATGATTGGAGGGCGAATAATGGATTCGACCGTTGTAGTTGTGCTTGATCAGATGGGTAATCGGCTTGCTAATTGCACGGAGGATCGCGCTGATGCGTTGATAGAAAAAGGTCACGCAGAGGCGGTGAGCAGCAGTCCACCGGTGATTCGACTGAAGCGAAATGCTGGAAACGGCGTGCCATCAACTTTTCCCAGCGCCGTGACAAGGAGCCAAAAGAAGCGGGCTTCTCGCGTCAGGACCCTACGCTCGAGAGATGGAGACGGCTGTTTCTATTGCGGCAGCGGCATGGAAAGTGGAGACCTGACGCTGGAGCACCTGCTTTCGATAAAGGATGGTGGGACGAGCAACCTTGCAAATCTTGTTCTTGCGCATCGCCGCTGCAATGAAATAGCCGGGGATCTGCCGATCATTGCGAAGATAAAGCTGCGCGAGAACCTGATGTCGCGACAAGGAAAAGTCGTTGATGCAGGGCAGTCGTAGGCTCAAACCATTCACTGGTTTTCGCAGTCAGAAACAACGATTCCTTCAATACCGCGAGGTTGATCTGCCGGTACAGCTCGGCAAGGATCGCGCCGCCCAGCGCACCGACTGCGGCCGCTTCCGTCGGCGTGGCGATCGGAGTGAAGCGTCCATGCGGACGTCATGTCGATGCCATAGGCGTCGACATGTTCGATCAGCACCTTCTCCGCATGGGAGGACGCGGGAGGCTCGTTCAAGGCTGAACCTCATACGGCGGGAATGCAGAGAGGCGTGGATCGTCCACCGCGCCACCTACTGTGAAGTGATACAGGCTCTGCCAGGCGTGATCCTTCACTCCGAGCAATGTATGCATTTCGTCGTCAAAAAAGCAGCCAACCCCCGTGGCACGCACTCCGGCAGCTTCGGCTTCGAGATAGAGAACCTGGCCGAGAATGCCGCATTCCCAGTAAAGATGGCGATAACGCCATGGTTGCTTCAAGGCGATTTCGAATCTGGCGATCATTCCCAACGCAAAGCAGGAGTCGGCGGCAATATCCTGGTGGCAGCAGATCAACTTTGCCACGGCGCGCAGATCGTAAGGTAGTAGAAAATAGAGCGGCAGATAGTCCGGCCCGATCTTCTTCCACAGCCATTCTGGACGCAGAGACTGCCTGAGAACCGGCAGCGCTTCGGGATTTCTGACGAGCATATACAGGCCTGGCTCCAAGCCGTCGACGCGGTGTACAAATAGCGCCGCGTGCACTGCCGCAGGGGATATCAGTGCATTCCACGGGGGCGTGTCGCGACGCGGCAACAGGCACCCCAGCATGCTGAAAAAAGCCGCGTCGGCGATGCGCGTCGTACCATCGAAGTTCACCGCGCTACGACGCTGCCGGGCGATCCGGGCGAAGCGGAGGTCAAGGGCGGGCCTCGCGGGCGACGGGCGCAGTTCTGGATTCGGCGAAGTCGGTTCGGGAGTACGGGCCTTGTATGTTGCTCGACGGATCGAATCAATGTCCGGCCACTTCACATGTCCCGAGCTCAACTGATTCGCGCGTCCATACCACCGTGCCTTATCCAAAGCGGTCAGCATGCGCCCAAGATCAGGCCGCCATCCAGGATTGCCGATCCAGAGCAAAGCATCTGGCGCCTCCGATTCGGCGTCCACGAAATCTTCGCTGCGCTCCAATCCAAGCAAGTCGGCCAGTACGTCATCGGCTGCCGCCTCCACCAGCCGCGTCTGCCAGCCGAGCGCAGCCGCTGCGTAACTCAGCGCAGCAATGGCATGGCCGCAATCCTGCTGGCAGTAGCGCCAGCCACGCATACCGTATTTCCACGCCTCGCGCCAGTGGATCGAGCTTATGCCGAGCAGGACACCGCTGTCCGAAAACGCTTCGGTCCATCGCGGATCTTCCACTGTAGCGCGATGCTCAAGCGCATGATGCTGGCTCAGGTAGTGGTAGACGCCTCCGGACAAGCCGGGCAGAGCCGGACACAGAAGATAGCCCTCGGTCGGATGCAGATTTCCGCTCGAAGGGTTGCAGCGCAGTGCCCACCGCTGGGCGCCATAGGATTTCCACGCCGACAGGCCGAGGGAGAGTTCGAACAGGATTGCCAGACTGGATAGATCGAATGCGTGCGCGGGCGGCAGGGCGCCACAGCGCAACGCGTTGTAGTGTGTGGCCAGTTTATCCGCGGCTAACGGCAGACCTACGCGTGGTGCGCCGTGAAACACCCGGAAGGGATCCGGCTGGGTTGTCCAGTCGGGCCTCCCGGGGCCAGGAGCGTAGAAGTTGACGTGGTGCTTGCTGCGTTCGTGATATTCAAGCAGCGCATGCCTTGACCAGTCCATGTTCCCCTCAGGCCAAAAATTCCCGCACATGCGGCTGTACAAAGCCAGTTGGCTGGACGTTGGGACGCGATCTCATTTACGTCATGTAGGCAGGCTCGCTTTGGCGACAGCCGAGGCTCGGAGCGAGCACGCTATAAAGCTACTGCAAGTTGTATTGTTTGCGCAGCCCATTGATGATCTCCTCAGCCGCCGCCATGACGATTTCCTTCATATCTGCATTGTGGCTGTCACCATGCAAATAGTTGATGTTCCAGTTGCATCCCTCCGAGTCTTCAGCGTGCTCCTGGATTCCCCTTGGGCTCCAACCGGTCGTGTCTGCATTGGCATCGAGTGCTTTTGACACGATCTCAACTAGCTCCTGAGCAGTTTTAAGCTCATGCGGCATGTCGCTCTCCCATCGCCGTGTGTGCGGAACGGCCGCACTCGTTTCAGTCAGGTTTTCGTCACAACACTTGATCGCCCATGAATTCGTACAGGACATCATGCCGTCCTCGTCAACGAACGAACCGGTGTCGCCCGAGTTGTGCGTTTTGCTGGCCATCAAATGCCACCCATTCCAGGGCTGCAGCGAAGAAAACGCTCATTTCAATTCACCACGTTAATCCTGTTCCGCCCGAAGCTTCCAACGTTCCAGGTCACCTCTACGGATGTTCGCCGACAACTGACGTCATACCCGATGCCTCATGTCTCACATTTCGCTACCGACGCCTGTTTTCCTGACCGGAGCCGCCGGCAAGGTATCCGACCTTCGCGTTCCCTGCTTCTCTCGATGTCGCCTGCGTTGGCTGCCCGGCGAAGGCAGCGATCTGGAACCGGTCGTGCCGACGGAGACAGCTATGGCGCAGCTGCTCACTTGTGTTTCTTGAGGCGGGCCCTCGCACTACCGTAAGAAGCCTGGGTCTTGCCGATCACTTGCCCCACGCGGCCTTTAAGCGTGACCGCGCGATTGCCAATGGCCCTGCCAAAGTGTGCGCGCAGAGTGCCGGTAATCTGCTTTGTCCAGCCATGCATCAGATCTTTATTCATTACATCGTTCCTCATGTGCTGCCTCGCTGGAAACAAGGATCGAAAACTCTAGGCCTGGCGGGGTAGCGCGCTGTCAACGTCGCCGGCTGCCTGTTCCCACAACTGCTTGTCGCGCCCTTGCGGCTTACCCGCCTGTTCCCATAACTCGCGCGCGCGGACCAGGATGCTCGCCTCCCTCGCCGAAGTCGGTTCGCGTTCTTCGACTGTTTCGCCGCCAGCGTCGATATGTACGGTCGTGACATCGTATCCGTCGGCTAGCTGGTGCCATGCAGTCACATGGTTCATTTCTTCGAACTGACGGATACCGACGACGATGGCTTCTGCCTTTGTGCCCTGGGCTACGGTCACACGCATCAGCTCAGTGTGATGCGGATGCCCGCGGTGATCAATGAACGTCTTGTGGAAGGCTAGTTCGTAAGGTCGCCGCTCGGAGCCGCCGCCACTTAACGCGGTGAGCGCAATGATCCCGACCAGGTGCTGGTCCGTTCGGTCCAGGACGGCGAGCCGCTGCACGTGACTCTCGCGCATGATCCGTTCAGCTACCTCAACGGGATCGTCTTCGAAGCAAAAGAGGATATCTGCCGACATTGCCTCGCGCACCGTCATTCGACTCACATCGCGTGCATCGGCGACGCCACGCACCGCCACATCGCGATCGGTAATCATGCCGATTACCTTGTTGTTGAGACATACCGGCAACGCGCCGACATTGAACTTTTTGAACTTTCTGGAGGCCGAGTCGAGCATTTCATCGGCCTGGATACAGACTGGCTCTTTCATCACGTCTCTGACTAGCATGGCATTGTTCCCTGACCACTGTTAAAGATGGTGGCGCATCAGATTCAGACGACGGCCCCCAACGCCGGGCCTGCCGGCTGGCAGGCCCGGCGTAAGCAGTCTGCGCATCTTCCGAACGATATTACGTGCTGGCGGTCGCGAAAGCCGTCCGTTACCGTACCGAGTTTCACCGCAGCAGCGGGCACCATGATCCACGATGCGCCGAAGGTTTGTTCTCGCGCTTTTCAGTGAGATGTCACGCAAAAGGACGTCGGCGCACGCGAGCTAACTGCCACCCGCGCCAGGAGCATGCCTATGAACCCGATCACACTTTTTCTTTCCGTCACGATTACGCTGATCGCAGTCGCGGTCGGTCAATGGGTCAGCGTTTATCTGGCGCCGCCCATTTTTCTCGTAGCTATCCTCGTTGCTGCGTCGGTGAAGGTCGCCAACGTGTGGCAGAAGTTTGTCATCCTGCGCGTCGGCAAACTTCAGAGCGTCAGGGGGGCGGGATTCTTCATGATCATCCCGGTACTGGACAGCGTGGTCGCCATCATTGACGAGCGTGTCCAGACCACCGCCTTTAATGCCGAGCAGGCGCTGACGAAAGATACAGTCCCAGTCAATGTCGACGCGGTCATCTTCTGGCACGTGCATGATGCACAAAAGGCGGCGCTCGCCATCACCGATTACAGGCAAGCGATCGATCGCGTCGCCCAGACGTCGTTGCGCGAGATGATTGGCTCGTCGATGCTGGCTTCGCTTCTTTCAGATCGTAGGGCCGCCGATTCGCATTTACGCGATGAAATAGGCGGCAAGATTGCCGACTGGGGCGTCACGGTTCGATCGGTAGAAATCCGGGACGTTGCGATTCCGGAGGCGCTGCAGGACGCCATGTCGAGGCAGGCTCAGGCAGAGCGCGAAAAGCAGGCGCGTGTGATTCTCGGTTCCGCCGAAGCGGAAATTGCCGCGAAGTTCGTCGAAGCTGCCCGGGTCTATGAAAATCACCCAGGGGCACTGCAATTGCGGGCAATGAATATCATTTATGAAACCACGAAGGAGCGCGGTGCAACCATCCTGATTCCAAGTTCGATGATCGATAGCCTGAACCCGCCGCTGGCGCTGGCCATAGCCGCGCGCGACGTAGCGGGCGTGTCGCCGACACCGCTCAAGACAGCGGCTTAGGCGGGCGCCCGACGTCCATCACCGGAGTATCGAACCATGCTGCGAAATATTGAGAGTCTGAAGGGATGCACCGTGATCGCGAGTGACGGCGAAATAGGGAATGTGGAAGAGCTCTATTTCGATGACGAGGCGTGGGGTATCCGCTATCTGGTCGTCAAGACGGGGAACTGGATCGACGGACGGCGCGTGCTGATTTCGCCGTACTCGGTTATCCGCACAGACCCGGGGGCGTTGGGCATCCACGTCGAACTCACGCGGCAGCAGGTGAGTGACAGTCCTCCGGTCGACCTCCACAGGCCTGTCTCGCGTCAGCACGAAGCGGAGTATCTGCGCTACTACGGCTACCCGACTTATTGGGGTGGCCTGGACGTGTGGGGCGTGAGTAGCTATCCGGCATTCAGTCGTGCGGCGCTGTCGGCTGTGTCGCCGGAGACGCGCGCGCAACTCGCGCTGTACGGAGACAAACCGCCGGGCGACAGTCATCTGCATAGCACGAACGCGGTGGAGGGGTACCACGTCGTGGCAGGCGAGGGCGATGTGGGTCACGTGTCCGGATTCGTTTTTGACGATGAGGCCTGGATCATTCGATATCTCGCCGTTGACACGCAAAACTGGTGGCCGTCATCAAAAGAAGTGTTGCTGGCAACGCAGTGGATCTTTCTGATCGACTGGTTCGGATCTACCGTTTCAACCGAACTGACACGCGACTCCATCAGGGACAGCCCGGTGTACGACAGCGCTGTCCCGCTAGAGCGCGATTTCGAAACGAAACTTTACGCGTTCTATGGCAAGGCGGGGTACTGGTCGTAGGAAAGGGTGGCGTAGCCGCTAAACAATCGCGCGGCATAGCTCTTGCGGCATCATAAGGGCGCGCCATGGAGGGCCAACTCGTAACCCTGACGGCCTGACCACACGATGGAGAGATCAGCCATGAGAGCACTTGTCTATCAAGGGCCATATGAAAAGGCTCTCGAGCAGCGACCCACTCCGGAAATCTCGACCTCGACAGACGCGATCGTGAAGGTCACGAAGACGACAATCTGCGGCACGGACTTGCACATCCTCAAGGGCGACGTCCCGAGTTGTCAGCCTGGCCGTGTGCTAGGTCATGAGGGAATAGGGGTTGTCCATCAGATCGGCCCGTCCGTGACGACATTCAAACCGGGCGAGCGTGTTCTGATTTCGTGCATTACTTCGTGCGGGAAATGCCTGTACTGCCGCAAGCAGATGTATTCGCACTGCACGAGCGGCGGATGGATCCTGGGCAACACGATCGACGGCACGCAGGCCGAATACGTCCGTATTCCTTACGCGGATACCAGCTTGTACCGGATTCCGGACGATGACGAGGCGCTGGTGATGTTGAGCGACATCCTGCCGACCGGCTTCGAATGCGGCGTGCTCAACGGCAAAGTGCAGCCCGGTAGTACGGTCGCGATCGTCGGTGCGGGGCCGATTGGGCTAGCTGCGCTGCTTACTGCCCGGTTCTATGCTCCAGCGCAGATCATCATGATCGATCTCGACAATAACCGGCTGGAAGTGGCGAAGCGCTTCGGTGCGACTGAGACGATCAACAATGTGCGCTCAGATGCCGCAAAGGCTGTGATGAGCATGACCGCCGGTTGCGGCGTCGACACCGCGATTGAGGCGGTTGGTATTCCAGCCACGTTCGAACTGTGTGAAGATCTGATCGCGCCGGGCGGGACCATCGCGAACGTCGGCGTGCATGGAATAAAGGTGGATCTGCATCTTGAACGTCTGTGGGACCGCAACATTACGATCACCACGCGGCTTGTCGACACGGTCAGCACGCCCATGCTCCTGAGCAGCCTTCATTCTCAGAAAATCGACGCAAAATTATTGATCACGCACCGGTTCCGTCTCAACGATATCCTCGATGCTTACGAGACCTTTTCTCACGCAGCGGATACGCGGGCGCTCAAGGTAATCATCGAAACCTGAAGGGACGTAGCAGGGTGTCGCGGCGCGGTCTTCTACAGCGCTTTCAGATCGGGCAACAGTCGGTCGAATTCCCGTCTTACCACGCTGTAGCATTCGCATACGCGTACTTCCAGTCCGGGACGGTCCAGCACTTCGATATGCCCGTGACTGTAGCGAATCAGTCCCGCATCCTGTAGTTTCAACGCCGCTTCGGTGACGCCAGAACGTCGCACGCCCAGCATGTTGGCGATCAGCTCCTGCGTCATTTTCAGTTCGTTGGACGGCAGGCGGTCTATGCTGAGCAGCAGCCATCGGCAGAGTTGCTGATCGATCGAATGATGACGGTTGCACACGGCTGTCTGCGCCATCTGGGTAATCAGCGCCTGGGTGTAGCGCAACAACAGCCGCTGCACCGGGCCGGCCCGGTGAAACTCTTGCTTCAGAATCCGGGCATCGAGTCGATACGCCTCGCCGGCGCTTTGCACGATCGCCCGGCTTGGCGTTGTCTCTCCACCCATGAACAATGCGATACCGATGAGCCCCTCATTGCCGACGATCGCAATTTCCGCTGACGCGCCGTCTTCCATCACGTAGAGCAGTGAGACGATGGCAGTGACCGGAAAATAAACGTGATTGAGACGATCGCCGGATTCGTATACGACCTGGCCCAACGGCATATCGACGCGCACCAGGTGAGGTGACACCCGCGCCCACTCTGCCTCCTGCAGAACCGAGAGCAGATGATTTTTCCTTGCGGGATCCACGTTTGCCATGTACCGCTCCTTAACGTGCTGCTGAAAACCGGGTGACGAGGTCGCAGCAGCGCTCTCGAAGGCGACGGGAGAGCCTGGTTCAAATTATAGTTCGGGGGCGTCAGCGCGACATCATGCCGTGTTCCGGCTATTTGTGGGCATAAAGGGCGAGTAGAACTGCGAAAAAACTGGGAATGCCTGTTGATCGTGCTTTGTAACGGGAAAATCAGGCGGCCGACGGTCAATGCTGCAAATGCGGCATCAGGTCCTGTCGAAAGCGTGCTGTGCGGCGATGACCGGCAGGCGGAGCGTAAATGCGCTCCCAGTTCCGGGGCCTGCGCTGCTCGCCGACACGGTCCCTCCGTGCGCGTGCGCAATCGCGCTCACGACGGCAAGCCCGATGCCGAGACCGCCTGAACTGGCCGCAATCGTCCGGCTGGATTGCGCAAACAGGTCGAAAACATGCGGCAGCAGCACGGCCGAAATGCCAAGCCCGTCATCGCTCACGCACAGAAGTAGTTCCCCCCGCTCCGCGTATGCGGAGAAACAGATATGACCGCCTGGCGGCGTGTACTTCACGGCGTTCTGCAAGAGGTTACTGACAGCCTGCGAAAGGCGAACGGAATCGCACACGATGCGCAATGGCTTGTCAGGAATCTGCACAGTGAGAGTCTGGCAACGTGCCGCAGTCGCCAGGGCGGTGGCGGCGAGTGGATCGGACAGGCAATCGATGAGGTCGACTTCGCCCTCGCACAGGCGCAGTGCCCCCTGACCGATTCTGGTAGCGTCCATCAGATCTTCGGCGAGACGGGCGATGCCTTCGATCTGCCGCTCAATCGTGTCGACCATCCGGAGCACGTCGGTCTGCCCGGGGGATGCCCTGCGAATCACCTCAGCGGCGAATCGCAGCGGCGCCAGCGGACCACGCAATTCGTGCGCGACGATCGCCAGGATCTCATCCTTCACTCTAGCCCGATTGCGCTCTCCGACGGAGGGCAAGCGGTAGTTGGAAAGATCCACGGTGGGCCGGGCAGGGCATTCGATCAATCCTTCCTCCGATTCGACAGGATAGAAAGAAAGCGTGCCGACAGAAGGCCGGGCGAACGCGGAATGCTGTGACATGTTGGTCCCCAGATTGCAATGCGTGAATCGCACAGGTGTCGCCGCTTGCGGCGGCCACAAAGGTGACTTCGCTGCCGCAGGGTATGTCTGTAACGGCCCTGCCTACGGCTGCGCCGCTAGCGCGACCTGGGCGGCGCTGGTGCGTGCAAGGGTGGACTTGTACGGTCTCATACCGCGCGACGAAGGTCTGTACGGTAACGTGCAGCACCGGCCTGAGACGGTGATGCTGGCGAAAGTAGCCTTCATCGCTCGTGGCGTCCGGTCTTGACGGGTATTTCCCGCGGTGCCGGCCGGGGATTGCCCGGCGCTCGCATGCAGGTACGGTACCGTACCGCTTTCCATTGAATATGCGTCCAACGTAATCATTCTGAGCACGTCGGGCACTGCGCTCGAGGCGCTGTAACGATATCCACGCGACAACGCCTGGCGTGCGCGCCCACATTTTCGCGGCCGAGCCTTTGAGATGAAATACAGGGACTACTACGAGATCCTCGGACTGTCACGCGATGCGACGCAGGACGGTATCAGGCGTGCGTACCGGAAGCTGGCGCGCAAATATCATCCGGATGTGAGCAGGCAAGCCGACGCGGAAGAGCGCTTCAAGGAGCTTGGCGAGGCGTACACGGTGCTCAAGGATACGGAGAAACGCGCCGCCTACGACCGGATGGGTAGCCAGTGGCACGAAGGTCAGGATTTCCAGCCACCGCCGCAGTGGGACGAGAACTTCGAATTCAATGGAAAGGAACATCGCAGCCGCGCAAACGCGCACTTCAGCGACTTCTTCGAGGCGCTGTTCGGCGGTGAACATGCCAGCGGTCAGAGGCGGCAGGCAGACGGAAGCTCGTCGCGGGCGGATCATGCCGGCCAGACGGCAAACGATCTCGAGGATGCCTATAGTGGTGCGCAATGCCCGATGCCGGGACAGGATCATCACGCGAAGATCACCATCGATCTAGAAGATGCGTATCGCGGCGCACAGCGCGCCATCTCGCTGGAAACGCCAGTTCTCGATCCACAAGGTCACGTTTCGTTGCGATCGCGAACGCTTAACGTATCAATCCCCAAGGGAACGCGCAGCGGCCAGCATCTGAGGCTTTCCGGCCAGGGTGGCGCCGGGTACGGACATGGACGTGAGGGTGACCTCTATCTGGAAATCAGGTTGCGCGATCACCCGCGTTTTCGTGTCGACGGACGCGACGTGTCACTCGATATGCCGGTCGCGCCCTGGGAGGCGGCACTCGGCGCGGACGTGATGGTGCCGTTGCCCAACGGTTCCGTCGAAATGACGATTCCGCCGGGCTGCGTTGGTGGCCGGCGTTTGCGACTCAAAGGCATGGGCATCCCCGGCAATCCGCCGGGCGATGTGTACGTAACCCTGAACATCGCACTGCCCCCGGCCGACAGTGACAGGGCAAGAGCGACGTGGGACAGGATGAGACAGGCGTTCGATTTCGATCCGCGCGCCGATTTCTACAGGTGATCACGATGAGCGAACCGTCAACGATCTGTCTTGAAGGTCACATTGTCGAAGATCATACCGAGTTCACGCTATCTGGATTATGTCGGGCGACGGGTGCTTCGGAATCGCAGCTAGTTTTGTGGGTTTCGGAAGGCGTATTCGGGGTGCAGGACGGCGCGCCGCAGACGTGGCGGTTCGCCGGCGCCTTGCTTTACCGGGCGCGCGTCGCTGTGCGGCTCGCGAGCGACCTCGACATCAACCCGTCGGGCATCGCGTTAGCCCTCGACCTGCTCGATGAAATCGATGCGTTACGCGCACGCGTGACGCATCCGTAGCGTTTTCTAGACTAGCGGAATACCTGCCGAATAGACTGACGCCAACCTGAGAGCAGGTCGCGATGCCACTGGGATCGTCGTCGGAGGCACCGGTGATAAAGCTTGGCCCCATGAATGGCGATGCATAGCTTACGTGCAAGCACGAAAACTACGCCCTGCACGAGCAGGTCGCTGGACGGACTCGCCGTCCGATGGGGAGGCCAGCAAGACGCTGGCCTCCATTTTTACATCCGCACGATTTAGATTGCTTTGCGGCATCATCAAGCGCATTGTGAACTGATCCAGATGTACCTCTGGCCGCCTTTTTTTTCGCATCCGGACAGGCACAGTTCAATGACGGTCAGCACCATTTACGGAGCGCGTCATCATGACCATTCCCACCATCGAATACAGAGGGTACGAGTTACGCGCGTACGCTCATCAAGAGTTTCCGCTGCATCGTGACCCGTATGCCAAAGGTCCGCGGCAGTTTTCGTCCGTCGTGCGCATCGACACTATTCAGCCCGGCGACGCCGAGGTGCGGCGTTATGCGACGTTGTTCACTACAGCAACTCCCACCACCGAGGGTGATGCCATCGACCTCGCGATGCAATACGGCAGGGACATCGTCGACGGCAACGTTCAGGCGAGCGGACTCTGACCGAATAATGCCAGTCGGTCCGCAACTGGAGTGGAGCAGGGCATGCAATATCCGTTTTATGTTCACCGCGATGGCGACGTCAGTCTGCTCGAAGGTCTGCTGCAGCAAGTCCATCTGGCAGCAAGAGAACTTCACATCACACGCTCTGCGTTGATCACGCTGGCCGTAGTACACGAACTTGCGGGCCGGTACGAAGGACAGTTGTCCAGCATGCCTGTTTCCCAACGGGTCTTCGTGGACCGATGACGTGTACGTCAGGAACACGGAATACGATGTGTCGCGCCGTCCCGGCTATCAGGGCGTCGCTAACCGCCTGTCGGCGAACCAGTATGTCTCACAGGAGTGGATCATGAACGATGACCAGGTCAATGCGGAAGAGCTGGCAGAAAGCAGAAGGCGCAGAGAAGCCATGCAGCGTGCGGCGGATGATGGCATGCCGGTTGCCGCAGAAATTGGAGAGCGAGACGCCGTGGAGATCCCATACAGGAAACCGAAGCAATGGATCAGGCACGCGAGGAAATGGCTAGGTGCTGGCAGCGGCTCGATGCGATCCTGACCATCGGCGGATCAAAAAAGAGGAAGCAGCCTCGCGCGGAAACGGGCAAACAAAAAACCGGTAAAAGGTCGCTTTGGCAGGCTCTATAAGCTGGCACAACATCGGTGGCGTACAGTGCCTGGCGGCGATGTACGTTTCCCGGTCTTCTTTCAATACACTTGCTGGTTGGCGAGCGATACGGGCGGAATGAATGGCTCCATGTGCCTAACGTCGAATTGACGCGATCGCATCACTCCTTCCCGCCGCCGTCCATTCCGCTTCCAGTCCGCCATACCTGCTTGCCTTGTTCGGATAGCTCGCCGCAACTACGCTCGGCGTCGGCCTCCGTGCCTTCTATTGCCATGACACCGCCCGCCTGTTCCTGCGCCTTCTGTTTCTGCTTTTGCCGGGCTGCGACGGCTTCATCGTGCGACCTGCCTGCGTAGTTCAGGGTCATTTCGTCCACTCCTCCAAGACTGGTCTTCTCAACGTGACACGTGCCCGGTGCTCCCGGAAATCAATCCGCGCAGATCGAGCTATCCGGGCTTGCTGTGCATACCGGAAGCATGACTACAAACCGAGTCTATCGCGCAGCCTGTCGATCACGTGGTGCTCGCTCAACCAGCGAATCTCCTGCTTTCGCGCTACGCTTTTGCGATACCGGTGAAAGGAGGCCGAGAAAATAAGCATCATGGCTGTCAAGATGCCCCACATCGCGTAAGTCATGATGCCCCCTGGATTTATGGCGTTAGATATGGCCGGATCGATCTGTAGCGAGAACGCGTGTCTTAGGTCTTTCCCATCAAAACCAGTACAAGTACGGCAATCGCGACCACTCCTATAACGCTGGTCGGGAAGTATCCCCACCTTCGGCTATGCGGCCATCTTGGCAGTGCGGAGACCAGCAGTGCGACCGCGACGATCAGTACAAGAACGCCCATATTCATGTCGAATCCTTCTGAGCGCTGGTAGCGCGACAACGGCCGTAACCCATCCTGATTCTGGCGTGAGCTCCGTCTTCTGCGCGGTCGTGAATCCAGCTGAGGCAAACCCCGTTTGTCTACCTTTGAGCGCTCAGCGTAATGAGCAGGCGACGGCTTGTCTGTACGGTGTCGTACCGCTTGTCGACCTGTGTGACGTGGCATCAAAAACTGCGCAACAGGGTTGAGTACTACCGCATACCTTGTACGGTAGCGGGCAGACATTCAACCGCGCTCAGTCGACAATCTTTGCTGATACGAGATAGCTGCCGGGGAACAAAATGCTGCACACTCAATTCGAAGACGAACTGGCGCACCTTGAATACGTCGTTCCGCTTCTTGCGCCGGACAGCCCGCTTGGACTACGGTACTGGCGTCGTCGTATTATTTGGCTTTCCGCGCACCAGCGTCTGCTATCCGATGGCAGGGCCCGTGTGGCTCGACTTCTCATGCTATTCGACGAAATCGAGCGTCTTTCGGCGTAAAGAAAACGGCCAAAGTCCGGCGCTATGCGACGTTGTTCGCCAGGAGCAAGTCTCGCAAGCGCGGGTGATGCCACCGACCTCGCGATTCAATTCGGGCAGGATATCGTCGATGGCAAAGGTTCAGGCGAGCAGGCTCTGACACATTAAATGCCAGTCAGCCCGCAGCTCGAGTGGAGCAGATCATGCAATATCCGCTTTATGTACACCGCACAGGCGACACCGGCTTTCGCGCCAGTTTCCCCGATTTCCCCCGTGCCGTTGCGCACGGCGAGTCAATGGCTGAATTGAAGACCGATGCGAAGCAGGCCGTCGAATTGATGTATGACCGCAGCGAGCAGCCCATACCCGTTCCGACGTGCAGTGCGTCGGAGTTGCATGCGCACGAGATGGACGACGGGGAAGGGATCTGGATGTTTGTCGACATCAATCTTGCTCGGGTTACCTCGCAAGCCGTTGGCATTCAGGTCAACCTGCTCGACACATTGCTGCAGCAGGTCGATCTGGCCGCAAGCGAACGTCACATGACGCGCTCCGCGTTTATCACGCTGGCTGTCGTACACGAACTTGCAGCCCGCTACGAGGGGCAATTGTCCTGCTTGCCGGTTTCGCAAGTAGGTTTCGTGACAGATGTCAACTGTTAGGACTTTTAATGCTACGACTGGTTGATGTTCTGAACCGCAGCGGAACCGTGCTGCACACGTACCCTATTACCCTCGGGGAACAGGGAGATGAGGCAAACGATAGCCTGTATGAAGCGAAGGCACTGGAGGCGGCAGCGCACGGCCGTCTGGTTGCTGACAGTGAAGTCGAACGTCTAACGGCTCGACTGCACGTCAGCCGGAGCGGTCAGATGTCTCCGTATGGCGACGACCTTGAACGAAGCTCTGAAACGAAGAGCGGATTGGAACAGTCTGTTCGTGAACGCGCTTACGCGCTTTGGGAACAAGACGGTCGCCCGGATAGACCAACGGAAGTGTACTGGCATCGAGCGCTGGATCAACATCTGAGTGAGCGCGCGTATGCGTTGTGGCAACGGGAAGGTTGTCCGGATGGGCGCGCGGACGAATTCTGGCACCTTGTAGTCAGCTTTGAGGCACAGTAGTGCCGCGCTTGGCCTGCTGCTACTCGCTGAGAGCCGGACACGTCGACGAGGGGCGCCGCGCGAAGCGTCGAGAGCGCAGCGCTCCGCCACAAGCTGACTGGCAGTGCAACCCTCAACGTCGACGCTAAAGTGCCCGCCGTGCGCTGTATTGGGCGACGGCGCCGGCAGTATGCCTTCTTCCTCTCCAACGACCAGACAGAGGCGTCCATGCGCCGAACGATCACGTATCGCGGCTTCGAGATTCAAGTCGAATTGAGTCCATCGACGGACGACACGTTTGACGTCACTTTTCAGATACAAGGCGGCACAAACCTCGAAGTGCTCGGCGCCCGCGGAGGGCGCATACCGCTGCGCAACGGTCCCTTCACTGAACGTTGGGCCTATCTGGTGGCCGAGATCGCTGGGCAAGCCGCAATTGACGTGTTGCTTGGCCCGGTTGACTGATCGGACCTCTATTGCGTTCCGCTTCTTGCATCCGGCGGCCCTCGGACTCTCGTACTGGCGCCGTCTCATCACCTCGCCGTGCGCGCACGAAGACCTGTTGCCCAATGGACCTGTGTAACCCGGCTGCTTCAGCTATTCAACACACTCAAATGATTCCCGGTGAAGGGTGCATCATTTGGTCGAATGCTCCGGAGAGGCCGATGGTCCCATCGCGGACGGACGCTGGCTAGCGTCGTTTTCGTGCTCGCGGACCCTTTTCCCATCCGCACGCGCTTCTGCTTCTGAACCGAATACCGTATCGCTAAACGCGATCACCTTCTTGCCTACGCCATACAGTCGCTCAATGGTGAGCCCCCAATGCCAGCCACCGTCCTGTTCGAACACGTGAAGCGTCAGGTCGGGCAACGAGCGCGGATCTTTCATGTGCGCCTCCGCGAAATAGTGACCTGTGTTGGCTCAGATGCACGGTCTCTACGGATCCAGCATAGGCCGATAAATGCTGCGTCGCAACATCAATATGGGTGGCTTGTCGCTTTCCCGCCGCAGCGCTTTCCTAGCGGCTGTCTTGCCGTTATCTGTCGATGAGTGGGGATGCGGCGCATTTACGGTCGGTGACTGTGCCGGAAAACGCTCACTGACGGAAATGTTGGGAATGCTATCGAGCACTCGACCCTCGACCGGATCTTTGATCCACTACAACGCGGCCCAAATCATCAGGGGGATATGCCAACGGTAGTTTCGGGCTCGGACTGTATGTCGCGCGCGAGATTGCCAAAGCCCACGGCGGCGAGATCGTCGCAGGATCCGACGAGACGGAAACGGTGTTCTCGGTACTCCTGCCTCGTGGCAAATAGCGCTGATAACCCGCTGTGCCAGGTTTGCGGAAGCGACCGCGACCGACGATGAACACGAGTACAGGGGCGCGCAGATCTGTCCGGCCGCTTCGCCAAGTTAAGCTTACCGCATTGTCACTAGCCGGCGACTCTCATGCCGGAACGTGGCGATCACGGGCGACGAGAACGGTCACATCGTCGTCTTCACGCGAGTGATCGCGGTAGAGGACGGCGGCGATCAAGGACGGATGGCTCACTGACAAGCCAGGGTAACGTGCGAGATCCCAGCGCGTGTTCAATCCGTCCGAGTGCATCACGAGCAGCGCTCCCGGGCTCCACGCGCCGTCGAATTCCTGCGTTTTGCGGATGCCGCGCCCAACGATGCCCGCATGCGAGACGAGATGACGATGGCCTGCCGCGCTCCAAACGCTTGCAGCGACGTTCCCGATGCCGCAGAAACGGGCAACGCTCTCCGCGCGCGAGAAAGCGGTCCCGCGCTCCTCAGAGTCTGACCTTGGGTCGCCGGTGTCGGGCGGAACCGCGCGCGGCGGCAAGCGGGCGACACCGAGTGCCGCGCCAACCGTGGGTCGCAAGGCACGATCGGCAACGCTGACAATCTCGGGCAGAGGCGCTACGCTGCCTGGTGAGAGTGACCCGATCGCGGCCACCGCCGCGGAATGCGCTAGCAGTCCGTGGCCCAGGCCGTCAGCGATCATCACGGTGAAGCCTTCGATACCCTGTGTGCACGCCCATGCGTCGCCGCTGACGACCTGGCCGCGTAGTGCCAGGTTAATCACGCCATACTCGACCGGGACGCCACCCGGCATGACCGCCGCGGCGGCAGGACCGTGGGGCGGTGCGTCGCTCCACAATGAGACGCGCAGCACTGCGCCGGCGTCCGGCGCGCTCCAGACGGCGAATTCGTCTGAAAGTCGCCGCATCGCTGGCATACCTTCTTCGGAAATACCAACCGCCCAATCTGCGATCATAGAGCTAGACGTGGCCCCAGCCGTGTCAAAGCTCTTTGCAATCGACAGGATTTCGATACCGGCTCTGCCCACGCCCCCTGGATGCAATAGCGCGCTATCCGCCAACGGACACACCAGCAGTTCACCGCGCGCCGCATACCGGAGCAGGTTTGCACCCAACTCGGCAACGATGATGGCAACGTCGTCGATCCTCGCCTCGCTTAAACCGTGGAGCGCTGCGATTGCCCTGATACTCCGGTGCGCATACGACACCTCGCTGGGGTCGCTGATCTCGAAACGTTGATGTGCGGGCATGGCCAGGCTCGGTAAAGCTTGAAGCGGCTAGTAAAAGGGGGGCCGCGCCGAGGAGCGGAACGGTCAATAAATTGCTGTAAAGCCGCTACTGGTCGGCTGAAGTCAGCTTGTTGGCCGCTTCTCCGATCGCTACGCATCTTCAGCGTCCCATTATGCCCGGAGCCCTTTGCAATGGTCGGCATCCTATCTGCAAGCACGTCGGCGGCTAGCGGTAATTCTCTCGATCTGCATGTGTGGTGTGTATGTCGGCTTTCCGATCCCCTTCGGACAGTGTGACCGGCAACATCAACGTCTCAGAAAGGTCGAACAGCGACCGCTAGTGGAAGCGCACACTGGATCTCCCTCCAACTGGACGGAGATCGATATGGAAACGCAGAAAGTCAGCCGCCCAAGTGCTCGTGTGCCGTGGAATAAAGGCAAGCTCACGGGTCAGAAGTCGCCGTTGAAGCTGCCCGAGATCTGGGCCATCCGCATCCGGTTACAGATATCGATGAATGTTCGCAAGCTAGCGATGTTCAACCTCGCGATTGATAGCAAGCTTCGCGCATACGACCTGACTCGGCTGCGCGTGCAGGACACTGCCACGGAAGCCACGTCGGAGCGCGCGCAACAGTGATGCAGCAGAAAACGCAACGGCCGGTCCAGTTCGAAATAACGGAGCCGACCCGTCAGAGCGTAGAGGCATGGATCGCTGCGCGTCACCTGAAAACCGCGGACTATCTTTTCCCAAGCCGGCTACATGCATCGCAGCATCTCTCGACCCGCCAATACGCGCGGATGGTGCATCGATGGGTAGCGTCGATAGGACTGGACGACAGCGCGTACGGAACGCACACCATGAGACGGACCAAGGCGTCTTTAATCTACCGTCGAACAAAGAACCTTCGCGCGGTCCAGCTTCTACTTGGGCACATGAAGCTCGAGAGCACCGTCCGTTACCTCGGCATCGAGGTAGACGATGCACTGGAGATGGCGAAGCAAACTGAAGTATGAACGACAGCCGGCGAGCGGGTGCTTGCCGGCCATAAGCAGTCTTTCGCACGCGGTTCGTGAATGTCTGCAATCGACGGACTTACTGCCCTTCGGTGAGCGACGGCTCTCGAGATGCAGATCTGACCGTCGTCAGTGGTGGGCGCGAGTCGCCCGCGTATGTGCTGCCTTCCTCGTGGCGGCCGAGCGTCCTGTTGCACCTTTTGTCACAGGCCCTCTTCGCTGCTGCGGACCGGCTTGCTGCCGACCTGGCTCGGGCAGCCGCCTTGCTCTGTTTTGACATCGCAGCACTTGAGGCGCCGCTTCCGCGTTTGAGCGCTGCGTTTCCGGGAGTGGTTGCTGCGCCGTCGACCCGGAGTTCGTGCCTTTGCTGGCCGCCGTCGTCTTTTTCGCCATGCCGCTGCTAGTTGGCCTGGCGGTAGTGTTCTTGCCGATCGCTACATCCTTTTCAGCCCTCTTGCGGATCGCCGTACTGCTCTTGCCTGCCGCCCGGGGCTTTAGTGCCACGCCCGCGCGGCGCGCCTTGTGCCGCGGGCTGCCTGCTAGTCGTCGTCCTCGTGCGGATTGTCGTTCAGTCCGAGATATCCATCGCCAACGTGCTGCACTGTCCCGTCTTTCGTTGTTGCGTCGCAACAGCTCAATTGCGCCGAAAGCACTGGGTTTATACTGATTCCGTCTCCTCCATGTCTCCTGGGTATGGATTCAGCCCGCCTTGGCGCGGGTTTTTTCTTGCCATTCAATCCATGCGGCTCGCGCAATTTCCGCTGCTTCCTCGGAAACCCTCCCAGTGCCCTTCGCCCTCAACCCTGAAGAGCTGCTGACAGGCACCCCCAGGCAGGCAGATGCGTTCCTCATGAACGCGCTCTGGAAAAGCACGGCCGGGGCGTTGCCTGTCGAATGGGTGGTCCATTGGAGAGACCTGCTGCGTGGACGCGGGGACGAGTTTGCGTCCCATATGGCAGCCTGCCAGTACTGGCTGTACGCGCGACAACTGGACCGCGTGCGGGTAACGCCGACGCGTCCTGGCAAGTCCCGCAAGACCGGCAAGTAGTTTCGGTGGCGGCCTGCTTTCGGGCGGCTAGTCTTTGCACTCGTCCGGATCGCCGGCCAGCGCGCGCGAAAGATCCTTCGTAAACTCTTCTTCCACGGCCTGCCACTCATCGGAGAAGAGCACACAGTCCTCAGGATTCTTTTTGCCATTTGCCTTACGGTTCGCACGCACGGATTTTTGGACCTCCATGGCTGCATCGCGGGCCGGCATGGTGGGCTGGTTCTTGTGGTTTTTGTCCATGTCCATGCATAAGGTTGTCCGCAGTGCAATCGCGCAGGTTTCGCAGTCGATGGCCGAACATGCCAGTCGCTGGCAACGAAAAAAGCCCCTCCGAAAAAGAGGGGCCCAGAACAAGCAATGCGCCCGCACGGGGAAGCGGGGAAGCGCGAGCGATGTCAGGATAGCCGTTCCTCGATTGGCGGGGCCACCTGCCAAAGATGGTAGGTCATGTTGGCGATCCACGCTCAACGCGTGAAAAAATCAATTACGAAGGTGAGGCCGTGAGATGAGAACTCTGCTCGCCCCGGGGGCCTGCTGTCACATGCTGCGAGCCGGACACGTCGACGAGGGGCGCCGCCGCGAACCGTTAAGCGCGCGGCGCTCCGTCACAAGCTGACTGGCAGCGAACCGTCAACGTCGACGCTGAAGTGCCGCCATGCTCTGCATGATGCCAGACGGGCGTCGGTTACATGCGGCCCGTCGCGGGCGCGTGGCAACTGCGCAAACCGTTCTGATTTTCTCGTTCCTCTCCAACGATTACACAGAGGCGTCCATGCGCCGAACGATCACGTATCGCGGCTTCGAGATTCAGGTCGAATTAAGTCCATCGACGGACGACACGTTTGACGTCACTTTTCAGATACAAGGCGGCACTAACCTTGAAGTGCTCGGCGCCCGCGGAGGGCGCATACGGCTACGCAACGGCCCCTTCACTGAGCGATGGGCCTACCTGGTCGCCGAGATCGCTGGGCAAGCCGCAATCGACGTGTTGCTTGGCCCGGTTGACTGATTGAATCTCTGTTGCTCATTTGCTTACACCCGCATGCCCGGCTCTTGATCGCATCACCGCCGACATATCTGCATGTGCGTTTCTGTCGTTTCGGGAACACGTGTTGCGCTACCAAAAGCATTGGCTCACGTCGTCAAGCGTCGTCGGGTACGGCATTAAACAATTTCAACGAGCTTTGGTTCCAGAGGCGGCCGTCATGAAAAATCCATGGACGAAGAGAAATCCTTTCCTGAGCATGTGGCTCAGCGGTACGCATGCCGCGATCGGAGCAGCACGAGGGCGAGTCGCATCGGCCGCGAAGCGGGAGGCAGTGAATTTCTGGACTGCAGCGTTGACATCGCCGAAGCCACGTAAGCGGCGAACGCGTCGTTGATCGCGCCTCACGAAGTCCAGACTGGTGAAATCCAGATTTGCGCGGACGGTTGAGGTCTGGTCACCTCACGTCGTCACACCGGCGACTCGGACAGGGCGTTGCCGGCAAACAATGTAGAAACAGCATGCCCGATGCAAATGCGTCAGGCGCACCCGGCCCATCACGAAACCGACATTGAGACTCTGTGTTCATCAGTTATGCAGAGTACGCTGAGAATATTTCAATTCCGAAGCGGCACGCCATGTGTCGCTGTTACGCAGGCCAGCGTCCAGAAAAGTTAACTCCATTGGCGTTTGCTCCTGATGGCGATGCTTCCCCGGTCCGCCTGAATCGTCTCGATCCATGACTGTCTTGCTGTTGCCACGAGGACATGACCGCGTGCGCATCCCGTGACGCACGCTCAACGTGCGTGGCATGCCTGACTCAATGGTGGACCGCGACCTCGCAGGCATACCCCATGCGCTGTGTTGCTGGCATTCACTGAAACGGAGACTCTCATGTTCATGCACAACGGGCTGTTGCAGTACACGGTGCGCGTTGGCGGGACCAATCCCGGTCTGGCAAATCTGATGCTCGAGCAGTTCGGCGGTCCGCAGGGCGAGCTTGCCGCTGCGATGCGCTACTTCACCCAGGCAGTCGCCGAAGAAGATCCGGGTCGCAAGGACATGCTATACGACATCGCGACAGAGGAGCTCAGCCACCTCGAGATCATCGGCTCGATCGTGGCGATGCTCAACCGCGGCGCGAAGGGCGAGCTTGCC
>NZ_BAAGSQ010000033.1:721939-723169 GCF_054782355.1 Paraburkholderia jirisanensis | reverse complement strand
GACGAGCAGGCAGAACTGTACCGCAAGCTCAATGCCGCAGGAAACGACAGTCACGTCACCCAGCTCCTTCATGGTGGTGGCCCCGCGTTGACCAATTCGGGAGGCGTTCCGTGGACGGCCGCCTACATTGACACGATCGGCGAGCCGACGGCCGACCTGCGTTCGAACATCGCGGCGGAGGCCCGGGCGAAGATTCTCTACGAGCGGCTGATCAATGTCACAGACGATCCAGGTATTCGCGATGCGTTGGGCTTTTTGATGACCCGTGAAGTCGCACACCAGAAATCATTCGAAAAAGCGCTGTACGCGATATCGCCTAATTTCCCTTCGGGAAAGCTGGCGCCAATGCCCGAATTCGCGAGCACCTACTTCAAGATGTCGCACGGCGGGACGGTGGTGGGAGCGCCCTGGAACAGCGGTACCGGGCTCACGATGACGGATGGCGGGCCGGCCGTGGACGGCGGGGACGGCAATGCCTGGGTCAATCTCGATCCTGCCGAGAAAACGTCACTCTCGGCCATGGCGGCGCGTCTTCAGTCAGATCCAGACAGTGACCCGATGACCGGCGCGGAACTCGGAAGTGCGGAGGCCGTTTCCGATGACCTGAAGTGACGGGACGCAAAGCTGTTTTCGATACTGAGGCGATTGTCGACCGGCCCAGGGTCGGCGACAAATCGGGCCAGTATTGCACCACACATCGATTTTTTCTGTTTTTCTGTTCACGGAGCAAACCATGACCATCAAGACTATCAGCGATCTGTTCATCCATTCGCTATCCGACATATACAGCGCGGAGAAGCAGATGACGAAGTCACTGCCGAAGCTTGCCCGCGCGGCGACAAATCCCGATCTGAGCGCTGCCTTTCTGACTCACCTGGAAGAGACGCGAGGCCAGATCGAGCGGCTGGACCAGGTGGTTGAATCTTGCGAGATCCGGCTCAAGCGGGTCAAATGCGCCGCGATGGAAGGGTTGGTCGAGGAAGGTCAGGAGCTCATCGATGGCGTCGAGCGTGGGCCGGTCCTCGATGCGGGACTGATTGGCGCCGCACAAAAGGTGGAGCATTACGAGATTGCCGCCTATGGTGCAATCATCGCGCTTGCGAAACAGCTCGGGGAAACGCATGCAGTCACCCTTTTGCTGCAGACATTGAAGGAGGAAAAAGCCACCGACGAGAAGCTGTCTCTCCTCGCTGAGGAGGAGGCGGCAGCCGAAGCGCTAGGTAAGTGAGC
>NZ_BAAGSQ010000033.1:150808-721831 GCF_054782355.1 Paraburkholderia jirisanensis | reverse complement strand
CCGGCTGAGGGCTCATGCTGGCCTCAGCCGATCATTGTCCTGAATCGATGGGGGGCCATCATGAAGCGGCGACATCTGGTTTTGTCTGGAGTCGTGATGTCGACAGCATTGTCGGGCTGTCAGACCGACCCAGACCCGGCGACCGCACAGTTGCGGAAAGAAGGCCGGTCGCCCGCGTATGTCGAGGGCTACCAGGATGGCTGCCAAAGCGGATACTTCGCCGCGGGCGATCCGAAGTTCAAGCTCGTGAGGGACGCGACACGTTTTAACTACGACACACAATATGTCCAGGGCTGGAACGTCGGCTTTAGTGCGTGCAAGGCTAAACAGCAGGGGCCGGCAGGATGAGATCGGGGCGCCCGGGTCCAGCTCCGCCGGGTTCGGGCAACGGGACAATGGACCGCAGTTTGCCGGAGGTGCACCGGTCTATCGGGGTGCCCGGGCATCTTGAGCAAATCATTCCGCTTCTTTGCATCCGGCAGCCAGCCACCGTCCTGTTCGAACAATGATGCGTCCGTTCGTGAAACGAGTGCGGATCGTTCATAGGTACCTCCGCAGGATGTGACGCGTACCGGCCAGATGCAACAGTGCCTCGTGAACCAGCATAGGTCGAGAATTGCTGCACCGCAACATAAACTGCGAGATGGCCCGCCACATTCTGCCTCGACGGTGACGGCTGTCTTCCTTGCGACGATGGCCGGTGAAGCGGTGCGTTGACCGGGGGGCTGCAGGTTTTGCAAAAATGGTAGGTTGAATCCTGCACTCAGTAATTTTGCCTGTTCGGCTTGCGAAGTTAGCGCGGTAACAGCAACCAGTAGAGGGGGGCGGTGTGAATTGCAGGTAGCGAATCTCGCGCGCGACCGCTAGCCCGGCATCTGGATGTTGAGCACGACAGCGTATGGATGCCACACACTGTACTCTGCCAAGGCTTGTGCACCGTCTGCCAGCGCGCGAGTGTGGCATTCCTGCGTGTCGAAGAAACAGGGCGTATGCCGACAGCGTGTTCGGATCGTCGTCGGCGATGAGCAGACGCACCGCGCTTCGGGTCGGCATGGAATTCTCCTTTTGGAATATAGCGAGCAATGGATGGACCCGGAGCCCCTGGCAGCGTCGGTTTGCTAATAGCTGCGGATTCCGCAAAAATGCCTCCTACGAGATCGAGTTAGTTCGATCCGTCTCCGGGAAAGACATGCGATTAGCCAACTTCATCCTTGACCATATGGAGGCCATCCTTCTGCGCTGGGAGGCGTTTGCGGGCACGCTATTGCCGGCCGCGACCGGCATGCAACCGTTGGCCTTGCGCGACCACGCGCAGCCGCTTCTGTTGGCCATCGCAAAAGACCTGTCGACGCCCCAGAGCGAGGTTCGCCAGCGCGAGAAGTCCATGGGGCGGGCGCCGACGTCGGCCGGTGTCCCGGACACAGCGGCACAAACGCACGCCGTCCTGCGCGCGCGAAGTGGCTTTGACATCAACCAGCTGGTTGCCGAATATCGCGCCTTGCGCGCGAGCGTGCTCCGACTATGGATGGACGGATTTGAGCCCGACGGTCATCACCTGGATGACGTTATCCGGTTCAATGAGGCCATCGATCAGGCCATCGCCGAGTCGGTAAAATCGTTCAGCACGCACGTCGACGACGCCCGGAATCTGTTGCTTGGAATGCTGGCGCACGACATGCGCAGCCCGTTACAGACCATTCGGGTAACGGCGTCGTATCTGGCGGCGCTTGATGTCGGTGAAAAGGTGTCGGGCGCCGCGTCCCGTCTGAACAGAAGCGGCTTGCGCATGCAGGCGCTGCTCGACGATATGGTTGACTACAACCGCACCAGGCTAGGTCTTGGTATCAGTATCGCGCCTGCCCGCGCCGATCTTGCCCAACTCTTTGCCGATGAGCTTGACCAGTTGCGCGTCGTGCATCCGGACCGTCAGATCGATCTGGATGTGGTTGGTGACTGCGGTGGTGTGTGGGATGGCAGACGCCTGCAACAGCTGCTCGGCAATCTGGTTCTGAATGCGATCAAGTACGGGGCGCAAGACGCATCGGTGCGGGTGACAGTCGCCAGCACGAATGCGGAACTGCTGCTGGAGGTAGGGAATGTTGGGGATGCCATCGAGCGCTCGACCCTCGATCGGATCTTTGATCCACTACAACGCGGCCCGAATCATCAGGGGGGAGATGCGAACGGTAGTCTCGGGCTTGGACTGTATATCGCGCGCGAGATTGCCAAAGCCCATGGGGGCGAGATCGTCGCACGATCCGACGAGACGGAAACAGTGTTCTCCGTACTCCTGCCTCGGGGCAAATAGCGCGGATAACCTTCTTTTCCAGGTTTGCAGAAGCGACCGCGTCCGACGATGCGTCGGAGATGTATCTTGCTGGCGCAACTGTGACGCGGCGCGTGCCGACCGACGATGAACACGGATATAGTGGTCGTGCAGATCTGTCCGGTCGCTTGACCAGGTTAATCTTGCCGCAGTGCCATTAGCCAGCGATTCTCATCGCGGAGCGCGGGAAGAGAGGGCGGGCAGCCACTATAAAGCCAGCGTCCGCCGTCGCATCACCACGAGTCGCACTGGAATCGAGTTCGTCACTGGCACCTTGCCCTGCTTTGCGTGAGCGACAGCGGCAATAGCGAATTGCATTCAGGGTGTACCCGGTTACTCCACCCTTCGCTAAATCGAAAGCAATGACCTTGAACTTTCCGACGTGCCGTGCGCGCATTAGTCGAACGCGTTTCGAGCGCGACGCACCGCACGTTTTCGGTGCTGACGCCCGATGTGTTTGTGTTTGGTGCCGCCTGGTAGAAGATTTTCCCTTTCTTACAAGTTAATCGCGGCGCGCTGCATCTAGTCGGGCCCGGGACATCGTATCTCAGGTGAAGGCGCTGACCTTCGCCGTCCATCACGTCATGCACCGAGACGCGGGCACCGTACTTGCGCTTGTCGACGCGGCACGCGAATTTTACGTGCGTTCACTGACCTCTCATGGAGTTAAACATGCGAGACGTACATTCGAATTTTCCGTATGAAACCAGCGCGGAAAGTCAGCGCGTCTGAGCGCTTCCTGGCAGAGACGCTTTACCACGTAGAGCTAAGTCGTGGTTCGTCAATCATCGCGAGCACCTTATCGCGCAAAACTGGAGAGGCCGCCCTGCGCGAAGTCTTGTCGTCATTCACGGTGGCGCACGGTCCGCACAATATCGAACTATTTACTGTGCTGCTGAAGGATAGGCTTAGCCAGAGAGGAAGGTCTGACCTGGTAACCGAACTGTTTCGGCCGTGTGAACTCGCGTCCAGCGCCTCGTTGGGTAAACGACGTGCTGGGCACTGACAGCTGTGAGGCGAAGTCGCGATGGAGCGCTTTCGGCGCGATTGGCCTGGAAAGCGGCATCGGTAAAAGGCGTGAGCGTTCTGGTTGCTCCAGCACATAAAGGACGCACTAGCGCGTTCCCGTGACGACTCTGTGTGACTCCCCAATCGCTGCAACGCGCATAGATGGTGGATGATCCTCCGGTCCTCGCCGCTCAATCTGTTCATGACGCGCTGGAGGTGGTGCACCGTGTCAGTGTGGTCGCGGTTTAGCCTCAGACACTGAACAAGGGCCTGGCCGGCTTCGTCGTCGCATCCCAGTTCGCCCCGGTTGAGATGGGCTCGCCGCTGGTCGGATTGAGCTCCGCACACCCTGGTAGCTTTCTGTCGCCTCATCATTCCATGCGCAGGCCGTAGTTCCCCTCGTATGGGCGATACAGCCGACCTTGCGGCGGACGACAACCGGGTACGCGCGATGCACAGTGTTCATCTGCACCCTATGTGGATCCAAATGTGAAGGAGCCCCGCCATGATTACCTCCACGAAACAAGACGTCCCAACGCACGATCCGTACGACCGGCATTCCACCAATCCGATCGAACGCGCGAACCGGTGCCCGGAGTCGCAGCACAACCACGAGGGCTCGAATGAGCGAAACGGGACGGTTGAGCAGAAACTGCATGACGGCACGGACGAAACGTTGCCCCCTCGTGGCGAGGACCGGCCTGAGAAGGCCCCGTCTACACCGGATCATGACCAGCTAGATCCGGCTTTGCAACCGGACCCGCAAGCACCTGGGGTGCCGCAGCCACCGCCGGGCGCCACGCGCCGGACGTGAACCTCTCCATTCGGTGTCGCTTTGCTCCACCGCTTGCGCCGATGCGCAACGTACACGGGCATGCACCCGTCTCATCGAATGAACGATGAACAATCACTGGAGCGATTGAGAGGCGCCGCGCTTGCATTCGCCGCCTGATTGTTGCTAGCCGCCGTGCTAGATCCTGCGGGTCATTCAAGGGAAATTCCGACAAAGCGGCGAACATGCGACTCTCCCTTGACCCGGGTACGCACCGCCTCGGTTGCGCTACGTAAGAAAAGGCTGAATCGTTCGCGTTCGAGCGCGAGAAACCAGACCTGGTACGGTCGAGCTAAACACAATTGGGTTTTGATGGGAGCGCGGCCACCTTCGCTGAGAAAATGCCTCGACTCTTGAGGTCAACGGCACCACTTACTAATGTTGGCAGGTGCTGACACTCGGCACGATCTGGAAAGTCAAGTGCGATTATCTCGCCCTGACGTGCACCTGACGCGTCGCGCCTGACAACTATGGACTTCACGTTATCGAACAGCTCGTGCTCAGGTGTGCCGCCGAAGCAAATGGTCAATAAAGAGGAGCCGACATTGCGGCACGTCGATTGCGGGAACGTATGGTGACCGGCGCAGGGTAGTACGAGCAGCTTCGCCCCCGCCGCCCATCCCGAATGAGCACTTCTTGAGCCAAATGTGGCGAACGTACTGCTGGTTGATGACGATGCCGAGAATCTCTCTTCGCTACAGTCGGCGCTGGAAAGTGACGGTCATCAGGTTAGCGTCGCCAGCGACGGCCGGCGTGCTCTGGCTATTTTACACCGTGAGTCCATCCAGTTCATGATCACAGATTATGAGATGCCGGACATCAACGGTGCTGAGCTTTGCCGTTTGGTCCATGCCCAGCACGCATACTCGGCATTGCCTATCCTGATGCTGTCGGCGGCGCCGGAACCAAACGGTCCGTCGACATCATGGACGCGGTTTTTGCGCAAGCCGGCTCGGTTCGAGGAACTGGCAGCAGCCATCCACGCCGGTGTCGAGCGACGGGTGACTCGTGGCAAGCATCCTTCTCGGGGCATCTCCGTGCGCGCCGTCCTTCGATGCCAGCTTCCTGCGGCATCACGCTGGCAACCTCTGAATGCCGATTGCTGGCCGTGAGCGAAGGTGACGAACCGCGTGATTGCGGAGGTCATAAGTGCGTGGATGGTAAATGCAGCGCACTGAATGGGAAAAACTGACATGAGTGACATAGAGAAGGCGCAACATGCAGCTCGTGAGACGGCCGAGCAGTTCCGTATTCTCGTTCAGGGGGTCACCGACTATGCGATCTATATGTTGTCCCCCGCGGGCATCGTGACTAGCTGGAACATCGGTGCGGAGCGGATCAAGGGCTATAGCGATACCGAAATTCTTGGCCGGCATTTCTCGTGTTTTTACACCGATGAGGACAGGACCTCCGGGGCTCCCACCATGATTCTGGCGACCGCTGCGAGGGAGGGGCGCGCGGAGCGCGAGGGTTGGCGTGTGCGAAAAGACGGTAGCTGCTTCTGGGCTCATGTGGTGGTCGATGCCATTCACGATAGCCGGGGCGAGCTGGTTGGCTTTGCCAAGGTTACCCGGGACATTACCGAGCGCAAACAGGCGGCAGCGGCGCTTGAGAAGGCGAACGCGGCCCTGTTTCAATCGCAGAAAATGGAGGCCATTGGCCAGCTAACAGGGGGCATCGCGCACGACTTCAACAACCTGCTCGCGGTTCTCTCCAATGGTCTGCAGGTGCTGGCCGCCCAGTCACGCACGCATCTCGACCTGAAAATGCTTGGTGGAATGCGCCGTGCAGTAGACCGGGGCGCGTCGCTCACGCAACAGCTGCTGTCTTTCGCGCGACAGCAGCCGTTGCAGGCTGAGGTGCACGACATTAATGTCCTTATCCAGGATTTCGAGCCGATGCTCGCAAAGGTACGCGGCAATAACCGGTCGGCCAAATGCGAGCTCCAGCTGTGCGGCCAGCCGGTGTTTGCGCTCGTTGACGCGGGCCTGTTCGAGGCGGCGCTCCTTAATCTCGTCGCAAACTCAATAGACGCCATGCCCGACGGCGGGACGGTAACGGTGGCGACCAGCCCGATCGAAATGGATGCCGCAGTGACTACGCTGCTGACAGGTGGGCGCTACGCACGAATTTCCGTATCCGATACAGGCGCTGGCATGCCTCAAAAGGTTATAGACCGGGCGCTCGAGCCGTTCTTCACGACCAAGACGGCTGGCAAGGGGACCGGCCTGGGCCTGAGCCAGGTGTATGGGTTCATTACCCAGTCGGAGGGGGATGTGGTCATTTCGAGCGTTGAGGGGGAAGGCACGACCATTGATCTCTATCTACCGATCGTTCGACCGGATGCATCTGCTAGTGCTCCCTCGCTGGTAAAAGCCGAAACGGTTTTGCTCGTCGAAGACGAACCGGACGTTCTGGAGCTTGCAACAGAACTGTTCCGCAGCATCGGATACAAGGTGGTAGTGGCGGGCAATGCTTCTGAGGCAGCAGCAATTCTGAAGGAGCGCAATGATGTAGACGTCGTGTTCACCGACATCACCATGCCTGATGGCATGAGTGGTATGGAACTCGCCCGTCATGTTCGTCGGGAATATCCGGCGGTCAAGGTTGTGCTGACATCCGGCTACCCGCTTGTCAGCTTGAAAAACGAGCATGTTGCCCTGCACGAATTCCCATTTGTCTACAAACCGTACCGGCTCGCTGATCTCGCCAAAGCGCTGAGAGCCTGATGGAAACACCGAACGGGACGAGCTTCGTGCGACAATCCCGTCTATCGGCCGGGACCCGGAGTTGGCAGCACACCGAAGCTAGCAAAATCTCGTTGGGTGCACAGTGGTTCCGATACCGATGCTTCTGCTGCGCTGAACACGCGAGGCACCGGTTTAGCCGGTACCGTGCGCGGGTGAAGCAAGGGATCCGGACGTTGCAATCGTTAAAGAGAGTCGCTTGCGGTGTCCGCCGGCAGCAACTGGCGGCCATGAACGGTCGGTCGACAACAATGTCTGGATCGTCGACAATTGTGGATACCCTTCGCGATTCCTCGGCCCGCATGAGGTACCGATATGGACGATAAATTCATCTTCGAAATCATCGATCCAGCCACTGCTTGCCCGGCAAAGAGCTTTGCGATCGATCTGTCAGATTCATCGATCATTTCCACGTTACTAGAAGACAGAGAGTTCGACGCGCGTTGCTCCTATGAGCTAGACGCGCACGACGCAGCTCTGATCGCATCGCATTTTGGGTTTAAGACTGAGGGAGCCACGTCAGCGACTCTGAGGCCACGCCACTGGCAAGATGACTTGCCGTACCTGGTCCACACAAATCGAGAGCTTGCGCTGATGCTTGACGGCGCAAAGCCCTTTGCAGCTTTCGCTGAGGAGTACCCTTCTCCGACTGACAACAGTCAGTTTCCTGAGCTGCTATTCGATTATCACGTGACGAGTGGGCGACTTGTGAAGAGGGAGTACGTTGGAGTCAAAGTGATCAGCGGTTGTCGCACAAGACGCATTTTGTATGCGCGACTGGACGATGCGTGGCGGATCGACGCCTATATACTTCTCTGGCATACCGCAGAAGTGACCGGCTGGAACGAATCACTTGAACGCATGGAGGGGTACCTTCTCGGTTACGAGGAGTGGCAAACGGACGCATACCTTCGTGCGGTCAAGTCACAAGCCGTGGAACATGTTCCCATGATTGCTGGCGGAAGTACATCGCCAAGTTCTTCCCCTGTGTGCACATCAAATGTGCCGTACCCGGATTCGGCCGGCGACTGAGGGCCCGAGCGCCACCGATTTCTCATTGAAGAGGTCGGCCATAGCCGTCCGTTGGACATCGCGGCGAGAATTGTTCACAATCAACTCACCAGCGGGAGTCAGATCCACTAGGCATGTCGTGTGAACGCGTGAGGATTTTCAGATGAACTGGGAAATCCGAGAATGAGTCGCGAGGACATAAAAAAATGAATCCGAGGCGCGTTCACTCCCTATTCCTCAAGCGCTGTCCCGAAGTCGACTACGTAAAGTGCGAATGGATACATCTCTTTAGAGATGGTGTTCTCGATCGCGACCTGCTTCGGAAAATGCTCTGCGTGATCGACGCCGAGGATCTCATCATCCACGTCCATCGAAAGCTAGGTGATTTTTTGCCCGTGGAAGAAGCCCACGTTTTTATCAGCGAGAATATCGGCGGGACCTACGTTCGAGTCGCCGACCGCACCTTCACCAACGTCGTCATCATCGCGCCGAACGGTGTGGCGGCGACTTGGCCACGATGCTTGACTCGAAGTCAGAGCGATCGGCTATCAGAGGAAAACTCTGAGTAGCCTTCTTCCGAAGTAGCCGTCCGGGGGTGGCGGAATGGAAGTTTGGAGGAAACGACAGCATTTTTCGGGAAAGGAGCGCATCGTGCAGATCGTCTGGGGACCTTGCTGTTTTTGCGGTCAGCAAATCGAAAAGAGTGAGACCGATCCCTGTGAAGTCAAAGTCACCACCTCAGTTGGCGGGAATACCTGGCAAGTTTGGTTGTGTCACGGCCAATGTTTTCGTGACGGCCTCGCTGTTCTTCCCGGAAACGACGGTTTCTTCGATCCTGTGCACTTTTGAGTGGCCGGTTCCTGCGGCCGGCGCCGATCTGCCCTGGGCCGCGTGCTGTCTATCCAAACCTCGCATGATTCAGCGCGCTCAAGCCGATTCGCGGAGCGGGAAGGCAGTTTGAGTCATTCGACGCCGGCTCAGAAAACGTTGAAAATTGCCCGGCATCAAGAATCCAATAAAAGGGAGGCGGTATGAATCTCGCGGTACTTCGCGTTGAGGGGAAAGACGAGGCACTGAAGAGTGTTCTCGACGTACTACGCTGCAAGCCTGACACTACGTGGAAAAAAGGCGAATCGAAGCATCGCGGGGGGAAGCATGGAAAGTCTGGTTTTACTTCACTGATTGCGGAGGCGACCACGCCGCGCGATATGGTGACTGCGGTTCGCCGATTCTTAACGGAGTGTTGTGCGCAGGTCGTGTCTTTCCCTGACCACGGATTAACTGCCGAACTCTCTGTCGCCGTTACCGTCGGTGACTCAGCGCAGTTCGTAGCCTCGATCGAACTGACGCGTGATGACTTGTCAATGATGGGCAGTCTAGCTCTAAGTCTGAACGTCTCGGCATACCCTACTTCGGACGAGTTGAATGCTCTTCCAGGTGGCGATGCGTAAATGCTGACGTTTGCCCATTTTCAGTGGGGAGATTCGGCATGCCAACCTGCAGCGCGTGAACGTCCGTTCCGGAGAATTGTGAAGGACCGTTGAGGGTCGGGTATCGTCCATCGGCTGAGGCGCAGACTGATTTTCCCTTCCCTTGAAGGAGAATCATCATGGAAACGATTGCGGAAAACCGCGTGCCGTGGAACAAGGGCAAGCTAACCGGGCAGAAGCCGCCGCTGAAACTCAGGGAAATCTGGGCAATCCGGATTCGCCTGCAACTGGGGGCGAAAACTCGCGATCTTGCGATGTTTAATCTCGCCATCGACAGCAAGCTGCGCGCTTGTGACCTGACGAAATTGCGGGTGCGCGACGTGTGCCTTGGCTCACATGTAGTGCCCCGAGCGACGGTCATGCAGCAGAAGACGCAGCGGCCGGTTCAGTTCGAGATCACGGAGCAGACGCGGGATAGCGTGGAAACCTGGATCAAGGCAGCGGCGCTGACACCGGCGGACTTCCTGTTTCCGGGGCGGATCCATGCGTCGCCGCATCTCTCGAGGCGTCAGTACGCGCGACTCGTGCATGGCTGGGTCCGTTCGATCGGCCTTGACGACACCGCGTATGGAACGCACACGATGCGCCGGACCAAAGCATCACTGATCTACCGCCGGACGAAGAACCTCCGTGCGGTACAACTACTGCTCGGTCATACCAAGCTTGAAAGTACCGTCCGGTACCTCGGCATCGAGGTCGACGACGCGCTCGAGATGGCTGAGCAGACCGAGGTCTGAGCGGCAAATGGCCGGGCCGTAGTCGGGCGTTGTCCGGCCAACAGGAGACGTTCGACACGGGTGGCGGAATCGCTGACAATCTCAAACCACACCTCCATCAATTTGCCGAATGCAGCAAGATGACAGAAGACACTAACGATATCTCGGTGCTCATCCGTGAGTTTTGGAGGCTCATGGGTTCAAACGACTTTGCATTCGTGCAGGCAGTGTTAGGTGAGCAATTCATCCTTGAATGGCCCCAGTCGAACGAACGCATCCGTGGTGCCGCGCGGTTCGCACAGGTGAACGCGGAGTACCCGGCGCAGGGTCCGTGGCGCTTCGCAGTGAACAGGGTCGTGGCTGACACGATGAGTGAAGCAGTGTCCGATGTGACGGTTACCGATGGATCTATGACCGCGCGAGCCATATCGTTTTTTTCAGTCGAAGCCGGCAAGATCACTCGCATAGTTGAATATTGGCCGGAGTCATATGCTGCCCCTGCCAATCGCACGCATCTTGTCGAGCGCATCGAGTAGGTGACCGTGTATCGACCGTGTTATGCCGGCTAGATCACTGCCGTGAACCGGCCAGAAGTGGTCATTCGACGTAGGCGACCAAATCATTAACAATGCGGTCATCGTCACGACAAGTTCCGGGCATCGATCCGGAATACTCCGGCGCAGTTCCGCTTCCCGACAAAGCCAAATATCAATGACAGCCAGTTTTCGCTTGATAGCAATATATGCCGAAGCTGAAATACGCTCGCTTGCTAGACGCTACGTAGCAGATTGCGCCGTATCGGCGCTCGACCTTGAGCCGACCCGGCCATGGTTTCTGGTCGAAACAAAAACAGATGTGGAGCGTGACCTGCTTACAGGAAACGAGGGGCTTCTGAAAGAATTCAAGGCGGTGTTTCGGGCGCGCGAGTGCCCTGACGAAATCGTTCAGGGTTTAACGTTCACGTTCCAGTCACAGGAAACTGTGGAGCGAGACTGCGCGGGCAATTGGCACTGGGCGTTGAAGTAGTCAACCCTCTGAATGTCCGGTGTCGGCGATATTGAACGGCCACCCAGGGTCGACAAGCGCCCGTCGCTTTGCCCGACAACGGTCATTCGGAAATGCCGCAGACCGCGGTGCCGGGCACAACGCACCATTGTGATAACTGTTCTTATCTTAGCACCAACTTTCCTGGCCTAAAGTCGTCCTACAGCAAACGCGCCTCGCCCTGCCGCTCGCGACCTCCGACGAACAATCCCTTGCTGACAACAGCCGAATTTCGACCCGTAAGTCGCCTTAGATCACATGGGGACTGATTGACCGATCGACCAAGCGCCATGCGGCGCGAATCGCAGGCGCCACGCGACTGAAGTTCGCAAAAATCATGGTGTTATTGGCAATTTCAGACCTGTGCGACGTGAAGTGACGCAAGTTTGCCGCGGCCCCGTGCACTGGGCCCGTTACATCCTTCCCTGCAAGAATGTTCGCGACCATGCATCATCGGTTCAACTGCACGGCGCCCTTCAGCCTGCTTCAGCTGTTTCCCCCACCGCGCCACGCGCGCTCGCCTGCGGCACACCGCATGCCGTCGGCATCATTTCGATGCGCTCGTATAGTGGCGACCCCTGCGAACTAAACTTTCGTATCATCTTGCCCAACGTTGGAGTACCCCTGGGTAAAACGTTGGTGGAATGGTCGCAAGCCCGCTATCGCGTTAAGGTAGCGGCACCGCCTGACGGCAGTGGCCTGCGCGGCGCGAAGGCCTCCATCTTCATTGCCCCGGGGAGTGCTCGATGCTTGCGAAACAGATACGAAGCGATCCGTGGTCGCAGACGCTTTTTTTGCTCGATGCATTGTCGAAGGCCGGCAAGACCGGCCGCGATGCGGGCGAGCGCGGCTCGATAAGGCCGCGTCTGCGTCCGTTCGACGACGATGATGGGCCGAAACGCGAAGCGAATATCCGCGTGCTCGACCGGCCGACCAGCCGAACCGCAATTGTCACATGGGGTGACCCTACGTCGTGCCATTATGGCGACCAGGTGTGGCGCGTGGCGCGCGCCGCGCGTGACGGCTTATGCGCATTGAGCGGCCAGCAGATTCATCGCGGCGACGTGGTGTACCGGCCGTCGCACTATCGCCCGGCGCCGGCCAATGCCAGCTCGATGATGCTCGCGCAGTGCGTGCTCGTCGCGCCGATCGATCATTGAGCGGTGCAGGCGCCATGCCCATGCTTTCCGGCGCAGCGAATAAGGAAAAGACAACAAGCAACTCGACAAGAATGACTGCAGACCGGCAGTATAGAAATGAGCGTCGCAGACGCTTGTAAAACTACTCACCCTTGGCAACGATGGAGGTTCATGTGAACAAGCCGTTAAAGATGTTGGTTGGAACCAGTATTGCTCTGATGTTATCGGTTGGCTTCAACGCCGCCTACGCGCAAGACGACGCAGCTTCGGCCGCCGCTCCGGCTGCCAAGCCCAGCAAGCGGGCTGCATGGAAGGCCAACCACCAGCTCGAAGCGAAAGTGCGTCACGCACTGACGGTGGCCAAGGTTGAATCGTCGGATATCCGCGTCGTGGCCCGTGGCGGCAACGTCACGCTCGACGGTACTGTCGCAGACGAATCGCAGATCCCGACGGCTACTTCGGCTGCTCAAGGCGTCGCAGGCGTCAAGCACGTGAAGAACAACCTGACGAAGCACGAAGCCGGCAACTGATCGCATCTAGCATTGCCAGATGAGCCCCGTCCAGGCCTTGCGTGGACGGGGCTTATGCTTATTGGCTGCAATGCGCGTCAGATTGCGATCGAGGTGCAGGGGCGCTATACGTTTGTATGATTTGCGGGGTGGAGCGCGCGATCTATTCTCTTCACAAGTAAAGAGAAAACGGCCCGGCCTGGATCCGTAATTTTGCGGAGTTATTCTCGAACCTCAGGGTCCGCCGCGTGGATACGTCCCAAATTGTTAGCATTGTCGACGACGATGACGCGGTGCGCATGGCGACCGCGAGCCTGATTCGTTCATTCGGTTGGGACGTCAACGATTTCGCCTCCGCGGAAGACTATCTCAGTTCAGGGCGCATCGCCCAAACCTCGTTTCTGATCTCCGATATCCGCATGCCCGGCATGTCCGGCATCGAATTGCATGCCTGTCTGCTCAAGCAGGGCCATGCACCGCCGACTATTTTCATCACGGCGTTTCCAACCGCCGTACTGCATGCGCAGACTCAGGCGCAGGGTGCGCTCGCGCTGCTGGAAAAACCGGTCGATGCGAACGCTATTGCGCACTGGCTGACGATGGCGCTCGGGGCGCCATAGAAACGCGCTGCATCGGCCGTATCGAGATGCTCACGCGTGAATCCTGAGCGGTTCACATCGCGTAGGACTTCAGCTGCGCGTGCCTACGCCGATCGCCTCGGCCTTTCTGACCAGATCCGCTACCGAGCGTGCCGCCATCTTTTTCATCACCTGGCCGCGATGGATCTTCACGGTGATCTCGCTGAGCTTCATCTCCGCGGCGATCTGCTTGTTCATCAAGCCGATCACCACGTGCTCCATCACCTGCTGTTCGCGTGGCGTCAGCGTGTCATAGCAGGAACGCACGGAGGCCACCGCCAGTTCGGCATCGATGCGCTTTGCATCTTGCGCCAGCGCATGGGCGACCGCATCGAGCATGTCCTGATCGCGAAACGGCTTGGTGAAGAAATCGAGCGCACCGGCTTTCATCGCTCTGACCGACATCTCGATGTCGCCGTGTCCGGTCATGAAGACGATCGGAATGCGCAGGTCGGTCTTGGCGATTTCTTCCTGGAACGCAAGGCCGCTTTCGCCGCGCAGCCGCACATCGAGTACGAGGCAACCCGGCGCCGGCGGCCGCGGGTAATCGAGAAACGCACGCGAAGAAGCGAAGGTTTCGACGCGCAAGCCGACCGAACGTAGCAGGCCGGCGAGGGCCATGCGCATGGCCTCGTCGTCGTCGACCACGTAGACCACCGACGATGGGCTCTGTGCCGCCCCCACGGCGGTGGCGGAAGCCAGCTGGAATTCCATGTGTCTCTCCGGTAGGACGGGTCGCCTGGTACGGTGCAGCGGGTGTTTCTCCGTCCTGATGGTTGGTTTTGTCGAATGCAGTATAGATACTAGATGTTTCGCTTTTACGGTAAAAGGCCTTCCGCGCACGGAAAAACCCACCCTCGTGGCGTGCCGGCGGCGGCCGGATCGCGGCTCGGCTCGCCCGCTCAGGTCGTCGCCACGACCACCGGCGGCAACGTGCACAGGAACGTCGCGCCGTGCCCCGAGTCGTTGTTGAGCGCGCGAATTCTGCCGCCATGCGCCTCGACGATCGAGCGGCAGATCGACAATCCCATGCCCATGCCGTGCGGTTTGGTGCTGAAGAACGCGTCGAACAGCCGGTCCGCGTGCTGCACATCGAGGCCGCTGCCGCAGTCGCGCACCGCAAGCTGCAGGTGGCCCTCCGGCGTCTGGCTGGTCTCGATCGACAGTTCGCGCGACCAGCCTGTCACATATTCCATCGACTGCATGCCGTTCATCACGAGATTGATCAGCACCTGCTGCAATTGCACGCGGTCGCCCAGCACCGGCGGCAACAGCGGCGCGAGCCGCACGCGCAGCGTCACCTGGTGGTTCAGCACCTCGCGCTGCGTCAGCGACACGACGTCGTTGACCACGTCATTCAGGTCGAGCGGCGTCTTCTGGCCGGTATCCTTTTTCGCCAGCGTGCGGATACGGCGCACGATTTCGGTTGCGCGCCGGCCTTCGGCGATCATCCGCACGACGCTCGAGCGTACTTCTTCGGGCTGCGGCGGCCGATGCTCGAGCCAGCGCAGGCACGCTTCGCCGTTCGTGACGATCGCCGCGAGCGGCTGGCCGACCTCATGCGCAATCGAAGCGCTCATTTCGCCGAGCGTCGTCACCCGCGTGACGCGCGCCAGTTCGCTTTGCGCGTGGTGCAACTGCTGCTCGGCCTCGCGCGCCGCGGTGACGTCCATCACCGCCCCCGCGTAATGTAGCCGTTCGGGCTCGTCCTGTGTCACATGCGCGACCACGTGCAGATATTTGATCGCGCCGCCCGGCATGATCAGGCGGAATTCGAACTCGAAATCGTGCTTGTACTTCGACGCATGGCCGATCATGTCGCGAAAGTGCGCGGCGTCTTCCGGATGCACGCGCTGCAGCGCCAGTTCCAGTGTCGGGACCACGTGCGTGTCGTAGTCGAAGATGCGAAAGGTCTGCTCGGACCACACCACCTCGCCGCTCCACACGTTCCAGCCGAAGCTGCCAGTGCGCGACAGCCGTTGCGCTTCGTCGAGAAAGACCGCCTCGCTGCGTCGCAGCGCCTCTTCGGCGCGCTTGCGCGCGGTCACGTCGTTGCCGGTCTCGAGCGTGGCGAGCACGCGCCCGCTGCCGTTGCGCTGGATCGACCAGCGGCTGGCGATCACCAGTTCGGTGCCGTCGCGGCGCGTGTGAATCAGCTCGCCGTCCCAGCGGCCGGTGCGTAACAGTGTTGCGGTGGTCGCTTCGAGCGATTCGGGAAAGCGGGTTTTCAGCAGGCTATGGATCACCTTGCCGATCGCTTCGCGTTTTCGCCAGCCGTACATTTCCTCGGCGCCGTAGTTCCAGAACAGGATCACGCCGGCCATGTCGCGCACGATCACGGTGTCGTGCGTCAGGTCGAGCAGGCGCGCCTGCTCGCGCTGGATATCGCCGAGCGCACGCACGTGCCGGATCAGCCATGTAATTGCCAGCGACGCGATCAGGAACGTGACCAGCGCCGGGAAATCCTGCTTGTACTGGATCGTGAAACTGAAAATCGGCTTGATGAAAAAGTAATCGGCACACAGCACCGCCACCACGCACACCGCGATCGACAGCGCGAAATTGCCCATCATCGAGGTCAACACGATCACGATCAGGAAGATCGATTCGGCGGCGAGCGTGTCGAGCCCGAGTTCGTAGCAGATCACGCTGGCCAGCACCAGCGCCATGCTGCTCACCGTAAAGGCGAACGCGAGAATACGACGACGCGCGCCGGGAGAGTGGTCGTGCAGGTCGGTGCGCAACCAGCGCACCCACGTGGCCCGCAATCGGCCACTGCCATCGGCAGTTTCGAAGAGCGGGATCATTTGATGTCCGGCGGGGTCGCGGGGTCACGCATGCAAAACCTGCCGCTTCCCGTTTTCCGTTGGCTGGTCGGTGTTCATTGCGTGCAAGAGTGTCGGGGTCAAAGTCTGGCCGCGTTCCAATCTTACCCGTGGCGCCGTGTGATTTATACCGGGGTGAAAAAAGTTGCGAGTCGAAAACGCAAAAAGTGCTGCAATTTTGCGGGGGAATCGTCTGCAGAAAGTGGCGGGTCGCAGCTATGCGCGGCGTGCGGACCGTGCGGCGCGTGGCTCAGCATGCATAGTGGCACGGCTGCGCGATCGATGTATCGGATTCGCCCGCGTGTGGATGAAACGCATCCGGGGAATCGACGGGTACACGCGTAAACGGGCATGCAGCGCATGGACGCGGCGTAAAAGTCGTGCGGCACGCGCACGTTTGATGCGACGAATACCCGTGCGGGTTGAACGACGCCGCGGCCGCAAGTGCGGCCGCTAACGGTGCAGCCGGCCTTGCTGCCGCGGATGCGTCAGGCGGCGATCAATTCAAGGTCCGCGCCGCGGACGCTGCCGCCGCCGACATCGCCGGCAAGCCGGGTCGTTCGCAGTCCCGGCAAGCGTCGCCGCTCCACTTGCACGGCATCCGCCACGCCTGTGCAAACGCATGTAGCAGCGCGTATTCGTGCTCGGATACGTGGTTGTCCGCGAGCATCGCGGTCTTGCACAGGTCGATGACTTCGGTTTGCATGCGCGGATCGCGCAGTTCGACGATCAGTTGCAGCATTACGTCCGACTCGGGGCGGCACAGGTTGCCCCAGTTCAGATGCGAGGTGGCCATCAGGTCCTCGCACAGGTCGCGCATGATGGTCCTGAATTCGCCGGGGCCAAGGCCGATGCGGTGCGACAGACGCGCTTCGTCGAGCGCGTCGAGTTCGCTGCTGCCGACATGGCCGTCCGCCAGCAGCGCCAGCGCGATCAGACGCGCCGCCGCTTGTGGGCTGTTGGGTTGGTAGGTACGCATGGTGATTCTCCTGTGAAGCAATGCACCGAACGAGGTGCGACGCCCATGGCGGGCGATGCCGGGGGCCGGCGCTTGCGGTTGTCCGTCACGGCGCGGCGTGGGCTGCTTGCGCCGCGCGCGGGGCGACGCCTGCGCGAGAACGGGAACGCTGTAATGCGGGGTCCTCGCGCGGCGTGCGTCAGAACGGATAGCCGGAGCGCTCGGCGTAGCGCATACGCCGTTCGAGGTCGGCGAGGTCGGCGGATTGTCCGAGGAATTCGGCGCGGCGTTCGTGTTCCGCGCGTTCGAACCATTGGCCCAGCTTTTCGAGGAAATAAGCAAACATGATGTTCTCCAGATCACTCGTGAAAGTGCGCGGTGCATCGCAATCGATGCGGCCGCAACCAGATCGACCTGCGCTGCTATCGGCTGGGCGATGAAGCGGGGCCGTGCAGCGCGTCGATGCAGGCAATCGTAGAGACGCAGAATGAGCGCTGAGTGAGGAGGGCAAGCATGCGCGGCGCAGGCTGCTTTATTGCCGCGGCGAACGGGGAATGAAGCGGTGGGGACATCACATCAAGCCGTGGTGCAACGACGCGTGGCTGACACGGTGAGGCACGCGGCGAGGCACGCGGCGGCCGTGCATCGGGCCGCATACGCTTGTCGCGTAGCGGCCCGATGCATGGCTCGTGCAACCAATCAAGCTTGCTGGCCGGACGGCCAGCAAGCCAGGCAGCCAGTCAGGCGCTCGCCTGAGCCGCCGACTGACTAGCCATCTGCGCGCCGATGTTGCGCGCCGATTTGACGAGCCGCACCGGCACCGACTTGTACGAAGGCGTCCGGCTGCGCGCGTCGAACGCGTACAGCGGCACGAGCGGATTCGCTTCCGGGTAGTACGCGCCACAGCAGCCGTCGGGCAGCTGATACTCGACCACTTTCATATGACGCACCACGCGCTCGATGCCATCCGTGGACAGCGCGAAAATATCCACCAGGTCGCCCGGATGCAGCCCGCGCCGGGCGATCTCCTGCGCATTCAGGAACACCACGTCGCGCTGCCCGAACACACCGCGATAGCGGTCTGAAAGCGAATAGATCGTCGTGTTGTACTGATCGTGGCTGCGCATCGTCGTGAGCCACAGGCCGTCTTCGTCGCCGTGCCACGGGTCTTCGTCGAGTCCTTCGAACACGGCGAAATTCGCCTTGCCCGACGGCGTCGCCCAGATCCGCTCGCGCGCGGTCGAGCCGAGATGAAAGCCGCCCGGCACGCGGATGCGCGCGTTGTAGGCCTCGAAGATCGGGAACACGCCTTCGATGGCGTCGCGGATGCGGTCGTAGTCGGCCACCAGCGCTTCCCACGGCACCGTCGAGCGCGCGCCGAGCGTTGCGCGCGCAATGCCGGCGACGATCGCCGGCTCGCTCATCAGGAATTCCGAGGCCGGCTCGTTGATGCCGGCCGAAGCATGCACCATCGACATCGAATCTTCGACGGTGATCGACTGCGGCCCGGTTTCCTGAATATCGACTTCGGTGCGGCCGAGGCAGGGCAGAATCAGCGCTTCCTTGCCGTGCACCAGATGGCTGCGGTTCAGCTTGGTGGAGACGTGCACGGTCAGCGACAGCTTGTGCATGGCCTGTTGCAGGCGCGGCCAGTCGGGAATCGCCGCGGCGAAGTTGCCGCCAAGCGCGACGAACACCTTGCAATCGCCGCTCAGCATCGCCTCGAGCGTCGCGACCGTATCGCGTCCATGCTGCGGCGACGGCTTGAAGCCGAAGGTTTGCTCGATGCGATCGAGCCAGTCTTTCGCGGGTTTTTCGGTGATGCCGACAGTCCGGTTGCCCTGCACGTTCGAGTGCCCGCGCACCGGGCACACGCCCGCGCCCGGGCGGCCGATATTGCCGCGCATCAGCGCGAGGTTGGCCATCTGCTGCACGTTTTCGGTGCCGCGATGATGCTGCGTCAAGCCCATCCCATAGACCAGGATCACGCTCTTCGCTTCCATGTAGACGCCGGCGACCGCAGTCAGGTCCGCGCGGCTCAGCCCCGACATATGCTCGATTGCGTCCCATCCGGTGTTGCGCAGATCTTCGACAAGCTTGTCGAAGTTCACCGTGTGCCCCTCGATGAACTCGACGTCGATCTTGCGCGGCTGATCGCTTGCGAGCGCGGCATCATCGGCTTCGACGATCGCCTTCATGATGCCCTTCAACGCTGCGACATCGCCGCCTACCCGCACCTGGTACAGCGGATTGCTGATCGAGGTCCACGACAGCGTGGCCATCTCGAGCGGGTTTTGCGGCGCCTGAAAACGTTCGAGCGCGCGTTCGCGAAACGGATTGAACGAAATGATGCGCGCGCCGCGCCGCGCGGCGTCGTGCAGGCTCGTCATCATTCGCGGGCTATTGGTGCCGGGATTCTGGCCGAAGATAAAGATCGCATCGGCCTGGTCGAAGTCTTCGAGCAGCACGGTGCCCTTGCCGACCCCGATCGATTCCGGCAAGCCGACGCTGGTCGCTTCATGGCACATGTTCGAGCAGTCGGGAAAGTTGCCGCTGCCGTACTCGCGCGCAAACACCTGGTACAGAAACGCCGCTTCATTCGACGCGCGGCCCGATGTGTAGAAGTCGGCCTGATTCGGCGTGTCGAGCGCGTTCAGATGCTTGCCGATCAGCTCGAAGGCCGCGTCCCACGAGATCGGCTGATAGCGGTCGCAGGCCGGGTTGTACAGCATCGGATGCGTGATGCGTCCCGCCATTTCGAGGTCGTAGTCTTCCCACGCGCTCAGTTCGGTGACGCTGTGATTGGCGAAGAAATCCGGCGTGCAGCGCTCGGCGGTCGCTTCCCATGCCACGGCTTTCGCGCCGTTCTCGCAGAATTCGAACGACGACGTGTGCTTCGGATCGGGCCATGCGCAGCCCGGGCAGTCGAAGCCTTCCGGCTGGTTCATGCGCAGCAGCGTGCGCGCGCCGGACACGGGGATGCCTTGCAGCGCGAGCGCCCGGCCGGTTGCCTTCAGTGCGCCCCAGCCGCCAGCCGGTTTGCGATACACGCGGATCGTTTTCCTGTCTGCCATGATGCCCTCTTGAGTACACGGTGTGTGGGGATGTTACGGAGAGCCAAGCGCGTCGTCTTTCACATCGGCGAAGCACTTTTCAAATGGCACGAAGGCGAAGCCATGGGGCAGCAGCCGACGTGCCTGCGTGAAAATCGACGGCTAGCGATGGATCGCCCATTGCACCAGCAGATGGAACGGCAGCACCAGCAGAAAGGTGGCGCCGAAGCCCGCGCACCACAGGATCGCGAGCCATTTCATCCGGTAGCCGAGGCTGCGCGGCGCGGGGTTCGCCGGCGGTTGGGACGGTTGCGTCATGAGCGAACTCCTTCGACGACGAGGTAAGCCGCAATGCGTTTATTCGTAATGCGAGCCGGGCTGGGTCTTGCCGCGGAACACCCAGTAGCCGGCCGTGGTGTACGCCGTGATGATCGGAATGATGACGGCCGCGCCGACCAACGTGAACACCTGGCTCGAACGCGGCGCAGCGGCTTCGGAGAGCAGCAGTGTGCTGGGTATCGCATACGGCCAGACGCTGACCAGCAGCCCGATATAGCCGAGCAGCACCAGCACCAGCGCGAGCAGGAACGGCATTGCATCGCTTTGCCGGCGCACCGAGATGACCATCCACGCGGCGGCGAGCAGCACCAGGACCGGCGCCAGATAGAGCCGGTAGCGGAACGACGAGTCGAACCAGCGCGCCGCAATGTGCGGGTCGGTGAGCGGCGTCCACACGGATACCACCAGCATGAAGCCGAGCAGCACCGCAGTCAGCGGCAATACCAGGCCATGCATGCGTTGTTGCAGGTCGCCCTCGGTCTTCAGCACCAGAAAGCATGCGCCGAGCAGCGCATAGGTCATCATCAGCCCCATGCCGGTGAAGAAGCTGAACGGCGTGACCCAGAAGAACGGATCGCCGGAGAACACGCCGTCGGTGACCGGAATGCCGTGCAGGTACGCACCCAGAATCACGCCCTGGAAGAACGTCGCACCGGCCGAACCGAGGATGAATGCAAGGTTCCACAGGTTCTTCGTGCGCGTCGCCTTGCCGCGGATCTCGAACGACACGCCACGAAAGATCAGGCAGATCAGCATGAAAATGATCGGCAGATACAACGCCGACAGCACGATCGAGTACACCGCGGGAAACACCGCGAGCAGCGCCGCGCCGCCGAGCACGAGCCAGGTCTCGTTGCCGTCCCAGACGGGGGCGATCGTGTGCATCATCAGGTCGCGTTCGCCTTCGTCGGGGAAGAACGGGAAGATGATGCCGATGCCCAGATCGAAGCCGTCGAGCGCGATGTACATGAACAGTCCAAGCGCGATGATCGCAGCCCAGATCGTGGTGATGACCATTTGTGGCTCCTGAAAGTCGTGAAATGCATGCGCTGCTTCATTGGGCTGCAATGGCCGGCTGAGTGGTCCGGCCGCCTCGCCCGGCCATCAGTCGGCTGCCGCAAGCGGCCGGCGGCCGGTGGCCGGCTCGTCGTGCGCGCTGGCGGTTTCGGCGGGCGTCGGCTCGCCGTCTGCGCGCGGACCGCTGCGGATCAGCTTCAGGATGTAATAAGCGCCGGTGCCGAACACGAGGAAATAGACCATCACGAAGATCAGCAGCGAGATGCCCGCGGCCTGCGGCGTGATCGGCGACACCGCATCGGCGGTGCGCATCTGGCCGTAGACCACCCACGGCTGGCGGCCCACTTCGGTGGTGATCCAGCCGGTGATCAGCGACACGAAGCCGGCCGGCCCCATCAGCACCGTCAGCCAGTTGAACCAGCGCGCCTCGTAGAGCTTGCCGCCGCGGCGCAGCACCAGCCCGATCAGCGCGGTCAGGATCATCAGCATGCCGAGGCCGGCCATGATGCGAAAAGTCCAGAAGATGATCGACGAGTTGGGACGGTCTTCCTTCGGAAACTCCTTCAAGCCCCGGATCTCGCCATCCCACGAGTGCGTGAGGATCAGGCTGCCCAGATGCGGAATCTGTATCGCATAGCGGGTGACTTCGGCGTTCATGTCGGGAAAGCCGATCAGATTCAGCGCGGTGCCGCCTTTTTCCGTTTCCCACAGGCCTTCGATCGCGGCGATCTTGGCGGGCTGGTACTTGCGGGTGTTCAGCCCGTGCTGGTCGCCGACCAGCGCCTGCACGGGCGCGAGCACCAGCAGCAGCCACAGCGCCATCGAATAGGTGGTCTTGACCGCGGGGTCGCGCCGCCCCTTGAGCAGATGCCAGCCGCCGGTCGCGGCCACCACCAGCGCAGCGACGATAAAGGCGGCGATCGTCATGTGTGCGAGGCGGTACGGAAACGACGGATTGAAGATAATTTCGAACCAGTCGAGCGGCACCACGTGGCCGTTTTCGATCGAGAAGCCCTGCGGGGTCTGCATCCAGCTATTGGACGCGAGAATCCAGAAGGTGGAGATCAGCGTGCCGAGCGCGACCAGCAGGGTTGCACCGTAGTGCAGCTTCGGGCCGACCTTTTCCCAGCCGAACAGCATCACGCCGAGAAAGCCCGCTTCGAGGAAGAACGCGGTCATCACCTCGTAGGTGAGCAGCGGGCCGGTGATCGGTCCGGCAAAGCGCGCAAAGCCCGACCAGTTGGTGCCGAATTCGTAAGCCATCACGACGCCGGACACCACGCCCATGCCGAAGCCGACCGCGAAGATCTTGGCCCAGTAGTGGCACAGTTCCTTGTAATGTGGCTTGCCGGTGCGCAGCCAGGCGCCCTCGAGCACCGCCAGAAAGCTCGCGAGGCCGATGCTCAGCGCCGGGAAGATGATATGCACCGCGACCGTGAACGCAAACTGGATGCGGGAAAGGTCTAACGCGCTGGGGTTCATCGGCTGGCCTTGGCTATCTTGGCTACGTCGTAAGGTCAGGAAGCGCAGCGGCGCGCCGGTTGGCAGACCGTCGGCTGGTGCGTTTCCCCGGGATGTTACGAACGATATATGCGCAGCGAGACTAGCGATAGTCTACGGGCGTAGCGCTGGGCTAAACGAAAGTTTAGGTAGGTGGGGCCGAAGTTGCGAGCCGGATGTGTGGGGAGGGCGCGGTTTTCGTCACCCGAGCCGGCCGCATGGGCCGGCAGCGGGGGCTTGCAGCAGAGGAGCCTGCAGCCGATGCCCGCAGCCGCTGCGGGCAGCGACCGGCAGCCGATAGACTGCGGGGAAATGCCGCACATCGATCAATGGGGTTTGCGCGGCGTGGGTTCGGCGTCGGCATGCGCTTCGCCGTTACGGGAAGCGCCCATCAGATACGCGAGCAGCGCGTTGATCTGATCGTAACGTGCCGTATAGACCACCTGACGGCCATGCTGCTGCCGCGCCACGAGTTGCGCCGCGACCAGTGGCTCGAGATGCGGCACGAGCGTCGTCGTGCTTGCGTCGATGGTGGCAGCCAGCCGGTCCGCCGAAAGCCCCGCGGGGCCGAAGCACACCAGCGTGCGGAACAGCGTCAGCCGCGATTCCTGCGACAGCGCCTTCAGTGCGGTGATCGCGCGGTTCATAGGTTGTCTCCCGGATTCAGGGTGCTTGCATACCGCTATGGATTGCAAAACACGCTGCCAGGAAGCTTTATTCCGTACCGGTACAGGCCGGGCGGTGTGTGCCGGTGCGAACGCGCGGCGCCGATGGATTGGATTCCGAAGAGAGTGCTGCTTAGCTCGACAACAGATCTTCATCGCGCTGATTGATGAAAATCAGCACACCGAGAATCGCCATGTAGAAGCGGAAAGCGCCTTCCTGCCCGTTCCAGATTTTCGATTGCCACATCGCGAACCATTCGCCGCCGATCACCATAAAGCCGAAGAACCACACCAGAAAGCCGACCGCGCAGCCGGCGCTCGCACAAGCCTTGGCGCGGTTGAAGGCGGCACCGCTCGCGCGCCGCGCACGCCACAGCATCAGCGCGCCGAGCCCGAGCAGCACGCAGGTCACGCCTTCGGCGGCGATGATCACCCAGTAGCCCAGTTGCCACCACAGCGGATTGGACGTCGCGCGATACAGCAGCGCGTTATGCGGAAAGGTGGTGTCCATGCTCAGGACGTGCTGCACGAACAGGTAGTTCGAGCCGTAGTCGGCGAGATTGTCGAACGTCACGACGCCGGCGAAAGCGGCAAGCACGACGGACATCAGGATCTTTGCAAGGCGAACGGTCATCGGCAGGGTTCCGGTGATTGAGGATCGAGGTGACGGGTTGTCACACCCGGCTCAGTTTAGTGGGCTCAGGCCAGCCACATGGCGCGGGCATGCGCCTGCCGCCAGATGAACGGCTAGCGGATCGAAAGCGGTGCGCGGTGCGGCGCGATGCGGCGTTCGCGGAATATAACGTGGGCTCGGCTGTTTATCGATTACCAACTGCCGTTGCTGCGCCGTGGCTTCGCACGCGCATGCCAGTGCGCATTCCGGCAATCGCATCTACGTTATCTGCCTCACGGGCGCGCTCACGGGCACGCTCACGGGCTCGATGAGGCGGCACGCTACCTGGAGCAACCATGATGAACACGCTGGCTGATAGCCTGGAACGACCCAAAACGGCGCATGCCGCGTCCACTGACGTCGTCGCGGCCGCCACTGCGCTCGTGCCCACGCTAAGGGCGCGCGCAAAGCAGGGCGACGCGTTGTTGCGACTGCCGGACGAAACGATCGCCGACTTCGAGAACGCACGTCTGTTCGAAATGGCCATGCCGAAGATGTACGGCGGCTTGCAGACGCCGCTCGAAACCTATCTCGACACGCTGATCGAAGTCGGGCGCGGCGACGGCTCCGCCGCGTGGGCGCTGGGCCTGCTTTCCACCGGCACGTGGATGGCTGCGGCAATGTACCCGCAGCAGGTGACCGACCAGGTGTTCGCGTCGGGCGGCAAGTTCCGCACCGCCACCACGCTCAATCCGCGCAAGGCGACGGTGAGGCGCGTCGCCGGTGGCTACGTGATCGAAGATGGCTTGTGGATGTATAACAGCGGTTTTCACCACGCGCATTGGGATCAACTGGGCATTCCGCTTGTCAATGAAGCCGGCGAGGTGACCGGGCGTGGATCGGCGCTGCTGCCGATCTCAGACGTGATTTCACTCGACGATTGGGATCCGGTTGGCCTGCGCGGCAGCGGCAGCACGAGCGTGGCCGTCAAGGACGTGTTCGTGCCCGACGAACGCGTGGTCCCGATGAACCGCAATCTGCAGGACGATTACGCGAGCACCCATTTGCGCGGCGAGCACGCGTACCGGTTCCCGCTGATACCCATCCTTGCGACGCGGCTGGTGTGCCCGATGGTTGGCATGGCGAAAGCGGCGGTCGAACTGCTGATGGAGAAAATCGACACGCGCGGCATTGCGTTCACGACTTATGGCAAGCAGTCGGAGGCATCGGTCACGCATCTGCAGATCGGCGAGGCGACGGCCAAACTCGATGCTGCCGAGTCGGTTGTCAGAAACATGGTTCGCGTGCTCGACCAGACGGCCGCGAGCGGCGAGCGGATGAGCGTGCCGCAGCGCGCGCGCATCTGGCGCGACGCGGGCTATGCAAGCCAGATGATCTGGGAAGGCGTGGACCAGATTGCGAGCGCGTCGGGCACTGCGTTTATCAATCGCGATACGCCGTTGAGCCGCGTGTGGCACGACGTGCGCGTGGCCAGCATGCATGGCGCGCTGCTGCGTGACACCTGCATCGAGTTCTATGGACGGATAGCCGCGGGCGTGCCGGTCAACACGCACCTGCTGCCGGAGCTGACCGGCTAGACAGGCGCAGTGTTGTGATGCGCCCGCGGCGCACGCGGGCGAGCAAAGCGGCAGGCGCCGCTGGAGCGGCGGTGGGAAGCGTGGCTGAAAGCGCGGCTAAAAGCGGGCGAGTGATGCCCGCGCCGCGCCGCGTCCCGCTTAAGCGAACCCGTTCGGGTTACGTTCCTGCCAGCGCCAGTGATCGACGCACATCCGCTCGATGCCGAACTCCGCCCGCCAGCCGATGATCGACTCGGCAGCCGCCGGGTTCGCAAAGCACTCGCCGATATCGCCCGGCCGGCGCTCGACGATCTGATACGGCACCGGCCGTCCCGACGCCTTCTCGAACGACTTCACCACATCGAGCACGCTATAGCCCTGGCCCGTGCCGAGGTTCACGATAAAGCTCGCATCGCGTTTGACGAGCGCATCGAGCGCCTTGATATGGCCGCGCGCCAGATCGACCACGTGAATGTAGTCGCGCACGCCCGTGCCGTCCGGCGTGTCGTAATCGCCGCCGAACACGCTCAGCTTCTCGCGCTTGCCGACCGCCACCTGCGCGACATACGGCATCAGGTTGTTCGGAATGCCGCCCGGCGCTTCGCCGATCAGCCCGCTGTCGTGCGCGCCGACCGGGTTGAAATAACGCAGCGTCGCAATCCGCCACGTCGGATCGGACAGTTCGACGTCGCGCAGGATCTGTTCGGCCATCAGCTTGGTCTGGCCGTACGGGTTGGTGGCCGACAGCGGAAACGATTCGTCGATCGGCGAGCTTTGCGGCACGCCATACACGGTGGCCGACGAGCTGAACACGAACTGCTTGATATTGCGTTTGCGCATCACGTCGAGCAGCGTCAGCAGGCTGCCGATGTTGTTCTGGTAGTACTCGACCGGTTTCGAAACCGATTCGCCGACCGCCTTCAGCGCAGCGAAATGAATCGCGCCAGTGATCGGATGGCTGTCGAAGATGCGGTTCAGCGCCGCGGCGTCGCGCACGTCCGCGTCGTGGAACGCGAGCTTCTTGCCGGTGATCTGTTCGACGCGCTCGAGCGACTTGCGATTGCTGTTCACGAGATTGTCGATGACGACGACGTCGTAACCGTCGTTCAGCAACTCCACGCATGTATGCGAGCCGATATAGCCCGCGCCGCCCGTTACCAGAATCGTGCCCTTCATCGCCATGCTTTGCTCCATTAAAGTGAGACGCCCGTCAGATTATTCAGCAGGTCCTTGTATCGCTCGACGACGGCCCGTTCGTCGAATTCGGCCGCGACTTTCTGTCGGCCGCGTTGCCCCATCTGCTGCCGCTCGCCGTCGCTCAGGTCGAGCATACGCGCGAGCTGCGCGGCGAGACTGGCCACATTACGCGCTTCGCATAACAAGCCGTTGACACCGTGTTCGACCACTTCGCGGCAGCCCGGCACATCGGTCGCGACCACCGGCCGGCCCATCGCCGCCGCTTCCATCAGCGTGCGCGGCACCCCTTCGCGGTACGACGGCAGCACCACGCAGTCTGCCGCGGCGATTACCGGGCGCACGTCGTGCGCTTCGCCCAGATATTCGATTACGCCTTCGCGCTGCCACGCATCGATTTCTTTGAGCGTGATCGCGCTCGGGTTGTCGACGCCCGCCGGACCCAGCAACTGGAAGCGCGCGTGAGGATACCGCGCGCGCAGCTGCCGCGCGGCCTCGACATATTCGCCGACGCCTTTGTCCCACAGCAAGCGGCCGATCAGCACGAAGGTGTACGTGCTGCCCGCCGCGTCATGCCGCGGCAACGGCACCGGCGCGAACTGCCCGAGATCGACGCCTTCGCCGTGCAGCAGCCGGGCCCGCTCAGGGTGCACCAGCAGATTCTGACCGGTAAACGCGGCTTGATCGTCGCGATTCAAAAACCATACTTCGCGCGGAAAGCGGAACGCGAAGCGATAGAGCCGTTTGGCGACCTGCGCCGCGCGGCTTTGCTGGATGAAAACATAGCCGAGGCCAGTTGTCACGGCTACTGAGTCGACACCGGCCAGCCGTGCCGCAACCGAACCATAGATGTTCGGCTTGATCGTGTAGTGAAACACGACGTGCGGGCGCGTGCTTTTGTACAGCCGGTACAGCTGCCACAGCGTGCGCAGATCGTCGCGCGGGTTGGTGCCTTTGGACGCGATGGCCAGCTCGATCCAGCGGCAGCCCATCGCGATCAGCAGATCGGTGGTGCGGTCGCGCGGCGCGATTACCGTCACGGCGACGCCGCATGCGACGAGCTCACGGATCAGCCCCTGGCGATACGTGTAGATGGCAAACGACGTGTTGCAGACAAGGCTGACACGTAGCTCGGTGGGGCGCGCGATGCGGGGTTTCATCAAGGTGTGGGTGAGATCGATGTATGGGTAACGAAGTGCGGCAGGGGTGGCGACAAGTGTGGCAACTGAGTATGGCAACTGAGATGGCAACCGGGGCGAACGGGCGCGGACCATGCGGACGCTTCAGCGCGCCGCGCCGCCCGTGTCGCTGCGATCGCCCGGTGCATACACACGGCGCTTCAACCGCTGCAGCGCGCGATACGGCGTCACGAAGTGCAGCAGGTTCTTCGCGAGGCCGAGCCAGTCGTACGGGTTCGTCACGTTGAAGTAGCGTAACTGCAGCCGCAGCGTCGACGCGATCTGCCGGCGACGCTTCGTTGCGCTGATGCCGCCTTCGTTCAGTTCGTAGTAGAGGCCGAGTTCCGGCAGGTTCGCGCAGTCGTGGCGCTCCATCAGCCGCAGGAACAGATCGAGGTCTTCGGCCGCGCGGTACGTGGCGCGATAGTTGCCGGCCGCCAGCACGGCGTCGACGCGCAGCATCATCGACGGATGCACGAAGCAGGCGCGCATGAAACGCACGCGGCGGATCGCCTGCGGCTCGGTGGGCGGGCTCAGCATGAACAGTGGCGCGCCATCGCGCGAGACCACCTGGGTCCACATGCCGAGCCCCGCGACCTGCGGGTGTGCTTCGAGATGCGCGCGCTGCTTCGCCAGCCGCCGAGGCACCGTCAGATCGCCGGCATCGATGCGCGCGGCATAGCGGAAGCCGCGCGCGGCAAGCGCTTCGATGCCCGCCTTCAGCGCGCGCTCGATGCCGACGTTTTGCGGCATGCGCAGGATCTCGATGCACAGTCCGGGCAGGGCGGGCGCGACCAGCGGCGGCGTGCTGCCGTCATCGACGATCAATACGTGTACGGGGGCTTCTTCGTTGAACGACGCGAGCGTGCGCTCGACGTCGGCCTGGCCGTTGAAGGCGGGCATCAGCACCGCGACATCGTCGAGTGCCGCGCGCGAGGCCGCGGCGCCGAGGCCACCAGAGCCCAGGCCACCAGAGCTCAGGCCACCAGAGCTCAGGCCACCAGAGCCGAGGCCGCTAGAGCTCGGGCCACCAGAGCCCGGGCCGCCAGAGCCCGAAGGCGCGGACGCCGCCGCGTGTGCGGCCTGCGGCGAACGGCGTGCAAAAGCAGTGGAAAGCGTCATGAGCGCAGCTTGTAGCGAATGTAGTAAAGGTTGACGCAGGCGGCGACCAGATACCCGGCGGCCAGCCCAACCAGCGCGCCGTATGCGCCGAGACGCGGAATCGCCAGCAAATTGACCACGGCCGCGACCGCCAGCGCCAGCAGCCATTTGGCCAGCAGCACGAACTTGGCCTGGTATTTGAGCACGACGAGGTTGCCGATCGCCTCGATGCCGGCCGGCACCGACAACCACACGGCCCAGCGGAAGATGTCGATGGCGCCTTCGTAGGCCGGCCCGAACACATGGCGAATGATGAACCCGGCGAGCAGGTCGAGCACCAGCGCGCCGGCCGCCATCACCGCGCAGGTCAGCGCGCTGAGCCGCCACACATTGCGGCGCAGTTGCGCGGCTTCCTGCACGCGATACACGAACGCCGGCGCGATAGTTTGCGCAAGCATCAGCGCAAGCGTGATCCAGTTTTCGTTCAGCTGCTGCGCCGCCGAGTAACGGCCGAGATCGGCAAACGAGATCGCGCGCTCGAGCATCAGCCGGTCGAGCTTCAGGAACAGGTACATGCAGATCAGGCCGAGCCAGAACACCGTGCCGGCGCTCGCGAAGTGGCGCACCAGCGGCCGCTCGACATGCCAGCCGAGCGTGCCGCCATGCCGCTTGATGTAATAGCCCACCAGCACCGCGCCGATCGCCGCCGATTCGAGCGCCCACAGCCAGCCGAAGCTACCCGCGGGCGCCGCCGCGCGCACCAGCAGCCACACCAGCAAGGCCTTGGCCACCGCGGTGCTCATGCTGGTGACGAGCTGCGGCTTGCTATAGGTCATGCTCTGCAGCCACGCGTTGATCACGCCGACGAACGGCTCGCGAAACAGCATCGTCACCGCGAGCCCGGCGAGCATCGTGCCCACCAGCGGATCGGTGAAGTGCACCGCCGAGTTCGCGAAGATCGCCACCCACGTAAGCAGCAACGCCGCAGCCGACACGGTGACGCGCAACGTGAACGCACTGCCGAGCACGGTGCCTAACTCGGCGGCGGGGCGGCGCACGATGGTCGGTACCAGGATCTCGGCGCCGCACACCCACGTGAGCGGCGACAGCACCAGCAGCAAGGTGTTCGCGTATTGCCACTTGCCGAATACGTCCGGGCCGAAGTAACGCGCGAGCACGCCGCTTATCGCAATCGCTACGGCAATCTGCGTGAGCCGCTCGAGGCCGAGCCAGACGAGGTTGGTAAAAGCGCGGGTGACGTCCGGGTTGGCGTGGCGCTTCCAGCTCAGCATCGGGCGTCCGCCCGGGCATCGCGCGCCGCGCGCTCGGTGGCAGTGGCACGCTGCAACGCACGGCAGCCGCGGCCCGTCATGCCTGTTCTGCCCATTCGCGCTGCGGCAATACGCGTTGCCGATTGCACCAACATGACAGCGCGGGCGGCCAGACATGGCAGCAATTTTGCATTCGGAGGGCGTTGAGGCATTAGAATAAGCGCACGTCAGGCATTCGCTGAAAAGCGCAATTATAAGTTGGAACCGGATCGCTTCCGGCAACGGCGCAGGCGAGACCACGCGCTGCGCCGCACACATTTCCCATTGCACGTAAGTGAGCCTATCCATGATCTCCCAATCGATTTTCAAGGCGTATGACATTCGCGGCGTAATCGGCAAGACGCTGGATGCCGATGTGGCCCGCTCGATCGGCCGTGCATTCGGCAGCGAAGTGCGCGCCCAGGGTGGCGACGCGGTAGTGGTCGCACGCGACGGGCGCCTGTCGGGCCCCGAGCTGATCGCCGCGCTATCCGAAGGGCTGCGCGCAGCCGGCGTCGACGTGGTCAATGTCGGCATGGTGCCGACGCCGGTCGGCTATTTCGCGGCCAGCGTGCCGCTCAAGCTGGCCGGCGGCGAGCGGCGCGTCGACTCATGCATCGTCGTCACCGGCAGCCACAATCCGCCGGACTACAACGGTTTCAAGATGGTGCTGCGCGGCGCGGCGATTTACGGCGAGCAGATCCAGGCGCTGTATCAACGCATCGTCGGCAACAAGTTCGAAAGCGGTAACGGCACCTATGCCGATTACGACATCGCCGACGCGTATCTCGAGCGCATCGTCAGCGACATCAAGCTGGCGCGGCCGCTGAAGCTGGTGGTCGATACCGGCAACGGCGTGGCGGGCGGGCTCGCACCGCGTCTGTTCAAGGCGCTTGGCTGCGAACTGGTCGAACTGTTCACCGAGATCGACGGCAACTTCCCGAACCACCATCCCGACCCGGCTCACCCGGAGAACCTGCAGGACGTGATCCGCGCGCTGAAGGAAACCGATGCCGAAATCGGCTTCGCGTTCGACGGCGACGGCGACCGTCTCGGCGTGGTCACGAAAGATGGCGAGATCATCTATCCGGACCGTCAGCTGATGCTGTTCGCCGAAGAAGTGCTGTCGCGCAACAAGGGCGCGCAGATCATTTACGACGTGAAGTGCACGCGCAATCTGGCCACCTGGGTGCGCGCCAAGGGCGGCGAGCCGCTGATGTGGAAAACCGGCCACTCGCTGGTGAAGGCGAAGCTGCGTGAAACCGGCGCGCCGCTGGCCGGCGAGATGAGCGGCCACGTGTTCTTCAAAGACCGCTGGTATGGCTTCGACGACGGCCTGTACACGGGCGCGCGGCTGCTGGAAATTCTGTCGCGCGTGGCCGACCCGAGCGCGTTGCTCAACAGCCTGCCTAATTCGCATTCGACGCCCGAACTGCAATTGAAGCTGCAGGAAGGCGAGAACTTCGAACTGATCGGGCGGCTGCAGAAGAGCGCGACGTTCCCGGATGCGAACGAGGTGATCACGATCGACGGCTTGCGTGTCGAGTATCCGGATGGCTTCGGGCTGGCACGTTCGTCGAACACCACGCCGGTCGTCGTGATGCGCTTCGAGGCCGATAACGATGCTGCGCTCAAGCGGATTCAGGAAGATTTCCGCCGCGTGATCCTCGCGGAAAAGGCGGATGCGAAGCTGCCGTTCTGAGCGCCCGGCGAATCACCGGGCGATCGCCGGGTGATCGCTTGATACACCGCTTGAGACAGCACGTGATACGCAGCCTGATAGCCGTTTAATCACGCAAACGCAGCACGTCACACCAACGCGGCGCGGGTCGCCTGAGACCCGCGCCGCGTTTTTTCATGGTTTTAGCGCATGGCGCGCTAGAATTGCGCTCTTTCAACGCATTTTTCGGCCGGAATGACCGGCTTCCGATCCTTGAGCGCGCAAAAGATACTGATCGTGCGGGTTTCGTCGCTGGGCGACGTCGTGCACAACATGCCGGTGATCGCCGATATTCGCCGGCGCCATCCCGATGCGCAGATCGACTGGTTGGTCGAAGAAAGCTTTATGGGGCTCGTCGAGCTCGTGTATGGCGTGCACCGCGCGATTCCGGTGTCGCTGCGGCGCTGGCGCAAGCGGCTGCTGTCGGTGGGCAACTGGCGTGAGATCGGCGCGTTTCGCCGCGCGCTGGCCGCCGAGCACTACGACCTCGTGATCGACTGCCAGGGGCTGATCAAGACCGCGTGGGTGGCGAGCATGGCGCGCGGGCCGCTGGTGGGCCTGGGCAACCGGACCGACGGCGCCGGCTACGAATGGCCGGTGCGTTTCTTCTACGGCAAGCGCGTGCCGATCGCGCCGCGTACTCATGTGGTCGAGCGTACGCGTCAACTGGTGGCGGCTGCGCTTGGCGACCCGCCGCCTCAGCCCACCGACGAGATCGACTTCGGCATCGATACGAATCGCGCTGCGCTGGCGTTGTCGCAGGCGCAGCTGAACTTGCCGGTGCCGTACGTGGTGTTCGTGCATGCCACTTCGCGTGCCGACAAGCAGTGGCCTGCGGCCGCATGGATCGAACTGGGCCAGGCGTTGGTGCGGCGCGGCGCATCGCTGGTGTTGCCTTGGGGCAGCGAAGCAGAACGCGCGACCAGCGAGCAGCTCGCGAAGGAGTTCGGCGCGGCTGCGGTGGTGCCGCCCAAGCTGTCGCTGCCGGCTGTGGTCGGTCTGATCGACGGGGCGGCGGCGACCGTCGGCGTCGACACAGGCCTCGTGCATATTGCCGCAGCACTCAAACGGCCGACGGTCGAGTTGTACAATTTCGCCACTGCGTGGCGTACCGGCGGCTACTGGTCGCCGAACGTGACCAATCTCGGCACCGCGGGCCAGCCACCCACGCTGCAACAGGTGAAGGCCGCGCTGGCCGGCTTCGGGCTGCTGTAGCGCGGCAGCCACCGCCGGTGCGCTGCGGCCTGGCGGTAGACAACGGCGGATGAGCCGCGCGTAGGCCTCGCGCGATGCTCGATCCGCTGCAATCACTCGCTGCAATAAAAGGCGACCATGAACGAATCCCAGATCATCGAAGTAACGAGCGCCGACTGGCACGGACAAGACCTGTCGGTGCCACGCGAGACGCTGCTGGCCGGCGTCGAACGCGGCAAGGTGCTGTATTTCCCGAACCTGCGTTTTGCGATCGAAGGCGGCGAACTGGCGCTGCTCGATCCGGCCATCGCCGACCCGCAGCGCAAGAACATCAGTCTCGAGCCGAACGGCGGCGCCTTGCACGGCGTGCTCGGCGATACGGTGCAGCAGTCGGCGGTGCGCGCGCTGATCGCGCGTTACCAGTCGAATGCGCGTTCGCTGGTCGATGGTCTCTTTCCGGAGTATCACGGCACGCTGCGCGTCGCGCCGACCAGCCTGCGGCTGCATCAGGTCGAAACCCGCCAGACTTCGTGGCGCAAGGACGATAGCCGCCTGCACGTCGATGCGTTCCCGTCGCGGCCGAATTACGGCGAGCGGATTCTGCGCGTGTTTACCAACGTCAACCCGCAAGGCACGCCGCGCGTATGGCGCGTCGGCGAGCCGTTCGAACAGATGGCCAAACGCTTCCTGCCGCGTATCAAGCCGCAGATGCCGGGCTCTGCATGGCTGTTGAACCTGCTGCACGTGACCAAATCGACGCGCAGCGAATACGACCATCTGATGCTGAACCTGCACGACGGCATGAAGGCGGACCTTGAGTATCAGAAGAGCTCGCCGCAAGAAACCATGCCGTTTCCGCCGGGCAGTGTGTGGGTGTGCTTCTCGGATCAGACCTCGCATGCGGTGATGTCCGGGCAGTTCATGCTCGAGCAGACGTTCTTCTTGCCGGTGAAGGCGATGGCGCAACCCGAATGCGCGCCGCTCGGCATTCTCGAACGGCTCAAGGGCAGGGCGCTGGTTTGAGCGCGCGCGATACGGTAGGCGCCAGGGCGCGCAAGGTACGCGATGTGGCGTGCGATGCTCGCGGACGATCGACGGTGATATCGGCGGTGACGCTTCGATGCATGGCTATGCGTGGCGTTTGGCTTTCCCGGCAGGCCGCGGAGGCGCGATGCTGAGGGCCGTTTATAACGCGCTATGGTGGATCGCGGCGCCCGTCGCGGTGGCACGCCTGATGATCCGCTCGCGCAAGGAGCCCGGCTACCGGCAATACATCGGCGAGCGTTTCGGCCGCGGGCGCGGCCGCTTGCCGGAGGACAGCTCGCCGCTGATCTGGGTGCATGCGGTGTCGGTCGGCGAAACGCGCGCGGCGCAGCCGTTGATCGATGCGTTGCTGAAGGCGCGCCCCGACGCGCGTCTGTTGCTCACGCACATGACGCCGAGCGGCCGCGCGACCGGCGAACAGATTTTCGGCGAGCGCGTGTTGCGCTGCTATCTGCCGTACGACATGCCGCATGCGGTACGACGTTTTCTGCGTGCATGGCGGCCTTCGGTGGGTCTCGTGATGGAGACCGAAGTGTGGCCGACGCTAATCGACGAATGCCGGCGCGCGGATGTGCCGCTGGTGCTGACCAACGCGCGGATGTCGGAGCGTTCGTTCCGGCGCGCTTCGCGCTTCGGCAACGCCACACGTGGTGTGTTCGGCGGTTTTTCGCGGGTGCTGGCGCAAAGCCCGGCGGATGCGCAGCGTTTGACATCGCTTGGCGCGCGCAATGTCGCGGTGCTTGGCAATCTGAAGTTCGACATGCACACGCCGCCCGAACTGACGGCGCGCGGCCATGCATGGCGTACGGCGATCGGCACGCGGCCGGTGTGGGTCGCGGCGAGTACGCGCGAGGGCGAAGAAGAGCTGGTGCTGCAGGCGTTTGCTGCGCTTGCTGTCGAAGATGCGTTGCTGGTGCTGGTGCCGCGCCATCCGCAGCGCTTCGACGAAGTGGCGGCGCTGGTCGAGCGTAACGGCTTGCGTTGCCAGCGGCGCTCGGTGTGGGCGCCGGCCGGCACGGCGGCTGCGGCGCAAGGCGCACAGCCTGCGTTGCCGCGCGACGTGACGGTGCTGCTCGGCGATTCGATGGGCGAGCTTGGCGCGTACTACGCGGCTTCGGATATCGCGTTTATCGGTGGGAGCCTGCTGCCGCTTGGCGGGCAGAATCTGATCGAAGCGTGCGCGGTGGGTGTGCCGGTACTGATCGGGCCGCACGTGTTCAATTTCACGCAGGCGACCGCCGATGCGGTGGCCGCGGGCGCGGCGATTCAGGTGCAGGATCCGGCGGATCTGGCGCGCGTGCTGCGCGAACTGTTCGAGGACAAGCCGCGCCGTATCGCGATGGGCGGGGCGGCGTCGGCGTTCGCGGCGCGGCATCGCGGGGCGACGGCGCGGACGGTGGAGGTGTTGATGACGTTGTTGCCGGAGTCGCACTCGTTGGGTACTGCCGCCGATTCCAACTGACGTGTGCGCGACGCAATCTGCTAACGCACTACGCCACAACCTCATCCCGCCTACCGCGCGCCGCCAGAATATCGGTCACGCAATCCGCCAGACGCCGGTTGCTCTGCTCGATCCCATAGTGCTGCGCGCGCTGCGCCGCGCTCACACTCATCGTGTCGCGCAGTGCCGCATCGCTCACAATTCGCCCGAGCGCATCGGCCATGCGCTCCGCTTCGCCGATCGGCACCAGCAAGCCAGCACGGCCTTCGTCGAGAATTTCGCGCGGCCCCGTCGGGCAATCGGTTGCGACGATCGGTTTGCCGTGCGCGAGCGCTTCGAGCAGCACCATCGGCATGCCTTCGTAGCGCGAACTCAGCACCACAGCGCTCGCATTCGCAAGCAGCGCATGCGGGTTGTTCTGATGACCGAGAAAATGCACGCGCGGCGCAATGCCGAGTTGCTGCGCGCAAGCTTCAAGCTCCTGGCGGAACGCGCCATCGCCGACAATCACGAGGTCTTCCGCCACCTGCCGTTGCGCGATCAACTTCGCATACGCATGCAGTAGCGTCCGGTGATCCTTCTGGATCTCGTCGAGCCGTGCAACCGAGACGATATACGGCGCATCGCCCGGTGCGGTGCAGACGCCCGGCACGGCCGCAGAGGCGCGAATCGCGTCGATGTCGATCGCATTGGGCAACACGATCAGCTTGCGCAGTTGCTCGCCGAACATCGCGGTGGCCTCGTCGGCCATATGCTGGTTCAGCGCGATCAGGCTGTCGTAGCGACCGTATTGCGCGGCGAGCCGCTGCGCTTTACGGCGCCGTCCGCCGAGCCGCGCATTGAAGCTGAAATGATTGACGCCCAACCACGCGACATTGAATTGTGCCGCCCAGCGCCGCAACGACATATCGAAGTCGACGATCACGTCGTGCTGGCGCGCGAGGCCAGCAAGGCGCGTACGCACATACGGCCGCACGGCGAGCGTATTGAACACGTCGCGCCCGACGCGGCCGAGCTTGCTCAGCCGGCGTGCATAACGGCGCGTCTGGAAATAGTTGAGCCACGGCTTGTCGGCCAGAACCTCGATCTTGACGTCCGGCGGGATCAGCTTGCGGTAGCGTTTTTCGAATTCGGGCGAAGCAAACATCACCGACAAGGTCGCCGTGAAGCGGCTGCGGTCGAAGACGCGCAGCCATTGAATCAACGACGATTCGATGCCGCCGTCGATAAAGTCGACGATGTGAAATAGCAGCGATATACGCTGGGTCGATGAAGGCATGCGGGTGACGGGGCGTGTTGCGGCGGTGGGGGTGAAGCAAGTGCGCCGCGCTGTTGATTTGTTCGCATCTTATCATCCGCATCTGCGTTGGCGCCTGCGTGGGTCGTCGCGTTGACCCTCGCGCTGGTCACGCGCGCCGCAGGCATCAAACCGTCAAACCGTCAGCAAGCCCTTCTTTTCGATAAACGCGATCACCTGGTCCAGCCCGTCGAGCGCCTTCAGATTGCTCATCACGAATGGCCGCTCGCCGCGCATCTTCGTCGCATCGGCGGCCATCACGTCGAGATTCGCGCCCACCATCGGCGCGAGATCGGTCTTGTTGATCACCAGCAGATCCGACTTCGTGATGCCCGGGCCGCCCTTACGCGGAATCTTCTCACCGCCGGCCACGTCGATCACGTAGATCGTCAGGTCCGACAACTCGGGGCTAAAGGTGGCGGCGAGATTGTCGCCGCCCGATTCGATAAACACGATGTCCGCATCGGGAAAGCGCGACAGCATGCGGTCGACTGCTTCGAGGTTGATCGACGCGTCTTCGCGAATCGCGGTGTGCGGGCAGCCGCCGGTCTCGACGCCCATGATGCGTTCGGCGGGCAGGGCGCCTGCTACCGTCAGCAGGCGCTGGTCTTCTTTCGTGTAGATGTCGTTGGTGATCGCGACGAGGTCGTAGCGCTCGCGCATGGCCTTGCACAGCATTTCGAGCAGCGTCGTCTTGCCGGAGCCGACCGGGCCGCCGACGCCCACCCGCAGCGGCGGCAGTTTCTTGGTGCGTTGAGTCTGTGCGTTCATGTTCGTGATACCTGTGCGTGACGATGCGTAAAAGCGGATACGTAGAAGCGGGTACTTGAAAGCATGTACCTGGAAGCGTGTACCTAGGAGCGGAACAGCCGCGAATACTGCGACTCGTGGCGCGCCGACAGAATGCCCAGCTGCGGTGCGAAGGTGTTGATGTCGTCGGGCGGTGTGGCGAGCGCGCGGGCCACTGCCGCTTCGATCGCCGGGCGCAGCGCGACGATGATCCGCTGCCCGGCGAGCTGGCCGAGCGGCACCGCTTTCAGCGCGGCGGCTGCCTGGTTTTCGACCCAGCTGAACGCATAAGCAGCGAGCGCGGCATCGGCGGCGGCGTCGTGCGCGAGCGCGGCCAATGCGAACGCGGTGGGTTGCGCGACCGGCGTCATCGCCGCGAGCGTCGCGCGCCGCGCGGCGTCGCCCCATTCGAGCGATGCGCACAGCTGGCGCAGCGACCAGCCCATCTGTTCGGTTTCGCGGCGCAGTTCGGCGGATTCGCGGCTGGCGAGGAATTCGGCGTTGGCTTGCGCAAGCGCAGCGGCGTCGTGTGTACGCCAGCGTTCGAACTGATGCGCAAGAAACGGCAGCTCGCCATAGGCGAGCACGTTGGCGAGGCCGCTTGCGATCCAGTCGCGCGCGCTGTCGGCGTCGTGCACCAGTTGCGCTTCGATCGCGGCTTCGAGGCCTTGCGAGTAACTAAACGCGCCGATCGGCAAAGCCGGCGACGCGAGGTGCAGCAGCGCGGTGAGTTCAGCGATGCGCATGGCCGTGATCGCCGTGCGTGCAGGATGCGTCGCCGCAGTGATCGTGGTCGTGATCGTGCTGGTGGTCGTGCGCATGGCCGTGATCGTGCGAATGCGCGTGATCGCCGCCGTGGCTGTGCGCATGCGAATCGCCGTCGCCATGGCTGTGCGCATGCGCGTGACCCTGCTTGTGTTCGTGATCGTGATCGCTGCCGTGCGCGTGCTTGTCGCCGTGCGAATGATCGTGGCCGTGATCATGCGAATGAGCATGCCCGTGCTTGTGGTCATGCCCGTGCGCGTGGTCATGTTCATGCGAATGCCCATGCGCGTGATCATGCCCATGATGCTCGCCATAAACCTGCTGCGCGAGCGCATAGTCTTCGGCGAAGGTCTCATCGTGACCATGCTTATGGCCGCCGCCGTACGCACCCGTCTCCGGCTGGAACGGCAACGAAGCCTGTTCCACCGACGCACCAAGCCGCTCCAGCATATCCGCCAGCACCGGATCGAATTCGAGCTTCAGATAATCGACACCTACCTCGACCGGCGTATGCCGATTACCCAGGTGATACGCCGCGCGCGTCAGCGTCAATCCATCCGGCGCGCGCACCAGCAGCACCGCTTCAGCCGCTGCGGCTACCCGCACCAGCGCGCCGTCATCGGCCACCAGCACGTCGCCATCGCGCAGCACCGTACCGCGCGGCAGCACCAGCGCGACTTCTTCACCGGTGTCGAGCGTGGCCGCGAGGCGGCTCTTGCAGCGCGAGTCGAACGGCAGCGTCAAACCCGGCGCACGCGCCACCAGCACGCGTGCGATCTTCAGATGCGGGTCCAGCCGTTTATCGATGGTTCTCATGTCAGAACAGGAAATAGCGTTGCGCCATCGGCAATACCTTGGCGGGTTCGCAGGTCAACAGTTCGCCGTTCGCGATCACCTGGTAGGTTTCCGGATCGACGGTAATGTTCGGGCGCCATGCATTGTGAATCATGTCGGCCTTCGTCACTGTACGGCAGTTTTTCACAGCCACTACGCGTTTGCTCAGACCATAGCGCTCTGCAACCCCAGCCGCTTCGGCCATCTGCGACACAAATGTCAAAGACGTGCGGCCCAGTGCGCCGCCGCGCGTGGCGAACATTTCGCGGTAATGCACCGGCTGCGGAGTCGGAATCGAGGCGTTCGGGTCTCCCATCTGCGCCAGCGCAATCATGCCACCCTTCAGGATCAGCGAAGGCTTGATGCCGAAAAACGCCGGTTCCCACAGCACCAGATCAGCCCATTTGCCCGGCTCGACCGAGCCGACTTCATGCGCAATACCGTGCGTCAACGCCGGGTTGATCGTGTACTTCGCGACATAGCGCTTCACGCGAAAATTGTCGTGGCGCGCGTTGTCTTCCGAAAGCGACCCACGCTGCACTTTCATCTTGTGCGCAGTTTGCCACGTGCGGATGATCACCTCGCCGACCCGGCCCATCGCCTGCGAATCGGACGACAGCATCGACAGCGCGCCCAGATCGTGCAGGATGTCTTCGGCGGCGATCGTCTCGCGGCGGATTCGCGATTCGGCAAACGCGATGTCTTCGGCAATCGACGGGTCCAGGTGGTGGCACACCATCAGCATGTCGAGATGTTCGTCGAGCGTGTTGACCGTATACGGCCGCGTCGGATTGGTCGACGAAGGCAGCACGTTCATCTCGCCGCACACCTTGATGATGTCCGGCGCGTGGCCGCCGCCGGCGCCTTCGGTGTGATACGTGTGGATCGTGCGGCCCTTGAACGCGGCGACGGTCGCTTCGACGAAGCCCGCTTCGTTCAGCGTATCGGTGTGGATCGCGATCTGCGTATCGGTATCGTCGGCTACCGACAGCGCGTTGTCGATCGCCGCCGGCGTCGTGCCCCAGTCTTCGTGCAGCTTCAAACCGATCGCGCCTGCGGCGATTTGCTCGAGCGCGGGCTCCGGCAGGCTCACGTTGCCCTTGCCGAGAAAGCCGAGATTCATCGGATAGCCGTCGGCCGCCTGCAGCATCCGTTCGAGATGCCACGGCCCGGGCGTCACGGTGGTCGCGTTGGTGCCGGTTGCCGGGCCAGTGCCGCCGCCCAGCATGGTCGTCACACCGCTCGCGAGCGCTTCGTCGATCTGCTGCGGGCTGATGAAGTGAATGTGCGTATCGATGCCGCCTGCGGTAACGATCATCCCTTCGCCGGCAATCACTTCGGTGGCCGCGCCCAGCGGAATCGTCACGCCGGGCTGGATATCCGGATTGCCTGCTTTTCCGATCGCCGCAATGCGGCCGTTCTTCAGGCCGATATCGGCCTTCACGATGCCCCAGTGATCGAGAATCACCGCATTCGTGATCACCGTATCGACGACGTCAGCCGCGAGGCGCTGCGACTGGCCCATGCCGTCGCGGATCACCTTGCCGCCGCCGAACTTCACTTCTTCGCCGTACACGGTGAGGTCGCGCTCGACTTCGATCACGAGTTCGGTATCGGCAAGGCGCAGACGATCGCCGGTGGTGGGGCCGAACATTTCGGCGTACGCGCGGCGGCCAATGCGGAGTGTCATGGTTGTTTAAGTCCGAAGGGAAGGGCAGCGGGTATCGACTTCAACGTCAACGATCACGCGGGAACGGCACTATGCACGGGCAAATCGAGCGCTTCGTCGAGGCGCCCCATCACCTTGCCCTGGAAGCCGTACACGACGCGCTCGCCCACCAGTTCGACCAGCTCGACCGTGCGTTCCTGGCCCGGCTCGAAGCGCACCGCGGTGCTGGCCGCGATATTCAGCCGGTAGCCGCGCGCGGCCGCGCGATCGAACGCGAGCGCCGCGTTCACTTCATGAAAGTGGTAGTGCGAGCCGACCTGCACCGGGCGGTCGCCGGTATTCGACACGGTCAGCGTGATCGTCGTGCGGCCTGCGTTCAGCTCGTGCTCGCCGTCGTCGGTGATCAGTTCGCCGGGGATCATCGGGTGCTCCTGTCAGGGAAAATTTCGGGAAACTTCACGGAATCGGATGGTGGACCGTCACGAGCTTCGTGCCGTCCGGGAAAGTGGCTTCGACCTGGATATCGGGAATCATCTCGGGTATGCCTTCCATCACGTCGTCGCGCGTCAGCAGCGTGGTGCCGTAGTGCATCACCTCGGCAACCGTGCGGCCATCGCGTGCCGCTTCCATCAGCGCGGCTGTGATGAAGGCAACCGCCTCCGGATAATTCAGCTTCAGGCCGCGGGCGCGGCGCCGCTCGGCAAGCAGCGCGGCGGTGAAAATCAAAAGCTTGTCTCGTTCGCGTGGTGTCAGCTTCATGAGGGCTTGTCGTGGTGTGCCTGCGTGGAGTGCAGGCGGCAGGGCGTCATTCTAGCGTGCCGCGTGCGTGGCAGCGTCGCGTGCTGCGCCGATTTGTAGCGTCGCTTCACAGTGTCTTTTCACGGCGTTGCTTTGCCGCGTCCGCTCATAGCGGTTCGTGCGCAACGCAACGCCTGAGTCGATCGATACAGCGGACAGTAGCGAAGCCATCTGTCGATGCGCTTACAGATTGGCCGGCAGCGGCGCGCCGAACCACTTCTTCGACATCGTATCGAGCGTGCCGTCCTGGCGCGCCTGTTTGAGCGCTGCATCGACTTTCTGGCGCAGGCGCGGCTCGTTCTTGTTCAGGCCGACAAAGCACGGCGAGTCCTTGATCACGAACTTCGGCTCCGGGCGGCGCGGCGGATTCTTCGCGATGATCGCGGCCGCGACGATATTGCCGGCGGCGATCAGCTGCACCTGGCCGGACAGGAACGCGGAGATTGTCGCGTTGTTGTCCTCGAAGCGCTTGATGGTTGCGTTCGGCGCCATCTGCGTCAATGCGATTTCTTCGAGCGCGCCGCGGGTGGCGCCGACGGTCTTGCCGGTCAGGTCGGCGGGAGTGGTCACCTTGAGGTCGGCGGGGCCGAACACGCCCTGGTAGTACGGCGCATAAGCGGTCGAGAAATCCAGCACTTTTTCGCGCTCCGGCGTCTTGCCGAGCGACGAGATCACCAGGTCGACCTTGTTGGTCTGCAGGTACGGAATGCGGTTCGCGCTGTTTACCGGCACCAGTTCGAGCTTCGCGTGCAGGGCTTTGGCGAGCAACGCGGCGGTATCGATGTCGTAGCCTTGCGGTTTGAGGTCCGGGCCGACGGAGCCGAACGGCGGATAGTCTTCCGGCACGGCAACTTTCAATACGCCGCTTTTGGCGATGTTGTCGAGCGCATCGGCGTGCGCAGCGGGCGCGGCGAACATGACCAACGGTGCGGCCAGCAGCGCGGCGAGCCACGCGCGGCGCACACCAGGCGGACTTGCTTTAAGGCCATGGGCTGCGCGGCGGATGGAGCGGGAAAGCATCTCGGTCATGATGAGCGAATGGGCGGTGGTTTTTATCGGAATGAGTTTGCCGGGCTTCGCGGCAAATACCAGACGCCTTATTCAGCAAGCGTTATGCCATGCGCGGTGCGCGTGGGCTTACAAGGGAAAAGGCAATGCGATGCACCACAGTCGCGCGTAATCGCGCCCGATTGTGGTGCGTGCAGCCCGCAGCGATGTCGATGCGCGGGGAATCAGGTGGACCACAAACGCAGCGGCGCCGCGTCGACGCCATGCACCAGCGGGCGCAGCGTAGTCCAGCATTGCGTGAGCGCGCGCTGCAGCGGCTCCATCGAGCGGGCGACGGCGCGTACCAGCAGCACGCGTTGGCCTGCACCCGTTGCACCCGCCGCCCCTGCTTCGTAGCTGATGCACGAGGCAGCCGCACGCAGCGTGTCGTCGAATGGAAGTTGCTCGGTTAACGACTCGGCTAGCGTCTCGTCGCAGGCGGCACCCACAGCCCAAAGCGTGCCGTACGCGGGAAAGCCTGCAAGCCCTTGCGCGGCATCGCGCAGCGGATCGAGCGCACCCAGCAAGGCGCGTTCGAACCACAGCGGTTGACCATCGGCGCCGACGATCCGCGATACCGCGCGCAACGTGCCCGCCGACCAGCGTTCACCGGCGGCCTGGCGCCCGAGTTGGGTTGCCTCCCAACCCAGCACGCTCGCACCTTCCGCAATGCTCAGCGTGAAATCGAGCGACGCATGCGCATGGTCGAACACGATGTTGTTCTGCGGCAGCCAGTCGAGTTTGGCATGCGCGCCGACGTGAATTTCGATGCGCTGCTGCGCGATGCGGCCGTTCGATTTGTACCACTTGGTCGCGCCCGGCGTGGTGAGCACCGCATGCGTGTGGTCGGCCAATGCAACGTCGATTTCGAGCTGATCGCCGCCCGCGACACCGCCCGGTGGATGCACGATCACCGCATGGCAGATCGCGTTGCCTTCCGGGTAGAGCGGACGTTGCACGCGCAACGGACCTTCGTGCTTGCGATGGGTGAGCGCCGTGCGCGCATCAGGCAGCGCAGGCGTATGCCCGTGCTCACGCGGAGCGCCTTGCAGCGTAAAACCGAGTTCGAGCCGCGCGCGCCATTGAGCGTGTGCATCGGCGGCGGCGGAGGAGAGGGTAGCGGGTGGTTCGTGCAGCGACATGCGGGCGAGGATAGCACGCCGCTCGCAGCACGAAACGTGGCGCGAGCGGCGTGTGAATCGGTTTAAAGGAGGCGGCTCGAAACTTAAACCGCGATCAGCGAGCGTACGCCGTCGTCGTCCATATTGGCGCCTGCGCCGCCCGCGATAATCTCGCCGCGGCTCATCACCCAGTAGCGATCCGCAATCGCTTTCGCGAAGTCGTAGTACTGCTCGACCAGCAGCACCGTCAGCCCCATTTCCTCGACCAGCTGCCGCAGCGTGCGGCCGATGTCCTGAATGATCGACGGCTGGATGCCTTCGGTCGGTTCGTCGAGAATCAGCAATTGCGGTTCGCTCATCAACGCGCGGCCGATCGCGAGTTGCTGTTGCTGGCCGCCGGAAAGATCGCCGCCGCGCCGTGCGCGCATGTCCTTCAGCACCGGGAACAGCTCATAGATGCGATCGGGGATTTTCTTCGGCGCCTTGCGGCTTGCCGCGCCCACCAGCAGATTTTCTTCGACGGTCAGGCGCGGAAAAATATCGCGGCCTTGCGGCACATACGCAAGCCCTTGCGCCACGCGCGCATGCGGCGCCAGTTTGGTGATCTGCTCGCCGCGCCACGCGATGGTGCCGCTCTTCGGCGCCACCACGCCCATCAGACAGCGCAGCAACGTGGTCTTGCCCACACCATTGCGGCCCAGCAGCACCGTCAGCTTGCCGTCCGGCACCTCGAGCTTCACATTGCGCAAAATGTGGCTACCGCCGTAATACTGGTTCAGATTGGTCACTTCCAGCATGATGTTTGCAGCTCCAGTTCAGCGGCCAAGATACGACTCGATCACGTTCGCGTCGTTTTTCACGGTATCGAGCGTGCCTTGCGCCAGCACGCTGCCTTCGGCCATCACGGTGACCGTTCCTTTTTCGCCGGCCAGTGCGGCAACGAATTCCATATCGTGTTCGACCACCATCATCGAACACGTGCCGCGCAGGTGATTCAGCAGTTCGGCAAGCTGCATCGTCTCGTCGTCGGTCATGCCGGCGGCGGGTTCGTCGAGCAGCAGCAGCGCCGGTTGTTGCATCAGCAACATGCCGATTTCGAGCCGCTGCTTTTGCCCGTGCGACAACTCGCCGGCCGGCCGCCGCGCTTCGCTTTCGAGGTGGATCAGCTCGAGCGTTTCCTCGATGCGCGCCTGCGCGGCGCGGTCCAGACGCGCGCGCAGCGAAGCGAGCCAGCCCTTGTCGGTCTTCATCGCGAGTTCGAGGTTTTCCCACACCGGATGCTGCTCGAACACAGTCGGCTTCTGGAATTTGCGGCCGATGCCGGTGCGCGCGATCGCCGGTTCGTTCATGCGCGTCAGGTCGATGGTCTGGCCGAGGAAGACCTTGCCCGAATCGGGCGAGGTCTTGCCGGTGATCACGTCCATCATCGTCGTCTTGCCGGCGCCATTCGGGCCGATGATGCAGCGCAGTTCGCCGGCGTCGATCGACAGCGACAGCTTGTTCAGCGCGCGAAAGCCGTCGAAGCTGACCGTCACGTCTTCCAGATACAGGATCGTGCCGTGCGACGTATCGATTTCGCCGGGCGTGGCGACGTGGCCCATGCCGGCGACGCCGGACAAGGCCCGGTTATCTGCGTGTTCCGCCACGCTGCTGATGGGGTCGCTCATGTGCGGTTCCTTTTGCGCATTGCGAGTTCGATCAGGCCCATGATGCCGTTGGGCAGCAACAGCGGCACCAGCACGAAAATCAGGCCGAGGAAGAACAGCCAGTATTCGGCGAAGTACGCGGTAAAGAAGCTCTTTGCGCCGTTCACCGCGAACGCGCCGATGATCGGGCCGATCAGCGTGCCGCGGCCGCCTACGGCGACCCAGATCGCCATTTCGATCGAGTTGCCCGGCGACATTTCGCCAGGGTTGATGATGCCGACCTGCGGCACGTACAACGCGCCGGCGATACCGCACAGAATTGCGGACACGGTCCAGATAAACAGCTTGTACGCGAGCGGGCTGTAGCCGAGGAACATCAGCCGGGTTTCGCCATCGCGCACTGCGGTGACCACCCGGCCGAGCTTCGATGTGACGATTGCGCGCGCGGCGATAAACGACACCACCAGCACCGCGAAGGTCAGCAGAAACAGGACGGTGCGCGTGCCCGGATGCGCGACCGGAAAACCGGCAATGCGCTTGAAGTCCGTAAAGCCGTTGTTGCCGCCGAAGCCGGTTTCATTGCGAAAGAACAGCAGCATCGCGGCAAACGTCATCGCTTGCGTGATGATCGACAGGTACACGCCTTTGACGCGCGAGCGGAACGTGAAGAAGCCGAACACCCACGCGATCACGGCCGGCACCAGCACCACCAGCAGCAGCGCATAGCCGAGATGCTGCGTGCCTTGCCAGTACCACGGCAATCGATGCCAGTCGAGAAACACCATGAAGTCGGGCAGGTCGCTGCCGTACTTGCCTTCGTGGCCGATCGAACGCATCAGGTACATGCCGATCGCGTAGCCGCCGAGCGCGAAGAACAGGCCATGCCCGAGGCTCAGAATGCCGCAGTAGCCCCACACGAGGTCGAGCGCGAGCGCGGCGATCGCATAGCACATGAACTTGCCGGCGATCGTCATCGCATACGCGGACAGATGGAACGTGCTGGTTTCGGGCAGCACCAGCGCGGACAGCGGCACGCCGATGCCGATCACGAGGATCAGCGCGATCAGCGCCTGCCACGCACGGCGCGACAGCAGCGCGGGGCGCGGCGGTAAGCCGAGTGCGAAGCCGGACAGCTCGGCGCGTTGCTCGTCGCTGGCAGCGGTGCGTGCGTCGACGCCGGAGGCCGACGCGTTAGCGCCATGAGAACCGGGAGAAGTAACGGACGTCATATCAGGCCTCCGCGCTGCGGCCCTTGAGGGCGAACATGCCCTGCGGGCGCTTCTGGATAAACAGCACGATCAGCACGAGCACGGCGATCTTCGCGAGCACGGCGCCCCAGAACGGTTCGATTGCCTTGCTGACAAGGCCAAGGCCGAAGCCGCCGAGAATCGTGCCGGCCAGCTGGCCGACGCCGCCCAGCACGACCGCCATAAACGAATCGATGATGTAGCTCTGGCCGAGATCCGGGCCGACATTGCCGATCTGCGACAGCGCACAGCCGCCGAGACCCGCGATACCTGCGCCGAATGCAAACGCGTACGAGTCGACGCGCGCGGTCTTCACACCGACACAGGCCGCCATCCGACGGTTCTGCGTAACGGCGCGCACGAACAGGCCGAGGCGCGTCTTCGTCAGCACGGCCCACGCGATACCGACGACGATCAGCGAGAACGCCAGAATCGCGAGACGGTTGTACGGCAGGATCAGGTTCTGCATCACCGTGACGCCGCCGCTCATCCACGACGGGTTCACCACCTGCACGTTCTGCGCGCCGAAGATCATCCGCGTGGCCTGGATCAGGATCAGGCTGACACCGAAGGTGGTCAGCAGTGTTTCGAGCGGGCGGCCATAGAGGTGCTTCAGCACCAGCCGTTCGAGCACCATGCCGACTATCGCGGCAGCCACGAACGAAGCCGGAATCGCAAACAGCGGGTACCAGTCGAACGCGCCGGGCACAAAGCGCTGCACCAGGTTCTGCACCACATAGGTTGCATACGCACCGATCATCAGGAATTCGCCGTGCGCCATGTTGATCACGCCGATCAGCCCGTACGTGATCGCAAGGCCCAGCGCGGCGAGCAGCAGCACGCTGCCGAGCGACAGGCCCGCGAAGATCGTGCCGACGATCTCGCTGCGGCGCTGGATCGAATCGAGTGCATCGATGCCGGTTTGCGCGGCGGCGCGCACGCGCTCGTCGCTTTCCGCGAAGCTGCCGTCGGGCTTTTTCGCGACTAGCGGGCGCAGCAGTTCGTTCATTTCGAGGTCGCGCCGTGCGGCGACCAGTTGCACCGCTTCGAGACGCTTGCTCGCGTCTGCGTCGTGCAGCGCGGTCATCGCCCACAGCACGTCGAGGCGGCGCTTCAGCGTAGGGTCGGTTTCCTTCGCGCGGGCCGCATCGATCATCGGCTTCATCGATGCATCGGGACTCTTCAGCAACTCGGCGATCGCCGCGCGCCGCGTTTCGATGTCCGGCGCGGCGAGTTGCAGGCCCGACAGCGCGCCCGCGACTTTCGAGCGCAACTGGTTGTTCAGCGTGATCGGCTGCGCGTCGCCGGCGGCGACGGTCTTGCCGGTCACCGCATCGTGTGCGGTGTCGCCGTCCTGAAGTAGCACGGCGCCGGCATCGGTGGCGAGCGCGCTGTCTTCGGAAAGCGCCTTTAACACCGCCAGCGATTGCGTATCGTGATTGGCGATCAGCTTGTCGATCGCCGCGGATTTCGCGTCGAAATCGTCGCCGGCGAGCGGCGCGACATCGGCGGCGGTCAGCGCGAACGCATGCAGCGGGACGAGCAGCGCCAGCGCAACGCCGACGCTCGCGGCACGCGCCGCGCCAACGCCGCGCCGCGCCAGAGCGCGAATGGAAAATGTGGAAAACCCGGAGAACGCCATGATGGCCTTTGATGAGAAACCGGCAGGCACCGCCACGTATGTGGCAGCAGGCTCATGCGAACGAACCTGCCGCCACACGTGACGGTGTGACAAGTGCAGCGTGCTGTGCAACGACTCAGCCGCGCCGCACGAGCGCATCAAGCAAAACCTTATGCGACGGCAAAAGCACGCTTGCGACGCAGGAACTCGGGAATCGAGCTGACCACATCCGGCTTGCTCTGGTTACCGGCGATAAACGGGCTCCACGGTTGCGCGCGAATCGCGGTCTTGGTCTTCCACACGACGTTGAACTGTCCGTCGCCGCGAATTTCGCCGATCATCACCGGCTTGTGCAGATGGTGGTTGCCGTCCATCGACAGCGTGAAGCCCGAAGGCGCAGCGACGGTCTGGCCGATCATCGCGATGCGAACCTTGTCGACGTCGGTGCTCTTCGCTTTTTCGACGGCCTGCTTCCACATATGGATACCGACAAACGTGGCTTCCATCGGGTCGTTGGTCACGCGCTTCGAGCCGCCCGGCAGGTTTTGCGCCTTCACATACTCGGCCCACTGTTCCTTGAACTTCGTGTTGTTCGGGCCTTTCACCGACATGAAGTAGTTCCACGCGGCCAGGTGGCCGACCAGCGGCTTCGTATCGATACCGCGCAGTTCTTCTTCGCCCACCGAGAACGCGACCACCGGCACATCGGTTGCCTTCAGCCCCTGGTTGCCGAGTTCCTTGTAGAACGGCACATTCGAATCGCCGTTGATGGTCGACACGACCGTGGTCTTGCCGCCTTGCGAGAAGGTCTTGATGTTCGCGACGATGGTCTGATAGTCGCTATGACCGAACGGCGTGTAGACCTCCTGGATATCGCTGTCCTGCACGCCCTTCGAATGCAGGTACGCGCGCAGGATCTTGTTGGTGGTGCGCGGGTACACATAGTCGGTGCCCAGCAGGAAGAAGCGCTTCGCGCCGCCGCCTTCGCTGCCCATCAGATACTCGACCGCGGGAATCGCCTGCTGGTTCGGCGCCGCGCCCGTGTAGAACACGTTGCGCGACATCTCTTCGCCTTCGTACTGCACCGGGTAGTAGAGCAGGCCGTTCAGTTCTTCGAACACCGGCAGCACCGACTTGCGCGACACCGAGGTCCAGCAGCCGAACACGCAGGCCACCTTGTCCTGGGTCAGCAGGCCACGCGCCTTTTCGGCGAACAGCGGCCAGTTCGATGCCGGGTCCACCACCACCGGCTGGATCTGGCGGCCCATCACGCCGCCGTTCTTGTTGATGTCCGCGATGGTCATCAACGCGGTGTCTTTCAGCGACGTCTCCGAAATGGCCATCGTGCCCGACAGCGAATGCAGGATGCCGACCTTGATCGGACCGCTGTCCTGTGCGTTGGCGAAAGGAATCTTGCTCGCGAGTGCGAGTGCGCCCGACATCGAACCGAGCTTCAGAAGACTGCGACGTTTCATGTGCTACCCCTTGCCATTGGTGAGTTATTGGATGCCGCGGCGGCTGGCTGCCGCGACCTTGGTCGAAGCTGTTTGCTGCATGAATCGCATGACTGGCCGCGCCTGTTACTGCAAGGCATATGCCAACGTTGCAGCGCAGCGCCCAAACGGCCGTGCGCGCGCTGCGATATGCTTTGCTGGCCGTGCCGCTTGCGATGCTCGATGCGTCGGGCCAGCCTGGATGGGGGCCAAAGCGGTGCAACCGTGCGTCGCGCGCCTCGTTGCGGTGCGTGACGCGCCGCGACGAAGCATGTGAACCAGTGCGTGTTTGGTCCACGCGCCCGATCGGTGCAGTACAGCCATCCGGTTGTGCACGGGCGTGCTGCTGCATACACTGGAGGACCCCAGTTGCAAACCGACCCATCGCCTCAACCGAGGCACCGAGGAGACAAGAGATGAATGACCGTGCAGTCAATCCGCCCGACATGTCCGCGTTCTGGATGCCGTTCACCGCGAACCGCCAGTTCAAGAGCGCGCCGCGGCTGCTGTCGAGCGCCAAAGGGATGTACTACACGTCGCACGACGGCCGCCGGATCCTCGACGGCACCGCGGGCCTGTGGTGCGTGAACGCCGGCCATTGCCGCGACGAGATCGTCGCTGCGGTGCAGGCGCAGGCAGCGGAAATGGATTTCGCGCCGACCTTCCAGATGGGCCACCCGGTAGCGTTTGAAGCCGCGACGAAGATCGCGAAGCACACGCCCGGCGACCTGAAGCGCATCTTCTTCACGAACTCCGGCTCGGAAGCGGTCGATACCGCGCTGAAGATCGCGCTGGCTTACCACCGCGTGCGCGGCGAAGGGCAGCGCACCCGTTTTATCAGCCGCGAGCGCGCGTATCACGGCGTGGGTTTCGGCGGCACGTCGGTGGGCGGCATTCCGGCCAACCGCAAGGCGTATTCAGGCGCGATGCTGCCGGCGGTCGACCATCTGCCGCATACGCTGAACATCAAGGAAGCGGCGTTTTCGAAAGGGCAGCCGACGTGGGGCGCGCATCTGGCCGACGAACTCGAGCGTCTCGTCACGCTGCATGACGCTTCGACGATCGCTGCGGTGATCGTCGAGCCGGTGGCCGGTTCGACCGGTGTGATCGTGCCGCCGCAAGGCTACCTGCAGCGCTTGCGCGAGATCTGCGACAAGCACGGCATCCTGCTGATTTTCGATGAAGTGATCACCGGTTGGGGGCGTCTGGGCACACCGTTCGCCGCGCAGTTCTTCAATGTGACGCCCGATCTGCTGACGATGGCCAAGGGCACCAACAACGCCGCCGCGCCGCTCGGCGCGGTGGCTGCGAGCGAACGGATTCACGACACGATCGTCAACGGCACGGCGGCGGGCATCGAGCTGTTCCACGGTTATACGTATTCGGGGCATCCGATTGCGACCGCGGCGGCTTGCGCGACGATCGATCTGTATGAGCGCGAGCAGCTGTTCGCGCGTGCCGCGAAGATGGCGCCGTTCTTTGAAGCGGAAATCCACAAGCTGCGCGGCACGAAACATGTGATCGACGTGCGCAATATCGGGCTGATCGGCGGCGTGGAACTGGCGTCGCGCGATGGCGCGGTGGGCGCGCGCGCTTACGATACATTCGTCCGGTGCTTCCAGAAGGGGGTGATGGTGCGCATGGCGGGGGACATTCTCGCGTTCTCGCCGCCGCTGATCATCGAGGAAGAGCAGGTTGTCGAGCTGTTCAAGACTGTCGGCGAAGTGTTGAAGGAAGTGGATTGAGCTAGCTGCTAGCGTTGGGGCGTGCGGATGCGCGCCTTGACGACGTATAGCGCGTTCGAATGTCGCCTGCATGCGGCTCAATACTGTGTGGACGCAGGGGCGTGATGCGCACGGTGCTCGCCTGGGCACCGCGCGACGGCGGCGTTTGCAAGCCTGCCCGCGCCTGCCCGCCAGCGCACGGCGCACTGCCGCTTGCGCTAGCATGGGCGCACCGCTCATTCATTTGCGTTCACCCGCCTTCTCTCGAACGGAGATTTCTCCCGATGCCCGCTCCCTTTACGCTACTCGATGCCGTCGGCGCCAGCCGCACGCCGTCTGCGTGGCAAGACGCCGTGCTGATCCTCGTCGATCACCAGCGCGAATATGTCGACGGCAAGCTGCCGCTTACCGGCATGCCGCAGGCGGTGGCCGGCTGCGCCAGGCTGCTCGCGCTCGCGCGGCAGCATGGTACGCCGGTGATCCATGTGAAGCACGTTGGCGGTGCCGGCGGCGCGTTCGATCCGGCTAGCCCGCACGCGGCCTTTATCGAAGGGCTCGAACCGGCAAGCGGCGAGGCGAGCGTCGCGAAGAAACTGCCGAACAGCTTCGCCGGTACCGATCTCGCGGACCGGCTCACGGCCGTGGGGCGTAAAGAACTGATCGTGGGCGGCTTCCAGACGCATATGTGCATCAGCGCGACGGTGCGTTCCGCGCTGGATCACGGCTATCGCGTGACGCTGGTGGCCGATGCCTGCGCGACGCGCGATCTGCCGGATCCGCTTGGCGGCGCAACGGTCGATGCGCAGACCTTGCATCGCATCACGCTCGCGGCTTTGCATGACCGCTTTGCGACGGTCGTGCCGGATGCGTCGGTGTGGCGTTGAGATAGACGAAGGGGCTTGCCGCGGTAGCGTTGCTTTGCTGTAGTGCTGCCGTCTGCGTGTGCGCGGCGGCTCGAGCCTGATGCACAGCTTACCGCGCGCGCTCCGCCGCAATAAAAAACGCCGGACATTCCGGCGTTTTTTTGTATCGGCTCAATCAACCCGAGCCCAATCAATAAGTCGGCACCGCAGGATCGACTTGCCGCGACCACGCATCGATCCCGCCTTGCAGGTTGTACACGTTCTTGTGCCCGCGCGATTCGAGGAACATCGCGACCTGCGCGCTGCGTGCACCGTGATGACAGATGCAGACCACCGGCGCTTCATCATCGAGTTCTTCGCTGCGCGCGGGAATCTCGCGCATCGGGATCAACGTGGTGCCGGCGATCTTGGCCGTTTCGATTTCCCACGGCTCGCGTACGTCGAGCAGCACCGGTTTGGCACGCGATTGATCGGCGAGCCATTCGGCGAGAGCAGGGGCGGTCAGGTTTTGCATCGATAAATCCGGTTGGGTTCGAAAAAATCCTAAGCGAGCGGCTCGCGGCCTTAGAACTTGAAGCGCGGCGGCTGCACCGCGTTGACCAGCGGCTCGACATAGGTTTCGAACACGTCGGCCACGCGGAACTGCTTTTCGTCGACGCGCGTGATGATTTGCGCTTTCATCACCGGCGCGGTGCCGACGAATGCCGCCAGACGGCCGCCGATCTTCAGATGCTCGAGCAGGTCTTGCGGCAGCACCGGCAGACCACCCGACACGCAGATCACGTCGTACGGCTGCGCCACGGCCCAGCCGCGCGCGGCGTCGCCGCTCGCGACTTCCGCGTTCAGCACGCCGTTCGCCGCGAAATTCGCTTTGGCGAGTTCGACCAGTTCCGGCTCGATATCGACGGTGAGCACGTGGTGCGCGCGGTTTGCGAGCAGCGCGGCCATATAGCCGGAGCCGGCGCCGATTTCCAGCACGCTTTCGTGCTTCTTCACCGCCAGTTCCTGCAGCACGCGCGCTTCGACGCGCGGCGCGAGCATGTGCTGGCCGGCCGGCAGCGGCACTTCGAAATCGACGAACGCCAGCTCGCGGTACGCGGCGGGCACGAAGTTCTCGCGCTTGACGATCGACAGCAGGTTCAGCACGTCCTGGTCGAGCACGTCCCAGGGGCGAATCTGCTGTTCGATCATGTTGAAGCGCGCTTGCTCGATATTCATGGTGGGTTCGTTCTGCGATGTGGTTGGAATGCCGGCAAGGCCGCGCGCAGCGCGCGGACCCCCGCGGGAGAACCTTGCGATTGTACCAAACCGGACGTTCCCGCCGTATTGCAGCGGGCTTGCAGCGGTGTGGTCCCGGCCGCTCGGTGTAAATCCCTACATGCTCGTCCTTGCAGTTTGCCTGCGCGCAAGCAAGAATGTAGAACGAGAATGTAATCGATTACATCTACGACGGAGCAACAGCGCCTGTACGCAGCCGCTCCGCCAACAAAAAATTCCGCGAGCAGACCTCGCGAGGAGACCTCCCGCATGTCCAGACCGTCAGCGCACGATCCCGGCGGCCCGCGCGCGGTTTCAACCAGCCGGGAGCGCGCGGCTTTGCCGGCGGGCAAGGAGATGTCGATCGGCAACGTCGCCGAGCAGGCGGGCGTGTCGGTCGCCACCGTGTCGCGCGTGCTGAACGGCCATCCGAACGTGCGCGCGGAAACGCGCGACAAGGTGCTGGCTGCCGTGGCTGCGAGCGGTTACCGCGTCAACGAACTCGCGCGCAACCTGCGCACCGCCGAGAGCCGCCTGCTGCTGACCATGGTGCCGGACGTCGGCAATCCCTTTTACGCGGAGATTGTGCGCGGCATCGATAGCGTCGCGCGCCAGCACGGCTATTTCATGTTGTTGTGCGATACCGGCGCCGATCCCGGCCGCGAGCGCAGTTACTTCGACATGCTGCGGCGGCGCCGCGCGGACGGCGCGATCTGCCTCGATCCAGCCACCGTGCAGCAGGCGCTGGCCGAAGAATCGATTGCGCTGCCGTGGGTCGCATGCTGTGAGTTCGATACGTCGGTGGGCGTGCCCTATGTGGGCATCGACAACTATCGCGCGGCCGGCGATGCGGTGCGGCATCTGTTGTCGCGCGGCCATCGGCGCATCGCGCTGATCAATTCCGGCGATGGCTATCTGTATGCGCGTCAGCGCGAGCAAGGTTATCTCGACGCGCTACGTGAGGCAGGTATCGTGCCGCTCGAGCATTGGCTGGTGCATCTGAATAGCCTCGATTACGAAGCGGGCGCATCCGCGGCCGCTACGCTGATGAGCCGCATGGGCACCGATGCGCCTACTGCGATCTTTGCCGTATCGGACACGCTCGCGATCGGCGTGATCAAGGGTTTGCGCAGCGTCGGCAAGCGCGTGCCCGACGATGTCGCGGTGGTCGGCTTCGACGATATTTCGCTCTCCGCGCAGATCGATCCACCGTTGACGACGATCGCTCAACCGATGCGTGAACTTGGCGAAACCGCTGCGCGGCTACTGCTGCAGCGTCTCGCGAACCGCGCCGCGCAGGTGCCGGGCGTGCTGTTGCCGCACCGGCTTGTCGTGCGCGGCAGCGCATAGAGAGGGCACAACGATGAGCCTCGCGATCCGCTTCGACGACATCCGCAAGGAATTCGGCCCGGTGCGCGTGCTGCACGGCGTGAGCTTCGAGCTGGCGCCAGGGCGCATCTACGGGCTGCTCGGCGAAAACGGCGCGGGCAAATCGACGTTGATGAAAATTCTCGCCGGCTACGAACAGCCGACCTCCGGCACCGTGCTGGTCGACGGCGCGCCGCGGCAGTTCGACGGTTCGCGCGCCGCCGAAGCGGCGGGCATCGTGCTGATCCACCAGGAATTCAACCTGGCCGAGCATCTGACGATCGCGCAGAACATGTATCTCGGCCACGAGAAGCGTCGCGGGATGCTGCTCGACGACGCGGCGATGCGCGCCGAAGCGAAGCGCTACCTCGCGCAAGTCGGCCTCGCGAAACACCCGGATACGAAGGTGCGCGATCTGATCGTCGCGGAAAAGCAGATGGTCGAGATCGCCAAGGCGCTGTCGCGGCACGCGCGTCTCTTGATCATGGACGAACCCACCGCGACGCTGACGCCCTCCGAAACAGAGCGACTGTTTGCGCTGATGGCGAAGCTGAAGGCCGACGGCGTGACGATCGTCTATATCTCGCACAAGCTCGACGAAGTCGAGCGCATCACCGACGAGGTGATCGTGATGCGCGACGGCCGCTTTGTCGCGCGTAACGATACTGCGTCGCTCGCGCGGCAGCAGATGGCGAACCTGATGGTCGGGCGCGAGTTGTCAGATATGTTTCCGGACAAGACGCCGGTGGCCGCCAATGCGCCGGTCGCGTTACGCGTCGACCGCTTGCAGGTGCCTGACTGGGTCGACGATCTGAGTTTCGACGTGCGTGCGGGCGAGGTATTCGGTTTTGCGGGGCTGGTCGGCGCGGGCCGCACCGAAGCGTTCGAAGCGATCATCGGCTTGCGGCCCCGCAGCGCCGGTACGATCGAAATCGGCGGGCGTCGCGTGGATCTGAAAAGCCCGCGCAACGCGATGCGCCACGGCCTCACCTATCTGAGCGAAGACCGCAAAGGCAAAGGCCTGCACGTCAACCTGAACCTGCAGGACAACCTGAACCTGATGACGCTTGAGCGCTACACGCACCCACTGCTCGATCTGAAAGCGGGCCGCGCGGCACTCGCCACCGCCGTGCGCGAGTTCGGCATCCGCACCGGCGACCTAGGCAGCCGCGCGCGCATGCTGTCGGGCGGCAACCAGCAGAAGCTCGCGCTCGCCAAGTTCCTGCAGCCGAACCCGAACGTGATCGTGCTCGATGAACCGACGCGTGGCGTCGACATCGGCGCGAAGCGCGACATCTATTTTCTGATTCACCGGCTTGCGTCCGAAGGGCGCGCGGTGATCGTGATTTCGTCCGAGCTGATCGAACTGATCGGCCTGTGCCACCGCGTCGCCGTGATGCGCGCGGGGCGGTTGCAGGCAGTGCTCGGCTTGGCCCACCTGACCGAAGAGGAGTTGATCGCTCATGCGACCGGCACCCACTGACACCGCCGCGCCGACCCCGCGCAGGGCGCGTCTCGCACACGTGCTGTATGGCTTCGGGCCGCTGCTGGGCCTGATCGTGCTGTGCGTGGCAGGCACGGCGCTGAATCGCGATTTCGCCACCGTCGACAACCTGATGAACGTGCTGACGCGCACGTCGTTCATCGGCATCATCGCGGTCGGCATGACCTTCGTGATCATTTCGGGCGGCATCGATCTGTCGGTGGGTTCGATGGCGGCGCTGATCGCCGGGGTCATGATCTGGCTGATGAATGCGCTGGGCGCGGGTATCGGCGGGCATACGTTCGCGCCGCTCGCGATCGTTGCGATCGGTATCGCGTGTGCGTTGGTGCTGGGTGCGTTGTTCGGCTGCGCGCACGGTCTGCTGATCACGAAGGGGCGCATCGAGCCGTTTATCGTCACGCTGGGCACGCTCGGCATTTTTCGCGCGGTGCTGACGTGGCTTGCCGACGGCGGCGCGCTGACGCTCGACAACAATCTCTCCGATTTGTACGGACCGGTCTATTACGCAAGCTTTCTCGGCATGCCGGTGCCGATCTGGGTGTTTCTGGTGGTGGCGGCGGGCGGCACGCTGATTCTGAATCGCACCGCGTTTGGACGGCATGTGCAGGCGATCGGCTCGAATGAACAGGTTGCGCGTTATGCGGCGATTCGCGTCGATACGGTGAAGATCGTCACGTATGTTCTGCTCGGTGTTTGCGTTGGTGTGGCCACTGTCCTCTACGTGCCGCGACTCGGTTCTGCGACGCCGACCACCGGCCTGTTGTGGGAGCTCGAAGCGATCGCGGCCGTGGTGGTGGGCGGCACCGCGTTGAAGGGCGGCGAGGGCCGCGTGATCGGTACTGTGATCGGAGCGGTGTTGCTGTCGGTGATCGCCAATATTCTGAATCTGACCAGCATCATCAGCGTGTATCTGAACGCGGCGGTGCAGGGCGTCGTGATTATCGTCGTCGCGTTTTTGCAGCGCGGGCGGCGTTGAGCAGCAAATCAAGCGGCAAGTTGGGTGGGCAATTCGTTCGTGCGTTTCGGCAGTCGGTGGGCAAGGTGGTAAACCGCAGCACAGTAGCAGCGGTTCGATAACGAATCCGGGCGCGCGATGCGTCCCACAATCAGGAGACAGCGATGAAACACGTGATACGAGCGGTCGGCGCCAGCATGCTGGCGCTAGGGATGCTGGGCCTCACGGCGACGGGCGTCGCGCGCGCCGACGAGAAGGTCGTACTGGGCGTGTCGATTCCGACGGCGGACCACGGCTTTACCGGCGGCATCGTGTGGTGGGCGAACAAGGCGAAAACCGATCTGGAAAAGGAGCACCCGGATCTAAAGGTGATCGTGAAGACTGCCGCGAGTGCGCCCGAACAGGCGAACCAGATACAGGATCTGGTCACCGTCAACAAGATCAACGCGTTGGTGATTTTCCCGCAAGAATCGGCATCGCTGACGCAGCCGGTCGCGCAGGTGAAGAAGAAGGGCGTGTACGTGACGGTGGTGGACCGTGGCCTGACCGATCCCAGCGCGCAGGACGCGTACGTGGCCGGCGACAACACCGCATTCGGCAAGATCCCGGCCGAATATCTCGCGAAGGCACTCGACGGCAAGGGCGACATCGTCGCGCTGCGCGGCATTCCGACCACGCTCGATAACGAGCGCTGGACCGCGTTCACCGGCGTGATGAAGCAGTATCCGAACATCAAGATTCTCGATGCGAAGTACGCGAACTGGAACCGCGACGACGCGTTCAAGGTGATGCAGGACTACCTGACGCGCTTCAAGCATATCGACGCCGTCTGGGCTTCCGACGACGACATGGCGGTCGGCGTGATCAAGGCGATCGACCAGGCCAAGCGCACCGACATCAAGATCGTGTTCGGCGGCGCGGGCTCGAAGGGCATGGTGAAGAACGTGATGGATGGTGCGCCGATGATCAAGGCGGACGTGTCGTACTCGCCGAAGTTCATCTACGACGCGATCAAGCTGACGGCCGAAGCGCGTCTGAAAGGCGACAAGCTGCCGCCGACGACGATCATTCCGTCGGTGCTGATCACGAAGGAAAACGCCAAACAGTTCTACTTCCCGGATTCGCCGTTCTGAGGTTTCGAGTGCGCGGTGCGTGCGGTGCGCAGGGGCGCACCGCCGCCGCGCGTTCAATCATTGACGGAGACGCACGATGAAAACGATCAAAGGGCCCGCGATCTTTCTCGCGCAGTTCCTTGGCGAAGACCCGCCGTTCGATACGCTTGGGCATCTGGTGCAATGGGCGGCGGGGCTTGGTTTCAAGGGTATCCAGCTGCCGGTTGCGCCACAGCTGATCGATATTGAGCAGGCGGCGAGCAGCCAGACTTACTGCGATGAATTGCTGGGTGTGGTGGCGGATGCGGGTGTGACGATCACGGAGCTGGCGACGCATTTGCAAGGGCAACTGGTGGCTGTGCATCCGGCGTATGACCTGCTATTCGACGGCTTTGCCGCGCCGCATGTGCGGGGTAATCCGCAGGCGCGCACCGAATGGGCTATCGAGCAGATGAAACTGGCGGCCAAGGCGTCGCAACGGCTTGGGTTGAACAGCCATGTGTCGTTTTCGGGCGCGCTGGCGTGGCCGTATGTCTATCCGTGGCCACAGCGGCCGGCGGGGCTCGTCGAAGCGGCTTTCGACGAACTTGCGCGCCGCTGGAAGCCGATTCTCGATGCGTTCGATGAAGCAGGTGTCGATGTTTGCTACGAGTTGCATCCGGGAGAAGACCTGCACGATGGCGTGAGCTTCGAGCGTTTCCTCGCAGCCGTGCATGACCATCCGCGCGCGAACATTCTGTTCGATCCGAGCCACTACGTGCTGCAGCAACTCGATTACCTCGAGTTCATCGATATTTATCACGAACGTATCAAGGCCTTTCACGTGAAGGACGCGGAGTTTCGTCCGAATGGCCGGCAGGGTGTGTATGGCGGGTACAGCGGGTGGCTTGAACGGGCGGGGCGCTTTCGGTCGCTGGGCGATGGGCAGGTGGATTTCGGCGCGATCTTCTCGAAGATGGCGCAGTACGATTTCCCCGGCTGGGCGGTGCTTGAGTGGGAGTGCGCGTTGAAGCATCCGCAGGATGGCGCGCGTGAAGGCGCGGAGTTTATCAAGCGGCACATCATTCGCGTGGCGGAGCGTGCGTTTGACGACTTCGCGGGCAGTGGCGTTGATCAGGCGCAGTTGCGGCGGGTGTTGGGTATTTGATGAGCGGGCGTTGCGCGCGCAATGTGCGACTTGCAGTGTGCGATGTGCAGCGTGCGTGCGCGACCCGAACGGAGATCGACGATGGCGCGAAGACTAAGGCTTGGGATGGTCGGTGGTGGGCAAGGTGCATTCATCGGCGCAGTGCACCGGATGGCCGCGCGGCTAGATGACTGCTTCGAAATGGTGGCGGGCGCGTTGTCTTCGGATGCGCAACGCGCGCAGGCCAGTGCGGACGACGCGCATATCGCGCGTAGCTACTCCGACTGGCGCGAGATGGCCCGCGCCGAAAGCGCGCGCGACGACGGTATCGATGCGGTCGCGATCGTCACGCCGAATCATTTGCATGCGCCGGTCGCGACTGCGTTTCTCGAAGCGGGCATTCATGTGATTTGCGACAAGCCGTTGGCGGTGTCGCTGGCAGAAGGGGAGGCGCTGGCGAAGCTGGCGCGGGACAAGCGCAGGCTGTTTGCGCTGACGCATACGTATTCGGGTTATCCGATGGTTCGCTATGCGCGCGAGCTGGTTGAAGCGGGCGAGCTTGGTGAAGTGCGCGTCGTGCAGGTCGAGTATGCGCAGGACTGGTTGGCGCTGCCGGTTGAACAGAGCGGTACGAACAAGCAGGCTGTGTGGCGCACGGACCCGGCGCAGTCGGGGCCGGCTGGGTGTCTTGGCGATATCGGGACGCATGCTTATCACCTTGCTGGGTTCATTACGGGGATGCTGCCGGCGGCGCTTTCGGCGGACGTGCATACGTTCGTGCCGGGGCGGCGTCTGGATGATCATGCGCAGGCGATGTTGCGCTATGCGAATGGCGCACGTGGAATGCTGATGGCGAGCCAGGTGGCGGGCGGTGCGGAGAACGCGTTGCGGCTGCGGGTGTATGGCACGAAGGGTGGTATCGCGTTCGATCAGGAGCAGCCGAACGAGCTGTGGTTCACGCCGTTGGGCGGCGCTGCGCAGCGCTTGACGCGCGGGCGGGTGAACAGCGCGGCGGCCGCGCATGCGACGCGTGTGCCGGCGGGGCATCCGGAGGGGTACCTTGAGGCGTTCGCGCAGCTTTACAAGGATGCGGCACTGCAGATCGAGGCGCTGGATGCGGGGCGGCCTGTGCCGGCGGAAAGCCGCTTTTTGACGACGGTCGATGACGGGGTCGCGGGCTTGCGGTTTGTTGAAGCGATGCTGGCGAGCAGTGCGGCGGGTGGGCAGTGGCGCGAGGTTTGAGCGGCGGATGAGCGATTTAAGCCTCGCAATGGCAAGCTTTGCGGGGAGTCGCTAAGAGGCTGCATCACAGAAATAAAGCATCAACTTCCGGCTAGGCACGAGCGGCGTAATAGCAAGCCTGCTTTTTTGCCCCGATGAAAGCAGGTACGCCGGAAGTGAGTTTGTCCGAAGTTTGCATACATTTTTCGGTCAGCACATTGCAAAATGGCCCGGCCTCGTCGATCAGCCCTTGCTCTTCCTGATCTGCTCTTCAAACGCCAGATCGAGCTTGCTTGCCTTGCGTGGTTTCTTCGGCCCGAAGTCATCGACGAACTTGACGAACTCATCAAGCGGTAGCGGATCGCACAATTTCTGATCCGCGCCGCTCGAACGATCGACCAGATAAAAGACGCCGCCCGACAGGCTGATCGCCGCGTAGCGCGTATTACCGCTGCGGGTTTTCAGCCGTTCGACGGCGTGGATGGCTCGGGTGGTGCGCATGGCAGTCAGTTCGAATCGTTGGACAGGCCGATCAATTGCTCTGCGTACAGGGCAATCACGTGTGCAAAGTCGGCAAATTTTCCGTCATCGCTGCGGAACCGGTGTTCGTCCCGAATACGTTGCAGTTCGTCCGAGCTTGCGTCAGACAGGAACTCATCATCGAAGAATGCCCCAAGAAGTGCCGCTTCGCGATGATTGCGCAACGTCGGCGTATCGAGCTTGAGAAGATCGAGCATATAAGTCGCACCGCGATCGTTCTCATCGCGTGCCGCAATACCTCCGTCGAACGCGTATAGAAAGCGCCGCTCGCATTGCACGTCGAACGGCGACACGCAAAGATCCTGATCGAAATGCCGGTCCTTTGCGTGTCCGCAGTGAAGTGGAGGTGCCGGCAGCCGCATGCAAGATGCGAGCAGATTGCGATACTCGAGCGCCAGCGCCTCCGATTGCTCTTGCGGTACGAAGTGTTCGATATGGCTATTGTCTAAACCGATGCGACGGCCACAATAGCAACAGGTGGAGCCTTGTTCTGCTAGCAGCGCTTCGTGGACCGCCTGCTTTTGCGGGTTGCGCAGGCTGCTATAGGTGGGTACCCAGTTTTCATTCGTGCAAGCTTTCCACTCTTCGAATAGTGCTGGCGATTCCCCTTTTTCAACGTATCTCATCGGCCCACTACCTCTTTTCGTTTCAGCAACGCTCGCGCTCGTGTCAGATCAGCGATCCCTGGCGCCAACTTCTCAAGCTCGGCCAGTTGTGCTCGCGCGTTGTCTAACTGGTTTCTCTCCAGAGACGCAAACAGACTCGAGACGGCGTTCTGTACATCAACAGGGCGAGCGGGAGCATCCATCACTTCCTGCAGGACCGAACTGGAGTCGAGCCCGTAGCTGATTTGAGGATGGGACGAGCCATTTCCCGACAGCACGATGATCTGCTCCGGACGCATCTCGCTGAGTACTTGCGGCGAGTGGCTTGCCACAATGAATTGCACGGACGGGAATGCGGCCTGCAACCCAAGCGTGAGCGCCCGTTGCCACTTGGGATGCAAATGCATATCTAGTTCGTCGATCAGTACGATGCCAGGCGTGGCTTCCATGACCTGTTGGCCAAGACGCGGATTGAGCAGGCAAATGCGTCGCGCGATGTCACCGACCAGTCCGATGATCGTCTTCTGGCCGTCACTCAGGTTCTCGAGCAGATCGGGCGCCGATTTTCCCTTCCACGCGACCATCAAGTTGTTTTCACGCATGTCATAACGGATGCCCGCTATGTCCTCAATCGCACTGGACAGTGCCTGGTTGATCAGCGCGAGTTCATCGTCTTCAATTTCGTCGAACGTCTTTCCTGTTTCCGAGCATGTTTGATAGCGCTCCAGGCACTTGGCTATCGTCCAGGTCTGCAGCGCGCGCCAATCCGCGGACGCGTTCCAATAGTTCAAATACGCGTCAAGACGTGCGTTCTGGTGTGTCGCTGCGGCGATGACGTCCGAGTGCACTTCGTTCCATTGTCGGTTTGCCTGATAGAACGCAAGCACTGGCAGTGGAGGTTGCAGGATTGTTGTGCCCGATTGATTGGCGTTTTCAATCCCTTGTTGCCACATCAGGCCCGGCGGATTCCCCGATATCTGGGCCGCGCTGACCCCGGACGAACGCGTAACCGACCACGATACGGACTGGCCAAGCAGTGTCCCGGCCGACTCCACGATCACTGGATATTGCCGGTCGAAGCGGATGCGGCCGTCCACATTCACGCGCTCGAGACGTACCTGGCCGTCGAGCCATTCCGGATTGACCGCGTTCCGCATGAATGAGGTAAATCCCGCAAAAGACTGCGCGATCGCGGTCAGCAGCGACGTCTTCCCACTACCATTAACTCCGACGAGCACATTGAACCGCGACGAAAAGTTCACCGTCAGGTCGCGGTGACCACGGTAGTTCACCAGACGTACCTGTTCGATTTTCATCATCAAGCTCCTGCTTGTCGGTTCTCAGCGATTTTAAAGCCAATGCTTGCGCGCTTCGCACGCGGATGTGTCAAGAATCGTCACTGACTCAAATAGACAAACTTCCCACCCTTAACCATCCCCATCACGCTAGCCCGCTGATCCAACCCAACGTGATCCTTCGCGCTGGTATTCACCACGCCGTTCGGCACCACAAGCTCATGCGCATGCTCTAACTCATTACGCAGCGCCACGCGAAACTCCAACGTCCCCGGTTGCGCGGTCTTCAACGCGCGCGCCACCGCATCCTGCAACCGCGGATAAACCCCCGCCGCATCGCCAGCAAACTGCGTCACCGTACCCGGCCCATACTTCGCCTCATACTGATCGACAAACGCCAGCGCCGCCTTCTTCGCCGGATGATCAACCGGCAGCGTACGCGCCACCACCACCGGCTGCGTCGGGAACAACGTGCCTTCCACGTCCTTGCCGCCGAGCTTGATGAACTCCGGCGTCGCGATCCCGTGCGTCTGATAGATCGCGCCTTTATAACCGCGCTCCACCAGCGTGCGTTGCGGCAGCACAGTCGGCGTACCAGCGCCCGCAATCAGCACCGCATCCGGTTTCGCCGCGATCAGCTTCAGCACTTGCCCCGTCACACTCGCATCCGTGCGGTTAAAGCGCTCAGTCGCCACCACCTGGATATGCCGCAGCGTCGCAAACTTCGTGAACTCATTAAGCCAGCTATCGCCGTAACTGTCCGCAAAGCCGATAAAACCCACCGTCTTCACATTGTGGTTAGCCATATAACGCGTCATCACATCGGCCATCGCGCTATCGGTCTGCGCCATCTTGAACGCCCACACGCGCTTGCCTTCCTGCGGCTCCACCACGCTTGCCGAGCCGATCAGCGTCACCATCGGCGTCTGGCTATCGGCAACCGGATCGAGCGCCGCCAGCGCAGCCGGCGTGATATTCGGCCCAACAATCACATCGACATGATCTTCGTCGATCAGCTTGCGGATATTGCGCACCGCGGCGCCCGGGTCCGAGCCGTCGTCGAGCACGATGTATTGCGCGTTCTGGCCGGCAATCGTCTTCGGCCACATCAGCATCGCGTTCTTGCTGGTAATGCCGATCGCAGCGGCCGGGCCGGTGCTCGACAAATCGATGCCGACCTTCAGGTCCGCATGCGCCGCCGCGGAACACAGCCACACGCCAAGCGCCGCAAGCCGGCACAGGTTCTTCTTATATGACGTCATGCAAAAACACTCCATAACCCAATAAAAGCAACGCAGCCGTAGCGCGGCTCATAGCTCGTACGATTCGCTTTCGCCCTTCAGCGCCTGTTCGATCAGCTTGCGATTCAAACTCGGCGACAGCAGCTCGACCAGCGTATACACATAGCTGCGCAGATACGCCCCCTGTTTCAGTGCGACGCGCGTCACATTGCTGCCGAACAGATGCCCAACCGGCATCGCGCGCAGATGGCGGTCGCGCTCCGGGTTGAACGCGATGTCGGCGAGGATGCCCACGCCAAGCCCCAGTTCGACGTAAGTCTTGATCACATCCGCGTCGATCGCCTCGAGCACGATGTCCGGGTGCAGGCCGCGCAGCCGGAACGCCTCGTTGATCTTGGTGCGGCCGGCAAACGCTGCCTCGTAGGTAATCAGCGGGAACTGGCTCAAGTCGTCCAGCGATAACTGTTTTCGCTCGAGCAACGGGTGATCATCCTGCATCACCGCGACGTGGTGCCACGTAAAGCACGGCAGCGCCACCAGATCCTTATAGCTGGACAACCCCTCGGTGGCGACCGCAACATCGGCCTGATCCTGCAGCACCATCTCCGCCACCTGGCTCGGGCTGCCTTGCAAAATAGAAAGGTGAACCTTCGGATAACGCTTCTTGAACTCGGCGATTGCGGTCGGCAGCGAGTAGCGCGCCTGCGTATGGGTCGCGGCGATCACCAGGTTGCCCTGGTCTTGCGCGGCGTAATCCTTACCGATCCGTTTCAGGCTTTCAACTTCCTGCAGAATCTTTTCAACCGAAGCCAGGATGATGCGGCCCGGCTCGGTCAGCGACCGCACCCGCTTGCCGTGCCGGGTGAAGATCTCGACGCCGAGCTCGTCCTCCAGCTCGATGATCGCCTTCGAGACGCCCGGCTGGCTTGTATACAGCGCCTTGGCGGCTTCGGTGAGGTTGAAGTTCTGCCGGACGGCCTCGCGGACGAAGCGGAACTGGTGCAGGTTCATATATAACCTCTCCGCATATCAAAAGAATTTTTTAGTCGTTTGAAATATAAGGCGAGTTTATTACGATTTGTCCAACTTTTCCAATATGGATATCTCTTTTTGTCATTAGCAAATCACGAAGGGGTCTGCGGTCAAGCACTTGACTTGCGACGCTAATGAACCGAACTGAGGTGTCTGTCGCGCGGCGTAACCGGAACGCCGCGTGGGAGTGGGTAAACGAAAAACTGGGGTCCCCGAATGTACCAATACGATCAGTACGACCAGACCATCGTTGACGAACGCGTCGCGCAGTACGCCGACCAGGTTCGTCGCCGCTTGTCGGGCGAATTGAGCGAAGAAGAGTTCCGCCCGCTGCGTCTGCAGAATGGCCTGTACATGCAGCGCCACGCGTACATGCACCGCATCGCGATTCCTTACGGCAACCTGCGCAGCGACCAGCTGCGCATGCTGGCCACGATCGCGCGCGAGCACGACCGCGGCTACGGCCACTTCTCGACGCGCACCAACATCCAGTACAACTGGGTCAAGCTCGAAGAAACGCCGGAAATCCTGCGCAAGCTGGCTTCCGTGCAGATGCACGGCATCCAGACGTCGGGCAATTGCATCCGTAACATCACCGCCGATCAATTCGCGGGCATCGCGGCCGACGAGATCGTCGATCCGCGCCCGTGGGCAGAAATTCTGCGTCAATGGTCGACGTTCCACCCCGAATTCGCGTGGCTGCCGCGCAAGTTCAAGATCGCTGTATCCGGTACCAAGGAAGACCGCGCCGCGGTGCAGATCCACGACCTGGGCGTCTATCTGAAGAAGAACGACGCGGGCGAAGTGGTGGCCAGCATCATGGCGGGCGGCGGCTTGGGCCGTACACCGATCATCGGCTCGATCATTCGCGAAGATTTGCCGTGGCAGCACCTGCTCACGTATTGCGAAGCCGTGCTGCGTGTGTACAACCGCTACGGCCGCCGCGACAACCTGTACAAGGCGCGCATCAAGATTCTGGTGAAGGCGCTGTCGCCGGCCAAGTTCGCGCAGCAGGTGGAAGAAGAGTGGCAGCACCTGAAGGACGGCCCCTCGACGCTGACGCAAGCCGAACTCGACCGCGTGTCGCAATACTTCGTGCCGCCGCAGTACGAAAAACTGGCGGACACCGACGCATCGTTCGAAAAGCATCTGCTGGAAAGCCGCGGTTTCGCGCGCTGGGTCGAGCGCAATGTGCGCCCGCACCGCGTGTCGGGCTATGCGGCGGTCACGTTGTCGCTGAAGCCGCACGGCGTGGCTCCCGGCGACGCAACCGACGCGCAGATGGACGCGGTCGCCGATCTCGCCGATGAATTCTCGCTCGGCGAACTGCGCGTGTCGCACGAACAGAACCTGATCCTGGCCAACGTGCAAAAGCGCGAACTGTACGCGCTGTGGGAAAAGGCCAAGACGGTCGGCTTCGCGACGCCGAACATCGGCTTGCTGACCGACATCATCGCGTGCCCGGGCGGCGATTTCTGCTCGCTCGCGAATGCGAAGTCGATTCCGATCGCCGCGGCGATCCAGCAACGCTTCGACGATCTCGATTACGTGTACGACCTCGGCGAACTGTCGCTGAACATTTCCGGTTGCATGAACTCGTGCGGCCATCATCACGTCGGCAACATCGGCGTGCTGGGCGTCGACAAGGACGGCTCCGAGTGGTACCAGGTGTCGCTTGGCGGCGAGCAGGGCAGCGGCGCAACGGGCGCGCATCTGGGCCGTGTGATCGGCCCGTCGTTCTCGGCTGAAGAGATGCCCGACGTGGTGGCGAAGGTGATCGACACGTTCGTCGAACACCGCAACGACGGCGAGCGTTTCATCGATACGTACAACCGTATCGGCATCACGCCGTTCAAGGAGCGTGTGTACGCTTCGCGCCAACCCGCCCACGCGTAACCGGATAAGGAACTAGCAAGATGGCTTCGATTATCAAGGACCGTGCAATCGTCGACGACGGCTTCACGGTAGTGCGCGCAGCGGAAGACGGCACGCTGCCGGCGGTGGATGCATTGCCGGCCGGCAAGATCATTGTGCCGTTCGCGCTGTGGCAGGCTTCGCGCGAAGCGTTGACCGCTGCGCGCGGCGCCGCCGAAATCGGCGTGTGGCTTGAGCCGGACAGCGAACCGGCAGATCTGGTGGCGGATTTCGACAACGTCGCGCTGATCGCGATCGACTTCCCGGTGTTTCGCGACGGCCGCGGCTACAGCATCGCGCGTCTGTTGCGCGAGCGTTATGGCTACAAGGGCGAGATTCGCGCGATCGGCGACGTGCTGTACGATCAACTGCGCTTTTACGAGCGTTGCGGCTTCAACGCGTACGCACTGCGCGCCGACAAGGACATTCACAAGGCGCTGAACGCTTTTACCGAGTTCACGGTGCAGTACCAGGGCGCGTTCGACGATCCGAACCCGCTGTTCCGCCGTCGCGAAGCGGCCGCTGCGCAAAAGGCCACGGCATGAGCGCAGCGCTGCAGGACGTGACCCCGGAGCTGGCCGCGAAGATCGAGCGTCTGGATACGCTGCTCGATTCGATCGCGGCTCGCCACGCAAGCGTCAAGCTTGCGAGCAGCCTCGCGGCGGAAGATATGCTGCTCACGCACGCGATCCTTTCGCGTGGCGTGAAGATCGGCATCTTCTCGCTGAACACGGGCCGCCTGCATGCGGAAACGCTCGGCATGATCGACCGCGTGCGTGAGCGCTACGGCTACGACATCGAACAGCTTCATCCGCAAACCGCTGCCGTCGACGAATACGTCGCACAGCACGGCCTGAATGCATTCTACGAAAGCATCGACCTGCGCAAGCGCTGCTGCGAGATCCGCAAGGTCGAGCCGCTGAACCGTGCGCTGGCGGACGTCAGCGCATGGGTGACCGGCCAGCGCCGCGAGCAATCGGTAACACGCGCAGAGCTGCACGAAGAAGAGCATGACGGCGCGCGCAACATCGCCAAGTTCAATCCGCTCGCGGACTGGACAGAGGCCGATGTGTGGGCGTATCTGAAAGCGTTCGACGTGCCGGTGAATCCGCTGCATGCACGTGGCTATCCGAGCATCGGCTGCGAGCCTTGTACGCGCGCGATCAAGCCGGGCGAGGACAGCCGCGCCGGGCGCTGGTGGTGGGAATCGCGTGATACCAAGGAATGCGGGTTGCACATCACCATTCCGATCGCGGTGAGCACCGAAAGCGCTTCTGCCTGACACGAAACACGAAGCACGAAACGAATTCCGCGAGCCACGGCTCGCCAGATGAATCAACGAAGGACCCGACTATGAGCACCACGCTCGAACCGACTGTCAACGCTCCGCTCGCAATCACGGGCAACCGGATGGACCATCTCGACTGGCTCGAAGCAGAGTCGATCCACATCCTGCGCGAACTGGTGGCCGAGTGCAGCAAGCCCGCTTTGCTGTTTTCGGGCGGCAAGGATTCGGTGGTGGTGCTGCATCTGGCATTGAAGGCGTTCGGCCTCGGCGCGAACCGCAAGACCTCGCTGCCGTTCCCGCTGGTGCACATCGATACGGGCCACAACTATCAGGAAGTGATCGACTTCCGCGACCGTCGCGCGAAGGAAATCGGCGCGGAACTGGTGGTTGGCCACGTGGAAGATTCGATCAAGCGCGGCACCGTGCGGCTGCGCCGCGAGACGGATTCGCGTAACGCCGTGCAGGCCGTCACGCTGCTCGAGACGATCGAACAGTACGGCTACACCGCGATGATCGGCGGTGCGCGCCGCGACGAAGAGAAGGCCCGCGCGAAAGAGCGCATCTTCTCGTTCCGCGACGAATTCGGCCAATGGGATCCGAAGGCACAGCGCCCGGAACTGTGGAGCCTGTTCAACGCGCGTCTGCATAACGGCGAGCACCTGCGCGTGTTCCCGATCTCGAACTGGACCGAACTGGACGTGTGGCAGTACATCGCGCGCGAACAGCTCGAACTGCCGTCGATCTACTACGCGCATCACCGCGAAATCGTGCGCCGCAATGGTCTGCTGGTGCCGGTCACGCCGCTCACGCCGATGCGCGAAGGCGAGACCAGCGAACAGGCGCTGGTGCGCTTCCGTACCGTCGGCGATATCAGCTGCACGTGCCCGGTCGAAAGCGACGCGGACAATCTCGAGAAGATCATCGCGGAAACGGCCGTGACCGAAATCACGGAACGCGGCGCGACGCGGATGGACGACCAGACGTCGGAAGCCGCGATGGAACAGCGCAAGAAGCAAGGGTATTTCTAAGGCACACGAGGGAACACAGTCATGAGCATCAACCAACCGCAAGACCTCGGCGTGCTGCGTTTCATCACGGCGGGCAGTGTCGACGACGGCAAGAGCACGCTGATCGGCCGCCTGCTGTACGACAGCAAGGCCGTGCTGTCGGACCAGTTGTCCGCGCTGTCGCGTGCGAAGAACAAGCGCACCGTCGGTGACGAAATCGATCTGTCGCTGCTGACCGACGGCCTCGAAGCCGAGCGCGAGCAGGGCATCACGATCGACGTCGCGTACCGCTATTTCGCTACGGCCAAGCGCAAGTTCATCATTGCGGATACGCCGGGCCACGAGCAATACACGCGCAATATGGTGACCGGCGCATCGACCGCGCATGCGGCAATCGTGCTGATCGACGCGACGCGTGTGACGGTGGCGGACGGCGTGACGCAATTGCTGCCGCAAACCAAACGTCATAGCGCGATCGTCAAGCTGCTCGGCTTGCAGCATGTAATCGTTGCGATCAACAAGATGGACCTGGTGGATTTCAGCGAAGCGCGCTTCAACGAGATTCGCGATGCGTATGTCGAACTCGCGCGTCATCTGGGCCTGCACAATGTGCGCTTTGTGCCGGTGTCGGCGCTGAAGGGCGACAACATCGTGACGGCCAGCGAGCGCATGCCGTGGTACGCGGGCGAGCCGCTGCTCGACGTGCTCGAGGCGCTGCCGGTCGACATCTCGTCGAGCGATGCGCTGCGCTTCCCGGTGCAATGGGTGGCGCGTCAGGACGGCAGCCAGGCCGACGATTTCCGTGGCTATATGGGCCGCGTCGAATCGGGCGAAGTGAAGGTGGGTGATACGATCGTCGTGCTGCCGGCCAACCGTGAAGCGACGGTTGCCGAGATCATCGCGCCGGTGCCGGGCGGCACCGCGCAGGTGGACCGCGCGTTCGCCGGGCAGACCGTGACGCTTCGCCTCGAACAGGATGTGGACGTGTCGCGCGGCGACACCTTCGTGCTGGCCGCCGACGCGCCGCAACCCGCGAAGAAGCTCGAAGCGGACCTGTGCTGGTTCGACGACACGCCGCTGTCGACGCAACGCAAGTACCTGCTGAAGCAGACCACCAACACGGTGTTCGCGAAGATCGGCGCGATCAAGGAAGTGCTCGACGTGCATACGCTGTCGCACGCGATCGACCGCCACGAACTGACGATGAACGATATCGGCCGCGTGTCGCTGACGCTGCAAAAGCCGCTGGTGTGCGACGAATACGATGCGCATCCGGGCACCGGCGCGTTTGTGCTGATCGACGAAGCGACGCACCATACGGTCGCTGCGGGCATGATTCGTGCATTTTCTGCTTGAAAGGCTCGCGCCGGGGGTGTGAAATAGCGCGAGTCGCGTATTTCACTGAAGTCGGATCAACGGAGCGGTAGCAAATGGGTAAGGTGTATCTGATCGGTGCGGGGCCTGGTGCGGCGGACCTCATTACGGTGCGCGGCGCACGTTTGTTGGGCATCGCCGAGGTTGTGCTGCACGATGCGCTGATCGAGCCGGCGATGCTCGATTACGCGCCGCATGCGCGCAAGATCGCGGTGGGCAAGCGCTGCGGTCAGCGCTCGACTGCGCAGCACTTTATCAACAAGCAGATTGTCGATGCAGCGCGTGAACATGACGTCGTGGTGCGGCTGAAGGGCGGCGACCCGATGCTGTTCGGGCGCGCCGACGAAGAAATGCGCGCGCTGGAAGCGGCCGGTATCGAGTATGAGATCGTGCCGGGCATTACCGCGGCGCTGGCAAGTGCCGCAACGCTACGGCGCTCGCTGACGCTGCGCGGTGTGTCGCGCAGCGTGGCGCTCGCTACCCACAGCCGCGCGGCGGATAGCGCCGCGATTCGCGAGCAGGTGAATGCGGATTCGCTGGTGTTCTACATGGGCCGCGACAGCGCGCCGGAAATCGCACAGCAGCTGATCGACGCAGGCCGTGCACCGGCCACGCCGGTGGCGATCGTCGAAGCGTGCAGCACGCCGCGCGAGCGGATGCTGACGTTGACGCTCGAAGGGCTCGCAGCCGGCGATGCACAACTGTGGCTGGACCCGGCGCAGCCGAGCCTGTTGATGATCGGCGAGGCGTTTGCCGAGCGGCAGCTTGGTACGACGGATGCCGCCGAGCCAGCAGGGCAGGATGCGGCGAAAAGCGGCCTGCTGCGCGTAGCCTGACGCACACGCCCTGGTAGAAGAGAGCAGCGGCGCCGCAACGGCGCGCTGCTCTTTTTTTGCATTTGAAGCGCCTTGAAGCATGCCGTCATGCTTCATTCCGCTGAATACCCCTGAAAGTCTCGCGCCTCTGCGCATCCGAACTCCTCCCGCCCCCACGTAATTCACAGCTAACTCTCACATCGCATGCTTGTAACCAGACTCACGCAGCAACGCAACGGTGCTGACGAAGTCTAGGTTCGTTCATTCATGTGGATTTGGAGAGGTGCAATCATGTGGAAAGACTTTCAGCTCGAGCAACACTACATCATGACCAGCACGACGAAACAGCCGGTCGGTTCCGAAGTGCCGTCCATCAACGACGCCGTGCGCAACATCCAGGCATCGATGAACGCTGCCGCGAAAGGCGGATACCCGTCGGAATGGCTGTTCGCATCCGTCAACGATAAGTAACGCGCTGTGTTGAACGCGCCGGACTTTCCCGCCAACGCACCGTCCAATTCATTTAGCGTGTGGCAACGGCAGGGATCGTAGTCCGGCGTCTCAACCTCCGGCTTGAATAGCATGGAGAACCTATCATGCGACACGATCGTGCATGCAGGCCACGCGAAACCGAAGGGATGCGTGTCCTTCTAAAAAGTTATCTGCAACTGGGCAAGGGTTCGTCGCTGCTGGTGCGCTGGCATCTGGACGCAAACGACTTCTCCGCGCAGGCTGCGTTATCCGATTTCGTAGCGGTGTGCTGTGAAGAGCACATCGACGTCGAGATGGAGCCGGTGGATGAGCAATCCTCCTTCAGCAGAGATGTGCTCGATGAATACGACGTCATCCTGTACATCAGCAAGACTAAAAGCATTCATCGCAAGCAGTTGATCGAGAGCCTTGCCGATCGTCCCGGTAAAGCGGCCGTGTATCGGTTGTTCGACTTTCGCTACTCGTTGTTCGACTTGTGCTTTCGCATCGGCAAGCAGGAGTTGATGACGCTGAACAGCCGCGTTCTCGCGCAGGCAAAATCGGCTTCGACCATCACGGTAACCAGCAGCGCCGGAACGAATCTCACCGTGCGTCCCGATGTGCTCGCACATTGGACCAGCAACTACGGGCATTTCCGCGCGCCGTTCCCCGGCATCTTTCCATGTGGTGAAATAAGTACGTTTTCGAGTGCTGTGGACGGCGTATTCGTCGCCGATGGCGCGATGAACATGAGCTATCCGTTTGACTATGATTCACGTCTCGCTGGACGGGAGGTCAAGCTTGAAATCGCGCAAGGGCGAATCATCCGCTACTGCACCGCCGATCCACTCGTCGACGCACTATGCAAGAACCTGCTCGCTATCGAAAACGCCGGCAGGGTAGGCGAAATCGGCTTCGGCACCAACGAAGGCATCGACCGCTTCGTGCCGTTCCGATCGCTGATCAACGAACGCATGCCGGGTTTTCATCTCGGCTTCGGCGCGCCAGTGAAGAACGGCAGCTATCCGGAATGGACCTGCAGTCTGCACACCGATTTCATTCTTGCCCACCCGTACGTGTATTTCGACGACGAACTCGTGTTCAGCGATGGTCACTGGAAATTGTCGGGCGACCAGGTGGGCGAGGCCGATCTCTATGCCGACGCGATCTGAGTGCGGCTCACCGGCAAACTGGGGTATCGGCCGCAAGGGCAAGGCTCGTATGATGGCGAAGCAGTAGTATTCCTGCGCCGACGATCAATGCATGTCGATTCGACTGCTGCGCTGCGCGCCGTTGCCGCTTGACAGCGACGCTGTTGCGATTTGATGTGGCTACGCGTTACGCGATCGATAGCCGCGGCGGCGCGGAATAAACGTTCGGCGCGGATGTTGTGCAATTGAAGCGCGCTGTAGTGCCGCCACGGTAATCCGCGCTAATGCGCGGTTCGGCGAACCCCGACGATCAGCAGACAAGGAGTCACCGTCGAATGAGCATGGCTACCCCTCAAACTGTAAAGCTGGCCGCATGGCTGGATGCGTTTTCGCACGCGCTTGGCACAGGCGACACCGCGCAGGTTGTCGCGCTGTTCGGTGCCCCATGCTTCTGGCGCGATCAGCTTGCGTTCACGTGGGATCTGCAAACGCTGGAAGGGCGCGCTTCGATTCACGCGATGCTCGAAGCGACGCTCGCTACGGTGCGGCCTTCGGCGTGGACCGTCACTGACGCTGCGCAGCGCGATGCGAGCGAGGGTTTTATCGCATTTGATACCGCGCTCGGACGTGGCGAGGGCTATGTGCGCCTGGCTAGCGACGGCCGCTGTCAGGTGCTGCTGACGTCGCTGCGCGAACTGAAAGGCTTTGAAGAGCCGCGCGGCCCGCGCCGTGTGTCCGGCCTCGAATCCAGCTCACGCAACTCGAGCGCGCAAGCGGAACAGCCGTACGTATTGATCGTCGGTGGTGGGCACAGTGGACTAGGCCTTGCCGCACGGCTCAAGATACTCGGCGTACCCGCTGTTGTGATCGACCGTCACCCGCGGCCCGGCGATAACTGGCGCTCGCGTTATGCATCGCTGCACCTGCACGACCCGGTGTGGTTCGATCATATGCCGTATCTGCCGTTTCCCGATCATTGGCCGGTGTTTCCGTCGAAGGATCAGATCGGAGACTGGCTGGAGTCGTACGCAAGCATCATGGAGCTGGACATCGCGTCGTCGGCGGAGTGCGTCAGCGCGACTTACGACGATGCCGCCGACGCATGGCAGGTGCGCATCGTGCAGGCAGGCCGCGAACATACGCTGCGGCCAAAACATGTTGTGTTGGCAACCGGTGTGAGCGGCGAACCCAACGTCCCTGTGCTGCCCGGCGCCAGCGAATTCGCTGGCCAGCAGCATCATTCGGCGGCACACCGGGGAGGTGAAGGCTTCGCGGGCCGCAACGTCGTCGTGCTCGGTGCGAACAATTCCGCGCATGACATCTGCGCCGATCTATTCGAACACGGCGCGGACGTAACGATGGTGCAACGCTCGTCGACACACGTGGTCCGCCTGCAACGCGTGCTCGAATTCCTGCAGCCGCTCTACTCGGAAGAAGCGTCCGCACGCGGCATCACCACGGAGCGCGCGGACCTGCTCCGCGCGGCGTTACCGCTGCGCGTCATGCCTGTTGTCGTGCGACCCGCAATAGAGCGCGTCGCCCTGGAAGACAGTGCGTTCTATAACCAGCTCGCCGCAGCAGGCTTCAAAAACGATTTCGGCGCGGACGGCACCGGTATCGTCGGCAAGGCGATGCGCAACGGCGGCGGTTACTACATCGATACCGGCGCATCGGCGCTGATTGCGAACGGTAGCATCAAGCTCAAAGCAGGCGTCGACGTGAGTCGCCTCGACCGGACGGGCGTCGTGTTCAGCGACGGCTCGCGTCTGGACGCCGATTGCATCGTCTATGCAACCGGCTTCAGGCCATTCACCGAAACCATCGCGAAACTGATCTCGCCAGAAGTGGCGCAACGCGTTGGGCGCGTGTGGGGTTACGGTGCGGGTCTCGAAGGCGATCCCGGCCCGTGGGAGGGCGAGCTCCGCAATATGTGGAAACCGACGCCGCAGCGAGGCTTGTGGATCCACGGCGGCAATTTCCAGTGGTCGCGGCGCAATTCGCTGCTGCTGGCGTTGCAATTGAAAGCGCGTTTTGAGGACCTGCCGGTCAGCGTTTATCGTCCGCGATAACGCAGCTTTAAAACCGCTTTTAAATCCTGCCAACCGGCTTGTTATCTCTTTACGGCGCCGCGGGCCATGCCCGCCTTCAGAAAATCGCACTCGCGATGGCGCCGATTCATGATTCTGCATTGCAAGACTGGTAAAGTCGCGCGTGTCGCGCTGCGAGCTTTCAAAAATTACGACAACGCTTCGCAACAGCGCCGCAAAATCCTGTGCAGGACAAATTTTCCGCATTGCCGATGGCATTGAAGTGGCACATACTTCGCGTCAAACATAAATGCCGCTTTTGAAGCGGTACGCATTAAAACCAAACGAAAGCAACCGCCTGCGGGGCACCTTCCAGCACACCCTTCACACGCATGAACACTCCTGCATCGCGCTCTGCCGCCAGCGACGCCCGCGTTCTCGTGGTGGACGACATCGAAGACAACCGGAACCTGCTGGTGCGCCGTCTCGCGCGGCTCGGCATCACACGCGTCGCGCAGGCCAACGACGGCCGCGCCGCGCTCGACGCGATCCGCAGCGAGCGCTTCGACCTCGTGCTGCTCGACATCATGATGCCGGTGATGACCGGCTTCGACGTGCTGGAGGCGCTGGCCGCCGAGGGCCGCATCGAGCAATTGCCGGTAATCGTCATCTCTGCGATGAACGAGATGGAGGCGGTCGTACGGGCGATCTCGCTCGGCGCCGAAGACTTTCTGCCGAAGCCGTTCGACCCGGTGCTGCTGCGCGCGCGCATCCTGCCGACGCTGGAAAAGAAGCAACTGCGCGACCGCATGCGCGCCGAGCTCACGCGCAAGCAGGCGGAACTGGCGGAAGCGCGTAGCCTGCAGCTGTCGCTGACGCCGCCGCCGTATCGCGATGCGCAGTTCAGCGTCGACGTCGTGCTCGAACCCGCGCGCGAAGTGGGGGGCGACCTGATCGACCACGTGCAGCTGGACGCCGGGCGCCATCTGCTGGTGGTCGGCGACGTATCCGACAAAGGCGCGGCCGCGGCGCTGATGATGGCGCGCACCCATGCGCTGATGCGCGGCCTTGCGGGCCGCCCGGACGCGGCCGCGCTGTTCGCGGACCTCGCCGCAGTAGCAGCTGCGCTGAACCGCGAGCTGTTCGCCGGGAACCAGAACTGCATGTTCGTCACGATGTTTATCGGCGTGTTCGAGCCGACCCGCGATCCGGCCGGTGACGCGGGGCGAGCGCGTCTCGACTACATCCGCTGCGGCCACGTCCCGCCGTTTTTACAGCGCGCCAATGGTCTCATCGAGCGGCTTGGCGCAGCCGGCGGCGTGCCGCTTGGCGTCAGCGATAGCGCGCCGTTCACGGCGAGCCGCATCGAACTCGCGCCCGGCGACCGCCTGCTGGTGCTCAGCGACGGCGTAACCGAAGCCGCGGCGCCGGGCAGCGACGGCCTGCAGTTAGGCGACGCCGGTGTCGAACAATGGCTCGCGCTGCGTTCGCCGCAGCTGGCCACACTGGTACAAACGGTACGCGCGCACGAAGCAGGGGAAGCCGCGTCCGACGATCTCGCAGCACTTCTACTGACGATCCCGACATCGAACAATTAAAGGGTCCCGCATGAGCCTGAGTCGTATCCGCGCCGCGTGGCGGCACAGCACGCTGGTGAGAAGCATGACGCTGTCGTTTCTCGGCGTGCTCGTGGTGGGGCTGACCGTTACCAGCATCACGGCTTACATCCTGCACCGCAACGCGCAGCAAGCGGCGCTCGAGCGCGTCAGTATCGACATGCGGGTTGCGTGGAACGTGTTGCAGCAAAAGGGCAAACCGATCAGCGTCGACAATGGCGTGATGAAAGCGGGCGACTTCGTGCTGAACGGCAACAACGAAGTGGTCGATACCGTGCGCGACCTGGTGGGCGGCACGGCGACCGTTTTCATGGGCGACACACGTGTGACGACCAACGTGCCGACTGCCGACGGCCATCGCGCGATCGGCACACATCTCGCACGCGGGCCCGTGTACGACACGGTGTTCGGCAGCAAGCAGCCGTATCGCGGCATCGCGATGATTCTCGGCCACCGCTACATGACCGCGTACGATCCGATTCTCGACGGCACGGGCAACGTGATCGGCGTGCTGTACGTCGGCCGGCCGGCGAGCTTTCTCGACATCGCCGACACGGCAGAGTGGGCGGTGATCGCCGCCACGCTGATCGCTTCGCTGATTTCGCTGGCGCTGAACTATCTGCTCGGCCGCCGCAGTCTTGTGGACCAGGCGCGCACGCTGCTCGACAGCAGCCCGCTCGCGGTGATGCTGTCCACCGACGAAGGCAAGCTGCTGTACCGCAACGAGAAGGCCTATGCGCTATTCGGCTTGCCGCGCGACTCGAGCGAAGCGCTGAACCCGGACGACCTCTACGCGGACCCCGAGCAACCGCAGCGAATGATGGAGGCGTTCCAGCGCACCGGCCGGCTGCGCCAGGTGGAAGCGCAATTCCGGCGTGCTGACGGCAACACGTTCTGGGCGCTGGTCACGTGGCGGCGCATGATTTACGACAACCGTCCGGCGATCGTGAAGTGGATTTACGACATCAGCGAGCGCAAGGCCGCCGAAGCGGCGATGGCCGAAGCGCAGCGCCTTGCCGAGCACGCGAACGAAACGAAATCCGAGTTTCTCGCGAACATGAGCCACGAGCTGCGCACGCCGCTGAACGCGATCATCGGCTATGCGCAGATCCTGCAGGAAGACATGGAAGATGCAGGGCAAAACGAAGCGCTGCCCGACCTCAAGCGGATCGAAACGGCGGGCAAGCATCTGCTGGGTTTGATCAACGACATCCTCGACCTCAGCAAGATCGAAGCAGGGCGGATGGAGGTGTATCTCGAGCAGGTCGATCTGCATCGTCTGCTCGACGAACTGCGTTCGCTTGCGGCGCCGCTGGCGGCCAGGCGCAATAACCAGCTGGAATTCGTGTTGCCGGCCGGCGAGCTGATGCTGCAAACCGATTACACCAAGCTCAAGCAAAGTTTGCTGAATCTCGTCAGCAATGCGTGCAAATTCACCAACGCCGGGCAGGTGCGGCTGGAAGTGATGCTGCCGCCGGGCAAGGCGGTGTTCCGCGTCAGCGATACCGGTATCGGCATGAACGAAGCCCAGCTCGGCAAGCTGTTCCGCGCGTTCAGCCAGGCCGATGCAAGCACCACGCGCGAATATGGCGGCACGGGTCTTGGCCTCGCGATTACGCGCAAGCTGTGTCAGCTGCTGGGCGGCGATGTCACAGTCGAGAGCACGCCGGGCGTCGGCAGTGTATTCACGATCACGCTTGCCCTCGACGCGCCGGTGCCGTCGTCGACCGTGCCTGCCACCGCTGCGCAGATGCCGGCCACCGACGCGACCACCGTGCTGCTGGTCGACGACGATCCGCAGATCCACCGGCTGATCGGCACAATGCTGAGCCGCGAGGGCTATCACGTCGAACACGCAGCGAGCGGCGCGCAAGCCGCCGAGCTTGCACGCAGCTTACGGCCTGCGGTGATCCTGCTCGACGTGCTGATGCCGCAAGTGGATGGCTGGACCGTGCTCGGCACGCTGAAAAACGACCCGGAACTCGCGGATATCCCGGTGGTGATCGTGAGCCTGCTCGACGAGCGGCCGCTCGGTCTGTCGCTGGGCGCCGCCGAATTCCTGACCAAACCGGTCGACCGCACGCGCCTCGTCGAAACGGTGCGCACCTTCGCGGGCAACACCGGCGGCCGCGTGCTGGTGGTGGACGACAACGAAGACGACCGCGCGGCCACCGTGCGCGCGCTGAGCGCGAGCGGCTACGACGCGGTCAGCGTCGCATCCGGCGCACTGGCGCTGGCGTGGCTCGAAAACAACCCCGCGCCGGCGATCCTGCTGCTCGACCTCGTGATGCCGGACATGGACGGCTTCGCGCTGCTCGACCGCATCCGCAGCGTCGAGCGGTTGCGCGGCATCAAGGTGCTCGTGATCTCCGCGAAGGACCTGACGTCGCACGAAACCACCTTTCTGCTCGAACGCGGCGGCACGGTGATCCCGAAGGGACCGCATGCGCGCGCGGCGCTTCTCACTGCCTTGAGGACCTTACGCATATGAGCCTGCGCATCCTGCTCGTCGAAGACAATGCCGACAATCGCGACATGCTCGGCCGGCGCCTGACGCGACGCAACCATCAGGTGAGCTTCGCGGTGGACGGCGCCGAGGCGCTTGAACATACCGCCGCGCAATTGCCCGACATCGTGCTGATGGACCTGAGCTTGCCCGTGATCGACGGCTGGGAAGCGATCCGCCGGCTGAAGGCGGACCCGGCAACCCGCTCGATTCCGATCATCGCGCTGACCGCGCATGCGATGTCGGGCGACCGCGAAAAGGCCCTCGCCGCAGGCGCCGACGATTACGACACGAAGCCCGTCGAACTCGACCGGCTGCTCGCAAAGATCGACGCGCTGGGCGCGAAGCAGGCGCCGCCGCCGGACGCATAAAGACGTTTGACACGACTGTCGCGCATCCTGCGTCGTACAGAGGTGTGTGTTTTAAGCAATGCCACGATATTGAAACAAAGATCAGGCATGTTAATGGGTTTGCGTTGCCTCTTCTGAAATCGGCAACATCGCACGGAGTCCTTGCTGCACCATGACGATGCTTGCGGAACTTCTGGCCGGGCTGGGCTTGCTGTTTGTGGGCTTGCGGCTGATCGGCCACCATTTGCGCCAGGCTGCGGGCCATCGCGTGCGCAACGCATTGCGTATGGCCACCGCGTCGCGTTGGAGCGCGCTGTTCGCTGGCGCGCTGACTGGCGCGATCACGCAGTCCAGCAATGCGGTCACGCTGATTACCGCAAACCTCGTGCATGCCCGCGTGCTCGCGCTGCGCGAGGCGATTCCGGTGGTGGCGGGTGCGAATGCGGGCACTGCGGTGCTGGTGTTTCTCGCCACGCTCGATATGCGCCTCGTCGTGCTGTATCTGATGGCGATGGTCGGGCTGTCGCTGCATTTCAAACTCGATAATCACCCGGTGCGGCGCGACTGGTTATGGGCCGCGCTCGGCCTCGCGCTACTGTTCATGGGGCTCGACCTCGTCAAGCATGCGCCGTCCGGGCTCTCCCCCGACGACTGGCGTCTGTTGCTCGGCAATGGCTTGTCGGATTGGGCTGCGCTGCTGGTGGGGCTGGTGGTCGCGGTGGTCACGCAATCGTCGTCGGCGGCGACGATTCTGGCGGTCGCGACGCTGCATGGCGGCTTTATCAGCTTTGACGCGGCGTTCTGGATCATGACCGGCGCGAACGTCGGCAGCGGCATTGCGGTGCTGTTGTCCGGCAGCGGGCTGAAGGGCAGCGGGCGGCAGTTGTGCCTCGTGCACGTGGTGGTCAAAGTGGTCGGCACCGCGGTGGTGGCGGCCGCATGGATCGGTATAACCAGTGTGGGCGGTGCGGCGGCTTCGGCGGCGATTGCGCATGCGGCGTCCAATCCTGCCACGCTGCTGGCGGTGCTGTTTCTCGCGATGCAGGTGGCCGGCGCGCTGCCGGTGACCGTGCTGCGCGACAGCGTGCTGGCGATGACCGCAAAGGTGACGCCAGCCGATCCGGTCGAACAGGCGAGCATGCCGCACTACATCTACGACCGCGCGGTTGAAGACCCAGTGAACGCGCTGAATCTGGCGGAACTGGAACGCGACCGGCTGACGGTTGCGTTGCCCGCGCTGGTGCCGGACCTCGACCAGCGCGACATCGATTCGCCGGCCGGCCGGCGCGCGCTATGGGCAGGACATCGCAGCGTAATCAGCCAGACCACAGGGTTTCTCGCCGCACTGCTCGCCGAAGGTCTCACGCGGCCCGATCTGAATCGCGCGCTGCACGAGCAGTTGACGCTGGAAAATCTGCAGGCACTGCAAGACACGCTGCATGAATTCGGTGCGATCGTCGACGCGATGCCGGAGGTTTCGCCGCTGGTGTTCAACCTGTCGGAAGCGCTGCGCACGCTGACGACGCTGCTCGCCGATGCCGCGCAAGACACGTCGGGCGATCCGCACGATCTGGACACGCTGATCGAATTGACCGGCGATCGCGGCGACATGCTGGAGCGGCTGCGCCGCCAGCTGATGAAGTCGGGTGGACATGAAGAAGCGCAGATCCAGCAACTGCTGATGGCGACCCGGCTATTCGAGCGCGCGGTGTGGCTGATGCGCCGGGTAGCGATTGCGCGCCGCGGCGTGGCGCCCGAAGCAGCGGACGAAAGCCGCGCAACCGCCTACGATGCCGCACCGCTCGAAGCGGTGCGCGACTGACCGATACGGCGTGCCTGCGCCCGCGCTTGCCTACATGCTTGCTTACGCAACCTTGGCCAACGCGTCGTCGCGCGATTCGACGGCGGTCAGAATGGCGAGAAAGCCGCTGATTTCGAACACTTCGTGCACATGCGGCTGCAGGCTGCACAGCACCAGATTGCCGGCCTGCTGCTTGATCTGCTTGGCAAGCTGCAGCACCACGCGCAAGCCAGCGCTCGAGATATACGCGAGACGCGACAGATCGAGCACGACCTTGCGTTCGCCTTGCTCGACTTGTGCAAGCAGATCGGCGCCGACGCTCGCGGCATTGGAACTGTTAAGCTGACCTTCTGGAGAGACCACCAAGGTTTCCCCGACTTTTTCAAATGCGAGATTCATCGCGCCCGTTCCACTGTGTGACTTGTTATGTGACGATCGAGTGACGCCGGAAAGCGCAGGGCTATTCGCAGCGCAACAAGTACGGTGATAATACGCGACGCAATTCTGCAGGAAAACCGGCAAGCGCGTGCTTGCTGCATTTATGGCGCATCACGGCGCCTGTCATCGAAAGGTCGGCGCAAAGTCTGCGATGTCTCAACGCGATATGGATCCTGCTGCTCACTCTGCTTCCGGCGCCAGTACGCTGCAACTCGTGCCGGACGGCAATGCGGTTGCGACGGCGATGCAATGGCTGGAGGAGATGGCCGAACGCGACCAATGGCCGTTCAAGGTGCGCTTTGCACTGGAACTGAGCCTGGATGAGGCGCTGACCAATATCGTTTCATACGCATTCACCGAAGGAACCGCACATGGCGCCGTGCCGGAGGTGGTCGTGTCGTTCAGACGCGATGGTGCAAACCTGGTGATTGAAATCGTCGACAACGGGCGGCCTTACGATCCGACACTTACGGAGTTGCCTCCGGTGGCGGCGAGCCTCGATGACGCGCAAATCGGCGGGCAGGGCGTTCGGCTGATGCGGCATTATATGAAACACATCGCCTATCGGCATGACGCAGGGCGCAATCGTTTGACGCTGGTAGCGGCGTACGAAGATTAATTAGCCCGGTGTGCGGTGCAACGGTTGGCTGCTGCCGGGAGCACGTCTGCTTGCCTTGCTGTGCTCCCGGCCGTTCTCCGCTATTGCGAACATGCGGCGCCGCAGTGTGCGCGCCGGATTACGCCGTGAACAGATGCGACGCGTGCGTCACCGCGCCGCCTGCCCGGATCGCTGCCGCCACCAGTGCGGCTTCCGTCAGTTGCGCGTCAGTCGCGCCCGCGGCACGCGCTTCCTTCGTGTGGATGTCGATGCAGTAAGGGCATTGCGTGGTCAACGCCACGGCCACTGCGATCAGCTGCTTCGTCTGCACGCTCAATACGCCTTCCGCAAACGCGGCCTTGTCGAAGGCCCAGAAAGCCTTCATCGTATCCGGTGCGTTTTTGTCCAGGTTCTTCAGCTTGGCAAGATTCTTCGAGTCGAACATGTTTCTCTCCATAAAAAGGTAAGTTCAGCAGCTATGGTAGTGATGAGCATGTTCTAATTGGTCTCGACTTGGTTCCAATTCGTCCACGGGTGATCCAATGAGTGAAACAGAGTATTCCGGCAGTCTTGTCCTCGATCATCTGCTCGCGACGCTCGATCTCGGCGTGGTGAACTTCTCGATGTGCGACATCCGAAACGGCTGGGGCGTGCGCTTCGAAGCGTGCAGCACGGCAAGCCTGCATTACTGCCTGTCGGGTGGCGGCGCGCTGGTGATGGGCGAGGCCGAGCGCATCGCGCTCGATGCGCACAGCTTTGTGCTGCTGCCGCCGGGCGTGGTCTACCGCATCGATGCGCCGGGGCGCTCGGAGGCGCGTAGCGTGGATCGGGCGCGGGTTGGCGGTGGGCTGGCACGGGAGACTGTGCCGACGGTTCAGGTGGGGGACGGTAGGGAGGGCGTGGTCACGGCGTGCGGAGAACTGGATCTGGGCTTCAGTCTTGCGACCGATCCATTCAACACGCTGAGCCGGCCGTTGGTGACGCGCTTCGATGCGGCGTCTGGCTTGCGCGATCAGTTTGTGATGTTGCTGGCGGAGTCGGCGCGGCCGGGGCCGGGTTCGAGGGTGCTGGTGGAGGCGTTGCTCAAGCAGTGCCTTGTGATGGCACTGAGGCGGCATATCGACGATGGTGGCGCGGAGTTGCCGTGGGCAGCAGGGCTGGCGAATCCGAGATTGGCTGCGGCGCTTGAGACGATTTTTGAACGTTATGCGCATGCGTTGAGTGTTGAGCGGCTTGCCGAGATTGCGGTGATGAGCCGGTCGGCGTTTGCCGCGCAATTTATGAAGGCGTTCGGGCAGCCGCCGATGGCGATGCTGAAGGCGGTGAGGTTGCGTAGAGCGGCTGAGTTGCTGGCGACGACGACGTTGCCGGTTGCTGATGTGGCCCGGGCGGTGGGCTTGTCGAGTCGGAGCAATTTCTCGGTTGCGTTTCATGAACTGTATCGCGTGGACCCGACGACGTTTCGACAGCAGTCGCGGTCTGGCAAGCGATTTTGAGCATCAGGATTAATTCGGGATGCTTGTTTAGAGATAGGTCTTATGGTGTTATTGCTTGCTTGAGAAAGCGTGCGGATTGGTGGGCAGAAAGGCGTGAGAAAACTCTGAAAATGCTTGTTTTAAGGGGTTTTCGGTGTTTTCGAGAAATGGGCGAATTTATAATTTTCTGGCTGCCGAAACATCGGCAGTCGGGTTTGACAGCCTGCTACCGAAATCCGCACGCCTGCTCGCGCAGGTCGTGCGTTTGCGTCTACGCGTCCGTGTGATTCTATGGGCGGGCCGTAGCGGGGGAGCCGCAAGGTTCGCCGGTTTGATTTCGGTCCGGCCTGTCAACCTCGCTATCGTGCCCGCTCACCCGTGTTTGAATCAGGGCGAGTCGGGTTTGCTTATCAGCGGAGGCCGAAGATGACTAAAGAAACGCAGGCGAACACGAATACGAATACTCTGAAATCGCTCACGCGCGAGCAATTGGAAAAGCGCATAACGTTGCTCGAGCGGATCAATCGCACTGCCGTGAACAACGCGGATCAGTACAGCAAACAGGTTGCACGAATCGCTGCGCTGGCTCGCGCCGTGCGGCGTTCGGGGGTGACGCTGACGGATCGTATTGCGCTTGTCGAAGCAGTCGAACAGATCGCCGCGCATGCGGAAGTCGAAGCGACGCTCGATAAGGATTGCATCGATTGGGTTTGCGATTGCCCGCCGGAAGAGTGGGACGATATGGATTCGAAGTTGAACAGCGCGCCTGCGGTGTCGACGAAGCATTGAAGGGCTTGAAAATGCGGGCTGTCTTTTTGTAGGGTCTGTGGCTTACGAGCGGGCCATGGTGAGGGAGCCGAAAGGCTCGCCGGTGTTGGTCTACGGCCGGACTTCCAAACTTACCATTGCGCCTGCTCTCCAATTCGGTGGAAGCCGATCATCGGTAGCGCCAGTCAAATCTCGGACGGCACAGGGGCGTCGCGCTCAAATCACAGCAGCAGCGTTAAAGAAAGGCAGGAGAAGGGGCAATGGCGGCGGAGCAGTATCCAGTAGAGGTTCAATCAGACTATCTCGAGAAAATTACGCGCGCGCGGCCTGTTTCGGCGTTGGCTGAACTTGTCTGGAATGCGTTCGACGCCGACGCCAAAATCGTGACGGTTTCGTTCGAATACAACGACCTCGATTCGCTGGACGCGATCGTCGTGAAAGACAACGGCGAAGGAATTCCGCGTACGGATGCCGCTGGCTTTTTCCGATTCCTCGGCGGTTCGTGGAAAAAATCCAGGTCGCAAACCACGTCCGGGCGGTTTCTCCATGGGCAGGAAGGGCGTGGGCGCTTCAAGGCGTTCGCACTTGGCAATGTCGCCGAATGGGCGGTGGTCTACCAGCGGGACAGCAAGTTCTGGTCGTACACGATCCGCATGACGGCGCTGGATATTCGGCACGTCAACATCAGCCACGAAACCGAGATCGAGGGCGAAGCGACGACAGGCGTAACGCTCACCATCCGCGAACCCATCAAGGAGTTTCGCAGCTTCACATCGGATGAAGGCCGTCAGGAGTTGGCGGAGGTCTTCGCTCTCTACCTGGCCGACTACGAAACGAGCGCCAAGATCATTCTGGACGGCAAGGCCATCGACCCCGCTTCCGCGATTGCCGACCGGAAGTCGTTCAACCTCGAGGATGTGGAGATCGACGGCCAGGCGCATTGGGTGCGTTTGCATGTGGTCGAATGGAGGACCGCAGGCAACCGCGCGCTTTACCTGTGCAATCAGCAACGCTTCCCACTTGTGCAGGTGGACCGACGTTTTCACATCGGTAACTTTACGTTCTCCGGTTACCTGTACTCACCATACTTCGATCTGGCGCAAAAAGAGGGCACCGTCGATCTGGCTGAAATGCAGCCAGCGATTATCGACGCGATAACTGAGGCGCAGCAGACGATCAAAGACCACTTCCGGAACCGCGCAGCCGAGGAAGCGCGCACTGTCGTCGAGGAATGGAAGGATGAAGAGGTTTACCCCTTTTCGGGTGATCCTGTGACGTCAATCGAGAAGGTCGAGCGGCAGGTGTTCGACATTGTTGCGGTCAACGTTGCGCGTCATCTGCCGGATTTTCGCACTATTCAGCCGAAGAACCGGGCGTTCCAACTCCGGATGTTGCGGCAAGCCATCGAGCGCGGCCCCGAGGATCTGCAGGTCATCCTGGATGAGGTGTTGCGCCTGCCAAAGCGTCAGCGGGAGGAACTGGCACAACTGCTGCGGGACACGTCCTTGTCCTCGATTATTGGCGCGGCCAAGGTCGTATCGGATCGCTTGAAGTTTCTCGCCGGCCTGGAAGCAGTGCTGTTCGATCCCGAACCGAGGAGGCGGTTGAAGGAGCGGTCGCAACTGCACAGAATAATCGCTCAAAACTGTTGGCTTTTCGGCGAAGAATTCAACCTGTCTGTGGACGATCAGTCACTGACGCAGGTGTTGATGGCCCACAAGAAGGCGCTGGACCCAAAGATCGTGATCGATGAACCGGTCAAGCACATCTCGCAGACCCGAGGCATCGTCGATCTGATGCTTTCAAAGGCAACGAAGCAGTACCGCGCCAACCAGTTGTCTCACCTCGTCGTAGAACTCAAGGCACCGAAGGTCGACATTGGTTCCGACGAAGTGACGCAGATCCAAGGCTATGCATTCTCGGTCATGGCTGACCCGCGCTTTTCCAAGGTCGGTGTGACGTGGAACTTTTGGGCGATCAGCGACAAACTCGCACCCTACACCGAACAACTGGTGAGGAACGAGACGGGCCTGATCCTTGAGAAGCCGAACGTCAACATCTATGCGAAGACGTGGGCACAGGTGCTCGAGGAAAACCGCGCGCGGTTGAAATTCTTTCAAGACCATTTGAACGTGCAGGTCGATCGCGATGCCTCGCTTAAATATCTGAAAGAGCGCTATGCTGCCTACTTGGAAGGCGTGTTCGAGGTCGATGATTCGGACGCGGAAACCGCGACTGGTACGGAGCCAGAGGTTGATGCAACATCGATCTGAGCATTTGCTGGCGGGACTGAAATGGCAAGACCAAAACAGAAAGCGGACGCCTCGATGAGATCACTGAAGAGAACTATCTTGCTTGACGAGTCGGACATCGCTGGGCTCGACCGCCTTCTGGGTCAGTGGAGCGTCCGAGAGGCGTTGTCGGTCCTCGATGAGATCGATCATCGCCTGGCCGTGCTGGCGGCCAAAGAAGCTGTGCGCAGACGAGGCCACGGACAAATTGCGTACGCTGCGCCCGTTGGTCACGCAAGCCCGTTGGCTATTTGGGCCTGAATTCGACATCGGTCGCAGGCAAGCGTGGATTGTAGCGAGCCATTTCAGCACCGCCCTCCGCTAACGGGGCGAGAGAACCGGGACCGTTGTCGATGGCGGACAAGAAAGCCATTCGAAAAAGGCGCGGTGACTATCTCTAATCAGATCGGCAGTGCGATTGGTCAGTATCCATTGGCAGTAGTAATCCTTGATGGCATTCACCTCAGCATCATCATCAGGAATAGACTTCCAGCTCACGAAGCTGGACAAATGCGCCTCTCCATCCTTGATAATCTGGATTTTTCGCTGGGCCTGTTCGCCGCTGATCGGAACACTACCTTCTGCGTGAACCACAGGACCGATACGGGTTTCCAATATCACCTTGTCCGCAGGTCTTCCTTCGTTTAGCACCACTTTTGCCCAAGGTGCAGAACGGCTAAGCATCGGCCCATGCCTGAGCAACTCCTGATACTCAGCATACGCGTAGTAGACCACGCTACGTGTCTGCCGCGGTGGCCAGTACGTTGGGAAAGGAGGCGTTATCTGCAGGTACCAATCAATTGACTGAATCGTTCCGGTGAATACGTTCGGTTCATTCTTGACATGTTTATCAAATTTTTCCCAATCATCAGCCAGAAACACAGAGACGTCGCTTCGCTTAAGTTTTTCTATTTGCACCGGGCGACTGCCGAAAAGGAAGTCATCCTTGGAAATCTCCATCCCAGTTTGCCTCTGATCGGACTGGTTGACGATCGCAGGGGGAGCGCTTGCGCATCCAAAAAGTATCGCTAACAAGAGAATATTGATAAAGCAAGCAGCACACTTCTTGTTCATCTGATTCTCGAATAGAGTGGCGAAAAATCGGTGCGGTGCGCAACCGTTCCGTATATAAGCATAGACGTATAGGACACAGCAATCCCGCAAACTCATCGCAATCTAGGGTGTGCATAGAAATGGCTTGGGCTTCTCAACCTCTATCGACTCCGCAAGCTTGACCTTGTCTATCAGCCCGGACTGACCTGCCGGAGTTAGCGGGATGGATTGGGGCTTGTGTTGGAACTCCACCTTCCTGTCCGCGACAAGGATAAAGTCTCCGACATAAACAACTGCGCCGGCAGGAGCAGCGAACGCTTGAGATGTTAGAGAAGCATCGCGAGGCTCCGCGCCGTTGAGAACACTGTAGATGTCATCTCCACGTTAAACATGGGCTGTACGTTGTTTAGAGCGCACGCCGAAAGGAGCATCGCTACTATGACTGCAGAGCCTGGAGTAGCAAGACGGCTCATGGGTAGCTAAGCTCTCGTGTTCACGCCGACAATCAGAACGAAGGTCGATCCAGCGCAACCCATTGCTGCACGGACGGCCGCTCCCATTGACGCGCCGCGTAGTGAACCAACCTCGCGGGTACCGGATCTCCGTTCATGACAAGGCGATTCAGCATCAAGGCCAAGTCTGTATCGGCGATGCACCACTCGCCAAAAAGATGCGGCGCATCCTGCGAGAGAAGTGCGTCGGCCGCGAAATACAACTTCTGCGCGGCCAGTTCCGCCGCCGGGGAACGTGGCGGCGCCATTCGGCCATAGAACACGACCTCCGTCGAGCGCTCATGGCGGATAGGCATCAGGTCGCTTCGTAACCACGCCTGAAGTTGTCGAGCTCGGGCGCGAAAGCGCTTTTCCTGAGGGTAGACAGGCGTTTGCGGAAACGTATCGTCGAGATACTCGGTAATTGCCGACGACTCGGATAGAGCGAAATCTCCATGCGCCAACGTCGGTACGCGCTGCGTCAGCGATTTCGCTGCATAGCGCTCTTCACGATTGGCATCCTTGCCGAGATCAATCGTGGAAAGCTCGAACGGCAGCTGTTTTTCCTGAAGAGCCACGAACACAGACATCGCGTAAGGGCTGGCAAACTGCGCATCGACGTATAGATGGAGACGGTCTTCATGCATCGTGTTTCCCTGGACGAATTCGTTAGTGTGCGATGTTCGATGGTAGCGGCTGGACTCACGCCACAAGATATTCCCGCAGATACTCGGCCGTCCGACTCCCGTTGCAGTGCGCGACTTCAGCCGGCGTCCCACTCGCCACAATGGCACCCCCCGCATCCCCCGCACCCGGGCCGACATCGACGATCCAGTCGCTTTGAGCCGCCACCCGCATATCATGCTCGACCATCACCACGGTATTACCCGCGTCGGCGAGCCGCTGCATTTGCACCATCAGCCGGTCCACATCAGCAGGATGGAGGCCGGTGGTCGGTTCGTCGAGAATGTACAACGTGTGCCCGTGCTGCGCCCGTTGTAGTTCGGTGGCGAGCTTGATGCGTTGCGCCTCACCGCCCGACAGCTCGGTAGCCGGCTGGCCGAGCCGCAGATACCCAAGCCCGATATTGCGCAATGCGTCAAGCGCACGCATCACGCCGGCCTCATCGGCAAAGAAACTGCACGCGGCATCGACAGTCAGGTCCAGCACCTCGGCAATGTTTTTACCATGCCACGTGATCTCCAGCGTCGATGCGTTATAGCGCGTGCCATGACAGGTCGAGCAGGGCGCATACACGCTGGGCAAAAAGAGCAGTTCCACGCTGACAAACCCTTCGCCTTCGCAGGTCGGGCAGCGGCCTTGCGCGACGTTGAACGAAAAACGTCCCGCGCCATAGCGACGCTTGCGGGCACCAGGCGTATCCGCAAACAGCTTGCGCACATGGTCGAAAAGCCCCGTATACGTGGCGAGGTTGGAGCGCGGTGTGCGCCCGATCGGTTTCTGATCGACGCGCACGAGCCTTCGGATCGCGTCCATTCCATCTGCAATATGCCCACTCGTCGGCACCGCCGATGTGGCGAGCAGTGGGTCCTGTTCATCGTCGTCCGGACTGTCGATGATCTTTCCCAGCCGTTTCGCGACCAGTTCCGGCAGCGCCTGGCTCACGAGGCTCGATTTGCCCGAACCCGACACGCCCGTCACGGTGGTCAGGCAGCCGATCGGTAACGCGACGTTAAGCCCGTGCAGATTGTTGCGCGTGATATTGGCAAGCCGCAGCCAGCCCGCTGCCTTGCGCAAAGTGCGATCGACGCGCGCAGGCGGAGCGAACAGATGCCGCCGCGTCTGCGACGCCTCGACCGTCGCGAGGCCCGCGGGCGGCCCGCTATAAACGACATGACCGCCCGCTTCACCCGCCGCCGGACCCACATCGATCAGCCAGTCGGCACGCCGCATCATCTGCAGATCGTGTTCGACGACGAACAGCGAATTGCCCGCTGCCTTGAGCTCCTGCAGCGCGCTGAAGAGCGCTTCGCCGTCCGCGGGATGTAACCCGGCCGATGGCTCGTCGAGCACGTACACCACGCCGAAGAGTTGCGACGACAATTGCGTGGCCAGTCTCAAGCGCTGTAATTCACCCGACGACAGCGTAGGCGTACTGCGCTCGAGCGCGAGATAACCCAGCCCGAGGTCGATCAGCGTGACCAGGCGTTCCAGCAGTTCGGCCGCGATGCGCTGCGCCGCGAGGCGTTTCTCCCCGGACAGGTTCGGCGTGCGCCGGACATCGGGCGACGCCTTGTGCGCGGAGCCTCCAGCAGCGACCCGTTTGTCGACGGCATCGCGCATCGCGCTTCTGCTGAGCACGCTGCCATGGCCGCTCATTGCCGTACCGGGCTGCGGCCATTCGCCGCGCGCGATCGGCTCGAGAATCGCGGCGAGCCGGGCGAGCGGCAGCTGTGAAAACTCGCCAATATCGAGCCCCGCGAATGTCACCGATAGCGCTTCTTTCTTGAGCCGTTTGCCATCGCAAGCCGGGCACACGTTGCCGACCATATACTGCGACACGCGCTTTTTCATCAGCGCGCTCTGGGTGTTCGCGAAGGTGTGCAGCACGTAGCGACGCGCGCCCGTGAACGTCCCCTGATAGCTCGGCTCGTCCTTGCGTTTAAGTGCTGCACGGGTCTCCTTCGGCGTGAGACCCGCATAGACCGGCACGGTCGGCTGTTCATCGGTGAAGAGGATCCAGTCGCGAGCCTTCTTCGGTAGATCGCGCCATGGCGTGTCGACGTCGTAGCCGAGCGTCACCAGGATATCGCGCAGATTCTGTCCGTGCCACGCGGGCGGCCACGCAGCGATTGCGCGTTCGCGGATCGTGAGCGAGTCGTCGGGCACCATGGATTTCTCGGTAACCTCGTACACACGCCCCAGCCCATGGCAGGTCGGGCAAGCGCCTTGCACCGTGTTCGGCGAGAAATCCTCGGCGAACAACATCGGCTGTTTGGGCGGGTAGTCACCGGTTCGCGAATAAAGCATGCGCACGAGACTCGACAGCGTGGTTACGCTGCCCACCGATGAACGCGCGCTCGGTGTGCCACGTTGCTGCTGCAAGGCAACTGCGGGCGGCAAACCTTCGATTGCATCGACTTCGGGCACGCCGACCTGCTCGATCAGGCGCCTCGCATACGGCGCGACCGATTCGAAGTAACGCCGCTGCGCCTCGGCGTAAAGCGTACCGAATGCCAGCGATGATTTGCCCGAGCCCGAAACGCCGGTGAACACCACCAGAGCATCTCGCGGAATCTGTACGTCGACGTTTTTCAGGTTGTGCTCGCGGGCTCCGCGCACGCTGACGAAGCCAGTGCGAGCGCGGGAAGGCGGCGGGGCCGAGCGGGGTTTCCTGCGGTGGGTGTCCATGTCGATCGATAGTAGATGAGCGCAGTGCGTGGCGACTGTGCAAATAGTACAGGCGCATGCAAGGGCTATGTCAGGTCCAACGCGATGCGATCCGGCCAGATCGCAACCGCTCATATATCCGGGTTGACGTCGTATTGCTGCTTCTACTACTGTATGAAGCGCTATCTGGACCGTATTCAAAAAATCGGCAAGCCAATAGAAAGGGAATCGCAGATGACCCAATCCCACGTTCTTCTCGTGACCTTACTCTTGATGGCCGCTGCCATACCAGCCATCGCTGCCGACAACACATGCGCGCCGCCCAATGCAGCAGTGCCAGCCGGCGCAAATACAACCGACGCCAAAGCACCGTTCTTCATCGATACAGCCGGCCTCGATCTGACGACAACACCTCCCACACGCGACCCACACAACCCAGCCTACCCATCCGCGACGGAATTGCCAGACGGCCAGATTCCATCGGTCAATAGCGACGGCAACTTCATCATCGGTCCAACGCACCGGCCGTCGCCAGAGACCGTCGAGCAAGCGAACGTACCGCACGGCACCGTCCATACGTTCGTGATGACGTCGGCGGACAGCGTCATCTATCGGCCCGGCATGATTCGCGACGATCTGCCCGGCTGCGGCAATTCTGCGGTGAACTCGGCTTCGACCGCGCCAGGCGATGGCTCCGATCTGCTGGTACCCGCAAGCCATGCAGGCAGCTGGAGCCGGGACGTCGATGTCTATGTGCCGCCCGGGTACGTTGCGGGAACAGCAGCGCCGTTCATCGTATTCGGCGATGGCGGCAAGCAGGGCTTCTTCAACGAGCAGATGCTGTTCAACGTGCTGGATAACCTCATTCACGCGCACCGGTTGCCGCCGATGGTGGCCATTGGCATCGGTGCCGGCGGGCAGGATGCGCAGGGCAGCGAGCGGGGCCGCGAATACGACGCCGTGTCCGGCACGTACGCCGAATGGGTCGAGCAGGAAGTGTTGCCGCGGGTCGAACGGCAGGCGCATGTGCGCTTGACGAAGGACCCGGATCGTCGCGCGACGATGGGCTTCAGTTCGAGTGCCGCGGCCGCCTTCACGATGGCCTGGTTCCATCCCGATCTCTATCACCGCGTGCTTGGCTACTCGCCGACGATGGTGAACCAGCAATGGCCGCACGACACTTCGCTTCCCGGTGGCGCATGGCAATACCACGACGCCTGGCCGGGGCCGAACAAGCAGAATCTCACCGTGTCGGGAAAGATGGTGACGCCCGCGAGCGAATCGAATGGCGCGCCGCTGATCCCGAACGCGCCGCGCAAGCCGATCCGTTTCTGGTTCGAGGCGGGCGATCGCGATCTGTTCTATCCGATCGGTCCTCTTGCCGATGGCATGCATGACTGGACCGCAGCCAACGAGGACATGGCGCGCGTGCTGGCCGCCAAGGGCTACCACTTCCAGTTCATATTCGCCCGCAACGCAGGGCACGTCGACGAAGCCACTGAAGCACAAACCCTGGCCTCGGCACTTGAATGGATCTGGAAAGGCTATCCGGCGCCGGTGCACTAGAAGGGTCGCGCCCGGTGTCGCGTGTTTGCACTACCGGCCGCTGCCGTCAGATTCTTTCGAGATCCGTACGGGTCCGTTCGTTGACGACGTTACCGGTGTTGAGCGTTGTCGTCGGTTCGAGCAGCAGGCAATGGACTTCGTCGGTGACGGCTTCGGGACAATGCTCGATACCCTTCGGCACGATGATGTATTCACCCGCTTCGATCAACACGTCACCGCCGTTTTCAGCGCGTAGTTTCATGCGCAGCGTGCCTTTCACCACGAGAAACAGTTCGTCCTCGTTCTCGTGATAGTGCCAGTTGAACAGGCCACTGAGCTTTGCGAATTTGATCTGTGAGTCGTTGATGTCGCCGCCGATCTTCGGCGACCAGTATTCGGAAATGCCGGCGAACGCAGCCTGGATATTGACCTTGCTGAGCATCATGCTGCAACTCCTTCGATTTTGACGATAGTGTCGATCTGGGCGGACCGCCGGCGGTCGACGAACGCCTGCGGGAACGGCGCGCCGCCGACCGTGAAGCCTCACGTGTTCGTTTCAATCGTACCTTGACGCGCGCTGCTTCGTCGATACTACCGGCTGCGATGACCGGTACGTCGACCATTGCGCAGAAGCAGGCAAACGATCAATGCGTGAGTCTTTCGGCGCAAATGCCGACGCGGCCGACTTCGATCGACACGCTATCTGGGAGCGTCGGCTGAGGAAGTAGCGAGACAACCAACTGCGGTGCGTTCGCAGCCATGCCGAGTATCAGCGCGGCATGCGGCGTGACATCCACGTAATGCAGCATGCCCGTGCCCGCCACGCCTGAACTGGCGCGCCTGAGCCCGTATAAACCGACACTGCCGAGCCATGTGCCGTGGGGCTGGCTGCCGTTGCCTGTACTTGCCGTGTGCAGGAACGCGCGCAATACGGTTGCGTCGAGCATGCCGCGGATATGCTCGAGAATCAGGTAGATGCGCAACGACGACGGGTTGCTCGCATGCGCGGCCGCCAGTATGCCGGTAGTCCCAGGCTCGACGGCGAGCGGCACCGCGACGCCGCCGGATTGCACGAGTGCGGGAGCGTTGCTCGACGCAATCACAAGCGGCGCGTGGTGCGGTCCTCCAGCGTCGATCGGGGCGCTCATATGAACCTGTCCTCCCGAACCATGGGTTCGGCACGTGGCCTTCGTTGACGCAGCCAGCCGAAAGCGGGTGCGTGCGCGATCTCACGCTGCAGCCACTGGCAGGCTGTTCGCAGACCTCTGATCTCCCATGTGGGAGGCCGGGGTGCATCGAGCCGCTCACAAAACACCAGCACCGCGACGGCGGCCATCGCTGACAGATGCCAATCTGGCAGCAGCAGAGTAAGCAGCATCAGGGCCCAGCACGTGCCGATGCACGACAGCCCGTGTGCTACGCCGAGCCGCAGCGCGTCCAGATCTGCCCGTAGTCCGAACGCCGACAACGGACTGTGCCGGTGGCAGCCGTTCAGGCAACGCTGCTTGAACGGCGACGCCTGCCAGATGCAGGCCACCAGCGCTGTCACTGCGGCTGTGCCGAACGGGCTGGCAGCCGCACCGGTCAACGCCGATTGCAGCGCCTTCATCGCAAGCCCGGGAATCAGCCAGGTTGCGGCAAAGCCAAGCAGAAACAGCGCGGTGGCGCGCGAGCGCCGGCTGGAAAACGTGCTGACACGAATATGCGACAGCGCGGGCATCGTCATCGGCACCATCATCGCGGCGATCATCAACAGCCATCCGGCGCTGGCTGATACGAACCAGCTGGTAGTCAACCAGGGCGCCGGCGAAGCGCTGCATAGAAAGGCCATCAGGTCTTGCCCGAACCAGTGCGGCATGGCGGCGATCACAAGCCACGCCGCCAGGCTCACAGCTAGAACACCGAACTGCAACCGCGCAAATTCGCGTCTGTTGTGAATCATGCCTGTCGATCCGCTCAGTTGGGTTGCCGGTAGACGCTGACTCGACCCACTTCGATCTTACCTTGTGCCGGCAACTGACGGCGCGGTCGCAGCGTGACGTCGATGTTGCCGCCCGACAGCTTGTCGTCGAGATACAGCTGGTCGACCAGGTGCGAGATGTCCAGCACATAGGTCAGCCCGGCTCCGCCGTGCGCGCCGTGCGTCGCGCTTGCCAGCCGCAGCCCGAACAGGCCGACATCTCCCGCGTGGTGTGCACGCAGCACGTCGGTCGTGCAGGGGCCAGGGGGCAAATCGACATAAACACCGAGCACAGTCGAATCCAGCGTGCCGCGCACGTTCTCCAGCTTCAGGTACACATGGTCAGGCAAAGCCGCGCGCGAAGCCTGTTTCAGGCTGCTGGTCACACGCCGTTGCACGTCCGCGTCCATCCGTACCTTCACTGGAGCGGTTCCCGCGCCCGCGACCTCGACGGCATCGGCGCTCGCTCCCAGCAGTTCGGCCGGCGCCTGCGTCGCTTTCGGGGCAAGCGAAATCGCTGCGGCTTCAGTCGGCTGGAGCGCGCCGAGCTTCTGCAAGCGCAGCGCCAGCAGCGGCGTAGCCTTCGCCGGTGCCGAGGCGTCCTGGTACGAGTAGTTCAGTTGCGAAAGGCTGTTCACGTCGGCAGGTTTGTACACCCAGCTCTCAGCGTCGGGCATTGGCATCACGAATTGTTGAGCGGGGCCTTTGAGCCAGCTGGTATCGGTGGGGTTGACGTTGCCGGCCGCATTCCATGACGCCCACATGCGGTCGATGTTGCAGTGATGCAGGTAAAAGATCGGATCGAGGCCTGCGGTGCCAGGGTCGGCCATCAGCCCATAGTTGGTGTCGGTGATCTGGCCGCCGGTGTACACGTGCACCAGATCGTGCGGATTGCTCTCTATGTTGCCGTGCGGGCCGCCGTTGTGGGAGAACCCGGATTGAGGACCGCCGAAGCCGGGCAGCGGCGTGACGGAGTCCGAGCCGGTGAAGATATTGTTGGTCAAGCAGGTTTGCGTGACGTCTCCGTAGCTCCAGTTGGGATCGTTCGGATGGGTCTCTGCCCACAGATCGGTCGGAACATAGATGTTGCCGTCGGCGTCCGGGCCGTAGCGCATTGTCACGAACAGCGGATTGGGTGTGTTGTCAGGCAAGGTCTTCTGCGCAAAGGCGGGAGGCATTTGTGCGTGGCTGCCTTGCGGGCCGCCGAAGTAATTCCAGTAGGGCAGTGCCCAGCTTGCGGGGCCACCGAGGCTCACGATGTCCGCGCGCAACTGGGCCTCGAGCGCGAGCAGGTAGCCGCGGTGCCACGGCAGGAAAAACCAGCTGCCGTGCTGGCACTGGTTCCAGTACTTGTCCATGGTCGCCTGGTTCGGCAGCGGTTGGGTCGGCACCGTCGGCGGGCTCTTCGCAAATCCCCACCCCGGGAAGCTCGGCGGCGACGGATACCATCCGGTGTTCGGGTTGACATATTCACCGTGAATGGCAGCGAAGAACCACCAGCTGGCCGGGTCATTCAACGCTCGCGTCATCATCTTGCCGACACCCCTGGCGTACCAGAGCAGATCGGTGTTGTTGAAGGTGCCGTCCGAATTCCAGGCATCGTTGCGAATATAGGTTGTCATCTGGTTTGGTCTCCGTGTGGATTTGCTCGAATCGCTAGTCGAGTACGTCGATGCAGTATCTTGCGATCTGCATGGGTTTACCTTCTTGGCTTCGGGAACAACACTGGAGGCGATAGTAAGCCAGTAATAACGGGATTTGTCTTATAAAATTTACTCTTTTATTTTCCTTCTTTAATTGCGGATTGGAATTTGGTGAGCCGGATTGCATATGGACATATCGAATTTATGCAATCAAGATAAGCCGGATTGAATAGCCGGTTTTTATATGCCTGACCGCATATTCATGATGTGAGCAACCGCAAAAAACTCGAGATCCCCGCACCTCCTGCGAATGTCCTCCGGGGACACCGCCCTGTCCGAAACAGACCTTACTAAGGCAATCGTGTCTCACTATCATCGGTTCATCGGTAGACAAGAGACGGGAGCACGCCGCCAGGATTGATAAATGAACGACACAAATCGCAAGGTCGCTATTTGCCAGGGCCATTCGGGTTGAAAAGCGGTTTGTCGCTGTCAGTGCCAATGCGGTTTAACTGAAAACGTCGAAAGTCGATTACCCGGATTGATTTGTCCGGGTTATGGAGAGGCTTTGTCTCGAGAAAATGCCTTCAACAAACCGGTGGCCATCAAAACAGAGAACGGAGACAACATGAGATTGACATATCTTTATGGTCTGAAAGCCGCATGCGCGGCCAGCCTGGTGGTGACCGTGGCGCTCGCAGCTTGCAGCAGCGGCACTTCTTCTTCACCTGCACCGGTGGCGCAAGGCGTCGCCTGTGAACAGCTGGCGGGGATGACGGTGCCCGCGTCGTCGATCGGCTTGCCCACTTCGGGAGCAAGTGTGACGGCGGCCAAAACCGTCGCTGCCAGCGGAACCGGCGCGGCTGCGTCACCCGAATTCTGCCAGGTCACGGGCAAGATTTCCCCCGTCGATCAATCGGCACCCAACATCCAGTTCCAGGTCGCGCTGCCTACGCAATGGAACCGGAAGGTCGTCATGTTCGGCGGCGGCGGCTTCGACGGCAGCATCCCTGATGTGACGGGCAATGTGCCTAATGGTCCGATCGACAAACCGACGCCGCTCGGTCGCGGCTATGCGACTTTCGCCAGCGATTCGGGCCATCAGGCTAACGCACTGGCATCTGAAGACGGAAGCTTTGGGTTGAACGACGAGGCGGTGCAAAATTTCGGCGGAGATGCGTTGAAGAAAACCCACGACGCGGCGTTGGCGATCATCAAGGCCCGCTATGCAGGCGCGCCGGTCAAAGCCTATTTTGCGGGTGGGTCGACGGGCGGCCGCGAAGCCCTCGCGGCGATCCAGCGCTGGCCTGCGGACTGGGACGGTGCGATCGCATGGTATCCGGCATGGGACGATGCGGCGGCATTGCTCGGCGGTCAGCGTATGAACCGCGCATTGGCGCAGCCGGGCGCCTATCCGAGCGTCGGAAAACGAGCCGCCGTGTATGACGCGGCGATCGAGGCGTGCGACACCCTCGACGGCGTGGCAGATGGCCTGATCAGCAATCAGCAGGAATGCAATGCGACGTTCGATCCGTCGACAGCCACGCTAAAGGGTGTACCGCTGCGCTGTCCCAACGGCGCCGACACCGGCGACAACTGCCTGTCCGATGCGCAAATCGACGCGTTGCAGACGATCAATACATCGACCAACTTCGGCTTTCCGCTGGCAAGCGGCGAGACCCAATATCCGGGCTACAACGTGTGGGGTGCCGATCTCGGCATCTCGACCCGCACGTCGGCGGTACAGCCGGTGGTGACGTTCCTCGCATTCGGAAGCACTCAGCCGGCCAACCCGATGCCGGTGACGGCGCCCTATATCAGCGTGCTGACCGACCAGTGGTTCAAGTACTCGGTCACGCGCGATGTCAACTTCGATTCGCTGTCGCTCGACCCGGAGCAACCCGGCGTCTGGGCTGACCGTATCAGCGCGCTAAGTTCGCAACTCGATACGAGTACCGACATCTCTGCGTTCAAGGCGCGTGGCGGCAAGCTGCTGCTGGTCCACGGATTGGTCGATGTACTGGTCAGCACGCGCGCGACCGAGCAATATTTTCAGCGGCTGCAAGCGCAGATGGGAGTCGATCAGGTCGAGACCTTCGCACGCTACTACGAGATTCCCGGTATGGGCCATGCGACCAGCAGCGTGTTCAATGCCACGTGGGATTCACTGACGGCACTCGAGCAATGGGCCGAGGCTGGCACCGCGCCGGTCGGGCAGGTAACGACCGATACGGTTGGCGTGCCCGGCCGCACGCGACCGTTGTGCGACTACCCGAAATGGCCGATGTATAGCGGCGGCGACGTCAACTCGGCGGCTTCGTTTCAGTGTGTGGACTGAGCGGAATGATGGCGGAGCGAGCAGGCGGCGAGGGCCGCCTGTCGATTATTCGATGATGCGCTTACCTGGTGCCCAACTCCGCCTGCTCGCGCATGCTGCGCGCTTCGTCGCGCAGGAACTGCTGGTAGTCGTCCAGATCGCCGTCGAAGGGCTCGACGCCACCCTTGGTGACGAGCCAGAACTCGTCACATACGGCGCGCAGCAGCGACCGGTCGTGACTGACCAGCATCACAGTGCCTTCGAATTCGTTGAGTGCCATGCCTAGCGCTTCGCGCGTGGCGAGGTCGAGGTGGTTGGTAGGCTCGTCGAGCAGCAGCAGGTTGGGGCGCTGCCACACGATCATGCACAACACGAGGCGCGCCTTTTCGCCGCCGCTCATCGTGCTGACCGCCTGGTGGACCGTGTCGCCACTGAAGTTGAAGGTGCCGAGGAAGGTGCGAAGCGATTGTTCGGTGCCGCTCTGGCCGGGCGCGCGCATGTGCGCCGGCGTGTCTCTGGCGAGGCGGATCATGTGTTCCATCGGCGTGTCGAGAGGACGCAGCACGTCGAGTTCCTGCTGCGCGAAGTAGCCGATGTTCAGGCCTTTGCCTTCGCTGATTTCGCCGGCAATCGGCGCCAGCGAGTGCGCCACCGTCTTCACCAGCGTGGACTTGCCCTGGCCGTTGGCACCGAGAATGCCGATGCGCTGCCCGGCCAGCACCGACCGGTTGATGCCCCGCACGATGACGGTGGGTGGCGTGCCCGGCGCGGCGTCCGCCGGTGCCGGGTAGCCGAAGCTGGTGTCGAGCATCGACAACAGCGGGTTCGGCACGTTGAGCGGCTCCTTGAACTCGAAGGTGAACTCTGCGTCGGCAAGCACGGGGGCGATCTTCTCCATGCGTTCGAGCGCCTTGACGCGGCTCTGCGCCTGCTTCGCCTTCGAGGCCTTGGCCTTGAAACGGTCGATAAATTTCTGCAGGTGGGCGATCTTGTCCGCCTGCCTCGCCATCGCGGCCTGCTGCAACAGCATCTGCTCGGCGCGCATCTCTTCGAACTTGCTGTAGTTGCCGCCATAACGCACGAGCTTGGCGTTGTCGACGTGCACCGTCACCTGCGTCACCGCGTCGAGGAATTCGCGATCGTGGCTGATCACGACCAGGGTTCCCTGATAGCGTTTGAGCCACGCTTCCAGCCAGACCAGCGCGTCGAGGTCGAGGTGATTGGTCGGTTCGTCGAGCAGCAATAAATCGGACGGGCACATCAGCGCGCGCGCCAGTTGCAGCCGCATGCGCCAGCCGCCGGAGAAACTGTTGACCGGCTGGGCCAGCTGCGCAGCGGTGAAGCCGAGGCCCTGGATCAGCGCCTGGGCACGTGCCGGGGCATCGTGTGCGCCGGCGTCGTGCAGCGCCATGTAGGCGTGCGCCATGCGCATGCCATCGTCGCTGGCCTCAGCGGCGTCTACTTCGGCCTGCGCGGCCAGCAGCACGGTGTCGCCTTCGACTACGAAGTCGGTTGCGCTCTGGTCGGTTTCCGGCATCTCCTGCGCAACCTGGCCCATTCTCCATGCAGCGGGAATCGAAAACTCGCCGCCGTCTTCGTGCAGCGTGCCGTTGAGAAGGCCGAAAAAGGACGACTTGCCGGCGCCATTGCGGCCGACCAGGCCAATCTTTTCGCCGGGGGTGAAGGTGACGGACGCGTGATCGAGTACGACATTGACGCCGCGGCGCAGCGTGACATTACGGACGGAAATCATAGGAAGCTACTTCGGGGGAGACCGGCATGATAGCCGACCGGACGCAAGGCGGTCTTTTTTCTGGCCGCACGGGTGAAGGGCCGCTTGCGTTTTGCGGCGTCCACCGGCTGCATATTTCAGCCAAAGCGGGAAGACTGAGGCATTGAGCCCGGCGATGTGCATGCCACCACGGCGTCGTGCAGCAGGTACGAGCGCAAAGAGAGAAAGGGGCCAACAGGGGGAGGGACGAGAACCTTCGCGACGAACGTCAGCCCCATGCTGCCGTCGAAGCAGCATGGGGCACTGAATCACTGCATTACCAGCTAAACCGATACCCCGCCTGCCCGAACACGTTGCGTCGATAGTCGCCGCTGATGCTGTGCGCGTACGTGACGTTCGCGTACACCTCCGAGCTTTTACCGAAGCTGCCCGTCACGCCGACACCGACGTCGTACCAGGTTTTACCCAGTTCGTTCTGCAGCGTCGCGCCGCCGATGCTGGTCTGCCCCGGCGAGAAGAAGTCGTGCAGTACGTCGGCCGTCAGATACGGCGTCAGCGTCGAATTCTTCGCACTGTTGTCCAGATTGGCCCTGAACAGGCGGAAGCCGAGCCGGCCGCGCAGCGCATTGGTGGTGTTCGAACCGATCTCGGCGATACCGTCGTCGAAGTGGTTCAGGTGCACGTACTGGTAGAGCAGCTGCGCCTGCGGCTCGATGGCGATGCCGCCCACGCCGAGCGAGAACGGCTTGCCTGCTTCGCCGGAAACACCCGCACCGAAACCGTTCTGCCGGCCACTGCCGCCGTACACGTCGCCGTACTGGTTCTGGTAGTGCGTCAACTGCCCGACGCCGTCGAAGTACGTGCCGTCGGGCAGGTACCTGGTCCAGTAGCCGCCCACGGATTGCGCCTGCGTCTCGACCGTGCCGGTCGCATCGGATAGCTGCCCGGTCAGGCCGCGCGCGCTGTCGGCAAACGATGCGGACGTCGAACCGAAGCTCAGCGTGGCGCCCGCGTGCGTACTGCCGCCGTTAGCCCCGCGTGCCAGCGTCCAGTCCTTGCCGAACTGCGCGAAGAAGGTGCGCTCGTCGGCCGAGAAGCGGTCGCCGGCGTCGGCATCGAGGTTCTGTCCACCGATGCGCCCCCACACGCCGTTCTTGCTTGTGGACTGGTTCGCCGCTTCGACGCTCGCCAGATCGCCGACGCGTTCCTGCAGCCGGCCGAGCATCGTAAAGCCGTAATCGGTGACGAGCAGCGGCGTGAGCGCATAGCCGGTCACCGCGGGACGATACGCGATCTGCGCGGCCGCGCGTGACGCGGCGTTGCTGCTTATGCCGGACGTCGAAGTACCCGTGCCGGCACCTGCCGACGTATCGGTTGCGGCGGCCGGTTCGAACTCCGAGCGCAGATACCAGCCGCCCGCGTCGGCCGCGCCGCCCTGATACAGCAGATACTGATACGCGCCGGCCTGAACCGGCGTGGCCAGATGGAAGCTGTTCGCCGCCGAGGTACCGTTGACCTGCACCAGCTGGATGCCGTCGCCGGTGGTGGCCGCACCGGAGCCCGAGCGATTCAGGCTGAGTGTGGTGCTACCGCTCGCATTGCCGCCGACCACGAGACGGTCGCTCTGCGTGGCGCTGCCGCCCTGGTTGAGCACCGTGTTCAGCACGACCTGGCCGTTCGTACCGGTGTAGTTGCCGGCCACACTCAGCACGTTGCCGGCTTGCCCTGACGCTGCGGCCAGGTTGATGATGCCGGCGTTGTTCAGATCGCCGCCGATATTGAGCGTACCCGTGCCGCCCGGTGCGAACTGGGCGAGCGCATTGGCAGCGGCGATCGTGCCGTTGTTGTTCACCGAACCGAGCACCGAACCGTAACCGCCGAGCGTTGCGCCTGCCGCGACGGTGGTGAGACCCGCGCCGATAGTCGCTACGTTATGAGCCGCATCGCCGACCACCAGCGTGCCGGCGCCGATCGTGGTGCCGCCGGCGTACGTGCTGCCTGCGTTCAGGAGCAGCGTGCCGGTGCCGGCCTTGGTTAGCGCGCCTGCGCCCGCGATCGTGCCGTTCAGCGTGAGCGTCGTGCCGGCGTCGGTCAGCAGCGTACCGTTCGACGCGATCGTGACGCTTCGCGCGCTGGTGATGTCGGCGGTGTTCTCGAGCGTGCCGCCGTTGAACGTCAGGCCGCTGGACGCAGCGCCGAGATTGCCATCGCTCGAAATCTGCAGAATGCCGCCCATCAAAGTCCACGGCGTGACCGCGGTGGTCGTGTTGGTCAGCGTCCAGGTGCTCGTGCCGGTTTTCTGGAAGAGGTTGAAGTTGCGGTACTGCGCGGTGCTGCCGATTGACGATACATCGAGTGAATCGTTTGCGCTGCCGCCCACAATCAGGGTGTTGGTGGACTGCGTGGCATCGGCAACAACATTGCCCACGATATTGGACCCTGCCTGGAGTTCAAGCGTAAGCGGATCGCCTGAGGCGCCCATCTGGATGGCCGTCGTTCCGCCGTTGCCCGCCTGGATCGTGCCGCTGTTGGTCAGACTAAGCGGCCCAAGCCCGATGACGGCAGCCGCGCCGTTGCCGCCTATCAGCGTGCCGGAGTTGACGATCGAAGAAGTGACGGTGGTCACGGACTTTCGCATTTCAACCGCTGCGTTGCCCGTGGTCGCGCCCGTCAGATCGGACCCGCCGCGAATCGTGCCGGTGTTGATCAGTGACGCTCCGGCACCCGCGGTTCCCAGAATTGCACCGAAGGCTCCGCCTCGCCCATTGGTATTGCCGCCCTGAATTGTTCCGTTGTTGGTCAGCGTGACCCGAGCTCCGAGGATCGCCGAGTTCACTCCGGTTCCTGCGCTCCCGCTCGTTGGCGCATCTCCGCCAACGATGGTTCCGTTATTCACGAACGTGCTCGCCCCGTTTAACACCACACCGCCTTCGGCGGTCCCAGTGGAGGAGTTGGTGAACCCCAGGATCGAACCGTTATTGATGACCGAGGCATTCATTATCTGTATAGCGCCGGTGATACCTGCGGTAGTGGTGCCTGTGAATGTCCCGACAAGCGTCACGGGCGGAAAGCCTGCTGCCGTATTTGACCAGCCGATGCTCGCATTGCCCGTCAACGTGAAACCTTGCGTGTTGATCGTGAGGGCTTTGGTCGGCGCCGGCAGTAAAGCACTCGAAGCCTGAAAGCTCTGTGTCAGCGTGATGGTAGAACTGGCGTCGGACGATGCGTTGGCGTTGTTGATCGCGGCGATCAGATCCGCGCCACTCGCCGCCGTAAAGTTGTCGGCCAGCGCGGGTCGTGCGAACAAACCCATAGCGGCCAGTGCCAGACAGGAAAGCCTGAGCGGCCCAGCACCAGGCCGCTTGCTGCGAGAAGCCGATCGAACAAGTCTCCACTCGTTTTTCTTCATCGTTACGCACCCGACTGTTGAGATGGTCGTTATATCGGCTGCGGCGCATCGCACTTTAGGCGAATATTTAATTCAGGCGCGGATTGGTGACGGCGACGATGGTTCGCAATGCGACATGCATGCGTCAACGCGTGAAGACTGCTCGACACACGCAGCAGTCCTTGCATCAGAAGATAGAACTGACTCTCGAGGACCGGTGGCTCGTGAGAAGCTCAGCCGGTCCTCGTCGACGACACTCAGCAGGCGGCGATGCCGGCTAGCATGTCGGCCAGCGTTTCCGGTTGCGACAGCAACGGTGCATGGCTTGCGTCGATCCGATGTACGACGGTAGGGCGCTGCGGCACAAACGCATCGGCCAGGTCGATAAAACGCTGCTGTAGCGCCGGGCGCATCGTCTGGTCTTGCAGGCACATGATGTAATGGCGTTGAAGGCTGCCCCAGCGTTCGCGCGTGGTGATGACAGGCGTCGCCGTCGGTGCCGCGGGCTGGTCGCATATCATCAGATTCGCTACCGCGCGATAGTCGTCCTCGCTCAGGTCATGGCACAACGCGCGCCAGCCATTGGCCCAGTAATCCGGGTCTGGCGAGCGAGGGTCTGCCCGTATCGCACCAATCGCCTTTGGATCGGCCATCACTTGCTTCGCCAGCAGCGAGCCCTCGTTTTCCGGGGCGATTCGATATTCGCCCATCGATGTGCCCGATGCGGGCATGAACGCCGCGATATACACGAGGTGCTCGATATACTCCGGCACACGTTCGGCAACCGCCGTTATCGCGATGCCGCCCATGCTGTGACCCACCAGCACGACCTTGCCGTCGCCGAGCGAACGCGCGTCTTCGATTGTTTGTATGACCGAATCGACGTAGTCGTCGAGCGTGATGTGCGCGCATGGTGACGGCTCGGTGCCGAATGCCGCCTTATCGAGCGGACGCTGCGCATAAGCCCGGGGAAACCGGGCATTGAGGCCGTGTCCCGGCAGGTCGCGTGCGATCGCCGCATGACCACGGCGCGCCAGCAACGGGATCAGGCGTTCGAAAGACCAGGCTCCCCACCATGCGCCGTGAACCAGCACAAATGGCACACGCGGTTTGACGTCCGAATCTTGGGAACGTAATTCAGCTTCGGTTTTGCTTTCGTTCATACCGTAACCCCAGAGTGTTTTCCATTGCAGTCACGTTGGGCTGCATGTGCTCTAACACCTCAGGTCACGACATATTCCGCGGCGCGCGTTGCGTCATTCGCCACGCGTCGGATCGGGCAAGCTTATGTGTGGCCGCCAGTCTGCGAGACAAACGAGCGGGAAACCTTGAAGTCAAGCACGCTCGCAGCAACTTCGATCCATGCTTTACATCCATGGCTAAGATGTCCGTCGCAGGTTCGAACTAGTGCAAGCTCGAACGGAATCGCAGGTTTCACAATCGGAATGGCGACGAACTGACTTGCGCTAACCTTCGCAAAAACAGAACTGGGCAGAATCGTTATACCCATTCCGGAAGCCACCATCGCGAGTACCAGATCAAGATGGCCGCTGCGGCCCACGATCATCGGTTTGAACCCTTGTGCCCGGCATGCATCCTCGATCAGGCCACAAAGCTTGAATTCTTCGGTGAACGTCACCAGCGGTTCGGTTTTCAGCGCCAGCATGCGTAGCGCTGACTGAGCAGCCAACTTGTGCTCGCGCACTGTAACGAACATTAATTTGTCTTGCGCGAACGGCTGCGTTACAAAGCGTTCCGTGTCGACTGGCAGCATCGCGGCTGCAATGTCTATCTCTCCGTCATGAAGCGCGCTCTCCAGGCGGCTAGAGAAAATCTCGGCGATGTGGAGTTCAACGGCTGGAAATTGCCGTCGAAACCCGGCGATCACATCGGAGAAAAACGTCGACCCTACCAATGGAGGCAACCCAACACGGAGTTCGCCTCTAAGCTCCGATTTCATGTCCGCCAGCTCGGAGCTCAGTTCGCGTACCTGACGCAGCACCCGGGTGGCATGGCGATAGAGCACCGCGCCTTCGCGAGTGAGTTTGACGGTCTTCGGCTCGCGGATCAAAAGCACAGCGCCCAATTCCTCCTCCAGCAGCCGCACCGCGCGGCTGATTGCAGGCTGGGTGACATGCAGGGTCGCGGCCGCCCGGCTAAAGCCGCCGCAGTTTACGACCTCGGCAAAATAGCGGAGTGCGCGGATGTCCAGGTGTCGCTCCTATAAGCGTTAGCTATATGCAAGGATGGTAAGCCGTGGCGCGATACGGCGGATCCTGGGCATGCGTCGGGTTGGAAATACATGTGAAATCGGTGCTGATTATGGTCCTGTCGCGCTCTATCACGACGATCCGCCGATCTTGATGCGCCACTTCATTGCTATAACGATCCGTTATGCCTTCGATGAGTATATGTCATTTCATTTCGGTCCTCGATTCAGCGAGAATTTCCGATGCCATACGCATGATGCCGCTTCGGGTGGCATGCGTTTCTCGTCCGAAGGTCTGGCCTATGTTGGCTGTGCGGGGCAGGCCAAGCAGGAGCTTTGAATGACCGCAAGCGCGTCAATAGCCGTGATAGGAATGGGTGGGATCGGTGGTGTGGTGGCTTGCTGTCTTGGTTTGTCCGGGCGTCACCGAATCGTCGCGTGCGCGCGCAAAGGATTTCGCGAAGTCGTTCTGGAGCAGGCCGGGGGGACACAGAATCTGTGCATCGACGTATTGACAGACCCCATGCACGCTGGTGTTGTCGACTGGGTCCTCGTGTGCACGAAGGCGCAAGATACCGCGTCGGCTTCGGATTGGCTTGCACGACTCTGCGGCCCGAAGACTCGCGTCGCCGTCATGCAAAACGGCATTGGGCACGAGCAGCGAGTCGCGCCTTATGTCGGGAACCGAACCGTTGTGCCAGCCGTTGTCTACCTCAATGCGGAGCGACGCGCCGTGAATCATTTCCGCCTTCGCAATGCGGCGGGCGAAGATATCGCGATTCCCGACACGCCATCGGGAAACGCCTTTGCAGAACTGTTCGAAGGGACCTCGCTAAAGGTGACCCCTCGTGCGGATTTCGAGGCGTTGCTCTGGGCCAAGCTATTGCTCAATGCGGCGGCCAATCCGATTACGGCGCTTACACGACAACGTCTGGTCGTTCTGCAACGCGCCGATATTTGCATGCTCGCGTCGGAAATAATTCGTGAAGGGGTGCTGGTTGCGCGCGCCAGCGGCGTCGTTCTGGGGGAGGACATCCAATCACGGGTGATGGCCAGGCTGCTGTCCTATCCTCCGAACGAGACGACATCCATGTACTTCGATTGCATGGAAGGACGCCCGCTTGAACTAGATGCGCTAACGGGGTCTATTGTCCGGATGGGCGAGCAGTATGGTGTGCCGACGCCTGTCAACCAGACACTGTTGACGCTGCTGCAAGCTCAGGACGTCAGGCCTTTTCCGGCACGCTCACACCTTTGAGCTTCGATTGCGAAGACCGTTGAAAAAACCGCTCCATCCGCGGCGATATTAAAACTGAAAAAACAGCCGCCGCAATTCGATTACTCAATAGCAACTCGCGGTTGTCGTCAACATTTTCACGGGATTGTGGTTTTTCTCACGCAGAATCCGGATAACCAGAACTTTGCCTTAATATAGCGCAGCCCGTTTTTTGACCAGAGTCGATAGACCGACCCCTATCCAACGTCTCAACGCCTCAACGCCTGCCCATGCGTCTGCCCGAATCCCGGCCTTTGCGTATTGCGCTGTTCTCGCTGGTGGTGCTTGTCATCGTGGTTGCCGGTTTCCTGGGCGGGTCCGCCTGGCGGCATCGGCAGCGCCTGAGCGTGCCGTTCCCGGCAAGCTTGCTCGACATTGCGCCAATCAGGCTGGCGCGGCCGGACGCGATGGTCGTCTCGAGCCGTCTGCGCGATCTGCCGCGCGACATGCTCAATGTGCCTCTGCTCAAGTCGGTGCTGACCGAAGACTTCGTTTTCTATTACGAGGAGCGCGATACGGTGCTCGGCCTGAAAGGCGCGATCCGGCGTATCGCGTACGAGCACAAGCTGTCGATCGGCGATGAGGTGGTGGCGCTCGCGCTCGACCAGCCCGCCGATGTCGCGCTGTGGCATGGGGCCGACGGCAAGCTCACGCACTGGCTGCTCAACGCGAATCGCAACGGCTGGACGCAGTTGCTCGAACTCGCAGCGAAGGTCGCGGCGAGCGACAGGCAACTCGCTCAGGTCGGTACGTTGCCGCTCAGCGGTGGTGCAACGACGCCGCTCTACCGGCTTCAATATACGCCGCAGGACGTGCTGTACTTCGCGGGCAACGGCGACAAGATGGTGGTGTTCGACGACCCGGCGATGATCGAAGGCGACAGCTATGGCGCCGATGCGGAGCGTGCGAAAGTCTGGGCCGCCTTACTCGATACGCATTGGCAAGCCAGTCCGTTGCGCCGCCATTTCGGTCTGGCGGATTTCAAGGGCAAGCACACGATGGTCGCGGAGACGGGCTATCTGTCGTTCAACTATCAGCAGTTCTTTCCGACGCTCGAGGCGTTGCGTTTCGATTTCGATGGGCAGAACTGGACAAGCTATGTCCGCGTAGCCGGTGGCGCGCCACGCGCGACGCTCGACACGCGGGATCTGTGGCATCACGTGCCAACGGCTGCGTCGCTGTGCACGGCGATGCCGCTCGAAGCGCACCGGCTCGCGCCGATTCTCGCAGGAACAAAGGATGTCGAGCCGCTTGGCGACCCCGACATGCTCGACGGCATTCACGCGCCGGTCGCCATCTGCTGGTATCCGTCGGGCGGGCTCTATAGTCCGCTCGTGGTTGGCCGCGTCGATGCGCGCACGACGACGGATGCCGCGCTCGACGCGCTGTTCGATGCGTCGATCGGCAATAGCCTGAGCGCGAAATCGCAGGACGAAGCCGCTGCGGGCGGTGCGACGAAGTCCGCGTCGGTCTCGCATGTCGACGTCAGCACGCAGGGCGGCGCGCGGATCTGGCATCGGCTCGTCAAGACGGACTTCGGCCGTTTCGATGTGACGATGGCGCGGCAGGGCGACTGGCTGGTGTTCTCTCCGAATGCACAGTTGGTGACGAACGCGCTGGCGGTCTTTACGAACCAGCGGCCGGCGCTGGCGGATTCGCTACCGGCGGATCGCTCGCTGATCGAAACGGTGATCACGCCGCGTACCTTGTCGGCCTTGCTCGAGCAGGCTGCACTCGGCTCGCTGCCGCAGCAGACCGAGCCGATTCTGCGGGAAGCCGCGCAGAATCGTTTGACGCCGCGCTTGCAGGCGTTGGCCGCGTTCCCCCCGGTGGCGCTGATCCTGCCTGAATCCCTGCACGATGATCAACGCGCGTGGCAACCGATCGAATGGCAAACGCTCAGCGACGCAAAGTGATCCGCGCGGCTTGTGCCGGTGTCACGTTCGCCGCGCTCGGTGGCGCGGCGACGCGCAGCGCGCCCGTATGGGCCGACACGGCGGCAGCCCCGGTACTCGACGCCGAACAATCGCGCCGCTTTCGCGCGTGGTTCGTGCTGCTGGTCGCCGAGCAGTTGCGCCGAGGCCCGAACCCGCGCTGGTACCACCGCGATTGCGCCGGTCTCGTCCGGTTCGCTGTCGGCGAAACCTGGCGTTCGCACGACCTGAAATGGCGTGCGCAAAACGGGCTGAACAATCGCCGTCTTCCGCCCGAGCTCGAACTGTCCGCGGCGCAGCAGGCGTCGTGGCCGCAGCGGTGGCGCCGCATCGACGGCAGCGAAGGCGCGTTCGTCACGGCGTTCTCGCTGGTGCAGGAAAACAGTGTGCTGGTGTCGCGCGACATCAATCTCGCGGAGCCTGGCGATCTGCTGTTCTTCGACCAGGGCGACGATCAGCATCTGATGATCTGGATGGGCAACTACATCGCCTACCACAACGGTCGACGCACCCGCGACGACACGGGGCTCAGGGCGGTGGGCGTTCAACAATTACTGACGTGGAGCGATGTCCGGTGGCAACCCCGCAGCGACAATCCCAACTTTATCGGCGTGTTCCGGCTGCGCTTCTTGTCGCGCTGAGCCTGTTCGCGCCGTGGGCGGCATCGGGTGCTTCGACGCCCGGCGGCTCCTCGTCTGAACCGTCTGCGGCCGAAACCGCCAGCGCCGCGTCGGCACCGGTCGAGCCCGCGTCGCTAACCAGCGGCTACCATCGGACCGAAGGCGCGCCATTCTTCCTGCTGGCCGACAGCGGTTTCACCAGCGATAGCGAAGCGCGCGTGCGGATCGAAGGCGATCCTGCTGTGTTCGAGGATTACGGCGGCGTCGATGTCGTCGTGTATCGCGTGCCGAAGCCGCTCGATTTCCTGAAGGGGCAGAAAGACCTGCACCGGATTCAGGTCAACGGCGACTATGCGGGCGAAGGCCTCGCCAACACGATCAGCTTCCTGTGGGACAAGTGGTTCAAGAAGTCGCGGATGATCTTCCAGCAGATCTTCACGGGCGCCGCGCGCCAATCGGTGGTGGCGGCGGCGCCGTCGATGACGCAGGCGGCGCCGGGCAGCTATCAGACGCGCTTTCACGCGCCGCCGCAGTACCGTGTTCTCAAGCAGTTCGACATGGTCGAGCGGTTCCGTTATCCGGTGGGCGACGCCACGCCGATCGCGCCGCCGGCGGACGTCAAGCTCGCGGGCAGCAGCAGCGATTTCATCTCGCCGCAGCAGGGCAACGTGTATGTGCCGCTCGGCAAGCTGAAGCCCGGGCTCTATTTCATCGAGGCGTATGTCGGCGCGCATCGCGCCACGACCTTGGTCTTTGTGTCGAACACGGTGGCGATTACCAAGACGGCCGGCAAGTCGATGCTCGTCTGGACCACCGACCGCATGACCGGCAAGCCGGTCGGCGATGTCGACGTGGTCTGGTCCGACGGCAACGGCACGCTCAAAAGCGATCACACGGACGACGACGGTATCGCGAGTTTCAGCCGCGAGGTCCCCGAGAAAAGCTACACGCTCGGCCAGGACAAGGACGGCGGGGTGTTCGTCTCGGAGAATTTCTACTACGACAGCGAGATCTACAACAGCAAGCTCTATCTGTTCACGGACCGGCCGCTCTACAAGCCGGGCGACCTCGTCCATCTGAAAGTCTACGGCCGTGAATTCACCGGCGCACGCGAGTCGAAGCCGATCGAGCCGGCGAAGGTGGTGCTCAAGCTGGTCGATCCGTCGGGCCAGGCGTTGTTGTCGCAACCGTTGCAGATCAGCGCGGACACCGGTGGCGATACCGAACTCAGCCTGCCGTCGAACGCGTACCCGGGCGGCTATGAGTTGCGTTTCGACTACCGCGATGCGACGTATAGCGCGATGTTCCGGGTCGCCGACTATGCAAAGCCGGCTTTCGATGTGTCGATCCATCTCGATCGCGAGGACCTGCGTGTCGGCGAGCCGGTGACGGGCCAGGTCGAGCTGCGCTATCCGAACGGGAATCCGGTCAAGGATGCGAGCGTGTCGCTCGATCTCAAGTCGCAGACGCTTTCGGTGACGAACGGAGATCCGGAGTTTGGCGCGCGCTTTCCGCAGAAGCTCGCACAGAGCACGCTGACGGTCAATGCGCAGGGCATCGCGCGTTTCACGTTGCCGTCGGCCGCGGTGCCGAGCCGCTACCTGATTCAGGCGGTTGCGAGCGAGCACGAGATTTTTCCGGTCAGCGCGAATCGCGAGCTGATTCTTCAGCCGGCGCCGCCAAAGTACGTTCTCAAGGCTGTCAAGGATGAGGCCGTGGCGCCCAGCGCCGCCGCGGCTTCTGCGGCGTCCGCCGCCTCGGGTTCATCCGCTTCACCCGCGCCGGCGGCGAGACGCGTGACCTTCGCGTTCCAGGGCGTGACCTCGTTCGACGCCGCGGCCAGCTGGGAAGCGATCCGCCTCGAAGACCGCCGACGCCTGCACGGCACGCTGCCGGCCGGGAAAACGAGCTTCGATATCGCTTTCCCGGGCCCCGGCGGCTACAACATCTTCGTACGCGGCAAAGATGGCAGCCTGTTGGGCCAGGCGAACTACAGCATCGCCGCACCCGCAGCCAGCGCGCTGTCGGGCGCGATCGCAATCACGCTCGACAAGGCCCGCTACCAACCCGGCGAGGTTGCGCACGTCAAGGTGGTGTTTCCCGAGCCGATCGCGAACGCGTTGTTCACGCTCGAACGCGATCAGGTCGAGCATCGCGCGCTGCTGAGTCACGGCGACGACTGGGTCAAGCTCACGCAACAGGGCCCGACGCAGTGGCAGGCCGATATCCCCGTCAAGGACGACTACGGTCCGAACATCACGTTCTCGGCGCTTTACGTGAAGAACGGCGACTTCAATTTCCAGAACGCGGGGATCGAGGTCAAGGTGCCGGCAATCGATGTCGCCATCCATACGGACAAGAGCGATTACCGCCCCGGCGACAAGGTGACCGTCGATCTCACCAGCACGGTTGCCGGCAAGCCGGTCGAGGCGGTGTTGAGCGCGGGGGTTGTCGACGATATGGTCTACACGCTCCAGCCCGAGGTCGCGCCGTCGATCTTCGATTTCTTCTATCACCCGCGGCGCGATAGTGTGCGGACCACGGCGAGCCTGAATTTCTATGGTTACGATCTCGCGTGGTCGCCGCATACGGGCAGCGAGGCGAAGTTCGACTACAACCAGCGCGCGCTCAAGATCCTCACGCGCCCGCGTCGCGAGAACATCGATACCGCCGCCTGGCAGCCGACCTTGAAGACGGATGCGAACGGTCATGTGAGCTTCAGTTTTACGATGCCGGACTCGCTGTCGCGCTGGCGGATTACCGTGCGCGCGACGACGGCCGACGGCGTGGTCGGTCAGCGCAGCGCGTCGATTACGTCGAGCAAGCCGGTCTATTTGCGCTGGAGCGGTCCGACGCATTTTCGCACCGGCGATGCGCCGACCATCGGTTTGATCGTCTTTAGCCAGAACGCGACGCCGGTGTTGGCCACGCTGAAGGTCGGCGGTATTGCCACCGATAAACCCGAAAAGTCTTCGCTCGATCTGACGCTCAAGCGGGGCGATAACTTCATCGGCCTGCCGTTGAACGTCACGCAAAATGCCGAGCTCGATCTGCAACTCAACGGCAGCGACGGCGCCGCGCTCGATCATCTGCGCGTGCCGTTGACGGTCGACGCCGCCGGCTGGTCGGCGCCGCAGAGCCAGATCGTGCACGCGGCCGATACGCTGCAATTGCCGGCCGACGCGCGCGAGATCCGGCTGCAGCCGGCTACCGGCTCGCAGCAGGCGTTCGGTTCGATCATCGACAGTCTGATCGACTATCCGTACGGTTGCGTCGAGCAGACCGCGAGCCAGATGATTCCACTGACGATGGCGCTCGACGGGATCCCCGACGATCCGTCGAATCGCGCGCTGCGCGACACACTGCAGCAGCGTCTCGAAACGGCGCGCGGCCGGTTGATGGCGATGGCCGGGCCGAAGGCGGATTTCGCGTGGTGGGGCGATCAGACGGCGGGCGATCCGTTGCTGACGACCTATGCGTACTACGCGGACTGGCGCGCGACGCAGCGCCTGGGCATCAGCTTGCCGCCCGAGCACTGGCAGCATGTGTTCGATACGTACCAAAGCTACTCGTCGCGGATGTCGATCTTCGAGCGTGCGTTGACGTTGTGGTTGATGCAGGACATGCATCTGCCTGTGCAGACGCTTGCCATCGGTGTCCAGCATGTGCTTGACGCACAGAAGGAGCCATCGCCTCAAGCGGCGCCGGACGATTCTTCGAGCATCGTGCTGGGTGCGCCGGGGCCGCGGATCCGCTGGCAGATGAGCCTGCTGCTGTGGCGCGACATCGTACGGCGCGAGAAGATGCCCGACGATCCGGCGCTCACGGCAAAGGCTGCTACCGCGCAAACCGAATTGCAGGCCAGCACGAATCCGGCGATGGCGGCGCTGGCGGTTGGCTTGAGCGGCAAATCCGATGCGCCCGCGATCGCGGATATCGTCACGCGCTTCGACGACTCGTCACCGACGATGGATCGCGCACTCGCGTTGATCTGGCTGCAGGCCGGTGTCCATGCGGTCGCGCCGGATGCCGCGAAGCGGAGCTGGGCGCTCGCAAACAGCTGGCGCTTTGTGGATTCGGCGGGCGGCGGGTATTGGACTTACCGGAACCTGCAGACACCCGTGCCGGTGCCCGCGCCGCTGCCGTTCGCCAAGGCGCCGCCCGCTGCGCAGGCGTTTCGCGTCACGTATCAGTCGACGGACGCGTCTGCGCCGAATCTGCCGGTCAGCGTGACACGGCGCCTCTATCGTTTGACGCCGACCGCGAAGGCCGGTGTTTTCAACGTAACGAAGGTGGAGGGCGGGACGTTGGCGGCGAATGCGTTGTACGTCGACGAGGTCGAACTTGCGCCACGCGGTCCGAAGCAGTCGTATCGCTATGGCCTGCTCGAGGTGCCGGTGCCCGCGGGCGCCGACATCGAGTCGCAGCGGTTCGGCTTCGAGATCGATGGCCTCGATGCGCTCGCGAAACCCTCGAAGGGGAAGGGCGACGCGAATGCATCAGACTCAGGCGCCGCGAGCGACGGCAACAGCAGCGACGCCGATGCGCCGCAAGCCGAAAACGGCGATGCGCTGCTCACCAGCGAAGGCGTGCTGAGCGCGGACAAGATCCAGCAGTTCAGCAACCACTATGCGGTGCCGGTCGCGCAGCTCGACGGCAAACTGGTGATACGACATCTGATCCGGCTCGGACAGGTCGGGCACTTTGTATTGCCGGCCGCGCGCTACTACCGGATGTACCAGCCGTCGTCGAAAGCGTTCGATGCGGCAGGCCCGACGACATGGACGATCCAGTGAAGGTCCGCGCTGTCGTGCTTGCCGCGGGCGTCGCGAGCCTGATATTCGCGACCGCATCGATCGCTCATGAAGGCATCGGCCCGGCCAGCTGCGAGCACCTGCCGATGCTCGAGTCATGGCTCAAGCTGCACGAGGCGCGCTGGGATCCGGTGCTGAGCGCGGAGCCTGGCTACGAACGTCCCGCGCACGTCGACGTATGCCGTCTCGACGGACGCTGGCCGTTTGCCGACAACCATATGAACCGCGTTTTCGTTCGCCGTCTCGAGACGACCGACGACCAGATCACGCTTGCGCACGAGTATCTGCATTTGGCGTTCCAGCACTATCCGAGCGGGCACGACGAACACTACGTTGAAACGACTGCGAGGCGGCTGATTGCCGACTATCCTTGAGCGAATCCCTGATGCATCGATCATCCGTTGTTCGCGCGTTGCTGCCGGTGATGCCGTTGCTTGCCGCGCTTGCGGCACAGGCCGGCTTGCCGCAGTTCGCTCACGCTGCAGACGCCAATGAAGTTGGCGCGATCCATCTCGATGCGCCGGAATCAGGCTGGCGCAACAGCTCGATCGATACCGATCCGCAGGACTTCGTGCAGGAAGTCCACTATCCCGCATCGGACGTGAATACGCGCGAAGGGCAGAGCCGGTTCGCGCTGATCGCAGGCGAAGTCAAACAGGCGCCGAAACAGAAAAAGCCCGCGAAGGCCGCTTCGGAATCGGGCGATGCCGATACGCCCGGCACCGCGCCCAACACGCTGATCGTCAACGGCGTTGCGATGCCGTTGAAGGTCGACGAAAACGGCCGGTTCTCGCGTCCCTACGCATTCGGTAAAGGCGCGAACAATGTCGAGGTGCGCAGCGCCGACGGTTCGCACCGCGCGGTCGCGCAATTCTACGAGGCGAATCCGAACCAGCTGCCCGCGAAGCTTCGCGTCGTGCTGTCGTGGAGCACGGACCAGACCGACCTCGACCTGCACGTGCTGATGCCTGACGGCCAGCATTGTTTCTATGGCAACCGCGTGCTCGACAATGGCGCTGCGCTCGATGTCGATGTGACGAGCGGCTACGGGCCTGAGATCTTTGAATCGCCGGTTGCCGAGCCTGGGCGTTACTACGTCTATGTGAATTACTACGGCGGCGAAGGGATGAGCGCCAGGGGCAAGCCCGCGACGATCACGGTGGCGACGATTACCGTGATCCAGAACGAGAACACGGTGAACGAGAAGAAGCAGAGCTATGTCGTGCCGATGCGCAAGCCTGGTGAATTGACGCTTGTGACGAGCTTTGTGTATTGAAGTCTCGACGCTAACCAAGTCGGGGCTATTCAAAGCATGATTTCAATGCATTTGCTTTCATCGCCGAGCGGGTGCGAACGCGACGACCATACTTGATCGAGGCTCGGCCGAACCAGATCAAGTTCGGTCGACAGGCCCGCACTACGACGAAAGTGCGCGCTGTTTGCTGCCTGCGCTTCGACCACGCGCTGGTCCTGACGCACGACGCGAAGCAGGAACGGCCACGCCAACATCCGCACAGCCCAACGCGGCGCCCAACGATTCTCGACGTGAAACGTGCCGTGCACGCGCGTCACCGATTCGCTTTCGGGGCTGAAATGCAAGGTGAAAAACAGCGCACTGCCGTTTTTATAGCGGTATTCGAGCTGTGCCGAGCCTGCCGCCGCCGCCGAAAAATGCGCACGCTCCCGGTCGCGCGGCGATTCGAACAATCGGTATAACAAGCCGTTTTGCTGTGGCTGCCCGTCGTAGTCGACCTGAAGCGCGCCTTCCAATCGTGTAACAGTTGCCTTGATGCATTGACGCTCACCTTCGCGGCGCACCAGCCCCGGATGGATGAAGTGCGTGTGCATGGGGTCGAGGAAATTCTCCAGCGCATCGACGGCTCGCGCATTCCATATTGAACTCCACGTCAACCGATGGCCGCCCACCGGCAAACCGCCGACAAACGCGGGAAGCGCCGACGCTGCCGCTTCATCCTGCGCATCAGTCTTTATCCAGATCAGGCCGTCACGCTCGATTACCCGTGCAGCCGCTACGCGAATCGTCGGTATGCAAGCCTGTGGCGTCAGACCCGGCACGGCGGTACAACGCCCGTTCGCATCGAAGGTCCAGCCGTGATAACAGCACTGCAGCCCTGCAAGCGTCACGCGTCCCATCGACAACGGAACATGCCGGTGCGGACAACAGTCGTCGAGCGCAAGCAGCTCGCCTGACTGCAGCCGTGCGATCACCCATCTGCGATCGAGGAGGGTGACGCTCAATGGCGCGCGCTGAACCCGCCGCGACTCGGCGACGACGAACCAGCTGCGGTACAGCGCCGGATTCCATGTGCTCATAGCCGAAAGCGCCTCATGATGGGTACGCCGAGCCTGGTCGTCAGAATACGCAGACCGCTGAGCGTGCGACGTGTCGCCGCGCTCAGGTGCCGACTGAACACCGCACTGTATTCGATCGCGGGCTCACCGCCGCGCAGCCGCTTGAAGTGCGCGGCACCCGCACTCAGATTGAGTTCGGCGTCGCGCTCGATGGTGGTCTTCAGTACGTGCGCCATCAGCAGGCGGTATAAACCGGCCGATTGCGGCCAACTCGTGTCATAGCCGACGATGGGCGCGCTCAAGACCGATGCCTGCCCGAACATCCCGACTACCGCGCGCAGCGTTCCGGTGTGGTCCTTGAAGCCCGCGAATTCGAGCAGACCGGCGGCATGCCACGCGTGCAGGAATGCTGCGGTGTAGCGCGGATTGAGATGCGAATACTTGTCGATATAAAGCTGCGCGTAGAGCGTTTCGGCGCGCGCGAAGTCGGTGCCGGCGAACGCGTCGTGCGCAACCGGTGTCAGCGGCGTCGTGCGCAAAAGCTGCAGATCGCGCTGCAGGTTTTGATGCCGGGTCGCTTTTTGCTTCATGTCGCGAAAGAGGTAAACCTGTCGCGTCGGAATCAGTTCGAAACCGGCTGCGACGAGCGCATGCAACCAGTCCGCATGCTGCTCGAAGTTCAACGAACGGAACCATATCGCGTGATGCGGCCAGCGATGTTGACAGGCCCTTGCCAGCGCGTCGAAATCGATGCCGTCCGCTGCGGGATACAGATTCGTGCTGATCAGCCAGTTGTTGATCGACACCGCACTGTCAAGCTCGGCTCGCCGCAAGCACCGGTCCGCGATACCGATTACGCCTGCTAGCGGTGGCGCGATCAGACGGGGCGCAACCCGGCGGGTTTCTTCGAGCGCATAGCGGCTATACGTCGTCAACGGCGAGCAGACCCATGCGTTGAGCGAGTTCGCATCGTTGACCGTGACAGGTAGCGCGAGGCTTCCCGCTTCGATGGTCTCCACACGCGCTTCGATGTTTGCGACAAAGCCGCGCGTTTCTACGCCTGCATGCAATGCGGCAAACGCGTCAGCGCGGGCTGCGAAACTCATCGGCGACGCGTGCAGCGCTTCACTCATGGCTCGGGCAACTCCTGGCCGTCCCATTCGATATCCTGGGTCGCGGCCTCTCGCATATTGCAGCGCTGTGCGAGCGCAAGCCTCGCGTACGAAGCCAGATCGCGCAGCGCGCCGGCAATCGGCCCGCGGTCGCCCGGCGTGCCGATCACATCGGAGGCGGCGCGATAATCGTGCAACCAGCGTCGCAGGTCGCGCCGCCCGATTGCGTCGACGAGCCCTGCGCTCAGCATCACTGCGCTCACCATACGTGGATGGCTCGACGACGGCTCGATCGGCGCGGCTAGCGTACCGTCGAGTGCAGCCGGCAGCGGATCGTCGAGTGCAAACAGGTGGCATCCGCTGGTCGCGCGCGGGTTGCATTCGAGCACGCTCACGTGCCCGTCCGCATGCTGGATCCAGTCGAAGGACAGTTGCCCGGTAAAGTCCAGCTTGCGCGCAAAGTGTTCGACAAAACGACGGATGCCGTCGATGCGCGCGGCCTCGAAATAGAAGCTCGAACTGGTCGACATGCGCCAGCTCGGATGATAGAGGCTGTGCGCAAGCAGCCGGCCGCGATCCGCCACGCTATAAGAACAGAACTCGCGACCCTCGGCGTACGCCTGCACGACCCAGTTGCCAAGCGATGCCAGAGGCGGTGCGTTCTCAGGAATGCCGCGCTTATAGATCCGCACATGCACGCCGAATCGCGAGAACTCCGGTTTCAGGACCACCGGCCGCGCGCCAGCCCATTCGCGTGCTTCGTCCAGCGACACCACGCGTGCGGAGTGCGGAACCTGTACGCCACAATCCTGCGCGAGCGACAGGAAGCGCCATTTGCTGTGCACGTCGCGCATTTTGGCAAAGTCGTCGGCGAGCACGCGAACGTGCGCGGGCAGCCGGTCGCGATAACGCGAAACGAAGAATACTTCCTCGCAAGTGGGCACGATCATGTCGATGGCGTGGGCCAGCGACGCGCGACGCAAATCGTCGATGAATTGCGTGGGGGCGTGACGCGGCGCGGCGATGCGCAATGTCTGCGTCACCGCGTGGGATGCACCGCTGATCTGGCAAGGGATGCTATCCGCGACGAACACTTTCCACCCCTGGTGCGCGAAGCGGCGAGCGTGATCGAGCGCGACGGGCGCGCGGCCACCGAGTATCAGCACGTTACGCGTCATGATGCATCCTGGCCGGTGGCGACAAGGCTTCAGATGCGGCCGGCCGCGTCACGCAAACGATGCGTCTGCGCTTGGCGGCGGGAGAGAGTGCCGGCATCGCGATGCGTTGCCATGCGAGCGGCTGCATCCGTTGAGCACGCATGAACTGGTCGACCGCAGACGGTAGCGTGCGGAGCGCTTCGTCATCGCCTTCGAGTGCAAAATGCAAGGTCTCTCCGTGCTGCTCGACACGGTAATTCGTTACGCTGGCAAACTCGCGCGCAACCAGATGACGCAGTGCATCGGGAAACAGCGGCATCAGCCGCGTTGGATTCTCTAACGACGGCAGCCATAAAACATCGTCCAGACGCCCATCGATAGCCGCGAGCATTCGCGTGACACGGCCGCATTCGCACGGTTCGGTGCGGATGCGCAGGATGTCGTTCAGCCGATAACGCACGACCATTTGCGTGCGCCGCGTGAAATCCGTGACGATGGGCACGAACCGCGTGTGGTGGTCATCCAGCCACTCGGGCTCGACGTGGACGAACTCTTCGTTGAGATGTAAGACGCCATGCGCACACGTATAAGCCAGAAAGCCTTCGGTGCATTGATAGAGCTGGTGAACCGTCGTCCGGAACGCATCGCGAATCAGCCGTTCGTCGTCCGGTTCGAGCACTTCCGCGACTGAGATCACGCGACGTGGGGCGATCGGCGCTCGACCGGCGAGCGATTCGGCGGCAAGCCACGCGAGTACGCTGGCCGGCGCGACCAGTACGTCTGGCTTGAGTTGCGTCAAGGCTGCGATGTGCGAATGCGCACCCAACTGCAGATCGAAAAAACGGAAGTCGATGCGGCGGCTTTTCAGCGTCGTATAGAGCGAACTGTTGGCGCGCAGAAAGAACGCTACGCGCAGCGGCGCCCGCCGTATCAGCAGATCCTTCAGCAATGCGCGGTCGAGCGTGCGCGCAAGCAGAATGCCGGCCCATGTCGCGCGTTCTTGCGATGACGCGAGAAATACGCCACGCGGGCCCTGCGTGCCACTCGAAAGACCGGCGGTCAGCGCGGGATCGAACCCGTCAGGGAGCCGACGTGATTGTTCCGCGGCAAGCGCCGCGGACGTAGCGTCGGCGAGCGAGATGCCACGCGTGTTGAACGCTTCGAACTGGGCCAGCGTGATCGCCTTGTCCACGATCGGTAGCGACGCAAGATCACCGCCTGCGCAAGACCGGTAAAACGGTGCTTCCTGTAGTGACGTCCGAATAAACCTGGCCAGTTGCATCGACTGCCAGTGTTCCAGCGACTCGCGGTCGCGAAAGCGCAAGCCCCAACGCGTGCGGATAAACGCAACGATGAGCCGTGCCATTTCAAGCGGTTTCATGGCGCACCTGTTCCCAGGTTACTTCGCAATGCGACGGCACGATCAGCAGATCGCTGCGTGCAGACAGCAACTGTCGCAAGCCGGCAAACGTGCCCAGATAAGCGTGCTTGTCCGCGAATAGCTGGGATGCGATCCACGATGGCGGGCGGTCGCGTTGGACGGCATCGAGCGACCAGCACGCGTCGGCAACCAGAAACACGTCACGGCCGTCGCTCGCGCGAAACAGGATGCCCATTTGCCCCGCGGAATGTCCGGGCAGCGCGACGCCAACTACGCTGCCGTCGCCAAGCAGATCGAAGCCTTGCGTGAAGGGCCGCATTGACGCAGCCAGCGGCACGCGCGGCAAGTCTTCGGCAAAGCTCAAACGGGTATCGAAGTCGACGGGAAGCAGCGCGCGCAAGAAGCCGCGCCGCAATGCGCCGATCCGCGAACGCCGGCGCATTGCATCCACTTCCGCCCGCATCGCAAAGAGCCTGGCATGCGGGAAATCGGAAAGTCCAGCGATATGGTCGGCGTGAAGATGCGAAATGAACAGATGGCGGATATCGGCGAACTGGTAGCCGCGCTGCGCGAGTTGCGTGGCGAGAGTTTCGTCATCGCGAAGCGACACAGGGGTCACCCAGCGATAGAAGCGCTCCGGAAACGGCGTGGTAGCCGCGAAAAAAGCGTCGCTATAACCCGTGTCGAACAACATCGGGCCGCGCTGCGGATGAACCAGCAAACCGGCCAGCGCAGGAAAGCGCACCGACGCCAGGCGTCCGCCGCGCTGCGCGACACACTCGGGGTGTGAGCAATGCCCCACCTTCAGCAAATGAAATTCGAGCGCAATTCTGCTCATACGCGGTCCTTGTGAGCCGCGAACCAGGTTGCGGTGCGTTGCAGTCCATCGGAGAACGCTACCTTGGGTTCGTAGCCGAGCACGTCGCGCGCCTGCGTCAGATCGAGCGTTTGCGAAAAGGCCAACAGACCGGCGGAATAGCGTGTGAGCGGCGGTTCCCAGCCCGGTGCGAACTTCGCTCCGAGTTCGAGCGTGCGCGCGACGGCGTCGAGTAGCGGGTAGGGCACGCTGCGAAAGCGCGCGTCGAAGCCGAATCCGCTAGCCAGTGCCTTATACAGCGCGATAACCGGCATCGGTTCGCCGTTGCTGATATTGAACGTGGCGCGGCGAAGGTCGGCGGCAAGCGCCAGCATGACTGCATGAACGACGTTATCGACATAGGTCAGATCGATCAGTGCCGCGCCACCTTGCATCAACGGCAACTGCGTTTTGCGCGCGACGCGCAGCAGGCGTGGCAGCAAGGTGTTGTCCCACGGGCCGAAAATCGCGCGCGGTCGTAGCGCGATGACCGATTCGATCTTCGAGTGCATCACCTGTTGTTCCGCGATCCCTTTGGTGCGCGCGTATTCATTGACGGGCGACGGCAACGGTTCGTTTTCACTGATGTCGAGCCGGTCGCGAAAGTCGAAATACAGGCTGGGCGTCGAAATATGGACGAGCCTCGCGATGTTGTGCGTCGCGCATGCGGCGATCACTTCGCGTGCCGACGCGATATTGGCGCGCTCGAAGTCATCGCGGCGCCCCCACGGCGACGACAATGCCGCGCAATGGATGACGGCATCGGCCTCGCGTGCGGCCGCGGAAAGTGCCTGGGCGCTGCCCGGGTCGCCATGGGCGAGCGCCACGAACGATGCGCTGCCCGCAAGGGATTCGCTGTGCGTCAGCATCAGGACTTCCGATGCCTGATCGCGGTTGCGTCCGGTAAAGACGACGTCGTGTCCGGCGCGCACGAGACGCCATACCAGATGCCGACCCAGAAAACCCGTGCCGCCCGTGACGAGTATGCGCATGTCAGTAGACCATGACCATGCCGCCGATCGTCACGCCCGCACCGGAGCCGATCAGCATGATGGGGTCGCCGCGATTGACGCGCCCACCCGCAATAGCATGATGCAGTGCAGAGGGTAGCGACGCTGCGACCTGATTGCCGAAGCTGGCGAGGATGTCGACGGTGCGCGCCGGTTCGATGCGCAAGCGCTTCGCGAGATGGTCGAGCGCGAGACGGCTGGCCTGATGCGGGACGACGACGCGCAACTGCTCCGAAGTCAGCCCCGCGCCATCGAGCAGATTCTGCACGAAGCTGGGCAGTTGGCGCGACACGAGCCGGAACAGGCGCGGCCCATCCATATGAAACAGCGCCAACGGGTCGATGCTCTCGCTTAGCCGGCGCGGATGATAGCGCGACCCGCCCGCCTTGATCGAGCAATAGTCTGCGCCCTCCGCGTAAGTTTCGACGCTCGACGACAGAATCGACGAAGCCTCACTCGGTGCGCTCTTGCGGATGATGACGGCGGCTGCACCGTCGCCGAAGATGGCGGCCTCACCGAGTGTCGACCAGTCGAGCGAGAAGGTGGCGATATCGGATGACACGATCATCACGTTTCGGTAGCGGCCGCTTTCGACGAGGTAACTCAGCGTATCGAATGCGACCAGAAATGACAGGCAACTCGCGCCGACGTCAAAGGCTGTGATCGTGTTTGCACGCTTGCCGAGCGCGGCGAGCATCAACGCCGCATTGTAGGGCAAGGCCTGGTCCATCGTCGCGGAGGCCGCAACGAGGCAATCGATATCGCTCCAGCTCATTTCGGCCCGAAGCAGAGCCGCATCGCAGGCCTTAATGGCCAGTGACGCAGCGTTTTCATGCACCGTGCGGTGACGTGTGCGTACGCCATACCGCTTGAATATCGTACCGGCAGGCAGACCGAAGCGAAGGTCGATTTCGTCGCTCGTCAAAACCTGCTCAGGTACGCAGATGCCGGTGCCGCAAATCCGGATGTTGCGCGGATGTCTTGTCATAGTGCTTTCTCCGCATCGAGGGCCGTGCTTTCGATATCGGCCGTCTATCGGTGATTTAAGTCCCGGTAGAGCATCATATCCTTGAGCCGTTGCTTGTTGTCATCCCAGACACGAGGTCTGCGATGTGCAACGGATGTGTTGTTTCCCGATCCGCGTCGATGGCGTCGGTCGCTTCGATAGCGTGGTTCCACGCGCTATCGAAGACGAAAAACATCGCGATTTCTTTCATCGGTGTGGTTGCGTGCAGGATGTCACGAGGGCGCGCAATATGCACCTGATGCAGTTTTTTTGGCCTAGAATGCGCCATCGGGTACTGAATTTCGATACTTTTATGACCGAAATCACCCAGCTGGTCGCGACGCTCAAGCGCCGCTTCAAAGCGGCCGGTCTCACCTATCGGGAGGTTGCACGCGCGCTAGACCTGTCCGAGCCCAGCGTGAAGCGCCTGTTGGGCAACGGGCGCATTAGCGTCGAGCGCCTCGCGCAGATCTGCGAATTGCTGGGCCTGACGATGGCTGAACTGCTGCATGAAGCCGAGGCGTCGGTGTCTCGCTTGCACACGCTGACGCCGGCGCAGGAGGCGAGGCTCGTGTCGGACGAGAAGTTTCTGCTGGTGACGGTGTGCGCGCTTAGCCACTGGTCGGTGGATGACATCGTCACCGCGTATCGAATGACCACGGCGGAGTGCATCAAGTATCTGCTCGTGCTCGACCGCATGGGTCTTATCAGGCTGAAACCCGGGAACCGGATTCAGCCGCTGGTAGCGCGAGAGTTCGACTGGTTGCCCGGCGGCCCGATTCGACAATACTTTTCGCAGCGCGGCTTGCCCGACTTCATGGATAGCGGGTTCGACGCGCCGGACGAATCGATGAGCTTCATTCACGGCATGTTGACCAAAGGCGCAATCGACCAGCTGAACGACGAGTTGTCCAGACTTCGGTCGAAGTTTTCTGCTTTGCACGACCAATCGTCCTCTGCACCGTTGTCGGACAGGAAAGGGACTGCGCTGGTGCTGGCAATGCGCGTGTGGGAGCCGCATGCGTTCCGCAAGCTCAGACGTGCCGCGGGGGACGCGCTTGCCAGGAAGAGCGGCTAGCGGCGTATGCCTGCGGTCACTGCGTTGCAGAGGCGGCACAGATCACCAGCAGGGTCTTCATATCCGCGCGCCCCACAGGTTGTAAAAAGCGATGCCTACCGAGCACGTGATCACCGCAATCGCGGTCAACGCACTGACCGGCTCGTGCAGAATGACGAACGCGAGACCTGCCGCCACGACCGGCACCAGCCCCATGAAAGTCGAAGCAGTCACCGATCCCAATGCATGGATTGCGTGCGTCATCAGATAGAGCGCGACGACGCTAACCAGTACCCCTTGATACAGCACCTGCAGCAGGATTTCGGGTGCGCCCGCATCGTGAAGTGCCGATGGCGCAAGAAAAAGCCAGATTGGAAAAAACACAATCGCATTCGTCCACGGTACGGAGACGATCATGACGTCGGTCGGAATGTTCCAGAGTCGCATAGAGACTGCATAGCTCGCCAGGCACAACGCGGCGAGCAGGAAATAAAGCATGCCGAACAGGTGATGGAGTCCTCCATCCACAAGGATCAGGCCGTTTGCGATGGCAATGAGCGTAATGCCAAGCAGTTTCGCGCGCGCGATGCGTTGCCTGAGCAGGACGAACGAGAAGCAGGCGACGAGTATCGGAATCAGGCCGTTGACCACCACGCCCGCGTTGCTGGCGGGCGAATGCTCAAGCCCGATAAAGCTCAACATCGTGTAGGGGAAGCCGCAGCCGAGGCTGCACACCAGCGTGCGCCAATTGAAAATCGCGCGAAGCTGATGCCTCTTTCCTAGCAACAGCGGCAACGTAACGAGGGCGGCCGACGTGAACCGCAAAAAGCTGATGTCCCACGCGGTGAGGGTTTGGTGGACGCCCCAACTGGACACGATGATCCACCCAGACCATATCAACACGACCAGCAGAATCGCGGCGACACCGCGTTGCGTGTGTCGATCAGCGCCGCTTGCCTGCATTTGCATTCAAATCTCCGTGTACTTCGTGAAAAAACAGACTGCCCATCTTTGACATAGAATCGAGGCCGGATTCGACGCCTGGCAGCGAAGCGTCCACAGATATTCTCGTCGGGGTGGGTATGCGGAGTCTTGAACGATCGTGCACGCAACAGCGCGCAAACTGGGTGAGGGTGGGATCCGGGCGCCCTGGAATCGAGCGCATCGAGGCTTTCTTCTGCGGGCACGCATACGATACTCACCGACACGATACGTATGCGCTGGGCTATACGCTGTCGGGCGTTCAAACCTTCGACTATCGCGGAAGCCGGGCGGTGAGTACGCCGGGCAACGTGATGATCATCGCCCCCGATGAGCCGCACAACGGTTGCGCCGGTACCGACGAGGGCTTTCTGTACCGGATGATCTACCTCGAGCCGCGCTTCATTCTCGATGCGCTTGGCGCAGGCCGGCAAAGCCTTCCTTTGACGCATTCGGCCATTCATGCGGCCCCAGGACTTTATGCCGCGCTTGTCGCAGCACTGGGCGAACTGGACGCGCCGCTCGAAGATCTCCGCATCGACCAGATCGTCTTGATGCTGACGGACTCGCTCGTGTCGCTTGATCCGAGCTTGTTGCCCCGTTCCAGACGCTCGGTGTGCAAGGTCGCAGTCGGCCGTGCGCGAGAACTTCTCGACGCGCATTCGGCGGACATCGTAACGTCGGAGGCACTCGAAAATGCGACCGGCCTCGATCGTTACTCGCTCGCACGACACTTCCGGGCGCTTTGCGGAATTAGTCCGTACCGCTATCTGGTGGCGCGCCGTCTCGAGCGTGCGAGGATCATGATTGCGAGCGGCCACGAGTTGATCGACGTGGCCGCGCAGTGCGGATTTTCAGATCAGAGCCATATGACGCGTCAGTTCAAAAGCGCGTTCGGCGTGACGCCGGGGCAGTGGCGTGTTCTTGCGACGAATACATCGGGCCCGCGGGCAACCGGGCGCGTTTGATCGACATGACGCCGGCAGATCTAGTCTGCTGGATACGCAATGTAGCGGATGATCTTCCAGCTGCCGTCAGGTTGACGGCCGAACACGTCGAGCCCGGTCTCGTCATGGGTCGCCTGTTTGCCGCTCTCGTCGGTATCGGTGGATATCCACGTGAGGCGGACGATGGCGAGACGCCCGGAGACGACGATCTCCTTGATTTTCAGGCCGTAGTGGATGGATTGCGCTTTGTTGGCCAGCGCGCGATGTAGGCGTTCGCAAAGCAACGGGTAGGTTTGCTCGGGCAAACCTTGAAAATCGTAGCGGAGGTCCGGCGCGAAGAGGTCGCAGATATGCGCGGCACGTCGTGCATTGAAATCGTCCCGCCATTGTTCCAGCGCAGTGCGAATGATCGCCGCGGGATCGTCGGCCACGGTCTTCGCGCTCGACAGACTGGGGAGTGCGGCGATGGCGATTGCGGTCAATGCGCAGCAGATAAGGCGTATCTGTCGTCTCATTTGAGCTCCCGTAATCGCCTCGATCCGCTGGCTTAGATCACTGCCTCAAACCACGTCCAGCACAGCGGCCGCCACCTTGCGTCAGACAATACGATCCCGAACGACGGCATTGCATGGCACAAGCCTTTGGACCTCGTCGAGCTCTTTGGCATGATGGATTCCCCATTCGATCAGAGAATCCAGAATAGGCCGCAGGCTTTCGCCGAGCGGGGTGAGCAGGTACTCGATTCCCTGGCTATCCTCGGCGCTGGGCTGCCGGCTCACGAGGCCATGTTCCTCTAGCGCCCGCAACTGCTCGATCAATACCTTCTGCGCGATGCCGGCAATGCGATTGTCCAGCGCGCACGTGCGTTGCGGGCCGTCCAGCAGCGCATAAAGAATGACCGCCTTCCAGCGCCCTGAAAGGACTGCAAGTGCTCGCTCGACCGGCAAGCCCGGTAGCCTGTTGATGATCTTCATTTGCGACGACTGACCAAACGGTGTGTAGAAGAGGAGATTACCGAAAAGTAAGCTTTCGATCATACCCGACCGGAGGAATACACATGGTAGACCTGTTCGCAAATCAACTGCTTGGCGGCATTGTTCCGCTGAAAAACCGCCTTGTCATGGCGCCGATGACCCGCACGCGGACCTCCGACGGAGATGTCCCTAATGCGCTGATGGCTACCTACTATGGGCAGCGGGCCGGTGCTGGCCTGATCATAACCGAGGCAACCGACGTCGCACCCTCCAGCAATGGCTACGCGCTGACGCCGGGAATCTACACGGACGCCCAGCGGCAGGGCTGGCGCCTCGTGACCGATGAGGTTCATCGCCACGGCGGTACGATATTTTCCCAGATATGGCATGTCGGCAGGATGGCGCATTCGTCGTCCATGCCGAACGGCGAGGCCCCCTGGGGGGTAACCGGGAAAAGAGCTGAGCATTCCGATGTGTTTTATCACGACGCCGAGGGCAAGTTGGCCTTTATTCCTGCGGGCACGCCAAGGCGCCTCGACACCGAGGAAGTGTCGGCTCTGGTCGACACGTTTTCCGAGGCCTTCGTCAGCGCCCGGGAGGCCGGCTTCGATGGTGTGGAAATTCACGCAGCCAACGGCTATCTGTTCGAGCAGTTCATGAACTCGGTGCTCAATACTCGCATCGATCGCTACGGTGGTCGTCGCGTAGAAGACCGTACGCGTTTCCTGATGGAGGTCGTCGACGCGGCGATGAGCGAACTGGGCCCGGGACGCGTCGGGGTTCGCCTGTCTCCATACGGCAAGTACGGCTCGATGCCGGTGGATCCGCTGGTCGAGGAAACCCTGCTGTACGTCTGCGAGCAACTGAGCCGTCGCGGCGTCGCGTACATACATGTGGTCTATCAACTGATGCCCGCGGGCAATGTGGAGCACAGCGAGTTCAAGGAACGCCATGTCGACCACGTTTTGCTGGCGAAGGTCCGGGCGGCGTTTTCTGGCGCCATCATCTGGTGCGGAGGTTTTACGAATCGCGAGAGCGCGCAGGTGGCGCTCGATACCGGGTTGGTGGACCTGATCGCGATGGGCAGACCATATATCGCGAACCCGGATCTTGCCGAGCGCCTCGAGCACGGCTGGCCGTTAGCGGAAGCGGACCGATCGGCCTATTACACTCGCCGCGGTGAGGTCGGGTATACGGACTTTCCGGCCTATTCGGTCGAGTGCGTCGAAGAACGTTGAATTGCAGGGTCCCGGCTTGTAGAGCACGCGTGGCGCTTTACTATCGCCGGGACGATCACTGTGACGCTTCCACCAGCGCTTTTTCGAGGTCCGCATGGGCCTCTTCGACCTTGCGTTGCCGTTCGGCGATTTTCTTTCCGCTCTTGCCGTTGGCCTTCGCGTCCTGCAAGTCGTGCTCGCGTTCGGCGAGCTTCTTTTGTGCGGCAGCCACCTTGCGTTGCGCGGCACTGTGTAGCGCGGCATCCGTGCAGTTCGCGTTCATCTGGGCAAGTGCGGTTTCAAGGCCATCGACGCGACTCGCATTGTTGTGTGCTTGCGCATAGGTGATTTCTTTCTCTATCGACATGCGCTTTGTATCGCAACCGCCGGTTTGGGCCTGGCAAAGCATCGGATAGATCGTTGCGACGAGCATCGCTGCCTTGATCATCGTGTTCATTGGAAGCCTCACGGGAGTGGATTTCTGTTTGTCCATCGCGGTTCCTTTCAGATGAAAGGAGATGTGTGTGCTCAAGCCCAGCCTGGCCAGACCGGGCCGAAAGCCATTCTAAATGTTAGCGCCTCATGTCCATGCTATCGTCCGGAGCACATCGCGGATATCCAATGTATACGTGCACGCGACCGACCTTACAGGCACCACCAGGCCATTCGATCACCGGAGTTCGAAAGTGAAAAGAACCCTACCGCTGTTGTTCGCCGCACTGTTGGCGGCAAGCCCGCTAGCCCGTGCGGCAACCCCTGACGCAAGCGGTTCCCAGCCTTCGCTGCAGGAAGCGCAATCCGCTGCTGCGAAACTCGGCCAGCTCTACGACAGCAACTACGCTGCGAAGAACGCCGATGCAATGGCGCAGTTGTACGCCGAGGACGGTACGCTGGTATCGCCGGCCGGCAAGATCGTCAAAGGGCGCGCGGCGCTCAAGCAGTACTACGAGCAGCGCTTCAGTTCGGGCGCGAAACAGCATCACATCCACGTCATCGATGCGCGCGCGCAAGGCGACGGCGGATTCAGCATTGCGGAGTTTTCCGTCGACGTGCCGAAAGGCGATGGAACATTCCGGCAAGAGGGCGGCCATATCGTCGCGGTGTACGTAAAAGAGAGCGACGGTTGGCATTTCCGGGTGGTCGAGCCAAGCACGGTCGCCAAAGACTAGCGGCGTGTGTATCGGTCGGGCGCAAACAGATCAAGGAAACCAGGTGACATGAATTCGTGTGGAGTTGTAGACAAATGAAAGCTTTTGGACCCGCCGTTCTGGCGGCATTTCTGGCGATGTCGCCCGTCGCTCACGCAGCCGCACAGCCGGCGCAAACCTATCTGCCCGCCTCCGCCGTTGCGCAACTGGACAAGACGTCGGTCATCGTCGAGGGTGCAACCGGTGACAAGGTGAAGTCGACGATCTATGTCTTTATGGATCCCAACTGCATTTTCTGTCACTACGCATGGGAGGCCTTCCAGCCCTATGAGGCAGTGGGGCTGCAAGTGCGCTGGATCCCCTTGGGCTTCCTCAAAGCCGATTCGCAAGGCAAGGCCGCGGCCTTGCTCGATGCCGCGGACGCTGTTGCACTATTGCGCGAGAACGAAACGAAGTTCGCGGAAGCCACCGAATCGGGCGGCATCAAGCCTGCGAATCCTGTTTCGTTCTCGGCCCAGTCGAAGCTGAACAAGAACTCGAACCTGTTCAAGGACATGGGCTTCGACGGCACGCCTACGATCGTCTACAAGACCAGCGATGGCCGTTGGGCGGATACGAGTGGCATGCCGGGTTTGAAAAGGCTGCCGGCAATGCTCAATCTGCCCGAACAGCCAGAGAGTCCCGCCCTTCAGCGGTTCCGCTGAAAACGCCGCGCGTCGTGCGAGGGTGGCGCTGGCGCTGACCTCGCATGGCGCTGCATTCAACGGCTGTCTCTAGTCGTCCAGAACCACATCGTCCACGTCGTTGCGCTGGTTCAGCCGAGTGCATATCCGACAAACATGTACTCGAACATTCAACTGCCCGCCGACGGCGAGCGTATAAAGGCATACGGCGAGGTTGGGCAGATTCCGGACGCGATGTTCAAGCAGTTCGTGGCGATGTTTCCGGCGGAAGCTGTGCCGAATCCGCATGATGTCGCCGCGGCCGTGGCAAGACTCGTCGATCATAAGACCTGCGCCAGCGCTTAACACCGCCTCTAACAGGAAACCGGAAGATGACGATGCTGTATCGTGGCATGGATCGCGTCGCGCTGGACGCAGCCTACAACAATACGAAAGCGGTACCGGGTTTTGCCGCCATCTTTAGCGGTTTCCAGGCACGCAGCGCGCGGTTGTACGAGACAGCAGCGTGTCAAAGAGATATCCGTTACGGCGCGCTCCCGCGACAGCGTTTCGACCTGTTCCGCAGCCGAAGGCCCAATGCGCCAACCGTGATCTTCATCCACGGCGGCTACTGGCAGACCTTGAGCAAGGAAGATTTTTCGTTTGTTGCAGAGGGTCCGCTTGCGCATGGGTTCAACGTCGTACTGGTTGAATACACGCTCGCGCCACAGTCGTCGATGACGCAGATCGTCGATGAGATCGGCAATCTGCTCGATCACCTTGTGACCCATCGCGATCAACTGGGAATCGGGCAGGGGCCTGTGTGCCTGAGCGGGCATTCGGCAGGCGGGCACCTGAGCCTCGTGCATCGTTCGCATCCGCTGGTTACGCACGTGATGTCGATCAGCCCGCTGGTCGATCTGGAACCGATCAGCCTGTCGTGGCTAAACGAAAAATTGCAGCTCACAGCGGATGAAGTCGGCACATACAGCCCGTTGCGACACATCGGCAAAGGCGTGCCGATGATCGTCGCCGTGGGTGCGGTTGAACTGCCCGAACTCGTGCGGCATGCAGGTGATTACGCAGCCGCGGCGCGAGAAGCCGGAGAACGGGCTCAGTACATCGCAGTGGATAACTGCACGCACTTTTCGATCCTCGAAGATCTTGCGCAACCAGCGGGCACCTTGATGAGCGCGCTGATGCGAGAGCGTTGCTGGTTTGCTGGGTAGTGCGGGGCGTGACGCGCGGGTCGTTCAGTCGAGGCATTTCACCGGCTGCGCTTCATGCGGGTGCCCTGCAATGCCGGACTGCGCGTACACCGTGGGTGCGCAAAAGCTTCGGCGATACTGCTGGGGCGAAACGCCCAACCTTCTTTTGAAGCTGGCCCACATTCGATGAGCGTCTTTAAAGCCGCATTCGTAGGCAATCGTCTTTACAGGGATGGCGGTGTTCTCCAGCATCGCGCGAGCCGCATCTATACGCGCACGCTCGACAAACTCGCCAGGGGGAATTTTTGCATCTCGCGTGAACGTGCGGGCAAAGGTTCGAACGCTCATACTTGCGACGTTGGCCAGCACACCGACCGACAGGTCGCCGCTCAAATTTGACAGCACATATTGCTGAACCTGAGCAATGGGTGAAGTGTCTTTCACGTGTGGCGTGAGGTAGGGGCTGTACTGGGACTGCCCCCCTGCGCGCTGGACATAGACAACAAGCCGTTTCGCTACGTTCAGCGCCACTTCGCTACCTTGATCCTGGGTGAGCAGATAAAGCGAGAGGTCGATTCCCGCGGTGACGCCTGCAGACGTATAGAGGCTGCCATCCTCGACATAGAGCCGATCGGCCTCGACGCGAGAGGTCGGGCACAGGTCTGCAAGCTGATGGGCATGGCTCCAGTGAGTGGTGACTTTTCGATAATGCAGCAAGCCAGCGCGCGCCAGCATGAAAGCGCCCGTGCATATAGAGCCAAAGCGCCGTGCTCTCTGGCTGATGTATCGCAGCCATGCGTAGATCTCGCTGGAGAATTCCTGGTGAATCAACCCAGGGCCGCCTGCGACAAGCAGCAGGTCGTACATCGCATGGGCGTCGCGGAAATGACGGTCGGCAACCATTCGTATGCCGTTGGAGCATCGCAGCTCGCCGTGCTCGAGCCCTATGAGTTCAAGCCGGTAGCACGCGTCAGGCAACAGGAACCTGTTCGCTTCGGCGAAGACATCAAGCGGTCCGCAAACGTCCAGCGACTGAACGCCTGGAAAGACGACTAGCGCAACGGTTCTCATGGGAGCGATCGATCTGTGCAAGTGGATTCAACAGAGTATCGAAATGCGCCCTGAAATTAAGTTCGTCCTGTGTGAGTGGCTGCATTTGCCGTTTATCTGGCAGATAAGATAGGCACAATTGAGCTTGCGCTAAAAGCGAATTGGGCTTGCCCCAGCACGAATTCCTGGCTGCGCAGGTGAACGCAGGCCGGCCGGGGCGGCCGACATGACTTCTCCACGCATCGGTGGCGCAAGGTGGCGCTTGCGCATTTACCGTGTGCGTGAACCGGTCAGAACAGCAGCACAGAGCGCAATTCGATGCTTCGCCTTGGAGCCGCATTGAAAGGCGACGAGGGGTCGTCGAATGCCGTATGCGGAGTCAGCCGCGCGATGCCGTCTTCGCTGGCCGAGTCGTGGATTTTCAGCAGCAGTACCTCGCTGGGCGTCATATGCGGGAAATAGTACCAACGGTGCGCCGCATTGAAAGCAAAGGTAAACACTTCGATCGTCTCATGCTGCCGGATCAGATCCGTCGCGACAGCGTCGTTTGGCGCAATACTGCGCGAATCGCATAAGGCAAGAGGTAACGATGCCACCGGCGCGCCGATCGGGCGCCACAGGTTCACGAATGCGGTGCGGCCGTTGACCCATTCGTCCACTTCGCTGGCCGGCGCATGCTGGCGCACGCGGCGAGGACCGGATGCGAAGGTCAGATCGTTGTGAACCACCTTGACCGGCTCGTGAGCGCCACGTGTGCGCGCGGGATCGGCGTCGCGTAACAGGTGATCGAAAATGACGACACGCCGCGCGCCGGTCAGGCGTTTGAGCAGGCGTTCCGACTCAGGATAGTAGACAGATTCGATCGCAAGCGGATCGGAGAAGTCTTCAAGCGCGCTGCTATGGTGATGCAGTTCGAAGCCGTTGCGGTGTAGCGACAGGCCCCCGGGCGGCGGCGTGACACGTGCATCGAAGATCGGCATCCGGTATGCGCTGTAGGTGCCGGCTTGCCGCGGCACATCCAGCGATGGCTCACTCGAGTAACGCGAAGGTCTTTCACCGGTCGGGACCAGATAGTTGAGATCGGCTTCGACCATTCCGGCTTGTCGACCGACGACCAGATTGCCCATTGACTGTTTCTCCTCGCAGATGAAGCGCATTCGTCCAGTACACGAGAAGAAAACGTCTGCAGCAGTGCGTTATTCCGCAAGCGCGCGTTAAACGGCGTGGCATGCGCGGGCCGGATGTCAGATGCGGCTATTTGCGGGCGGCATTTTTCGCAGCTTGAACTTCTCCTGAATGTTTTGTCGGGCGCGGGAAAGCCGGCTCATAATCGTGCCGGTTCGAACATCAAGTGCTTTGGCCGCCTCCTGATAGCTGAATCCCTCTACATCGATCAATTGCATCACGATACGTTGAGAATCCGGTAGTCTCCGTACCGCGCCCAGCATCTGATGAAGAAACACGGTTTGCTCGGGTGGTGCGGCGTTGGGATCCGCTATGTTGTTGAGTAACTCATCGTCCCATTCGACGCCCGAGCGCTTGCGTACGGCCCTCGTGCGTACTTCGTTCACCCATGTGGTACGCACGATCGTGTACATCCAGTTGAGCACGCCGGATTCCCGGTCTAGCTGGTGGCTGCGTTCGAGCGCGCGGACACAGGCGAGCTGGACCAGATCTTCAGCGTCGTGCCGGTTGGTGGATAGACGATTGGCGAAAACCAGAAGCCGCGGCAACAATCCAGGAAGCAGACCGGGAAGATCAATTTCAGTCATTGAACCGTTTCTCGAGAAACAGCGATTGTCGTAACCATCGCTGACCATAGGGGAATGAAGACAAAGCGATTCTTTACTGCATCGCTTTAGTCTATATGGCCGGTTTATTTGTCTCGCGGCTGACGCATGTGAAATAAAGCCAAGTGCACGACACTTTCAGACAATGCGCTCGCGCGTATGAGGAACGGTTCGCTTGTGGTGCCGGGGCCGGCGCAGTGGACGGAACGGTGCTATCGCGTCAGCAGGCTGGCGTGCGGCGCAGCGCTCGCAGCGCGACACATGCGCCCGATCGCGGCACGGTCTACCTTGCCTTGTTCGGTGAGCGGGACGTGGTGCGTTGCGATCATCTGTACGGCTTTTGCGACGTTCACGCTATACGCGGATTCGAGTGCTTGCGTGCAGCGCCGGATATCGATCCGCTTGCCTCGCCACGGCACGACCGCAACATCCCATACATGTTCGCGCGCGATGTCATCGGTGGCGATGGCTACGGCATAGCGCACTTCCGGCAGCGCACATAACAGCGACTCGATTTGCGCCGGACCGATATCGATGCCGTCGATCTGCGCGACATCGGCGGCCCGTCCGAGCACATGCAGATTGCCCGCTGCATCGATCAGGCCGACGTCTCCGGTCACACACCAACCGTCGCGAAACTTGTGCGCCGCCTCGATGGGTTGATGGTGATAGCCCTGCGCCACTGCGGCAGATTTCACTTCGATGCCGCCGGCCTGACCTTCGGGCGCGAAGGTTCCGTCCGCGCGACGGATACGCATGTCGACGCCTGGCCGGATGCGGCCCGCGCTTTCCAGCAAGGCCGGATCCGACAGATACGCCGATGGTGTCAGCACGCTGACGACTCCCGCTTCGCTTGCACCGTATAGATGCGTGAGCACCGGGCCGAACTGCGCGATCGCGCGGCGTCGCAAGATCGCCGGCGCCGAGCCACCGATATGCACGATCGAACGCAGCGAAGTCAGGTCGCGCCGGCGCACGTCCGGGTGATCCATGGTCTCGAACAACTGCGGCTCGACCAGCAGCAAGTCGGTGATGCGCTCGGCTTCGATCGTCGCGAGCGTATCCGCGGGATCGTAGCGAGGCTTCAGCACGACCGTGCCGCCGCCCAGCAGCGTGTTGTCGACGAGCACCTGCGACAGATACGCCAGCGCACCGTTGACCAGCTGGCGACGATCCGCCGCGCCTGGCGCACTCACCATCGTCGAGTACGCGGCGAAGCTGCGCCGGCTCGCTTTCGGCACGCCGGTCGAGCCGCCCGACGAGACGATCACGGCGAGATCGTCGGGCTGTGCGCAGCTTCGCATCGGGAGATCGGATTGCAGGCGTACGAGAAGGTCCAGACGCGCGTCTGCGGGGCCCGTGTCGACATAAACGACGCATGCGTCGACACCGTCAGGCACGAGATACGCGGTCTGCGCGAAAGCGACCAGCAGCGTCGGCTGAATACGGGCCAGAAATGCCTTGCGATGCGCCGCCGACGCGATCGCGGGCAGGAACATCGTTGCCGCCCCAAGCAGGTTTGCCGCGTAACGGATCGCGAGCGCATCCGGGCAATTCGGCGCGAACTGCGCGACCAGCGAACCGCGCCCGATACCGAGCGTCGCGAGCGCGTGTGCGTGACGATAGATTGAAGCGTGCAACGCATGGCCGCTTACATCCTCGTCGAGGTAGCGCAACACAGCGCGATCTGCGCGTTGTTCCAGCTGCTCGAGCAGGAGCTCGACATAAGAGCGAAATGCGCCGTTGCGATGCGTTTCCATGATCTGCCTCTCGTTCCTGATGATCCATGGAGGCAGTGTGCCCGCCCAGAATGAGGGGCGAATGAGCGGCGGGCGGCGCCACACCGCGCGCCGCTCGCATGGCTGACGTCGAACGTCATCGGATGCCCGAGCGGCGCCGCGGTATCTCTGCTACTTCAGCGCGAATTCCGCACCTTTCGAGATGCTGTCAGGCCAGCGCTGCATGACGCTCTTGTAGCGCGTGTAAAAGCGCACGGCTTCCTCGCCGTAAGCGTGCTGGTCGCCGAACAGCGATCGCTTCCAGCCGCCGAACGAATGCCACGCAGCTGGCACCGCAGCCGGCACATTGACGCCCACCATGCCCACCTGAATCTGCCGGGTGAATGCGCGCGCGGAAGGGCCGTCGGTGGTGAAAAGCGATACACAGTTGCCCAGTTCGTGCGCGTTGACCAGCGCGATCGCGCTTGCCAGATCCGGCACGCGAACCACCGACAGCACCGGCCCGAAAATCTCCTCGCGATAGATGCGCATATCGGGCTTTACATCGTCGAACAGCGAGCCGCCGAGAAAGAAGCCTTCTTCATGGCCCGGCACGACGAGACCACGACCATCGACGACCAGCTTCGCGCCTTGCACGACACCCGCTTCGATATAAGCCGTCACCTTGGTGCGATGCGCAGCGGAGATCAGCGGACCCATGTCCAGATCGGGCTCCATGCCACCGCCGATCCGCAGCGCGCGCACGCGCGGCACGAGGCGCTCGACGAGTTGGTCGGCGACACGTCCAACCGCGACGGCGACCGAGGTTGCCATGCAACGTTCGCCGGCCGAGCCATAGGCCGAGTTGATCAATGCATCGACGACCAGATCGAGATTCGCGTCGGGCATTGCGATCAGATGGTTCTTCGCGCTGCCCAGCGCCTGTACACGCTTGCCGCGTTTTGCGCTTTCGCTGTAGATATATTCGGCGACCGGCGTCGAACCGACCACCGAGATCGCGGCGACATCGGGGTGTTCGATCAGCGCATCGACCACGCTCTTGTCGCCGTGCACGACATTGAAAACCCCTTTGGGAAAGCCCGCTTCCATGAACAGCTCGGCTAGCCGGATCGAGGTCGACGGGGTGCGCTCGGACGGCTTGAGTATGAAGGTGTTCCCGGTCGCAGCCGCCATCACGAACATCCAGCACGGCACCACCATCGGGAAATTGAATGGCGTAACGCCTGCGGCTACACCGACCGGCTGCCGCAAGTTCCAGCTGTCGAGGCCGCTTGCGGTCTGGTCGGTGAAATCGGTCTTGAGCAGTTGTGGAATGCCGCACGCGAATTCGACGATTTCGATGCCGCGCAGTACCTCGCCCTTTGCGTCGGAAAACAGCTTGCCGTGATCGCGTGTGATCAGCTCGGCGAGTTCGTCCGAATGCTCATCGAGCAGCGCCTTGAACCTGAACATCAAACGGGCGCGACTGAGCGGCGGGGTTTCGCTCCATGCCGGGAAGGCCGCTTTTGCAGCGGCGACGGCGGTGGCGACTTCAGTGGTGCTCGCGACCGGCACGCGCGCCGTCAGTCGGCCTTGCGCCGGATCGAATACTTCGTTGAAGCGGCCGCTCGTGCCGGCAACAGGTTGACCACCGATGAAATGACTCAGCTCGCGCACACGTGCAGCGCCTTGATCTGCTTCGCTCATACGTCCCTCCTGGAGGGAATGCGGGCGCGGCTGCGGCATGGCTCGCCGCGGCCCGCGCCAGGTTAAAAATCGGTCCACTGACCGCTGACAGAAAAGCCGTCTAGATTCCCCGACTGCTGACAGAAGCTCGATGTTTATCGGTTCGGGGACATTTCGCGCGCGTTTCGGGTCTGGCTACCCTTCGGCAATCGTCACGTCGTAGTTTTCGTCGGCGAAGGCGACCAGAAACTCTTCCGGCATCAGCCATGAATCGATGCTGATCGTCTTCGTATCGATGTCCACGGCGACCTTCGCATCCCCATCGACGCTTTTCATCGCGCGTTCGAGAGGGCCGATATCGTCGGGGCGCATTTCGTTTTTCACCGAGAATTTCATTTTTCAGTTCTCCAGTACATGTTGCGGGACCGGTGACCGGTGGTTCGATGGTCTGCTGGTCCGATGGGAGCAAATGTAGGCGCATCGACCCGGGTTTCGCATACCCGCTCAGGACAAACAGTATTGAGTGACGCGAACTAATCGAGGCAGGGTGAAGGGGCGGGAGGAGGGGACCTGGCGGTTTGCGTCTCGCGGTGGCTTCATCGCGGCCGCGTGGCGCCGCATATTCTGTTTTTTGGCGCGGTGAAATTCTGATAAACTACGGGTTATCCCTTAGGGAATAACCCCTAATCATTCACCTTACGTCACCGTAGACCTCATCATGAAAACCTTGCCTGCTCAAGCTGTCCGTTCGGAACCCGGGTTCTTCGCGAAGCTTCGCGCGCTGGCCAGCCAGGCGATGCATCTGCACCTGCAGCATTGCGCCGTACTGGCAGAGACGTTTCGCCGCGACTAATCAACCGCGGTATCGGGCCGTATGGCGGCGGTTTACCGCCTCGTTTTTCTCCTGCTGGGCACTCAGCAGCGAGCTGTCGGATGTCGGCATCCGGTTGCATCATCCGTCTGCATCGGCATCGGAAAATCCTTCCCGAGTAATTAGTTAGGATTTCGTTCTTTTTCCCTGTCCGGGCGTTTTGCCCCGGTACCCGCGCGATTCGCGGAACCCCATCCACACGTGCGTGTCGCACTATCGGTTTTCGCCGGTCGCACCGTGTTTTCTCGCATGACTGCGCACCAGAGCGGGGCTGCTTATTTACCGCGTACTGAACGATACGCTCATCGACACGGGAGCATGCATGCGACGCCTGACAATTCCCTTTGCTTTTCTTTTGACATCGCTAACAGCGTGCGGCGCGTTTAGAACTCACGAAGCGCGCGATCCGCAAGGCCAGTTGATCGGTTCAAATATTCTCGACCTGGTGCAGTCCGTCGGTATTCCCGACAAGACGATGAAACTCGTCGATACCGGCGGTGCGAATGACCGGATGGAAACGCAATGGAATTTTTCGAACTCCGACGCCGCGCTCGATGTGAACGCGCTTGTGCTCGACGTGAAGGTGGGCGGCGCAGGCAAATGCAGCATGACGGCGACGGTCCAGCGCTGGGGCGGCAAGGTGCTTGCCGTCAACTTCCCGCAAGCGCATAGCGACAGCGTCGGTTCCGACTACGGCGCGTGCGAGCCGCTCGTCGCAGAGGCGCTGTCGCATAACCCGCGCACACCGGTCGATCCGAAGTGGGATGCGTTTTCGCTGGTGGGCGCTGCGAAGTAGTTGCAGTCGTCACGCAGCCGCCGTGCGGTGCACTTCCGGCGAGCCGCTATTCACCCGTCCCGGCAAGATCCGCCGTTACGCAATGTTTGACCGACCCGTAGCTTTGGTCGGTGATTCCCGTACTTCCAATGCAAAGCCTGATCAAGCAAGGCGATCGCCGATATGAGGCGATGGATGCGGTAGATAGAAATGGCGCTAGCCGGACTTAGTAGTTTGACGTGAGCTAGGTGTAAGTCCGGCAGAGCCTGTGTCGCAATAGCAAGGCTAAACGGCGGGACAAATGCCTGTCCCGCTATTTCCCCGGTGTGGCCCAGGCTGCGCAGCAATAGCGATGCAAGATGGGCCCCTTCAACACCGGGTATATGACTTTTATTGTTTAACCGCCGCTAAAACCGCATTGAAAAAGTCGTCACGGTTGACCACTTCCATTCCGCTCGGCTTGGACTGCGCGCCCCACATCACGATCACCACCTTCTCTTTGGGATTGATATAGAGCCCTTGCCCCTCTATGCCGTGTCCGGCGTACGCGCCATCCTGAACCGATTGTCCCGACGTTACCGGCCACCAGAAGTAGCCATACTGCGAGACTGCGCCGGTAGTCAGCGTCTTCGGCGTACCGGCTTCGGCTGTCCAGCCCGCGGGTACGATCTGCTGGCCGCCGGCGACGCCACCGTGCTCGATAAACACGCCGAAGCGCCCCCAATCGCGCAATGTCGCGCTCAGACCGCTGCCGCCGATCTCGATGCCATCCGGTGAGTCGAGCCACCACGTCGCATCAGACTGCATGCCAACCGGGCTCCACACTTTCTCGGACAGATACTGCGAGATGCTCTTGCCTTTCAGCGCGCCGTGCAGGATCTCGGCTGCGACCTGCGTCTCACCCGTGCTGTAGTTGAAACGGCTGCCCGGCGGCGCTGCGCGCGGCAGTTTGCTCATCAGGTCGATGGTTCCGCCCGGCTTCTGCGCCAGTTGCACTTCAAGCAGCGCGCGCCGGTCTGAAGCCGGGTTCGTATAGGTCTCGTCCCAACGCACACCCGAGGCCATCATCAGGACGTTGCGGATCGTCACACCGTCATACGCGGACCCGGCAAGCCGCGGCACGTAACGGGTGACCGGATCGTCGATGCTGCCGATCAAACCATCTTTGACAGCTGCGCCAAACAGGGTAGACGTGATCGATTTGGCCAGCGACATCGACATCCAGCGCGTGGCAGGCGTGTTGCCGTACTGATAGGTCTCGTAGACGATCTGATCGTTCTTCAGGATCAGCAGTCCGGACACGCGGTCGAGCGCAAGGAAATCGTCGAGGTCGTAGTGCTTCCCGTTCGAGACGAATCGCACCTGCGATAGGGGTTGAGACGCTTCAGGCAGCGGCGACACGCTGTTGCCGCGCGCGATGCGGCGCGTCGGGAAAAGCCTGTCGATGTGACGGAAGGTGTGAACGGCCATGTCGGGCGTGAGCGCGCCGTCGTAGATCTGGCGCACGGTGCCGATCGATTCGTTGTCGTTGGAGCTGTCAGCCGTTTTGCTCGCATCGCTGGCGCAACCGGCGAGCAGCGCAACGGCACAGCAGATCGCAACGGTGAGCAGGTGCTTCGGACGAGACGGGCGGGCGGCGTGGAGCGACACGGGCATGATGGACCTTGTGGTGAATGGTGCGTTCGGGGGGCTTGCAGGCTGGCAAATGTTCGGGGGCAGACCAGCCGGCAAGTGACGGCGATTTTAGATCGACGAAACCCGACGCGCGGAGTTTGCCGTCGACGGCGGTCGAAATGTACTGTATACGATACATTAAGATGAAATTTACAGATAATGTTCCGTATACGTGACATTATTCTATGGCGTCGATGTTCGATATACGTTACATTGAGCGTGTTCTACCTCGTTATGTGTCGTATACAGAACATGAATCTTGCCGAACTAGGTGAAGTGCTCCGTCAAGCCCGCGTCGCGGCAAACCTCACGCAACAGCAGGTCGCCGAGATGAGCGGCGTGCCACGCGGGCGCATCAGCATGTTCGAAACTGGCATGCTGCCCGAACTAGGGGCAGTGAAAATGCTTAGCCTGTTCGACGCCGTCGGGCTGGAAATCCTTGCGCGTCGCCGTGGGCATCAGCGCACGCTCGATGACGTGCGGGTAGATCCCGGCGAACAACTGGGCGGCACGCGCCCGGTGCACCACGTGAGGGTGCGCGTCGCGCGGCGCGTCAAGGCAACCGGTGGCAAGCCATGAACCACCCTGTGCTCGACGTCTATGTTCATGCTCGAGCGGTCGGCACGCTCACGCAAGAGGCTGGCCAGTACGTCTTCACCTATCTGCCCGACGTGGCGGAAGAAGACCAGGTTTCGCTGCTGATGCCCGTACGCGCCGAGTCGTATGTCTGGCCGCATCTTCATCCGTTCTTCCAGATGAATCTTCCCGAGGGTGTCAAGAAAGACATCATGATTCGCCGCCTTGGCCCGCACGCCGACGTCAGCGATTTCGGCTTGCTCGCGCTCACGGGTGCGAACTCGATCGGGCGGGTGCAGGTGGTACCGCGCGGCACGACGCTCGAAGCCGCCGCCGGCAACGCCAATATGGCGGAGTTGCTGGCTTCGACCGACTCGCGCGACAACCTGCTGCGTCTGCTCGAAACGGGCATCGCAGAAGGTGTGTCAGGGGTGATGCCAAAGGCGTTGATGCAGTCGGGCGACAAGGCCACGATATGGACCGACGACTTCATCCTCAAAACCGGCTTCGACGACCTGCCGGGTCTCGCGATCAACGAATACCTGTGCCTCGAGGTCGCGCGTCACGCCGGGCTCGACGTGCCCAGTGCGCGGCTATCCGACGACGGCCAGGTACTGGCGGTGCAACGCTTTGACCGCACCGCCGATGGTCGGAAGCTGGCGGTGGAAGACTACTGCGCGCTAAAGGGCCTTGACGCCGTCAACAAGTACAAAGGCTCGCTCGAGGAACTCGCCACGCTAACGGCGACCTACATACCGCGCGAGGCCTTCAAGGAGCATGCGCGGCGTCTCTTTACGCTGTTGTTGCTGAACCATGCGGTCCACAACCCGGATGCCCACCTGAAGAACTTCGCGCTCGCTTATACCAATCGCGATGACGTGCGGCTCGCGCCTGTCTACGACGTGCTGAGCGACACGGTCTATCCGAGGTACGAAACGGCCATTCCTGCGCTAACCCTGAAGGGCAAGAGAGTGTGGGCGTCAGGTGCATTGCTGCAGGTCTATGGCGGCGCCCGGCTTGGCCTGAGCAAAACGGACATGGGGGCGGCTTTCGAGCAGGTCACCGCAGCGGTACATCAGGTGACACCCTTGGTGTCGGAGTTCGCTGACCAATACCCGGCTTTTCGCGAGGTCGCCAAGCGCATGCTCAACGCTTGGGCCTGCGGGCTCGAAGACATCAAGCCTGACGCCAGGCCTGGCAAATACAAGCCGGCGTCGCTGCGCGAGCAAGTGGGCATGTCAGCCCCTGATCCGGCTGCTGCGCGCAAGGAGGTAAACCCTTACGCCAACCCGGATGGTGCTTTTAGCCACAAGTCCAGATAGCACGTGGTTGCGCTCGCCACGGGAGGCGGCGATAAAAACCCACCCACGCAGGCTTCCTTCACCCCAGGTTCATCGCGCGAATTTCCGTCACCAGCGCATCGATCGCGCAACGGGTCTTCAACGGCAGATACGGCGTCTTCGGCCACACCGCGTGAATATCCTGTGGCCGCACGCCACAACGCTCCCTTACCGAGGCGAGTTGTCCTGCCGCGACAAAGCGCGTCAGCAGCCAGCACGGCAACTGCACCAGCCCCAAACCTGCGACGCCTGCGCCCGCAATCGCCTGAATATCGTCGAGGCTCACTTGAGACACGATCGGCAATTCGCACTCGACGCCGTGCGTGTCGAGCACACGCCAGGGCGACACCACGCCGGCGCGCGAGTAAGCGATACCCACGTGCCCTGCGAACGCATCGTTATCGACAGGCGTGCCGCGCCGGGCCAGATACGACGGCGCGGCTCCGATGCTCATCTGTTGGATGCCCAGGCGCCGTGCCGCGAGGCTCGCGCTGTCGCGCAACTCGCCGATGCGCACCGCGAGGTCGATATTCTCTTCGACCAGATCCACCGCGCGGTCGGTGAACGAGATGTCGATCTGAAGCTCTGCGTGCTTGCGCGCGAGCCCGAACAGCACTGGCGCCACGCAAAGGTGACCAAACGCGAGCGGCGCGCTGACTCGCAGACGACCGCGCGGCTCGCTGTGTCCGCTTTCGACTTCGGCCTCGGCGGCGTCGAGTTCGGCTAGCGCGCGCACGCACCGGTCGTAATAGGCCTGCCCAGCCTCCGTCAGCGTCTGGCTGCGTGTCGTGCGTTGCAGCAACCGTGCGCCGAGACGATTCTCCAGCCGCGCAATCACCTTGCCGACTGCCGAGCGCGTCAGATGCATGCGCTCGGCCGCGAGCGTAAAGCTGCCGGCTTCGACCACCTGAACAAAGACCGCTACGCCATCGAGTTTGTCCGTCACATTGGGTCCTTGTGGGATCGATTAATGGGAAAAACGCACGTCAAAAGGGAAAGTAATTCCCGATATAGTAATTCCAATTCGTTGCCACTCGCTGCCACCTGGACTGATATTCATGTTGCTATCCCGCGCTCCCAACAACACCGTCGCACTCGCGACGGTTTGTCTGACCTCGCTGATGTTCGGCCTCGAAATATCCAGCGTGCCGACCGTGTTGCCAACGCTTGAAAGCGTGCTGCACGCGGACTTCAAGGAGATCCAATGGATCATGAACGCGTACACGCTTGCATGTACCACCGTGCTGATGGCTACCGGTGCGCTGGCCGACCGGTTCGGTCGCAAACGCATCTACGTCGCCAGCATTGTGGTGTTCGCGATAACCTCGCTGGTCTGCGGGCTCGCACAAAGCGTGTCGGTGCTGATCGTCAGCCGGTTTCTTCAAGGGATGGGCGGCGGCGCGATGCTGATTTGCCAGGTGGCAGTGCTTTCGCACCAGTTTCAGCAAGGGCGTGAGCGGAGCAGGGCGTTTGGCGCGTGGGGCATCATCTTCGGTATCGGCCTGGGCTTCGGCCCGATCATCGGCGGCATGATCGTCGCGGTCGCCAACTGGCAGTGGGTATTTCTGGTCCACGTATTGATCTCGATCGTGGCACTGGCTCTCGCGTTCGCCGGCGTGCAGGAGTCGCGCGACCCGCACGCGCAACACCTGGATATCCCAGGCATCGTCACGCTTTCGGTGTCGTGCTTCGGCCTCGTCTATTTCATTACGCAAGGGCCGGATTTTGGCCTCTCCAGTCCCGCCGCGTTGAGCATCGTTGCAGCGACGGTGCTGAGTTTCGTCGCGTTCCTGTGGGTCGAGAAGCGCAGTCCACGGCCGATGTTCGATTTCTCGGTGTTCCGGATCCGCAGGTTTTCCGGGGCGATGTTCGGCTCGATGGGCATGAATTTCAGCTACTGGCCGTTCATGATCTATCTGCCGATCTACTTTCAGGGCGCGCTCGGATACTCGAGTGTGAACGCGGGATTGTCGCTGCTGGCCTATACGCTGCCGACGCTCGTCGTGCCGCCGCTCGCCGAACGGCTCGCGCTCAGGTTCGAGGCACGCAGGGTCATTCCGCTCGGCATGTTCACCATCGGTCTCGGCTTTCTGCTAATGCGCTTCGGCGCAGGCATCGAGCACGCCAGCTGGCTGACGGTGCTGCCGGGTTGCCTGCTGTGCGGCACGGGGCTTGGCCTCACCAATACGCCGGTCACCAATACCGCCACTGGCTCGGTGTCGTCGAATCGTGCCGGCATGGCTTCGGGTATCGATATGAGCGCGAGACTGATCAGTCTCGCCGTCAATATCGCGCTGATGGGTTTCATTCTTCTCGAAGGCGTGCTGGGGTATCTGGCGCGTCGCATACCCGGCGCTTTCGAATCCTCGTCGCTGCGCCTGCTCGCCGAGCAGGTCGCCGCCGGTACGGCCGCGCATCTCACGCAGCGCAGTGCGGAACTTGCAACTGCCGATCCGCAAGGCGTGATCGTTCATGCAGCGCTGGTGCACGGCTTCGGGCATGTAATGCTGTACGGCGCGTCAGGAGCGTGGATCCTGGCGTTGCTCAGCGTGGTCGCGTTTGGGCCGGGCACGCGGGCCGTGGCGACGGGCAGTTGCGCCGGGTGACAGGAGCCCCGGTCACTCAGCGCGAAGCCATTGCAGAATCTGCCGCCAGTCTTGAGGTGTGATGGCGCTGAACCAGCTGTTGTGACCGGCGCCGGGCAATACCATGAGCTGGGCGTGAGCGTGCTCACCGGCGAAGCGTCGGGCATGCTCGACCGGAATCAGCGTGTCCTGCTGCGCGCCGACGATGATGAGCGGCCCGCCATAGCGCGACACCGCCGCGACGGAGTCGAACCCGTCGTGCAACATCCAGCGCACCGGGAACACCGGATACTTCTCCGCGGCCACGCTGGCAAGCGAATCCCACGGCGTAATCAGCACGACGCCTGCGATCGCCGGTTCGTTGCCTTGCACGACTTGCGAAGCCATGCCCGCGCCCAGCGATTCACCGACCAAGTACACCGGTCCAGGCCATTGCGCGAGCGTGGCCGACAGTGCTTCGCGCGATGCGTCGAGCGTTGTCTTCATCGTGCGCGTGCCGTTGCGCCTGCCGTAGCCCGGATACTCGACGATCGCGACGCGATAGCCGGCACGCACGAATACGTCGGCGAGCGGCAGCTTCATTTCAGCCGATTCTGCGTTGCCGTGATAGACGATGAAGGTGCCGCGCGGGGGGCGCCCCGCCGGCGATACTACGTAGCCCGCGTAGTCGTTACCGATTTTCCATACTTCGATGGCGTCGCCCGCGTGCGTCTGCGTGCGCAAGTCGGCCGCGTTCGGCGCGCCGGGCAGCAGCATGCCGTCCTGCATCAGATACAGCAGCAGCGCCGCGCCCAGGTAGGCGACGACGGCAAAGCCCAAAGCGTAGGAAAGCAGGCGCATGCCGTATCTCGCGCGGGGGCGACGGTGGAGAATTTTCGGGCAAGTATAAATAACAATCGCATGCGCGATGCGTCACCGGCGCTGTCGGTGCAGGTAAGGCGTAGGTAAAACCCGGCTGCGGCCGCCCTCATGAAGTACTACTGTGATCTCGAGCGGTGCAACGGAGGGAATCATGTCTGCGACCGAACCCTGGGTTTGTCCGACGTGTGCAATTCATGTCACCACGCCTTTTTGCCCGATGTGCGGCGAGAGCCCGCTTCGGCCGCCCGACCTTACGCTGCGCGCGATCGGAGCCAGGCTCCTGCACGCGGCGACGAGCATCGACGGGCGCCTGCTTCGCACCTTCTGGGTTCTGCTACGTTATCCGGGCGAGCTGACGGTCGCGCATCTGAATGGAAAGCGCATGCCTTATGTGCCGCCGTTCCAGCTGTTTCTTGTCGCTAACGCGTTCTTCTTCGCGATGCAGTCGCTGACCGATACCCAGGTCTTCGGCTCGACGCTGCAATCCCATCTTTATCATCAGGACTGGAGTCCGTTCGCGCGGTCGTTGGTGGCCGAACGCGTCGCGAGATTAAAGATGGAGTTGCCGCAGTACACATCCATTTTCGATCGCGCAGCGGTGCTCAATGCTAAGTCACTCGTCATTCTGATGGTGATGCCGTTCACCGTGTTGCTGTGGATGACCTTCCTTCGTGCGCGCAGGCCATTCGTCACCTTTGTGTATTTCTCGCTGCATCTCTACGTGTTCCTGCTGCTGCTGTTCTCGCTCGCGCTAGGCGTTGCGGCCATCGAGATTCGTCTGGGCGGCCTCGGACTTGCTTCACCTGTCGTCGACAAGCTTCTTTCGATCGTCAATCTTGGGTGTTGTGCGGGCTACGTGTTTCTCGCGTTGAAACCCGTCTTCGGCTCTCACGGTATAACGCGGGTCGTCAGGGCGGCAGCGATGGCGCTGGCGGCCGGCCTCATCGTTCTAGGCTATCGGTTCGCCGTCTTTCTGATCACGTTGTACACAGCGTAACGACGAGATAATGCGTGAGCAGCGCGCGTACAGCTCGCGCCCCGACGCGTAGCCTGGGAAGCCACTTTACCGGCCCACATTCTCCGCCGCCGCCTGCGGATGCCGCGGATCATGCAGCTCGCCCGACCACCCGCCGCCCAGATCGCCGATCAATGCCGCCGCGTCCAGCAGTCTCTGCTGCTGCACATTCAACGCGCTCTGCTGGTCGTTCAACTGCGTCGCCTGCGCGGTCGCTACCGTGGTGTAATCGACCGTACCCGCCTGATATTCATTCAACGCGATCTCGGTACCGCGAATCGCATCCTGCACGGCGGCATCGAGCACTTGCCCCTGCTGGGCAAGAATGCGCAAGCCCGACAGATCGTTCTCGACATTCTCGAACGCGTTAAGCACCGTGCCCCGATAATTGGCCACCGACGCATCGTAGCTAGCCCGCGCTGCCGCGACCTGGCCGCTGCGCAGGCCGCCGTCGAAAATCGTCTCGCTCGCATTGGCGCCCAGCGACCACACGTAGTTGCTGACGTTCAGCAAACCGGTCAACGGCGACTGCGTAAACCCATCGAGCGCGGACAACGAAATGGTCGGGTAGTAAGCGGAAATCGCCACGCCAATCGATGCATTCGCAGCCGCCATCTGCCGCTCGGCCGTCGCGATATCCGGGCGCCGCTGCAGTATGGTCGACGGCACGCCGGCCGGAATCTCGGGCAGCGTCGGCAGGGCAGTGCTATGCGGAACCACCACCTCTCCGGGGTTCTTGCCAACCAGCACCGCAATCGCATGCTGAAACTGCGCACGCGACACGCCTAATGCAATCAGGCTAGCCTGCGCGCTTTCCAGCTGCGTGCGCGCCGACACCAGGTTCGACGGCGGCACCGTGCCCGCCCGATCCTGCTCGCTCACCACGCGCAAAAACTCGCGAAACGCTTCGACCGTCTTGTTGAGCAGGTCGATATTCGCATCGGTGATGCGCAGATCGATCACCGCGTTCGCCAGCGCAATCTGCTCCGACAAGGTCGCATTCGCCAGCGTCGCTTCACTCGCCTGCGCGGTCGCAGCATTCTCTTCGATCGTGCGGCGCACCTGGCCCCACACGTCGATGGTCCAGCTCGCGCTGCCTTCCAGCGAGCCGCCGTTGTTGATCCGCGCGCCGCTTGCCTGCGGCAGAAACGATGAACTGCCGGAGGTGCTGGTCGGACTGCGCTCGCGCGTCGCCGATCCTTGCACGCCGATGGTCGGAAACAGCCCGGCCCGCGCGATGCGCACTTCGGCCACCGCCTGCTGGTAGTTCGCATAGCTCTGGCGCACCGTCTGGTTCGACACCGCGACCTGCGGTTCCAGTTCGTTGAGCAGCGGATCGTCGAACGCGGTCCACCAGTCGCCTTTCGGGCCGGCCGCGTCGGGCTGTGCCTGGGTCCAGCCCGGCAGCTCGTGCCAGGTGGCCGGCACGGCTACCTGGGGGCGTTGATAGTCGGGGCCGACCATGCAGCCGCTCGTCGTCAACGCGACGAGCGAGACCGCGAGTAGCGTGCGGGTCGTGTTCATCATCGTGCGCTCGTGTCCGGTGCGTCGGGTGAGCCGGGGCTACCCGGTGTTCCCGGCGGGTTCGGGGTGTTCGGAGTGTCGGACCCGCGGTTCCACGGCAGCCGCGCGGACCAGCGCGCCACCTTCGAACGCAGGCGATCGAGATACAGGTAAATCACCGGTGTCGTGTACAGCGTGAACACCTGGCTCAGCAGCAGCCCACCCATCACGGTGACGCCGAGCGGCTGCCGCAGCGAAGCGCCCTGGCCGATACCGATTGCCAGCGGCAGCGCGCCGAGCACGGCGGCCGCGGTGGTCATCATGATCGGGCGCAGACGGACTACCGCCGCTGCATGAATCGCCGAGCGCGCATCCATTTTTTCGGTGCGCTGCAACTGGATCGCGACGTCCACCATCATGATGCCGTTCTTCTTCACGATGCCGATCAGCAGGATGATGCCGATCATCGCGATCACCGAAAACGGCGTGCCGAAGATCAGCAGCGCGAGCGTCGCGCCGATGCCGGCGGACGGCAGCGTCGACAGAATGGTCAGCGGGTGAATCGTGTTTTCGTACAGCACGCCGAGCACGATGTAGACCACCAGCAGCGCTGCCAGCACCAGCAGCGGCACGGTGCTCATCGACTGCGCGTAAGCCTGCGCGGCACCGGCGAACGCGCCGTGCACCGACGCGGGTATGCCGATGTCGCTCGACGCCTTCACGATAGCCGCGTCCGCCGCGCTGAGCGAGCCGCCCGGCGGCAGGTTGAACGAGATCGTGCCCGCTACGAGGCCGCCCTGGTGGTTCACCTGCGTCGCGGTATGGCTGCTGCTCCAGGTCATCATGGTCGACAGCGGCACCATGGTTTCGGCGGCCGTGCTGTCGGCGCTGCCGCTCGAGCTGCCGCCCTTGCTGTTCGAGATGCTGTTGGTTTGCGAGTTCGCTTCGGCATCGGCGTTCAGCGAGTTGGTCGAAGCGGCGCCGCTCGCGGCCGCTGCTATCGCGACCGGCTGTGTGACGCCGCTAACGAGGGCGCGCGACATCTGCGTCTGCTGCGTGCCGCTCGGGTTGCCGGCAGCGGTGCTCAGATAAAGGCCGTTGATCGACTGTGGATGTTGCCAGTACTCGGGCGCGACTTCCATTACAACAAAGTACTGGTTCAGCGGATTGAAGATCGTCGATACCGTACGCTGGCCGAATGCGTCATATAGCACGTTGTCGATCTGGTTCGCCACGAAGCCGTAACGCATCGCGGTGCTGCGGCTGATATTCACGTACGCCTGCAAGCCGTTTTGCTGCAGGTCCGAATTGACGTCGGTGATCTCGGTGCGATGCTTGCCGAGTTCGGCCACCAGCTTCGGCACCCATTTGAACAGCGCATCGGGGTCGTCGCTGGTCAGCGTGTACTGATACTCGGCAGCCGACTGCCGTCCGCCGATGCGCAGATCCTGCTGCGCCTGCAGGAACAGCTGCGCGCCGGACACGCCGCTCAGTTTCGGCCGCAGCCGGTTCACTACCTGCTCCGCCGACAGATGGCGTTGCGCGAGCGGCTTCAGTTCAATGAACACGTTCGCGGTGTTCAGCGCGCGCCCGCCGGTGAAGCCGGCCACCGACTCCACAGCCGGGTCTTTCTGCACGATCGCCTGCAACTGCGCGAGCTTCTTCTGCATCGCATTGAACGAGATGCTCTGGTCCGCGATGATCTGGCCGATCAGAATGCCGGTGTCCTGCTCGGGGAAAAACGTCGCCGACAGGAAACGCAGCAAGAACACGTTGGCCACCAGCAGCGCAATCAGCGACAGGCAGATCAGCAATGCATGGTCGAGCACGCGCTCGAGCGAGCGGCTGTACGCATCGCGAAAGCGGTTGAAGCCGTTGTCGATCCAGCGTGCGATGCGCGCTTTCGGGCGTTCGCTATCTTCGCGACGCAGCACATACGCGCACATCGCCGGCGTGATCGTCAGCGAAATGACCAGCGAGAACAGAATCGCAATGGTCAGCGTGACGGCGAACTCGTGAAACAGCAGGCCGACGATGCCCGGCATCAGCAGGATCGGCAAAAACACGGCGATCAGCGACAGGCTCATCGAGATCACCGTGAAGCCCACTTCGCCGGCGCCGCGGATCGCGGCTTCCTTCGGGTCGAGGCCGGCTTCGATATGGCGCACGATGTTTTCCAGCACCACCACCGCATCGTCGACCACGAAGCCGGTACCGATCGTCAGCGCCATCAGCGATAGATTGTCGATGCTGTAGCCAAGCAGATACATCGGCCCAAAGGTGCCGACAATCGATAGCGGCAGCGCGACCGCTGGAATCAGCGTCGCGCGCGGCGACAGCAGAAACACGAATACCACGCCGACCACCAGCAGCACCGCGAGAAACAGCGTGCGCTCGGTGTCGGCGGTCGACGCGCGAACCGATTCCGAACGGTCGACCGCGACATTCACGTGAATTGCCTTCGGCAGCGCGGCCTCGATCGCGGGCAGACGCGCCTGGATCTGCGCCACCGACTTCACCACATTGCTGCCCGGCAGCGGATAGACGATCACCAGAATCGCGGATTTGCCGTTATACAGGCCCGCGTTGCGGAGGTTCTCGTTGGAGTCGATCACGTTCGCGACGTCGCGCAGGAACACCGGCGCGCCCGCCCGATAAGCGATCACGATGTCGCGATAGGGCGCCGCGTTGCTGATCTGATCGTTCGACAGGATCTCGTAGCGCTGGGCCTGGGTGTCGATGTGGCCTTTGGCGCTGTCCGCGTTGGCGGCGCCGACCGCGGCGCGCACGTCTTCGAGGCCGATGCCGTAGCTATTCAGCTTGCCGGGCTGTAGCTCGACGCGTACCGACGGCAGCGCGCCGCCGCCGAGCGTGATCTGGCCGACACCATCGACCTGCGACAACTGCTGCTGGATCACCGAATCCGCGGAGTCGTACAACTGCGCCTTGGTCAGCGTATCCGACGTCAGCGCGAGCACCATGATCGGCGCGCTGGCCGGGTTGTACTGGCGATAGGTCGGATTGGCGCGCAGGGTAGTGGGCAGGTCCGCGCGGGCCGCCTGGATCGCGGCTTCGACGTCGCGCGCGGCGCCGTTGATATCGTGGTTCAAACCGAACACGACGACGACCATCGACTGGCCGACATAGCTGATCGAGGTCAGCTCGGATACGTCGGCGATCGTGCCCAGGCGCCGCTCGAGCGGTTCCGCGACGGTCGCGGCCATCGTCGCGGGGCTCGCGCCCGCCATCTGCGCCTGTACGACGATCACCGGATAGGCGACGTTCGGCAGCGGCGCGACCGGCAACTGGAAATAGGCCAGAAACCCGGACAGCAGAATTGCGACCGCCAGCAGGCTGGTCGCGACAGGCCGCCGGATAAACAGCGCCGAGATATTCACGGCGCGCTCCGCTCGCCGTTCTGCTGCGCTGCTTCACGGCGTTTGCGCGAGAAGCGCAGCGCGAGGCGATCGAAGAACAGATAGATCACCGGCGTGGTGAACAGCGTCAGGATCTGGCTCAGCGTCAGGCCGCCGATAATCGCGAGACCGAGCGGACGGCGCAGCTCGGAACCGGTGCCGGTGCCGAGCAGCATCGGCAGCGCGCCGAGCATCGCGGCGAGCGTGGTCATCAGGATCGGCCGGAAGCGCAGCAGCGATGCCTCGAAAATCGCGTCGCGCGGCGTCTTGCCGTGCACGCGCTCGGCCTCGAGCGCGAAGTCGACCATCATGATCGCGTTCTTCTTCACGATGCCGATCAGCAGCACGATGCCGATAATGCCGATCACGTCCAGGTCGCTGCCGGCGATCATCAGCGCGAGCAGCGCGCCGATGCCGGCCGACGGCAGCGTCGACAGGATCGTCACCGGGTGGATATAGCTCTCGTACAGCACGCCGAGCACGATATACACGGCAGCGAGCGCCGCGATCAGCAGATACACCTCGCTCGACAGCGAATCTTCGAACGCTTGCGCGGCGCCCTGGAAGGTCGATGTAATCGACGGCGGCAGATTCACCGCGGCCTCGGCGTCGCGGATCGAACGCACCGCGGCGCTCAGCGACGCATCCTTGGCGAGGTTGAACGAGATCGTCACCGACGGGAACTGCGCGAGGTGGCTCTCCACCAGCGGCGTGCGCACGATGCGCAGCTTCGCGATGCCCGACAGCTGCACCTGGCCGGTGCTGCTGGTCTGGCTCGGCAGATACAGGTTGCCGAGGCCCTGCAGGTCCGGCACCGAACCGGGCTTCGCGACCAGAATCACGCGGTACTGGTTCGACTGCTGGAAGATGGTCGACACGATGCGCTGGCCGAGCGCGTCGTACAGCGCGTTGTCGATGGTCGCCGCGGTGATGCCGTAACGCGCGGCCAGCTGCCGGTTCACGTCGACGTAGATGCCTAGGCCGTCGACATTCAGATCGCTGGCCACGTCGGTGATCGACGGGATCTGCTTCATCCGTTCGATCAAGGCCGGCACGTACTGCTGGAACGCTTGCTGATTCGGGCCGCGCAGCACGAAGTTGTACTGGTTCTTGGAGACCGTCGTGTCGAGCGTCAGATCCTGCTCGGGCTGCACGTACAGCCGGATGCCGGCCACCTTGTCGGCTTCCTGCTGGATGCGCCGGCCGATTTCCTCGGCGGACAGCGAGCGGTCGTCGCGCGGGCGCAGGTTGATCAGGAAGCGGCCGTTGTTCAGCGTCGTATTGGTGCCGTCGATGCCGACGTACGAGGTCAGCGACGTCACATCCGGATCTTTCAGGATCGCTTGTGCAAGTTCGTTCTGGCGTTTGACCATCGCCGTGTACGACACCGAGTTGTCGGCCACGCTGATGCCTTGCAGCACGCCCACGTCCTGCACCGGGAACAGGCCTTTCGGGATCACGATGTACAGGATCAACGTGAGCGCGACGGTGCCGAGCGCGACGAACAGCGTCAGCGTCTGATGGTCGAGCACCCATCTGAGCCCGCGTTCGTAGGCGGCGAGCGTCTTGTCGAACAGGCCCTCGCTGATCCGCTCGAAGCGGCTAGGGTGGCGTTCGGCCTGCGCACGCAAGATGCGCGCGCACATCATCGGCACGACGGTCAGCGACACGACCGCCGACAGCACGATGGTCACCGCCAGCGTGATCGCAAACTCGCTGAACAGGCGGCCGATCACACCGCCCATAAACAGCAGCGGAATCAGCACGGCGATCAGCGAGATGGTCAGCGACAGGATCGTAAAGCCGATCTGGCCGGCGCCCTTGAGCGCCGCATCGAGCGGGCTCAGGCCTTCCTCGAGGTAGCGCACGATGTTCTCGATCATCACGATCGAATCGTCCACCACGAAGCCGGTCGCGATGATCAGCGCCATCAGCGACAGGTTGTCGATCGAGTAGTTGAGCTGGTACATCACCGCGAGCGTGCCGATCAGCGAGACCGGCACCGAGATGCTCGGGATCAGCGTGGCCGGCACGTTGCGCAGGAACACGAAGATCACCCCGACCACCAGCACGATCGCGAGAATCAGCTCGAACGCCGCGTCGCGCACCGACGAGCGGATCACACCGGTACTGTCCGCGACCACCGTCACTTTCATGCCGGCCGGCAGCGTCGATTCGAGCTTCGGCAGTTGCTGCATGATCTGGTTCACGGTGCGGATCACGTTCGCGCCGGGCTGGCGCTGCACGTTCAGCACGATCGCCGGCGTGCGGTTGAACCACGCGCCGCGTTCGACGTCCTGCGGCGCCTGGCTCGCGTGCGCGACGTCGCGCAGGTACACCGGCGCGCCGTTCTGATACGCGATCACCGAGTTCATGTAGTCGGCCGGATCGACGATCTGGTCGTTGCCGTTGATCGTGTAGTCGAGCTCGGGACCGTCGAAATTGCCTTTCGGCTGGCTGACGTTGATGTTGGCGAGCAGCGTGCGCAGGTCGTCGATGTTCAGGCCGTAGGCGGCGAGCTTTTGCGGGTCGGCTTCGACGCGCACGGCCGGCACGTTGCCGCCTGAGGTCGCCACCAGCCCGACGCCCTGTACTTCGGAGATCTTGGTGGCGAGCCGGTTGTTCGCGACGTCCTGCAATTGCGTCAGCGACATCGAGGTCGACGTGACCGCGAGCGTCAGGATCGGCTGGTCGGCGGGGTTGACCTTCGCATAGGTCGGCGGCGCGGGCAGGCCGGCCGGCAGGAAGCTGTTCGCCGCGTTGATTGCCTGCTGCACGTTCTGCTGCGCGACATCCAGATTCAGCGACAGGTCGAATTGCAGCGTGATGATCGACGCGCCTTCGGAGCTGTACGAGACCATCTGCTGCAAGCCCGGGATCTCGCCGAGCTGCACTTCGAGCGGGGCGGTGACGGTGGTTGCCATCACGTGCGGACTCGCGCCCGGGTAGAAGGTCTGCACCTGGATCGTCGGATAGTCGACCGACGGCAGCGACGACACCGGCAGGAACTTCATCGCGATCAGGCCGACCAGCACGAGCGCGATCATCAGCAGCGAGGTCGCTACCGGTCGCAGGATAAACAGGCGGGAAAAATTCATCGGCGCGGTGCGGGTCGGCTGGGAGACGGCTTACGAGTCTTGCGCGGCAGCATCGGACGCGGCCGGCACATCGGATGCGGCGGGCGCGGCGGCACCGCTGGCACCGCTCGCGGGGGTCGCCCGCGCGGCGGCCGGCCGGATGTGCGCGCCATCCGACAGGCGGTCCAGGCCGTCGACGACGACCCGCTGGCCCGCGCTCAGGCCCGACGCGATCGCCGTGTACGAGCCGTTGGTCGGTCCGGTCGTCACCTTGTGAACCGATACCGTGTTGTTCGCATTCACGATGTACACGTAGTCGCCCGGCGCGCCTGTCTGCACCGCCGGGGTCGGCACCAGCACCGCGTTCTGCAGCGTGTCGACCAGTAGCGTCACGTTGACGAATTCGTTCGGAAACAGCGCTTCGTCGTCGTTGGGCAGGCTCGCGCGCAGCGTGACGGTGCCGGTGGCGGTCGCCATCTGGTTGTTGATCGTGTAGAGCTGGCCGGTGGCGAGCTTCTTCGAGTTGTCGCTGCTATAGACGGTGACCGGCAGCTTCGCGCCGGTGTTATAGCGGCGCAGCACCTGTTCCAGTGCGTTTTGCGGCACCGTGAATTCGACGGTGGTCGGCTTCATCTGCGTGATCACCGCGATGCCGGGCTGGCTCGATGCGGTCACGTAGTTGCCTGGATCGATCAGCCGCAGCCCGATACGGCCCGAGACCGGCGCGGTGATGTGGCAGTAGACCAGGTCGAGATCGAACTGCGCGATATTCGCGAGGTCGGCCTTCACGGCCGCTTCGCCTTGTTGCACGAGGAACTGCTGGTCGACGTAGGTTTGCTCGGCGATCGACTTGTGCTCGTTCAACTGCGTGAAGCGCGCGAGATCGGCGCGCGCCTGGGCGAGCGACGCCTTGTCTTTGGCGAGTTGCGCCTGCGCCTGCTGCTTGCTGATTTCAAACTGACGCGGATCGATCTGCGCGAGGAACTGGCCTTTCTCGACGTCCTGGCCTTCGCGATAGCCGACCGCGGTCAGGTAGCCGCTCAATTGCGGCAGCACGGTGACAGTGGCAATCGGCGTGATCGTGCCGAGCGCATTGAGCGTTTCGGGCATCGTGCCGAGCGTGGCCGGCGCGACCGTCACCACTTGCGCGGCGGGCGCACGTGCCGGCTTCTTGCTGTGCAGAACATGCAGCACGACGAGTGTGATCAGCACCACCACGACCACGAGCACGATGAACGCGACGAGGCCGAGGCGGCGGGGTTTGTTTTGCGGGGTCGTCACCGTGCTCACACTGACCTCGCAGGTGAGAGTGATGGCCGCTTAAGCCCGCGCGCGAACGCTGTAGTGCATCGGTCGATATCGACCACGTAATCATGTTGCATATACATTCTCATGATTGGTTCTCCGTTGAGAAGGAGCGCCCCGTCCAACCAGGATCGAGAATCAAGTCGAGCTTTCGACGCTGCTTTGCCGTGGATACCTTACGATTTGCTAGCAATTCACGTGGTATCCGTAGTGACCCATCACTTTAACCGGTCGAGTGTGACCGACGCAGAAATTGCGTAACGCGATGTAATGCGACGGTGTGATGCCACTGTGCGATCAGGCGACTCGTGCTGCATTGTCGAAGCGCAAATCATCGTAAGGTCGAAACACCTCGATCACCCAATCGACGAAGGCCCGCATGCGCGCGCTGTCATGCTTCGAGCGCGCGAATACGATGTGCAGCGAGTGCAGCGGCCGCGTCCATTGCGGCAGCAACTGAACCAGATCGCCGCTTGTCAGCCACGGGCGCGCCATAAATGCAAAGGTCTGCCCGATGCCCAGCCCACTGACGAGTGCAGTGAGATGCGCGGTACTTTCATTGACACACACACCGAGGCTATCGTTCGGGTCGATCTGGATGCGCTGCTTGCCATGCTCGTACAACATCGGGAAGACGCGGCCGGTCCGCGACGAAAAGTATCCGGCGAGATCGTGCCCGTCGCGCAACGCGTCAGGGTGTGTCGGCGTGGTGCGTGCGGCAAGATAGGACGCGGACGCGTAAGTCCCCCAATCGAGGCTTGCAATGCGTCTTGCAATCAGCGAAGTGTCGGTGAGTTCGCCTCCCCGGATCACACAATCCACACCATCGCCGATCAAGTCTATCTCGCGGTCGCTTACGCCAAGCTGAAGCTGAATGTCGGGATAGCGTCGCCGGAATTCGGGCAGGTGCGGCAGCAAGATCAGATTGGCCAGCGACGAACCAATGTCGACCCGCAAGCGGCCGCGCGGGCCACCGCGGGCATCGGCGAACAGCGCGTTCATTTCGTCGACGTCGGCGAGGATTCGCGTTGCGCGCTCGTAGCAGGAGCGACCTTCTTCGGTCACGGCCACCTTGCGGGTTGAGCGCTGAAACAGCTTGACCCGCAGATGCGCCTCGAGGTCCTGGATCAGCTTGGTGACGGTTGCTCTCGGCATGTTCAGCGAGTCGGCGGCTTTGCTGAAACCGCCCGATTCGGCGATGCGCACGAACACGCGTAGGGCTAGCAACTGGTCCATCGTCGTTCTCCGTTGCGGCGGGTTTTGCTGCCATTTTTATTATTCACCAGTATAGAAAATCATTTAGCTTCAGGCCAGTTTATTCCGTTGGCGGAAACAACTATCGTTACTCCATCAATTCAATCCTTTGAAGCGGAGTACATGATGAGCAAGCGACTCGAACACAAAATTGCGCTGGTTACCGGCGGCACCAGTGGCATTGGCCTTGCCGCGGCGCAGGATCTGGCGCGCGAGGGCGCGAGGGTGTACGTGAGCGGCCGCCGTCAGGCAGAACTGGACGCCGCGGTGGAAGCAATCGGATACGGTGCGCAAGGCGTGCGGGGCGACGTCACCCGCATGGCGGATCTCGACGCAATGATGCAGCACATCAGCGAGCGCGAAGGACGTCTCGACGTGTTGTTCGCGAATGCCGGCGGCGGCACCATGGCGGCGCTGGGCAACATCACGGAGCAGCATTTCGACGACACCTTCAACCGCAATGTGCGCGCGCTGGTGTTCACGGTTCAGAAGGCGTTGCCGCTGATGCAACGCGGCGCTTCGATCATTCTTGCCGGCTCGATTGCCGGATCGAAGGGGATGCCGGCGTTCAGCATCTATAGCGCGTCGAAGGCGGCGGTGCGCAGCCTTGCGCGTGGTTGGGTGATGGATCTGAAGGACCGGGGGATCCGCGTGAATGTGGTGAGCCCGGGTTCGACGAGGACCGTCGGGCTCGCGGAACTTGGCGGAGAAACGAAGGAAGGGCAGGACGGGCTGCTGGCCTATCTGGCTTCGATCATCCCGATGGGCCGACTCGCGCAGCCTGAGGAAATTGCCAGGGTCGTCACGTTCCTCGCTTCCGACGATTCGAGCTTTATCGACGGCACGGAGATCTTTGCGGACGGTGCGCAGGCGCAGGTTTGACGTGCGTGCGGTGAATCAGAAAGCCCGCTGTGGGCTTTCGTCGTCGCGTCGTGGCCTTTGCCCATCGACCATGTGAATCATGCAGGCACGTGCGCAGGCGGTTGTGTCTTACGAGGCCGACCGCCTTTCTTGCCGTTTTCACGCGCCGCAGCTGCCTTCGCTTCCGATTTCGCTGAACCCATCCCGCGGGCGTGTTCTGCCATCCATGCGCGGTTGCCGAGGATGTGTCTCATGAACGCCGGCGCGTAAAGCGATACGTCGATCTTTGGCCAGTCGATGTATCGCCCGTCCGGCGAGACTTCGATCTTTGCAAGTTGGGCTGCAGTTGCAGGCGTCTGCAGCGTCGCGAGATCCTGAATCAGTGCGATTGGTGCAGTCACCGTTACGCCACTGTCATACGTGACCTCGATCCGGCTCGTCGCGCGAAGGTAGCGGGCACCTGTGACGCGCGGGCCGAGCTCCTGTTCCGCTTTGGTCGCTTTGTCCAGGCTGCGCTTAGTAATTGCCATTGTCTTTTCTCCAGGCGGCGCAAAGCCGCTTGATTTCCGGCGTGATCGCCCGCGCAAGTTTCCTGACCATGTCGTCGGCGATTCCCCAACGCTCGCGCACTTCAAGGGGACCGCTCGTCTTGCAGTTATGGATGAATACGACGGTGCCATCTGGCTCGCGGACGTGAATGTGCGCGGGCCGATGGTCGTTCCGGTAGATGTAGACCCGGTATCCGTGTGTCTCAAAAAGCTTGGCATGCGAGTGAGATGATAACCTAACGTTCGGTTTATGGCTATGCATCGTCCCAACGCTTCCGCCGCAGGGCGATGCGCATTTTGTGAGTTAGAAAGTGTAATGTAAGATTAGGAAATGTAGCTTCTCTTACGAGCGTTTTTTTCGCAAACTGGGTCTCAGCTTGCCGCCTGGGTGTGACGCGCCGCGTTGTCGCGGGGTGCGTCGCGCCGGGCGCGATCCGATCGACCCACCTACGCGAACCCGCCATGCACTTGCCTCCCTTCAAGCTCGAACGCTACTTTGCGCGTCACGAATTCACTGCCCAATATCTGCTGTGCAGTTCCGATCCAGAGGCGATGACGGTCGACGAACTGCTCGCCTATGAGCCCGACGCGAAGGAGGGCTTCGGTCAGACGTGGCTCGGCTACACCGAATATCCTGGCGCGCCGGCGCTGCGGGAAGCACTCGCGAAGCAGCTCTACACGGCCACACAAGCCGACCAGATCGTCGTTCACACCGGCGCGCAGGAAGCGATCTTCTCGTTCATGAACACGATGTTCAACGCGGGCGACCACCTGATCGTGCATATGCCCGGCTACCAGTCGCACTATTCGGTGGCGAGCGCACTCGGCATTGCCGTCACGCCGTGGATGGCGCGCGAGGCGCAAGGGTGGTCGCTCGATATCGAAGAACTGGAAACGCTGCTGCGCCCCGAAACGAAGGCGCTGGTGATCTGCTTTCCGCACAACCCGACCGGCTTTCTGCCGACCCGCGCGCAGTTCGACGCGATCGTCGAGTTTGCGCGGCGCCACGGGCTGATCCTGTTCAGCGACGAGGTCTATCGCGGCCTCGAACTCGATCCGGCGCAGCGCCTGCCTGCGGCGTGCGATATCTATGAAAGGGCGGTGTCGCTCGGCGCGCTGTCGAAGTCGCATGGCCTCGCGGGTTTGCGCGTCGGCTGGATCGCGACGCAAGACCGCGACGTGCTCGAGCGCATCAGCGTGTTCAAGGATTTTCTGACGATCAGCAATAGCGCGCCGAGCGAATATCTGGCGGCCATCGCCGTGCGTCACACCGACGCGTTGACGCGCCGCGCGACCGACATCACGCGGGCCAATCTCGTGCTACTGGATGAGTTCTTCGCGCGGCATGCAAAGCGCTTCGAATGGCGCAGACCGATTGCCGGAACCATTGGCTTTCCGCGCCTGAAGAGCGATGACGCTTACGATTTTTGCGAACGCCTGCTGGCCCAAACCGGCGTGCTGCTGTTGCCGAGCACGCTGCTCGACTACGGCAACCGCAATTTCCGGATTGGTTTCGGTCGCAGAAACCTGTCGCAGATCCTGCCGATTGTGGATGCCTGGCTAGGCAGCGTCCAAGGCCATGCGCAATAAGGTGGGCTAGGGCTGCCGCAGGCAATACTGCGCGATCGCTTCGATCACCGCGTCGTCTTCGCCGACCGGCGTCGCGCAGCGAATCTCGACATCGGGATGAGCCGCGCGGCATGTGTCGACGATGATGGGCAAGTCCTTGCGGATATGCCCACCTTGCCCGAAAAACACCGGCACGACGGTCACCGATGTGCAACCGTCAGCCACCTGCGCGGCTACGGCGCCCGGCAGATCCGGCGACATCAACTCGAGAAAGGCCAGCGTGACAGGGCCGCCGTCGCTACCGCGCAATTCGCGCAGCCGCCCGGCGAGCCGTTCGAACGGCTCGGCCCAACGCGCATCGCGCGCGCCGTGTGCAAACAGCACGATTCCCTGGGTTGCCATCGTCGATCTCCGCAACGCGCCGCCCGCAGCCGGCCAGTACGCCGGCGCCGGCTCAATGCCGGTTAGTGCCGCTCAATGCCGGTCGACCCACTTCAGCCCGCCCAGCCCCAGCACCAGATAAACCAGCGCGGGCGTGGCCGCCGTCAGCGGCGCCGGCCACGTATTCAGATTGCCGATGTGCGAGAACAGCGTATTGAACAACTGGAAGCTCATGCCGAGCATGATGCCGCCGAACACCTTGACACCCACCACGCCGGCACGCGTATGCAGATACGCAAACGGCAGCGACAGCACCAGCATCACGAACACCGCGAACGGGTAGAGCAGCTTGCGCCACAGCGCGATTTCATAGCGCTGCGTGTCCTGGTGGTTCTCGGTCAAATGCTGGATATAGCGGAACAGATTGAACATCGACATCCGGTCGGGCGACACCAGCAGCACCGACAGAATCTGCGGCGTCAGTTCCGAGCGCAGCGAGTATTCGGGCAACGTGACCTGCTGCGCGCGGTACACCGGGTTCAGCGCATCGGTCGGCTTGGCGCCGGCCGGCACCACGTCGATCAGCTGCGTATCGGTGACGTCGGTCAGCTTCCAGTGGCCGGGCGGCTGATAGACACCTGACTTCGCGATGCGCACGTTGGAGAGCCGGAACTTCGAGTCGAATTCGTAGATGCGCACATTGCTGATCGTCGCATCCGGCTTCAGTTCGCCGACGTTGACGAAGCGCGTGACCTGCTCGCCGTCGGCGCGCGCGGTCAGCGTATCTTTCACCCACACGCCCGATTCGAAGTTGCTCGATACCGACGAGCCGAGCGCCTCGAGCCGCACGCGTTCGGACAACTGGTCGGTATAAGGCCCGACCACTTCGCCGATCAGATACGTGAGGATCACCAGCGGAATGCCGATTTTCAGCAGCGAGCGCAGTGCCTGATTGGTCGCGAGACCCGACACGCGGAAAATCGTGTATTCGGAGTTCGCGGCCATCTGCGCGAACACGTAGATCGAGCTGATCAGCGCCGCCACCGGAATGATTTCGTAGAAGCGCGACGGTGTCTGCAACGCGACGCGCAGCACCGCATAGCTGAACTTGTAGTTGCCGTGGCCGACCGAATTCAGTTCGTTGATCAGGTCGAAGAAGAAAAACAGCCCCGAAAACGCGAACAGAATAAAGATGAAGGTCAGATACACCTGGCGCGCGAAGTACTTCTCGTAGATCCGCATCGGTCAGGCTCCCTGCGACGACGAAGGCGTGGGCGTGCCGCGCCGGCTGAACATCGCGCGCGTGAACAGCGGCCGGTTGCGCACCCGCAGCCAGAAAATGAATACGACGATCAGCGCGACCAGGATATGCAGCCCGACCAGCCCCACCGGGAACGACATCTTGCCTTGCTGGATCCACGATTGCACGACGTTCAGCACGTTCGAATAGGTCAGATAGATCAGCACGGCCATCACCAGGTTGATCGTGCGGCTGCGGCGCGGGTTCTGGTACGCGAGCGGAATGGCCAGCAGCATCAGGTTGATGCCGATCAGCGGCAGGCCGGCGCGCCACGCGAATTCGGCGAGGTTGTCTCGGGTCGGGTTGCGCAGCAGTTCGATGGTCGGCGTGCCGGTGGTAGTGGGGGTATTGACCACCGGCTGGCTCTGGATCTTCACGCCGTAGCGTTCGAATTCCATGATGCGAAAATCGGGATGGCCGGGCTCGCCGTCGTAGCGCCGGCCGTTTTCGAGCACCACGAAGCGGTCGCCGTTCTTCTGCGTCTCGGTGTGGCCGTTCTTCGACACCACCACGTTCACCTTGCCGTTCTCGGTGCTGGTGACGAACACGTTCTCGACGTGCGACTGGTCGGGCGACATCTTCTCGATGAAGAACACGCGGTGGCTGACCGTCGATTCGCGGAACTGCCCCGGGGCCAGCAGCGACACCTCGTCGCGTTGCTGGAAGCGCGCGCGGATCAGCTTGTTCTGCTGGTTCGACCACGGCCAGCCGACGAACACGAAGAACGCGATCAGGATGATGATCGGTGTGGAGAACACCGCGATCGGCTTGATGAACTGCGTGAGACTGACGCCCGACGACAGCCACACCACCATTTCCGAATCGCGGTACCAGCGTGTGAGGACGAACAGGATCGACACGAACAGCGTGGCGACCAGCATGATCGCGAGATAGCCGATCACGGTCAGGCCGATCAGCACCAGCACGTCGCGCGGATCGATCTCGCCGGACGCGGCGAAGCCGACGATGCGGATCATCATCGTGGTCAGCACGAGCGTCAGCAGGACCATGAACACGGCACCAGCCGTGTACGCCAGTTCACGCTGGAGGGAGCGTTCAAAAATCATTGTTGATGAGAAGAAGGCGCGCTTTCTGCGGCGCCGTATGCGTTGTACGTGCCTCGATGCGGCGACCACAGGAAAAATAGCGGATAATTGCGGCTTTCATCCTAAGCCCAGATTTTATCCGAGGACAAGCGCGATGGACTTTAGCATAAAAGCCTGTGATTGGAGCAAAGGCTCGACCCAGGGCTTCCTCACCGGAAAATCCGATTGCATCGTGATCGGCGTCTTCGAGTCGCAGACCTTGTCCGGCGCTGCGCTGGAGATCGACACGGCCACCAAGGGGCTGCTCACGCGCATCATCAAGGCGGGCGACATGGACGGCAAGAACGGCAGCACGCTGTTCCTGCACGAGGTGTCGGGCATCGGCGCATCGCGCGTGCTGCTGGTGGGTCTCGGCAAGCAAGATGGCTTCACGCAAAAGGCGTACGGCGACGCGGTACGCGCCGCATGGCGGGCGATCCTGTCCACCAAGATCGCGCAGGTCACCTTCACGCTTGCTCAGGCGCCGATCAAGGAACGTTCGTCGGATTGGGCGGTGCGCGCCGCGATTCTCGGGCTGCGCGAGCTCACGTACAAGTTTACCCAGATGAAGAGCAAGCCGGACAACGGCGCGCGTGCGTTGAAGCGCATTGTGTTCAGCGTCGATCCGGATGACGAGAAGCTTGCGAAGGTGGCCGCGAAGCAGGGCAATGCGCTGGCTAACGGCATGGACCTGACGCGCGACCTCGGTAACCTGCCGCCCAACGTCTGCACGCCGACCTATCTGGCCAACACCGCCAAAAAGCTTGCTAAAGACTGGAAACTGAAAGTCGAAGTGCTCGGCCAGAAGCAATGCGAAGCGCTGAAGATGGGCTCGTTCCTCGCGGTTGCGAAGGGCTCGGTCGAGCCGCCGCAGTTCATCGTGCTGCAGTACCACGGCGGTGCGGCCAAGGCCGCGCCGGTGGTGCTGGTCGGCAAGGGCATCACGTTCGATACCGGCGGCATCTCGCTGAAGCCGGGCGACTCGATGGACGAGATGAAGTACGACATGTGCGGCGCGGGCTCGGTGCTCGGCACGCTGCGCGCCGTCGCGGAAATGGGCCTGAAGCTCAATGTGGTCGGCATCATCCCGACCTGCGAGAACATGCCGGCCGGCAATGCACTGAAGCCGGGCGACATCGTCACCAGCATGTCGGGCACCACCATCGAAGTGCTGAACACGGACGCCGAAGGCCGCCTGATCCTGTGCGACGCGCTCACTTACGCCGAGCGCTTCAAGCCGGCTGCGGTGGTCGACATCGCCACGCTGACGGGCGCCTGCATCATCGCGCTGGGTCATCACAACAGCGGCCTGTTCTCGAAAGACGACGCGCTCGCCGGCGAGTTGCTCGACGCCGCGAAGGAAGCGATGGACCCGGCATGGCGCCTGCCGCTCGACGACGAGTATCAGGACCTGCTGAAGTCGAACTTCGCCGACGTCGCCAATATCGGCGGCCGCCCGGCGGGCAGCGTGACGGCCGCGTGCTTCCTCGCGCGCTTTACCGACGCGTATCCGTGGGCGCACCTCGATATCGCCGGCACCGCGTGGAAGAGCGGCGCGGCGAAGGGGGCGACGGGCCGTCCGGTGCCGCTGCTGTCGCAGTTCCTGATCGACCGCGCCGGCCAATGATGCGGTGCGGTAACGGCGTGAGCGGTGTAGGCGATTGCGTTGCACGCGGGCGGGCTTCGCGATGACGCGCATCGACTTCCATTCGAACGTCGGCGATTCGCTGGGGTACGCCTGCCGCCTCGTGCGCAAGGCGTATCTGGCCGGCCAGCCGCTGATCGTGCTGGCTGAGCCGCCGCGGCTGCGTGCGTTCGACGAGCAGTTGTGGACCTTCGCGCCGCTCGAGTTCGTGCCGCACTGCATGGCAGGCAGCCCGCTTGCTGCGCAAACGCCGGTGGTGCTGGCCGCGAATCTCGACGACGTGCCGCATCATCAGATCCTGCTGAACCTGGGCGATGCGGTGCCGGCGCAATTCGCGCGCTTCGAGCGGCTGCTCGAAGTGGTCGGCAACGAACCGGATGAACTGGTGGCGGGACGAGAGCGCTATCGCTTTTACCGCGATCGCGGCTATGCTCTGAACAACTACAAGCAAGGCGGCTAAGACCGCTTTGCCTTCGCGGGTCTTGCATGCGGTGGCGTGCAAGATCTTTTCGGATCATCGGTTCGTCCGACTTATTGACGGAGTGCTCCCGTGCCTCATCCGAACGATTCTCAAGATGCTGCGATTCCCGTCCTGAACGAAGTGCTCGTGCAGGGCGACCCCGCACAGGCGCGCGATACCGCGCCCGAACCTGCCGATGGCTTTGGCGCGGAGCCTGACGAAGGCGCGTTGCTGGAGGATGAGGCAGCCGCGCCGATCGATTTGCCGATGAGCGATGCGATTGTGTCGGCGAAGCCTGCGCGTGATGTGAAGGCGGTGGAGTCTGTGCAGACGGAGGTGGCTGCGGCGGTGGTGGGCTCGACGGCTGCGGCTTTGCAGGCTGCGGCTGCGTCGCCAGAGGCCGGATCACCCGCGGCTGAATCGCCTGTCGCTGCACCAGCTTCGGCCGCGCCCGCTGCCCAGACGCATGTCGCCCCGGAGCCTTCACGGCCGGCCGACGTGCCGCCGCACGTGAGCGCACCTGCTGTGCCCACTGCGTCCGCCGTACCTGCCGCGCCCACCGCAGCGCATCCGACGCCGCCGCCCGCCGCCAGCCCCGGCATCACCGATTACGACGCCAACCTGATCGCCGAACGCCTGCGCGGCCGCTTCGCCAGCTATCTGACCGGCGAAGGCCGCAGCCTGATCGAGGCCCGTTGCCGCGATGCGTTCCAGGAGCACACGTCGCGTCTGGTCAGCCAGATCACGCGGGAGGTGTCGATGGCGCTGGAGATGGAACTGACAGGCTGGGTGCGCGAGGCGATCCGCGAAGAGCTGAAGCACCGCGGCGGTTGAGGCCGCCGCGAAAGCAAAGGCAAAAGCAAAAGCAACGACGCGCGGCCATCGGCCGCAGGCCGCCGCGCCGCTTTACTTCAACGTCAGAATCCACGCAGCGAGCGTCGCCGCCTGATCGGGCGTGAGCTGCGTATTGGCCGGCATCGGCACGGTACCCCACACGCCGACGCTGCCTTCCAGAATCTTGCGCGCCAGGTAGACCTCTGCGTCGGCACGCGACGCGTAGCGATCCGCGATGTCGTGCATCGAAGGCCCCATGAAGCGCCGGCTCACCGAATGGCAGCTCATGCAGTTTTGCTGCTGCGCAAGCACAAGTCCAGGCGAAGACTGCGCGTACGCCGGTGCGACGATCGCCAATGCGCCAGCCAACCCCAATGCCGCATACGACTTCGTGTTCATCATGGTCTCCGCCGGGTCGAGCCCGGCTTATCGTCCCGCATTATAAAAGCAAAGGGGCACACGGCATTTGCCGTGTGCCCCATTTGCTTCGCGCGGTGTGTCGATCGACGGACTATCCGGTCACGCCGCCCTTGTGCGCCGGTAACGCAAGCGCCGCGTACTTCGCCAGCACGCCGCGCGTGTAGCGCGGCTTCGGCTGCTGCCATGCGGCGCGGCGGCGCTGCAGTTCGGCGTCGTCGACGTTTAGCTGCAGCACCAGCTGGAGCGCGTCGATGGTGATCGAGTCGCCTTCCTGCACCAGCCCGATCGTGCCGCCGACGAACGCTTCCGGCGACACGTGTCCGACCACCATGCCCCACGTGCCACCCGAAAAGCGGCCGTCGGTAATCAGGCCGACCGATTCGCCGAGCCCCTTGCCGATGATCGCCGAAGTCGGCGCGAGCATCTCCGGCATGCCCGGGCCGCCTTGCGGGCCGAGATAGCGCAGCACCAGCACGTCGCCGGCCTTGATGCTGTCGTTCAGAATCGCGTCCATTGCGCTTTGCTCGTCGTCGAACACGCGCGCCGGGCCGGTGATCACCGGATTCTTCAGGCCGGTGATCTTCGCGACCGCGCCTTCTTCAGCCAGGTTGCCGCGCAGGATCGCGAGGTGGCCTTGCTTGTACAGCGCCTGCGCGATCGGAAAGATCACCTTCTGGTCGGCGCGCGGTTTGCTGGGCACGCCCTTCAGTTCTTCGGCCAGCGTGCGGCCGGTGATCGTGATGCAGTCGCCGTGCAAGAGGCCCGCGTCCAGCAGGATCTTCAGCACCTGAGGAATGCCGCCTGCCTGGTGCAGATCGGTCGCGACGTACTGGCCCGACGGCTTCAGGTCGCAGATCACTGGCACGCGCTTGCGGATGCGCTCGAAGTCGTCGATCGTCCATTCCACTTCGGCGGCGTGTGCGATCGCCAGATAGTGCAGCACCGCGTTGGTCGAGCCGCCGGTCGCCATGATCAGCGACACCGCGTTCTCGATCGACTGTTTCGTGATGATGTCGCGCGGCTTGAGGTCCCGCTTCACCGCTTCGACCAGCACGCGTGCCGATTCGGCGGCCGAGTCGACTTTTTCCTGATCGGGGTTCGCCATCGTCGACGAATACAGCAGCGACATGCCGAGCGCCTCGAACGACGAGCTCATCGTGTTCGCGGTGTACATGCCGCCGCACGAGCCGGTAGTCGGGCAGGAGTTCTGTTCGATGCCTTCGAAATCGGCCTCGGACATGCGGCCCGCGGTGAACTCGCCGACTGCCTCGAACGACGACACGATGGTCAACGCCTTGCCCTTCCAGTTGCCTGGCATGATCGTTCCGCCGTAGACGTAAATGCCCGGCACGTTGATCCGCGCGAGGCCGATCATGCCGCCCGGCATGTTCTTGTCGCAGCCGCCGACGACCACCACGCCGTCCATCCACTGGCCCTGCACGCAGGTCTCGATGCAATCGGCGATCACTTCGCGCGACACCAGCGAGTACTTCATGCCTTCGGTGCCCATCGACATGCCGTCCGAGATGGTCGGCGTGCCGAAGATCTGCGGATTCGCATCGGCGGCCTTGATCGCGGCGACCGCCGCGTCGGACAGGCGCTGCAGGCCGGCGTTGCACGGCGTGATGGTGGAGTGGCCGTTGGCGACGCCGATCATCGGCTTGTCGAAGTCGTCTTTCTTATAGCCGATGGCGTAATACATCGAGCGGTTCGGCGAACGTGCGACGCCTTGTGTGATGTGTTGCGAGCGACGGTTGTATGGCATGGGGGACTCCATCCAGTCTGTTTTTGGTCTGCGCGCCGCGGGCGGCGGTGCGGCAGGATGTGGCGGCGTGGGGGCCGCTGCGGCGGGGCGGTTTCGGGCGACGCGTGCCTGGGTGGGGCATCGCTTCGCACCGATTTGTCCGGGCTTCGTGTTTCGACGCCCGTGGTTCGGGCCGCCTCGCGCCGCGCTTCGTGCTGGCTGCGGCCGCGTCTAGCAACCTCTTTGGCCGCTTCGCCGAGGTCGTTTACGCCTGTTCCGGCAAGTTTAGGCCGACCCGTCGCGCAACAATGAGGTTTCTCGAAACGAATGTCCAATATATTATTCGACGCCTATTAGGTCGTAAAATGTATTACTCATGATTCCGCTCACGCCCGATCTGCGCGCGTTGCGCTACTTCATCGCCGTCGCCGAAGAAAGGCACTTCGGGCGGGCGGCCGCGCGTCTGGCCATGACGCAGCCGCCGCTGTCGCAGGCAATCCGCGCGCTCGAGGAAACGCTCGGCGTCGAGCTGTTCGCGCGCACCAAACGCTCGGTTGAATTGACGCCGGTCGGCTTCGAGCTGCTGCCGGAAGTGCGGCGCCTGCTGGCCAGCGCCGAGGCGCTGCGGCCGCTCGCGCAAAGCCTCGCGCGCGGCGAGGCGGGCGGGCTGTCGCTGTCGTTCGTCTCGACCGCCGATTACGGCTTGCTGCCGCCGCTGCTGCGCGATTTCGGCGTGCGCCATCCGCACGTGCGGCTGCAGCTCGCGGAGGCAACCAGCGACGTGCAGCTCGAGGAACTGGTGGCCGGCCGCATCGACGCAGGCCTCGTGATCGGGCCGCTGCCGTCGCGCTACGCGGCGCAGCTGTCGTGGCTGCCGATCGTGCGCGAGCCGCTCGTGATTGCGATGTCCGCGCAGATGGCGGCGCTTCTGGAGGCGCGGGACGAAGGGCGGGACGGACACTCCGCTGCACCAGGCCAGCAGCGCAACGCAGGTTTGCAGCCCGCGGTCGCGCAATCCGCGGCGCAAGCGGACTCCATCGCCGAATCGCGCGAAGGAGACGAAGGGCATGATGCTCCGATCAGCCTGCGCGACGCGGCCGACGCGCCGCTCGTGATCTTCCCTCGGCGTCTGGCGCCGGGCTTTTATGACATCATTATGGATTGCTACGGCGCGGCCGGCCTCACGCCGCGCATCGGCCAGCAGGCGATCCAGATGCAGACGATCGTCAGCCTCGTGTCGGCAGGCATCGGCGTCGCACTGGTGCCGCAATCGCTGCGTAACCTGCGGCGCACCGGTGTCGTGTACCGGCCGTTGCGCGATGCGGTGCCGGCGGTCGAGACGGGGCTGGTGTGGCGTACGCGGGCGGTGAGCCCGGTGCTTGCCGGGTTCATCGAGATTGCGCGCGAGCATGCGGCCAGGGTGGCGGCAGATTCCGCGGCCGATGCTGCAACAGGCGCGACAACAACTGCGGCAGCACATGCAGATGACGCCGCAACCTGACGAGCAGCCCACGCGCACCGATTGAACGCCCGCGCTTGCCACCGTTCCAACAACATCCGAAGCCTTCGACCCACCGTCAGAATCTGAATCTCATAGCACTCCGACAACAACACGATGCTCATTCACCCGAATTTCGACCCCGTCGCGATCCATCTGGGTCCGCTCGCCGTGCGCTGGTACGGTTTGATGTATCTCGTCGCATTCGTCGCGGCGATCGTCGTCGGCCGGTTGCGGCTGCGTTTGCCGCACGTCGCGGCGCAAGGCTGGACCGCGCGCGACATCGACGACATGCTGTTCTACGGCGTGCTCGGCACCATCCTCGGCGGCCGTCTCGGCTACGTGCTGTTCTACAAGGCGAGTTTCTATTTCGCGCATCCGCTCGACATCTTCAAGGTGTGGGAAGGCGGCATGTCGTTCCACGGCGGCTTTCTCGGCGTGCTGTTTTCGATGATGCTGTTCGCGTGGCAGCGCAAGCGCACGTGGATGCAGGTCACCGACTTCATCGCGCCGATGGTGCCCACCGGCCTCGCGGCAGGGCGTCTTGGCAACTTCATCAACGGCGAACTGTGGGGCCGCGTGACCGATCCGTCCGCGCCGTGGGCCATGCTGTTCCCGGGCGCCGCCAACGACGACGCCGCGTGGCTCGCCGCGCATCCGGCCCAGGCCGCGCAATGGCATCTGAACGAGGTGTTCGCGCAATATCACCTGCTGCCGCGCCATCCGTCCGAGCTCTATGAAATCGCGCTCGAAGGCGTCGCGCTGTTCTTCGTGATGATCCTGTTCTCGCGCAAGCCGCGGCCGGTTGGCGCGGTGTCGGCGGTGTTCCTGATCGGCTACGGGCTGGCACGCTTCACGGTGGAGTTCGCGCGCGAACCGGACGATTTTCTCGGCTTGCTGGCGTTCGGCTTTTCGATGGGCCAATGGCTGTCGCTGCCGATGATTCTCGCCGGCATCGCGATGCTCGTGTGGGCGTATCGCCGCGGCGGGCGGCAGGCGCAGCAGACAGCGAACGCGGGGTGAGGGTGATGGTGAGGCCTGGGCGCTACTGAAGAGCGCTCGATCGTTTGCGGGCTTGGTGCTTGCGCGAGCCTCGCCACACAACGCATCAGAAAGAAAAACGCCACGGCATGCCGTGGCGTTTTCGCTTCCATGCAATGTCACGCAGTACGCCGCGCGGCGCAGCGGCATTGCACTGTCGCGAGGCTCACCGCATCATTTCATCTGCACCGACCCGGACACATTGACCGTCACCGTCGACGTACCGCCTTCGAGCGGCGGCGGCGCGGCTTTTGCGTCGGCGCCCAGCGCGCGCGCGCTCATCATCATCATCGGGCGTGGCATCACGCCGCCCTGGCCGATGTTCACTTCGCGGATCGAGTATCCGCTATAGCCGAACGCCTGTGCCGAAGCCGCCGCCTGCTGACGGAACGACGCAATCGCGTCACCGGTCAACTTTTGTTCGGCGGCACGCTGCGTTTCCGGCGACAGCGAGAACTGCACGTTGCCGATCTGCATCGTCGTAGCGAGGTCGCCCGCGAGCTTCGATGCGCTCGCGAAGTCGCGCGATTCGATGATCACTTCGGTGCGGCCGCGCCAGGCGGAGATGCGGCCGTCGCGGTCGGTGGACGGATAGATCGAGAACGAGCCGGTGCGCGCGGTGATGCCGCTGACACCTTTGGCCTTGCGCAGCGCGGCGTCCGCGCGTTCGTTGAGCGTTTTGGTCAGCGACGACGGGTCTTGCGCTTGCTGCTCATAAAACAGCGTGATGTTTACGACGTCCTGCGGTACTTCGCTGCTTGCCTGGGCATTCAGCGACAGCACGCCGGCAGGCTGATACGGCACGACGGTCTGTGCGCGCGCGGCGACCGGCGCAAGCGCCATCAGCAGAGGAACGGCACAGGTGCCGGCGAAGGCCAGCGCAAGCGTAATTTTTCTCGTCATAGGTCGACTCCTTGGTTAGGCGAGAGAGCGGCGCGCGGCAGCAGATCGGGCGACGTGACTTGACGTGACGCGATGCAGTCAGACTCGCGAGCTTGCAACTCCCTTGCGACCCCTTAGTCGCACGACAATACGTTCTGGTTCCCGAAGCGCTGACGTGCGCCAATGCCGAAACGCCATCGGACGAAAGCAAGGGTCGCGCGCAGCATGCAGGCTCACGCAATGCGCATCACGCTTTCCTGGCCAGCTGCTTCGTAATGAACGCCCATTCGGTATCGGTCACTGGCGTGATCGACAGCCGGTTGCCCTTCGCGAGCACGCGCATGTCCGCGAGTTCGGGATGCTCGCGCAATGCGGCGAGCGGAATCAGCTGAAGCTTCTTCTTGAACACCACGTCGACCAAGGTCCAGCGCGGCGTTTCCTGCGACGACTTCGCGTCGTAGTACGGGCTCTTCGGATCGAACTGTGTCGGGTCGGGGTAGGGCGTCGACGACACCTCGGCCAGACCGGCGATGCCGGGCTCCGGGCAGCTCGAGTGATAGAACAGCACGCCGTCGCCGATCTTCATGATGTCGCGCATGAAGTTGCGTGCCTGATAGTTGCGCACGCCCGTCCATGGCAACGTGCGCTGCGATGCATTCGCGAGGTCGTCGATGCTTGCCTCGTCCGGTTCGGACTTCATTAGCCAATAGCGCATGATTCGAATGGACAAAGAAAAACGGCACCGGACGAATGTCCGATGCCGTTGAGATAGGTCCCCGCCTTAGCCGCTAGGCCGGCATCCTGAACCGGAGGTTCAGAATTGGTCGCAGTTAGCAGCACTTCGGGTACATCAGACAGAGTGACGCGCACACCCGTGCTACAAATTTCCGCAACCGTGCACATGGCATTGGTTCAAGGAATATATGACCTTGGCGAACCAGGCAGGGAAGCTAAACCTTAACAAACTCGTAAAACGCTACTGCTGAAATCTTGCTGCACCTTGCAGTTCAAAGATGCTTACTGAGCACTGTATTGCCCGATCACTGCACCGAGCTGCTCATTCATTTGCGCCATTGTACGCCGGATTTCCTCGGCAGGAAAAGATTCTCCGTGACGCACGCTGCTTTGTAGCTGAAGCAGTTCCGATGCCAGCGACAGGGCCGCCATCACCGCGATGCGATCGACGCCGCGCACGCTGCTGCTCGTGCGGATCTTCGTCATTTCGGCATCGACGCGAGCCACCGCTTCGAGCAGCGCGCCTTCGGTTTCCGGCGAGCAGGCGAGGCGATAGGACTGACCGATAATCGACACTTCGATCTGCTTCGTGGTCATGCGTTTTCTCCGTGACGGGTCACGTCGCTATGCGCGCTGTCGTGCGGTTCGTGCGCGTCGGGCGCGAGCAGGTCGAGCTGGCTGTCGGGCTCGGCATGCGAACGTGCGCGCGGCAGTTTTTCGAGGATGGCGTTCAGGCGCACCTGTGCGTCGTCGATTTTCGCCGACAACGTATCGCGCTCCGCTTGCAACGCATTGCGCTCTTCGCGAGTTTGCTCGAGTTCCGCGCGAGTGGCCTCGCATTCGGTACGTGCGTGCGCAAGCTGCTCTTCGAGCGCGCTACGTGCTTCTTGATGGCGTTGGTTGATTTCAATCAACCGGCCGATATTTTTGGATAAGGTTTCGAGTTCGGTGAGCATGAGCTGCGTCCTCTAAAGACGCTGCATTTTAGCGCGGAATACCGGACGTTCGGGCATTTGTCTCGTTTCGAGACGTAACAACAACGCATATTTTGCACGACGCGGCACGTGCATGCCGCGCAAAACGCATGACGTATACGTGTTTTTTGCAGATTCGCGGCGCCCGATCACGCAGGCCCATTTCGATATTGCTGCTTTCTTGACGCTCCCGGCGCGCGCTCCTACACTTGCCGCACTTTGGTGCCCGCGGGCGATTTTCGTATCGCACGCAGTTAAACGGGAAGCAGGGAGCGCAGTCCGCCAGGACGAGCCAACCTGCGCTGTCCTCGCAACGGTAAGCGACCGCATCGTGATGCAGGTCGGCCCCGCGCGCGTTCGACGAACGCGCCACATGCCACTGCGCAGCTTGCGCGGGAAGGCGGGCCGAGATGTCGCCAGCCCGGATACCGGCCAGAGAGGAGGGTGCGCGATGACGCGCCCTGTCATGCATCGGCTTGCGAGGGACAGGCCGCGCGCCCTGTCCACAGGAACGTTTTCCGATGCTCATACCCACCGCCCGCGCGGCGCTATGTGCGTGCGCGAGCCTGCCGTTTGGCGTGCCCGTGCAAGCTGTTCACGTCGTGCAAGCCGATCCCGACAACACACTGCACACATCGCAAAACGGCACGCAAGATCGCAGCACACATAACGGCAACGTTGAGAGCGCGACGCTCAGCGGCGCAGAGCCTGCCGGCCCATCTGTCGCCACGCTTGCGCCGCTCGTCGTCACCGCCCGGCGCGATGCGCAGCCGCTTGCCGATGCGTTGCCGCAGACCGTGCGCTTCGACGCACAGGACATCGCCGACACGACCGCCCGCGATCTGTCCGGCCTGCTGGCGCTCGCGCCGGGCGCGCAGATCGTGCGCAACGGCGGCCCGGGCTCGACCGCGAGCCTGTTCCTGCGCGGCGCTTCGCCGGCGCAATCGCTGGTGTTGGTCGACGGCGTACGGATCGACTCGGTGAGCCAGGGCAGCGCGCAGCTCGAACAGATCCCGCTCGACCAGATCGATCACGTCGAAGTGGTGAACGGCAACGTGTCCGCGCTATACGGTTCGGGCGCGATCGGCGGGGTCGTGCAGGTGTTCACAAAGGATGGCGGCAACCATCCGCCGCGCTTTCACTTCGAGACCGAGCTCGGCAGCTATCACGCCCAGCGCCAGGCGGCGGGTGTCGACGGAGCGCTCGATCGCGACGGCCGCACCACCTTCAGCATCGAGCTGGCGCGCGCGAAGGACGACGGCTTCTCGTCGATCGACCCGGCGCTGGCGCCGGTCAACCCGAACGCTAACGGCTATCTGAACCAGAGCGTATCGGCGTCGCTGCGGCACAGGTTCAGCGAGCGCTGGGACGCGGGCGTGCGCTTTTTCCAGTCGAACGGCAACGACAGCTTCGACGATCCATTCGGGCTACCTGGCGATCTCAACAATCTTCACAGCCGCGTGCAGGCGGTGTCGGCGTTCGCGAACGGCAAGCTGACCGACTGGTGGACGAGCCGTTTCGTCGCCGCGCGCAGCAGCGACCGCAACGACACGGCGTTGAACGGCGCATACCAGTACCGCTACGACACCGACAACCGCCAGTACACGTGGCAAAACGATTTCGCGCTCGCCCCCGAACAGAAGCTGCAGCTTGGCTACGAACATCTGGACCAGAGCCTCGACTCGAACCAGTACACGGCGCCCGGGCGCCACGTGAACTCGCTGTTCGCCGGCTACAGCGGACGGCTTGGCGCCAGCCAGTGGCAGGCCAACCTGCGGCGCGACCAGTACTCCGATTTCGGCGGGGCAAACAGTTACTATCTCGGCTACGGCTATAACTTCAGCGAACACTGGAAGGCGACTGCAAGCTGGTCCGATGCGTTTCGCGCGCCGGGCTTCAACGATCTGTTCTTTCCGTTCAGCGGCAATCCTGCGATTCAACCTGAACGGAGCCATTCGCTCGAAGCCGCGCTGCAGTATGCGTCGGATGCACTCGGTGTGTTGCGGCTTACCGCGTTCGAAACGCGTTATTCGAATCTGATCGACTATGTGCAGACGGTGCCGGGCGTGTTCGTCGCGCAGAACGTCGGGCGCGCGAAGGTGCAGGGCATCGAGGGCTCGTGGGCGGGGCGGGTCGGCAACACCGACGTGCGCGCGGCGCTGACGCTGCAGAATCCGGTCGATGAAGACACGCAGTCTGACCTGAACCGGCGCGCGCGGCACTTCGCGTCGTTTAGCGCGAACCGCTCGATCGGCAGCTGGCGCGTCGGCGGCGAGTGGCTCGTCAGCGGCGCGCGCAACGACAGCGGCACCGAACTTGCCGGCTACGGCGTCGTGAACCTGTCGGCGCGGTATCAGATTACGAAAGCATGGCATGTCGCGGCGCAGATCCAGAATCTATTCGATAAAGACTATGAGCTTGCCTATACGTACAACACTCCACGGCGCGGCGCGTATGTCACGCTCGGCTGGCAGCAGCAATAAGCCTGCATCGCCGTGACGGGACTCGCGTCGACTCGCGCGCGGCGCGCAGCAAAACCTGCGTCCGCGATGAGCGCGCGGCGTGCGGCCGCTATCTGGGCGGCACTCGGTGCGCTTGCGCTGGCGGTGCTGGCCGCTTCGCTGGCACTCGGTAGCGTGCCGGTTGCACCCGCGCGGGTGCTGGCCGCGCTGTTCCCCATGCAACACGCGGCCGGCACGCCTGCCGACCTCGCTGGCGAAATCGTGCGTACGCTGCGGCTGCCGCGTGCGCTGGCGGGCTTCTCGTGTGGCGCGCTGCTGGCTCTGGCCGGTGCGTTATTGCAGGTGCTGTTGCGCAATCCGCTTGCCGAACCGTACGTGCTCGGCGTGTCGGGCGGCGCAGCCACCTTCGCGCTGTTCGCGATGATGGCCGGTTGCGCCGCGTGGCTGGTCGATGCGAGCGCCTGTGCCGGCGCGTTCGCATCGATCCTGCTGGTGCTCGGGCTGGCGCGCGGCGAACTATGGCGCGGCGAGCCGCAGGATGCCTCGCCGCGCTTGCTGCTGACCGGCGCCGTGATCGCTGCCGGCTGGGGCGCGGTGATCACGCTGCTGTTGACGGTTGCACCCGAAGGACGTCTGCGCGGCATGCTGTTCTGGCTGACCGGCGACCTGAACGGCGGCACCGTGCCATGGAGCGCGCTGGCGGCGCTGCTGCTGGCGCTGGCCGTGATGATGCCGGCCGCGCCGCAACTGAACGTGCTGTTGCGCGGCGATGCGGCCGCGCGTGCGCTGGGTGTGCCGGTGACACGGCTGCGCTTGCGTATCTATCTGGTCGCATCGCTGGCGACCGCTGCGGCCGTCACGACTGGCGGCACGATCGGTTTTATCGGTCTGGTGGTGCCGCATATGCTGCGCCTCGCATTGGGCAACGATCAACGGATGCTGCTGCCGGCCGCGGCGCTGGCCGGCGGCGCGGCGGTGATGGGCGCGGACCTGGTCGCGCGCACGGTGATCGCGCCCGCGCAACTGCCGGTCGGCGTGATCACTGCGCTCGCCGGTGTGCCGGTGTTCCTGTGGATGCTGTTGCACAGGCGGCGCTGATGAGCGGGCACGCATCGTCCACTGGCATGTTGTCGGCGCAACGCATCACGTTGCGCGCGGGCGCACGCACGCTGCTCGCGGACTTCACGCACACGTTCTATCCCGGCGAGAGCTGGTGTATTGCCGGCCCGAACGGCGCCGGCAAGACGACATTGCTCGCGACGCTCGCCGGCTTGCGGCGGCCCGCTGCCGGGCAGGTCGAAATCGACGGCATGCCGGTGCACGACTGGCCGCCGGTGCGTCTCGCGCAGCGCCGCGCGTTGCTGCCGCAAACCGCGCATGACGCGTTCAGCGCCAGCGTGCTCGACGTCGTGCTGTTGAATCGCTTCCCGCATCTGTCCGGCTGGGGCTGGGAGCGCGCCGAAGATCGCGCCGCGGCACATGAGGCGCTCGCCCAGCTCGGTCTTGCCGAATTCGCCGCTCGCGACGTGCTGTCGCTGTCCGGAGGGGAGCGGCAGCGCGTCGCGCTGGCGGCAACCCTGTGCCAGCAGGCGCCGCTGATGCTGCTCGACGAACCGCTGACACACCTCGACCTGCATCATCAGATCGGCTGCCTCGAAGCGCTGGCCGCGTGGTCGCGCGAAGCGGACCGCACGCCGCTACGCACGTCGCTGCGCACGCTACTATTTTCGTGTCACGACCTGAACCTCGCGCGCCGCTTTGCGACGCACGCGCTGCTGCTCGATGGCGCAGGCGGTGCGTACGCGGGCCCGGTGCGCGATGTGCTGACACCGGCCCGCGCGAGCCGCGCATTCGGCTATCCGCTCACGCTGATTCGCGACGGCGACGACGAAGCGCTGGTGCCCGCGCTGCGCGCAACTTCGCGCGGTGCTTCACATCAACCGCCAGCAAGCCGCGGCACGCCCCCAAACTCTTCAAACTCATCTTCCTGACGACTCTCTCCATGACCACCGTGCTTTCCCTGCCCACTGTCGAACCGCTGGATACGGCGCTGCGCGCCGAACTGCAGCACATCATCGATACCAAGACAAAGCCGCCGGGCAGCCTCGGCCGGCTCGAAGCGCTTGCGCTGCAGATCGGTCTGATCCAGCGCAGCACGCGTCCGACGCTGCAACGCCCGATGATGATCGTGTTTGCCGCGGACCACGGCATCGCGGAGGAGGGCGTGAGCCCCTATCCGCAGGCGGTGACCGCGCAGATGGTGTTGAATTTCCTCGCCGGTGGCGCGGCGATCAACGCCTTTAGCGGCGTCGCAGGTGTCACGCTCGAAGTGGTGAACGCGGGTGTCGCCACACCGTTGCCGACGCACGAACAACTGATCGATCTGGCGATCGCGCCCGGCACGCGCAACTTCGCGCATGAGCCCGCAATGACGCGCGAAGAGGCGCTCGCCGCGCTGCAAGCAGGCGCCGCGCGGGTACGTCATCACGCGGCGCTTGGCACGAACCTGATCGGCTTCGGCGAAATGGGCATTGCGAACACGTCGGCGGCCGCGTGCCTGATGAGCCGGCTGTGCGGCGTGCCGATCGACGCATGCGTCGGCCGCGGCACCGGTCTCGACGACGCGGGGCTCGCGAAAAAGCGCGCCATCCTCGCAGCGGCACTGGCACGCCATCCGCATGTCGACGATCCGCTCGACGTGCTCGCAACCTTCGGTGGCTTCGAGATCGCGATGATCGCGGGCGCGTGCCTCGCTGCTGCGCAAGCGCGCATGACGATTCTGATCGACGGCTTTATCGCCACCGCTGCGCTGCTCGTCGCGGCGGCCTTCGCGCCGGCGGTGCGTGACTATTGTGTGTTCGCCCATGCATCGAACGAAGCCGGGCATCGCGCGATGCTCGCGCACTTGCAGGCCGAGCCGCTGCTCGCGCTCGACCTGCGTCTGGGCGAAGGGACCGGCGCGGCGCTTGCGGTGCCGCTGGTGCGCGCGGCGGTTGCCTTCATCAACCAGATGGCAAGCTTCGAGGCAGCGGGCGTGGCCAATCGCGACGATGCGTGACGCGGCGATGACGAACCACCGCCGTCCATCGTCTGCCGATTGCACGACGCACGTGCATTGCGCACCGCACGCACCGCACGCACCGCACGCGCCGCACGTACCGCACGTACCGCACGTACCGCACGCACTGCACGCACTGCACGTACCGCACGCACCGCACGCGCATCACGCACTGTACGCACCGCATCGACCATGAGCCCGCTCGCTGAACTGCGCTACTTCTTCACTGCGCTCGGCTATTTCACGCGCGTGCCGGTGCCGCGCTGGGTCGGCTACGAGCCCGCGTATCTGAGCCACGCGGCGCGCTATTTTCCGTTGATCGGTGTGCTGGTCGGTGGCGTCGGCGCACTGATATATCTCGTTGCATTGCATTTCTTTCCGGCCGGGATTGCCGTGCTGCTGTCGATGGCGGCGACGCTCGCCGTCACCGGCGCGTTCCACGAAGACGGTCTGGCCGATTGCGCGGATGCGTTCGGTGGTGCCTATACGCGTGATGATGCGTTACGCATCATGCAAGACTCGCGGATCGGCGCCTTCGGCGCCATCGCGCTGGTGATCGCTCTGGCGTTGAAGTGGCAGACGCTCGCAGCAATGCCGCCGGCGCGCGCGGCGTGGCTGATGATCGCCGCGCATGCGGCCAGCCGCGTGTGCGCGATCAGTTACCTCGTGACACTCGATTACGCGCGTACCGAAGGCAAGGCCAAACCCGTTGCACAGCGCATGACGCGCGGCGCATTCGCGTGCGCGCTGGTATTCGGTTTGCCGTGGCTTTTCTGGCCCGATTGGCGTGAAGGTTGCTTCTGCACCGTTGTGCTGATTGTGTTGCGTGTGCTGCTCGGCCGCTATTTCGTGCGCCGCATCGGCGGCTACACCGGCGATTGTCTCGGTATGGCGCAACAGATCGGCGAACTGGCTATCTATCTGACGGGGGCTGCATGGATGTCGTCCTGATTCGTCACCCGGCTGTTACTGTGGAAGCGGGCGTCTGTTACGGGCACAGTGACGTGCCGCTTGCCGATGGGCCTGAGGTGTCGGCCGAAGCGCTGGCGGTGCGGCTCGCCATGCTACAGGTGCCGGCGCCGCGGGTGGTGCTGTCGAGTCCGCTGACGCGCTGCGCGACGGTGGCCGCCGCGCTCGCGAGCAATTTCGGCTGCACGACGAGCACCGATGACAGCTTGAAGGAGATGGATTTCGGCTCGTGGGAATTGCAGCGCTGGGACGATATCGATCGCGCGCTGCTCGATGCGTGGGCCGAGGATTTCGAAGACGCGCGTGCGCATGGTGGCGAGAGCGTCGCGCAATTCGTCGCGCGGGTGAAGGTGTGGTTCGATGTGTTCGTGCAGACGCGCGAGCTGAGCCCGGCGTATGTGGTCACGCATGCAGGCGTGATACGGGTGATCGCGGGGTTGGCGCTGGGCGTGCCGATGGAGGGCTGTTTGCGCTGGTCGCTCGATCTGGGTGGCGTGGTGCGTCTGCGGCGCGACGATGCGACGTTGAAGTGGGTGATCGTGCGGTGGAATGCCTGAGTGGTAGATGCAGTGGCTGCGGCGGCTAGCGCTACGGCTTCGGCTATGGCTTCGGTCTGCGCGAGCGCGCCAGCTCGAGGTCTTCGCATAGTTGAGTTGCACCCTGCACGATACGCGGTGCCGGACGGTTGATCAGATCGCCGTCGATGGTGAACAGGTTGTCGCGCGCGACGGCGGTGACCGCTGGCCACGCGCGCCATTTGTCGAGTTGCGGCAGCGTCGTATCGGGCGCGGTCGCGCCCGGCGCGGCTGTGACGATCGCCTCCGGATTCGCGGCGAGCACGGCTTCGGTCGAAACGGTCGGCACCAGCGGCTCGAGCTTGCCGAACACATTGCGGCCGCCGCATAGCGCGATCACGTCGCTGATCATGTGCGTGCCGTTGAGCGTCATCAGCGGCTGATCCCATACCTGATAGAACACGTCGACCGGCGGCCGCGCAGCGTAACGCGTACGAAGTTGCGCGATGTCGCGGCGGTACTGGTTCGCTGCACGATCCGCTATTGCTGACGTGCCGAGCATCTGGCCGAGCCTGGTCAGCGTTGCCGGGATATCGTCGAGCCGATGCGGCTCGCTGAAGAACAACGGCACATGCAGTTCGCGCAGACGCTCGATCTGTCGCTGGGCATTGCCATGCCGCCAGACGACGATCAGGTCCGGATGCAACGCGACGATGCGTTCGAGATCGAGCGCCTTGTTGTCGCCGACGCGCGGCAACTGGCGCGCGTCGGGCGGATAGTCGCTATACGCGACCGCGCCGACGATCTGCGCGCCTGCGCCTGCTGCGTAGAGAAGCTCGGTGACATGCGGTGCCAGGCTGATCACGCGTTGAGCCGGAGCGTTTAGCGTGACGCTTGCGCCGGTATCGTCGATGACGGTGACTGGTGCGGCATGCGCTGCGGTGGGGTGGCAGGCCCATGCGATCAGGGCGGCCGTCGCCAATGAAGTGGCCAGCGCAGTTGCCGTTGAAACCTTCAGTGAAGCCGCCGGCGAAGCGACGCGTGCGGTCCGCATTGGCTTAGCGTGCCTGCTTGTCGGCATCGGCATCGGCATCGGCATCGGCATCGGCATCGATGGCGAGCACGCTTTCGTGCAACGCGAGTTCGAAACGCGCCCAGTCGCTTTCCGATGCGGGCAAGCCGATGCGAACACTCGGCTGCTGCACGAAGAAACGCGTCCAGATGCCGCGCTCGGCCAACGCGCGATGCAAAGCCGCGGCGCGCTTATCGTCAGTCCATGCGAAGAGCGGCGTCGCATGGACGGCGAAACGTTGTGCGCGCAACAGCTCGGCCAACCGCGCGCCTTGCGCAGCGAGTTGCCCGTGCATGTGCCGTTGCCAGCCGGTATCGGCTAACGCCGCCCCTACCGCGTGCCGCGCCGGGCCGCTGACCGTCCACGCGCCGAGCATGTCGCGCAATGCGCCGAGCAGCGCCGGTGCGCCGAGCACAAAGCCCGAGCGCACGCCGGCCAGCCCAAAGAACTTGCCCGGCGAACGCAGCACGACGAGACCGGCACGCGCCGTGTAACCGGCAAGCGATGCAGACGGTGCCGGCATCGCATCGGCGAATGCTTCGTCGACGAGCAACGTACCGCCGCGTGCAGCCAGTTGCTCGTGCCAGTGCAGCAGCGTTGGTGCGCTCAGGTAGTCGGCGGTCGGGTTGTTCGGATTGACGAGCACCACATGCACGATGTCTGGCGGCAGCAGTGTCTGCGACATATCAGGCGACGCTCCACGCGGTACGTCGAGCGGCATCACGCGATGCCCGGCACGGGCAAACGCGGGCGCATATTCGCTGTAGGTGAGCGGTGCGATGCCCACTGTCGCGCGCGGCAGCAGCATCGGCAGCGCGCGGATGGCCGCCTGGCTGCCGGCCACCGGCAGCACGTGTGCGGCATCCGGCGCGCCGTAGTAGCGCGCGGCGCGCGCGGCGAAATCGTCGCCTTCGTCGGGCAGACGGCGCCATGCATCGGCGGGCACCGGCGGCACCGGGTAGCCGTGCGGATTGATACCCGTCGAAAGATCGAGCCATTGCTCGTACGGAATGCCGTAGCGGCGCGCGGCTTCGTGCAGATTGCCGCCGTGCGTGATGGCCGGTGCGTGGGATTCAGTCATGGATGAGGGTGGTTGATTGCGGCGCCATCACGTCTGAAACGGCACACTCAGCAGCGCCAGCGCAATCAGCACGGCGAGCCACAAAATCTCGGTGCGCTCGACCAGAATCAACGCCGCCGTCACGTGCGACGCTTTCGCCGGCTGACCCGCGCCGAGCGTCGGACGCCGCTCGACGCTGCCGTGGTACACCGCCGGCCCGCCGATCAGCACGTTCAAACTGCCCGCGCCCGCCGCCATGACCGGCCCGGCATTCGGGCTATCCCAGCGCGGCGCCTGCTCGCGCCAGCAGCGCCATGCGGTGCGTGTATCGCCGAGCAGCGCGTAGCTGGCCGCAGTGAGCCGCGCGGGCACCCAGTTCAGCACATCGTCGATGCGCGCCGCCGCCCAGCCGAAGCGCAGATAGCGCGGCGTGCGGTAACCCCACATCGCATCGAGCGTATTCGCAAGGCGAAACGCCAGCGCACCCGGCCCGCCGAAAATCGCAAACCAGAACAGCGCGCCGAAAATCGCGTCGTTGCCGTTTTCCAGCGCCGATTCGACCGCCGCACGCGACAGCGCGGCTTCGTCCGCGTCGGCGGTTTCACGCGACACGATGCGCGAGGTCAACTCGCGCGCCTGCGCGAGGTCGCGCTGCGCGAGCGCTTTTGCGATTGGCTCGATATGCTCGCGCAGGCTGCGCGAGCCGAGCGCGAACCACAGCAGCGCGACGTGCACCACGCACGCCAGCGTGAGCGGCAGCAGAGAAACCAGCAGCCACGCCAGCAGAACCGGCGGTGCGACGGCCAGCAGCCACGCGAGCAGCCCCAGCGGCCGGCCGCGGCGGCCGATGTTGTAGCGCGCTTCGAGCCGCAGCGCGGCGCGCCCGAACGCTTCGAGCGGATGATGGCGGCGCGGCTCGCCGAACCAGCGGTCGACGATCATGCCGGCGGTCGCACACGCGGCGATCAGGGGTAGCGTCAGCATCGTCAGCGGCTCGCGGTTTTGAGCGCGAGCGGCAGGCCCGCGACCGTCATCGTCACGTTGGCGGCGCGCGCGGCAAAGCGCTGGTTCAGACGGCCGAGTTCGTCGACGTAGAGGCGCGTGACCGCGCCGAGCGGCACCACGCCAAGGCCGATCTCGTTGCTGACGACGATTACCTTGCCTGTTGATGCAGCAAGCGCGGCGTCGAACGCATCGACGTGCGCGGCGAAATCGGCGCGCGGCGGGCCGCCATCGGGCGGACACAGCAGATTGGCGAGCCACAGCGTCAGGCAGTCGATCAGTACGCACTGGTCGGGCGCGTCGGCTGCGCCTAGCGCGCCGGCCAGATCGAGTGGCGCTTCGACCAGCCGCCAGTGCGCCGGCCGCCGCGCACGATGCAACTCGACGCGCTCCGCGAATTCGGCATCCGCCACGCGTGCGGTGGCGATGTAGGTGACCGGGCGCGCGCTGTCGCTGGCGAGCCGTTCGGCGTACGCGCTCTTGCCGGAGCGGGCGCCGCCGAGGATCAGGGTGACGTCGGGAGAAATCATCGCGTGATTGTACCGGCGCGATGGGATAATGCGGCCTTCGGTTTATGTTGCGTGGGTTTGCGCGGGTTGCGTGGGTTTGCGCGGGTTGCGTGGGTTTGCGTTGACTTGCGTCGATCGCGTTGCGTGCATCGCCCGTCGTTCATCGTTGGTCGCTTTCCGCTTTCCGCTTGCCGTCGTACGTTGCCGTCGTTCGCCTGTCGTCATCCGATTCCTGTCATCACTACGCGCCGCGTCGCCGCGGTGCCTCGCGCTTCGTGACCAAACCGAATCCGCTTCGCCCCCATCCCGATGCTTTCCCCGTGCCGCGCGGCACGCTGATGATCCAGGGCACCACGTCCGATGCCGGCAAGAGCACGCTGGTCGCGGGGCTGTGCCGGCTGGCCCGGCGCGCCGGCGCGCGCGTCGCGCCGTTCAAGCCGCAGAACATGGCGTTGAACAGCGCGGTCACCGTCGACGGCGGCGAGATCGGCCGCGCCCAGGCACTGCAGGCGCTGGCCGCCGGCATCGCCGCCCACACCGACCTGAACCCGGTGCTGCTCAAGCCCACCAGCGACCGCGGCGCGCAGGTGATCATCCACGGCAAGGCGCGCATGAATCTCGATGCACGCGCTTATCACGAGTACAAGCCGGTGGCGTTCGAGGCGGTGCTCGAGTCGTACCGGCGCCTGCAAGCTCAGTACGACACGGTGTTCGTCGAAGGCGCCGGCAGTCCGGCCGAGGTAAATCTGCGTGAGCGCGATATCGCGAACATGGGGTTTGCCGAGGCGGTCGATTGCCCGGTCGTGCTGGTGGCGGACATCGACCGCGGCGGCGTATTCGCGCATCTGACCGGCACGCTTGCGTGCCTGTCGGCCAGCGAGCAGGCGCGTGTGTGCGGCTTCATCATCAATCGCTTTCGCGGCGATATCGGCTTGCTGAAGCCGGGGCTCGACTGGCTCGAGGCGCGCACCGGCAAGCCGGTGCTGGGCGTGGTGCCGTATCTGCACGGCTTGACGCTCGACGCGGAGGACATGCTGCCGCGCGAGCTGCGCGCCGGGGCTGACAGCGGCGCGGCACAGCACACGCTGCGGGTGGTCGTGCCGGCGCTGCCGCACATCAGCAATCACACCGATTTCGACGCGCTGCGGGCGCACCCGCAGGTCGATTTCCACTATGTGCGCGCTGGGGCGACGCCGCCGGCCGCCGATCTGATCATCCTGCCGGGTTCGAAGAACGTGCAGGGCGACCTCGCTTTCCTGCGCGCGCAGGGCTGGGACCTCGCGCTGCAACGGCACCTGCGCTACGCCGGACGCGTGCTGGGCGTATGCGGCGGCATGCAGATGCTCGGGCGGGAAGTGGCGGACCCGCATGGCGTCGAGGGTGCGCCGGGCTCGGTGGCGGGGCTCGGCTGGCTCGACTTTGCGACCACGCTGACGCGCGACAAGACGCTGAAGAACGTCACCGGGCACCTGACGCTGCCGGACGCGCCCACGGTGGCGGGTTACGAGATTCACATGGGCGAGACCGAAGGGCCCGCGCTGGCGTCGCCGGCGCTGCAGCTGTCGGAGCCCGGTGGCGGCCTGCGTCCGGACGGCGCGCGCTCGGCGGACGGCCAGATTCTCGCGACCTACGTGCATGGCCTGTTCGACACGCCGGCCGCGTGTGCGGCGTTGCTCGCCTGGGCTGGACTTGCCGGCGCGTCACCGCTCGATTACCCGGCGCTGCGCGAAGCGTCGCTCGAGCGGCTTGCCGACACGCTTGCGGAACACGTTGATCTGACGCGCCTGTTTGGCGCGATCGGCTGACCGCGGTGCGCCGCCCGATAGTCTTCTGATTCGTTCTTATTGGGAAATAATCAAAGCCTGTGGCGCGGTTTTTCCGCTCCATGGGTTCGAATAAAGTCGGTTCCATCGACGGCGCGTGTCGGAAGGCGCTTGGCGCCTCGCGTGTGCGTCGTCTCTCCCAATCGAAAAGGAACCGTCATGAACCAGCCATATCCCGATCTCGCCGCGCTATTTCTGCGTGTGTCGCTAGGCGTGCTGTATCTCGCCCACGCGCTGACGAAGATTTTCGTGTTCACGCTGCCGGGCACTGCCCAGTACTTCGTGTCGATCGGTTTCCCGGGCTGGCTCGGCTATCTGACCGCCTTTGTCGAACTGTTCGGCGGCATCGCGTTGCTGCTCGGCATCCAGGTGCGCTGGGCCGCGCTGGTGCTGCTGCCGTTCATGCTGGGCGCGCTGTCGGTGCATCTGCCGAACGGCTGGGGCTTCGCTTCGCCGAAGGGCGGTTGGGAGTTTCCGGCGTTCTGGGCTGCCACGCTCGTCGTGCAGGCGTTGCTCGGTAACGGTCTGCTGGCCGTGAGCCGGGCGCGTGCGCCGCTGGCATTGCGGCGTGCGAACGAAGCGATCTGACGGGAAGTGGCCGCGGCCGGGGATTCCCGGTCGCGGCATCGCGCCCGCGTCGTTACTGCGGGGGCGCACAGCGGGGCCTCACAGCTGGGCCTCACAGCTGGGCCTCACACTCAATACAAAACCATCTGCGTACACCGGAACAGCGCAATGGTCTTCCCATCCGGCGCGAACACCGTCGCGTCCCACACCTGCGTGCTGCGTCCGAGATGCGCGCCGCTTGCCACCGCCCGCAGCGTCCCCTCGGTCGCGGTACCGAGAAAATTGCTCTTCAGTTCGATCGTCGTGAAGCTCTTGGCCGTGTCCGGCAGATGCGCGAGGCACGCATAGCCGCATGCGGTGTCGGCCAGTGCGACTACGGTGGCTGCGTGCAGAAAGCCGTTCGGCGCCAGCAAGTCGGGCCGCACCTTCAGTTCCGCCGTCAGCTTGCCCTGTTCCAGCGTCAGCGCACGGAAGCCGAGCAGATCCGGCAGCGTGCCGGGCTGCAGTTTTACCAGCGATTCAAGCGGACGGTCGGTGCGCAGTTTGCTCATCGTATGGCTCCTGGAATTGGAAGAGTTGAAGGTTCGCCCCGCATAAGGGCTTTCGACGCAACTGCGTTTGCCGATATTATCAACGCCGTGACCGGACAGCCTGCCTCAGCGGCAGCGGCGCCGGTTCCTGCAGGCCCGAGCGGGCGGGCACGGCAAACCGGCTGGCGCAGCCAGCCTTCTTCCCGGGAGAATTCATGACGGTAATCGTGGTGGCGAATCCTAAGGGCGGCGTGGGCAAGAGCACGCTCTCCACCAATCTGGCCGGTTATTTTGCGGCCCAAGGCGAATGGGTCGCGCTCGCCGACCTCGACAAGCAGCAGTCGGCGCACGCGTGGCTCGAGCTACGCCCGGGCGGGCTGCCGGCGATCGAGACCTGGGAGGTCGATCCGGAGGCGCCGGCCAAGCCGCCCAAGGGCCTCGAGCGGGCCGTGATCGACACGCCCGCCGGCCTGCACGGCAACCGGATGAACGTCGCGCTCAGCCTTGCCGACAAGGTAATCGTGCCGCTGCAGCCGTCCATTTTCGATATTCTGGCGACCCAGGAATTTCTTGAACGGCTCGCGAAAGAAAAGGCCGTCAGGAAAGGCTCGATCGAGATCGGCGTGGTGGGGATGCGCGTAGATGCGCGTACCAAGTCGGCCGACCAGCTGCATCGTTTCGTCGAAGGCTTGAAGCTGCCGGTGCTCGGGTTTTTGCGCGATACGCAGAACTACGTGCAGCTCGCGGCGCACGGGCTGACGCTATGGGACGTCGCAAAGAGCCGTGTCGAGAAGGATCTGGACCAGTGGGAGCCGATTCTGAAGTGGACGAACGGCAAGGCTTGAAGGTTAGGCTTGAAGCCTGAGGCCCAGGCCTGAAAATACTTGCGGGCCGCGGGTTTTCCCGCGGCCCGTCTGTTTCCGGCTACGCCGCGCTCAGCTCCAGCTTTGCGTCGGCACGTGATCGCGGCTGCCCTTGATGCGGTTCTGCTCGTCGACGAACACCAGATCCGGCTTCCAGCCCGCCTGCAGTTCTGCTTCGTCGATCATCGCGAAGGCCGCGATGATCACCAGGTCGCCCAGCTGCGCGCGCCGCGCGGCCGAGCCGTTCAGCGAAATCATGCCGCTGCCGCGCTCGCCCTTGATCGCATAGGTCGAAAAACGCTCGCCGTTGTTGATGTTCCAGATGTCGATCCGCTCGTTCTCGACGATATTCGCTGCTTCAAGCAGATTCTCGTCGATGGCGCACGAGCCTTCGTAATGCAGCTCGCAGTGCGTGACCGCGGCGCGATGGATCTTCGATTTGAGCATGTGGCGTTGCATGGCGATTCCCTTGCTTTCCTTGTTTCTGTGAAGCACGCGGGCCGGACCCGCGCCGCGCGTCAGATTTCCAGATTGTCGATCAGGCGCGTCGCGCCGAGCTTCGCGGCCGCCAGCACGACCAGCGGCGTGGTGGTGTCACCAGGGGTAGGCGGCAGCAGGTTCACGCGCTTGCGCACCGCGATGTAGTCCGGCTGCCAGCCGCGCGCGGCCAGCGACGCGACCGCCGCGCGTTCGAGCTTCGCGAAATCGTGGTCGCCGGCCAGCACCGCTTCGCGCACGCGTTGCAGCGTGGCGGCCAGCAGCGGCGCTTCGGCGCGCTGCGCCGGCTGCAGATAGCGGTTGCGCGAGCTGAGCGCAAGACCGTCGGCATCGCGCACGGTTTCGGCTGCGATGATGTCGGTCGGCAGCGCGAACTGTTCGCACATTGCGCGCACGATCATCAGCTGCTGGTAGTCCTTCTTGCCGAATACCGCGACGCGCGGCTGCACGCACGACATCAGCTTCATCACCACCGTGCACACGCCGGTGAAAAAGCCGGGGCGGAACTCGCCTTCGAGGATGTCGCCCAGATCGTGCGGCGGGTGCACGCCGTATTCCTGCGGCTGCGGGTACATGTCGCGCTCGGTCGGCGCGAACAGTACGTAGACGTTTTCTTTCTGCAGCTTGTCGATGTCCGCTTCGAGTGTGCGCGGATATTTGTCGAAGTCTTCGTTCGGGCCGAACTGCAGCCGGTTCACGAAGATGCTGGCGACCACCGGGTCGCCGTGCTGGCGCGCAAGACGCATCAGCGACAGGTGGCCTTCGTGCAGGTTGCCCATGGTCGGCACGAACGCGGTGCGGTTCTGGCCGCGCAACTGGTCGCGCAATTCCTGGATCGAACTGATGACTTTCATGATCGGGTGTGTGTCCTCGTGCGGGTGCATCCCGCAGGGCGGTGAACGATGGCGGGCGGTGCGCTGGTTCGTCTCGGGTGCTCGCGCATCGTGTGCGCAAACGAGGTGCCGGTCATGCCTGTGCCGTTATGCGGTTTGCAAGGCGCGCTGATCGTGCGCGCGGCCGGCCCCGGAAACGCCGGATTGTAGTGGATTTGGCCGCGCCGCGCACCCGCTCGAGGCGGGTTGTCCAGTGCAGGGTTGCGCGCGTCGTGGCTTCACGTCAGGCGGGCAGATACGCGAGCCGCACGTAGATCGGCGCAAACGGCTCGGCCTGCGTGATCTCGAGCAGCGATTCGCGCGACAGCTCGAGCATCGCGATGAAGTTGACTACCACCACCGGCACGCCGCGCGACGTGTCGAACAGCTCGGAGAACTCCATGAAGCGCGTGTTCTGCAGCTTGCGCAGGATCGCGCTCATGTGTTCGCGCACCGACAGTTCCTCGCGCGAAATCTTGTGATGCTGGACCAGCTTCGCGCGCTTGATCACGTCGGCCCACGCGGCGCGCAGGTCGTCGGTGTTCACGTCCGGAAAGCGCGGTGTAATGCTCTGCTCGATAAAGACTTCGGCACGCAGGAAGTCGCGGCCAAGCTGCGGCAGATGATCGAGGCGCTGCGCGGCGAGCTTCATCTGCTCGTATTCGAGCAGGCGCCGCACCAGTTCGGCACGCGGGTCTTCGGCTTCTTCGCCGGTGTCGGCCTTCTTGACCGGCAGCAGCATGCGCGACTTGATCTCGATCAGCATCGCCGCCATCAGCAGATACTCGGCCGCGAGCTCGAGGTTGGTCTTGCGCAACTGCTCGACGTAGCCCAGATACTGGGCCGTGACGTCGGCCATCGGAATGTCGAGGACGTTGAAGTTCTGCTTGCGGATCAGGTACAGCAGCAGGTCGAGCGGGCCTTCGAAGGTTTCGAGGAACACTTCGAGCGCATCCGGCGGGATGTACAGATCTTGCGGCAGCTTGAACAGCGGCTCGCCGTACAGACGCGCGAACGCGACGCCATCCACCACATCGGGCGTCGAATCGGTCTTGGGAGCGGCGAGCGCGGCGTCGGCCGGGGACTTGCCGGCGCGGGCCTCGTCGGCGGACGGCACGTTAGAAGTTCTGGTAATAGACGTACGACGTTTGCTGGACGCGCGACGATTGCTGTTGTGCGCGTTCGTCGAGATCGATCGGCTGCTTGTCCCACAGCAGCGAGCGGCCGCTGCGCTGTTCGGCTTCGAGTTGCGGCTTTTGTGCTTTCAGCTGATTCAGGAATTGCGTGATGTCCGACTGGTACATGGCTAGACGTCCGTGAGAGAAGAGGCGGCGCGCGCGGGGCGCGGCTCGGTCGGACGTAATTTTAGCGCAAGCGGGCGGCCGCGAAGAGAAACTCTGTCGAGGCGTGCCTGTGGGGCGCGGCGGCGGATATGGCGGCGGATATGGCGGCGCGCCCGGCGAGCCGCGTGTGGGCCTGGCACTGGCGTGCCGGCGCTTGCGGCACCGGTCCGGCGGCAAGCCTGCCGCGGGTCACCGCGATAGCGCACGCTCCGGAACAACGACGCGCCTGCCGCGTCCAAGCGGCGCCGGCTTCGGGCCGCATTGCGTCGCATCGGGAGCCGCCGGTTTGGCTGCGGCCATTTATTCGGGATGCGCCGGCATGCCGATGTGGTCAAATAACAGCCTTCGGTCCCGCCGTGGACTGGCCGTTCGTCATAATCCAGTTCCGTTTATCAACAAAAATCGCCGGAGGTCGTGTTTGGCGGGATGGTCAATCGAACCGTGGCAAGCGCGGCTAGCGCAACGAGCGCAACGAACGTGGCAAAGGCTACGAACGTGGCGAACGGGGCGAACGTGGCACCAAGCCGCCGCACCGCGCCGCGCATGCCGGGCTGCGTCCGGCATCCGTGTGTCGTGTGCGTCGCCGCGCGCTTCGGTTGTCTGCGTGATGGTCGTCCTGTTGTTCGTCGCGCTGTTCGGCGCGCCGCTCGCGCAGGCGGCGAAGAAGCGCGCCAACTACGACGTCGATATCGAGGCGACCCCGCGAACGCTGCGCAAGCTGCTCGAAGATCACCTCGACCTGTCGCGCTTCGCCAAACGCGACGACATCAGCAGCGAGCAGTTCGACTTCCTCGTCACCGCGACGCCGCAGCAGGTGCGCGACCTCGCTGCGACGCAAGGCTATTTTTCGCCGGTGGTGCGCACCGACGTGCGTACCGACAGCGAGGGCCGCAAGCAGGTGGCAGTGCAGGTCGACTCCGGCCCGCAGACGAAGATCGCGTCGATCGCACTGACATTCCGCGGGCCGGTCAGCACCGAAGACCCGGCCCAGGAAAACGCCACGCGCTTTGCCTTCTCGCTGCACGACGGCGACCCGTTCACGCAATCGGGCTGGGACGACGCGAAGAACGCGTCGCTGCGGGCGCTGCAGGCGCGCCGCTATCTGGGCGCGAAGATCTACCACTCGGAGGCGCGCATCGATCCGCGCACGCACGAGGCAACCCTTTCGGTCACCTACGACAGCGGCCCGACCTTCACGCTCGGCAAGCTCGATGTATCGGGCACGCGGCGCTACCCGGCGAGCATCATCGGCAACGTCAACCCGATCTACGAAGGCGAAATCTACGACGTCGAGCGTGTCACCGAGCTGCAGCGTCAGTTGCAGAACACGCCGTACTACGCAAGCGTCGCGATCGACGTCGACAACGATCCGGCCAAACCCAACGACACGCCCGTGCACGTGAAGGTCAGCGAGTATCCGTATAACAGCGTGCGCGGCGGCGTCGGCTATTCGACCGACACCGCCGCGCACGTGCAGGGCTCTTATACGTATCTGGACACGTTCGGCGCCGCCTATCCGTTCACGGTGAGCGGCCGGCTCGACCAGATCCAGCAGTACGGGCAGGTCCAGTTGTCGATGCGGCCCGGCAAGTACGGCTGGACCAACAGCGTGCTCGCGTCCTACACCACCACCGACGTGTCCGACACGCGCATCTACAGCCTGCGCACCGGCGTGCAACGCGCGAGCACTTCGCAATTCATCGACCGGACGTGGTCGGTGCTGTTCTACCAGGACCGCCTCGACCAGAACACCGCCGAGCCGACCACCAGCCGCGCGCTGGTGCCCGGATGGTCGTGGACGCGCCGCAATACCGACGACCCCCTGTTTCCGCGCTCCGGCAACCTGATTCACGTCGAGGCGGGCTTCGCGGTGAAGGGCGTGCTGACCGATCAGACCTTCGTGCGCGGCTATGCGCGCGGCCAGCAGTATTTTCCGGTCGGGCAGCGCGACCTCGTGGTGTTGCGGGCGGAACTGGGCGGTGTGTTTACCAGCGGCCCGTCGAGCGGCATACCGGCCTCGCTGCTGTTTCGCGCGGGGGGCTCGAACTCGGTGCGCGGCTACGGGTTTCAGAGCCTCGGCAACAATGTCGGCGGCTCGGTGTTGCCGACCAAGTATCTGGTGACGGCGAGTACCGAATATCAGCGCTGGTTTAGCCACGACTGGGGCGCGGCGGTGTTCTTCGACGTCGGCACGGCAACCGATACCTGGGGCGACAAGGAGTTCTTCCCCGGCGTCGGTTTCGGGGCGCGCTGGCGCAGCCCGGTCGGGCCGGTGAACCTCGATCTTGCATATGGGATTCGCAATCGCAGCGTGCGTCCGTATCTGACGCTCGGGATTGCGTTCTGAGTGGCGACTTTCAACTTTTCACTTTCTAACTTGCATCTGAGCACGCACACCGCATGACCACGGACCGTCACGACCCGCCTTCCGAAGTGCGCCACGGCGATGTTCCGCCCGGCGCGCCGGACGGCCCGGACAGCGCCGCGCCGCCACCGCCGCCGCCCCGCAAGCGGCACCGGTGGTGGCGCGCGCTCGCGTGGGCGATCTTCGCGCCGATGCTGCTGGTCGCGCTGACGGCGAGCGCGCTGTATGGCGTGGTGGTGACCGAGCGCGGCACCGCGTATGCGTGGCAGGCGGCGGTGAAGATGCTCGGCGGGCGGCTGGCCGGCAAGCTGGAAGGCGGCACGCTCGCGAACGGCGTGAAGCTTGCCGACGTGCACTGGCGCAGCCTCGACGGCAGCGGCACCGAGATTCGCGTCGATCATGTGGCGGCCAGGTGGGCGCTGTCCGACCGGCCGTGGAAGTTCGTGGTCGACTATCTGCGCGTCGGCACGATCGACGCGCGGATCGCGCCTTCTACGTCCTCTTCTGAACCGCTGCAACTGCCGACGGATCTGCAACTGCCGCTGGCGCTCGAGGTGCGCGATTTGCGGGTGGACAAGCTGTTGCTACATGAGGGCACGAGTACCAGCGAGTATTCGCACTTCATGTTTCATGGGCGCAGCGATGGGCGGCATCACGAGGCATCGGTCGAGCGGCTCGATACGCCGTTCGGCGCAGTCAATGCGACGGCCCGACTCGACGGCGTGCGGCCGTTTCCGCTGACCGGCGAGGCGGCCTATTCGGGCAAGGTCAACGACGAGGCCGTGCAGGTTAGCGGGCACGTGTCGGGCACGCTCGAGACGATGGTTGCCGAACTGGATGCGAGCGGCATGAAGCTCGACGGCCATGCGCGCGTCGAAGCGACGCCGTTTGCCGATGTGCCGTTGCAGCGTGCGATGCTGAGCTTCGATCACGTGAATCCGCAGGCTTTTGCGCCGGGTGCGCCAGCGGCGGACCTGGCGCTGCGGGCGGATTTGCGGCCGGCGGGGGAGGCGCCTTCGGCAGCGGAACTGGGTGACATGGCGGGGAGCGCGGCTGCGGCGAGCGGTGCGCAGGCGGCGTCTGCGGCGAAGCCGGCAAGTGGGCCCAAGGTGAAGTCGCGCCGAGCGGCGAGTGCGGCGAAGGCTGCCAGTGCGGCAAGTTCGGGGGCTGTGCCCGGACCGTCCGCCGGCGCGGCATCAGGCGCATCCGGCGCCACACCGGCGAACCCCGCCGCGCGTCCGCGCGGCTTCGCCGTTACCGGTTCGGTATCGATCGTCAACGCCACACCTGGCTCGATCGACCAGCACCTGCTGCCGCTGATCGACGCGCATGCCGACGTGCTGCTCGACGCGCAGGCGCAGCGCATCTCCAATCTCGCGGTGCGCCTCCTCAAGGACGCGAGCGTGACCGGCGACGGCATGTTGGCCGGCAAGCGCGGCCGCTTCGATCTGAAGGTCGCGAAGCTCGATCTGAACGCACTCGAGCCGAGCGTGCGGCCGACCCAGTTCGCCGGCCCGATCGCGATCCGTCTGAACGACGACATCCGCACCGTGACGCTCGATCTCGCCGATCCGCAGGCGGCGTTGCGTGTGCAGGGCAAGGTCACGCTGGACCCGGCGCGCACCAGTTTCAACGATGTGCGGCTCACGTCGGGCAAGGGCCGCATCGATCTGGCCGGCGCGCTGAAGAACGACGCGAATTCGACGTACAACCTGAAGGCGACGCTGACCGATTTCGATCCGCTGTCGCTGACTGCGCTGATGATGCCGGCGAAAACGCCGCCGGCCGGCGGCTCGCGGGCGGGCGGGGCGGGGCGTGCCGGTAACGCGGTGAGTGGCGGCAGCGCGGGCGGCAGCAACGCGAAGCGCGGTAGTTCGACTCGCACGACGGCGAATGGCGGTGCCGGTGGTGCGAACGGCGCGAACGGGGAGGGCGGCGCGGCTGCCCGTGCGGACGCTAGCGGCAGCGACGCGAATGGCCGTGCGGCGAACCTTGCTGCGGCGAGCGGAGCTGCATCGAACGACGCCGCATCGGGCAACAACGCATCAACCGGCAAAGCATCGAAGCGCAACGCGGCGAGCGAGGCCGCTGCAACGCCGACTCACGCCGACAGCACCACCACCGCCAGGGCCGCACCCACGACCGCCCGCACCGGCAAAACCGCTGCGTCTCACCCGGCGACACGCGCCGCGCCCGCCCCAGCCCGCCACATCGAAGCCCGCGTCAACGGCACGATCACCGCGGCCGGCGTGCTGGCGCCCACCTTCACCACCAAAGCCGAATTCAAGCTCGGCGAAAGCGTCTACGACAACCTGCCGATGACCGGCGAGGGCACCATCCAGCTGGCCGGCTCGCGAATTCTGCCGAGCCGCGCGAGCCTGTCGGTGGCCGGTAACCAGGTCGATCTGCAAGGCAGCTTCGGCGGCCGCGGCGACCGCCTGCGCTTTCACATCGACGCGCCCGAGCTCGAGCGGCTCGGCTTTGGCCTTGCCGGCCTCGTCGCGGCGGACGGCGACGTGACCGGCACCTTCGCGCATCCGGACGTGACGCTCGACTACAAGGCCGATAACGTCGTGTTCGCCAGCAACCGCCTCGGCCATGCGGAAGGGCACGCGGAGCTGCGCGACGGCGCAAACGGCGCGCTGGTCTTCACCACCGACGCGCGCAACCTGACCACCGCCGGCGTCGAACTGTCGAAGCTGACCGCGCGCCTGAACGGCACGCGCGCGAACCACACGCTCGAAGCGGCCGCCACCGGCACGCTGCATGCGCAGCCGCTCGACCTGACGCTCGCCGCGAACGGCCACCTGACCGATGCACGCGACGGCACTCACTGGGACGGCACGGTCACGCGCCTGCAAAACCGCGGCACACCGGCAATGACGATGGAGTCACCGCTCGCCGTCAGCGCCAGCCCCGATCGCGTGACGCTCGGCGCCACGCGCATCACGCTCGAAGGCGCGGTGCTCGAACTGAAGTCGTTTGCGCTCGATCACGGGCGCATCCGCTCGGCCGGCAACCTGACCGGCGTGTCGATCGCGCGTCTGCAGGAGTTGCGGCAGCAGCTGACCGGCGCGCCGCCGGCGCTGAAGACCGACCTCGTATTCGATGGCGACTGGGATTTCGCGCTCGGCGACACGTCGAGTGGCCACATTCAGCTGAAGCGCCGCGGCGGCGATATAACCGTCGAGGTCGGGCGCGGTTTCTCGTCGCTCGGCGTGACCGACATCGCGGCGCGCGCCGACTTCGCGCCCGGCAACCGCGTGAACGCTACCGTGCACGCCGCGGCGAGCCGCCTCGGCGTGTTCGATGCCGACGCGCACACCGCCCTCGCGATGCGCGACGGCACGCTGACCATCGACGACGACGCGCCGCTCACCGGCAACATCGACGCGAACGTGCCGTCGCTGAAAACCACCGGCGGCCTGTTCGGGCCGACCTATCTGCTCGACGGCCATCTCGCGCTGAAGCTCGCGCTCGGCGGCACGGTGGCCAAGCCGAACCTGTCGGGTTCGCTGATCGGCGATGGGCTGTCGGTGACGGCGGTCGACCTCGGCGTGCAGCTGAAGGACGGCGTGGTGCGCATCGGCCTGTCCGAAAACCTCGTCGACTTCCAGCAGGTCGAATTCCACGGCGGCTCCGGCACGCTGCGCGCGACCGGACGCGTGCGCCTCGATAACGACGAGCCCGACCTGGCCGCCAGCATCGTGGCCGACCATCTCGAACTGTTCGCGTCGCCCGACCGGCAGTTGACGCTGTCGGGCAGCGCGAGCGTCGCGAATGCGGGTGTCGAGGGCGGCATGGCGATCAACGGCAAGTTCAACATCGAGCACGCGCTGTTCGACATGCCCGAGCAGGCCGCGCCTAGCCTCGGCGACGACGTCGTGATCGTGCGCGCGGACGGCTCGGCGTCGGGCGGCAAGCCGCCGCCGGTCGGCAACTCGAACCAGCCGGTGGGCCGCTTCGCGCCGCGCGCGAGCATCGACATCGATTTGGGCAACGACTTCCGCTTCCGCGGCCAGGGTGCCGACGTCGGTTTGCGCGGCACGATCACCGCGCTGTCGGCGCCGAATTCGCCGCTGCGCGCGGTGGGTAACGTGCGCGTGAGCGAAGGGTCGACCTATACCGCGTTCGGCCGCAAGCTGAGCATCGAGAACGGCTTCTTTACGTTCAACGGGCCGGTGGCGAATCCGGGCATCAATATCCTGGCGATGCGCCGCAACCAGGAGGTGGAGGCGGGCGTGCAGGTGACCGGCACGATCCAGGCGCCGGTCGCCAAGCTGGTGTCGGAGCCGACTGTGCCGGACAACGAAAAATTGTCGTGGCTGCTGTTCGGGCACGGCACCGATCAGGGCAACAACCTGGGCCAGCAAAGCACGATGACGACCGCGCTGGCGCTGCTGGGCAGCGCAAGCGGCAAGCGCATCGCACAGTCGATCGGGCTCGACGAGTTCTCGGTGGGACGCAGCGAGGTCGGTTTGACCGATCCGCAGGTGGTGATGGTATCGAAGGCGATCAACGAGCGGCTCGTGCTCGGTTACGAGCAGGGGCTGCAATCGGCCAGCAATGCGTTCAAGGCGACGCTGAACCTGTCGCGGTACTGGTCGGTGGCGGCGTATGGCGGCACGTTCCAGGGGCTGGATCTGCTTTATACGCGACGGTTTGACCGGTTGCGGTGGTGACGGACGCTCCAAAATGAAAAAGCACGCGTTCAGCGTACTTTTCCCTTGTCGCGATTCGTAAGGCCGGCGCATCGCGCCGGCCTTATCCGTTGCCGCGTTACTTCACCCGCATGCCCGGCTTCGCGCCGCTATCCGGTTCGAGCACGTAGATGCCCGGTTCGGCCTTCTCGTCGGCTGCCGATGCCGCCAGCACCATCCCTTCGGACAGCCCGAACTTCATCTTGCGCGGCGCGAGATTCGCGACCATCACCGTCAGCTTGCCGACCAGCTGCTCCGGCTGATACGCGGACTTGATGCCGGAGAACACGTTGCGAGTCTTCTCCTCGCCGACGTCGAGCGTCAACTGCAGCAGCTTGTCCGAACCCTCGACCGCCTTGCAATCGACAATCTTCGCGATGCGCAGGTCGATCTTCGCGAAATCGTCGATCGAGATGGTGGAGGAGTCGGCATCCTGGCCGGCTTCCTTGCCTGTTGCTTTGGCCTTTGCCGTGCCGTTTGCAGCAGCGGCGGCGGCTGCCTTGCCCTTTGTGCCGTTTGTGCCGTTCGCCGCCGCTGCATCGCCAGCCGCCGCACCGTCAACCGTCGGCTGCAACGACTCGCGATTCGCCGCCAGCAGCGCTGCGACCTGCTTCGGGTCGACCCGCGTCATCAGATGCTTGTACGCATTGATCGGCCGGTCCGACGACAGCGGCCGCCCGGCGTCCGCCCATACCAGCGGCTCGACCCCGAGGAACGCCTCGACCGCTTCTGCGAGCTGCGGCAGCACCGGCTTCAGTGCGATCGACAGCAGCCGGAACGCCTCGACGCTGACACTGCAGGTCTCGTGCAGCGCGACCGCATTGGCCGGGTCCTTGGCCTGATCCCACGGTTTCGCCGCATCGACATACGCGTTGACCGCATCGGCCAGCTCCATCGTCTGGCGCAGCGCGCGGCCGTAGTCGCGTGCCTCGTAGTGCCCGGCGATCTGCGGCAGCGCCGCGCGCAGCGTGCCGAGCAGCGGATGATGCAGCGCGCTGTCCTGCACGCGGCCGTCGAAACGCTTGATCAGGAAGCCCGCCGTGCGGCTCGCGATGTTCACGTACTTGCCGACCAGATCGCTGTTCACGCGCGCCTGGAAATCGTCGAGGCTCAGGTCGATATCTTCCATCGTGCCGTTCAGCTTGGCGGCGAAGTAGTAACGCAGCCACTCCGGGTTCATGCCCGTTTCGATATAGCTGTTCGCGGTGATGAAGGTGCCGCGCGACTTCGACATTTTCGAGCCGTCCACCGTCAGGAAGCCGTGCGCGAACACGTTGGTCGGCGTGCGGTGGCCCGAAAACTCGAGCATCGCCGGCCAGAACAGCGTGTGGAAATACAGGATGTCCTTGCCGATGAAGTGGTACTGCTCGGCGCTCGAGCCCTTGCGGACCCACGCGTCGAAATCGATGCCGCGCAGGTCGCACAGGTTCTTGAAGCTCGCGTAGTAACCGACCGGCGCGTCCAGCCACACGTAGAAGTACTTGCCGGGCGCATCCGGAATCTCGAAGCCGAAGTACGGCGCATCGCGCGAGATATCCCAGTCGGCCAGCTTCGCTTCACCGCTCGCGCCAAGCCACTCGCGCATCTTGTTGGTCGCCTCCGGCTGCGCCAGACCGCCGACCCAGCCGCGCAGGAAGTCCTCGCAGCGCGGATCGGACAAGCGGAAGAAGTAGTGCGTCGAGGTCTTGCGCACCGGCGTCGCACCCGACACCACCGAATACGGATTGATCAGATCGGTCGGCGCATAGGTCGAGCCGCACACCTCGCAGCTGTCGCCGTACTGGTCTTTCGAATGGCACTTCGGACACTCGCCCTTGATGAAGCGGTCCGGCAGGAACATTTCCTTGACCGGGTCGTAGGCCTGCTCGATATCGCGCGCCTCGATCAGCCCGGCTTCGCGCAGCGCCACGTAGATCGACTCGGACAGCACGCGGTTCTCTTCCGAATCGGTCGTGTAGTAGTGGTCGAACGAGATGCCGAAGTTGTCGAAGTCGCGCTTGTGCTCTTTCCACACGCGCTCGATCAGCTGCTTCGGCGTAATCCCTTCCTGCTCCGCCTTCAGCATGATCGGCGTGCCATGCGTGTCGTCGGCGCCGACGTAGTAGATCTCGTGCCCGTGCATGCGATGCGCGCGCACCCAGACGTCCGTCTGGATGTATTCGACCAGGTGGCCGATATGGATCTGGCCGTTCGCATAAGGCAGCGCGGACGTGACGAGAATCTGGCGGCGGCCCGGCGTGGCGCCGGCGGCGTTGAGGTCGGTAGCGGGTGCTGACATAAGGGATTCTTCTGGCTTGCGGGAGGCGGGCCGCCGCAGCGCATGCGTGGCGCTGCAACGCAGACCCCGCGAGCTGCGACAGCGGTGGTGCGCCGCCTGCAGCCGGGTCTATGAACAAGGTTCCGTCGCAAACGAAACCGGCTTGAATGCTTGAGTCTGCCGATTTTACCAGCGTGTCTCCGAATGGAGGGCTGCGCGTCTGTCCGGATCGGACAGTGCGCGGCTGCAACGTGCGCCACCCCGCGTTATTCCGTCGCACGCGCCGCTGTGACGGTGGCTTGGTTGGGCAGCGCACAGAGCGGCCGCGGTGCGCGACCTTACCTTGCTTACGCAGCAATACGCAAACCGCACCAACCTCAATCGCAAACCGCATCAGCGCGCGCCAGGCGCCGCGTGCGTCGCATCGAACGAATATCAAGGAGTGGACCATGCAGGCCAACGATGCGCTCAGTCACGAGCTGCTGGAATCCGTCGACATGTCGGATGTGGAAACCCTTTACGCGGCGATGAACCAGACCGGTTTCGGCGTCCTGTACAACGTGGTGCCGGAGTCGGTGCTCGGGCCGATGCGCGAGTACATCGGCGTCGAGCTGGAAAAGCACGATAACCAGTACTTCGGGTTGGGCGGCCAGGAGTGGATCGGCGAAAGCCCGCTGGCCTCGATTTTCCGCGCGCGCGGTTTCCGGATGGTGATGAGCGGTCTGTACCAGCGCGGCATGGATGGCGGCGAGCCGCCGAGCCAGCGGGTGCTGCCGGTATTGCGCGTGCTGTCCGGCACGCACGGGCTGCGCCACGCAAACCGCTTCCACTACGATTCGTACGTGGTGACGGCACTGGTGCCGATCCTGATTCCGAACCGTCCGAATGAGCCGCGCGGCAACCTCGTGATGTACCCGAACATGCGCAACGTGCGCGGGCCGGCGCTCGTCAATATTCTGGAGAAGGCGGTCGTGGAAAGCTCGGTGGCCTGCCGGCTGTGGCGCTCGCCCACCGTGCAGCGCTGGCTGGGCGGCAAGGCCGTGCCGCTCGAGCCCGGCAATATCTACTTCTTCTGGGGTATGCGCTCGCTGCACGCGAACGAGGCATGCCTGCCGACCAGCGTGCGCAGCACCGCGCTGTTCCACTTCGGCGATCCGCACGAGAACAGCATGCTCAAGCGGCTGAGCCAGGCGCGGGCGCGCGCCAGCTTGCGGCGGTTGGCGAAATAGGTTCGGCTGGTTTGGTCGGTTGATTGGCAGATCGATCGGTCGTTCGATCTGTTGGTGGCCAGTTCGGAGCTCGGGTCTGGCCCGATGCGCGCGGCGGCATGTGCCCGCCGCGCTTTTCTGATGCCTTGCGGGTAGCGGCAGTGGCGGCAGCGTTTCGCTGCGTGCGCTGTGTTGTTTGGGTACCTGAGCGGGTGCCCGAGTTTGCACCCGATCGCGGGCAACTTTTCGTCGTCCCACTATGCGAGCGCGTGTCGCGCGAGGCCGCCGCGGCGCTCGCGTCGGCGCGACCCAAAAGCCTTATCTGGCGGGCGCTAGCGGGCAAGCGATGGAAACTCTACGGGCAAAAAAAACCGGGGCTAATAGGGCCCCGGAGCAACAACGACAAGAGGAGAATGGTGACGCGGCGGACGAACCGCACACGTACCGTATATAAAGACCGCGCCCGTACGGAAGAGTTCGGCAAGAGTTCGAAAATTTTTCGTTCGCCTTGGACGAACCCTTCAGCATATTTCCGAACTTTCACGCAAAGGCTAACGGGCAGTGCCTCGCGAGCCGTCAGTCGGCGTGCGCCGGACGCTGCCCGGCGCTCCTGCCGATTACTGGTAGCGCGGCGGCTGGCCCGGTTGCGCGGTGGCGCGCAGGTAAATCTCGACGCGCCGATTCTGCGCGCGGCCGGCTTCGGTGTTGTTATCGGCGATCGGCTGGTTCGCGCCCATGCCGGTAGCCGACAGACGCTGAGCGGCGACGCCTTGCTGCGCCAGCATGCTGGTCACGCTTTCGGCACGATTCACCGACAGCGTCTGGTTGTAGGCCGGCTGGCCCGTGCTATCCGTATGGCCGACCACCTGCGCGATCACTTCCGGATTCTGGTTCAGCGTTTGCGCAACCTGCGCCAGCACCGGCTGGAACGACGGCTTGATCGCATAGCTGTTCGTATCGAACGTGACCGAGCTCGGGATATTCAGCTTCAGCGAGCCGTCCGGCTGCTCGGTGATCTGCGTGCCGGTGCCCTTGGTGGCGCCCGTCAGCTTGTCGTGGATCCGTGACCAGTTGTAGCCGGTGACGCCGCCAACCGCCGCACCGACACCCGCGCCGATCGCCGCGCCCTTGCCGCCGCCGAAGATCGCGCCGAGTGCGGCGCCCGTGCCCGCGCCGACACCGGTGCCGACCGCGGTGTTGGTGCCCTGCTGGGTGGCGCAACCGGCCAGCAGCGCGCCGGCCACCGCGAATACCGAGAGGCGAGTGATGATTTTTGCGTTCATTTTCAGATCCTTTCCTTGAGTCCAAACATACCGGCAAGTACGACTGGCTGGTGTGCGCCGGCCTCGCGCGAGTCATGCGGGCGGCCGCGACCGCCACGGCGGCTTCGGCCGACACCTGAAAGGGTCTTCCCACAAGCCTCGACACCAGCCACTACAATGACGATAGAAGCACCAGCGATTCGGCCCTAATGCTGGCTGCGGGCAAGCGTGCCTGTGGCCCCGGTTTTACGCAATCCTGGATAACAATTTCTTTCAATTTCCGGCCTCAGGCGGAATTTCGATTCCGCTGCGCCGCAAGCGTTCCCACGGAGTATCAATGACAATCGATCGGGCCCAGGTGGACGCCGCTCTCGCGGCCGTAACCGACCCCAACACCGGCCGGCCGTTCGCGGCTGCGAAGAACTTCAAAAACGTCAAAGTCGATGGTGCCACGGTCAGCGTGGATCTGGTACTCGGCTATCCGGCCAGTAGCCAGTTCGACGCGTTTCGTGCATTGGTGGCCGGCGCGCTCGCCGCGGTGCCGGGCGTTGCCACTGCGCAGGTTCAGGTATCGCAGGACATCGCCGCGCATACCGTGCAGCGCGGCGTGAAGCTGTTGCCGAACGTGAAGAACATCGTCGCCGTTGCGTCGGGCAAGGGCGGCGTCGGCAAGAGCACGACCGCGGTGAACCTCGCGCTGGCGCTGGCGGCCGAAGGCGCTTCGGTCGGCATCCTCGACGCCGACATCTACGGCCCGTCGCTGCCGATGATGCTCGGCATCGAAGGCCGGCCCGAATCGCCGGACGGCCAGTCGATGCATCCGCTGACCGGCCACGGCATGCAGGCCAATTCGATCGGCTTTCTGATCGAGCAGGATAACCCGATGGTGTGGCGCGGCCCGATGGCCACCTCGGCGCTCGAACAGCTGCTGCGCCAGACCAACTGGCGCGACCTCGATTATCTGATCGTCGACATGCCGCCCGGCACCGGCGACATCCAGCTGACGCTGTCGCAGCGGGTGCCGGTAACCGGCGCGGTGATCGTCACGACGCCGCAGGACATCGCGCTGCTCGACGCGAAGAAGGGCCTCAAGATGTTCGAGAAGGTGGGGATTCCGATTCTCGGCATCGTCGAGAACATGGCGATCCACATCTGCTCGAGCTGCGGTCATGCCGAGCATATTTTCGGCTCGGGCGGCGGCGAGCGGATGGCGAAGGAATACGGCGTCGACGTGCTGGGCAGCCTGCCGCTCGATATCGCGATCCGCGAGCAGACCGATACCGGCAAGCCGACCGTGGTTGCCGACCCGCATGGGCCGATCGCGGAGATCTACCGCAGCATCGCGCGCAAGGTGGCGATTCACATTGCCGAACGGGCGCGCGACATGACCTCGAAGTTTCCTTCGATTGTCGTGCAGAACACTTGAGCGGCCCCGTGCCGCGCACCCAGCGTGCGGTTGCCCGTGCGGCCTCGCGCCGCAAGCGCCGCGCGCTGCGTGCGGCGCGCCTCTATCGCATCGTAGCGACTGCGTTTGCGCGATGCCTGTCGCGGTATCATGTCGACTTCATCAGGTCCGGCAAAGCGGCCGCAGGGGCGGCCGGCGCTCGACAAGAGGATCGCATGAGAAAACGAATCGACGGCCGTGCGATGCAAGCCTTCATGGCGCTCATCGTCACGGCTGCCAGCGTCGTGCCGCTGTCCGGCTGCACGTCGTTTCTGAAACCGCAGGAAAAGCACGCTGTTGCGCAGTTGTTGCCGACGCTCGGCAGCCAGACGCGCGGCACCGTTACCTTCATCGAGCGTTCGGACGGCGTACAGGTTACCTACAATTTCGTCGGCCTGCCGCCGAATACCGACCATGCATTGCAGGTGCATGAGCGCGGCGACTGCAATGCCGCCGACGGCTCGAGCGCTGGCGCGGTGTTCTCGCCGGCCGCTGAGCGTTTGAAGACCGGCGCGCGCGTCGAGGGCGATCTGGGCAATATCCGCGCAGATGCGGGTGGCGTCGCGGCCGGCTTTATCGTCGCGCCGGACGTGTCGCTCGACGGCGTGCGCTCGGTGCTGCAACGCTCGGTGCTGTTGCATCGCGATGCGACCGATCCTTATGCGTATCCGCAGCATGGCCCCGGCCCGGCGATTGCATGCGGGCTGATCCGGTCGCAGTGAGCGGGAGCGCGGCGACGGCAGCCGTGTAGCCGTGTAGCCGCGGCCTCGGCCGGTCCCGGTCAAGCGTGTGTGCCGGTTGATGCGATCGCACCCGCTTGCAATCCAATAACGCTCGGCGCCGGCCTGCAGGTGCGTTGCAGGTCCACTTTTTTAGGCCATTCGGCCAACTCACTCGCACCGGCGCGGCCTTCGCGTAAAATAAGCGCCTTTCGTCAGTCCGCAGCCGCGTCGAAGTTGCCTGAAAATTGGCTAAGCGTTGTCCAACGGCGCCCGGCTTGACCTCCACCGTCTTACACCGTCAGCAGCGTTCACCCTATGAGCATCAAATCCGACAAGTGGATCCGGCGCATGGCCGCCGCGCAGAAGATGATCGAGCCGTTCGAGCCGTCGCAGGTCCGCATGTCCGAGGATGGCCGCAAGATCGTCAGCTACGGCACGTCGAGCTACGGCTACGACATCCGCTGCGCGGACGAATTCAAGATCTTCACGAACATCAATTCGACCATCGTCGACCCGAAGAACTTCGACGAAAAGTCGTTTGTCGATTTCAAGGGCGACGTCTGCATCATTCCGCCGAACTCGTTCGCGCTGGCGCGCACCGTCGAATATTTCCGCATTCCGCGCAGCGTGCTGACGGTCTGCCTCGGTAAATCGACCTACGCGCGTTGCGGCATCATCGTCAACGTGACGCCGTTCGAGCCGGAGTGGGAAGGGCACGTGACGCTCGAATTCTCGAATACGACACCTTTGCCTGCCAAAATCTATGCGAACGAAGGCGTCGCGCAAGTGCTGTTCTTTGAAAGCGACGAGATTTGCGACGTGTCGTACGCGGACCGCGGCGGCAAGTATCAAGGCCAGCATGGCGTAACGTTGCCGAAAACCTGACGTTCCCCGCGCCGGGCCTCACTGCACACATAAGGTGACCGCTGCGCTCTGGAAAGCAGCGGTCGTTCTTTTTGGAGAATCGCCACATGAAGTTTCGTTTCCCGGTCGTCATCATCGACGAAGATTTCCGCTCCGAGAACATCTCGGGTTCCGGCATCCGGGCGCTTGCCGAAGCAATCGAGAAAGAAGGCGCGGAAGTGCTCGGGTTGACGAGCTATGGCGACCTCACGTCATTTGCGCAGCAGTCGAGCCGCGCGTCGTGCTTCATCCTGTCGATCGACGACGACGAGCTGTTGCCGTACGTCGAGAGCTCGGCGGACGGCGACACGCCCGAACTGGCGGCGGCGATCATCAACCTGCGCGCGTTCGTTACCGCGGTGCGCAAGCGCAATGCCGACATTCCGATTTTCCTGTACGGCGAAACGCGCACGTCGCGCCACTTGCCCAACGACATCCTGCGCGAGCTGCACGGCTTCATCCACATGTTCGAGGACACGCCGGAGTTCGTCGCGCGGCACATCATCCGTGAAGCGAAGGTGTATCTCGATTCGCTCGCGCCGCCGTTCTTCAAGGAACTGGTGCAGTACGCGGAAGAAGGTTCGTATTCGTGGCACTGCCCGGGGCACTCGGGCGGCGTGGCGTTCCTGAAGAACCCGCTCGGCCAGATGTTCCACCAGTTCTTCGGCGAGAACATGCTGCGCGCGGACGTCTGCAATGCGGTCGACGAACTCGGCCAGCTGCTCGACCACACCGGCCCGGTGGCGGCTTCGGAGCGCAACGCGGCGCGCATTTTCAGCGCGGACCACCTGTTCTTCGTGACCAACGGCACGTCGACGTCGAACAAGATCGTCTGGCACGCAACGGTCGCGCCCGGCGATATCGTGCTGGTGGACCGCAATTGCCACAAGTCGATCCTGCACGCGATCACGATGACCGGCGCGATTCCGGTGTTCCTCACACCCACGCGCAATCACTTCGGCATCATCGGCCCGATTCCGCGCGACGAATTCAAGCCGGAGAACATTCGCAAGAAGATCGAAGCGAACCCGTTCGCACGCGAAGCGCTGGCGAAAAATCCGAACATGAAGCCGCGCATCCTGACGATCACGCAAAGCACGTACGACGGCGTGATCTACAACGTCGAGATGATCAAGGACCTGCTCGGCGACCTGCTCGACACGCTGCACTTCGACGAAGCGTGGCTGCCGCACGCGGAGTTCCACGAGTTCTACCAGGACATGCACGCGATCGGCGCGGGCCGCCCGCGCACCGGCGCGCTGGTGTTCGCCACGCACTCCACGCACAAGCTGCTGGCCGGCATTTCGCAGGCGTCGCAGATCGTCGTGCAGGATTCGGAGAACAGCACGTTCGACCGCCATCGCTTCAACGAGGCGTATCTGATGCATACGTCCACCAGCCCGCAATACGCGATCATCGCGTCGTGCGACGTGGCCGCGGCGATGATGGAGCCGCCCGGCGGCACCGCGCTGGTCGAGGAATCGATTGCCGAAGCGCTGGATTTCCGCCGCGCGATGCGCAAGGTCGACGACGAATTCGGCGCCGACTGGTTCTTCAAGGTGTGGGGCCCGGACGAGCTGGCCGAAGAGGGCATCGGCTCGCGCGAAGACTGGATGCTGCGCCCGAACGATCATTGGCATGGCTTCGGCGCGCTGGCCGAAGGCTTCAACATGCTCGACCCGATCAAGGCGACCATCATCACGCCGGGGCTCGACGTGGACGGCAGCTTCGGCGACACCGGCATTCCGGCGGCGATCGTCACCAAGTATCTGGCCGAGCACGGCATCATCGTCGAGAAGACCGGGCTGTACTCGTTCTTCATCATGTTCACGATCGGCATCACCAAGGGCCGCTGGAACTCGATGGTCACCGAGCTGCAGCAGTTCAAGGACGATTACGACACCAACCAGCCGCTGTGGCGTGTGCTGCCGGAGTTCGTCGCGCAGCATCCGGCGTACGAGCGGATCGGCTTGCGCGATCTGTGCGAGCAGATTCACAGCGTGTATCGCGCGAACGACATCGCGCGGCTCACCACCGAGATGTATCTGTCGAACATGGAGCCGGCGATGAAGCCGTCCGACGCGTTCGCGAAGCTGGCTCACCGCGAGGTGGACCGGGTACCGATCGACGAGCTCGAGGGCCGCGTGACGTCGATTCTGCTCACGCCTTATCCGCCGGGTATTCCGTTGCTGATTCCGGGCGAGCGCTTTAACCGCATGATCGTCAACTATCTGCGCTTTGCGCGGGAGTTCAACGAGCGCTTCCCGGGGTTCCATACGGACATTCACGGGCTGGTGGGCGAAGTGATCAACGGGCGCATCGAGTACTTCGTCGATTGCGTGCGCGCTTGACGATGAAGTGCTGGTCGGCGGCGGCTGGGTTCCGCACATTCGGGTTCGCTACGGCGTTCGCAGTCGCGATGCTGTGGCTTGGCGCGGCGGCGCCGTCTGCGCACGCCGAAGTGGCCGCCGCCGATCCGATCGACGCGGCAATGCGTGCGTGTCTGGCGCGCGCCGATATGTCGTCGACTGCCGGGCAACTGCAGTGTATGGATACCGCGCGGCTTGCCTGGCAGACCTCGATCGACCAGACCTTTGGGCAGGTGCTCACCAAAGTGCCGGCCACCCAGCGCAAGAAGTGGCAAGACAGCGAGCAGAAGTGGAAGGCGTGGCGCGAAGCGGATTCGAAGATGCTGTCGGCGGTAACGGCCACCACGCGGGGTACGCGTTATCAGTTGTCGGAGGGCGATGCGCGTCTGCAGGCGGTAAGAGATCGCGCGCTGCTGCTGCGCAGCGCGGCGGCGCAGACCGGCGGGCCGGATGCGCCGGCGCGGCTCAAGCCGTGCTCGCAGGATGCGCAATGCGAGCACGCGATGTTCGACGTGAACCGCTACTACCGGCGGCTCGTCAGCAAGATGCCGGCTCGTTCGCGCGTGACGCTGTGGCGCGCGCAGCAGGCGTGGGTCGCGTATCGCGACGCCACCGCGCCGCTGGTGGGCGATGCGCGCGGGCGCGTCGATCTGATCGGCGCGCGGATTGCGACGCTGAAGAAGCTGGCGGATACGGCGGGGAACGATTAGACGGCGAGTGGAATGAACCGCGAGTGAACTGCGGTTGAACCGCGGTCGAGTAGTCGCTGCCGGACGGCAGTGCAGCGGGCAGGCGGCAGGGCACGGCAATGAGGCAACGAGGCAGGTGCCCAAGCCGGGGCATCAACCCGCCGCCTCGCAGCCCACTTACACCTCTTGCTGCGCCAGATGCTGAAGCAGCTTGCTCACCATCAGAACCACCGTCAGCGCGAGCAGCACGAAAAACGCCGCCAGCGGCAGCAAACTTTTGATCGACACGAAGCCGGCCAGCGCCATCATCGCGGCCGACACGAGCAACAGTGCGCAGCCGAGAATCGCGCTCGTCAGCCCGGCAATGTGCGGGAACAGCGAGTTGCCTTTGGCCATCAGCGTCGGATACATCGCGCCTGCGCAGACACCCATCACCAGCACCGGCACCGCAAGCGTCCAGACGCGCAGGCCAACTGTCAACGCCAGCAGTAACATCGCGATCGACGTCGCCGCCATCATCAGCGCGCCGATGCGCAGGCGCCGCTCAGGGCTCGGCAGACGTGGGCCGTGTATGCGGTTCGACAGGCCGCCTATCAGATACGCGAGGCCGATGCCGAGCGCGAGATAGCCGAAGAAGGTCGGCGCTTCATGCAGCGTGTTCTGCACCATGAACGGCCCGACGATGTTGAACACCAGAATCACGCTGTAGCACAGGCCCTGCGCGAGAAAGCAGCTGCGAAACACCGGGCTTGCCAGCACCTTGCCGGCATTCGCGATCAGCGTGCGCGGCGCGAGCGGCACGGGGTGCCGCAAGGTCTCTCGGTAACGCCACAACACGCACCACATCACGACCGAGTGAACCAGCAGAAACACGAGGCAAGCCTGCCAGTTGAACCAGGTCTGCAGATGCGCGCCGATCACTGGCGCGATGATCGGCGCGAGCCCCCACGCAATCGACATGTAGGTGAACGCATGCATCAACGCGTGACCGGTAAACGAATCGGTGATGATGGCTTTGGTCAGCAGGTTCGTAGTGGCAATACCGAAGCCCTGCAGCGCGCGCGCCAGCAGAAAGGTTTCGAGATTCGGCGCGGCGAGCGACAGCAGACAGCCGAGCGTGAAGATAACGAGGCCGAACGCCAGCACCGGTTTGCGTCCGTACGCATCGGCGATCGGGCCGAACACAAGCTGGCCGAATGCATAGGCGGCCATATAACCGGAAACGCTCGATTGAATCGCCTGCGGCGAGGTGGCGAAATAGCGCGCCATCGCGGGCAGCGCGGGCACGTAGATGTCGATCGCGAACTGCCCCGCAGACGCGAACAGACACATCATGACCAGCAGGAAACGCGGAGAATTCGAAGCACGCGCCGCAAGGGCGGCGCGATCGGAAAGGTCGTGATTCATGACAACGTGACAGAAGGGGAAGCGCTGACGAGGCTTTGACGGGTTCGATGTGACGAACGCGAGGCGTGGCGCCACGCAGATCGCGGGCGGCGTGTGTGGTGCCTGGATGTCGTGCTGGGTCAACTTGGCCTTGCATTGTACGTGGATTGATGCAGGCCTGCCGGCGCCCGATCCTGCGCGCGTTTATTGCTCGCCGGGCTGCCATTCCGGGCTATAGCCGCCGAGCGCCGGATGGTACATTTCGTCGCCGGCGTGCTGCGTGAACTCCACATTCAGACGGTCTTCGCGCAAGCCCAGAATTTCGACGCAATGCGCGCACAGCGCCTTGGCCACCTCCATGCGCAACCCGGGCGGCCGACCCTGGCGGATATCGAGCATCATCACTGAAACAGGTTCAGGTTCGCTGCCCGCCTCGGCGATACGCCACACGCCGCCGTCGCCCAACTCGCGTATCGCCACGCTGATGCGGCGAATGTCCACCGACATCATGCGTGCATAGGTTTCGCTCATGGTCTGCGCGAGCAGCTTTTTCTGCGCGACGGTGTAATGCGCATTCACATCGAGTTGAAGGTAAGGCATGAATCGAGCTCCGAAGTTGTGCGTGCGTGTTGTCCGTGCGCATTGTTCATGCGTGAGCCGCTGGCGACCCAGCGGCTCAGCGGATGGTGCGTGGCTGTGGCGCGACGAACCAGCGCCCCGATGCAGCCGACCACAGGATGATCGCGCCATAGCCGAGCATCGCCGCTGAACCGAACGCGAAAAACAGCGGCAGCGACCCGGTGAGCCGCAATGCCAGCGCGCCGCACCCTGCATACACGAGCAAACGCAACGCGCCGGCGCAAAGCGGCCACTTGAGCCGGCCTGCGCCCTGCGCCGCGAAATACAGCGAGAAGCCTACGCCGAAGCACCCATAGAACGGACCGACGATGCGCAGATAGGTCGAGCCCGTGTCGAGCAATTGCTCGTTTGCGCCGAACAGCAGCAGCCACGCATGCGGCCAGCAGGCGGCCGCGATGCCGACCAGTTCGCACAATACGAAGGCCATCGCGCCGCCCGTGATGGCGATATGCCGGGCACGTTCGCTTTGTCCCGCGCCGACATTGGCGCCGACCAGCGCGACCATTGGTGCGCCCAGGCCGAAGGCGATCGGCATCAGCAGGTACTCGAGCCGTGCGGCAGTGGCGTAGCCGGCTAGCGCAGCGGTGCCGCCGTGCGCGCCGACCGTTGCCGAGGTCAGCGCGATCAGCGCATTGGTCAACAGCGGATTCACGCACGCGAGTCCGCCGACGGTAAGAATGCTGCGCATCGGCGCCCAATGCAGCTTTCCGCGCCGCAGCGGGGCGGGGTTGCGGCCGCTCGCGCAATACCAGCCGAGGATTGCGGTGCCCGCCGCGTAGTACGCGATCAGTGCCCACGCGCCGCCCGCGACGCCCAGTTGCGGCAGCGGACCGACGCCGAAAATCAGGCACGGCGACAACGGGATCAACAACGCCGCGCCGGCGCAGATCACCGCGCCGGGCACCATCATGTTGCCTGTACCGCGGATCACACTGGCCAGTGCGTTCATTGCCCACAGCAACGGCAGGCCGGCGAACAGCACATGTCCGTAAGTGACTGCGGCGTCGAGTGCCGCGCCATGCGCACCGAGCATGCTGAACAGCGGCCGCGTGATCGCAAGCAGCACGATCGAAAAGAGCGCGCCGATCAGCGCATTGAAGGTCACGGCATGCCGCGCAAGCCGTTCGACCAGCGCGGTATCGCCGGCGCCGAGCGCGCGCGCCACCGACGACGAGATCCCGCCGCCCATCGCGCCTTGCGACATGTTCTGCATCAGCATCAACACCGGCACGACCACCGCGACACCCGCCAGCACGTTGGTGCCGAGCCTGGCGAGAAACCAGGTTTCGACGAGGCCGGTGGACGACTGCGCCAGCATCATCAGCATGTTCGACCAGCCCATGCGGGCCAGCAGCGGTGCAATTGGCGCTTCGAGCATCGCATGCAGGCGCGCGTGGCCGGCTGCAGCAGGGCGGGGTGAATCGGCTAGCTGGGCAGGGCTTGTATCCATCGTGGCGCGTCCGGAAAAGCGGATCGATATGTTTGCATATACAAATAGATTGAAGGCAAATCTAATTGCATATGCAAACACAGGTCAAGATGATTTACACTTGTGCGCGTGCCCGGCCCGAAGCTGTCCGGGCTTCCTGCCTACCTGAAATTTGCGCGAGGTGTCGCGTGCCGAATGCAAAAGATCCGCTGGTCTGTAATAACGCCGCGCTGCGCAAGGCGGCGCGCCGCTTGTCGCAGTTGTACGACACGACACTGGCGCCGTGCGGCCTCAGCAGCGCGCAGCGCTCGATCCTGACTCACATCGAGCGGGCGGGCGCGCCGACCATGACCGAACTCGCTATGTCGATGGTGCTCGACCGCTCGGCGCTCGCGCGCAACATCCGGCCGCTGGAACGCGACGGGTATCTGGAGCAGCGGCCCGACGACGAAGACGGACGCAGCCGCCGGGTCGAGCTGACGGCCTTGGGCCGTGCGAAGCTCACTGAATCGAACCGGCTATGGCGCCGCGCGCAGAACCGCTTCGAGCAGGTGTACGGCGAGGAGCGCGCGGCGGCGCTGCGGGCGACGCTCGCCGAGATCTATTCGGAGGAGTTTGCCGAATCGTTCGGGCAGCCTTGACGAGGCCAATGTTTAACGTCGCGCGGTAACGCACGACACAAGCGGCACAACACAGGCGGCACAACACAGGCGTGGCCTGTGCCCGTGCGCGGCCCGCCGCGCATCAAGCGCGATCAATCCCGATCAATCGCGATACGAAGCATCGATCCGATCGAGTTTGCGCAGCAGCGCCGGCCATTCCATCACCCCATACGGCCGGCGCGTCTGCGGCTGGTAGTTCATATACGTCTCTTCCAGCACCTTCTGCGGCACGGGGTTTAACTCGACATTGCATGCCATCGCCGCGAGCTGCGTGCGGCACGACAGTTCGAGCCGGTGCATCGCATTGAACGCTTCGGGAATCGTCTTGCCGACCGTCAGCAGGCCGTGGTTGCGCAGAATCAGCGCATTGTTGTCGCCGAGATCGCGCACCAGCGATTCGCGTTCGGACATATCCAGCACGACGCCGCAGTAATCGTGATAGCCGATCTTGTAGAAGCGCATCGAAGTTTGCGTGAGCGGCAACAGCCCGCATTTCAGCGACGACACCGCCATGCCGGGCCAGCTATGCGTGTGGATCACGCAGGTAAGCTCCGGCTTCGCATCGTGAATCGCACCGTGAATCACATATCCCGCACGATTGACGCCATAATCCGCGCCGACAAACACGGGCTTGCTGAGAATGTTGCCTTCGCTATCGATCTTGATCAGGCTCGACGCGGTGACTTCTTCGTACAGCATTCCATAGGCGTTGATCAGAAACGCATCGTGTTCACCGGGCACGCGCGCGGAAATATGATTGGCGACCATGTCCGACATGCCGTATAGCGCGATCAGCCGGTAGCATGCGGCCAGATCGACGCGCATTTGCCATTCGACTGGCGAGCAGTGTTCGCGCATCGACGGGATCGAAAATTCCAGTTGCTTCGTCATCGAAAAAAACTCCTGCTGATCAACAGCGTAAGCGGCGGGCCGTACACCCGCTATAAGGGGAAACAGGTTGGTCACGCAGCATCACGGCTGCATCTGCACGTCGCTGCGGCGCAGACACAATGTGGCGATCAGCGTGCAGCCGATGCAGGCGGACGCATACACGTAAAAGCCGCTCTCGTGGCCGATGCTCTTGAACCAGAGCCCCGCATAGCCGGCGGTGCCGCCGAACAGGGCCGTTGCAATCGAATACGGCACACCGACGCCGAGCGCGCGCAGCCGCGCCGGAAAGATCTCCGCCTTGACGACCGAACACACCGACGTATAGCCGGACACGATCATCAGCGCGAACGCGAGCAGCAAAAACGCGGCGGTTTCGCTGCGGGTATGCGCGAGCGCGGCGAGCAGCGGCCAGGTGCCGAAGGTGCCGGCGATCCCGAACCACAGCAGTAGCGCGCGCCGGCCGACGCGATCGGACAGTGCGCCGAACAGCGGCTGCACGAGCATGAACAGCGTGAGCGTCGACAGCGACACCCATGCGCTTTGCTGCGCGCTCAGGCCCACGGTGTTCACCAGATAGTTGTGCATGTAGACCGTATAGGTGAAGAACGCCAGCGTGCCGCCGGTGGTGAGCCCGAATACCAGCAGCACGGGTCGCCAATGCTTGCGCAACTCGGCGAGCCGCAGACCGCGTTTCGCAGTTTCGGACAGCGCGCGAAAATCCGGTGTTTCGTCGATATTGCGGCGCACCCACCACGCGACGAGGGCGAGCGCCGCGCCCGTCACGAACGGCACGCGCCAACCCCAGTCGACCAGTTGCGCATGCGAGAACACGAGGCCTTGCAGCACGACCTGCACGAGCGTCGCGAGCAGCTGGCCGAGAATCAGCGTCACGTAATGGAAGCTGCTATAGAAGCCGCGATGCCCTGGCCTCGCAATCTCGCTCAGATATACCGAGCTCGCGCCATACTCGCCGCCGAGTGAAAAGCCCTGTACGAGGCGCGCAAGCAGCAGCACGAGCGGCGCGGCGAAGCCGATTTGCGGATAGGTCGGGCATAGGCCGATGGCGAGTGAGCCCGCACACATCAGCGCCACCGATAGCGTGAGGCCCGCGCGGCGTCCGCGGCGGTCGGCATAGAGACCGATCAGCCAGCTGCCCACGGGCCGTAGCAGGAAGCCGAGTGCGAAGATGGCCGCCGCGCTGAGCAACTGGATCGTGTGGTTTTCGCGTGGAAAGAACGACGCGGCAAAGTAGATCGAGAAGGTGGTGTACACATGAAAGTCGTACCACTCGATCAGATTGCCGATCGAGCCACCGACGATCGACCTGGCCGCGCCGCGGCGGCGCACGTGTGCTGCGGCGCCTTCGAATTCACCGGCGGCCGCGGCCGCCGCGGCGGCGGCGGAGGAATCGCTCATGCGTGTCTCCTTTTTTGCTGGTGCGATGGCGCACGCCGGCCCGTATATGGCGCTGCGCCTGAACGTCGCTGCCTGAACTCCGATGCGTGACGCCGCGCCCGCGCGATCACCGTATCGCCGCGAAAATGCGGCAACAGTGCCCGCGCGGCGTGCCAGCGGTACTCGAGCGTCTTGTTTGAATGATGTCGTCGTTATGTTTGCCGTCGCCGGTGGGTGCGGCTATCTCGTTCGGGAAAACCCCCGGCGCGACCATTCCATTCTGGCCGCCTGCCGTGCGCGTGCTGATACTTTTGGTGAACGCACCGTTTCCATCTGGATAACGCTCGCCATGTTGCAGCGCCGTACCCTCGAGGCTCGCGTCGCCCGCGCCCGCGCCGATACGATGCCGCAAGCGGTGCTCACGCTTGACGATCCGATCGACATAACGACGTGGCGATACGACGCGACCTTGCCTCCCGTGAGCCCATCACGCGGATGCCGGATGGCCCGCTGCGCCCGTATCTTTTGCCGCTGTTACGCAAGACTTACAGCGTGCCCACAACGCGTCGGCCGCACTGTCCATGCGCGCGGCACGCGCCGCGCACCTGCAAGCTCCGCAGGGTTGGCGGCCAAGCCGTGGCACGCTTGCTGCTTCTTCGCTAGCCTGAACTTCGGGAGCGCTCGATGGCACACATGATCTGGAAAGGCGCGATCAGCTTCGGTCTGGTGCACGTGCCGGTGCAACTGTATCCGGCCACGCAAACCGAACGGGTCGGCTTCAATCTGCTCGATAAGCGCTCGATCGATCCGATCGGGCACAAGCAGGTCAATAAGCGCACCGGCAAGGAAGTGACGCAGGAAAACATCGTGCGCGGCTTCGAATACGAGAAGGGCAAATACGTCGTGATGTCCGATGCGGAGATCCGCTCGGCGAATCCCGAATCGACGCAAACGGTCGACATCCTCGCGTTCGTCGAGGCGCCGCAGATTTCGTTTTTATATCTCGATACGCCGTATTACCTCGCGCCGGATCGCAAAGGCGAAAAGGTCTATGCATTGCTGCGCGACGCCTTGCAGGACTCGGGCAAGATCGGCATTGCGAACGTCGTGCTGCACAACAGGCAGCATCTGGCCGCGCTGGTGCCGCTCGGGCCGGTGCTGGCGCTCAATACGCTGCGCTGGGCCGCCGAGGTTAGATCGTATGACGAACTAAAGTTACCGGCCGTGCACAAGAAAAGCGGCGTCAGCGCGCGCGAATTGCAAATGGCGAAGAAGCTGATCGAAGACATGAGCGATACGTGGGACCCGGCCGCCTATCACGATACGTTTCATGACGACATCATCGCGCTGGTCGAGCGCAAGGTGCGCGAGGGCAAGACTGAAGAGATCGACGAGATCGACGCGCCGCGCGAGACGCGTCGCAGTGCGGATATTCTGGACCTGTCGGAGCTGTTGAAACGCAGCCTCGGCCGCGGTAACACCCGCTCGGGCGCGTCGCGCAAGCGCGGCAATGCGGGCGACGATGCCGAAACGACTGAAGGCGCCAAAACTGAAGGCGCCGACGCAGTAAAGGATGCCAGGCGCGGCGCAAAGGGTGAGGCCGCACCGGGTGCCACCGCTGCGCGCGCAACGCCGCAGCGCGCGAAAAGCAGGACGCCTGCGCGGCGTGCGGCAAGTAGCACGGCCTCGCGGAAGCGGCGTGCCGCCTGAGCCTGCAGGGCAGTATAAGCACGACGAGGTGGCGTGAACACAGCGGCGCGGCATCAGCGCAACGAGGTGGCATGAACACAGCGGCGCGGCGTGAGCGCAACGAGGTGGCATGAAAACAGCGGCGCGGCATCAGCGCATCGAGGTGGCATGAACACAGCGGCGCGGCATCAGCGCAACGAGGTGGCGTGAACACAGCGGCGCGGCATCAGCACGACGAGGTGGCATGAACACAGCGGCGTGAGCGCAACGAGGCGTGAACACAGCCGCGCAGCATCGGCGCAGCGCGGCATGAACTCCGCAACGCCCGCACGTACCCGCGCGCCGCCGCACACGGATCATCCGTAACCGACGACGATCGATCATGGCCGACAAACTCGAACACTATCAGCGCAAGCGCCGCTTCAGCGATACGCCTGAACCGCAAGGCCTGGCAAAACGCGCGTCGGCTCGCGCCGGGCGCCATCCGCTCGCCTTCGTGATCCAGCAGCACGACGCGCGTCACCTGCACTACGATTTCCGGCTCGAACTGGACGGCACGCTGAAGTCGTGGGCGGTGCCGAAGGGGCCAAGCCTCGATCCATCGGTGAAGCGCCTCGCCGTCCACGTCGAAGATCATCCGCTCGATTACGGCTCGTTCGAGGGCACGATTCCACAAGGCAACTACGGCGCGGGCTCGGTGATCGTCTGGGACCGGGGCACGTGGGAGCCGCTCGGCAGCGAGCAGGAAGCGCATGCCGCGTATCAGGCGGGCAAGCTGAAGTTTCATCTGCACGGCGACAAGCTGCATGGCGGCTGGACGCTGGTGCGCAGCCACATGCGCGGCAGCGGCGACAAGGAACAGTGGCTGTTGATCAAGGAGCGCGACGCAGAAGCCCACAGCGAAAGCGAGTTCGACGTGCTCGACGCGCGGCCGGGCAGCGTGCTGTCGGATGCACCCGGCGTGCGCGTGGGCGCGGCGCGCGCGAAGTCTGCCGGCGTGTCCCGCAAGGCGCGCAGCCCATCCGCCGCGGGCGACGCATCTGGCGCAGGAGCGAAGCGTACGGCGGCTGCCAGCAACCAGAAGACACGCGCCGGCGGCACCGCGCGACGCGCCACACGCGGCGACCATCCCGACATCGTCGCGACACGCAACGACGCGTCGCTGCGCGAGCTCGCAGCAGCACCGGCGATCGAAGGAGCGGCCCCATCGAGCTTGCCCGCCAGCTGCAAACCGCAACTGGCCACGTTGGTCGACGCAGCCCCCACCGGCGCCGACTGGCTCTACGAAATCAAGTTCGACGGTTACCGCGTGCTGGCTCGCATCGAACGTCGCGCAAAAAAGGAGCCGGTGCGCATCTTCACGCGGGCCGGCAACGACTGGACCGAAAAATTCGCGAAGCAGGCACAGGCGCTCGCGAAGCTCGGGATCGACAGCGGCTGGCTCGACGGCGAGGCGGTCGTGCTCGACGCGCACGGCGTGCCGAGCTTCCAGGCGCTGCAGAACGCTTTCGATACGCACCGCGAGCGCGACATCACGCTGTATCTGTTCGATGTGCCTTTTCTGAACGGCTACGACCTGCGCGAGGTGCCGCTCGAACAGCGGCGCGCGTTGCTGCGCGCACTGGTCGAGCCGGTGCGTGACGACACGCTGCGCTTTTCGGCGGACTTCGGCTTCGATGCCGACGCGCTGCTGAAAAGCGCCTGCGACATGGCGCTCGAAGGGATCATCGGCAAGCGCCGCGGCAGCCGCTATACGGCAGGGCGTTCGGCGGCGTGGATCAAGCTCAAGTGCCGGCGTCGCCAGGAGTTTGTGATCGGCGGCTACACCGAGCCGGCGGGCAGCCGTGCGTCGTTCGGTGCGCTGCTGCTCGGTGTCTACGATGGGCACGGCAAGCTGCAGTACGCGGGGCGGGTCGGCACCGGTTTCGACGCCGCGCTGCTGCGTTCGCTGAAGAAGGAGCTCGATGCGCGCGAGACCACGCGGATGCCGTTCGCCAGCGCGCCGGGCGAACGTAGCCGCACGCCGGTGCACTGGGTGAAACCGCAACTGGTCGCCGAATGCAATTTCGCGGAATGGACCGAGGAACGGATCGTGCGGCAGGCATCGTTTATCAGCCTGCGCCGCGACAAACCCGCGCGGCAGATCGTGGTGGAGACACCGCGCAAAGGAGCGGACGTGCAACAGATGACCGACGACGAAGTGGCCGGCAACGCGCCAGCCGCGAAGCGGCGCACGAGCCGCGGCGCCGCGCGTGACGAGTCGCGCGAAGCGGCTGAGGCGCCCGCTCGAAAGACCGCAGCTCGAAAGACGGCCGCGCAAAAGACCGCAGCGCAAAAGACCGCAGCGCAAAAGACCGCAGCACAAAAGACCGCAGCACAAAAGACCGCAGCACAAAAGACCGAAGCGCAAAAGACCGCAGCACAAAAGACCGCAGCGCAAAAGACCGCACAACCGCCCGCCGCGAAACGCAAGGCCGCCGCCCAGGAAAGCGTCGCGGGCGTGCGCATCACGCACCCCGAGCGCGTAATCGACAAACACAGCGGCGCCCGCAAGATCGACGTGGTGCGCTATTACGAGTCGGTTGCCGACTGGATATTGCCGTTCCTGAAAGACCGCCCCGTGTCGCTGGTCCGTGCGCCCGAAGACATCGGCGGCGAACTGTTCTTCCAGAAGCATGCGCAGAAGCTGTCGATCCCGCACATCGCGCAGCACGCCGGGCTCGACCCCGGCCACCAGCCGCTGCTCACGATCGACTCCGCGCAGGCGCTGGTCGGCGCCGCACAAATGGGCACGATCGAATTGCACACGTGGAACGCGGTCGCGTCGAACATCGAGAAGCCCGATCGCGTCGTGTTCGATCTCGACCCGGGTGACGCGCTCGGCTGGGACCGCATGATCGAAGCCGCACAGCTGACGCGCTCGCTACTCGACGAACTGGGCCTCGTGTCGTTCTGCAAGACCAGCGGCGGCAAAGGCCTGCATGTCGTCGTGCCGCTCGCGAAGCAGGCCGGCTGGGACGACGTGAAGGACTTCTCGGAAGCGCTCGCGCAGCACATGGCCGCGACGCTGCCGAAGCACTTCGCCGCAAAGATGGGCGCGCAAAACCGCAAGGGCAAGATTTTCGTCGACTACCTGCGCAACAACCGCGGCTCGAGCACGGTGGCGGCATTTTCGGTGCGCGCGCGGCCGGGGCTCGGCGTATCGGTGCCGCTCGCGTGGGACGAGGTGGCCGGCACGACGGCCGGCGATCAATGGAACATCAGCAACCTGCACGAGCGGCTCGACGCGCTGCGCGACGACCCGTGGGCCGGCTATACGAAGACGCGGCAGCGCATTACCGCAGCGATGAGGCAGCGGCTCGCTGGGGCTCGCTGATGAACCTGCCGGCGTATAGGCGGCGCTCGAAAGCATCGCGCGATGTCGCGAGCTCACGAGCGTATCTGCAAGCCGCGTCTGCAAACCGATGGAGATACGACCATGAAGACTTCGACTCAGCAAGCAACCGGGGACCAGAACAGCGGTACCCAGAAGCCGTCGCAGCACCCCGGCGACAAGCCTGCATCGCAGGAGCCGAGCCGCTCACGCGACGAAGAGTCGGCGCCGCTGCCGCACGAAGCGGATCAGACGCCCGAATCGCAGCACGAGGATGATCCGCGCGGCGTCGGCAAGCAGGCGCATCGCGATCTCGAACGCGGCTTGCAGGATACCGACCGGCGCGGCGGCGACGAGTATCAGGAGCGCACGCAGAACGACACACATGCGAACCGCAATTCGCAGGGCAAGGGCGGCGGCACGACGCGGCCGGCGAGGCGCCATTGACGCCAGCGTGCCGGCACGTGTTGACGCCGCGTGCGCGACGGCTCACGCAGCGCCTTACCCGACGCGCGGCTCGACATCCCAATACGGCGGATCGCCGAAGCGCTCGACCAGAAAATCGATAAAGGCCAGCGTCTTCGGCGGCACGAACGCGCGGCTCGGGTAGATCGCCCAGATCGCGACGGTCTGCGCGAGCGGATAACTGTCGAGCACCGTCACCAGCTCGCCGCTGCGCAAGTGAGGCGCGACGTCCCACGTCGATTTCAACGCGATGCCGAAACCGGCCAGCAGCGCATCGCGGATAACTTCGCCGTTGTCGGTGGCGAGCCGCCCATCGACACGCACCGAGATCGGCCCCGCCGGCGTCACGAACGACCAGTCGCGCTGCCCCGACAGTACGATGCATTCGTGCTGCGCGAGGTCCGACGGATGATGCGGCGTGCCGTGCGCGGCCAGATACGCGGGCGCGCAGCAGATTACGCGCCGGTTCACCGCGAGCCGCCGTGCCACCAGCGACGAATCCTTCAGCGCGCCGATCCGCAGCGCCACGTCGACGCCCGCATCGACCAGATCGACCACCCGGTCGGTCAGCAGCAGGTCGACGCTCACGCCCGGATAACGGCGCAGGAACTCCGCAATCGCCGGCGACACGTGTTGCCGCCCGAACGACGACGTCATCGATACGCGCAGCCGCCCTTGCGGTTCAGTGCGCGCCCGCCCGACCGACGCGCGCGCAGCGGCTGCGGCTTCGAGCAGCGTCTGCGCGCGGCTCATGAACACTTCGCCTTCTTGCGTCAGGCTGATGCGCCGCGTCGTGCGATGCAACAGACGCGCGCCGAGTTCGCGCTCGAGGTTTGCGATGCGCGCACTGGCAACCGCCGGCGACAAACCGAACTCGCGCCCGGCGGCCGACACGTTCGACAGCAGCGCGGCGCGCACGAACAGCGCGACGTCGAGCAGATCGAGCCGCTCGCGCTGATCGGGAAGCGACGAGGTTGAAGTCATTATTCGGAAAATCCAGAGAATGTTTCAGCCATTATGGCGTTTTTCACCCCCAGTGCCGGTCGAATTGCTGAAGTCAAAGCGTGCGGCACTGCTTGGGAGTTGATGTTCACGCGCTCGATCGTGCGGACCGGTTTTAAAGCGCCCTTTGCGTAGCTGTTGCCTGGCCGTTGCGTGGTTATTGTTTGGTTGTTGATGCTCGCGCAGGCGCGGCGCTTGCTGCGAAATGAGCGATGCGCGGGGACGCGGCGGTTCGCATACGTGCCGCTTCGATCGATAGACATTGCCAGCAAACCTGCGGCGCTCTTGCCGGCGCCTTGCCGTAAAGCGGGGAAACCCCGATCTGCCAGGCACGCTCATGCGGGCGGCGGCGCGTTAGACTGGACGGGCACGGTGCATGCGCACGGCCGCAGCCCCGCCAGCTCTCCGCAGCACAACAACGAGGTGACACCATGAGCCAGAGCCTTGAACGCTTAGCCGTTTCTGTTGTTGCTTCCTGCGCTTGCGCGCTCGCCGCAGTGTCTGTTCCCGCGCACGCCGCCACGCCGATCACGATCACGTCGCAAGCGGCGACCGATGGCCCGATCCGCTACACGTTGAAAGTCACGTCGAAACAGTTTGGCAATGCGCAGGAGACGCGCACGATCCGCTCCGGCGAATCCGACGATTTCACATGGAAGACGATACCGCCGGGCGGCCCGGTGCCGGCAGCGAGCGACTGCCCCGACTACGTGTCGTTGCCGGTCGATACCAACGGCGCGATGATCCGGCAGACCCAGATCCGCTTTGCACCGGTGGTCGCGAAAGACGGCACGGCGACCGTTCAACTGCACTTTCATGCGCAGACGCCACGCGGCACGAAGGACGTGACAAGCGGTGGCAAGACGCTCAAGTGCCCGGACTATGCAGCCGTGAGCCAGGTGCTGCGTTTCACGATGCCGACCAACGGCAGCACGAAGACGCTGACGCTGACCGACGGCTCGCAGGTCGCCATTTCGGCCAAGCGCTAGGCGTGCCGCGCGGCGCGCGCCCGTTCAACGAGCCGTGCCGCCAGAAAGCGGTGCTCGGGCGAAAACAGCCTGCGATAAGTCAGCAGCACCGCGCCGACCGTGCCGAGCGCGCTCGACGCCGCGATCAGAAACATGATGACGATCTGATAGCGCACCGCCTGCAGCGGCGACTGGCCGGCGAGCACCTGGCCGGTCATCATGCCCGGCAGGCTCACCACGCCGACCACCGTCATCTGGTTGAGGGTGGGAATCATGCCGGCGCGCACCGCTTCGCGTGCCGCACCCTGCGCGGCTTCCCAGCGTGTCGCACCAAGCGCGAGCGCCATCTCGACGCGGTCGCGCCGCGCGGTGAGTTCCTCGGTCATGCGCTCGATGCCGAGCGACACGCCGGTCAGCGTATTGCCGAGGATCATGCCGAGAATCGGAATCGCATACTGCGGCTCGTACCACGGGTGAATGCGGATCACCGCGAACAGCCCGACCGCGGCGACCAGCCACGAGCCGGCCCAGATCGACAGGATGCTGTCGACGCGCTGCCCCGCGTAGGTGCGCGCGCCGCGCTGGGCGCCCGAAAAGCCGGCGATCAGCGTCATCGCGATCATCAGCGGCAGCACGATAAACCAGCGCGGATGGCTGAACACCCAGCCGAGCACGTAGCCGATCGCGAGCAACTGGACGATCGTGCGCACCGCGGCCCACGCGAGCTTGCGTTCGAGATCGAGTTTCAGCGCCACCGACAGCGCACCGTTCACGACGATCAGCAGTGCGGCGATCGCGACGTCCCACAGGCTCAGGTTCTGCAGTGTCATGGCGCGGACTCCTTGCGGTCGGCATCGTGTGCGAGTGTCGTGGCGGCGGTGAGCGGCGCCGCTTCGCTGAGCACGCCGGCACGCATCGTCAGTGGCCGTGAGCCGACCCGCGCCGCTTGCGCCGCATCGTGCGAGACCCAGACCCATGCGTGCGGCGCGCTGCCGCCGTCGAACCACGCGCGGATCAATGCTTCGCTGGCGAGTGCCGATTCCGGGTCGAGCGACGCGGTGGGTTCATCGAGCAGCAGCGCTTGCGGCTGCAATTGCAGCACGCGAATCAGCGCGACCAGTTGCGCCTCGCCGCCCGATAATTCGCTAGCCTGCTGATCGAGAAAGCGCGCGCCGCGGCCCGCATGGGCAGCGAGCGCGGCAGCCGCCGCGCGATCGAAGCGCAGATCGCGGTAGACGCGCAGCGAGAACGGATAGCGCAGGTTATCTTCGACAGTGCCGTCGAGGATCGCGGGCCGCTGGCGTACGTAGGCAATCGCGCGCCGATAAAGCGGGATCGCCGCGCGTGCGACCGGCTTGCCGCGCCAGCGCACGCTGCCGGCCGACAGCGGATCGAGCAGCGCGAGCGCGCGCAGGAACACGCTCTTGCCGGCGCCTGAGGGCCCGGTGATCGACACGCGGTCGCCGCCGTTCAGCGCGAAATCGGTCGGCTGCAGCAGCATGGTGCCGCGCAGCATGTCGCGCCGCGCCATGCCGTCGGTTTGCACGATGGGAGTGGGCGTCATGAAGGTCCGTATTGTGGGGGCGAGGTGCCGCGCCAGCCTGCCGCGCGGCGCCGCGTGGTGCGGCAAAGGCTGTGCGTTCTTACCGCTGCGCATGATGCGCCGACCCATCAAAACGCATCGCACTGCGGCAAGGCTGCCATGGTAAGGCCTGCCCGGCGGCGAGGCAAACCAGGCACGGCACCTGCTGCCCAGACCTGCGCAGGGAATAAAAGACTGGAGCACGCATGAACGTCTCGCAGAAGCACCCCACGTCAGCCGGCAAGCGGATCGCCAGGATCCTCGCCTGGATCGTGGCCGGCCTCGTGATCCTGATTGCTGCCGTGGTGATCTTCATCCTGACCTTCGACTGGAATCGCGCACGGCCGTGGGTCAATGAAAAGGTCAGCGAGGCGATCGGGCGGCAGTTTGCGATCGAAGGCGATCTGAGGGTCGGCTGGCGCCATCCGGTGGGCGAGACCGGCTGGCGCGCGTGGGTGCCGTGGCCGCGCTTTTCGGCGGCGAACATCACGATCGCCAATCCGGACTGGACTAAACAGCCGCACTTCGCGACGCTCGACGAAATCGACTTCCAGGTGAAGGTGCTGCCGCTGATCGCGCATGACATCGTGATTCCGGCGATCAATCTGGTGAACCCGAGCGTCGATGTCGAACGGCTGATCGACGGGCGTAACAACTGGGCATTCAAGTTCAAGTCGTCGGCGGGGCCCTCCGAGTGGAAACTCGATCTGCACGACATCGCGTTCGAGAAAGGACACATCAGTGTCAGCGACCAGCAGAAGAAGGTCGAGATGGAGATCGTCGTCGATACGCTCGGGCAGCCGATTCCGATTGGCGAGGCGATGAAGCAGCAGGAGGCGAAATCGCGCAGCGACTCGGCGCAGGCGATCGGCAAACAGGGCGCGCGGCAGTTCGCAAAGCAGGCGAACCAGACGGAGGCGTCGGAGGCGGCTGCGGCGCCGGGCACCACGGCCGCGCTGCAGCCCGGCTCGGCGGTGGCGGCTTCGGATGCGTCGACGGTGGTCGAGGCGCCGGCCGCGGCTAGCAGTACTGCGATTGCCGATAGCGGTGCGAACAGCGGCGCCGCCTCGGGCAGCACCGTCGCGACCGCGAGCGAAGCAAGCGGCGCGCTGGTGGCAAGCGGCGCCAGTGCGAGCGCGCCGGCGGGCCCGCGCCGTCAGGTGATCGCGCCGTACGCGATCGGTTGGACCGTCAAAGGCACCTACAACCGCCAGCCGGTGACCGGCAGCGGCAAGCTCGGCGGCGTGCTCGCGCTGCAGGACCCGGACCGGCCGTTCCCGGTGCAGGCCGACGTAAAAGCGGGCGACCTGCATGTCGCGCTGGTCGGCACGCTGACCGATCCCGCCCATCTGGCGGCGGTTGATCTGCGTCTGTGGCTGCAAGGAACCAGCCTCGACCATCTCTATGGGCTGACCGGCATCACGCTGCCGGAAACGCCGCCCTATGCGACCGAAGGCCATCTGATCGGCCGCTTCAGGTCCGATGGCAATGTGTTCACCTATGAAAATTTTACAGGCCGGTTCGGCGGCAGCGACGTGAACGGTACGCTGACCTATGCGAGCCGCGAGCCGCGTCCATCATTGACGGGCGAACTGGTGTCGAACCTGCTGCGCTTCTCCGATCTCGCGCCGATCGTCGGCGCGGACAGCAACGCCAGCAAGGCCAAACGCGGCGACACCGAGCGCCAGCCGTCGAACAAGGCGCTGCCGACCGAGCAGTTCCACACCGAGCGCTGGAAGGCGATCGACGCGGACGTCAAGTTCACCGGCCGGCGCATCGTCAAGGATCCGAGTCTGCCGATCACCGACCTGTATACGCACGTCGTGATGAAGGACGGCGTATTGACGCTCGAGCCGCTGAAGTTCGGCGTGGCGGGCGGCTCGCTCGCGTCGAACATCGTGCTCGACGGCAGCGGCGTGCCGCTGAAGGGGCGCTTCTCGAGCTCGGCGCGGCACATCAAGCTCAAGCAACTGTTCCCGAAGGCGCAGACGATGCAGAACGCGCTCGGCGAGGTCAACGGCGATGCGGCGTTGTCGGCCACCGGCAACTCTCCGGCGGCGCTCGCGGCGAGCTCGAACGGCGAGATCAAGGCGCTCGTCACCGACGGCACCGTGAGCCGCCTGCTGATGGAAGCGGCCGGCCTGAACGTGGCCAACGTGGTGTACGAAAAGCTGTTCGGCAATCGCGACGTGAAGATCAACTGTGCGGCCGCAGACTTCGTGGTGACCGATGGCGTGCTCGATTCGCGCGTGTTCGCACTCGACACCGACGATGCGGTGATCGACATCGACGGCCAGGTCAGCCTGCGCGACGAGACGCTGAACCTTGGCGTACATCCGCATACGAAAGGTTTTCGGATCTTCACGTTGCGCTCGCCGCTTTACGCGAAGGGCACCTTCAAGGATCCGCACGTCGGTGTGAATGCGGCGGCGCTCGCGTTGCGCGGCGGTGCGATGGTCGGGCTCGGGCTGATCAATCCGTTTGCCGCGCTGATCCCGTTGATCGCACCGAGCAACAACAAGCCGCTGCCCTGCAATGAATTGCTCGCGAGCGTGCGCACACAGCCGAGCGCGCCGCCGCCCGGCCAGAAACAGAAGGCCAGGGCGCCGCTGCTGACGCCGGATAATCAGCCGGCCAGCGCGGTGTCGGGTGCTGCCGCTGACAAATCGCCGAAGACGCCGAAGACGCCGGCTACCGGCGGCAGCAAGCTGCCTGCCAATCCGGCCGAATACAAGGGAAGCTGACGACGGGTTCGATGGCTTGCTGCGGCTAGACGAACTTCACGCCTGCGTGCGCATGCGTGGCGAGCGTCGTTTGGGGTCTTGTACGAACGACGATTCGAGTCGTTTCGCTTTGCATTGCACCGCGTCGCATTGGCGCCGGATGTATTGCATGAAAAGGCGGGTATAGCAAAGCTCATTCATTAATGAGCATCCGGAAAACAGAAAACCGCGCATGTGCGCGGTTTTTTTGCTGCTGCGACACCTGGTGTCGCCAGCGAGGTCGTGCCTAGCGCAGCGAACGCGGCGTGGCGTCGCCCGCCGCATCCTGACGCCGCACGCCGCGCCGCACACCCGCTGCGGTGCGCGCGGCGCCGAACTCCGGCAGGATGCGCGCACGGGCGCGGCTTGCGAACACCAGGAAACCGAACCCATCCGCCTCGTACCAGTAGCCGCCGTTCTCGAGCCCATCGAGCGGTTGTTCCAACGCGTTCGCAATCGATTCGATGCAACGGCGACGCAGTTCCGCGGTAGCCGGGTAGGGCGGTTGCGCGCCACGCACGCTGCATAACAGCACGTCGAGCCCCGGCAGTACATGGGCATACAGCACGGGTTCGTCCTGTGCGCGAGCGCGTGCAATCTTGGTGTCGAGCTGACCGAATGCCTTGAAATGACGTAGTACCGCGAGGAACGACTCGTCGCCGTCCACCTTCGCGCGCCTACGCTTTTTCGGGAAGGACATAAAAATTCGCCTGAAAAAGAATTGCAAGAAACGCAGCGTCCTCATGCGACCACTCCCGGCTTCGCGCGCCGCACGTCGATCTTTTATAGCATACGAAAATGCCGGATTCACGGTGATTCGACAATGTGTCCGTCAAACACCGGCTCGTGCGGCCTCATGCCGAATCGCGTCGCCGTGCGCTTTCGCATTCTGTGCATCTGACTCCATCATAGACGCACGTGCCGCGCGAATGATTCCGTCACCGATAAAAAAGACATTTTTGTGTGCGCCAGCACTTATGTCGATGTACTGGCCCAACACGCTGCACGTTCGTTGAAATATCGTTGATTCGCGTCGATAATTGCCTGATCCCAGCCGCGCCGCTCAATCGCGCGGCGCCGTAAAGGCTGTGCAAGGTGCGCGGCCTTTCAGGTTTCAAGGCGATTGAAGACTGTACTCCGGCCGCGTATTTCGGCTATACCCCGGCTGTACCCCGTAGGTTGCACCGCATGATCCGCGCAGTGCCCGTGCGTGCATTCGTCACGTCGCCGCGGCCGGAAAGTTTGCCAGGCGAATATGAAATTATTCACAAAGGGTCTGCTGCTGATCGCGTTGCCGAGCGTCGTCGAGCTTGCTTTGCTCGGCGTCGTGTTCGACACGCAGGAACAGACTGCGCAGGCGGTGCAATCCGCCGCGAACAGCAGACAGATTCTGTATCAGGCGTCGTCGCTTGCCGATCCGTTATTACGCCAGGCTGCGCGGGTGCGCACCGGCCTGATCGTCGGCGACGCAGCGTTTATCGATCGTCATGCGGTGTGGGTCGATCTGTCCGATCGGCTCGCGCATCTCGAGCAACTGGTGGGCGATACGCCGCAGCAGGCCGCGCGCGTCAACGCGATGCGCGATGCGATCGGCAGTTATCACACGCAGGCGCTGGCCGTGGCGCAGGCGTTGCGCGACGGGCGCAGCGTGAAGCCGTACGCGGCGCTCGAAGGCGAGGCGCTGCCGGCGCAGGTCGAAGCCGTGCGCGCGCAGCTCGATGCGTTCATCGACGAAGCGTCGCGGCTCGACGCGCAGCGCCGCGATTCGGTGATGCAGACACGCATGCGTCAACAATATGCATTGATCGCCGCGGTGGTCGGTTCGATGCTGATCTGGGCAGTCACCGCGCTGGTATTCGCGCGCAGCGTGGGCCGCCGGCTCGAGGTGCTGACCGATAACGCCGCGCGCCTCGGCAACGGTCAGCCGTTGTCCGCCCCGCTGGCCGGCAACGACGAGATCGGCGCACTCGATCACGCGCTGCACCAGACAAGTGCCCGCCTGAAGCTTGCCGAGCGCGAGCAGGTCACGCTGCAAAAGCGCTTGCAGGCGCGCGCGGCCGAACTGGCCGGCGTCAACGAAGCGTTGCGCCAGGAGACCCAGGACAACGAGATGTTCATCTACAGCGTGTCGCACGACTTGCGTTCGCCACTCGTCAATCTGCAAGGTTTTTCGAAGGAACTGCAGGTGTCCTGTGACGACGTGCGCGCCACCATCGACAGCGCGCCGCTGCCCGAGGTCGAGCAGCGGCGCCTCGCGCGCGTGCTCGATGGCGATATGCGCGAATCGCTGCAGTTCTTGCGCTCGTCGGTCACGCGCGCCGCGGCGATCATCGATGCGCTGTTGCGCATTTCGCGCGCCGGCCGGCTCGAATACCAGTGGCAGCGCGTGCCGGTGAGCCGCGTGGTCGCGCGCGTGGTCGATGCACTGCAGACGGCGATCCGCGAGCGTGCGGTAACCGTCACGGTGCGCGATCTGCCGTCCGCGTGGGGCGATCCGGGCGCGATCGAGCAGGTGTTCGGCAATCTGCTCAGCAACGCGCTGAATTTTCTCGATCCGGGCCGGCCCGGGCGCATCGAAGTCGGCGCGCTCGCGGCCGACCCCGATGACGAAGCCCATCCGCTCGAACCGAAGACGCGTACCTTCTATGTGCGCGACAATGGCCTCGGCATTCCGGCCGCGTACCTGCCGAAGATGTTCCGCGCGTTCCAGCGTCTGCACGGCGACGTGGCCAAGGGCGACGGCATCGGCCTCGCACTGGTGCGGCGCACCGTCGAGCGGCATGGCGGGCGAATCTGGGTCGAATCGGCGGAAGGCTCGGGGTCGACCTTCTTTGTCGTGTTGCCGGACCAGCCGGTACGCTCCGCATAAGCCGGCGTGCAATGAAATTCGCGAGGAAGCAGACATGACAGGTTTGGACGCAATCGGCAGGACGGTGGGCATCGTACTCATTGAAGACGACGATGGGCATGCCACGCTCGTCGAACGCAATCTGCGCCGGGCCGGTATTTCGAATGGCTTTATCCGCTTTGCCGACGGGCAACAGGCGCTCGACTATTTTTTCGGCGACCGGCCGCTGTCTGACGAGTTGAGCAGCAAGTACCCGTCGCGCGACGATCTGGCCAACTATGTGGTGCTGCTCGATCTGAAGATGCCGCGCGTCGACGGCTTCGAGGTGCTGCGGCGCCTGAAGGAATCGCCTGCCACGGCCGCGATTCCGGTAATCGTATTGACCACCACCGACGATCCGCGCGAGATCGAACGCTGCTATGAACTCGGCTGCAATGTCTACGTCACGAAGCCGGTCGAATACGATGCGTTCATCGAAGCGGTGCGGCGGCTCGGGTTCTTTCTGCAGGTGGTCAAGCTGCCGCCGGGGCATCGGCTTGTGATGACATGAGCCGCGCGCATTGCATGCGGCGACGCCGGTAAGGCGCGCGGCGGGTGCCAGGTTTGCGGGTAAGGGAGCATTGGCCGGGATGCCGCCGCAGCGCGGTGTGAAGCTCAAGACGCAACCCGCGATGAGCCCAGGCAGCCGCATCCGGTACGCCACCCCGCACCCGCGCCGACGTAAACATCCAGACACGCTACGACCCGACAGCGGTCAGCTACGCATAGACAACGAAGAATCAGCATGACTCAACACGCACCAACGTTGCCCGCGGCCTATGTGCTCGTCGTCGATGACGACGAGGGCATTCTGCGGCTAGCGCGCAAGTCGCTCGAACGCGCCGGCTGCAAGGTCGCGCTATGTGCGGGCGTCGGCGCGGCGCGGGCGCGCATTGCCGAGAGCGAGCCGGACCTGCTCGTGCTCGACTATCAGTTGACCGGTGCGGAAACCGGCCTCGATTTTTTCCGCCGCCTGCGCAGCGAAGGGGTGCGTGTGCCGGCGATTCTCGTCACCGGTTTCACCGACGAATCGCGCGTGATCGAAGCGTTGCGTTCAGGCGTGTCGGACGTGGTGCCGAAGGCGGGCGACTATCTGGACTATCTGCCCGAAGCGGTCGAACGCGTGTTGTCGCAGGTGCGTCTGCAGCGCGCGTCGGCCGAAGCGCTGATGCTGCGCGATCGCGAAGAGCATTACCGCACGCTGTCCGAAGCGCTGCCGCACCTCGTATTGACCTGCGATGCGCATGGCGATTGCGATTTCGTATCGAAGCCGTGGGTCGACTATACGGGGCTCGACGGCGCCGCTTCGCAAGGTCTCGCATGGCTCGATGCGGTCCATCCGGACGATCGCGACGAAGTACGGCGCGCGTGGCTGAAAACCGTGCGCAGCGGCGCGGCCGAGTATCGGCAGGAGTTGCGCATGCGCCGCCATGACGGCGAGTATCGCTGGTTCGATACGCGCATTGTCGCGATGCGCGATGCCAATGGCGCGGTGAGCAAATGGTTCGGCAGCTGCACGGACATCCATTCGCAGCGCGAGGCGATCGACGAGCGCGAACGGCTGCTTGCGTCGGAACAGGCCGCGCGCCAGGCGGCCGAAGAAGCGAACCGCGCGAAAGACCGCTTCCTCGCGATGCTGTCGCACGAGCTGCGCACGCCGCTGACGCCGGTGCTGGCCGGCGCGCGGATGCTCGAAACCATTGCGGGATTGCCGGAAGCGGCGCGCTCGGGCATTGCGATGATGCGCCGCAACGTCGAACTCGAAGCGCGGCTGATCGACGATCTGCTCGACCTGACGCGGGTGGCGAACGGCAAGCTGCGGCTGTCGCACGAAACGGTCGACGTGCACGAAGTGATCGACAGCGTGCTCGAACTGTTTCGCAGCGAGATCCAGGTCAAGCAGCAGGACGTGCATGTCGACAAGGCCGCGCAGCATCACTATGTGCTCGGCGACCGCGCGCGGCTGCAGCAGATGCTGTGGAACGTGATCCGCAACGCGGCGAAGTTCACGCCGGATGGCGGCCATATCTACATCCGCACGCGCGACGAACGGATGCACGTGCAGATTTCGATCGAAGATACCGGCGTCGGCATCGAGCCCGCGCAGATCGGCAAACTGTTCAACGCGTTCGAGCAGGGCAGCGAGAACATGTCGCGGCAATTCGGCGGCCTGGGGCTCGGCCTTGCGATCACGAAGGCGCTGACCGATGCGCATGGCGGTACGGTCAGCGCGTATAGCCCGGGCGCGCATTGCGGCGCGACCTTCACGTTCACGCTGCCGACCGCCGAGCGTCCCGCCGACAAGCCGGTGGTTGCGGATGCATCGATCGCGCATCCGGCCGGCGCGCTACGCATCCTGCTGATCGAAGATCACGTCGATACGGCTGAGGTGATGTCGCAGCTGATCCGCATGCTGGGTCACGACGTGACGACGGCCGGCTGCGTGGCCGATGCGCTGGCCGCGACGCGCGCGGCGCAGTTCGATCTGATCATCAGCGACATCGGCTTGCCGGACGGCACGGGGCTCGATTTCATCCGCGCGTTTCGCGAACGCTGCGACTCGCCGGCCATTGCGCTGACCGGCTTCGGTACCGACGAGGATATCCGGCGCTGCGTTGCGGCCGGGTTCAACGCGCACCTGACCAAGCCGGTCAATTTCGTGCAGCTCGAAAAGGCGATCGAGGACGCGGGCCATGCGAAGGTGCACAAGGTCGCGGGTGCAGCAGACGCGGGCAGTGCGGCGGGGGCGGCGAGTGCCACGTAGCGACGCGCGGTGACGTGCGATAAGCGCGCGAATAAACATGCGAACAAACATGCGAACAAACATGCGATAAGCGGCGCGATAGCGCGCAACCACCTACGCCGGTCATGCGCGTCGAGCTGACCGCGCAACCGTGCGCACCGGAGGCGCGCGGCAGCGCGGCGCTGTCCCGCTTCAGCGCGGTGAGTTCTTCAGCGAATCGCGGATCTCGCGCAACAGCAGCGTATCTTCGGCCGGCGCAGCCGGTGCGGCCGCCTCGGCCTCGGTCGGCTTGCGCAGGTTGTTGATGAACTTCACCATCAGAAAGATGATGAACGCGAGAATCAGGAAGTTGATGCAGACCGTGATGAACGAACCGTAGCCGAACACCGCTACGCCGGCCGTCTGCAGATCCTTGAACGAATCCGGGTTGCCTTTGTAGTTGTCGGGGATGTGCCCGAGCAGGATGAACTTGTTCGAGAAATCGAGCCCGCCGGTCGCGACGCCGACGATCGGCATGATCAGGTCTTTCACGATCGAATTGACGATGGTGGAAAACGCGCCGCCGATGATGACGCCGACCGCGAGATCCATCACGTTGCCCTTGACGGCAAATTCCTTGAATTCCTTGATCATGCTCATAAGGCATTTCTCCCTGGTGGTCAGTGTCAATGCACGAATGATAGCGAATGATCACGCCATCGGGCGAGGGAATAGGGCACAAGCGGGGTATAAGCGAAGAACAAGCGGGAGTACAGCGGCGCACCAGCGCGACCAAAGCCTGCAAGCCCCCGCCCACTTCGCTGACACGAACGCCGCTTCAGGCCTGAGCGGTACGCGCCCGTTCGATATGCGCGGCGAAGGTCAGCGTATCGGTGTTGGTGCCGCACAGCAGCACGCCGACCCGCTTGCCTTGCAGCGTTTCGCGCAGCGGCCCGAGCAGCGCGGCAGTGGCGGCAGCGCCGGCCGGCTCGACCGCCAGCTTCAGTTGCGAGAACAAGGTCAGCATTGCAGCGCGCAACTGATCGTCGGACACCGTCACCAGACGGTCGATATGGCGGCGGCATAGCTCGTAGCTGTATTGCTCGGTATGCGGCGCCATCAGCGAATCGGCGATCGAATGCATCTGGCCCATCTTGATCGTATGGTTCGCCGCGAAGCTGCGGCTCATCGCATCGGAGCCTTCGGGCTCGACGCCATACACGTGCACGCGCGGATTCGCGAGGCGCAAAGCGGTCGATACGCCGGCCGCGAGGCCGCCGCCGCCGATCGGCACGATCACCGCATCGAGGTCCGGCGTTTGGGTCGCCCATTCGTAGCCTAGCGTCGCGGTGCCGAGCACCGTGCGATAACCGTTGAACGGGTGCACGAAGTAGCGGCCTTCTTCCGCTTCGATGCGTCGCACGATCTCGAAGGCTTCCACCGCATTTTCGGCCACCACCACTTCGGCGCGGTACTGGCGACACAACGCGATGCGCGCCGGATTCGCCGAGCGGAACACCACCGCCTTCGCGCTGATGCCAAGCCGCATTGCCGCATACGCGACCGCGACCGCATGATTGCCGCCCGATACGCAGGTCACGCCGGCGCTGCGCTGCGGTTCGTCGAGCGCCAGCATATTGGTGAACGCGCCACGTGCCTTGAAACTGCCGCCGGCCTGCAGCAGCTCGAACTTGAAATTGACCAGCGTGCCCTCGAGCGTCGGAAAATCCATCCGGTCGAATACCGGTGTTCGCACGACCCACGGCGTCAGCGTGAAGTGCTGCGCGGCGATCGCATCGAGCGTCGGGATCGGTTCGCCGTCGATCGTGTGGTCGGTGTGCTGCTTGAGGGCGGTGGACATGGCGTGAGCTTGCTTGGGTACGTTCGTTGGGGGGAGAGAACGGTTGTATGTATCGATGTCGGTCAGCGTCGGCTGCGCGGATTACGGCGCGCGCGCATCGACCGACATGCTGTGGATGAATTTGCCCAGGAAGCGCTCGCATTGCGCGAGCTGCTCGAGCGCGACGAATTCGTTGGCCTTGTGCGCCTGCTGGATGTCGCCGGGGCCGCATACGATGCTCGGAATGCCGGCCAGCGAGAACAGACCCGCTTCGGTGCCGTACGCGACCTTGCGTTTGTCGTGCTGGCCGGTCAGCGCGCGTACCAGTTGCGTGATCGCGGCCTGTTCGGTCGCGTCGAGGCCGGGCGCCGCAGCGACCTTGGTGAATTCGATCGCGGCCGCCGCGTGTTCGCGCTGCATCTTCGGCAGCAACGTTTCGCGCGCGTATTGTTCGACGCGCGCGAAGATCGGTTCGGGCGCGAGCGTGGGCAGATTGCGGAATTCAAACGCGAAGCGGCATTCGGCCGGCACCGTGTTGACCGCGTTGCCGCCCTGGATCGTGCTGGTTTGCGCGGTGGTGAACGGCACGTCGTAGCAGTCGTCGAACGGACCTTGCGCGCGGAACTCGTCGGCCATGTCGCGGATGTAGCAGATCAGGCGCGCTGCATATTCGATCGCGTTCAAGCCCTTCGGCGTCAGCGACGAATGGGCGGCGTGGCCGCGCACGCAGCATTGATACACGTTGATGCCCTTGTGGGCGATGATCGGCCGCATGCTGGTCGGCTCGCCGACGATGCAGCCTTCCGGTTTGATGCCGCGCTTCACCAGGTCTTCGAGCATCAGCGGTGCACCGACGCAGCCCACTTCCTCGTCGAACGACAGCGCCAGATGAACCGGTTTGGCGAGGCGCGTTTGCTGCATCTGCGGCACGAGCGTCAACGCCGCGCCGATAAAGCCTTTCATGTCGCAGGTGCCGCGCCCGTATAGCAGGCCGTCGCGCACTTCGGGCTTGAACGGATCGCTATCCCATTGCTGGCCGTCGACCGGCACCACGTCCGTATGACCCGATAGCACGATGCCGCCGTTGGTCTGGCCGTCGTGTGCGGGAATCGTCGCGAACAGGTTGGCCCAGGCGCCGCCTTTGCCGTGCGTGAGCGTGGCTTCGATGCCGCGTTCGCGCAGCGCGTCGCGCACCATTTCGATCAGGCCGAGATTCGGATTGCGGCTGACCGTATCGATTGAAACGAGGCGTTCGACCCACGGAAGGGAAGCAGGAGCAGAAGCGGAGCTGGAGGAAACGTCGGAAGCAGTGTTTTGAACGGCAGTCGTGCTTGCAGGCTGAACAGTATCAGCGACGTGGGACATGTCAGAACTCCAGCTTGATTGTGTGTTCGATCATACCCAAAAACCCTAATAAAGCCAAAAACCTGCATGTTGTGCCACATTTCGTTGCGCAATGCAGCATTGCATGCGAAATATGCGAATCAGTTCAGCTTAGTTGCGCAGCAGTTGCAGCAGCGTGCGTTCGTAGATTCGATAGACGGGGGCGAGGCTGGCGAGCTCGACGCGCTCGTCGTTTGCGTGGATTGCTTCGCCGCGCGGGCCGAAGCCGCACAGCGCAGGGACGCCGAGCGCGGCGAGATAGTTGCCGATATTAGAAGGCCCGGCCACTTCGCGCGGGGGTTCGGTGCCCTGTTCGTGCCGTGCGGCTGCGCACAAAACGCTGACCAGCGGATGCGTATCGGGCACCCGATAGGCGGGCCAGCCGGGGATCCATTCGATGTCCGTCAATAGATTATTTGCAGGACTGCGGGTATAGGCGAGGTCGTGCTCGTGCACGATGCCTTCGATCAGGCGCTTTGCGTGCGCGGCATCGAAGCGCGGCGTGAGGCGGATATCGAGCGTCAGTTCGCAGCGATCGGGCACCGCGGTGAAGCCGCCATCGCCCGCCTGGATGCCGGTGACGGTCATTTGTGATGGACGGTTGAAAGTGACGTCGTCGCTTGCCGGTAGCGCGAGGTCGTGCAGTGCGTTGGCCAATGCGGCGCCGCGCACGGCGGCATTCAGACCGCGTGTGCTGCTTGCACCGGAATGCGCTGCGATGCCATGCACCACTAGCCTCGCGCGCAGGAACCCGCGCGCGCCGACCATCACGCGCTCGCAGCCCGGGTAGCCAATCAGAACGCCATCGGGGCGGGGTGCGCCGATCTGCGCGGGAGGTGAGTGATTTTTGTCAGCGCTGTCGAAAAACGCGCGGGCGCCGCCGAAGCGGCCGGTGTGCTCGTCGAGATCGAACAGCACGCCGAGTCGGCCTGCGAATTCGTCGGTGCGCTGCGCGAGAGCCGCCAGCAGATGCGCGAATAGCGCGACGCCGGCCTTGCTGTCCGCGGCGCCGCGGCCGTATAGCCAGCCGTCGACGATCTGCGCGGACAACGGCGGATGGGTCCAGTTTTGTGGGTCGCCGAAGCCGGCGGTATCGAGTGTGGCGTTCAGTACGTAATAGGGCGTGGCGGGGGCACCTGCAACTGCGGATGGGTTCCGCACTGCGCGTCCCGCGATCTCCGCATACAGCCCGAGCGGCGCCCCGCCCGACGACACGATGCGCGTGCGCGGCACCGCGCCGGCGTGCGCATCGAACCACTGCTCGATGCATTCGAGCACCGGCAAGTTCGCATCGATGCCGCCGCGGCTCGGAATCCGCACGAGCCGCACGAGCAAGTCGACGATCGACGATGAAGTGGGCTCGCCGGGATCGCTCATCGCACGCTCACCGCACGGTCACCGCACGGTCACCGCACGGTCACCGCGCGGCCGCACGCTGTCCGCCCACGGTGCCCTTCGACGGCGTGCCGAGCGCGCGCAGCGTTTCCTTGACCGTCGACACGCGCACCGCGAGGTCCGGACTGCGCGTTTCGATGCGCAGCTTGTCCTGGCCGGCCAGCTTGATGTGCTTGTGCTTCTGCACCATCTCGATGATGCGCATCGCGTCGACCGGCGGGTTCGGAATGAACTGCAGCGCGATCACCGCTTCTCCCGCATCGATCTTCGAGATGCCGAGCGGCCGCGCAGCGAGCCGCAGCCGGTGCGTTTCGACCAGCGCCTGCGCCTGCGGCGGCAGCTTGCCGAAGCGGTCGATCAGCTCTTCCTGGATGCCGTCGATCGAATCGTTGTGTTCGCAATTGGCGAGCCGCTTGTACAACGACAGCCGTTCCTGAACGTCGCCGCAGTAGTCGGCGGGCAGAATCGCCGGCGCATGCAGGTTGATTTCGGTGGTGGCCGCGAGCGGCGACGTCAGGTCCGGTTCCTTGCCGTCCTTCAACGCCTTCACGGCGTCGTTCAGCATATCGGTGTACAGCTGGAAGCCGATCTCGTGAATCTCGCCGGACTGCTTGTCGCCGAGCACCTCGCCGGTGCCGCGGATTTCGAGGTCGTGCATCGCCAGATAGAAGCCGGCGCCGAGCTCTTCCATCTGCTGGATCGCTTCGAGGCGGCGCTGCGCCTGTTTGGTCAGACCTTGCGGATCGTGCACCAGCAGATACGCATACGCCTGGTGATGCGAGCGGCCGACCCGCCCGCGCAACTGATGCAATTGCGCGAGGCCGAACTTGTCCGAGCGGTGAATCAGGATCGTGTTCGCGCTCGGCACGTCGATGCCGGTTTCGATGATGGTCGTGCACAGCAGCACGTTGGCGCGCTGCGCGACGAAATCGCGCATTACGCGTTCGAGTTCGCGCTCGTGCATCTGCCCGTGCGCAACCGCGATGCGCGCTTCAGGCACCAGCGCTTCGAGCATCGCGCGGCGATTCTCGATGGTTTCCACTTCGTTGTGCAGGAAGTACACCTGGCCGCCGCGCTTCAGCTCGCGCAGCATCGCCTCGCGGATCACGCTGTCTTCCTCGCGGCGCACGAAGGTCTTGATCGCAAGACGCTTTTGCGGCGCGGTAGCGATCACCGAGAAATCGCGCAGGCCTTCGAGTGCCATGCCGAGCGTGCGTGGAATCGGCGTGGCGGTCAGCGTCAGTACGTCGACTTCGGCGCGCAGCGCTTTCAGCGCTTCTTTCTGGCGCACACCGAAGCGGTGCTCTTCGTCGATGATCACGAGGCCGAGGCGCTTGAACTGCACTTCCGACGACAGCAGCTTGTGCGTGCCGATCACGATGTCGACGGTGCCTTCGTTGATCTGCTGGATCGCGGCGCTGACTTCCTTCGAGCTCTTGAAGCGCGACAGTTCGGCGATCCGCACCGGCCAGTCGGAGAAGCGGTCGGTGAAGGTCTGCGTGTGCTGTTCCGCGAGCAGCGTGGTGGGCGACAGCAGCGCGACCTGCTTGCCGCCCATCACCGCGATAAACGCGGCGCGCAGCGCCACTTCCGTCTTGCCGAAGCCGACGTCGCCGCACACGAGGCGGTCCATCGGCTGGCCGGCGGTCATGTCGCCGATCACCGCGGCGATCGCCGCGGCCTGGTCCGGCGTTTCCTCGAAGCCGAAGCTCTCGGCGAACTTCACGTAGTCGCGCGGCTCGAGCGCGAATGCGTGGCCCTGGCGGGCGGCGCGGCGCGCGTACAGGTTGAGCAGCTCGGCTGCCGTATCGCGAATCTGCTGCGCAGCCTTGCGCTTGGCTTTGTCCCACTGGCCGGAGCCGAGCGAATGCAGCGGCGCGCTTTCGGGGTCGGCGCCGCTATAGCGCGAGATCACGTGCAATTGCGCGACTGGCACGTACAGCTTGCTTTCGCCTGAGTATTCGAGGTGCAGGAACTCAGTCTCGCCTTCGCCGAGATCCATTGTGACGAGGCCCATGTAGCGGCCGATGCCGTGCTGCGAATGCACCACCGGGTCGCCTACCTTCAGCTCGGACAGGTCGCGCACCATCGAATCGACGTTGCTCGCCTGTTCCTGGCGGCGCCGTCCGGTCTTGCGCGCGAGCGGCCCGTACAGCTCCGTCTCGGTGATCAGCGCGATGCCTTCGGACGGAATCGCAAAGCCGTTCGCGAGCGGCGCGACGCCGAGCGCGAAGCGCGCGTCCGAGGTGAGCCACGCCTGATAATTGTCGACCGAGCCGGCGCGCAGCCCGTTTTCGGCGAGTAGCTGCATGATCGTTTCGCGCCGGCCCGCGGATTCGATCGCGAACAGCACGCGGTTCGGCGTCGCGTCGAGCCACGCGCGCAACGCGGTGACCGGGTCGTCGGCGTGGCGGTCGAGCGCGAGGTTCGGCAGCGGCACGGCCCAGCCGCCTTCCGCTTTGGCGGGCAGCGCGAGGCGCGCGAACGGCTTGGCCAGCGTGAAGAAATCCTGGTCGGACAGAAACAGCCGCTGCGGCTCGAGAATCGGCCGGTCGCGATCGTGCGACAGGAAGCTGTAGCGCTGCCGGGTATCCGCGGTGAAGCGTTTGATGGCGGCGTCGAGGTCGCCGACGAACGCCAATTGTGTTTGCTCAGGCAGATAGTGAAACAGCGTCGCGGTTTCTTCGAAGAACAATGGCAGGTAATACTCGATCCCCGCCGACGGCACGCCATTGCCGATGTCCTTGTAGATCGACGCGCGGCTCGGGTCGCCTTCGAAGACCTCGCGCCAGCGGCTGCGAAACGCGGTGCGCGCGGCTTCGTCGAACGGAAATTCGCGGCCGGGCAGCAGGCGCACGTCGCGCACCGGATACAGGCTGCGCTGTGTGTCCGGGTCGAACGCACGGATCGAATCGACCTGATCGTCGAACAGGTCGAGCCGGTACGGCAACGGCGAGCCCATCGGGAACAGGTCGATCAGCGAGCCGCGCACGCAGTACTCGCCGGGGCGCACTACCTGGCTGACGTGCTCGTAGCCGGCAAGCGTGAGCTGCGACTTCAGCTTCGCTTCGTTGAGCCGTTCGCCCTGCTTGAAGGAGAACGTATAAGCGGCCAGAAACGACGCCGGCGGCATCCGGTAGAGCGCGGTCGTGGCCGGCACCAGCAGGATGTCGCAGCGGCCTTCGCCCAGATCGTGCAGTGTGGCGAGACGCTCGGACACGAGGTCCTGGTGCGGCGAGAAGGTGTCGTAGGGCAGGGTTTCCCAGTCCGGCAGCAGGCGTACCCGCGCCTCGGGCGCGAAGTAGCCGATCTCCTGAGCAAGCCGTTGAGCGTCCACGGCACTGGCGCACATCACCGCCAGCAGCGGCACCTGCTGCCTGTAAGCGAGGTGATAGCGGGCTATCACCAGCGCGTCGGCCGAGCCGTGCGAGCCTTCGAAAGCGAAACGCTGGCCGGCTTTGACGAGCGCGACAGGCGGGTTGGACTGCAAGGGAGCGGTGTCTGACATAAAGGAGGACCGGCCGTGTTTCACAGAAACGGCAAGTTTACGCGTATCGGGCAGTGCGAGCGAAGGACCTATTATAAAATCCGACCTTCACTTTGACCTGGTTGCGTCCCCGTTCTGTGACATTCCGTCTTTTTGCCCTGATCCCGAGCGCCGGTACCGGCAGCCGCGCCGGCGCGCCGATGCCGAAACAGTACCGCAGCGTCGCCGGGCGCGCGATGCTGCATTACTCGCTGGCCGCGTTCGATGCGTGCAGCGAATTTGCGCAGACGCTCGTCGTGATCGCGCCGAACGATCCGCATTTCGACTCGCGTCGCTTCACCGGGCTGCGCTTCGCGGTGCGGCGCTGCGGCGGTGCGTCGCGCCAGGCGTCGGTGCTGAACGGGCTGATCGCGCTGGCCGAGTTCGGCGCGCGCGACGACGACTGGGTGCTGGTGCACGACGCGGCGCGGCCGGGCATTACGCCGGCGCTGATCCGCACGCTGGTCGACGCGCTGAAGGACGATGCGGTGGGCGGCATCATGGCGCTGCCGGTGGCCGATACGCTAAAGCGCATCGCGCCTGATACCGATACGCGGATCGCGCGCACCGAGAGCCGCGATGGCCTGTGGCAGGCGCAGACGCCGCAGATGTTTCGCATCGGCATGTTGCGCGAGGCGATTCTGCGCGCGCAGCAGGATGGTCACGATCTGACCGACGAGGCGAGCGCGATCGAATGGCTCGGCCACGCGCCGCGCCTCGTGCAGGGCAGCCTGCGCAACTTCAAGGTCACCTATCCGGAAGATTTCGATCTGGCCGAGGCGATTCTGAGCCGGCCGGAGACGACGTGGAATGCGGCGTCGTCGTCGTGAGCTTGCGGTTTCTACGAGATTGCCTCAAACATAACAACGGACCTCACAACTATGGATTTCAGAATCGGACAAGGCTATGACGTGCACGCGCTGGTGCCCGGGCGGCCGCTGATCATCGGCGGGGTGACGATTCCCTACGAGCGCGGCCTGCTTGGCCATTCGGATGCGGACGTGCTGCTGCATGCGATTACCGATGCGCTGTTCGGTGCTGCCGCGCTCGGTGATATCGGCCGTCATTTTCCGGATACGGCGACTGAGTTTGCCGGTGCCGACAGCCGCGTGCTGTTGCGCGAATGCGCGGCGCGCATCGCGCGCGCCGGGTTCTCGATCGCCAATGTGGATAGCACCGTGATCGCGCAGGCGCCGAAGCTCGCGCCGCATATCGACGCGATGCGCGCGAATATCGCCGCGGATCTGCAGCTGCCGCTCGAGCGCGTCAATGTGAAGGCGAAGACCAACGAGAAGCTGGGGTATCTCGGGCGAGGCGAGGGGATCGAAGCGCAGGCTGCGGCGTTGCTGGTGCGCGCCTGAGGCACACGGAGCACATGCCGCTGCTGCAAGCGTAAAGCAGTGGCGCAGCATCACATCACGCCGCTCGCACAAACAAAAACGCCACGCATGTAGTGCGTGGCGTTTTGTTTTTTGCGGCGCTCACATAAGCGCGGCCGCCGCCGCAGCGGCACAGCAGCGACACCGCCGCCGCGCCGCGCGCGTGCTATTTACTTGCCTTCAGCCGCGATCACCAGCGCCGCGGCATTGATCACCGCCGCGATGCGGCCGACGTCGCGCAATTGCGTCGAGCTCATGCCTTCCTGCAGCAGCGTCTCGAAGTGCGACTTCACGCAGAAGTGGCACTTGCCGATGATCGACGCAGCCAGCGCATACATCTCGAAGCGGCGCTTGTCGACCCCACCATGCGACGCATACGCGTTCATCCGCAGGCCGGCCGGCTGCGACTTCAGGTCTGCATTGCCGGCCATTTCGATGTACGGATACCAGACGTTGTTCATGCCCATCAGCGCCGAAGCCGTCAGCGCGCCGTTGGTTTCTTCGGGCGACAGCACACCGGCGTTGCGGATCGCTTCGACCAGCTTCGGGCTTTTCGCCGCGAATGCGGCAGCCAGCGCGACGCCGACCGCGTCGTTGCCTTCCAGCGACGAGCGCGCGATCGTGCCGTCCAGATTCAGGCGAATGTCTTTCGCGTAGTCGGGAACAAGTGCTTTAATCGCAGACAAGAATTCCATTGATATCTCCTATCGAGTTGCCGACAAAAAAGCCCGCGGCTCTTTCAAGCTTAGCGGGCTTTTCACTGCGAGAACTTACAGCGTCGAGCCGCCGACTGCACGGTTGCACGGGCACAGTTCGTCCGTTTGCAGACCGTCCAGAATCCGCAGCACTTCGTCCGGATTACGGCCGACGTTCAGGTTGTTCACCGAAACGTGCTGGATCGTGTTGTCCGGATCGACGATGAAGGTAGCGCGCAGTGCCACGCCAGCTTCCTTGTCGCGCACGCCGAGCTGGTCGATCAGCTCGCCCTTGACGTCGCCGAACGCGTAGTGGTTCAGCTTGTCCAGGTCCTTGTGCTCACGGCGCCATGCGAGCTTGACGAATTCGTTGTCGACGCTGCCGCCGAGCAGCACGGCGTCACGCTCTTCGAAATCTTTCTGCAGCTTGCCGAACTCGACGATTTCCGTCGGGCACACGAACGTGAAGTCCTTCGGATAGAAATAGATGATTTTCCACTTGCCCGGGAACGACTGTTCGGTGATTTCTTCGAACGCCGACACGCCGTTCTCTTCGTGGTGGTTAAAGCCCGGCTTTGCAGCGGTGACGGTGAAAGCTTCGAGTTTATCGCCGACGGTTTTCATGCAGACACTCCTTAGTAAAAGTGGCTAAAAGTTGGCAAACGGGGTGGCAAACTGGATTCGGGCAGATGTGGTCAAGCTACCTGACCGCTGTAACGAGTGCGTTACACAGCCGCTACTATAACTCTATTGCTAAATTCGAGCAATAGTTTTTCACTAACGAACCGGATAGATTTTCTTCAACGCCTCGATAGTGTGGTGTCACACGATTGTTTCGTTTTGATGGCGGGAGGCGGGGCAGCAAGCGCTGTTCCGAAACCGTGCGGCTGCCTTTCGACAGATCAGCCGCTTAACTGCTTTTCGCCAGAGGAAACTCGATCGTCACTTCGAGCCCCGGGCCCGGTGTGCGATTGCGCAGGCGCAAGGCACCCCGGTAGCGGCCCACGAGGCGCAGCACGATCGCCATGCCGAGGCCGGTGCCGTTAGCCTGGGTACGCGCCGAGTTGACGCGATAGAACGGCCGTGTGACGAGCGCGAGCTGATCCTCCGGGATGCCCGGGCCTTCGTCGACCACCGACAATTCGACCCGCGAATGCGACACGCGTGTCTCCAGCATCACGTGCGGAATGCCGTCCGCTTCGCTCAAACCATACTTGCGCGCGTTCTCGATCAGGTTGCCGACCACGCGCCGGATGTCGGTCTCGTCCGCTTCGATCACCGCCGATGGCGCGAGCCGCGTGATCAGCCGGATGTCGTCTTCGCCCTGCATGCGCGCCGCGAGTTCGCCCGCGATGATCGACAGATCGACCGGCTCCGGCATGCGCTGCACCGGGCGCGCGTAGTCGAGGAAGCGGCCGATGATCATGTCCATCTGTTCGATGTCGTCGGCCATCGCATCTTTGGTGGCCTGGTCGGACGGGCTCATTTCCGTCTCGAGTCTCAGCCGCGCCAGCGGTGTACGCAGGTCGTGCGAGATGCCGGCGAGCATCAGCGCGCGGTCCGCCTCGAGCTGCTCGAGGTCGCGCACCATCTGGTTGAAGCTTCGGTTGGTTTCCGCCGCGACGCCCAGTCCACGTTCCGGCAACTGCTCGGGCGACTGCCCGGAGCCCACCTTGCGCGCGGCCATTGCGAGGCGCGCGAACGGCCGGTTCACCAGACTCGTGATGAACGCCGCGCCGAACAGCGACAGCGCCAGCGCAAACACGCCCCAGCCGGCCCATTGCAGACCCGTGACGTTGTCGAGCTGATCGCGGTCTAGCGCGACCCAGTAATCGTCGTCGTCGATCTTGAAGCTGATCCACACACCCGGGATATCGTTGACCGATTGCGCGATGATCGTGTCGTCGCCCAAACGCCCGCGGATGTCATGCTCGATCAGCCGGTTCAGCGATTCATCGGGCTGCAGCTTGTATTTGTCGGTGGTCTCGCGCGGGTATACGCGCACGCCTTCATTGCTCTCGAGATCCTGCAGCAGCGCGCGCCGCAAGTCGGGATCGGAGTAGAGCAGAGCGGTGCGCGTGAGCTTGACGATTGCGACCAGCTGCAGCGCCACGCGCTGCGCGCGCGGCTCGCGCTCGATCACGCGAAAGCTCTGGAACCACGCGGCGAGACTGACCGCGATCAGCAGCGCGATCAGCAGAAAGGTCCGCCAGAAGAGGCCGCCGAACGCGAGCGTCAGGAGGCGCCGGTCGATCCGCATGCGGCCTTCTTGTCGAGGAGCAGACAACGCGCTGCGAGCAAATTCAGGCCGCGCCGTCGGGGATGAACACGTAACCGAGACCCCAGACGGTTTGAATGAAGCGGGGGCTGCCCGGGTCGGGTTCGATCAGCTTGCGCAGACGCGAGATCTGCACGTCGAGGCTGCGGTCGAACACTTCGTACTCGCGGCCGCGCGCCAGTTCCATCAGCTTTTCGCGCGACAGCGGCTGGCGCGGATGGCGGGCGAACACCTTGAGCACCGAGAACTCGCCGGTCGTGAGCGGAATCTCCTGGCCGGCTTTGGTCAGCGTGCGCGTGGCGAGATTCAGTGCGAACTCGCCGAACTCGAACACCTCCGAGGTTTCGGACGGCGCGCCCGGCAGTTCCGACGGCGACTGACGACGCAGCACCGCATGAATGCGCGCGACCAGTTCCCGTGGGTTGAACGGCTTGGGCAGATAGTCGTCGGCGCCCATCTCGAGGCCGACGATGCGATCGACGTCTTCGCCCTTGGCCGTCAGCATGATGATCGGCGTGCGATCGTTGCTGCCGCGCAGGCGCCGGCAGATGGAGAGCCCGTCTTCGCCCGGCAGCATCAGATCGAGCACCAGCAGGTCGAAGCGTTCGCGAACCCAGAGCTTGTTCATCGACGGCGCGTTCTCTGCGACATAAACGTTGAAGCCCTGTTCGCCGAGATAGCGGCGCAAAAGGTCGCGCAGGCGCGGGTCGTCGTCGACGACAAGTATTTTCGAAGGGTTTTTGGTTTCCATGGATGGCATCTTAGCGCGATTAGAAAGAAGAACGCGGTTACGGCAATTATTGAGTAACAGTCAGTTACAAAATTTACCCGGCCTGTGGCACGGCGTAAAGCGGGCGCGCTTACACTCCTTTACTGTCTGCGCCAGTTCGGTAGATACTTCACAAGACCAATCTCTCGCACCCGGTTATTGCCGGAGTCACCATACGCATTTGAGGTAGCCGGTTGCAGCGTCACGAAGGGAAAAAGATGAAGGGAGGGGTCTGGCCGAACTTGCGGCTGAGCGTAATCGCGCTGGCAGTGGCGAGTATGTTCGCGGCAGCACTGAGTCCGCCCGCGCTGGCCGACCCGCCGCCGCAAGCCGATCGCGTCGCACCTCCTCATTCCTCTTCGCATCCCCGTAACCGCGCGTCCCGTTCGCAGCACACTCCGAAAGTCGATGCGCCGGCATCCGATACGATCATGCGCACTGCCGTGCCGCCCGATCTCGATGAGCGCCGCCGCGACGGGCACATGACGCCGGAAGAACGGCGGCTGTTGCGGCAGCACATCGAAGACGCGGTGCGCGAGTTGTACAAGCGCTAGTGCGCAAGGATGCGCGACGCATCGTCGATGCTGATGCGCGTGCCGTTGCACGTCGTTCGTACCGCGGCGCATGTGGTTGCATGCGCAACTTGCGATCGACGCGGTGTTCTTCAATCATCTTCAGCGATTCACCTGCAACCATCCTCATGCGAGGCTCAGGATGAAACGACGCGAGTTCCTGTCGTCGGCCGCGGCGGCGAGCGCGGCGTGGTGGGTGCCGCGCGTGTCGTCCGGTGCGGCGCAGAGGCCCGCGCTGAGCCGCTCAGAGACACAACGTGCGTGGGTTACGCCTGCACTCGATGCGCGCCGCGTGTTGATCCTGATCGAACTCAAAGGCGGCAATGACGGCTTGAACACCGTGATTCCGTTTGCCGATCCGGCGTATCGCCAGTTGCGCCCGCAACTGGCGGTGCCGCGCGATGCTGTACTGCAGCTGGATGAGCGTACTGCGTTGCACCCGTCACTGCAGCCGTTGCTGCCGATCTGGCAAAACGGCGAACTCGCTATCGTGCAAGGGCTCGGTTACGCGCAAACCAATTTCTCGCACTTCCGATCGTCGGAAATCTGGCATACCGCGTCGGATGCGCAGCGTTATCTTCGCGATGGGTGGCTCACGCGCGCGTTCGCAGCGGGACGTGGGATGGCATGCGACGAGCGGGCCGCAAGTTGCGTGGTCGATGGCGCGGAGCTGGGGCCGCTTGGTGGAATGACTCGAGCGGCGCTGCTGCCGGTGTCGCTTGCAACGATCGCAAGACCGGCTCAGCAGCGCGCGTTGCCTGAGCTAAGTGTGGCGTCGCGCGTGGCCGCGATGACCTTGCCGACCGATCGTTTCGGCGCATCGATCAGGACGGCGCTGGAGCACATCGCAGCGACGCCGTTCATGCAGACGCACACGTCCGGCGGCGCTTCGCAGCTTGTCGTCAAACTAACGTTGAACGGCTTCGATACGCATGCCAACCAACGCGTGCGGCACGCCGCCTTGCTGGCGCAACTCGCGGGCGGTTGCGCGGCGTTGCGTGCAGCGCTGCTTGAACTTGGCTGGTGGCGCGATGCGCTGATCGTTACTTACTCGGAGTTCGGCCGTGAGGCGCGCGAAAACGACGCCGGCGGCACCGGGCACGGTAGTAGTGCGCCGCACTTCGTGATGGGCGATCGCGTGCGTGGCGGGTTGTACGGTGCGCCGCCCGCGCTGTCGAGACTGGACGGCAATGGCAATCTGCCGGTCGCAGTCGATTTCAGGCGGCTGTACGCCACGCTGCTTGGCGCATGGTGGGGTATTGAGCCGGGTAGCGTGCTCGAACGGCGTTTCGAGCCGTTGCCATTGTTGAAGGTGTGAGGCCGACTGACTAACGCTTCAGACCTGGTGCATTGGGCAGCCCGTCGCGCGAAGGCGCTTGCCCCGCTTGCGTGTTTGGTGCCGTCAAGGCGGCGCGGCGCGGCGCGGCGTTCAGGCCGCCTCTCTGCCTGAGTGCACGCGAACTCAACCATGGCTGAAGCGCGAGTGGTGCCGCACGCGCTCGCGTACTTACGCGCTGCGCGCCGCGCGCCACGCCACCCACAGCTTGCGGATCGGCGTCAGCGCGATGCGCTGATGCAGCACATGATAGCCATCGCGCTCGATTTCATCGAGCAGCGCCAGTGCCAGCGCCGCGAGCGCGCGCAGCGTGCGCTGCGTGCGGCGTTCGGCCGCCGGCAACGCAGCGAGCGCGGTATCGAGCGAAGCGCGCGCACGCGTGGTCTGAAACCGCATCAGGTCGGTGAACGCATCGCTGTAGCGGCGGTTGATCAGGTCGGCTGCCGTCACGTTGAAGCGTTGCATCTCGTCGATCGGAATATAGATGCGGCCGTGTCGCGCGTCGTTGCCCAACTCGACGACGAATTGCGCCAGCATCAGCGCCTGCCCGAGCGGCGCAGCCCACGCGGCGGCGTGGGCCGGCTCTTTGGCGGTCGCGCGCGCGACCATCGCCGCGAAGGTGCCGCCGACGCTGTCGATATAGCGACGCAGATTCGGAAAGTCGAGGTAGCGTGCCTGGTCGAGGTCCATTTCGAAGCCGGCGAGCAACGCTTGCAGCGCGGGGTACTCAGCCTCGACGTCGGGCAGATGCGCGGCGAGTGCTTTCGATACCGGATGCGACGCTTGCCCCGCGGCGAGCGCTGCCGCTTCCTTTTGCCACCATGCGAGCTTGGTGCGGCCGACCGTCGGGTCGCTGGTTTCCTTCACGGTTTCCTCGAACTCACGACGCAGCGCGAAGAGCGCCGTGAGCAGCGGCTGACGTGCAGCCGGTGCTTGCCGAAGCGCGTAGTAGATGCTCGACCCGGGAGGTGCTGCTTTCTGCTGGCAGTATTCGTCGAAATTCACTGGTTGGCGTGGAGGGTGAGGGGGAGCAAGGCGCGCCTTGAGCGGCGAGTCGAAAATTGTAGCATCGGTGCGCGGACGAATTGCAGACAAGCGCATGCGGTTCGGGTAGAATCTCGCCCTCACGCACTTTGGGCTGTGCTGCCACAATTTTACTGGCGGCGTGCACGCTGCAAGCGCTGCAAGCGGCAAGACATCGGGCGCATGCGCCTGGCGGCGAGGATGGCGAAATTGGTAGACGCACCAGGTTTAGGTCCTGACGCCCGCAAGGGTGTGGGGGTTCGAGTCCCCCTCCTCGCACCATCGAAGTGATGCAATTCAAAGCCCCGCAGGCCTGCGCCTCGCGGGGTTTTTTTATGCGCCCGTGCGTGTACCTTGCGCCGTTACGCGTCGCCATGCAGGCACGTGTGCATAAAAAAACCCCGCGTGCTGCGGGGTGTTCGGTGCCGTGCTCGCCGGGGCGATCAGTGGCAGCGCTTTTCCCAATGGTGATGAACGCGCACCTTGTGGCACACCGGATGGTGGTGGTCATATGCAAATGCCGACGACATGCTGCCAAATCCTGCTGCAGCGGCGACCAACGCCAGAAAAACCTTCTTCATGTATCAATCCTTTCGGTTTGTTAAAACGGACGGGGCGCCATCGTAGCAGGGCAGTATTACGATTTGCTGAAACCCGGATCGTGGGCGGGGCAATGCATGGCGTCGCTCGCGAGCCGTGTCGCGGTAAATGCGTAGTACGGGCTGGCCGGGCAGGAGGCCGGTGGGCTTTGGTTGCGCGTGCAACTAGTTTGTCCTATGCTGCGCTGACATTCGCAGGGCGCAGTGCAGCAGGCGCGCCACATCGGCGCCAACGTCGTGCACGGAGACCGTCATGCCAGCTGTCGATCTTGAAGAGCGTGCAACGCCTCGTGGACCCGTCGGCACGGAGCGCGCGTTGCGCGTCGAGCTGGCTGGCACGTATCGCGTCTTCGCGATGCTTGGCTGGACCGAACTGATCTACAACCACATCACGGTTCGTGTGCCCGGCGCGCAAACGCATTTTCTGATCAATCCGTTTGGACTCCATTACACGGAAGTGACCGCATCGAATCTGGTGAAGATCGATGTCGACGGCAAGGTCGTGGATGGATCGCGACATCCGGTGAATCCCGCCGGGTTCGTGGTGCATGCGGCGCTGCATCGTGCATTGCCCGATGCGCATTGCGTGATGCACACGCACACGACCGCGGGTCTCGCCGTGGCCTGCTCGCAGACCGGACTCGAAAACAGCAACTTCTATTCGGCGCAGCTGCACGGCATGATTGCGTATCACGACTTCGAAGGCGTCACCGTTCACGCGGACGAGGGGCCACGCCTCGTCGCCGACCTCGGCGACAAGCGCTTGATGATTCTGCGCAATCATGGCTTGTTGTCGTTGGGCTCGACGATTGCCGAGGCGTTCGTGCGACTATGGACGCTCAACCGCGCGTGCGAAGTGCAACTGGCGACGGCCGCGCTCGGTGCGCCGCGCATGATCTCCGACGCGATTGCCGGGCGCAGCACGCGCGCCGCATTGCAGTTCGATCCGCGCCATGGCGCGGGCGCCGACGTACTGTGCGCGCTGCTGCGCCAGGTCGATCGACTCGATCCGTCATACAGGGAGTAGCCAGCAGATGAGCAGCGGGCAATTACGTACAGCCGTGATCGGGGCGGGCGCGATCGGCGGCTTGATCGCGGCGGCGGCGGTTCGCGCAGGGCATGCGGTGCAGGTGCTGGCGCGCGGCAAGACGCTCGACGCGTTGCGTGCAGAAGGGCTGCGCGTGATCGACGGTCAATCCGAATCACGCGTGCCGGTGAATGCAGGCGACGAACCGGCGGCCTTCGGCGTGCAGGACTTTGTGGTGGTCGCGTTGAAAGCGCAGACCTTGCCGCCGCTCGCCGCGAGCCTGCGGCCGTTGATCGGGCCGCACACGGTGATCGTCGCCGCGATGAACGGCTTGCCGTGGTGGTTCCTGCATCGCTTCGCCGGGCCGCTCGCAGACCGGCATATCGATGCGGTGGATCCGGGCGGCGCTGTTTCGTCGGCGTTGCCGCCCGCACGCGCGATCGGTTGTGTCGTGCATCTGTCTTCGTCGACCGATGCGCCGGGTGTGGTGCGGCGCGGTCGTGGCAATCATCTGATCGTCGGCGCGCCGCATGAGGAACTCGACGCGCCAGCCGGCGCATTCGCTGCGGCGATGCGGGACGGCGGCTTCGACGTCACGCTGTCAGACGACATTCGCACTGAAATCTGGGCGAAGCTGTGGGGCAACATGAACATGAATCCGCTGAGCGCATTGACCGGCTCGACGGCGGATCGCCTGCTCGACGATCCGCTGACGCATGCGCTGGTGCTGCGGATGATGGAGGAGGCCGATGCGATCGGCGCGTGCCTCGGGTTGTCGACGGGCATCAGCGCGCCGCAGCGGGTTGCCGTGACGCGCAAGCTTGGCGCATTCAAGACATCGATGCTGCAGGACTTCGAAGCGGGTCGGCCGCTGGAGGTGGAACCGATCCTCGGCGTGTTTCCGGAGCTCGGGCGCAAGCTGAATGTGCCGACGCCGTATTGCGATGCGGTGCTTGGTTTGTTGCGGCAGCGGGCGGCAAACAGCGGAATCTGAGGGCACGGGTTAACGGCGTGTGGTTAAGTGCGCGAGGCCAGCCGGCGAGCGATGGGGCGTTGTGGTGCTCGACAAACGCTTGAGGCATGGCACCGTGCCGAATGCAAAGGCATCACGGCAAGTTGCGCGACCGCGACGGAAGCGGTGGTCCGAGCGGTGGTCCGAGCGGTGGTCCAAAGCGGTGGTTGCAAGCGCAACCTTGGCAGCCGCATCGCTACCGCGCAGGTTCAGCCCGCGTCGCGTTCGAACGCGGCGTTGATCACCTTGTCCAGCGTCGCACCAAGCGCGGCCTTCTCGCGGTCGTCGAGACACTCGAACAGATCGCTGTTCCACTTGCGCGCGACCGGCATCACTTTGCGATAGAGCGCGCGCCCGTCGGTGGTCAGCGATACCAGCACCACACGGCCATCTGCGTCGCTTGCTTCGCGTTGCACAAAGCCTTGCTTGATGAGCGCCTCGGCCGCGCGGCTGGCCTGACTCTTGTCGAGGTTTGCATGGCGCGCGAGGTCCATGATCGAAAAAGGTCCAAACGATCCCACCGATGCAATCACTCGCGCTTCAGGCAAGGTCACGCCGAGCTTCTCCAGATATCTTTCGCTGATGCCGCGCTCGGAGAGCTTGTTCAGTATGTGCAGACGATACGTCAGAAACTGTTCAAGTCCGGCTTTATCGGAGGCCTTCATGGTCTTCCTGTTGTCGAGTGGATGCAGTCCTGGCGCTTGTGATTGTTGCCGCATCCGCTGCCGGGGTCAACGCATGCCGTATCGCAGACGCGTCAGTTGCTCGGCTTCGTTGGCAAGCAGTTGCGCGGCATCGCGAATCGCGGTCTCGAGCGTGATCGGCCCCGGTGCCGGCGAGAAGCAGCCGCTGAAGTGTTCGGCAAGGCGCGGCAACGCCGCAGGGTCGACTGCGCCGGACAGCAGCGTGGCCGGCACGCCGGCCGCCTGTGCATGCCGGCAGGCGATGAATGGTGCCTTGCCGTGCAGCGTCTGCACATCGGAGCGGCCCTCACCGGTGATCAACCAGTCAGCGCCTTGCAGCGCGGCATCGAGGCCGATCTGGCGCGCGACGACCTCCGCGCCCGGTTCGAACTGCGCTCCCAGCATATGCAGTGCGAAGCCAAGGCCGCCTGCTGCGCCCGCGCCGGGCAGATTGCGCGCGACCCGTTGCAGTTGCGGTTCGAGCAGATCGGCGAAGTGCGCGAGAGCGGCATCGATCGCGATGAGCTGATTGGGCTTGACGCCTTTTTGTGGACCGAACACGGCGGTGGCGCCGTGATCGCCGGTTAGCGGATTGTCTACATCGGACATGCCGACGAACGACGCTTCGGCAAGCCGCGGATCGAGTTGCGATGCATCGATGCGCGTTGCGCGCGGCAGTTGTTCCGGAGTGGGTGCGAGTTCGCGCCCTTGCGCATCGAGAATTTTCAGGCCGAGACCGACCAGCAGACCCGCGCCGCCATCGTTGGTGCTGCTGCCGCCGAGCGCGATATAGAAGCGGCGCACACCCTTGTCGAGGAGCGCGCGGATCGCTTCGCCCATGCCGCGCGTATCGCGCTCTTCGACGGCCACGCCCATGCCCACCGGATCGGTGATGCCGACCACTTCGGCCGTTTCGATCACTGCGCTGCCATCGGCGAGCAGACCCGTGGCGGCGTCGCGCGCGGGGCCTGCGGCGCCGCGCACGGTCAGCGTGCGGCGCTCACCGCCGTGCGACAGCAACGCGTCGAGCGTGCCTTCGCCGCCGTCGGCCATCGGGCAGATGCGCACGCTCGCGTCGGGGCGCGCGCGGGCAATGCCGCTGGCGATGGCTTGCGCGACTTGCTCCGCGCTAAGGGAGCCTTTGAACGAATCAGGAGCAATGACGACGACGGGCGCGGACGACGGATTAGGCATGGTGTCTCTGTTGATTGGAGTTGTTGCCGGACGGCTCTTGCGGGATGACGCGAAGACACTCGCCCAACCGCGTTCGCTAGCTTATCAGCATGGCGCAGCCGACTGAATAGGCCGAACGGCATAGTGCGCATCGGCGCAGAGGGCGGCGTTGCTGGCGCAGGCAGCGGTGCGGTCAGCCGATTGGCCAGGGGTGGCATGTCGATATGCGCCGGCAAGCCTAAGTAAACACGCCCGCAAAGTCGCACGCAAAAAATATCGCTGCGCATGCCGAAACCGCCTGCAAACGGCCAGAATCTCATGAAAACCAGGCCAAACGCCGATTCCCGGCTGGCCGCTCGAATAGTTTGCTAAAATATTCGGCTCTCTGACCCAAACTGCGCCCGCAGCGAGAGGCAGCCATCGAAGTGGCCCCGGCCGATGCGACCATCAGCGCAACAGGATCTGCGGATTCAGATCCGGCAGGTCATCGGCGGAAGGCGCAGAGAAGATAACCAATTCGCTCGAATAATTTTAGGACGATTGAAGCCATGGCTAACGTTGTTGAGAACCTCGGTAAGCTCGAACGCCGCGTGACGATTTCCCTGCCGAAGGATGCCGTGCAGAAAGAAGTAGAGTCACGCATCCGTCAACTGGCCAAGAATGTGCGCATGCCGGGTTTCCGCCCGGGCAAGGTGCCGCTCAAGATGGTCACGCAACAGTATTCGGGCCAGGTGGAAGCCGAGGTGTTGAGCGACAAGGTCGGCAAGGAATTCTTCGACATCAGCCGTGCCGAGAACCTGCGCGTCGCCGGCCAGCCGAGCTTCGCCCCGAAGGTCGATGCGGCCGAAGAAGCCTACGCGTTCGACGCAACTTTTGAAGTCTATCCGGACGTCAAGCTGGGCGACGTCGCCGCGGCTGAAATCGAGCGCACCAAAACTACCATCAGCGATGCGGAAATCGACCGCACGCTCGACATCCTGCGCAAGCAGCGCGTGCACTTTCACGCGCGCGGCGAAGGCGGCGAGCATGGCGACGGCGGTGCCGATACGGCAGCGAAGGACGGCGACCGCGTGACGGTCGACTTCATCGGCAAGATCGAAGGCGAAGTATTCCAGGGCGGCAGCGCCGACGATTTCGCATTCGTGCTCGGTGAAGGCCGCATGCTGCCGGAATTCGAAAAGGCATCGCTCGGCCTGAAGGTCGGCGAAGCACGCGAATTCGACCTGCAGTTCCCCGAGGACTATCACGGCAAGGATGTAGCCGGCAAAACCGCGCAATTCACGATCACGATGAAGAAGATCGAGTGGCCGCACCTGCCGGAAATCGATGCAGACTTCGCGAAGTCGCTCGGCATCGAAGACGGCGATCTGACCAAGATGCGCGGCGAGATCAAGGACAACCTCGAGCGTGAAGCGAAGCGTCGCACGCAAGCGGTGGTCAAGAACCAGGTGATGGACGCGCTGCTGAAGATCACCGAACTGGATGTGCCGAAGGCGCTGATCGAACAAGACCAGCAGCGCCTCGTCGAAATGGCGCGCCAGGACCTGGTGCAGCGTGGCGTGCCCAACGCAGCGAATGCGCCGATTCCTGGTGAGATGTTCAAGGAACAGGCCGAGCGCCGCGTGAAGCTGGGCCTCGTGGTGGCTGAACTCGTCAAGGAAAACAACCTGCAGGCGAAGCCGGAACAGATTCGCGCGGAGGTAGACGAGTTCGCGAAGAGCTACGAAGACCCGAAGGAAGTCGTCCGCTGGTATTATTCCAACAAGGATCGCCTCGGCGAAATGGAAGCGTACGTCGTGGAAGCCAACGTCGTCGATTTCGTGCTCGCCAAGGCGAAGGTGACGGACAAAGAAGTGAGCTTTGAAGAGCTGGCCAGCGCCACGGCGCAAGGGTAAGTGTCCGCGCAACGGCGTGCCGGCTGTCGGAACGACGGCCGCACGCCGTTTTTGCATGTGCACTGCGCGGGTGTCGGGGTCGTCGTGCTGTTCGGGCACTTGAATAACGCGTCGCCGGGCTTACCTGTCCAGTATTAATTTTCCAGACAAGGATCCATCGCATGACCTTTCGCGCTCAAATGCTGGACACGTTGACCTCCCAAACGTCGGCTCCCCAGTCGATGGACCGGGATCTCGAAGCGCAAGCGCTCGGCCTCGTGCCGATCGTCGTCGAAACGAGCGGCCGCGGTGAGCGCTCGTACGACATCTACTCGCGTCTTCTTAAAGAGCGCGTGGTGTTCCTGGTTGGCGAAGTGAACGATCAGACAGCGAACCTGGTGATCGCACAGTTGCTGTTCCTTGAAAGTGAAAACCCTGACAAGGACATCAGTTTCTACATCAACAGCCCGGGCGGATCGGTGTCGGCCGGCATGGCGATTTACGACACGATGCAGTTCATCAAGCCGGATGTGTCGACGCTGTGCATGGGTCTCGCGGCTAGCATGGGTGCGTTCCTGCTGGCTGCGGGCGCGAAAGGCAAGCGTTTTGCATTGCCCAATGCGCGTGTGATGATTCACCAACCGCTCGGTGGCGCACGTGGTCAGGCGTCGGACATCGAAATTCAGGCCCGTGAAATCCTGTATTTGAAGGATCGCCTGAATCAACTACTGTCCCATCACACCGGCCAACCCGTCGATCGCATTGCGCGTGACACGGACCGCGACAATTTCATGTCCAGCGACGATGCACAGGCGTACGGCCTCGTCGACCAGGTGCTGCATAAGCGTCCGTAAGACGTTCATGAGAAATTGCCGCTGAGGCGTCGTTGATCCGGTGCACTTTTCCTAAATTGGGGAAAGAGTGCCGGAAAAAACCTTGTGAAATAATAAGACCCGTCGAACGCCTGCGGCAAACGCCGTTACAGCATTTGCATCGTCTGCCTCCGAACTGTGGGGGTAGGGCAAACGGCGTATCATGTCATTCGAGTGTCCGGAGGCTCACACATCTATGGCGGACAAAAAAGGTTCGAACAGCGAGAAGCTGTTGTATTGCTCGTTCTGCGGCAAGAGTCAGCATGAGGTCAAGAAGCTGATCGCTGGCCCGTCGGTATTCATCTGCGATGAATGTATCGACCTGTGCAACGAGATCATTCGTGACGAAGCGGCGGGTGCAGGGCTTGACACAGGCACGTCAAAGTCCGATCTGCCCAGCCCGCAGGAAATTCGCGAAATCCTCGATCAATATGTGATCGGCCAGGAACGCGCGAAAAAAATTCTCGCGGTCGCGGTGTACAACCACTACAAGCGTCTGAAGCACCTCGACAAGAAGGACGAAATCGAGCTGTCGAAGAGCAACATTTTGCTGATCGGCCCGACGGGCTCAGGCAAGACGCTGCTTGCACAGACGCTCGCGCGCCTTCTGAACGTGCCGTTCGTGATCGCCGATGCGACCACGCTGACCGAAGCCGGCTATGTCGGCGAAGACGTCGAAAATATCATCCAGAAGTTGCTGCAGAACTGCAACTATGAGGTCGACAAGGCGCAGCGCGGTATCGTGTATATCGACGAAATCGACAAGATTAGCCGCAAGTCGGATAACCCGTCGATCACCCGCGACGTGTCCGGCGAAGGCGTGCAGCAGGCGTTGCTGAAGCTGGTCGAGGGCACGATGGCGTCGGTGCCGCCGCAAGGCGGTCGTAAGCATCCGAATCAGGACTTCATCCAGGTCGACACGACGAACATTCTGTTCATCTGCGGCGGCGCGTTCGACGGCCTTGAAAAAGTGATCGTCGATCGTACGGAAAAGACCGGAATTGGCTTCGGTGCAAGCGTAAAAAGCAAGCAGGACCGGGATGCCGGCGAGGTATTGCGCGAGGTCGAACCGGAAGACCTGATCAAATTCGGCTTGATTCCCGAATTGATCGGCCGTCTGCCGGTGGTGGCGACGTTGGGCAAGCTCGATGAACCGGCATTGATGAAAATTCTGGTCGAACCGAAGAACGCGCTGGTCAAGCAATACCATAAGCTGTTCAGCATGGAACGCGTCGAACTGGAAATCCGGCCGGCAGCGTTGCAGGCAGTCGCACGCAAGGCCATCCGGCGCAAAACAGGCGCGCGCGGTTTGCGTTCGATATTGGAACAGGCGTTGCTCGATGTAATGTACGAATTGCCAACAATGAAAGGCGTCGGCAAGGTCATTATTGACGACAACGTAATCGATGGCGACGGCAAGCCACTGTTGATATACGAAGATGCACCGAAGGTTGCGGGTTCGAATTGATCGGCGCTTCCGTATTTTTGAGAAATAGCCGTTCATGGCGACGTGAACGGCTTTTTTCGTTTATCTTGTGGTCACGATGGGTTGTTTCTTGGTGTCACTGAACTTTTCTCCACACGCGCAGGCTTGCAATCGTTTTATGCGGCCTCAATTACCGAACGAACTGATTCCACTCATGGGGAAATGAAATGTCAGGAACCCAACTCCTTCCGCCGGAACGCGTTACGCTGCCGCTGCTCCCGCTGCGCGACGTAGTCGTTTTCCCGCACATGGTGATTCCGCTCTTCGTGGGGCGGCCAAAGTCGATCAAGGCGCTCGAAGCGGCGATGGAAGGCGGCAAGCACATCATGCTTGTCGCGCAAAAGACGGCGGCGAAAGACGAGCCGACCGAAAAAGACATGTACGAAGTGGGATGTATCGCGAACATCCTGCAGATGCTCAAGCTGCCCGACGGTACCGTTAAGGTTCTGGTCGAAGGCTTGCAGCGCGCCAAGACCTTGTCGATCGAAGAGCAGGAAACGCAGTTTTCGTGCGATGTGATGCCGCTTGAGCCGGACCATGCGGATAGCGCGGAAACCGAAGCACTGCGCCGTGCGATCGTTTCGCAGTTTGACCAGTACGTCAAACTGAACAAGAAGATCCCGCCGGAAATTTTGACATCGCTGTCAGGCATCGACGAGGCTGGCCGTCTGGCTGACACGATCGCTGCGCATCTGCCGTTGAAGCTCGACCAGAAGCAGCACATCCTCGAGATGTTCCCGGTCATCGAGCGCCTCGAGCATCTGCTCGCGCAACTCGAAGCCGAGATCGACATCCTGCAGGTTGAAAAGCGCATCCGTGGCCGCGTGAAGCGGCAGATGGAAAAGAGCCAGCGCGAGTACTACCTGAACGAGCAGGTCAAGGCGATCCAGAAGGAACTGGGCGAAGGCGAAGAAGGTGCCGATCTCGAAGAACTCGAGAAGCGCATCACCGCCGCGCGTATGCCGAAGGAAGCCAAGAAGAAGGCCGACGCCGAACTGAAGAAGTTGAAGCTGATGTCGCCGATGTCGGCTGAAGCAACGGTCGTGCGCAACTACATCGACACGCTGATCGGCTTGCCGTGGCGCAAGAAGAGCAAGGTCAACAACGACCTGACCAATGCGGAGCGCGTGCTCGACGAAGACCACTTCGGTCTTGAGAAGGTCAAGGAACGGATCCTCGAGTACCTCGCTGTGCAACAGCGTGTGGAAAAGGTGAAGGCGCCGATCCTGTGCCTGGTTGGGCCTCCGGGCGTTGGCAAGACGTCGCTCGGTCAGTCGATTGCGCGCGCAACGAATCGCAAGTTCGTGCGCATGGCGCTGGGCGGCGTGCGCGACGAGGCCGAGATTCGCGGCCACCGTCGCACGTACATCGGTTCGATGCCAGGCAAGATTTTGCAGAGCCTGACCAAGGTCGGTGTGCGCAACCCGCTGTTCCTGCTCGATGAAGTCGACAAGATGGGTATGGACTTCCGCGGCGATCCGTCGTCGGCGTTGCTGGAAGTACTTGATCCGGAGCAGAACCATACGTTCGCGGATCACTACGTCGAGGTGGATTTCGACCTGTCCGACGTGATGTTCGTGGCGACGTCGAACTCGCTGAACATCCCGCCGCCGCTGCTCGACCGGATGGAAGTGATCCGTCTGTCGGGCTACACGGAAGACGAGAAGGTCAGCATCGCGCAGCGCTACCTGCTGCCGAAGCAGAAGAAGAACAACGGTCTGCGTACCGGCGAGATCGAGGTTGCGGAAGCAGCGATCCGCGACATCATTCGCTACTACACGCGTGAAGCGGGCGTGCGTTCGCTCGAGCGTGAAGTGTCGAAGATCTGCCGCAAGGTCGTGAAGATGCTTCTGCTGAAGAAGGCGGATGGCGCGGTCGTGGTCGACGGCAGCAACATCGACACGTTCCTTGGCGTGCGCAAGTACGACTTCGGTCTGGCCGCGAAGGAAAACCAGATCGGCCAGGTGACGGGTCTCGCGTGGACCGAAGTCGGCGGCGATCTGCTGACGATCGAAGCTGCGGTGATGCCGGGTAAGGGCAATGTGATCCGCACCGGTTCGCTTGGCGACGTGATGAAGGAATCGGTCGAAGCGGCACGTTCGGTGGTGCGCTCGCGTTCGCGCCGTCTCGGTATCAAGGACGAAGCGTTCGAGAAGCAGGATATCCACATCCACGTGCCGGAAGGCGCGACGCCGAAGGACGGTCCGTCCGCCGGTGTGGCGATGACCACAGCGCTGGTGTCGGTGCTCACGGGTATCCCGGTGCGTGCAGATGTCGCGATGACGGGCGAAATCACGTTGCGCGGCGAAGTGCTGCCGATCGGCGGCCTGAAAGAGAAACTGCTGGCGGCGCATCGCGGCGGTATCAAGCTGGTGCTGATTCCGGAAGAGAACGTCAAGGATCTGACTGAAATTCCGGATAACGTGAAGAACGCAATCGAGATCGTGCCGGTCCGCTGGATCGACAAGGTGCTCGAGCTGGCGCTGGAACGTGTGCCGTCGCCGCTGCCGGAAGAAGAACCGAAGCCTGCCCCGGTAGGTGAAGCGGCGAAGGATTCCGGTACGGCGTCCGAGGTCGTGAAGCACTAGGAAGTGCATGTCGGCCGGTCGCACTGACCGGTCCGAATCAAAACCCGCTGCTAGTTCGCTAGCCGCGGGTTTTTTATTGCCCGCGCGAGCGATAGCGTTGAGCCGTTGTTCAATGCCAATAGCCAATACGGTTACTGCAGCAATGACTGTCGCGGTTACTGCGGCACGGCATTCATATCAGATTAGTTGCGCTCGCATCTATTCAAAATGCAAACTTTTGTCATGAAATCCCTGTAAAAAACGCCCTGGAATCGGGCGCAACCCCGGTTGACAGGGTAGTTTCGACCCATTCTAATGAGTTGCCCGGCATATCCACCTGCCGCGCCGCTTTAAAAAACCAGACGCTTCTAAGCGTTTCACGATTGCCCAACAACATTCTCGGGGGCTGGAATGAATAAAACGGAATTGATCGACCACATAGCGGAACAAGCCGATATTTCGAAAGCGGCGGCAGGGCGCGCATTGGATGCGGTGATCGGTGGTGTCAAAGGCACGTTGAAAAAGGGTGGCTCGGTCACGCTGGTCGGTTTCGGCACGTTCGCGGTCGGCAAGCGTACCGCCCGCACCGGCCGCAATCCGCGCACGGGCGCCGCGATCAAGATCAAGGCAGCCAAGGTGCCTAAATTTAGGCCTGGCAAAGCTCTGAAGGATGCGCTAAACTAGCGGGCTCGCTGGTTGAGAAGGTGTTTCGGGGGAGATCGGGCGGTTACTCTTTCGAACGTTAGCTGTCGGTTTTTTCGGCGCTTTACTCATCAATCAGCAGGTCGAATCAGGAGCGGGTGCTTAGCTCAGTTGGTAGAGCGGCGCCCTTACAAGGCGTAGGTCGGGAGTTCGAGCCTCTCAGCACCCACCAGTTCCGGTTCGGCTGGATAGAGCAACAAAGGAGTGGTAGTTCAGTCGGTTAGAATACCGGCCTGTCACGCCGGGGGTCGCGGGTTCGAGTCCCGTCCACTCCGCCAGCATCCTAGGAAGGCGAACTGCGAGCTAACTCCAGTTCGCCTTTTTTGTTGTGCGCTGATGTACTATCGGGCGTTCGTTTCTGGGCACCCCTTTTTTGGCTCGCATTTACGCTAGTAAGCATGCTCGATTTCTTCCGCAATCACCAACGTCTCATGATGATGATGCTCATCCTGGTCATTCTGCCAGGCTTGGGCTTCGTGGGCATTCAGGGTTTCCGGGGCTTCTTTGACGAGAACGCGAACGTCGCGAGCGTCAATGGCCGCAAGATTCCCCGTGCTGAGTACGACAATTCCATGCGCCAGCAACTGGATCGCGCACGGCAAATGCTCGGCGCCCAGTTCGACAGCAAGGCGTTCGACACGCCCGAGCGTCGCCGCCAGATACTCGACGGCATCATTCAGCAGCGCGTACTGGCCGATGAAACGCAGCGCCTGCACCTGACGGTGTCGGACGACGCGTTGCGCCGCGCGCTGATGAACGACCCGGTAATCGCGTCGTTGAAGAAGCCCGACGGCACGATCGATCTGGACCGCTACAAGGAACTGCTCGCGATGCAGGGTATGACGCCTGACCAGTATCAGGAACAGATCCGCTACAGCCTCGCGATGCAACAGTTGCCCGAAGCAATTCAAAGCTCGTCGTTCACGCCGAAGGCACTCGCGCAGCGTCTGACCGAACTCGCCGAGCAACAGCGCGAAGTGCAGGGTCTGGCATTCCGCGCGCAGGACTTCGCCGCGAAAGTGCAGCCTACCGATGCGCAACTGCAGGCGTATTACGACGCGCACCGCGGCGACTTTGCCACGCCGGCCACCGCGACGATCCAATACCTCGCGATGTCGCCGGCCACGCTCGCGGCCGCTGCGCAGCCGACCGACGCGGAGCTGAAGAAGTACTACGACGACAACCTCGCGCATTACCGCACCGAAGGCGAAGTGCGTGCGAGCCACATCCTGATCGCGGCACCGAAAGACGCCAGCGCCGCAGACAAGGACAAGGCAAAGCAGAAGGCCGATGGCATCCTCACGCAGCTGAAGGCGCATCCGGATCAATTCGCACAGCTTGCGCAACAGGATTCGCAAGACCCGGGTTCGGCATCGAAGGGTGGCGATCTCGGCTACTTCACACGCGGCATGATCGCGGGCGGCAAGGCATTCGACGACGCGGTGTTCGGCCTGAAGAAAGACGAAATCAGCGGCGTCGTGCAGACCGATTTCGGCTATCACATCATCAAGGCGACCGACGTGAAGCCGTCGGTGACCAAGCCGTTCGACGACGTGAAGCAGGCCATCCTGAAAGACCTGCAGACGCAACAGGCCGCGAAGGCATTCACGGACGATTCGGAAGGGTTCACGTCGATCGTCTACGAACAGGCAAAGACGCTGCAGCCCGCGGCCGACAAGTACAAGCTGCAGATCCAGACGGCCACCGTCACCGACAAGCCGAATCCTGCACTGCCGCCCGATAGCCCGCTGAACAACCCGAAGTTGCTCGCCGCGATCTTCGCGAGTGATTCGGTGAAGGATCACAACAACACGCAGGCAATCGACGTCGGCAACAGTACGCTGGTTGCGGCACGCGTCACGGATTTCAAACCGGCTGCGGTGCCGCCGCTCGACGCGGTGAAAGACGCGGTGCGTCAAAAGGTGATCGCGCAACAATCGGCCGATATGGCGCGCAAGGATGGCGAAGCGAAGCTCGCGGAGTTGCAGAAGTCGAAAGCGACCACCGGTTTCTCGTCGGCGTTGAAGGTATCGCGTAACGATCCGCAAGGCGTTCCGCCTGCCGCGTTGAGTGCAATTTACAAGGTCGACGCGCAGAAGTTGCCGGCCTACGTCGGTGTCGATCTGGGCGTGGGCGGCTACGCAATCTATCGCGTGAACGCGATTGTGCCTGGTGCGCCGATCGATCCGAAGCGTCTCGAGGCAGCGCAACAGCAGGTTGCGCAGGTCGATGCACAGGCGCAGATGCAGGCCTATCTGGATTCGCTGCGCGCGCGTTCGAAGGTCAAGCTATATGGTGGTTCGCTCGACAGCGCTCCGGCAACGGGTGGCGATGGCGAGTAATGCCGGTAACGCCGATACATAGCAGTTGAACAAAGCAGAAACGGAAAAGCCCCGCATAAGCGGGGCTTTTTCCGTTCCGTTGTGTGGCAATACGAATACCTCGTCCTGCCAACAAATTGCAATCAATTGCAAACGCAATTACAGGCAGCCGTTGATATCGCCGGTGGCATCGCCGCCACCGCCGCCACTACCCGGGCGGAACCCCACCCACGTTCCCGAGCCTTGATACGACGGCCGTACTACAGCCGCTGCGCCATTAGGCGGTTGTTGACCCGGCACATAGACATCCATTGCACGGTCGAACGCCAACGTGTCTTGCGACACGACCTGTTGTTGCGACTTGTCAGCCCATTTCTGAGCGATGCACTTGCCGACTGCGGCAGGCGGTTGCTGGCTGGTTCCGACGGACTGCACGCCGGCAGGCGGTTGTGCTGCGCAGGCGGACACCGCCACGGTCAAAGCGATTAGAGGTGAGAGTTTCACGCGTCATCTCCTTCTTGAGGTCGCTCACAAAGAGAGCCGGTTTCAGGGTCACGCGAAAGTGTCAGGTAGATGTCATCCAGGCACGTTCCCCATATTAGGAAACAAGTTGTTAGCGTGCTGTTCAACGCGGCGAACCTGTGCGAAGCAGCGGTTGCAATGCTGGCCACACGTTGTTGAGCAGCACGGGTTGTGCCTGCTGGGTCGGATGTATCTGATCTGCTTGAAACATATCGGGTTTATTCTCGATACCCGCGAGAAGAAACGGCACGAGCGGCACGTGTAATTGCTTCGACAGATCGATATACACGCCGTGGAACTTTTGTGAATAATCCGGGCCGTAATTAGGCGGTACGTACATACCGACCAGCACGACCTGCGCATGTTTCTGCTGCGCCTGTTCGATAATCGTTCGCAGATTGTCTTCGGTCGTGGAGAGCGGCACGCCGCGCAGCGCGTCGTTGGCACCGAGTTCGACAATCACGATTGACGGCTTTAGACGCTCGAGCAGCGTGGGCAACCGAGCGCGGCCGCCACTGGTGGTGTCGCCGCTGATGCTGGCATTGGCAACGCTATAATCGAGCCGCTCATCGGCAAGACGCCGGCGCATCAGCGCCACCCAGCCGGTGTCGCGCGGCAGCCCGTATTCGGCCGAGATGCTGTCGCCGAGCACGACGATCACCGGTTTGGCGGCAACGGCCGCGACAGCCGTAGCGGCAACAGTGGCAGAAGCAGAAGCAGCGGTAGACGCAGCGCTAGCGGCATTGGCGGAGGCGGGCAGCAGCGCAGTGAACACTGCAGGAGCGAACGCCGCGGCGAGCATCGCGGTCCGCATCATCGGGCGCACATTCAAGCTACGCTTCACCATGCAAAAGAAATCCGATCCAGTCATCGAAGTGCGGGGTTTGTCGAAGAAGGTTAAGGACGCGACCGGCGAGTTGACGATACTCGACAACATCGACCTGTCTATCGAAGCAAGCAGCCGGGTAGCGATCGTCGGTGCTTCCGGGTCCGGTAAATCGACGCTGCTGGGCTTGCTAGCGGGGTTGGACAGCGCGAGTTCGGGGTCGGTTCGGCTACTCGGCCGCGAGTTGTCCGAACTCGACGAAGACGGCCGCGCGGCCTTGCGCAGCGGTTCAGTCGGCTTCGTGTTCCAGTCGTTTCAACTGATGCCGCATTTGACGGCGCTCGAAAACGTCACGCTGCCGCTCGAACTGCAAGGCGGGATGGCGTCGCGCGACATTGTCGCGCGTGGCCGCACGCTGCTTACGCAGGTCGGGCTCGGCGAGCGGATGCGCCATTACCCGAAGCTGCTGTCGGGCGGCGAGCAGCAGCGCGTGGCGTTGGCGCGCGCGTTCGTCACCCACCCGGCGATCCTGTTCGCCGACGAGCCGACCGGCAGCCTCGATGCGGCAACCGGCCACGCGGTGATCGATCTGATGTTCGAGATGAATCGCGCGAACGGCGCGACGCTGGTGCTCGTGACACACGATATCGAACTGGCGCGCCGCTGCGATACGACGGTGACGATCGAAGCAGGGCGGTTGATCTGAAGCGACGTTAACACGCGAAAGCCAACACCAACGCAAAGGGCCGCGCATCGACATACCTGCGCGGCCCGCACCACTCAGGCCGCGGCTAAACCCGACACCGCGGCCGAACAAACCACCCAACCACCCACTCACTACTTCTTCAACGCCGCCCGCGCCCGCGCGATCAACGCCGACGTCGACGAATCGTGCTTGCCCGCATCGGTCTTGGCCGCGGTCAGATCGGCCTCGACCACCTTGCCGAGAATCTTGCCGAGCTCAACGCCCCACTGATCGAACGAGTTGATGTTCCACACCGTGCCTTGCACCAGCACCTTGTGCTCGTAAAGCGCGATCAATGCGCCAAGCGAGCGCGCGGTCAGCGCGTCGACGAGAATCGTCGTAGTCGGCCGGTTGCCGGGGAACACGATGTGCGGCACGAGCTCAGGCTTATCCGGCCCGGCCACCTTCTGCGCTTCCTCGACCGTACGTCCAAGCATCAGCGCTTCGCTTTGCGCAAAGCAGTTGGCGAGCAGCTTCGGATGATGATCGGCGAGCGGATGCTCGGGCGTCAGCAGCGCGATAAAGTCGATCGGCACGATCGTCGGCCCCTGATGCAGCATCTGGAAGAACGCATGCTGTCCGTTGGTGCCGGGCTCGCCCCACGTCACAGCAGAGGTCGCATAGTCGACCATCGTGCCGTCGAGCCGCGCCTGCTTGCCGTTACTCTCCATCTCGAGCTGCTGCAGATACGCCGGCAGGAAGTGCAGCGCTTCCGAATACGGCGCCACCAGATAGCTCTGCGTGCCGAAGAAGTTGCGATACCAGATGCCGATCATGCCCAGCAGCACCGGCAGGTTGCGCTCGAGCGGCGTCTCGCGGAAGTGGCGGTCCATGTCGTTGGCGCCGGCGAGCAGCTCGTCGAAATGCTGCGGCCCGATCGCGATCATGATCGACAGGCCGACTGCCGACCATAACGAATAGCGTCCGCCGACCCAGTCCCACATCTCGAACACGTTGTCTTTGTCGATGCCGAACTTGACGACCTCGGCCGGGTTCGCCGACACGCCGACAAAATGCTTCGCGAGCTGGTTTTCCGGGCAACCGCCGTTGATAAACCAGTCGCGCATCGAGTGCGCGTTGGTCATCGTTTCGAGCGTCGTGAAGGTCTTCGACACGACGATCGCGAGCGTCTCTTCCGGATCGATCTGCGACAGCACGCGGTACATATCGGCGCCGTCGACGTTCGACACGAAATGCGCGGAGATATCCGGCGACGACAGATGCTTCAACGCATGCGCGACCATCTTCGGCCCGAGGTCCGAACCGCCGATGCCGATATTGACGATGTGGCGGATCCGCTTGCCGGTGTAGCCGGTCCATTTGCCATCGCGCACTTGCGTCGCGAACGCGGCCATCTTGGCTTTCTCGGCCATGACCTGCGCATTGAAAGGCGCCTTCGGATCGGTGGCGCGCAGCGCGGTGTGCAGCACCGCGCGGTGTTCGGTGGGATTGACGATCTCGCCGGCGAACATCGCGTCGCGGCGTTTCTCGACACCCGCTTCGCGGGCGAGCTGCACCAGCAGCTTCAGGGTTTCGTCGGTAATGCGGTTCTTCGAAAAATCGGCCGCAAGGCCGCCGCCTGTGTACGTGAAGCGTTCGGCACGGGTCGGGGCAGGGTCGTTCTCGGGTTTGAACCAGTCGCGCAGGCGCGCATCGCCAATCTGTTCGTAATGCGCTTGCAGCGAGGCCCAGGCTGGGTAAGTGATCTGAGTCATAACCGTCCGTCAAACGAAGAGGCACGAAGGGAGGGGTGCGTACCCGAAGTGCATTGGCGGGCGCCGGCATGCGAGGCGCCATCGGGCGACGCAGGCAGTCAGTATAGCGGCGTGCGCCCGGCACTGGCAGGCAGCCCCGACAACCCCAGATAGCGGGACCTTGTGCGGCACAAGCGTCCCGGCGCACGGGCCGCGCTGCGCGCCTGCCGGCCTGCGCACGGCAGGCCGCGCATTCCGGTATCTTCGCTCGCTGGTTTTGTTCAGATGAAATGTCCGCCACGGCGGGCCAACTTGTGCGGAGTGGGGATGGGCGGTTTGCCTTGGATAGCGATTTTTCTCGCGGTGCCGGCGACGTACTGGCGCGCGCTGCGCTGGTTCGGCGTGGCCTTGCTGGTGGTGGGTTACGGCGCGGCGTGTGCGCTCGGCTGGCTCGGCGCGCCGGCGCTGGCGGCCATCGCCGTGCTGCTGGTGCTCGGCTACGCGGTGCGGCCGCCGCGGCCGCCGGCCGTGCGCGCGGTGGCGCACGCGCTGTTTATCGTGCTCGCGGTCGCGTTGATCATGCATTGGGTGCCGGGCTTCCACAATCCGCGCGTGATCGACAACGTGCGCTTCACGCCGGACGCGCTGCCGTTCAGGATGTACCTGAATCTCGACAAGCCGCTGGTGGCCTTCTGGCTGCTGCTGACGTTCCGCTGGGTGCGCGCGGAGCGCGGGTGCAGTCTGGCGCTCGCGGCCGGCATCGGCGGCTGGCTGCTTACGGCGGTAGTGTGCATCGGCGCGGCGCTCGCGCTGCATCTCATTGCATGGGCGCCGAAGTGGCCGCCGCAGGCGTGGCTGTTCCTCGCCGACAACCTGCTGCTGGTGACGGTGGTTGAGGAAAGTTTTTTCCGCGGCTATCTGCAAGGCGGCATCGCGCGGCTGCTGGACGGCCGGCCGTATGCACAGGTGCTCGCGCTGGTCCTCGCGGATCTCGCGTTCGCGCTGATGCATCTGCCGGGCGGCCTGCCGTGGGTCGTGTTCGGGGGGATCGCGGGGATCGGTTACGGTCTTGCGTACCGTTATGGCGGGCTGTCGGCGGCCGTGCTCGCGCATTTCGGCCTGAACGCGACGCACTTTTTGCTGTTCACCTATCCGATGCTGCAGGCGGGCGGCCGCATGTGACGGCGCAGCCGCCGCTTACAGCGTCGCCGGATAAAACAGCCGGTTGATCAGCCTGCGCACCATCGGCGCCAGTTCGCCCGCCGTGCAGCCGGCGGGGCCGTCGCCGCGCGCGGTCAACGCGTCGGCGGCGAGACCGTGCAGATACACGCCGGCGAGCGCGGCTTCATAGCGCGGTAAGCCTTGTGCAAGCAGTGCGCCGATGATGCCGCCGAGCACATCGCCGCTGCCGCCCGTCGCGAGCGCCGCGTTGCCGGTTGGATTGACCGCGAGGCGGCCGTCCGGTGCCGCAATCACGGTGCCGGCGCCTTTCAGCACGACGATGCTTGCAAAACGCTGCGCGAGTTCGCGCGCGGCGGCGAGCCGGTCGCGCTGCACCGTCTTCGCGTCGCTGCCGAGCAGCCGCGCGGCTTCGAGCGGGTGCGGCGTCAGGATGCAGGTGTCGCCGGCGCTCGCGCCGCGCGCGCGCAGTTGCGCGGCGAGCGCGGGGTCGCGTGAAAACAGGTTCAGCGCATCGGCGTCGAACAGTTTCGGCACATCGAGCGCGAGCACATCGTGCAGCGTGCGCGCCGCGCGTTTGCGATGGCCCATGCCGCAGCCGACCGACAGCGCGTCCATCGTATCGAGCGGCAAGTCGTCGAGCTTGTGCAGCATCAATTCGGGATGCGGCGGGTCGTAGGCCGGGCCGCCATCGCCGAGCAGCGCGACGTGCACCTTGCCCGCTCCGCTGAAGAGCGCCGCGCGCGCGGCCAGAATCGGCGCGCCGCACATGCCGGTGTCGCCGCCCACCACCGCGAGGCTGCCGAACGTGCCTTTGTGCGTCGCGGAGTCGCGCGCCGGGAAATGCGTACAGAAGAGTGCGGGCGCGTTCAGCACGGCGCTGCCGGGCGCGCTGCTTTCGATCTCGAGCGGCGCGACGATGACCGCACCGGCGAGGTCACGGCCCTCGCCCATGAAGAGCCCAGGCTTCGCACCGATGAAGGTGACCGTATGCGTCGCCCGTACGGCCACGCCGCCCTCGATCACGTTGCCGGTATCGCTGTCGAGGCCGCTCGGCACATCGAGTGCGAGCACGCGGCCGTGCGCAGCGGGCGCGTGGGGTGCCGCATCAGCGGCGGATGCGCCCGTTCGCGACGGCAACGTGTAGCCGGGCACGCGGGCCCGCTCCGCGAGGCGCTGCGCAAGCTCCGCGAACACGCCTTCCAGCGGCCGCGCGAGCCCGATACCGAACATCCCGTCGACGATCCAGCCGTAACGCTCGAACGACGCAGGCGCTTGCGCCGAAATCGCGACGCCCGCCGCGCGCGCTTCGCCGAGCGCCCAGCGCGCGTCGTCCGGTGTGACTTCAACCGGCATGCATACCTCGAGCGTGATCCCGGCGCGCCGCAACTCGGCAGCGACGACCAGCGCGTCGCCGCCGTTATTGCCCGGACCTGCGATCAGCAGCACCGGGCGCGTGGCATCCGCTGGACCGTCGTGCGCGATCTGTTCGAGCAGAAAGCGCGCGGCAGCGGCGCCGGCGCGCGCCATCAGCGTATGCGGCGGCAAGCCCGCGGCGGCCTGGGTTTCGAGCGCGCGCAGTTCGGCGACCGTGCACAGCACGAGCGGCCGGTCGTGCGGACTGACGAGCGTGGCGGTAGCGGAAGAGGAGGACGACGCAGCGGAAGACGGGGCAGCGGTCATGGTGGCGCTCGGCGACGGTCTGGAGGGAAAGGGCGGCTGGGGCGACGTTCATGGTAGTGGCAATGCGCGTGCCGAGGCCAGCATGCCGGCCGCGCGTGCCATCAACCTGCCGCGTCATCACCCCAAAAACCGCTCCGGCCGCAGCGCCGCCAACGTATCGGCCGGCAATTCCGGTGCGCGCCCGGTAATCAGATCGGCGATCAGCTTGCCGGACCCGCACGCGAGCCCCCAGCCGACCGGTCCGTGCCCTGCAGCGACAAACAGCCGCGGATGCAGCGCATTGCCGACCGCCGGCAGCCCGTCCGGCGACAGCAGCTTGACGCCTTCCCACGGCAGCGCCGCCGAGATCCGCGCCGCGCCCGGCACCCAGTCGTGCGTCGCCTGGCCGAGCAGCGCAAGGGCTTCCTTGGTGAGCGGCTCGGGCAACGGCTTGTCGGTTTCCTTCAGGCTTTGCAGCACCGCTCCACCCGCGATCCGCAGCCGATGGTTGCTGCGCGTGACGGTGATGCGCTTGATCGCATCGATCACCGCCATATGCGGCGCGAATTCCTCGCGCGCGATCGGCGCAACGAGGTTATGCAGCCTCAGCGGATGCAGCGGAAGTTGCAGCCCGACTTTGGCAAGCAGTGGCAAGCTGCCTGCGCCCGCCGCGACCACCACCGCGTCTGCGCCGATCACATCCACTTCGCGCGAGCGCACCGGCTCGCCGACGCGCGGCGCCAGTTCGACCGCCGCGCGCTGGTTATCGAGCCGCAGCGCGGTGACTTCACGCCCGCATTGAAACTGCACGCCGCCTTGCGCATCGAGCGTCTGCTTGACGAGCTTGGCGAACAGCGGGCAATTGGCCGTGCGTTCGTCGCGAAACAGCACGCCGCCGGCAAACGGCGGATCGGCCGGCACCGAGTGTTCGATCGCGACGCACTCAGCGGGCGACAGCACGTGGTGCGGCACTTCGAACTGCCGCAGCAACTCCAGCGCCGGCTTTAGCTGCTCCCATTCCTGCTCGGTGCGCACCAGATACAACTGGCCGCTGAGCTGTTCGAAATCCAGGTTGAAGCGCGATTCGAGCTCGGCGAGCTCATCGCGTGCCGATTCGATCAGCGGCCGCAGCCGCGCATATTGCTGTGCGAACGCGTCAGGCGCCTGCAATGTGCCGATCCGCTTGACGAAGTCGCGCGCGGCGCCGCTAAAGCCGGTCTTGCGGATCACGCCGCACTTCGCCGCCTGCCGGTGCTGCATGAAGGTCGGACCGAACCAGACGTCGAGCGGGGTAGGCAGCACCGTGCCGCCGTGCCCGTAAGTGGCGCCCTGGGCGACCGTGGCGTGCCGTTCGATCACGCATACGCGGTGGCCGGCCGCGCGCAGCTGGTAAGCGGTGGCGACGCCGACGATCCCGCCGCCGATGACTATGACATCCATGTTGAGTTCGTATTGCCCGTGGAACGCGCGACTGCGTGGCGCTCCCCGTTGCTTGACTGCGTGACGTGCGGTGCGGACTGGCTGAAAATGCCGCACCGGTCTGAGGAAACGCCGAATGATAGCAGCCAAACGGGGCAGAGGGCCACGCGCGGCGCGCCGTCGGGCCGGTTCGAAGCAGAGTGCCGCCGGACGCACCAGGCGGCGGGCGAAGCTCAGGCCACATGAGACCGCGCCTTTCCATCGCCTGCTGCCCAGCTTGCACAAACGCGACAAGCGTCCGGTTCGACGGACCATCCGGGTTATAATCCCCGACTTCCCATCGCTCTACGTCGCCTGCATTGCGCGATCCACGACGCTTCAAGCGAGCGACGCAACGTCAAGTCCATGGCCCACTTCTCGTGTTTTCCCGGCGCTTCGGCCCTCTCTGATTTCCGTCAAACCCGCCTGCTCGAGACGCTCACGCGCATCGACCCGAACATCACCGGGGTGCGCGGCCAGTTCCTGCATTTCGTCAATGCGCAAACGCCGCTCAGCGCGCAAGACAGCGCAAGGATCGAAGCGCTGATGCATTACGGCGATCCGTTCGATGCAGGCAGCGAGCGCGGCAGCCAGGACACGTTCCTTGTCGTACCGCGTTTCGGCACCGTGTCGCCGTGGGCGAGCAAGGCCACTGACATCGCGCATCACTGCGGCCTGACGCAGGTGCGTCGCATCGAGCGCGGCATCGAATACACGGTGACGCTGAAAAGCGGCCTCGCCGGCCTGCTGGGCGGCAAGAAGGCGCTGTCGGACGAAGCGCGCGCGGCGGTCGCGGCGGCACTGCACGACCGCATGACCGAAAGCCTTGCCGATTCGCGCGACATGGCGATGCACCTGTTCGACGAACTGCCGGCCAAGCCGCTGCAAACCGTCGACGTGCTCACGCAGGGGCGTGAAGCGGGCCGCAAGGCACTTGAGGCGGCTAACGCAGAACTGGGCCTCGCGCTCGCCGAAGACGAAATCGACTATCTGGTCGACGCATTCACGAAGCTCGGCCGCAATCCGACCGACGTCGAACTGATGATGTTCGCGCAGGCCAACAGCGAACACTGCCGGCACAAGATCTTCAACGCACAGTGGACCATCGACGGCGAGGCGCAGGACATCTCGCTGTTCAACATGATCCGCAATACCGAGAAGCTGAATCCGCAAGGCACGATCGTCGCGTATTCGGACAACTCGGCGATCATGCAGGGCGCGCAGGCGGAACGCTGGTTCCCACGCGGCGCGACCGTGCAAGACGGCGCGCCGGCCGAGCGCTACGGCCGCCACGTCGAGCTCACGCACACGCTGATGAAGGTCGAGACCCACAACCACCCGACGGCCATTTCGCCGTTCCCGGGTGCGGCGACCGGCGCGGGCGGCGAGATCCGCGACGAAGGCGCGACGGGCCGCGGCGCGCGGCCGAAGGCGGGCCTCGCCGGCTTCACGGTATCGAACCTCGATCTGCCGGACGCACGCGAAGCATGGGAAAACGCTCGCGACTCGGCTCAACTGGTGGACCATCGCAACAGTGCGGAACAGCACGGTGTATATGGCCGTCCGGACCGCATCGCGTCGCCGCTGCAGATCATGATCGACGGGCCGCTCGGCGGTGCCGCGTTCAACAACGAATTCGGCCGGCCGAACCTCGGCGGCTACTTCCGCGCGTACGAGCAGAACGTCGCGGGCCGCGTGCGCGGCTATCACAAGCCGATCATGATCGCGGGCGGCATCGGCAACATTTCGGATGCGCATACGCACAAGCACGATTTGCCGGAAGGCTCGCTGCTGATCCAGATCGGCGGCCCCGGCATGCGCATCGGCATGGGCGGTGGCGCGGCCAGTTCGATGGCCACCGGCACCAACACCGCCGAGCTCGATTTCGACTCGGTGCAACGCGGCAACCCGGAAATCGAGCGGCGCGCACAGGAAGTGATCAACGCGTGCTGGCAACTCGGCGCGGGCAATCCGATTCTGAGCATTCACGACGTCGGCGCGGGTGGCCTGTCGAACGCGTTCCCGGAACTGGTCGACGGCGCCGACAAGGGCGCGCATTTCGAGCTGCGCAGCGTACAGCTGGAAGAAAGCGGCCTGTCGCCGCGCGAGATCTGGTCGAACGAAGCGCAAGAGCGCTACGTGCTGGCGATTGCACCGGGCGACCTCGCGATGTTCGAAGCCATCTGCGAGCGCGAGCGCTGCCCGTTCGCGGTAGTCGGCAAGGCCACCGCCGAACGTCAACTGAAACTGACCGACGCCGATCTGCCCGAGGCCGGCGCGCATCAACCGGTCGATATGCCGATGGAAGTGCTGCTCGGCAAGGCGCCGCGCATGCATCGCGACGTGCAGCGCGTCGCGCAGACGCTGCCGCCGGTCGATCTGACGCACGTGTCGCTGGCCGAAGCCGCGACCAGCGTGCTGCGTCATCCGACGGTGGCGAGCAAGTCATTCCTGATCACGATCGGCGACCGCTCGGTGGGCGGCTCGACGGTGCGCGACCAGATGGTCGGCCCGTGGCAGGTGCCGGTGGCCGACTGCGCGATCACGACGATGGACTACGCGGGCTTTCACGGCGAAGCGATGACGATGGCCGAACGCACGCCGCTGGCGGTGATCGACGCGCCGGCATCGGGCCGCATGGCGGTGGGCGAGGCGATCACGAACATCGCGGCGGCGCCGATCGCATCGCTCGACAAGCTGAAGCTGTCGGCGAACTGGATGGCTGCCTGCGGCAGCCCCGGTGAAGACGCCGCGCTGTACGACACCGTGAAAGCGATCGGCATGGAGCTGTGCCCGGCGCTCGGCATCGGCATTCCGGTCGGCAAGGATTCGCTGTCGATGCGCACGAAGTGGGACGACCAGGGCGTCGCGAAGGAAGTGGTCGCGCCGGTGTCGCTGATCATCTCGGCCTTTGCACCGGTCGACGACGTGCGCCGCCATCTGACGCCGCAACTGCGCGCGAGCGACGATGCCGGCCAGGCACTCGACACGGTACTGATCGCGCTCGATCTCGGCCGCGGCAAGAACCGCATGGGCGGCAGCATTCTGGCGCAGGTCACGCAGCAGGTCGGCGATACGGTGCCGGACGTCGACGATGCGCAAGATCTGAAGCGCTTTTTCGCGGCGATCCAGGCGCTGAACGGCGCCGGCAAGCTGCTCGCGTATCACGATCGCTCGGACGGCGGTTTGTGGGCGACGGTATGCGAAATGGCGTTCGCGGGCCACGTCGGCGTATCGCTGAATGTCGACATGCTGACGCTCGATCCGAACCACGAATCCGACTTCGGCGACGCGAAGGACTGGGCGAAACAGACCAGCGGCCGTCGCGACGACCGCACGCTGCGCGCGCTGTTCAGCGAAGAGCTGGGCGCGGTGATCCAGGTGCGCGCGAGCGAACGCGACGCGGTGCTTGGCACGCTGCGCGAGCACGGCCTGTCGCAGTGCTCGCATGTGATCGGCAAGCCCAACGAGCGCGACGCGCTCGAAATCTACCGCGACGCGAAGAAGATCTACGAAGCACCGCGCGTCGAACTGCAGCGCGCGTGGAGCGAAGTGAGCTGGCGCATTTCGCGGCTGCGCGACAACCCGGCCTGCGCGGACGCCGAATACGACGCACTGCTCGACGCGTCCGACCCGGGCATCGCGCCGCAACTGAGCTTCAATCCGGCTGAAGACGTCGCTGCGCCGTTCATCGGCAAGGGAGCGCGGCCGCGCGTCGCGATCCTGCGCGAGCAGGGCGTCAACTCGCACCTCGAAACCGCATACGCATTCGATCGCGCCGGCTTCGATGCGCACGACGTGCACATGAGCGACCTGCTCGCGGGCCGCGCATCGCTGGCGGACTTCGCCGGTGCGATTGCGTGTGGCGGCTTCTCGTACGGCGACGTGCTCGGCGCCGGCGAAGGCTGGGCGAAGACGATCCGCTTCAACGCGCAGCTGGCCGACATGTTCGCCGAGTTCTTCGGCCGCAAGGACACGTTCGCGCTCGGCATCTGCAACGGCTGCCAGATGATGAGCAGTCTCGCGTCGATGATCCCGGGCGCCGATGCATGGCCGAAGTTCACGCGCAACAAGTCGGAGAAATTCGAAGCGCGCTTCTCGCTGGTCGAAGTGCAGTCGTCGCCGTCGATTTTCTTTGCCGGCATGGAAGGCTCGCGGATTCCGGTGGCAGTCGCGCATGGCGAAGGCTTTGCCGACTTCTCGCAGCAGGGCGACGCGGCGCGCGTCGCGGTGGCGATGCGCTTCGTCGATCATCGCGGTGAGGCGACGGAACAGTATCCGTTCAACCCGAATGGCTCGCCGCACGGCATCACGTCGGTGACGACGCCCGATGGCCGCTTCACGGTGGTGATGCCGCACACCGAGCGCGTGCATCGCACGGTGCAGATGAGCTGGGCGCCGGCGGCGTGGGGCGCGAGCGGCACGGACGGTAGCCCGTGGATGCGGGTGTTTCAGAACGCGCGGCGCTGGTTGGGGTAGGCGTTTCGCGCTGCCGTTGTTGCGGCGATATTCTGGTTTGTAGAGAAGGGCCCCTGTTGACTAACAGGGGCTTTTTGATTCTGGGGGGGCAGATCTGCCATACGAACTCGAAAAACGGTCAAAACGGGCGAGCGACCTCGAAATAGCTATTGAGGCACTCGAAAATGACTCATTTTTAACGCTGTATGGTGGTAAAACTCGAAATCTAGTTATTTCCCGCCGCTGGGTGGTGTCTCGGGAGCCTCCTGCACAGTGCTGCCCTGACTGAATGCGTCTCCAACAATTTGTTCGATACGGTCGAGAATCCGCTTTGGCAGGTGGCTATATTGCTTGCGCCTGTTCTCCGACAGAATTCCCTTGTTCGAGTGGATCATCCGGATGAGAGCCGATAAATCCTTGTTGGGAAGGTCGAGCTCATCGTCCAGCTGTTGGTATGCCTTGTCGTAACCACTTAGCCACGCCAGCTCTCTCGGTATCTCGTCTTCAACCGCCCGTTGAATCATCCTGTGAAGAAATGAGACCTCTGCCGTCGCGTCAAAAAATCGGTACGCACGGCCGCCGGGCGAGTGGACTACGACGGGCGTCACGTCCCCACGCCGATATTGCCAAAGTTGCGTGACTGGTCGGGAGAAGCCACTCAACACCTGCAGATACTCGGGAATGTTCTTCAGGATGACGGCCGAGACGGGCACCAACGCGCCGCCAGTCAGCGGCGACGAGGGGGCCAGCACGTGCTGGATAAGAAAGCGGTGCAAGCGGCCATTACCGTCGAGAAACGGATGCAGGTATACAAAGCCAAACGCGGCGCAGGCGGCTTTCACGAGCGCATGCTCACATCGAGTCGCATCGTTCACGAACGCTTCCCATCCATTCATCGCGCGGCCCAAGTCCTTCGGCGGCGGCGGGAAAAAGGTGACGCGGCCGACGCCATCTTCAAGCCAGTTTTGCGTGGTTCTGTACGAGACCTCCTGGCTATAGACGTCCCGCACGATCGCGTTTTGCAGACTAACAAGCCATTCTTCACTGACGGTTGCCGTTTCGCCGACCCGCCGAAGCAACTGCACAAACCGCTCCTGTTTATCGGAGCTGGGCGTTTCTTGCTCGATAGCGTAGCTACTTCGGGTTTCCGATAGATACAGATAGTTGACCGCTCGCTCGAAAAGAACCGGATCCGTTACCGTCTCGAGGGTGCGCTTCGCCTGTTCCATCAGTTCCGCGAGATTCGGCGACGCGGATACCGCAGAGCGCCGAACCACAGGACAGAAATCCGCGTTGCCCAATGCGTTATTGCGAACACGAAACTTCTGGTTGTTTGTCGGCTTTGTCGCCGTGACATACATCTTCGCGGGGAACAGGTCGACGTAGCTCGCGGTCGGTGTCGCAGCACATGAAAGCATTTTTCCAGTAAGCCATTCCCAGAGGAAGCAGGCTCTGCGGATCGTGGCCCGATTGGGCGCCGAATCTACCGCGCGGATGAGCTCGTCGGCCGAGACGTGCTCGAACACTGCGTCGATAACTTCAAGGTTGACCCCTTCATGTCGAAGCGCGAATTCAAGATGCCCGACAGGAGAATCCTCGAGCGCGACATTCTTTGGAAACAGCACCTGATTGGGCGCATCGACGCGCCGATTCACGGATGCGCTTGTGGCAGCTGGTGTCTGAAGACGTCGGACGTCCAGCGAAAAGTGCCTGATCAGGTGGTCGTATCCGATCGCCGCCATGAGATGACTCGAAATCCGCTAATTTGACTCGAAATATACTAACAAATTGGCTCAGCAGGCGAAATTTATCGAAATCTACTCACGTGAGCATTGGGACGCAGGCATGAAAAAGCCCCTGCAGTCATTGACAACAGGGGCTACATTCTCGAACCGGAGGGCCGTTTCAGCGCGATGGAGCGAACGGCCCCGCCCGATCTGCCGCTTACTGAATCTTCGCGCCCTTGCGCAGATTCTCTTCAAACGCCTGCAGCTTCTCCTGCTGCATCTGCTGCACGATCTGCGGCTTGACCTGATCGAGCGGCGGCGGCGGGGTTTCGCGCGTGTCGTCGACGCGGATGATGTGCCAGCCGAACTGCGTATGCACCGGCGTATCGGTCATCTGGCCTTTTTGCAGTTTCTCGGCCGCTGCCGCGAATTCCGGCACGAACGCGTGCGGGTCGGACCAGTCGAGATCGCCGCCGTTCTTGCCCGATCCCGGATCTTTCGAGTATTGCTTCGCGAGGTCTTCGAAGCTCGCGCCGCCCTTGATCTTCGCGATCAGGTCTTTGGCCTGCTGCTCGTTGTCGACGAGGATGTGATGCAGGTGATATTCCTTGCCGCCGCCCGCTTCCTTGATCAGCTGGTCGTAACGCGCTTTGACATCGGCATCGCTCGGCTGGTTGTTCTTCACGACGTCTTCGATCAGCGCACGCAGCACCACAGTTTGCTGGGCCACCGTGACTTGCGCCTTGATGTCCGGCCGTGCCGGCAGGCCGCGGCGCACTGCTTCCTGCATCAGGATTTCGCGGTTGATCAGCTCTTCGCGCACCGCTTGCTGCAGCTTCGGCGAATCTTGTTGACCCTGTTGCACGAGCTGCTGGACCAGCGCGTCGGCGCGTGCTTTCGGAATCGGCGTGCCGTTCACCACGGCGATGTTCTGTGCAAAGGCAGGCGCGGCTGCGCACGCAGCCAGCAGGACCCAGTAGCGGGTGGTTTTCAAGGTCATCGGAAGTTTCCTAACGGGGCAGCAAAGCGAATTCTTCTGGCGTGTAAGCCGTGATGGCGAGGGCGTGGATGCCGCGCTGCATGGCGTCGGCCAGCGCATCATACACTAGCCGATGCCGTGCTACGCGTGCCTTGCCGGCAAATGCGGCGGCCACGATGGTTACGCTGTAATGGCCGCCGGCCGTGGCGCCGGCGTGCCCCGCGTGTTGCGCGCTGTCGTCGCGAACGTCGATCGATTGGACCGGCGCCAGCGCCGCCGAAAGACGCGTTTCAATCAGTGCGAGGCGCTCGGCAGGGGCGGCGTGCAGGAATATATCTGCGCTCATGTCACTCTTCCTTCATATATTTCGCGAGCCACAGGCTCTGCGCGACGACGAACACGATCAGGCAGCCCGTCGCGCCGAACAGCTTGAAGTTGACCCACGCGTCGGTCGAGAAGTTGAACGCGACGAACAGGTTCACGATGCCGAGCAGCACGAAGAACACCGCCCACACAATATTCAGTTGGCCCCAGATGCGATGCGGCAGCGTGATCTGCTTGCCCATCATCGCTTCGATCAGGTTCTTGTTGAACACCAGTTGCGACACCACCAGCGCCACCGAGAACGCCCAGTACAACACGGTCGGTTTCCACTTGATGAAGGTGTCGTTGTGCAGCACGAGCGTGGCGCCGCCGAACACGGTCACGACGCCCAGGCTGATCCACAGCATCGTATCGACCTTGCGATGACGGAAGGCGACCCACGCGATCTGCACCAGCGTCGCACCGATCGCCACCGCGGTTGCGGTGAAGATGCCCCAGATCTTGAACGCGACGAAGAACAGGATGATCGGGAACAGATCGAACAGGAATTTCATTGTCGGCTCGGGAATCCGGAAAGGGTGAGGGCCGCATGGTGCCCGCGCGGCAGGGTTCGCGCAAGCGAGTGCCGTACTTGCGCGACGATTGCGGCGATACGGGGTGTCGGGTGTAGTCGGTCGGGTTCCGCCGTGGTTTTGGCCTGACCTCGGCCAGCTAACGCGCACCGCCCAGCGTACGCCCCAGCAAACGCAAGCGGCCGGCCCAGACACCGGACCGGCCGAACCCGCCGCGCTGCATCATGCGCAGCGCATCCAGGGTATTACTTGGGGTCGAATTGTAGCGCAGCCGAGTTAATGCAGTAGCGCAGGCCGGTCGGCGCCGGGCCGTCTTCGAACACGTGGCCCAGATGCGAGCCGCAGTTCTTGCAGCGCACTTCGATGCGCAGCATGCCGTGCGTGCGGTCGGTGCGCTCTTCGATCACTTCGCCGTTGATCGGCTTGAAGTAGCTCGGCCAGCCGCAGCCCGCATCGAACTTCGTGTCGGACTCGAACAGCTGCGTGCCGCACGCGACGCAGTCGTAAATGCCGCGGTCCCAGTGGTCCCAGTAGCGGCCGGTGAACGGACGCTCGGTGGCGGCATTGCGCGTGACCTGGTATTCCATATCGGACAGCTGCTCGCGCCATTGCGCATCGTCTTTTTCGACCGGGTAGGGCACGGAGGGGGAATCGTCGTTCATGGTTTCGTCCTGAAGATCAAGGATGGCGGAATACGGAGCAGGCAGATGCCGTTCGTCGCTCGTCGCTCGCATTACGACGAGCAACTGACTTCCAGCGAAGTCGCCCAATCCGGCGGCAGCGCCGCATATGCGGCATGTTCCGGCTGTTCGTCGAACGGGCGGCGCAGCACCGCTGCGAGCCGTTCCACTTCGGTGAAGTCTTTTTCCTTCGCGTGGCGAATCGCCGTTTCCGCGAGGTGATTGCGAAGGATGAATTTGGGGTTCACACGGTTCATTGCAATGGCGCGGGACGCATCGTCGCGTGCTTCGTCCGACAGACGCTTGCGGTATTGGTTCGCCCATGCGTCGAAGGCCGCGCGGTCGAGAAACAGGTCGCGCGCGGCGGTGTCGCCGCTGGCGTCGTGCTTGCTGATCTGCGCGAGATGGCGGAACGTCAGCGTGAAGTCCGCGCGGTTCGCATGCATGATGTCGAACAGCTGGTTGGCCAGCGCATCGTCGCCGGGGCGCTCGGTTTCGAGGCCGAGCTTCGCGCGCATGCGGCCTTCGAGCGCCGGCGCAAAGCGCGCGCGAAAGCCTTCCAGCACGCGCTGTGCGTCTTCGATTGCGCGTTCGCCGCGCACGCTCTCTTCATGTTGCGCGCCGATTAGCGGCAGCAGCCCTTGCGCGAGGCAGAACAGGTTCCAGTAAGCGACCTGCGGCTGCATCCGGTACGCGTAACGGCCGCCGGAGTCGGTGTGATTGCAGATGTGGTTCGCGTCGAAACCGTCGATGAAGCCAAACGGGCCATAGTCGATCGTCAGGCCGAGAATCGACATGTTGTCGGTGTTCATCACGCCGTGGCAGAAGCCGACTGCCTGCCATTGCGCCATCAGATCGGCGGTGGACAGCACCGCTTCATTGACGAGCGCGAGATACGGATCGTCGGCTTCCTTGCAGGCCGGGTAGAAGCGCTCGATTACGTGATCGGCGAGCGCGCGCAGCGCGTCGATCTTGTCGTTCGAATAGAAGTGCTCGAAATGGCCGAAGCGTACGAAGCTCGGCGCTACGCGCGTGACGACCGCCGCGGTTTCCAGTTCTTCGCGCCGGATCGGCTGATCGGAGCCGATTACGCACAACGCGCGCGTGGTCGGAATGCCGAGATGGTGCATCGCTTCCGAGCACAGGAACTCGCGAATCGACGAGCGCAGCACCGCGCGGCCATCGCCCATGCGCGAATACGGCGTGCGGCCAGCGCCTTTGAGCTGCACTTCGTAGCGCCCGCCCGCATGCTCGAGCTCGCCGAGCGTCAGCGCGCGCCCGTCGCCCAACTGGCCGGCCCAGACGCCGAACTGATGCCCCGAATACACCGCTGCGTAGGGCAGGGTCTCAGCGGGCCAGTCGCGCGTGGTGTTGCCGGCGAACAATTCGGTGAAGCCGGGCTCGGCCGCCAGCGTGGCGGGCAGGCCGAGCAGCGCCGCGGTGTCGGCCGAAAAACCGACCAGATAAGGCGCGGGCAGCGGCGCTGCCGGCAGGCGGGTGAAAAACGTGGAGCCAAGTTGCGCGAATCCGCCCGTGCGCGGACGGGCAAGCGCAGACTCGATATCGCCGGGCGTTGCCAGCGAGCCGGACTCGGCGGATTCGGGGAGATCTGCGACGTATCGGGAAAACGACATATTGAGCGCCTCTTTAATTGTCGATATTGTAAATCCGCGTCAAATGCGCTGCTGGCCACCTACTTGCTTCGCATAAGTTGCAGCCGCTGCCGGCGCGCGCCGCAAGGGCACGCGCAACAACCAGCGCCACGAAAACAAATCGAGGGAGACAGGCCCATGACGATGACGACGCCGCCGTTGCAAGGACGGATGATGGACGTGCCGTTGCTGGTGTCTTCGCTGATCGCGCACGCAGCGCGATATTTTGGCGCGGCGGAAATCGTGTCGCGGCGTATCGAAGGCGATCTGCATCGCTACACGTACCGCGATTGCGAGACCCGCGCGAAGCGGCTCGCGCAAGGGCTGATGGCGCTGGGCATCGCACCCGGCGAGCGGGTCGCGACGCTGGCGTGGAACGGCTATCGGCATCTGGAGACCTATTACGGCACGACGGGCTTCGGCGCGGTGTGTCATACGATCAATCCGCGGCTCTTTCCTGAGCAGATCGCGTTCATCATCAACCATGCGGATGACCGCTACGTGCTGTTTGATATCACGTTCGCGCCGCTGGTCGATCAACTTGCGCCGCAGTGTCCGAATGTGCGCGGCTGGATCGTGCTGACCGACGACGCACATTTGCCCGATATGCGCACGCCGGTGACGAGCTATGAAGCGCTGCTCGCACCGCACGACGGCGCATTCGACTGGCCGACTTTCGATGAGCAAAACGCATCGTATCTCTGCTATACGTCCGGCACGACTGGCCATCCGAAAGGCGCGTTGTACACGCATCGTTCGACGGTGTTGCACGCGTTCGCGGCTTCGCTGCCGGATGCGATGGGTTTGTCGTCGCGCGATTCGGTGTTGCCGGTGGTGCCGATGTTTCATGTCAACGCATGGGGCATACCGCATGCCGGGCCGCTGACCGGTGCGAAGCTGGTGCTGCCGGGCAAGGATCTGGACGGCAAGTCTCTGTATGAGTTGATGGAAGCGGAGGGCGTGACTTATTCGGCGGGCGTGCCGACTGTGTGGCTGGGTCTGCTCGCATACCTGAAGCAGGCGGGCGCGAAATTCACGACGCTGCAGCGCACGGTGATTGGTGGCTCCGCGTGTCCGCCGGCGATGCTGCGTACCTTCGAGGACGACTACGGCGTCGAGGTGATTCACGCGTGGGGTATGACGGAGATGTCGCCGCTCGGCACGCTGGCAAAACTGTCGTGGGAAGAATCGCGACGTGCGCCTGACGAGCAGCGCAAGCTGCGCGAAAAGCAGGGGCGCGCGATGTATGGCGTCGACATGAAGATCGTCGGCGACGATGGTCGCGAGCTGCCGTGGGATGGTGTGGCGTTCGGCGATCTGCACGTGCGCGGGCCGTGGGTGATCAAGCGTTATTTCCGTCGCGAAGAGTCGCCGCTGGTCGATGGCTGGTTTCCGACTGGTGATGTCGCGACGATCGATCCGGACGGCTTTCTGCACATTACCGACCGTAGTAAGGACGTGATCAAGTCCGGCGGCGAATGGATCAGTTCGATCGATCTGGAGAACATCGCGGTTGCGCATCCGGCGGTGGCGGAGGCGGCTTGTATTGCGGTGGGGCATCCACGCTGGAATGAGCGGCCGTTGCTGGTGGTGGTGAAGCGCGCGGGTATGGAGGTCTCGCGCGATGAACTGCTCGCGTTTTACGACGGCAAGGTCGTGAAGTGGTGGATTCCTGACGATGTTGCATTCGTCGACGAACTGCCGCATACGGCGACGGGCAAGTTGCAGAAGCTGAAGCTGCGCGAACTGTTTCGCGAGCATGTGCTGCCATCGGTGTTGGCCGACGATGAGTGTCCGCTAGACATAGATAGAACTCTGAAGTAACTCAAGATAAAAACTTGGCGCGCGTGGTTGATCGGGATACCTACACGGCACCCTATACTTTCGATGCCGCCAACACATCGGCGGGTCGGGTTTAGCAGCCTGAAAATCTTACCCACCACGCGCGCACTGTGCCATGCAGTGTCGCGTTTTGCCTCTGCACGTCTATGTCAATGGGCGGGCCGTGGCAGGGAGACCTTTCGGGGTCTGCCGGTTATATGGTGGTAAGTTCCGGTCTGCTAACCCTGTCATCGTGCCCGCTCACCACCTGTGTGTGATGCGGGCTTCCCCTTGACAGCGGAGGACGCAAATTGAGCAGTAACACCCCAGCCATGTCGTTCGAAGAGTTGAAGCTTCGCAACGAGTCACTGCACGACGCCGGAAGGCGCGCGCTCGAGACAGTCAACCGCTATCAGTCGAACCTGAAGAAGATCGCTGCGCTTGCACGCTCGATCGGACGCATGGATGTGTTCGAACCTGACCGGGCGCAGTTGATTGGCGCACTCAACGATGCGGTGGATGCTGCCACGCTTGAGGTTGATGGAGAGATCGTCATGATCGTAGCCAATCTGTTGCGTGGCTATGGGATCGGCGAATGTGTGGCACCTGCCGCGCGCACGCACGCGCTGCATTGATAAAGCATTGTGAGGTAGAAGTCATGAGCAAGCACACGGGACAATCGACGTCCGCCAAACAGCACAAGATGCGCTACGAGCATCTGGAGCGCTTCAGTCTCACCGCACTTGATCATGCGGTACGCGCTAGCGAGCAAATGGCGCAGATCAGCGAGCTGCTCAGCACGGTCGTTCACGATGAGCGGCTTTCCGCTGAACGGAAGGTGGTGTTCAAAGGGCTTGAAACCCTTGCACGACACTATGCTTCGGAGGCTCGCATGGATATGGAGCATATGAGCATCGCGCAGATGAGGCATACGTCGCGATGGAAAGCGTTTAAGAAAGGCAAGTAGCGGGGTTGGTATCTGGAAATGAAATGGACAAACAGGCCATCAGCCGTTGGTAAGAAAGGGCTGGTGGCCTTTTGATGTCTGGACTCGCGAAGCTGTCACCTCGCCGATCGTGACACGAGCGCGTAAGGTGTAGGTTGATTGTTCATCTAGTTCAAACGTCGCCAGATCGAAATCGGCACATCGCCATTTGGCCGTGGCGTGACGCGATAGCTTAGCTCATCGCCTTTAAGCTCGTAATTGCGTTTCTGCTGTTGCCCTTCCCAGTTAGGAAATGAGGCATTCTGAATGTGAAACGTCAGCGTTCCGTCAACTGGGTCGACGCTTACCGTGCCGAAGTGCGTGCTGGAACCCATGACAGCCGCTTTGTACTCGTCTGGCGTCGCAGCACTCTTGTCCGCCGACGCGAATGGAGCACGTTCCGCCTTGAAAATCTGCAGCGAGTAGTGGCCTTGCGCATCGATAAGTAGCAGCCCCTTGGGCGCGGCACCGTAGTCACGTGCTCGCGAGCCATCGGGATGCTGGACATCGGCCGCCACCAAAGTCCACGTCCCCGCTAGCGAAGGCGCGGCGCTGTTCGCATCGGCGCGCGCGACAGTCGCCAACAACATGCATGCTGACGCGACCGCACCCAGCATGCCGCGTTTGAAAATCATCTCGCCATTCATACCGTGAATTTCTCCATGACCTCGTTTAAATACGGTTCGTCTCAAGGCTTGATCGAGACATCCGTGGCATGCGCATCGGCGATCAAACGTGCCACTGATAATAGCCAGACGAGCGTGTAATGAATGCGATAATCCGACGTCATTTCTTCAGAAAAACTGAACCATGCCGCTGCCTAACCTCGATATGGACGCGTTGCGGACGCTCCTTACGACTCAGCAATTGGGCAGTCTGAATCGCGCAGCGGAGCGGGTAGGCCGCTCGCAATCGGCAGTCAGTCAGCAGATGCGCAAGCTGGAGGAACAGGTCGGCCACCCTCTATTTCGCCGCCGAGGACGAGGCCTGGTATTGACCGAATCCGGCGATCTGATCCTTTCCTACGCGCGCCGTATTCTCGATCTCAACGACGAAGCCGTTCGGGCAGTACGCGGCGCTTCCGTAGAAGGTGTGGTGCGCTTTGGCCTGCCGGGGGATTTCGCCGAGACCTGGTTGCCATCTGCGCTCGGACAATTCAAGAAGACCCATCCTGCAGTTCGCGTAGAGGTTGCTGTCGAACGAAACGGCATGCTGCTCGAACGGCTAGACCGCGGCGAACTCGATCTCGTGCTCGTGATGGGCTATGAAAGCCGCCCCGACGCAGAACACCTTGCGACGTTGCCAATGACATGGATCGGACCCGTTGAAATCGAAATCGACCTGGGCTCTGGTTTTCCGTTGGATCTGGCTTTATACAATTCACCGTGCTTCTTCCGTCGCGCCGGTATCGATGCGCTTGATAGCGCGAATATCTCGTGGAGATTGGCCTATACGACGGCTAGTCTTCAAAGCCTTTGGTCAGGGGTCGCAGCAGGTCTCGGCATTACGTTGAGAACGTCGGCCGGAATCCCCTCGTCACTCAAACGGCTCGGGGCGAAAGAGGGGCTTCCGCCACTCCCGTCGGTCGAGCTCTGTCTGCACGCCGGACACCGGGACATTCCACCCGCGCTCGCACAACTCAAGCGTGTCGTGATCGAGAATGCGACAGCGAACCTCAGCTTGTAAGCTGCGAAACCCGCCGGTTGTCCCACCTGGGAATAAACGTAAACCTCGCGCGTTATCGCTGTGAGGAGACGTCCTTTCTTTCCCTCTCCGTCCATCTGTCACCGGATGCCCCATCGTCGGGCAAAATTTTTTCCCTATTTTGGAAATGCCATTTCCCGAATAGGCCATCTTCCAGGAGGAGCGACCCATGGTCGAAGCAGCAGAAGTAGCGGTGTTGGGCGGTGGTCCGGTCGGGCTGTGGCTGGCCTGCGAACTTGCGCTCGCCGGAACAAAAGTGGTCGTATTCGAGCGGCGCCCGCAACGGGTCGTCGAATCTCGCGCGCTGACGCTACACGGCCGGTCGCTCGAAATGTTCGCCTCGCGCGGACTCGCCGACCGGTTTCTCGCGCTCGGCCGCAGCATGCCGCGCATGCACTACGCCGCGTTGAACACCCAGCTCGACCTGACAGTCTTCGAAACGCGCTATCCCTTCACGCAGCTTCTGCCTCAAGCCACCACCGAACGGCTGCTCGAAGAGCGTGCGATAGAACTCGGTGTGGACCTACGTCGCGGCCATCAGGTGGAATCGGTCACACAACACGCAGACGAAGTACGCGTCGAAGGACACTGCACAGCAGGCGCATTCACATGTTCCGCACGCTATGCCGTCGGCGCAGACGGCGCGCGCAGCGTCGTGCGTCGTTGCGCGGATATCGCATTCGACGGCTATCCGGCGTGCAACACAATGATGGTGGCCGACGTCGCGTTGCATGCTCCACCCGACAACAACGCGCTGCTGACAGCCAACGAAGCCGGCGCGATGATCGTCTTGCCGCGTGGCGACGGCGCTTATTATCGCGTCGGCATGCTCGACGCGTCGCGCAGCAGCGTATCCCCGGCCGAGCCGCTGTTGCTGCCGGAACTCGCCGCGTCGATGGCGCGGGTGGGCGGCCGCGATTTCCAGCCGCACGACCCGTTGTGGCTGTCGCGTTTCACCGACGAAACTCGCCTTGCCCGGCAATTTCGCAAGGGCCGCATTCTGCTGGCGGGCGATGCGGCGCATATTCAGGCGCCGATGGGCGGGCAGGGCCTGAACGTAGGTCTGCAAGACGCGATGAACCTCGGCTGGAAGCTTGCCAGTGTCGTGCGCGGCACTGCGCCCGAAAGCCTGCTCGACACCTACGAGCGCGAGCGTCTCGCCGTAGCGTCCGCGTTCCAGGACAACACGCTTGCGCAACTCGCGCTGTTCTCGCACTTCGATCCGCCGACGCTGCGGCTGCGGCAAGTACTCGACGAAGTGCTGCGATTCCCCGACGTCAACCGGCGCCTCGCACAGGACATTACAGGCTTCGGTGTGAACTACCCCGACCCGCTCGACACCGCCCCTGAAGGCTGGAAACACGTCGACGGCGTAAGCGGCCATCGTCTTCGCGATTTGCCGGTCACGCTGCAGGACGGGACAGTGACATTCGCGTGCGACCTGTTGAAGCAGGGACACTGGATCTGTCTGCAGCTCACATCCGACACGATTCCGCTCGATGACCCGCGCACGATCCGAACCGTCCACTCCGTACACGGCGGCGACGATTTCTATCCGGATCTGGCCGCACTGCTGGTGCGACCCGACGGCTACGTATCGCACGTCCGCCCAAGGCCCAGATAAGCACCAGATAAGCACCAGAAAAGCGCTTCCTTGCGGCAGGTTTCGAACCGTAATGCGAAGCGCCGTGCATTGCGTACAGATTGCGATGAACTTGAAATTGACCACGCGCACGCTCGCGCTTCTAACAGCCATCCGCAAGAAATACGCAGTAACCCGAAGGTAACTTGGCGCGGCCCAATCTGGCCTAAGCTCCGTGACTTGCATCGTCATGGAGTGAATGTATGGTCCCGCCCTCCGCCGTTGCGATCGATTCTTTCAAAGGCTTCGAGCTGACCGAGGACGGGCAATACCTGATCCTGAACAGCAACCAGCCCGACCGGATCGCATTGCATTGTTCGGTGATGCACGAGCTACTGGCGGCATTGTCGAACGCGATCGGTTCGTCCGAGCGCATTCGCCACAAGAAGAAGAGCGTCAAGTTCGCGATGCCTTGCGAAGCCTGGGCGCTCGGCAAGGACGCAGACGGCAAGCCCTACCTGATCTTTACGTTCCGCTTGCCCGGCGGCGCGGAGCTGTCGTTCCAGTTGCACCGCTCGCAGGCGGCGCATATGACCGAGGTGCTTGCGCTGGCCACAGGTCTCGCGAAAGGCGGCGATCGTTCGAAATTGCGGCTGCAATAGATGCGACAAAGGCAATAGAGCACCGTAACAGACCGCTGCAGCAGACCACTGCAGCGCGCCACCCGTCTTCGCTTTGGCACGCACACTGCCGTCGTGATCATGCGATGCGGCCACGATTATCACGTCCGACCGGATTTCTTTACGCTTACCCTGCATGAAGTCACGAATACTACTATCGCGCTGCGCGCAGTCATTCACGTGGGTTAGCTTGAGCGTAGCGGCACTATCGGCGCACGCTGCCGATTCATTCGTGGTTCGCGACATTCGCATCGATGGCCTGCAACGCGTCGAACCCGGCACGGTGTTCTCGTACCTGCCGATCAAGAAAGGCGACACCTTTAGCGACGACAAGGCCTCCGACGCGATTCGCGCGCTATACGCGACCGGCTTTTTCAACGACGTGAAAGTCTCGGCCGAAGGCGACGTAGTGATCGTGACCGTGGCCGAGCGGCCCGCCATCGGCACGATCGATTTCGCCGGCATCCACGAGTTCGAGAAAGACAATCTGCTGAAGGCGCTGAACGCGGTCGGCCTGTCGCTGGGCCGCTATTACGACAAGGCACTGGTCGATCGTGCCGAGCAGGAGTTGAAACGCCAGTATCTGACGCGTGGTTTCTACGCAGCCGAAGTGTCGACCACGATCTCGCCGATCGACCGCAATCGCGTCGGTCTGCTTTTTTCGGTGATCGAAGGGCCGAGCGCGAAGATCAGGCAGATCAACTTCATCGGCAACAAGACGTTCAGCACCAGTACGCTGCGCGACGAGATGCAGCTGTCGACGCCGAGCTGGTTCTCCTGGTACACGAAGGACGACCTGTACGCGAAAGAGAAGCTGACCGGCGACCTCGAACATATTCGCTCGTACTATCTGGATCGCGGCTACCTCGAATTCAACATCGAGTCGACCCAGGTGTCGATCACGCCGGACAAGAAGGATATGTACCTGACGGTCACGCTGCACGAAGGCGAACCGTACACGATCTCGAGCATCAAGCTGTCCGGCAATCTGCTCGACCGGCAGCCCGAGTTGCAGAAGCTGGTTACCGTGAAAGCCGGCGACCGCTTCTCGGCGGCAAAGCTGCAGGCCACCACCAAGGCGATCGTCGACAAGCTCGGCGAATACGGCTATGCGTTTGCCAGCGTCAACGCGGTGCCGCAGATCGATCAGCTGACGCACAAGGTGGACCTGACGCTGCAGGTCGACCCGAGCCGGCGCGTCTATGTGCGGCGGGTCAACGTAACCGGGAACGTGCGCACACGCGATGAAGTGGTGCGCCGTGAAATGCGGCAGCTGGAAAGTTCGTGGTTCGATTCGAGCCGTCTTGCGTTGTCCAAAGACCGCGTGAACCGTCTCGGCTATTTCACGAACGTCGATGTGACGACGGTGCCGGTCGAAGGCACCGACGACCAGGTGGATGTGAACGTCGACGTGACCGAAAAGCCGACTGGCGCGATCACGCTCGGCGCGGGCTTTTCGTCGACCGACAAGGTGGTGTTGTCCGCGGGCGTTTCGCAGGACAACGTGTTTGGCTCCGGGACGAGCTTGTCGGTGAACGTGAACACCGCAAAAACGTTCCGTACGCTGACGGTCACGCAGGTCGACCCGTACTTCACGGTGGACGGCATCAAGCGCATTACGGACGCGTACTACCGCACCGTGCAGCCGCTGATTTTCTCGACCGATTCGAGCTTCCGCATTATCACGGTCGGTGCGGATACGAAGTTCGGCATTCCGTTTTCGGAAGCGGACACGGTATTCTTCGGCCTGGGTGTCGAGCAGAACCGGCTCGACGTCGATGGGCAGACACCGACTGCGTACCTCGACTATGTGAAGGAGTTCGGCCATGTCGTCAACAACGTGCCCGTTACGGTCGGCTGGTCACGCGACAATCGCGACAGCGCCCTCGTGCCGAGCCGCGGTTACTTCACGCAGACGAACGCCGAATACGGCACGCCGGCGGGTAACACGACGTATGTGAAGTTCGATGCGCAGGCGCAGTATTACTACTCGTTTGCGCGCGGCTTCGTGCTGGGCTTTAACCTGCAGGGCGGTTATGGCAAGGGGCTCGACGGCCAGGCGTTCCCGATCTTCAAGAACTACTTCGCGGGCGGTATCGGATCGGTGCGCGGCTACGAGCCGAGCTCGCTCGGACCGCGCGATGCGAGCACCGGCGACCCGATCGGCGGCTCGCGGATGGCGGTGGGGAATATCGAGTTGACGTTCCCGTTGCCGGGCACCGGGTATGACCGGACATTGCGCGTGTTCACGTTCTTCGATGCCGGCAACGTGTGGGGTGATCCGGCGCAGGGCGGGACGACCACCGGGTCGAATGGCCTGCGGTACGGGTACGGTGCGGGCCTTGCGTGGATCTCGCCGATTGGGCCGTTGAAGCTGAGCCTGGGTTTCCCGCTGCAGAAGCATACGGGGGATCAGTATCAGAAGTTCCAGTTCCAGATCGGGACGGCATTCTGATGAGCCGTCTCCCGGGGTAGTCGGTGATGGGCCAACCCGGCCCATCAACCTCACCACTTCACTTCACTTCATCCGTAGCGGTCTCCGCGACCGTTCCGCTCACGCCTCCAGCCGCCCCTTCCTCGAGCACCTTCGCCGGCACCGGATGCAGATCCCAGACAATGCCCAGCATCGCCAGCACGCGCAGCACGTAATACGTCAAATCCAGTTCCCACCAATAAAAACCAGCCCGGGCCGCGTTCATATAGCGATGGTGGTTATTGTGAAACGACGCGCCCATCGTAGGGATCGACATCAACCACGTCAGATTGGTGGTGGTATCGGGCGTATCAAAACGCCGGTTATTCAACCAGCTTGGCTTGCGGGCATGCGCAAACGTATTCACCACGAAGGTCGAGTGCAGCGACAGCAGCGTGCTCAGGAAGAAAACCCACACCACCGCACTGATGCCCAAACCCGTTCGACCCAATAAAGCGGTGTATTGACCGACCACGTAAATACCCGCGAGCAGCAGATACGGAAACAGATAGTGGTATTTGTTGATCCACACCAGTTCCGGAAAACGCGCGAGATCTTTTACGGCATCGAGATCGGTATTGAGGTTGTCCTGATCCATCAGCCAGCCCATATACGCGTACATCGAGCCGCGCTGCACCGGGGAGTGCGGATCGCCGGGCTGATCGGAGTGGCGATGGTGTTTGCGGTGATTGGCCGCCCACCAGATCGGCCCGCGCTGGGCGGCCGCTGCGGCCATCGCGGCAAGCACGAACTGGAACACGCGCGAAGTCCGAAAAGCGTGATGGGAGAAATAACGATGTGAGCCGGCTTCCCACGAGAACACGCGGATAAAGAAACTCACGATCGCGGCAATAAGGAGCGGCCACGTGAACGGCACGATAAACACGGCCAGCGACGCAATATGCACCAGATAGATGCGAAACCTGACTACGGAAAGACTCTCGGCCTGCTGAATCCCGGTCGTTTTCATGACGTCAGGCCCTCGAGCCAAGGCACTGTATTTTTGCCGCGATGGTTTGGTCGAACTTCACCCCGAATTCCCCTTTTGAACTCATTGTAATTTTCACGCTATTGGGCGACTCCGCGCTGAGGTCGACGGACAAAATGCCAATTCCGACATGACCTTGGCGACGCGATCGCGATTGATCTCGGATCATCGAGAGAACAAGGTATTGATGTCAAGTTTTTCGCGCCGGAATTTAAAACGTGATCCGATGCGCATACTGTGGACTACGCCCGTAGCGCCTCTCTTGAATTGAACGCTCGTTCTTTTCTGTGTATGCTGCGTGTTCACCGAACGAATGACGGACAATAACAACCCATTAGAACGTGGTTCGATCGCAGTCCGGCCAGGCGCGCGCAATGCGCGGCTCATCGCAGGGAGACACGCAGATGGCAGTCGATTACACAACTGATGACGGCATCGCCGTCATCACGCTGAACAATCCGCCGGTCAACGGCCTTGGGCTCGACACGCGCGCTGGCATCGTCGCCGGGCTCGAGCGCGCCCAAAGCGATCCGGCGCTTCGCGCGATCGTGCTGACCGGCGCCGGCACGGCGTTCTGCGGCGGCGCGGACATCACCGAATTCAACACACCGAAAGCGACCCAGGAGCCGACGCTCGGCACGGTGATCAAGCTGCTCGAAGGCAGCGCAAAGCCGGTGATCGCAGCGGTGCACAGCGTGGCGATGGGCGGCGGACTCGAACTCGCGCTCGGCGCGCATTACCGGATTGCCGCACGCGGCGCACAGATCGCACTGCCGGAAGTGAAGCTCGGCCTGCTGCCGGGTGCCGGCGGTACACAGCGCCTGCCGCGCGCGATTGGTCTCGAAGCCGCGCTGAACATGATCGTGTCGGGCGCGCCGGTGCTATCCGACAAGCTGGCCGGCACAGGCCTGTTCGATGAAGTCGTGGATGGCGACCTGATGCGCGCGGCGCTGGCTTTTGCGCATCGCGTCGCGGCACAGCCCGGCCCGCACCCGAAGGTGCGCGAGCGCAGCATCGAGCATCCGAATGCAGCCGGTTTCCTGCAGTTCGCGCGCAACAGCGTCGCGGCCGTCGCGAAGCATTTCCCTGCACCGCATAAATGCATCGATGCGATCGAGGCGGCCGTACTGAAGGGCTTCGACCGCGGTCTCGCCGTCGAGCGCGAATGTTTTGTCGCGCTGGTGCAAACGCCGGAAAGCCGTGCGCTGCGCCACGCATTCTTCGGCGAACGTGCGGCCAGCAAGATCGCCGACGTGCCGGCCGATACGCCGCTGCGGGAGATTCGCGAGGTGGCCGTGATCGGCGCGGGCACGATGGGTGGCGGCATCGCGATGAACTTCATCAACGCGGGGCTGCCCGTCACGCTGGTCGAGACCAGCCAGCAGGCGCTGGACCGCGGCCTCGCGACAATCCGCAAGAATTACGACACGAGTGTCAAAAAAGGCAAGCTGACTGCGCAAGCCGTCGATGAACGTATCGCGCTGATCAAACCGAGTTTGTCGTACGACGATGTGCGTGAAGCCGATCTGATCGTCGAAGCCGTATTCGAAGAGATCGGCGTAAAAGAGCAGGTATTTCGCCGCCTCGACGGCATCGCGAAACCCGGCGCGATTCTCGCGTCGAACACGTCGACGCTCGATCTGAACCGCATCGCCGGCTTCACGCAGCGGCCGCAGGACGTGGTCGGCCTGCACTTCTTCAGCCCGGCGAACGTGATGAAGCTGCTCGAAGTGGTGCGCGGCACGCACACCGCGAAAGACGTGCTCGCCACCGTGATGAAGCTCGCGAAGAAGATCAAAAAGACGGCGGTAGTCGCGGGCGTCTGCGATGGCTTTATCGGCAACCGGATGATCGAGCAGTACATTCGTCAGTCGCTGTTCATGGTCGAGGAAGGTGCGCTGCCCGCGCAGATCGACAAGGCGATCGAAGCCTTCGGCTTTGCGATGGGGCCGTTCCGTATGAGCGACCTCGCCGGCAACGACATCGGCTGGGCGATCCGCAAACGGCGCCGCGCGGAACATCCGGAATTCCGCTATCCGACGATTGCGGACCGCCTGTGCGAACTGGGTCGCTTTGGCCAGAAGACCGGCGGCGGCTGGTACGACTACAAGCCGGGCGACCGCACCGCCTATCCGTCGAAGGTGACGGCCGACATGATTGCCGCGCATCTGCGCGAGGCGGGCAGCGAGCGGCGCACGATCACCGATGAAGAAATCGTCGAGCGGCTCGTGTATGCGCTTGTCAACGAAGGTGCGAAGATTCTCGACGAAGGCATTGCCGCCAAAGCATCGGACATTGATATGGTCTATCTGACCGGCTACGGTTTTCCGCTGTGGCGCGGCGGCCCGATGCTGTATGCGGATACCGTCGGGCTGTTCAACGTCGAGCGCGCGATCCGCCGTTATGCGCAGGCGCGCAACGGCGATGCGTGGGAGATTGCACCGGGCCTCGTCGAACGCGCCGCGCAAGGGCGGCGCTTCAATCATTAGCCGCGCCGTAGCGCGCATGTTTATCCGGGAGCGGCGATGAGAAATGCCGACGATGTGCTGCTGGTCATCGACCTGCAGAACGATTTCATGCCGGGCGGCGCGCTCGCGGTGGCGCACGGCGACGAAGTGGTGCCGCTCGTCAATCGACTCGCGCGCCGGTTCAGCCATGTGGTGCTGACGCAAGACTGGCATCCGCGTTCGCATGTGTCGTTTGCTGCGAATCACGCGGGCCGCCAGCCGTTCGAGTTCATCACGCTGCCGTACGGCGAACAGGTGCTGTGGCCGGTGCACTGCGTGCAGGACACGCCCGGCGCGGCGTTGCATCGCGAGCTCGATATTGCGCATGCGCGCGCGGTGATCCGCAAGGGGCACCATGAGCACGTGGACAGTTACTCGGCGTTTCTCGAAGCGGACCGCACGACGCCGACGGGTCTCACCGGCTATCTGCGCGATACCGGTGTCAAGCACGTCTGGTGCTGCGGCCTTGCAACCGATTATTGCGTCGGATGGAGCGCGCTCGATGCGCGCGCGGCCGGTTTCGACGTGACGGTGATCGAAGACGCGACGCGCGCAATCGATCTGAACGGCTCGCTCGCTGCGGCATGGCGCGAGATGGACGCGGCGGGCATCCGGCGCGCGCGCGCCGACGAACTGCTGCGCTGAACGGATTGGCACGCGCTGCCGTGCGTGCTGGTGCTGCATCGAAGCGCATGGTTGCGCCCGCAACCGTCGTGGAGCAATGGGCAGGCAACCGCAGGCAATTGCAGGCAACCCGAACACAAGGAGACTTCAATGACCGATGCCGTAATCGTCTCGACGGCCCGCACGGGCCTGGCCAAATCGTGGCGCGGAGCATTCAACATGACGCACGGCGCGACGCTCGGCGGCCACGTGGTCGAGGCCGCGGTGCAGCGTGCGCGGCTCGATCCGGCGCGCGTCGACGATGTGATCATCGGCTGCGCGAACCCGGAGGGCGCCACTGGCTCGAACATCGCGCGCCAGATCGGCTTGCGCGCCGGGCTGCCGGTCAGCGTGCCGGGCATGACGGTGAACCGCTTCTGCTCGTCAGGCTTGCAGACCATCGCGCTCGCCGCGCAGCGCGTGATCGCGGGTGAGGGCGACGTGTACGTCGCGGGCGGTGTCGAATCGATTTCGTGCGTGCAGAACGAGATGAACGTGCACATGCTGCGCGAGAACTGGCTGGAGCAGCATAAGCCGGAGATTTACTGGCCGATGCTGCAGACTGCTGAGACCGTCGCGAAGCGTTATTCGATTTCGAAGGATCGTCAGGACGAGTATGGCGTGCGCTCGCAGTTGCGTGCAGCGGCGGCGCAGGAGGCTGGGCGCTTTGCCGATGAAATCGTGCCTATCACGGTTCTTGCCGGCGTGGCAGACAAGGCGAGCGGGCGGCTCTATACGAAAGAAGTGACGCTCGCCGCGGACGAAGGCATTCGCGCGGACACGACGCTCGAAGGTGTCTCGAAGATTCGCACTGCGCTGCCGGGCGGCGTGATTACCGCAGGCAATGCGAGCCAGTTTTCGGATGGTGCGTCGGCCTGCGTAGTGATGAATGCGACGCTCGCCGAGCGCGAGGGGCTCACACCGCTCGGTATTTTCCGCGGCTTTGCGGTGGCCGGTTGCGAACCCGATGAAATGGGCATCGGGCCGGTGTTCGCCGTGCCGAAGCTGCTGCAGCGAGCAGGCCTTGGTGTCGATGACATCGGCTTGTGGGAACTGAACGAAGCCTTCGCGGTGCAGGTGCTGTACTGCCGCGACAAGCTGGGGATTCCCGACGAGCGGCTCAATGTAAATGGCGGCGCGATTGCGGTGGGGCATCCGTACGGCGTGTCGGGTGCGCGGCTGACGGGGCATGCGCTGCTGGAAGGGAAGCGGCGTGGCGTGAAGTACGTGGTGGTGACGATGTGTATCGGCGGCGGGCAGGGCGCGGCGGGGCTGTTCGAAATCGTTTGATAGGCTGCGCGCGGCGCGCCGCGGTGCCTGCGCTCCGCGCACATCGTTCGCACGGGAAACGTGATGCCGCATTGGGCCGCGCCGCGCTCACCACGGCACCACGGCACTACGGCACTACGGCACCACGGCACCACGGCACCACGGCACCACGGCACCACGGCACCACGGCACCACGGCACCACGCCGCCGGGCCTTCCTTGACGCTGCGCGTGCGCTAACGCATCATCTATCGCTCCCATTTGCGCGCTTCGCCGCATCCTTATCCGTGTCCGTTCCTGTCGCCCGTTCGCATGCCTTGACGTCGCGCAGCATCGTGCAGATCCTGCTCGCGATGTTCTGTTTCGCGCTGGTCGATGCGCTCGCGAAATCGGTGGCGCTGCGCTATCCGGCCAACGAAGTCACGTTCTTCCGCATGCTGTTCGGTCTCGCACCGGCCTTCGCAATGTGCGTGCGCGGCCGGCCACTACGCGAGCGCCTCAAAACGCTCGACTTGCGCGCGCAAACGCTGCGCGCGCTGACGCTGCTCGTCACGCTCGCGCTGTTCTTCGCCGGCTTGCCGTATGTGCAATTGAGCGTGGCCGTGGCGATCGTCTACTCGGAGACGCTGATCGTACTCGTGCTCGCGCCGCTCCTGCTGAAAGAGGCTTTGCGCGGCCGCGACGCCGCGGCCGCGGCCGTCGGTTTCGCCGGTGTGCTGCTGATCCTGCGGCCGACCGGCGCTCATGCGAACTGGCTCGGCCCGCTGCTGCTGATCCTCAGCGCGGTGTTCGGCGCCCTGTCGATCATCCAGATCAAGCGCTTCAAGCCGAGCGACGATTCAAGCGCGGCGGTGCTGTACTTCACGCTGCTTGGCACGCTGGTGAGCGGCCTGTCGCTGCCGTTCCTGTGGCGCACGCCGACGCTCGATGCGCTCGCGGTGCTGGCGGCAGTCGGCGTGCTGGCGAGCACCGGGCAGTTGCTGATGACGATGGCGTATCGCGATGCGAATGCGAGTGCGCTCGCGCCGTACAACTACACGAGCATCGTGTGGGCGACGCTGTTTGGTTATGTCGCGTGGGGCGAGACGATCGGGCTGGTGTCGCTGGCGGGTATTGCGCTGGTGATCGGCAGTTCGATTGCGGTGGCGCTGCGCGGCAAGCAGGCAGACGGGCCGCACGTTTAAGCGGCGATGTTGCAAACGGGTTGCGCGCGGCGAACCAGGGCTTACTGGCTGGCCCGCAAAATTCGCGACAAGCGGCACAACTCGCACAACCCGCGACAACCATCAGGAATCGACACCAAACTGCGGCAATGCCAGCGGCAGCGACAATGTGCCCTGATCGATAAAACGCGAACTGCCGCTAATGCCGACGCCCGACAGGCGCCCGCGCAAGATGTACGGAATCTGCCCCGACTGCGCGCGTTCTGCGAACGCAAACACCTGACGCAGCGCGGACAGCGCGGGCACCGTCACCGGCACACTGACAACCGTTTCGCCGAAGCGCGGCACGCTACCCGATTCGCCGGTCACGCCGGCCGCAAACGACTGGCCGTTCAGCTCGAGCTCGATCGAGATACCGTTGAAGTCGATTTGCGTGTCGTTGGGATTCTGGATGCGCAGTTTCACGCTGAAGCGCACTTCCATGCCTTCGCTGGGAAGTGGATCGATACCGGCGACATTGACGCGCAGCGCGTCATGGTTGAACCACCCGGCGCAGCCGCCAAGCGGGGCCACGATGGCGGCCACGGCGAACACGACGACAAAAAAGCGGAACAGCTTTAGCGCGCGATCCGAAGACATGGCCGACACCTCGACGAGAGCGGGGATGTGCAGGCCATTGTACTGGTGTGTGGGGGCTTCGGGCGGTCGGCGCGAGGGAGAGTGTGCGGCGGGGGACGTACTGGACATGTCTTCCGCGTCGTGAACGACATAGATGCTGCTATCAGCTCCCATGCCAGAAGCGCAGCCTTTGGGCTGGTGTGTGTGCTGAACAGAACGAAAAGGTCGTGGTGAATGCGGACAGGTTCACTCGGCGTTATGCGAGTACTTCCAGTCCGTACTTCTGTACGACCTGGAGCAGCTTCGCCGCCATGCCGCTCGGGTGCTTGGCTCCCGTTTCCCATTTTTGGACTGTTGACACACTTGTGTTGAGATATCGCGCGAACACCGGTTGACTGACCTTCGCCGCCTTGCGAATGCTTACGACGGCTTTCGCGTCGAAGTCAGGCGTCTCGGCGATGCACAGTTCGTCGAACTTGCGGTGACGTGGAAACTGCACGAACAAGCCAAGGGCGCCTCGCGGCGCCGAATACGTTCTGAATCAGACGCTCGAAGCCTGCCGCGACACCGTGTCGGGCATCCTGCGACTTGAAGTGGGCCTCGCGCAGCCCTGCCTTGCTTCGACGCCCGCACGACGCCCCGTCAAGCGGTTGCTACAGACCCGCCAAATCGACGCCGACACCGCTTTCTCCCGCTTCAGTCAAACGTCGTTTCGGACGCGAGCAGCATCACACAGTCGCCGGGCTCGACGTTTGCGAACGACCGGACGCACATCACTACGCCGTCCCCGGCCAATGTCAGTTCGAGCGGCGCGGCCCACGGTGCGTGCGGGTTGAATACCCGACCGGCGAGCTGGCCTTCGACGACGCGCTCGCCGAGCCGGACCGCGGGTTCGAATACGCCCGTGGCGGGTGAGAAGACATAATGCCTTTGCCCTTCGACCTGCAGATACCGGGTGTCGAAACGTGGAGCCGGCACCGCTTCATCGCGAACGATGTCGAGTGCCTTGAGCAGCCGCGCAAGCCCTTCCTCGACGATCGCCAGACCGTCGGGATTGCAGGTGCCGTAGCCACCGAACTCACCACACAGGAAGAGCTTCCCGTGACGCTCCACCGCAGCGCCATAGGTACGATCTTCGCCGAGCAGATCCATCACCATCGCATGGGGGGCTGCGAATGATCTGACGAGGCGCAGGTATTCGGCCCGCCTTGCCGCGTCGCCCGGTGCGTAGATCAACAGCGTCGGCATATGGTTGAACGACTGGCCACCCGCGTGCATATCGAAGATGACGTCGGCGCGCGGAAACAGCTCAGTGTCGACATAGTGCGCGATAAGTTCGGTGATCGTGCCATCGCGCTTGCCGGGAAAGACCCGGTTCAGGTTCGCGTGGTCGATCGGCGACGTGCGCTTTCCGGCCAGAAACGCCGGGAAGTTCAGCCCCGGCACGACGATGATGCGTCCGTTGATCGCGATGTGTGGCAGGCGTTGCAGCAGTTTCATCAATGCGACCGGACCTTCGACCTCGTCGCCATGGTTGCCGCCGGTCAAGAGCAAGGTGGGGCCTTTGCCATTTTTCAACACGGCGACTGGAATGGGGATATGACCGTAGGCCGAACGGTCCACCGAATGCGGTACGCGAAGCGTCCCGGTCTGGAAGCCATCCCGATCGAACTGGATATCGGTGGTGATGCGGGTCTTTTGCGCGTCCATGAGGCACAACCTGATCGTCGAATGGAAAAGGTGAGCAGTGTCGTCACCGTGCCATCAAATGATGGTGAATCCGAACGATCCGTTCCAATGCCGTTTGCTGCGCTGGGTGATGTCCACGAGGTATCGCCCCATGAACCAGTGAACCTGATCAGCTGACCATCTCCGCGTGCAGGGATTTCAGCATCACGATGAAACGCGCGAGTGCCGGGTTCTGGTTTTGCCTCGGGTACGCGAACGCGAGCGGAATCTCGAGAGGCAGGTCGGACAATTCCAGAAACTGCACACGTGCCGGCTGACGGCCGCGATTGCCCGCGTTCACGATGGCTGCGCCAATGCCGGCCGACACGAGCGACAGGATCGCGGCTTCGGTGGTGACTTCCTGGACGACCGTCAGTTTGAGCCCGGCTTCGCGGCAGGTCTGGATGAAATAGTCGTGATAGGCGGGGTACGTGTGACGGGGAAACGCAATGATCGGTTTGTCGTTGAGTTCACTCGCACGGATGGTTTGACCGTCCGGCCAGCCCCATTGCCTCGGGACCGCAAGGAGTGGGCCTCTGCGCATCAGCGGGATCGTACTGATTTCGGCGGGCAGTGCGTCGAACGTGTAGATGAATCCGCCGTCCATGCGATCGGCCACCAGCGATTCAATCTGCTCCGGCGTGTTCATCGGCAACAGCGCGAGGTGGATATCCGGCGCCTGCGCCTGGTAACGCGCGAACACGTCGGGTACGAGACCCTCCCAGCTACTGTTCTCTACAAAGCCGATCCGCAGGCTGCCTTCGAGACCGGCCGCGACTCGCCTCGCGGCGCGGGTCGCGGCGGCGAGCGTGGAAAGCACCACGCGCACTTCGCGCAGGAATAACTCGCCGGCGGGTGTCAGCACGACGCCGACGTTGGTGCGCTGAAACAGCGCAACGCCCACTTCGGCCTCGAGGTCCTGAATCTGCCGCGTGATAGCGGGCTGCGTGACGTGAATTCGTTCGGCCGCCACGCGAAAACTCTGATTCTCGGCCACAGCACTGAAGTAGCGCAGGTGACGTAGTTCCATGCTGGATCCGTGATGATGAAGTGGGCTTAACAACGCTGCATGTTGTCTCGACGAGATCCGCGTCGCGCGGGAGAACCGGCCTCTGCGCTGCCGGGTCGCGCACTACGCGCCGCGCCACAGCGAAGTCAGCTTACCAGAGCAGCCTGGTGAAAAGCAGGGGCGCCACCACGGTGCGCGAAATGCCGCGAGGCTAGCTGCGCGCCGCCGGCTCCGCGACGCTGGCCTCGGTTGTCGCAGGTTCGGCCTGTTTGACGAGCAGCAGGCTCCCGGCGATACCCAGTGCCGCGCCGAACAGCAGATAGAAGGCCGGGGTCAACAGCGAACCGGTCGTGTGAAGCAGGATCGTCAGGAAAAATTGCGCGAACCCGCCGAACAGCATGACGGCGGTGTTGTAGCTGATCGCGAGGCCGGTCGAACGGATCCCGACGGAAAACTGTTCCGCGATTGCCGGGGCGTACGGCCCCAGCAGCACGCCGAGTACGCTGCACAAGACAATCTGCGTCACCATCAGGCGCGCAGTGCCAGGTGCGGAAAGCAGCCATTCGAAGAGCGGCAGCAGCAGCAAAAAATAGCAGATCAGGGACGCAAGAATTAGCGGGCGCTGGCCGATCCGGTCGGATAGCGCACCCGAGAACGGAATGATGAGCGTCATTGCGACGATCGCGACGCACTGCGAGCCAAACGCCGTGTCGAGCGCGATGCCGAGACTACGATTCGCGAAGATCGGCATATAGATGACGAGCACATAGAACGCAATCGTGCCCGACGCCGTGAGTAGCGCGCTCGACAGCAAGGCTTTGCCGTGTTGCCGCAAGGCCTGCGTCATCGAAAGCGTCTGCTGCGCAGCGTGCGCCGCGGCGGAGGTCGGGGTGGGTTCGTGCAGGTGAATGCGGATCCATACCCCCACGGGCGCGATCAGTAGCCCAATCGCAAACGGAATGCGCCACCCCCACGCATAAAGCTGGTCATGAGAGAGGGAGTGAGTGATCGCCGCGCCGATCATCGCGCCGGCAAGCAGCGACAAACCCTGGCCAACCATCTGCCAGGAACCGAACAGTCCGCGCCGGCCTGCCGGCGCCAGTTCGATCAGTAACGCTGTCGAACTGGCGAATTCGCCGCCCGTGGCAAGGCCTTGCAGCATGCGGGCGATCACGACGACAAGCGAGCTCGCGACGCCGATCGTTGTGTACGGAGGCGCGAACGCCAGCAGCGCTGTCGCGACCGTCATCACCGCGATGATCAGTTGCAGCGCGGCCTTGCGGCCCTTCCGGTCCGCATAGATACCGATGAGAATGCCGCCGATCGGGCGCATCACAAAGCCCACGCCGAAGCTTGCTGTGGTGAGCAGCAGCGACGCATAGGCGTGCTGCGCGGGAAAGAACACTGACGAAATGATGTCGGTCATAAAGCCGAACACGATAAAGTCGTACCACTCCAGCGCATTGCCAATGACAGCGGCCGCAACTTGCCGGATGCGCGGCGAGCGCCCCGTTGATTCCATCGTTATCGTCCTGAATTCCTGAGCATCGCGAACAAGGCCATTTCCCCGATTCGATACGCAAGCCCTAGCCGGAACCGCGCGAAAATCGTGAGCACGCAAGCACGCTACTGACCACGGCCAGCACAAGCGCCAGCGCAACGGTTCCGAAGACGATGCCGGTCAGGCGTCCATAAGCGATGCCGACCGTGTCGCTGAACCACACCTCGTCATGCACGAACGCAAGGATGATCACGGCGCCGCATTGCGTGCCGGCGTATGCGATGCTGGAATCGCCAAAGCGCAGATGACAGGAGAACCAGATCGCAACACACAACGCAAGCGTGCAGTAGAGCGCGTTACCCGTAGCGATCGGCAGGACGACGCATGCGATGACGCTGCCTAGAAGACATCCGAGCAGGCGATGCAGCATCCGCAACACAACCATGTACGTCGACCGGTCCTGATGGATGTGCAGCGGAACCACGAGGATGACGAGCGCCGTGGTCATTGCCTGAACGAATCCGTCGACCGGATGACGATAGGCGAAATACGCCAATATGCAGGTGGTGAGTGCGCCGGCGAACACGTTACGCGCCCGAACAAACGCGACATTGAATGGTGCCGTGGCGAGGGCAGGCGATGCCGTGACGACAGCGGCTTTGCGCGACCCGAACCCGGTTGCGGACATCACGCTGCCGAAGACGCGATTAACCGCCCAGTAAGTCATCGAGCCGACCAGCGCGTTCGCGCCCAGCGCTTCGGCGATCGCGATGGTGCTCGTGTTCGGGCTTGTGCGGGCGGCGGTGAGTACATAGATGGCCAGTGACGTGGACAGGATCCACATGTAGCTTGCGGCGCGACTGGTGGCCAGATAAAGGCCCGCAGCCGCGATGCACGTAACCGAAAAGACAAACAGACCAGCCTCACCGTCCACGTAGTTCGACAGGATCAAGCCGAACGCGGTGCCGCCAATGGTTCCGAGAATCTGCTGGATTCCCTGGTTCAAGGATGTTTTCGCATCCTGACCCGTGATGGCGAATGCACAAACCGCGGACCACCAGATCTCATGCAAGCCGAACCAGTGTGCCAGGTAGGTCGCCAGAACGGTGGCCGTCACCGCGGTGATGCATTGGGGTGTGCGTTCAGTGATTCTGGCCAGAGAGAGTTCGCCGCGCAGCGCACCTAGCGTGTCTGAAAACGCAGTCAGCGCGAGATTCTGCATTGCCTTGATCCGGCCCGACGCGCCGCGCAAAGCAACCAGGGCGAGCCGCGGCCGCGCATCGGGCAGAAATGGGAAGAGGTCATAGTCGTCGAAAGGTCTTAAAGGCTCAGGCGGCTTTGGCTTTGCTCGCTTTGGCTTTGCTCGCTTTGGTTTTGCTCATTACGTAGCGCGTTGCACCGTGCATGTGGCGAAATCCCGATGTCCCTGCCTGTCGAGTATCGGTAATTGACGCTCAGCACGCCAATGCCGTTGTGTGGGGAGACTGATGCTTTAAGGGCATCGCCGTTCTCCTGTTTCGTGACTTCCGCAGTGCCCCCCGTATCTGGTCCACTCGCTCAAGCGACATCCGCACCATCCGATGCCTGCCGGGCATCAGGTGCGAACTCAAACGGCATTGGCATGCCGCCTGCAGATCAACCATAGTTTTCCTGTCGTTTCAGGCCGTGTGGTACGCGGCATGAACTCATTGCGAGCAGGATCATGAACGGGCAACCAGCAATACATCGCGTCGGCGACGCAACCGTGACCAAGGTCACTGAACAGATCTTTAGCTTGAAAACGGACGTGCTGTTCAGCGACTTCCGCCCGTCGGTGTTGGGAGAGCATCGTTGCTGGCTCGACGCAGACCATATCGATGCAAGTGAAGAGAACTTTCTGCTCAGCATTCATACATGGGTCGTCCGTCACGAGGGACGCACGATTCTCGTCGATACGGCCAGCGGCAATCACAAGAATCGCCCGTTCAGTGCGCTGTTTCACCAGCTCGACACGCCTTATCTGGCGCGGCTCGAAGCAGCGGGCGTGCGGCCCGAAGAGGTCGACCTCGTCCTTCTTACGCATCTTCACGTCGATCACGTGGGCTGGAACACCCGGCTCGAAGAGGGCCGCTGGGTCCCGACCTTTCCCAACGCGCGCTATGTCCTGCCGACGGCCGAACGCGAGTTCTTCGACACTCCGGCAGGCGAAAAGCGCCTGATGGTCTTCGAGGACAGCGTGCTGCCGGTGATCAACGCCGGTCTGGTCGACGAGATCGGTGTCGGGGGCGGCGAATATCTGCCGGGGATCGTGTTCCACCCGACACCCGGCCATTGCGTCGGGCATATGTCGATTGAAGTGACATCGGCGGGCGAAACGGCGCTGTTCACGGGCGACGTCTGGCACCACCCGTTGCAGGTCTACCAGCCTGGCTGGAGTTCGGTGTTCTGTGCCGACAAGGAGCGCGCGAACGTCTCGCGCCGCTGGGTATTGGAGCGTGCCGCGAGGACGGGCGCGACGGTCTTTACGCCGCACTTCGCGGGCAGCTCGGCGGGAACCGTTCAGGCGGATGCCGACGGATTTCGCTGGACCTTCTTATAGCCCGCTGCGTGCTGGCATTCGTCGTGAGTTGCGCAATTCTTGCCCAAAAACGCCTTCACGAGTTGAGGTCGTGTCGGCGTACCACAACAGAAATATCGCAGGTCCAAGCAACCCTTCGCCGCAGAGAAATGTCATGAACCGTCTTAGTCAAATCGCCCTATTCGCAGGAGCTACCCTCGCTATGAGTCACACTGCATCGGCCGCACCGGACGCAGCAACCGACCCGAAAATCGACCCGCAGGTGCGTTCGTTTCTCGCCGACGTGAACAAGGACAGCAGCCCGTTCTGGACCTTGCCCGGGCCGCAGGTTCGCGCGGTCCTGACGGGGCTGCAGGCCAGGACCCCTGTCGATCTTTCCGGTGTGGTCATTTCGGAAAAGACGATTGCCGAAAACGGCCAGAACGTGAAGCTGTATGTGATGAAGCCCGAGCACGTGAAGGGTAAGCCCCCGGTGCTGATCTTTATTCACGGTGGCGTCTGGATTGCCGGCGATTTCGAAAATCACAAGCGGCTCGTGCGCGATCTGGTGGTGGGTTCAGGCGCGGCTGCGGTGTTCGTCGAATACACGCCGATTCCGGACGCGGTGTTCCCAACGCAGATCGAGCAAAGCTACGCGGCCGCGAAGTGGGTCGCTGAGCATGGTGCGGAAATCGGGGTCGACGGGACCCGTATGGCGGTTGCGGGCAACTCGGTCGGGGGCGACATGACCGCGGCACTGGCGCTGATGGCCAAGGACCGCGGCGGCCCCAGGATCCGCCTGCAGGTGCTGCTGATTCCCGCTACCGATACGAACTTCGATACGCAGTCGTATCGCGATTTCGACACAGGCCGCTTCCTGTCGCGCGCTTTCATGCAGTTCGGCTGGAGCATCTACGCGCCGGATGACAAGACGCGCAACAACCCATACGCCGTGCCGATGCGCGCGACGCCCGAGCAGCTTCGCGGCCTCCCGCAAGCGCTGGTGATCACTGCGGAGAACGACCCGCTACGCGACGAGGGCGAAGCATACGCGCGCAAGCTCAAGGAAGCGGGCGTACCGGTTACGGCAACTCGCTACAACGGCATGATTCACGACTTTGTGCTGCTCAATGGAATCCATGACGCACCCGGAACGCAGGCGGCGATCAGGCAGGCGAGCGACGCCATTCGCGATGCGCTGAAGCAATGACGTAACCGCGGGCGGCAACGGACCCTTTGACAGTCGATGTCCAGAGGGGGCCATCTGGCTGGTTTGCTGCCCGGGTCAAGCTTGATCGAAGCGACGTATCCCTGCCCGGTCAGGGTGGCGACGATCAATTACAACCGAAAAGAACACGTACCGAGTGAGTCCATGTCCACCCTATCTTCCAGCACAGCCGGCGGCTCAGCCGCCGCGGATGCGCAATCGCTGCTGCAGGCGGCGGCGCAGTCGATCATCGCCGGTTCGACCGGCAACACGACGCTCGATACGAGCGCACTCGTCAATGCGCTCGTCGCCGCAAAGACCGCTGGACAGGCCGACAGAATGCGCGCTCAGGCCAGTGCCGACACCACTCAGATCACCAGCTGGGGGGCCGTGCAGGGCGCGCTTTCCGCGCTGCAGATCGCGCTTGCGTCGCTGTCGAACGGCTCGACGGTGAATGCGTTCAAAGCCGTTGCGAGCGGCGACGGCCTGACCGCGACGGCGCTTGCGGGCACGGCGACGACCCCGGGCGCGACAGCGGGCTCATATTCGATCGGCGTCAAACGGATTGCCACCGATCAGGTGCTCACGTCGAAGGCATATGACACGAACGCCGCGCTCGGCACCGGTACGCTGACGATTTCGGTGAACGGCAAGTCGATGCAGGTTGGTATCGGCAGCGCGCACAACACGGTTGGCGATATCGCCGCGGCAATCAATTCGGCAAGCAACAACCCGGGCGTCTCCGCGACTGTCGTGAACGGCGCCGATGGCGCCCACCTCGTGCTGCACGCGACCAGCGGCGGTGCCGCCAGTGCGATCAGCGTGGCTGTCGACGAGACCGACGGCGGCTCGACACTGTCCACGCTGGCGGTGACGTCGACGGCGGCTGTGCCTTCGACCGTCAGCAACAACAGCGACGGTACGACCACGTTTAACAGCAACGCGTCGACCATCGATCCCGGCAGCAGCTGGACGCAGTCCAGCGCGGCGCAGTACGCCTATTTCACGGTCGACGGCACGCCGGTCACCAGCCCGACCAATTCGGATTCGAAGGCCCTCACCGGCGTCACGCTGAATCTGACGGCAGCGGCCATCGGCGACACGCCGCAAACGCTGACGATCGCGGCGGACACGGATGCGCAAACGACGGCGATCAACAGCTTCGTGACCGCCTACAACAGCTACGTCTCGGTGCGCGGCACAGCCACCGCGTTCGACAGCACGGGCGCCACCACTGGCGTGCTGCTCGGCGACCCGACGGTCAACCAGTTGAACAACAGTCTGTCGTCGATCGTCGCCAGCGCAGTCGGCACGGGCCAGCGTGCTGTGGGCCTGGCTGTGCTCGGCATCTCGCTGAACGCGGACGGTACGCTGACGGTGGATAGCAACGCACTCAGCACGGCGCTGAAGAACAATCAGGCGGGCGTCGCGCAGGTGTTGAACCCGACTAACGGCATTGCGGCGCAGTTGAACAATATGATCTCCGCCCAGCTGTCGACCACCGGTGCGATTACGACGCGCGTCAATGCGTTGAAGTCGGATCTGACCGGCAGCGGCCCGAACAGCGTGCCGACTGAGCAGGCTGCGCTGACGGCCTACAAGGCACAGCTGACCACCCAGTACTCAGCGCAGTTCACCGCGCTGAACAACCTGATGACGGAGATGAACAACAACGCGCGGTATCTGACGGCACTGTTTGGTGGCGAGAACAATCAGGGCGCGCTGTCCGCCAACAAGTAACGGGTGAAAACGGGTGAAGGTGTCGGGCACTCACAAGGTGTGACGGTATAATTTTTTCGAATTCCAACTCTTCAAGATGGGCGTTATGTATCGCTATCCAGTTCGCGTAGCCATCGATATGGACGAGGTCATCGCCGACTCCTTCACCGCTCAGCGAGACTGGCTTCAGCGCACCTACAGCCATAGCTGGAACGATGAAGACGGGGTGGGGCGAAATATCAGACAGCTCGTGGAACCCCATCACTACGAGAAGTTGCAGGAGCTCTTGCATGAGGGTTCTTTTTTTCGCGGTCTATCTGTTATGCCGGGCGCACAAGACGCGCTGAAACACCTTTCGAAGAAGTTTGAGATCTTCATCGCCACCGCAGCCATGGAGTACCCCGCCTCCTGCGCAGCAAAATTTGCATGGCTGGAAGAACATTTTTCGTTTGTCTCGCCGCAAAACATCGTGTTTTGCGGCGACAAAAGTATTCTGGATGCGGATTTTCTTATCGACGACAATGTTCGTCATTTTTCCCGCTTCAGAGGGCAGGGCGTCCTTTTTTCCGCTCCTCACAATCGCATGATTCCATGGACGCCGCGTGTCGACAGCTGGGCCGAGGTCATTGCCTTGCTTGAGCAGAGGGCGTAATACCTTCTGGCGGTGCAGTGTGGCCGCACAGCTTGTCGAATATGGCGCGGCGGCGGCCGTCCGGTTCCGCCTTCTGTTAGAGACTGTTTGCATCGGTTAGCTCGAGCGGCTTACCATCTGCGTTGCCTGTCTGATCGCATCGATTCCCATCTCCGCTTTTTCGTCGGATCTAAAGACGAACGGTTGCGCGCCGGGGATGGCGCTCACGCGGGTCAGACAAGGAAAGGCAGGATTCTCTCGAACACCGCGAACAGGTACCGAACACCATGATCCGTCACATTGTGCTGTGGAAGCTGCACGAACAGGCCGAGGGCGCGTCGCGCGCCGAAAACGCATTGAAACTGAAACAGAAGCTCGAAGCCTGCCGCGGCATTGTGCCGGGCATCCTGCGCCTCGAGGTGGGCCTCGCGCAGCCGGGCCTCGAATCGACGCACGATGTGATTCTCGAATCCGATTTCGCCGACAAGGCCGCGCTCGACGCTTACCAGGTTCACCCGCAGCATGAAGCGCTGAAAGCCTTCGTCGCCGCGGTGCGCGAGTCGCGCGCGGCGATCGATTTCGAAGTCTGAGCGCCTGCGATGACGGATTCGCATAACGCAGGCGACGCAGCGTCGCCTATTACCGCGCCGGCCATCGAAAGCCCGTTCGTCGACCACCTGGGCGTGCGCGTCGTCGCCGCTGCCGACGGCACGAGCGACGTCGTGCTGCCGCTCGCCACCGAACATCTGAACACGTGGAACGTCGCACACGGCGGCGTAACGATGACGCTCGCCGACGTCGCGCTCGCGATGGCCGCACGCAGCCTCGCGGCGGATGGCGTCGGCGTGGTCACCGTCGAGTTGAAGGTGAACTTCATGCAGCCCGGCCGCGGCGAGCTGCGCGCCAGTGGCCGCGTGCTGCACCGCTCGACGACGATGGCCTACTGCGAAGGAGAAATCCGCGACAGCGAAGGCCACTTCGTCGCGAAGGCGCTCGGCACCTTCAAGTACATGCGGCGCCTCGCGGTGGGCCGCGACGTGACGCAGCAGCGCCTGCGCAGCGATCCGTCCGCGAAGCCCGGACCAAGCGACGGCTAAAGGACGGCTAAAGGACGGCTAAAGGACGGCTAAACCCAGTCACAGCCGCAACCCCGCAGATCGAAAGCGAACCAGAACGAAAGGAGACAGAGATGGCCGAAATCAATCGTCAGGTGCTGCTCGTGTCGCGTCCGCAGGGCGCGGCGACGCCGGACAATTTCAAGCTGGTCGAAACCCCGCTCGAACCCCTCGCGGACGGCCAGTTCCGCGTGCGCAACCACTATCTGTCGCTCGACCCGTATATGCGCGGCCGGATGAACGACAGCAAGTCGTACGCGGCGCCGCAGGCGCTCAACGAAGTGATGATCGGCGGCACGGTAGGCGAGGTGGTCGAGTCGAAGCACCCATCGTTCGCGGTCGGCGACAAGGTGGTCGGCATGCTCGGCTGGCAGGAATACGGCACGTCCAGCGGCAAGGGCATCGGCAAGGTCGACGCGACGCACGTGCCGCTGTCCGCGTATCTCGGCGCGGTCGGCATGCCCGGCGTGACTGGCTGGTACGGGCTCAAGCGCATCATCGCGCCGAAGGCCGGCCAGACCGTGGTGGTCAGCGCGGCAAGCGGCGCGGTGGGCAGTGTGGTCGGGCAACTGGCGAAGCAGAGCGGCTGCCGTGTGGTCGGCATTGCCGGCGGCGCCGAGAAATGCCGTTACGTGGTCGAGACGCTCGGCTTCGATGCCTGCGTCGATTACAAGGCGGGCAATCTCTATCAGGATTTGAAGGACGCGACGCCGGACGGTGTCGACGGCTGTTTCGAAAACGTCGGCGGCGCGGGGCTCGATGCGACGCTCGCGCGGATGAACGCGTTCGGCCGTATCGCGCTATGCGGGATGATCGCGCGCTACGACGGCGATGCGGTACCGCTCAAGCATCCGGAGCTGATCCTGACGCAACGGCTGATGATCGAAGGGTTTATCGTCAACGAGCATATGGACGTATGGCCGCAGGCGCTGCAGGAACTGGGCGGGCTCGTCGCGCAAAAGAAGCTGCATTTCCGCGAAAGCATTGCGCAAGGCCTCGACGCGGCGCCGCAGGCTTTCCTCGGCATGCTGAAAGGGCAGAACTTCGGCAAACAGATCGTCAAACTGATTTGATCTAATGAGGTTCGCGCGCACGGGACGCGCTAACCACACGACGGGGACCACGATGTTTGACTTTGCAGGCAAGGTTGCGGTGATCACTGGCGCGGCCAGCGGTTTTGGCCGCGCGTTCGCGGACAAGGGCGCCGCGCTCGGCATGAAGCTGGTGCTCGCCGACGTCGACGAAGCAGCGCTCGCGCGCGCCGTCGACGCGCTGCGCAGCGCTGGTGCGCAGGTGATCGGCGTGCGCACCGACGTGTCGCGCGAAGCCGACGTCGCCGCGCTCGCGCAGGCTGCGCTCGATGCATTCGGCAAGGTGCACCTGCTGTTCAACAACGCGGGTGTGGCGACGGTGGGCTTCATCTGGGAAAGCTCGGCGCACGACTGGTCGTGGGTGTTCGGCGTCAACGTGATGGGTGTCGCCAACGGGGTGCGCGTGTTCACGCCGATCATGCTGCGCCAGGACGAGCCGGCGCATATCGTCAACACGTCGTCGGTCGCGGGGCTGGTGACGGCGCCGGGGATCGGCGTGTACAACGCGTCGAAGCATGCGGTGGTGGCGCTGTCCGAGACGCTTCATCACGATCTGCGCAACGCAGGCGCGCCGATCGGCTGCTCGCTGCTGTGCCCGGCGTTCGTGCCGACCGGTATCGCCGATGCGGAGCGCACGCGGCCCGCCGGACTGCGCAACGAAGGCGCGCCGACGCGCTCGCAGCAGGCCGCGGGGTTGCAACTGCAGCGCGCGGTGCAGTCCGGCAAGAAGAGCGCGGCGGATATCGCGGAGCTGACCTTCGAGGCGGTGCGCGAAGGGCGCTTCTACGTGCTCACACATCCGGCAATCATGGATTCGGTTAAACAGCGCCACGCCGATATCGAAGAGGGGCGCGCGCCAGGCGTGCCGGTCAAGCTGGAGTCGAAGCACGCGCTGTAACTTGAGAGGGGCCGCGAGCTGATGCGCGCCGCGCCGGCGCCCATGGCATGATGGCCGCTCTGTCCACCGCCTGGCGCCCGCGCGCCGCCCGATGCACGATGCCGTTGAACCCGAAGATCGAGCAGGTGCTCGACATGATCGCGCGCATGAAGCGCCCGCCGTATCACGAACTGAGCCCACAGGCGGCGCGCGCAGCGTACGAAAAGAGTGCGCCGATCCTCGAAATTGCCCGCGCGCCGATGTACTCGGTAGAAGACCTCGAGGTGCCGGTGCGCGACGGCAGCGCGATCCGCGCGCGTCTTTATCAGCCGGTCGAGCCGCAGTGGGCGCAGCCCGCGCCGGCGCTGGTGTACTACCACGGCGGTGGTTTCACAGTGGGCAGCGTTGCGACGCACGACGCGCTATGCCGGATGTTCGCGCGCGATGCGCAGTGCGCGGTGTTATCGGTCGACTACCGGCTCGCGCCCGAGCACAAGTTTCCGACCGCCGTCGACGATGCCTTCGATGCGCTTATATGGCTGCACACGAACGCCGCGCTATACGGCATCGACTCGACGCGTGTCGCGGTGGGCGGCGACAGCGCGGGCGGCACGCTTGCCACGGTCTGCGCGGTGCTGGCGCGCGACGCGGGCCTTGCGCTCGCGCTGCAGCTGCTGATCTATCCGGGTGCAACCGGCCATCAGCAGACGGCATCGCATGCGCGGCTCGCGAATGGCTATCTGCTGTCGGGTGAGACGATCCAGTGGTTTTTCTCGCAATATCTGCGCAATTCCGACGATCGCGCGGACTGGCGCTTCGCGCCGCTCGACGGCCCGCGCGGCGCGCCGGATTTTCGCGGCGTGGCGCCCGCGTGGATCGCGACTGCCGAGTACGATCCGCTCAGCGACGAGGGTGCCGCGTACGCCGGGAAACTGCACGCGGCGGGCAATGTCGTCACACATCGCTGCTACGAAGGGATGATTCACGAGTTCTTCAAGATGGGCGGCTTCGTGCCCGATGTTGCGCAAGCGCATGCCGATGCGGCCGCGGCGCTGCGCGCGGCGTTTGGAGTGGATTGAGCGGTCGCCGCGCTGTGCGGGTTCGAGTGCCTGGCGTGACCGGCCTCGTTCGCGACGCGCACGCGTGACGCTGCGCGCGGCGACGGACTAAGGGCCACGCGCCCTCCTTACCGCGCAATCTCGAACGCAAAACTGCGCTCGAAATCTCCAGGCCGCCTGATCACGTGCGCGCCGTTGTCATCGCTGCGTTCTGCTGCCTGCACGCTCAGATGGTCTGCATGTGCAAGCACGCGCAGTGCGGTGGTGCCGCGCGTGCCGTACCCGGGCGTCTCGATAAAAGCCGCCGACAACTGCCGCTCGCGTTCCAGCGATACACCGGTGGCCGGCAGTTCGTCGTCGCGCGCCTCGCGGGTGTCGCGCATCAGGTCGATCAGCCGTTCGAGCGGCGTCAGTGGATCGCCGGCGACCTGCGCCGCCAGTTCCGCGCGCTTCTTCACGAGCTTCGGCCACGGCGTGTCGAGCACCGCATTCGAAATGCCGTGCGCGCCGGCCGCCAGCAGCGCCGGTGCCTTCGGCGAGCGGTTGCAATACCAGCCGAGCTCGCGCCGCGTCCAGTCGCCGACCAGCAGGTTGAAGCCGTTATAAAGATCGCCGCTTTGCGCCACTTCATTCAGATAGTCGAGCGGTGCGCGGCGTTCGGGTTCGCTCAGCCAGCGGCTCACCAGCGTGCCGCGCGTCGGCGCATCGGGCCGCATCTCGTGCGGCCCGCGATAGTTGGTCAGCGCGGCGAAGCGGCCATCGCGGGTCATGCCGAGCCAGGTGCCGCCGCCGACCAGGTCGCGCCCGGCCAGCAGTCCGGACGCATCGTCCCACCAGTGCATCGGTTCGGCCGTGCGGCGCAGGAATTCGTCGCGGTTCGCGGCGAGCGTGAAGAGCGGGCCGTCGGTAGCGGCGGGCTGCCAGTCGAAGACGATCAGGCACATCGTGGGGAGGGGTCTCCTGCGGCCGGTCTACGGCGCCGGCGTTTAGATGGGGGCTCGAAGCAGGTCGTACGCAAAGCAGGTGGTGCGCAAAGCAGGTGGTGCGCAAAGGGTACGCAACGCATCGGCGGCGCTCGCGCCGCCGATCGCGCGCCAATCAGCTTTCTTCGTCGCCGGGCAGCGCGTAGGGCAGCGTCAGGAACGTGAGCGCAGGCCCGTCGCCCGCGCCCAGATGCACGCTGCCGCCGGCGAGCGCCGCCAGTTTGATCTCGACCAGCATATCGACGCCGCCATCCGCCGCCGACGCCGCGTTGACCACCATCCCGCACGGCTGGCCCGCATCGTCCGAGTGAAACAGCTCGAGGCCCGGCAGCACGGTATCGGTCTCGCCGGCCACGTTCGCCAGCGCGGTACGCCGCTTGATCGTGCCGCGATACTGGCTGCGCGCGACCACTTCCTGGCCCGGGTAGCAGCCCTTGCGGAAATTGACGCCGCCGAGCACGTCGAAGTTGACCATCTGCGGCACGAACTGCTCGACCACCCGTTGCGTGATGCGCGGTTCGCCCGCGCGGATGTCGAGCCAGTCCCACACCGCGGCCGACGCGCGTGTGAGCTGCGCCTCCAGCAGCGGCAGGCGCGCGGCGACTTCGGCTTGCGGCCCAACCCATAGATAGCGCGGCCGCCCGGCTGCATCGGGCACGCGGATCAGTGCGCCGGCCGGGCCGTCGACCTTCACGTGCACGCCGTCCGGCAGCGCGTCGAACACGCCGGACAAAGCCTTGCGCACGTCGCCGGCGAGGCCGACCGCGACGAGTTCGCTGCTCGCATCGGTCAATTTTGCCTTGGCGCGCAGCACGAACATCGACAGGCGTTTTTGCACGGCGGCCCGCACGTCCTCTGCGACCAGCAGGCGGATCGCGCCGCCGGTGCGCCACGCGAGAAACGACGCAAGCAGCCGGCCTTTGGCCGTGCAATAGCCGGCGAGGCGTGCGCTGGCCGCGTCGAGGTGCTGGGTGTCGTTGGTGAGCTGGGTGTGCAGAAAGGCTGCGGCATCGTCGCCGTTGACGTCGATAATGCCGAATTGCGTGAGCGGCATATATGCGCCGCGCGTGAGCGCGGCGTCGAATTCTTCGCGGGCGGGGCGCGGTAGCGGCGGTAGCGGCGGTAGCGGAGCAGCCGCGGCAGCGGCCGGCGCGACCGCACTGGCGCCGGCCGTGGCGCCCGAAGCGTTAGCCGCGGCGGAGACAGAAGCGGAAGCGAGCGGTGCGTTCATAAATGCGAGAGAGAAGTCGGTTGTGACTTTCGGCAAAGCAACCAGGTATTATATGAGTCTTAACCCCAGCCTTGTCCCGCATGTCCCTTCTGAAGAAATGTTTGCTTGCCGGCATGGCGCTCGTCGTGCTGGCTGCGGCGGCGGCCGCCGGCGCTTACCACTGGGCCACCCAACCGATCAACCTCGCAGCATCCCAACTGGACGTCACGATCAAGCCGCACAGCAGTCTGCGCAGCGTGACCACGCAATTGAACCGCGGCGGCGTGCCGGTCGAGCCGGAGCTGTTCGTGCTGATGGCGCGCGCGCTCGGGCTGCAGTCGGCACTGAAATCGGGCAACTACGAGTTCAAGAGCGGTGTGACGCCGTATGAAGTGCTGCAGAAGATCGCGCGCGGCGACGTCAACGAGTACGTGGCCACCGTGATCGAAGGCTGGACCCTGAAGCATATGCGCGCCGAACTCGACGCGAACCCCGCGTTGCGGCATGATGCGGCCTCGCTGTCCGACGCCGACCTGCTGAAGGCGATCGGTGCGCCGGCCACCGCGAGCGGCAGCGCCGAAGGGCTGTTTTTCCCGGACACCTATCTATTCGACAAAAACGCCAGCGATCTCGAGGTTTATCGCCGCGCCTACCGGCTGATGCAGTTGCGCATCGACGAAGCGTGGGCTGCGCGCGCGCCGGGTCTGCCGTACCGCACGCCGTACGAGGCGCTGACGATGGCGTCGATCATCGAGAAGGAAACCGGCCGGGCGTCGGACCGCCCGATGGTGGCGGGCGTGTTCGCGAACCGGTTGCGTGCGAACATGCCGCTGCAAACCGACCCGACCGTCATTTACGGGATGGGTGACAGCTACACCGGCCATTTGAAGAAGCGCGACCTGCTTGCCGACACTCCTTACAATACCTACACGCGGATGGGTCTGCCGCCGACGCCGATCTCGCTGCCGGGCGTCGCGTCGCTGCAAGCGGCGCTGAACCCGGCACAGACCAGCGCACTCTACTTCGTGTCGCGCGGCGACGGCAGCAGCATCTTTTCTGACACGCTCGGCGATCACAACAAGGCCGTCGACAAATATATTCGAGGGCAATAATGGCGCGTGGCAAATTCATCACATTCGAGGGCATAGACGGCGCCGGCAAGACCACGCATCTTGCGTGGTTCCGCGAGCGGCTCGAAGCGAAGCTTGCGCAGGCCGGCCGCACCGTCGTCGTCACGCGCGAGCCGGGCGGCACGGCGCTCGGCGAGTCGCTGCGCGAGATTCTCCTGCATCAGGGCATGGACCTCGAAACCGAAGCGCTGCTGATGTTCGCGGCGCGCCGCGAGCATCTGGCGCAGGTCATCGAGCCGGCGGTCGCACGCGGCGACTGGGTGTTGTCCGACCGCTTCACCGACGCGACCTTCGCCTACCAGGGCGGCGGCCGCGGGCTGCCGCGCGACAAGCTGGAAACGCTCGAGCGCTGGGTGCAGGGCGGCTTCCAGCCGGACCTGACGGTGCTGTTCGACGTGCCGCCCGATACCGCCAGCGCGCGGCGCGGCGCGGTGCGCGCGCCGGACCGCTTCGAAGGCGAATCCGATGCGTTCTTTGCGCGCACGCGGGCCGAGTACCTGCGTCGCGCGGAAGAAGCGCCATACCGTTTCGCTATCATCGATTCGACGCTCAGCATCATCTCGATCCAGAAGCAGCTGGAAGATCTGATCGCGCGCTTCTGATTTCAAAAAAGACCGAACCCATCGAACCCCATGATCTACCCGTGGCAATCCGACGAATGGACCCGGCTGCAACAGCTGCGCGCCGCCTGGCCGCACGCGCTGCTGCTGCACGGCCAGGCCGGCATCGGCAAACTGCATTTCGCGCAGCACCTCGCGCAAGGCCTGCTGTGCGAGGCGCCGCAGCCTGACGGCCAGCCGTGCGGCGCGTGCGTGGCCTGCAAGTGGTTCGTGCAGGGCAACCACCCCGACTACCGGATCGTGCTGCCCGAGGCGCTGGCCGCCGAATCGGGTTTCGCGGCGCCGGCCGACGAAAAGGCCGACAGCAAGGCCGACAAGGCCGATGCCGACGACGGCAAGAAAACCCGCGCGCCGAGCAAGGAAATCAAGATCGAGCAGGTGCGCGCGCTGCTCGATTTCTGCGGCGTCGGTTCGCACCGCGGCGGCCTGCGGGTGGTCGTGCTGTATCCGGCCGAGGCGCTGAACGTCGCGGCGGCCAACGCGCTGCTGAAAACGCTCGAAGAACCGCCTGCCGGCGTCGTGTTTCTGCTGGGGACGGCGCGCATCGACCGCCTGCTGCCGACCATCATCAGCCGCTGCCGCCAGTGGCCGATGCCGACCCCCGCGCCGGCGGTGGCTGCCGCGTGGCTTGCCGCGCAAGGCGTCGACGATGCGCCCGCGCTGCTCGCCGAAGCCGGCGGCGCGCCGCTCGCGGCGCTGGCGCTCGCGCGCGACGAAAACCGCGCGCTGCGCGACTGGACGCTGCAGCAACTGGCCGCCGGCCGCAACTGCGATGCGTTCGCGTGCGGCGAGACGCTGCAGAAGCTGCCGGTGCCGCTGGTGCTCGGCTGGCTGCAGCGCTGGCTGTACGATCTGCTCGCACAACGCGCCGCGGGCGCGCCGCGCTACTTTCCGGACGCCGCCGCGGCCCTCGCGCGCTGCGCGAAAGAGGCCGATGCGGCCGCGTTCGCGCGCTTCCTGAAGAGCGTGACGCGGCAGCGCGCGGTGGAGAACCATCCGCTGAACGCTCGGCTCGTGTTCGAAGAACTGTTTCTCGGCTACCGCGACGTGTTCGCGTAGCCGTGCGTGCCTGCAGCCGGGCGCCGCTTTGGGGTGCCGCGTGCCCTTACAATATCGATCCGACGTAACGCCATGCCGCTTTCGTACCGCGATGCCACGCCCGACGATCTGCCCGCGATCGTCGCCATCTACAACTCCACGGTGGCGTCGCGCGTCGTGACCGCCGACCTCGAACCGGTCAGCATCGACAGCCGCCGGGCGTGGTTCGACGCGCACAGTCCGCAGCGGCGGCCGATGTGGGTCGTCGACGCGGGTCAAGCAGACGAAGTGGGCGAAGCCGGCGAAGCAGGCAAGGCGGGCGAAGCAGGCAAGGCTGGCAAAGCAGATGAAGTGGGCAAAGCAGGCGGCAGGGTGATTGCGTGGCTCAGCTTTTCCGACTTTTACGGCCGGCCGGCCTACGGGCGCACCGCTGAAGTCAGCGTCTATCTGGACGAAGCCGCGCGCGGCAAGGGGCTCGGCAAGGCGCTGCTGGCCGAGGCGCTCGGCGTGGCGCCGCGTCTGGGTATCGATACGCTGCTCGGTTTCGTGTTCGGTCACAATGAGCCGAGCCTGCGCCTGTTTCACGGCTTCGGCTTTGCAGATTGGGGAGTGCTGCCGCGCGTCGCGGTGCTCGATGGCGTCGAGCGCGATCTGGTGATCGTCGGGCGTCGTCTCGGCGCGGCCTGAGGGCGGCCCGAGCGCCGCCTGAAGGTCACGCGAGAGTCACCAGAGTGTTGCCCCGGCGTCTGGGCGTCTCCCGGGCGCCGCGCCTGCATCGTCGTCGTTTCAAACCGCAACGGAAGCCATCATGTTTGTCGATTCGCACTGCCACATCAACTTCGAAGGACTCGCCGACCGCCTGCCGCAGGTGCTCGACAATATGCGCACGCATTCGGTCACGCATGCGCTGTGCGTGTCGGTCGACTTCGAGACGCTGCCCGCGGTGCTCGAGATTGCCGCGCAGCACGACAACATCTACGCGTCGGTCGGCGTGCATCCGGACCACGAAGATGCGCGCGAGCCGAGCGTCGCGGAACTGGTCGAACTGGCCGCGCACCCGAAAGTGGTGGCGATCGGTGAGACCGGGCTCGACTACTACCGCCTCGAAGGCCGCACGATCGCCGATATGGAATGGCAACGCGAGCGCTTTCGCACGCACATCCGCGCCGCGCACCAGACCGGCAAGCCGCTAATCATCCACACGCGCGCGGCTTCCGAAGACACGCTGCGCCTGATGGCCGAAGAACGCGCGGGCGTGCCGGGCGGCGTGATGCATTGCTTTACCGAACCGTGGGCGATCGCCGAGCGCGCCCTCGAGCAGAATTTTTACATTTCGCTGTCGGGCATCGTCACGTTCAAGAGCGCGACCGACGTGCAGGACGTCGCGCGGCGCGTGCCGCTCGAGCGTCTGCTGATCGAAACCGATTCGCCGTACCTGGCGCCCGTGCCGTATCGTGGTAAGCCTAATGAACCTGCGTACGTAAGTTATGTCGGACGCTTCATCGCGCAACAACGCGAGATGCCGGAAGCGGCGCTGGCAGCCGCCACGACGCAGAACTTTTTCCGGCTGTTCGCCATTCCCGCGCCCAGCGCCTCGTGAATGCGGCGCCCAGATATGCGCTGCGCGAGCCCAGCGCCGGAATCATTAAATTCAAAACTATCAATTAGATAGACCATATTTTTAAAGGCAGGCATGCAAAGCCATCTCACTGAATTCCGTTCCTTCGACCTGCGTCGCGGCCTTGCGCGTGCAGCCCTGTGCGCAAGCATCGCCTGTGTTGCGCTGGCCGGCTTGCCGGCGCACGCCGCGCCCGCCGACACGATGGTCAAGGCGGTCAAGTTCGACGACGTGAAAGAAGTGAAGAAGCAACTCGGCAACGGCATGGATCCGAACATGACCGACAGCCAGGGCATCCCTTTGATCGTACTGGCGGCCCGCGAAAAGTCGGATCAGGTCGCGGCGCTGCTCGCCAGCACGCCGAAGATCAACCTCGAGATCGAGGACAAGGCCGGCGAAAACGCGATGATGATGGCCGCGCTGAACGACGACGTCGACCTCGTCAAGCTGCTGATCTCGAAAGATGCGGAAGTGAACAAGAAGGGCTGGGCGCCGCTGCATTACGCGGCCACCAACGGCCACGACGATGTCGTGCAACTGCTGCTCGATAACAGCGCGTACATCGACGCTGGTTCGCCGAACGGCACCACGCCGCTGATGATGGCGGCGCGCGGCGGCCATGTATCGACGGTCAAGCTGTTGCTCGACAACGGCGCGGACCTGACCGTGAAGAACCAGATCGGCCTGACCGCGCTCGATTTCGCCAAGCAGTACAAGGAGCCGGACGTCGTCGAAGGGCTGACGGCGCGGCTGCAGCAGATGCAGAACCAGGCGCCGGCGGGCAACTCTGCGAAAGCGCCACAAAACAGTGCAAAATAGCACACCGGCCCACAGACGCCGGGTAAAATTTGCATCGCCAATACGTCGAAGGATAACCATGCTGCGGGTTTTGATTTGCGCCAGCGCGCTTGCCGTACCGCTGTCGGCGGCCGCGTTTACGGGGGGCGACCTCAACAGGCTGTGCACGAAGACCGACGTCGCGTCGCGTAGTGCGTGCGGTGCGTATATCGAAGGCGCGGCGGACGGCGTCTTCAATACGATCGATGCGATCGGCGGCACGACCGGGCCGCGCGTCGGGCAGTATTTCTGCTTGCCGCCGGAAGCGCGCTCCCAGCAATTGACCGACGCGGTCCGCAAGTACATCGCGGAGAATCCGAACGCGGCCAGCTTCAATGCGAGCACCGCGGTGTCGCTCGGGCTCGGCAAGGCGTTCCCGTGCCGGGGGACGAACTAACGAAATGAGCGACGCGGGCTAAGCACCAGCCAGCGTCGACGGTGCCAGCCGGTGCGAGCAGTGCGCCGCACAGCGCTGCCGTTTTGCTGTGCCTGACACCGCATACGGAGGAACCCGCATGGCCCGACTAATCGTCGTATCGAATCGCGTGGCAACACCCACCGAAACCAAGGGCTCGGCCGGCGGCCTCGCGGTCGGCGTATTCGGCGCATTGAGGGACGCTGGCGGCGTATGGTTCGGCTGGAGCGGCGACGTGGTCAGCGAAACCGTCGCGAACGCGGGCCCGACGCTCGACGAGGACGGTGCCGTCACGTTCGCCACCGTCGGGCTGACGCGCAAGGACTACGACCAGTACTACCGCGGCTTTTCGAATGCCACGTTGTGGCCGGTGTTCCACTACCGCAACGACCTCGCGCGCTACGAGCGCGAAGACTATGCCGGCTATCGGCGCGTCAACGCGTGGCTTGCGCACAAGCTGATCAAGCTGCTGGAGCCCGACGACATCATCTGGGTGCACGACTACCATATGATCCCGTTCGCCGAGGCGCTGCGCGCCGAGGGCGTGACCAACCGGATGGGTTTCTTCCTGCATATTCCGTTTCCGTCGCCGCAAATCCTGATCAACATTCCGCCGCACGAAGAGCTGGTGAAGTCGCTGTGCTGCTATGACCTGATCGGCTTCCAGACCGACACCGACCAGCTCGCGTTTCACGACTACATCGAACGCCACGCGCGCGGCACCGTGCGAAAGGGCGGCCATGTCGAGGCGTTCGGCCGCACACTGCGCACCGGCGTGTACCGGATCGGCGTGTTCCCCGACGAGATCGCCGAACAGGCGAAGCGCTACGAAAGCCGTCAGCATGTGCTCGACCTGAAGCAAAGCCTCGAGGGTCGCAAGCTGATCATGAGCGTCGACCGGCTCGACTATTCGAAGGGTCTCGTCGAACGGTTTCGCGCGTTCGAGCACCTGCTCGAGCGCTCGCCCGAATGGCGCGGCAACGTCACGCTGGTGCAGATCGCGCCGCCCACGCGCTCCGATGTGTCGACCTACCAGCAGATCCGCCAGGATCTCGAATACGAAGCAGGGCGGATCAACGGCCGCTATTCCGGCCTCGATTACACGCCGATCCGCTATCTGAACCAGCGCTACGACCGCTGGAAACTGATGTCGCTGTTTCGCGAATCGCAGATCGGTTTCGTCACGCCGCTGCACGACGGCATGAACCTCGTCGCGAAGGAATACGTCGCTGCGCAGAATCCGGACGATCCGGGCGTGCTGGTGCTGTCGATGTTCGCCGGCGCGGCAGCCGAACTGTCCGGCTCGCTGATCGTCAATCCGCACGATTCGCTCGGCATGTGCGAGGCGCTGCAGCGCGCGCTCGCGATGCCGCTCGAAGAACGCAAGCGCCGCCATGAAATCAACATGGCTGCGCTGCGCAAGAACGATCTGGGCGTGTGGCGCGATACCTTCCTGAGCGATCTGCGCAGCGTGCCGCTGGCCGGCGCGGCGCAGGCCTGAGGCAGACCACGACCCGTGCCGCGACCCATGCACGCGAGTCCGATGCTGACTGCGCTGGCCGTCGCCAATTACCGGTCGCTGCGCGAGCTGATCGTGCCGCTCGGCCGCCTGAACGTGGTGACCGGCGCGAACGGTAGCGGCAAATCGAACCTCTATCGCGCGCTGCGCCTGCTGGCGGCCACCGCGCGCGGCAACGTGATTCCGTCGCTGGCCCGCGAAGGCGGTCTTCAGTCCACACTGTGGGCCGGCCCCGAGCGCTTCTCGCGCGCGATGCGCGCCGGCGAGCAGCCGGTCGAGCCGCTGGTGCGGCGCGATGCGGTGAATCTGAAGCTCGGCTTTGCCGGCGACACCTTTGGCTATGCGATCGATCTCGGCTTGCCGATACCGGGGCCGACGCAGTTCGGCCTCGATCCGGTGATCAAGCGCGAGTGCATCTGGAGCGGGCCCGTGCTGCGGCCGTCGGCGCTGCTGGTCGACCGCCACGGCGCGGCGCTGCGCACGCGCGACGAGCAGGGCGACTGGCAAACCGTGCCGCATCCGGTGGCGAGTTTCGACAGCATGATGACCGAGTTCTCCGACCCGCGCGGCGCGCCGGAGATGATCGCGGTGCGCGAGCAGATCCGTTCGTGGCGCTTCTACGACCACTTCCGCACCGACGCCGACGCGCCCGCGCGCATCCCGCAGATCGGCACGCACACGCCGGTACTCGCCGACGACGGTGCGGACCTGCCCGCCGCGTTGCAGACGATCCGCGAGATCGGCGCGCCGCAGGCGCTCGACGATGCGATCGCGGATGCCTTTCCCGGCTCGCATATCGACATCGCGAATCTGGAAGGCCGCTTCGAGGTGACGATGCGCCAGCATGGCCTGCTGCGGCCGCTGAAGGCGGCCGAACTGTCGGACGGCACGCTGCGCTATCTGCTGCTGGTCGCCGCGCTGCTGACGCCGCGTCCGCCCGCGCTGCTGGTGCTGAACGAACCGGAGACGAGCCTGCATCCCGACTTGCTGCCGGCGCTGGCGCGGCTGATCGCGCAGGCCTCGCAGCATTCGCAGGTGCTGGTGGTGTCGCATGCGGCACGGCTGATCGCGGCGTTGGAGCGCGACAGCGCGAGCCAGTCGCTGGTGCTGGAGAAGGAACTGGGGGCGACCCGCGTCGCCGGCGGCGACGAATTCGACGTTCCCGCGTGGAAGTGGCCGGCGCGCTGAGGCGCGGGGCTTCGGTCAGTCGGGTTGGCCACGGCTAACCCAGGCGCTCGCCGTTTTGCGCCACGTTTCTCGCCACGTTGTGCGCCACGTCCGGCGTGTTGCCCGTCCAACCTGCGCCATGCAGGCACCGCAGTTGCGCAGCAAATGCAGCGCGCATCCGTTGCACAAACTGCGCGCGCTGCGCCACCGCGTGCCGCCTTTGTGCCGCCTTCATGCCGCCTGACGACCCATCCACCGAATGTTTCGCGTCTGTAACAGCGCCCAGCAATTGCAAGTAGCGCAGCTTTCGGAAGGCTTCCAGGCAATAATGGCGCACGTAGTTCGACAAAACAGGCGAGCGCGCGCGGGCGCTCAGGTTGCCCGCTCATGCAGTGCGCACCGCGGCGATTTGATCGCTGCCCGGTGCACTGTCATACTCGTTCGCCACCAGACGGAGACGCCGATGAGAATTGCGCAGATCGCCCCCCTGACCGAATCGGTGCCGCCCAAGCTATACGGCGGCACGGAGCGCGTGGTGTCGTACATCACCGAAGCGCTCGTCGAACTCGGCCACGATGTGACGCTGTTCGCGAGCGGCGATTCGGTCACGCGCGCGAAGCTCGAAGCGGTATGGCCGCGCGCGCTGCGTCTGGACCCGGGCATTCGCGACCGCGTGGCGCCCCATATGCTGCTGATGGAACTGGTGCGCCGTCGCGCGGACGAGTTCGACGTGCTGCATTTCCATATGGATTACTACTCGTTTTCGGTGTTCAAGCGTCAGGCGACGCCGTTCGTCACGACACTGCACGGCCGGCTCGATCTGCCCGAGCAGCAGCCGGTGTTCGATACGTTCAGCACCGCGCCGGTGATTTCCATTTCGAATGCGCAGCGCCAGCCGCTGCCGCAAGCGCGCTGGCTGTCGACGGTTTATCACGGCTTGCCCGAAGCGCTGTACACGCCGCAGCCGGTCGAGCAGCGGTATCTGGCGTTTCTCGGCCGCATCTCGCCGGAGAAACGCGTCGACACGGCGATTCGCATCGCCGCGCGCTGCGGCTTGCCGATCCGCATCGCCGCCAAGGTCGACAGCGCCGACCGCGAGTACTTCGAGCGCGATATCCGGCCGCTGTTCGAACTGCCGCACGTCGAATACATCGGCGAAATCGCCGACGATCAGAAGGCCGAGTTTCTGTCCGGTGCGCATGCGCTGCTGTTCCCGATCGACTGGCCGGAGCCGTTCGGCCTTGTGATGATCGAAGCGATGGCCTGTGGCACGCCGGTGATCGCGTTCAATCGCGGTGCGGTACCGGAGGTGCTCGACGACGGCGTGTCCGGCTTTATCGTCGAAGACGAAATCGGCGCGGTCGCAGCGGTCAACCGCTTGCACAAGCTGCCGCGCGAGACCGTGCGGCGCCGCTTCGAGGAGCGCTTCACGTCGCACCGGATGGCGCAGCAATACGTCGACGCGTATCAGTCGGTGATTCGCGCGCAGAAGCGCTCGCGCTTCAAGGTGATCGATACGTCGACCAGTTCGTAGCGGCCCAAAAGCGGCACAGTAGCGGCCTGGTAGCGGCACAAACAAAAACCCCACGCGTGGCTCAACAGCAGCGTGGGGTTATTCGTTGGAGCGGCACCCTCCGCGGTATGCACACCGCGGTGCCGGCTCCGTGCGCGTCGCCGACGAAGCGGGCGGCGTCAGATTTTCAGCCGCGATACCTTGGTGCCTGCCAGCGACACGTCGGCCATCAGGCCGGCATTGGTCAGCACGAACACCTCGACCGGCGCCGTCGCGGTGGTGGTATCCACTACGCCGTTCGCGCCCATCTTCACCAGCGCGACCGAAGCGTCGGCGCCTGCGGACCAGCCGTCCGCGCTGCGGAATTTGTCGAGCGCATCCTGCGTCATGAACAGGAAAATGATGGCCTTCGATTGCGCGCCGGCCTGCAAACCGAACGAGCCCGATACGGTGCTGTAGTAGCCGACCGTGCTGCCGCCCACCCGCAGCGAACCTTCACCGTACTGGCCGCCGATCACAAAGCCCACTTGCAGTACCGACGGAAAGACCAATACGCCGCGCGCCTTCGACACCAGTTCGCGTGAGCCGTTGACCGTCGTGTAAAGCCGCGACATCGTGCCGTCGACGCTGGCGTCGATCGATTGCCGCTTCGACATGTCGGTCGCGGCTGATTCTCCCGAATTCTTGGTGGTGGTGCAGCCCGCCAATGAAAGGCCTCCGAAAGCGAGCGCGGCGGTACTCGTTAGTATGAAGTTTCGTCTTTGCATCGTTTTTCTCCATCGTGGTTCCGGGGATGCAGCCTCAGTTCACGCGGGTTGCGTGTTTAGTTATAACACACGGCAAAGCAAAGGGCGCCATTTGACACCAAGCCCCGCGCCTTGTGTGATGGGCGTTTCCAGCGGTCGCGCAGGGTTGGTGAAGGCGCTTCAGGTAATTCTGACCGGCGTCTGCGAATGCTGTTTGAGCGGGTTTGTGTGCCGATTCGCATCGTTCACAGTTGCTGACGAACATGCTTTTCGTCCAAAGTTTGGGCGGACGCAGCGCACGCCCGAGCCGGTTATTTTTACTCGCTGGCGCCACGCACGCGCGTACGCGATGGATCGCAGCAGGTGTTGCGGCGGCGCGTCACCGGCACGTGATGCCCGACCTTGCAGCGCATGCCCGGCACGCACTGGGCTGGCGATGGAGCGTCGCCACTGCGCATGCACAACCAGGCGCAACACAATCAGGCACACACCGTCCGCGGGCTCCTCAGTGCAGGGGCTTGCCGCGCGCTTCGACCGCTGCGTTTTCCACCGCACTCTTTGCCGGCGGCCGCCGCAACGCACGCCGGAGTCCGCCGATCAGCACGCCGATCACAAAGAGGGTTGCGGCCGGCACCACCCAATAGCCGACGAACGCGTGCCACAGATAGGCGGCGAGGGTGCTGCGGCGCAGCGCGTATTCGTCGATGGCTTCGTGCTGGCGCGGCGCGTTGGCGGCGAGCACGTTGGCCGGACAACCGGCGGCGCGCGCATCGTCAGGCGTGCCGCGGCAGTGCGCGGGGGCGCCGGCGGCGCGTTGCGCATCGGTGAACTGCCAGGTCGTCAGCGCGTTGTTCAAGTCGACCCGGTTATAGGCCATCTCTTCCTGAATCTCGCGCACCGCGACGATCGCCACCGGCACCGCCCAGAAAATAATGGCGACCAGCCAACGGCGCAGCCAGCGATTCTTGTGTCTCCCAACCATCCTTGCCTCCGTGCATGCTCTTTGGCATCAACGACAAGCCGGCGGCCCTCCATTGTGATTGTGTCGCTTCGCATGGGCCGTGCCGCCATCATAGAAGAAAACGATGCGGACGCAACGGGTGTGATCGAACAGTGCAGGGCGGCACCGCAGCGGTGCTACCGCGAATGTGCGGCGAACGGCGCGAAGAGAGCGGGAGCGGGGCGCGAATGAGGTAGAAAGGAGGACGTGGAAGCAGGCAGAGGCGCAAGCACGTGGCGGCGCGCGAATCGTCCTGATGCGTATGTATCCGCACGCACAGATGCACGACGAATCGCCCCACCCATGAAAAAGCCGCGCCGTTCACACAGCGCGGCTTTCCGCGAGAGATCGCTGCGGCCCGCTTCAGGACGCGCGCCGGGCACGCCTGAAGGGTTGAGCCGCCGCGTCCCTTAACCCTTGTTGCTCAGGCAGGTTTTCATGAAGGCCTTGCGATCGTCGCCCTTCTTGTCGGAGGCCTGCACGTTGCACGCCTTCATCTTCTCCTGCTGGGTCATCGGTGCCGACGCGGCAGCCGGTGCCGCCGCCGACAGACAGCTCTTCATGAATGCCTTGCGATCATCGCCCTTCTTGTCGCCGGCCTGGGTATTACAGGTTTTCATTTTGGTCTGCTGGCTGTTCTGGGCGAAAGCGGGTGCCGTGGCGAGCAGGCCGCCCATCACGAGCGCGGCGATAGCGGATTGGATCTTCATGGGACACTCCATCAGGTTGGTCTGCGTTATTAGTCGTTGTTGCTCGTTGTTATTTCGCTACCGGGCGTGATGCCTCCGGGCGTTCTGCGTCACCATCGTACCGAATGGTAAATGTCAGAACGGGCCAGTGGGGGAACTGGTTGACCGTAATCCTCGTCTCTGGGGGAGGTCTTTCCCTGGTGTCCGGGAGGTCCGCTGGCGAAGCTGCGACAGTGGACCACGGTGGCCCGCGCGCATGCCGCGGCGCCGGTCCATTAATGGCGCGCAACCGGGCTTTACATCTTTGCATCGCGTTGCTTTAACCTGGCTTTAGCCTGCTAGAACCGTTTCAACGTATTTGAACCACCACAAAGCATCGCTTTGCATATGCCGCGAGCATCGCAACACGCAGTTTGCGCGGAATGCGCATAAGCATATTGGCAGGCGTCATGTAGTGCCTTGAATACGCGACGTTTACGTGACAAACGTGTTTGAAACAACCCGGTATTCCGGACAAGTTTGTGTCTTTCCGTAACACCTTGTGCCTGTCATATTCAAGCAAACCCTGGTAATGGTATGCTTCGTGCACAAATTCTCCCATGCATGAGTGAGACCACGTTTTGTGCGTCCCGATAGGGAAAACGCGCACTAGCGCTGTGCGCTTTTCGAGATAAGGGCACGGAACGTAAAACATATTGTGCAACCTGGGGCCTCTACGTGAACCACAACGAAGTTCACGACGCCCAAGCCGCGGCCTGGCCTGGCCCGCGTGGAGAAATGCATGTTTTTCGATGAGCTAAGCAATGACGAATGGGCACGGCTAATCGCGCTCGTTTCCGATGAGCCAGCCGTCCGGCTAAATCGACGCGGTCGGCCCCGCGCTGAACCTCGCGTCGTCGCCAATGCGGTACTGTGGATTCTGACTACTGGCGAGCCGTGGTCCAAATTGCCTGGACGATATCCGTCCGGGCCTACCTGCCGTCGCCGTTTCGAGGAATGGCAAGCCAACGGCACGCTGGTCGAGATGGTCCGTCTGCTGTCCGAGACGGGGCGCACGTTCGCGTATATCCCGGAACCTGCGCCGCCCGTCGCGAGCAAGCCGGCACCCGAAGTCGAGCCGCCCAAGCCGCGCGACGACACGATGCGCGGCGTGTTCTGGAAGAGCCCGGAGTCGTGGCAGTCCACGCCCGGCGGAGCCGCCATGTCGAATGGCTGGCGCCCGCTCGGGGCGATGGCCGACATCACGCGGCAGCTGGCCGGCATGGTCGACAGCGAATCGGTTTCGCATGAAGCGCCGCGCACGCATGGCGTACACGACGACACCTTTGTCGTGCACGACGTGCGCGAGCCGCGCAATGCGCCCGATACGTTCGAAGGGCACACGCAGCACGCCAACGGCGAACTGGGCGGCAAGGCAACATCAGGCGAGCCGGACGGTGCGCTCGATGGCGCACGCGCCGCAGCACCGCACGATGCCGATGGCAACGCCGATGCCGGGTTCGGGTCACAGCCCGACGCCGCGTCGCCCGATCCGACGTCCGACGAACAACGCGCGCATGAAGAGCAGCATGCGCCGCTGTGGATGAACCTCGCGGCGCCCGGCGGCGCGCAGTTCGACGACGCGCGCGGCTTCATGATCTACGTGATGGCCGAACCGGTGCCGAGCGGGTGTTATCGCGCGTGGGCGGAGATCATGAAGGATGGCCGGCGGCTCGAGCGTTCGGGACTGATCGGTCCGCGTTTCGACGATGAGGAAGCCGCGCGCCGTTATGCGCTGCAATGGGCGGTCGAGTGGATCGACAGCCTGTGCAGTGCGGACCATGGCTACGCGGACGAAGCGGATGCAGCGGCGGCGGATGCGGATGCTTCGGGCACGGCCGCTGACGGTGCTGCACCGGAAGCAACGTGGCCGTTGCCGCCGGCACCGCCGGTGTCGAGGCCGATGCCGGAATCGGCTGCGGCGAAGAGCAGTTTGCCGGCGGGCAGCCGCGCGAGCGCGACGGCCGGTATGGCAGCCGGCGCGCAGGGCGCTGTGGGCCCGACGACAGCCGCTGCGTCGTACCCGCAGCATGCCAATTCGCACCGGGTGCAGTTGCGCCGTTATCCGAGCGACAGCACGGATAACGGCAAGCCTGCCGAGCGTTTTCCGGCGCTGCGCAAGCTGTTGTCGCATGCTCGTTGACACGCGGGGCTGCCGGCCGCCATGGGCGGTGCGGCGCTTTGCGCGGCTCGAAGAGTATTAGCAGCAGGGAGTGACGCAAGGCGCGCGCGATGCGCGCCGGCCATTGCACGTGCGTCGTATGGATGCGTGCTGTGCCCGTTTTACGTCTTTCGAACGTTAGCCGGATGCCGCGTGGCCCGAGCCGCATCGCATCGCATCGCATGCATACGCGCGTGCGTTTGCGCGCGCTGCGCTGGGCCGGCAAAACAATACGCGCCCGCGTAACAAAGCGCGCCCGCAGGCCAATCGCTTTACCCTTCACCCACGCGCACCAAGCGCACCAAGCGCACCAAGCGCACCAAGCGCACCAAGCGCACCAAGCGCACCAAGCGCACCAAGCGCACCAAGCAAAACGCGCCGCATACCCGCAAGGGCATACAGCGCGTCTTTAGCTACGCGTGCTACACGTCATGCGGGGTGTACCGCGCCGGCCCAAACACCCAAACACCAGACCGACGCCTCCCCCCATCGTCCTAACGCCGCCCGTACGTATCGTCGAAGCGCACGATATCGTCTTCGCCGAGATACGAGCCCGATTGCACCTCGATGATTTCGAGCGGCATCTTGCCCGGATTCTCAAGCCGATGCTTGACGCCAAGCGGGATATAAGCCGACTCGTTTTCCGACACGATAAAGCGCTCTTCACCGCGCGTGACGAGCGCCGTACCGCGCACGACGATCCAGTGTTCGGCACGATGATGATGCATCTGCAGCGACAACTGCGCGCCCGGCTTCACGACGATCCGCTTCACCTGGAAACGCTCACCGGTGTCGACCGAATCGTAGTGCCCCCACGGCCGATGCACCTTGCGATGGATCGACGCTTCGCTGCCGCGCTCGCTACGAATCCGCCCGACCACTTTCTTGACGTCCTGCACGCGCGACTTGTCGGCCACCAGGATCGCATCGTCGGTTTCGACCACGACGAGATCCTGCGTACCCACGCACGCGATCAACCGGCCTTCCGAATGCGCGAAGGTCGATTCCGCGCCTTCGAACATCACGCGGCCGCGGCCGACGTTGTTGTCCTTGTCCTTCGGCGAGATCTGCCAGATCGCGTCCCACGAACCGACGTCGGACCAGCCGGCCTCGAGCGGCACGACCACGCCGGTCGCCACGCTGGTGTCGCTGCCGAGCTGTTCCATCACCGCATAGTCGATCGAATTCGACGGGCACTGTTCGAACGCTTCGCGCTGCAGCCGGAAGAAGTCGCCGTCGGCCAGGCCGTTCGTGTACGCGGCCACGCACGCGTCGTACATGGCCGGATGGAAGTGCTTGATCGCCTTCAGCCACGTCGACGCGCGCGTGATGAAGATCCCGCTGTTCCACCAGTATTCTTTCGATTCGACGTAGCGTTGCGCGAGCTCGAGGTGCGGCTTTTCGACGAAGCGGTCGAGGCGGCGCGCGAGCAGCGGGCTGTCGTTGTCGGCGGGGGTGTCGGTGCCGTTCACCGGCGCGCCGACGCGGATGTAGCCGTAACCGGTTTCCGCGCGCAGCGGCACGATGCCCATCGTCACGATGTGGCCCGCGGCCGCGTGCTGCACACCGGCTGCGACCGCGGCATGGAAGCCGTCGATGTCGGCTACCGCATGGTCGGCGGGCATCACGACCATGATGCCGTCTTCATCGTGGCCGGCCACCGCGAGTGCGGCACAGGTGAGCGCCGGCGCGGTATCGCGGCCGATCGGCTCGAGCATCAGGCGGGCGGTCTTGCCGGCCACGCGCAATTGCTCGGCGGTGGTGAAGCGATGTTCTTCATTGCACACCACCACCAGCTGGTCGGCGACCGGATAGCCGGCGTCGAGCGCGTCGAGGCGGCGCGTGGTCGATTGCAGCAGCGAATCTTCGCCGAGCAGCCCGATCAGCTGCTTCGGGTGCTGCTCTCGTGACATCGGCCAAAGGCGCGTGCCGGAGCCGCCGGCAAGAATCACGGGCTGGATCTTGAGCTTGACGTTGAGCGAGGTAGCGGATGCGGACCGCGATTGGACGGCGGATGCCGTACCGAGAGCACTCATGGTTGACTCCTGGAGCTGGATGAGTGCTTCAAGTTTTAACACGTAGTAATTGAGCAATAAAAGACTGCGTAATTCGCCGCAAATTTTTAATCAAATTTTTCGAACTCCGATGCGTTAAATTTAAGTCATCGCGAATTAAAAAATTCAAATTAAATTGAGCATCGGGTCTGACATGAGACGTACAGGAAAAAAATTCGATGCGCGTATGCAACATGCTTATCCGGGGAGAATCGAAAGAAACGTAAGAAATCGGCCAGAAACCCACTGGGTAACCCTTGGAAGCCCTGCCAAAACGAATAAAACAGGTAAATATTGCCGAATAAATTCGCAAAAAAATGGGCACTGATTACCGATACAATTTGTTTTTTTTCGGCCCTTGCGGCGCGAATTTTAATGCAGCTTTATTCATACCAGTACGAGGGTTATCACCTAATCTCCAGCGCATCAAAGCGCCAATGCCGACCGGCCGCCAACCGGTTGCCGCGAATTGTTTTATCTGAAGTGTCGCGGCACGAACCTGATTGATTAACGAGGTGTAGCAGCATGCTGAGCGTTCTATCGAGAATCATCGACATTGCGATGGTCGCCCTGGGCGCCATGATCGCCGCGGCGATCCACGGCGGGCACCTCGCATGGCTTGACGACATGCAAAGCATTTCGCTCACCTTCGATTGTCTGCTGGTGATCGTGTTTTTTCCGGCGCTCGGCATTTATCAGTCGTGGCGCGGCAAATCGCTGTACGACCTGCTGTGGCGCGTGTCGTGCGGCTGGTTGATGGTCGAACTGACCGGCATCCTGATGAGTTTCAGCCTGCACCGTGCGGAACTTCTGTCGCGTTTGTGGCTCGGTTATTGGGCGTTCGCGACGATCGTGCTGCTGATCGTCAGCAAGGCGATCGTGCATATGGTGCTGAAGGGCCTGCGCCGCGAGGGCTTCAACCAGAAGGCGGTGGCGATCGTCGGCAGCGTGCCGTACGGCAAGTTTCTGATCGAACAGATTCGCGCGCGGCCGGAAGCGGGCTTCATGCCGCTCGTCGTGTACACCGAAGACGGCGCGCACAACCGCCGCCGCGACGATCCGGCCGACGACCCGGCGCTGCACGAGCAACCGCCGGTGGAGCTGGATGGCGTGCCGGTCGAGCGCGATTACGCGAATCTCGTGCAGACCATGCGCGCAAATGCGGTGCGCGAATTGTGGATGGCGCTGCCGATGTCGAAAGAGCGCACGATCCATCGTTTCGTCACGGAATTCCGCAACGATTTCGTCAACATCCGGTTTATCCCGGACGTGCGCAGCCTGACGCTGTTCAGCCAGCCGATGGTCGATCTGCTCGGCGTGCCGGCGATCAACCTCGCGGCCTCGCCGATCACCGATCTGCGCGTGTTGCCCAAGCGCGTATTCGACCGGCTGTTCGCGCTCGGTGCGCTGACCGCGTTGTCGCCGCTGATGCTGGTGATCGCGCTGCTGGTCAAGCTGTCGTCGCCGGGGCCGGTATTTTTCCGGCAAAAGCGCAAGGGCATCGACGGCCACCAGTTCGAGATCTACAAGTTCCGCTCGATGCGCGTGCACAAGGAAGAGCACGGCAAGATCACCCAGGCCACGCGCCGCGATCCGCGCATTACCGCGGTCGGCGCGTTCCTGAGACGGACCAGCCTCGATGAACTGCCGCAGTTCATCAACGTGCTGAAGGGCGAGATGTCGGTGGTCGGTCCGCGCCCGCATGCGCTCGAACACGACGACATCTACAAGGACCTGGTGCGCGGCTATATGCACCGCTACCGGATCAAGCCGGGCATTACCGGCTGGGCACAGATCAACGGCTACCGCGGCGAAACCGACCGCATCGAAAAGATGATGGGCCGCGTGAAGCTCGATCTGTACTACATGCAGCACTGGACGTTCTGGCTCGACATGAAGATCGTCGTGCTGACGTTCTGGAAAGGCTTCGTGGGCAGCAACGCGTATTGAGCGCGCAGCGTGGCTGGCACCGCCACCACGCGGCACGGCGAGGCGCGGCACAGCGTGAGATGACGCCATGCCACGCAGCGCTACGCCAGCCCATCCATTTAGATCACCAACCCATTTAATTTCCGAGGTGTGATTCATGAACGTGACGATCGTTGGAACCGGCTACGTAGGCCTCGTGACGGGTGCGTGTCTTGCCGATATCGGCAACGACGTGTTCTGTCTCGACGTCGATCAACGCAAGATCGACGTGCTGAACAACGGCGGCGTGCCGATCCACGAACCAGGCCTGCTGGAGATCATCGCGCGTAACCGCAAGGCGAAGCGCCTCACGTTCTCGACCGACATCAAGGCCGCGGTCGCGCACGGCGACATCCAGTTCGTCGCGGTCGGCACGCCGCCCGACGAAGACGGCTCGGCCGACCTGCAATACGTGCTGGCCGCCGCGCGCAATATCGGCAAGTACATGGAAGGCTTCAAGGTGATCGTCGATAAGTCGACGGTGCCGGTCGGCACGGCGCGCCGGGTCGCCGCGGTGGTTGCGCAGGAGCTTGCCGCGCGCGGCTCGAAGCAGATGTTCTCGGTGGTCTCGAACCCCGAGTTCCTGAAGGAAGGCGCGGCCGTGGAAGACTTCACGCGTCCGGACCGCATCGTGATCGGCTGCGACGACGACGTGCCCGGCGAAAAGGCGCGCGAGATGATGAAGCGCCTGTATGCCCCGTTCAACCGCAACCGCGAGCGCACGCTGTACATGGACGTCGGCTCGGCCGAATTCACCAAGTACGCGGCCAACGCGATGCTGGCCACGCGTATCTCGTTCATGAACGAACTGGCGAACCTGGCCGATCGCGTCGGCGCCGACATCGAAGCGGTGCGCCGTGGCATCGGTTCTGATCCGCGTATCGGCTACGACTTCCTGTATGCCGGCTGCGGCTACGGCGGCTCGTGCTTTCCGAAAGACGTGCAGGCGCTGATCCGCACCGCGCAGGAACGCGGCGAAGGCCTGCGGATTCTCGAAGCGGTCGAAGCAGTCAACGACGCGCAGAAGAAGATTCTCGCCAACAAGATCGTCGAGCGTCTCGGCGAAGACCTGTCGGACCGCACCTTCGCGATGTGGGGCCTCGCATTCAAGCCGAATACCGACGACATGCGCGAAGCGCCGAGCCGTCCGCTGATCGCCGAGCTGCTGTCGCGCGGCGCGAAGGTCAAGGCCTACGACCCGGTCGCGATCGACGAAGCGAAGCGCGTGCTCGCGCTCGACCTCGCGGACCGGCCGCAACTGCTCGACAACCTGACGTTTGTCAGCGAGGAAATGGAAGCCGCCGCCGGCGCCGATGCGCTGGTGATCGTCACCGAATGGAAAGTGTTCAAGAGCCCCGACTTCGACAGCCTGAAATCGCTGCTGAAAGCGCCGGTGATCTTCGACGGCCGCAACCTGTACGAGCCGGAATCGATGAGCGAGCAGGGCATCGAGTATCACGCGATCGGCCGTCAGCATGCGCAGCAGCAGGGCGCACGCGGCACGGAGCAGAGCGGCGCGACGGCTGCCGCCGCGGCTTCGGCTTGAGCACGCTGGCTAGCCAGGGTTCGGGTTCGCACTCTTAACGCATAACCACGGATACCGCCATGTTTGCCAATGTCCTGATCGTCTGTCATGCCAACGTGTGCCGCTCGCCGGCCGCCGAGAACCTGTTCAAGGCGAAGCTGCGCGAGCACGCGGGCACGCAGATTGCGTTTCACTCGGCCGGCATTCGCGCGGTGGACGGCGACACGATGGACCCGGTGATGCGCCGCCTGCTCGGCGAGCGCGGCATCGTGGCCGGCGAGCATCACGCGCGGCGGCTCAACCGGCATATGGTGCGCGACGCCGATCTGGTGCTCGTGACCGAGCGCAGACAGGTGAAAGACGTCGAAGCGCTGGACCAGACCGCTCGCGGCAAGGTCCACGCGCTCGGCAAATGGGAGGGGTCGGACGTGAGCGACCCGCACGGCGGCGAAGAAAGCGAATACCGCGAGAGCCTCGTGCTAATCGAACATCTGGTCATGGGATGGCTCAACAAAATATGCTGAATCGAAATATCACTGCTGTTGTTCTTCTTGTGCTGGCTTCGTTTTTGTCAGCGTGTGCCACCGCGCCGGGTTACCAGCTCAACACGTCGCGCCTGAACGATCCGGGTCCGACCAATCCGCAGCCGAACTATGACGTGAAGACCATCGACGCGCAGCTGATCGTCGCGCAGGCGAAGTTCGTCGCCGCGCAGGCGCCGGCCGCGTTGCCGCCGTCGCAGTACGGCAGCGACCTGTCGCATTACATCTATCACATCGAGCCGCAGGACATTCTCGGCATCACCGTGTGGAACCACCCGGAGCTGACCACCCAGACCGGCACCACGCTGTCGACCGGCGGCAACACCACGCAGACGCTCTCCAGCGTGCTGCAGCAGCCGTACACGACCGCGCTGCCGGGCCAGGCCGACCCGTATGGGCAAACCGTCACGGCCGACGGCACGATCTACTTTCCGTTCGTCGGCCGCGTGCGCGCAGCCGGCCGCACCACGTCGCAGATCCGCGAGCAGCTCGCCACCGCGCTGATTCCGTTCATCAAGGATCCGCAAGTCGACGTGCGGGTGCTCGCATACCGTAGCCAGCGCGTCGAAGTGACCGGCGAAGTGAAGACGCCAGGCCCGCTTGCGATCAGCGACGTGCCGCTGAAGCTGGTCGATGCGATCACGCGTTCGGGCGGCACGACTTCGGAGGCCGACCTGCAGCGCGTGCGCCTGACGCGCGACCACAAGCTTTACGTGCTGAACGCCTACGCGATGCTCGATCGCGGCGAAACCAGCCAGGACATCCTGTTGCAGCCGGGCGACGTGCTGAACGTACCGGACCGCACCGATAGCCGCATCTTCGTGATGGGCGAGGTGAAGTCGCCGGCGGCGGTGCCGATGCTGAAGGGGCGCCTGACGATTGCCGACGCGCTGACCACCGCCGGCGGCATCCTCGACACCGATGCGAACGCGCGCCAGATCTTCGTGATGCGCGGCATGCGCGACAACCCGACCTCGCCTGAAATTTTCCGGCTCGACCTGACGCAACCGGATTCGGTGATGCTGACTTCGCAATTCCAGCTGCAGCCACTCGATGTCGTGTATGTGGGCACCGCCGCTTCGACGACGTTCAACCGTCTGATCCAGCAGGTGCTGCCGACGCTGCAGTCCGTGTTCTTCGTGAAGGAACTGGTGAACTGATGACCGCCTGATCCGATGGTCCAGCAGTCCGACTGACACGCTACGGTGCGCGCGGATCGCACGCACCGTAGCAACCGACGTGCAGCAAGCCTGACAACGCCTACGGGCGGGCGCTTTATCCAGGCGCCCGCCCAGCGGCACCCGAACGGGAAACGAACCGTGAGCACACAAGTCAACACCCATCTGGCCATCCAGGGCCGCACCGAAGAAGAGGACGTGGTCCTCGGCCAGCTGATCCAGGCGATCTTCGACGACATCTGGTGGCTGATCGGCATTGCCGTGACGATCGTCGCGATTGCCGGCTTCTACTGCTACATCGCCAAGCCGGTGTATTCGGCCGATGCGCACGTGCGGGTCGAGCCGCAGGACAACACGTCGCAGGCGCTTACGCAGAACCAGAGCGGCGCGGCGATCACCAGCGGTTCGAGCGCGTTGCCCACCGACGCGGAGATGGAAATCATCAAGAGCCGCGGCGTGCTCGGGCCGGTGGTGCAGGACGAGAAGCTGAACTTCTTCGTGTCGCCGAAGACCTTGCCGATTCTCGGCAGCCTTGCCGGCCGCCTGCACAAGTCGGGGGGCCTCGCCAAGCCGTGGCTCGGGCTCACGTCGTACGCATGGGGCGGCGAGGCCGCGGACGTCGATTCGATCGAGGTGACGCCGGCGCTCGAAGGCAAGCAGCTGACGATGGTCGCGCTGCCGGACAACCAGTACGAACTGCACGCGCCGGACGGCTCGCTGCTGCTGCGCGGCGCGGTCGGCCAGACCGCGCAGGGCGGTGGCGTGACGATGCTGGTCAACAAGCTGGTGGCGCGCCCGGGCACGCAGTTCATCGTGATGCGCGCGAACGATCTCGACGCGATCACCGGCTTCCAGTCGGCGATCAAGGTGAGCGAGCAGGGCAAGTCGACCGGCGTGATCCAGATCTCGCTGGAAAACGGCGATCCGGACCGCGCCGCGGCGATCGCCAACGCGGTCGCGCAGTCGTACCTGCACGAGCACGTGCTGACCAAGCAGGCCGACGCGAACAAGATGCTGGACTTCCTGAAGAGCGAAGAGCCGCGTCTGAAAGCCGACCTCGGCCACGCCGAAGCGGCGCTGACCGCGTATCAGAGCAAGTCCGGTTCGATCAACGCGTCCGACGAAGCGAAGGTCTATCTTGACGGCAGTGTCGAATATCAGAAGCAGATTGCCGCGCTGAAGATGCAGGTGGCGTCGCTGCAGCAGACCTACGCGGACAACCACCCGATCCTGAAGGCGGCCCGCGAGCAGATGAGCGAACTGCAGGCGCAGCAGGCGATGTACGCGGCGCGCTTCCGCGATCTGCCGGCAACCGAAGTGCGCGCAGTACAGTTGCAGCGCGATGCGAAGGTGGCCGAAGACATCTACGTGCTGCTGCTCAACCGCGTGCAGGAACTGTCGGTGCAGCGCGCCGGCACCGGCGGCAACGTGCACATCGTCGATGCCGCGCTGCGTCCGGGCGAGCCGACCAAGCCGAAGAAAGTGCTGATCCTGTCGGCTGCGGCGATTCTCGGGCTGATCGCCGGCACCGGCTTCGTGCTGGTTCGCCGCAACATGTTCAAGGGCATCGACGATCCGGAACACGTCGAACGTATCTTCCATCTGCCGGTGTACGGCCTCGTGCCGCTGTCGGCCGAGCAGGCGGTGCTGGAAAACCAGGTGGAGCGGGGCGGCGCGCGCGAGCGCACGGTGCTCGCCAACGCGCGGCCGAAGGACGTCTGTATCGAAGCGCTGCGTAGCCTGCGCACGTCGATCCAGTTCTCGCTGATCGACGCGCGCAACCGCGTGATCATGCTTACGGGCCCGATGCCGGCGGTCGGCAAGAGCTTCCTGACGGTCAACCTCGCGGTGCTGCTGGCGCACTCGGGCAAGCGCGTGCTGATGATCGACGGCGACATGCGGCGCGGCTCGCTCGAGCGGCACCTTGGCGGTTCGCAGTCGAACGGGCTGTCGGAACTGCTGTCCGGGCAGATCGCGCTGGAAGAAGCGATCCGCCCGACCGATACGCCGCATCTGTCGTTCATCTCGTGCGGCGTGCGTCCGCCGAACCCGTCGGAACTGCTGATGTCGCCGCGCCTGCCGCAGTACCTCGACGCGCTGCAAAAGCGCTTCGACGTGGTGCTGATCGACACGCCGCCGGTGTTGGCGGTGACCGATGCGTCGATCATCGGCGGCTATGCAGGCTCGACGTATTTCGTGGTGCGCTCGGGCATGCATACCGAGAGCGAGATCAGCGATTCGTTGAAACGTCTGAGCGCGGCCGGTGTGCACGTGCAAGGCGCGATCTTCAATGCGATGCCGACTCGCGCCCGCGGCGGTTACGACCGCAGCTATGCGGCGGTGCAGGAATACCTGAGCACCTAACTGAACGGCGCGGCCGATGCCCGCTGACGTGCGTGGCGAGCGCTGCAAGCGCGGCGCTGCGCGCGGGGGCCGGCTGCGGCCCGAATGACTGAGACTGGATATCTGAGCGCGAAGCCCGGAGAGTTTGCAACGATGAAGATAACCGTACTGGTTCCGACTTTTCGACGTCCGGACGACCTGACGCGCTGCCTTGCCGCGCTCGAGCGTCAGCAGCGCGTGCCGGACGAAATCGTGGTGGTCGCGCGTCCCGACGACGCCGCGACCCACGCCTGCCTGCGCGAGCATCTGGCCGCCGGCCGGCTGCCGCTGGCGATCGCACCGGTCGAGGTGGCGGGCCAGGTGGCGGCGCTGAACCGCGGCCTCGATGCGGCGACCGGCGACGTGATCGCGATCACCGACGATGACGCCGCACCGCACGTCGACTGGGTGCAGCGCATCGAAGCGCATTTCGCCGGCGACCCGCAACTGGGCGCGGTCGGCGGACGCGACTGGGTGCACGAGAAAGGCACCGTGCTGACCGACTCGCGGCCGCTGGTCGGCAAGCTGACGCCGTCGGGCAAGATCATCGGCAATCACCACCTGGGCGTCGGCGAAGCGCGCGAAGTAGACATGCTCAAAGGCGCGAACATGAGCTACCGGCGCGCGGCGATCCAGCGCATCCGCTTCGACACGCGGCTGCGCGGCGCGGGCGCCCAGGTGCACAACGACATGGCGTTCAGCATGAGCGTGAAGAACGCCGGCTGGAAGCTGGTCTACGACCCGCGCGTGGCGGTCGACCATTTCCCGGCCGAGCGTCACGACGACGACCGGCGCGACGCACAGACGCTCAACGCCGTGACCAACGCCGCCTACAACCTGCATCTGATCCTGCGTGCGCAACTGAAGCCGCTGCACCGCGAAACCGCGTGGTGGTGGTACACGCTGGTCGGCACGCGGGTCTATCCGGGCATCGTGCACGCGTTGCTTGCGCTGACCTCGAAGCGGGGCCGCATGCGGCTCTCGCGCTGGCGTGCGGTGCGCGCCGGCGCACAGCAAGCGCGCCGCGCCGCGCTGTAACGCCGCCTTGGGCGGACGGGCTGGCTTGCGCTACCGCGCAAAACCCGCCAGCCGTCCGCGCGCGGCGCGAAAGGGGCGCCACGAGTGCCCTACGCACGCCGCGCGCACGGCGACATGTTTTTGAACCGGCAGACCGGAGTGCCCTGCATGAGCATCAATGTCCACGTTCATCTGTTTTACGGCGCGGATCCGCGCAACTATCGCAAAGGCGAGAACATCGGCTGTCTGTACGGCTATCACCACGCCGAGTCGGACGAGTTCCATCTGACGTACTCGGAAGACGCACCGGAAAGCAAACCGGTGCGCCTCGCACGCCGCGCGCTGAAAGCGCTGCTCGGCTTCGATGCGATCCACACGTGGCGCAATCGCGCCGAAATCATGCGCTCGGACGTGATCTGGACGCATACCGAACAGGAACACCTGGCCGTCTCGCTGGTGCTGCTGATGCAAGGCCGGCGCGCCGCGCCGCCGCTGTTGCTCGCGCAAAGCGTGTGGCTGCTCGACAAATGGCCGCACTACGGCTTTGTGCGCCGCTGGCTGTACCGCAAGCTGCTGGCGCGCGCCGACGTGCTGACCACGCTCGCCAGCGAAAACGCGCAGCTGTGCCAGCGCTTTCTGCAGCGCGACGCAACCCAGGTGCTGTACGGTCTGAACACCCGCGACTTCCCGGTGCAGCAGCCGGACTCATGGACGCCGCACACGCCGCTGCGCATCGCCGCGATCGGCAACGACCGCGACCGCGACTGGGACACGCTGATCCGCGCGTTCGGCAACGACGCGCGCTACGCCGTGCGGATCGCCACGCGGCGGCGCATTCCGGCGTCGCTGCGCGCGCCTAACGTCGAGATCGCCGCGGTCTCGGGGATGGCGAAGCAGCACGAGTTCTACGCGTGGGCCGATGTGATCGTCGTACCGCTGCGGCCGAACTCGCACGCGTCGGGCATTACCGTGATGCTGGAGGCCGCCGCGCTCGGCAAGCCGATGCTGGTAACCGACGTCGGCGCGTTGCAGGACTACTTCTCGAAGGACGCGGCCTCATACGTGCCGCCCTTCGATGCGCAAGCGCTGCACGACGCCGCCGACAAGCTGGTCGCGTCACCCGCCGACGCACTGCGCCAGGCGCGCACCGCCGCGGCCGAACTGCTGGCACGCGACCTGACCACGCAGCACTTCGCGCAGCAGCACGTGCGGATCACGCGCGACCTGCTGCGCCGGCGCGGCGCGCCGCACGGCGTACGCAGCGCCGAACCGGCGGCGGCTGCCGCCAGTGCCCGCAGCAGCGTCGAGCCGCATACGGTCGAGCGGCGCGGCGCGGGCACGGGAGTCTAGCGATGGCGACGCTACTGCAAGCCGGCGCGACCAACGCGAAGGCCCTGCTCGGCGGCAGCGGCCGCGACCGCAGCGAGTGGATTCCTTCCGCGCTGCTGTGGCTGATCACGGCAGTGTTGATCATCGCGCACCAGGGCACCGTGCTGACGCTCGCGTTCCCGGTGCTGGCGATCATGAACGGCTTCTGGCTGTACTTCAAAAGCCCGGCGCGCTACGTCGGCTTTATGTGGTGGCTGTGGTTTCTGAGCCCCGAGGTGCGGCGTCTGGCCGACTGGTCGAAGGGCGGCTTCACGCCGACCAGCCTGATCCAGGTCGCGCCGCTCGCGGTGACGATGATCAGCGGCCTGTCGCTGATCCGCTATTACCCGGTGCTCGCGCAGCGGCGCGGCCTGCCGGTGCTGCTTACATTGTTCGGGCTGATGTACGCGTTCCTGATCGGCGTGGTGTCGAGCGGGCCGCTCGCCGCGATCTACGATCTGGCGAACTGGATCTATCCGATCCTGATCGGCTTTCACATCATGGCGAACACCAAGCTATACCCGGTGTTTCGCGAGACTATCGTCAGCACCTTTATCTGGGGCATGCTGGTGATGGGCGCATACGGCTGCGTGCAGTTTTTCATCATGCCGCAGTGGGACGCGCTGTGGATGATCGGCTCGCAGATGAACTCGCAGGGCGACCCGGTGCCGTTCGGCGTGCGCGTGTTCAGCACGATGAACTCGTCGGGGCCGTTCGCATTCGCGATGATGGGCGCGATGGTCTACGTGCTCGCCGCGCAGCATCGCGTGCGCTGGATCGCCGGCGCGCTCGGCTTTATCTCGTTCGCGCTGTCGCTGGTGCGCTCGACGTGGGGCGGCTGGGTGATCGCGCTGCTGGTGCAACTGATCAAGTCGGACAACCGCGTGCGGATCCGCATCATCGTCAGCGGTGTGCTGCTGGTCGGGCTGTGCGTGCCGCTGCTCGCGGTCGGCCCGGTGGCGGACCGCATGCAGGCGCGCCTGAACACGCTGGTGAACCTCAGCGACGACCAGAGCTACGCCGCGCGCAACCAGTTCTACGCGCAATTCGCGCAGACTGCGTTCACGGATGTATCCGGCGAAGGGATGGGCGCGACCGGCACGTCGACCAAGCTGTCGACCGGCAACGACGGCCAGCTCGGCGAATACGGCAATTTCGACAGCGGCGTGATGAATATTCCGTTCGTACTCGGCTGGCCCGGCACGCTGCTCTACATGTCCGGCATCCTGTGGATCATGACGCGCGCGGTGCTCGCGTCGTTCAAGATGAAAGACGACAAGTACGTGTCCGCGTGCCTGTCGCTCGGCGTCGCTATCTTCGCGATGCTCGTGTTTACCAACTCGCTGGTCGGCACGGGCGGCTTGCTGCTTTTTATGAGTCTCTTTTCGATCATCTCCGCAGCGCATTGGCAAAAACAGCATCGCAGATCGAATTTAGTTCTATCCGGAGAACCCGATTGAGAGTCGCCATTGTCACGCACGTCGTACGTCATAACGACGGACAGGGCCGCGTCAACCACGAGATCGCGCGCGCTGCGCTCGACGAAGGCATTGCGGTAACGCTCGTGGCCTCGCATGTCGCACCTGAACTGCTCGAACATCCGCTGGTGCGCTGGGTGCCGGTCAAGATCGGCCGGCTCTGGCCGACCAATCTGCTGCGTCAGCAGGTGTTCGCGCTGAAAACGGCGCTCTGGCTGCGCACCCATCGGCGCGAGTTCGACGTGTTGCACGTGAACGGCTTCATCACGTGGGCGCCTGCCGACGTGAACACCGCGCACTTCGTGCATACCGGCTGGGCCAACAGCAAGTACTACCCGTTCGGTATCACGAAAGGGGTGTGGTCCGGCTACCAGTTTGTCTATACGCGTCTGAATGCGCTGCTCGAGCGCTGGGCCTACCGGCGCTCGCGCGTGATCGCCGCGGTGTCGCGCAAGGTCGCCGACGAGATCCGCGCGATCGGCCTCACGCCCGACAACCGGCTCGACGTGATCTACAACGGCGTCGATACGCGCGGCTTTGCCGCGGCAAGCGGCGACCGTGCGAAATTCAAGCTGCCGCACGATGCGTTTTTGCTGCTGTTCGTCGGCGACCTGCGCACGCCGCGCAAGAACCTCGGCACCGTGCTGAAGGCGCTGACGTTGTTGCCCAAACACGTGCAGATCGCGGTAGCCGGCTATCTGCCGGGCAGCCCGTATCCGGAACAGGCGCGCGCGCTCGGCATTGCGGACCGCGTGCATTTTCTGGGGCTGGTGAAGGAAATGCCCGTGCTGATGCATTCGGTCGACGCGTTCGTGTTTCCGTCGCGCTATGAAGCGATGAGCCTGTCGCTGCTCGAGGCGATGGCCGCCGGCCTGCCGGTGGTGACCGCGCGCACCGCGGGCGGCGCCGAGATCATCACGCCCGAATGCGGCATCGTGCTCGACGATCCGGACGATCCGCGCAAGCTGGCCGACGCGATCGGCCGTCTCGCGGACCACGACGATACGCGTCGCGCGATGGGCGTGGCCGCCGCGGAACTGGCAACCGGTTTCGGCTGGGCGCGCATGGCCGCGCAATACATCGCGCTGTACCGGCAGATTGCCGGCCTGCGCGAGAACCGCAGCAGCGCGAGCGACGCCGACGTGATCGCGGCGAACGTGCTGGCAGGGCGGCAGGGTGCGGACGGCGCGTAGCGCTTTCACGCACCCAGGAGCAGCAGCAGATACACACGCAAACCACCGCGCGGCGGCGCCGCAACGAAGCAAAAGCAGGCGCCGCGCGCGGACCAAAAAGAACCGGAACTGGAACCGCTATGACAACGCAATCAATCAAATCGCTGCAGATCGGCATGCACTGGTTCCCCGAGCGCGCGGGCGGTCTCGACCGCATGTACTACTCGCTGATCGGCGCGTTGCCCGGCGCAGGCGTGCAGGTGCGCGGCGTGGTGGCCGGCTCGTCGCGCGTCGCGGCCGATACGAACGGCGCGATCCAGGGCTTCGGCTCGGCCGCGCAATCGTTGCCGTTGCGGCTGATGGCCGCGCGACGCGCGCTGCGCCGCGAAGTGCAGGCACAGCGCCCCGATGTGATCTCATCGCATTTCGCGCTGTACACGTTCCCGGGGCTCGACGTGATGCGCGGCATTCCGCAGGTGTCGCACTTCCAGGGGCCGTGGGCCGACGAGAGCCATGTCGAAGGCGCCGATTCGTTCGGTCAGCGCGCCAAGCGCTACCTGGAGCAGACCGTGTACGCGCGCTCGTCGCAGCTGATCGTGCTGTCCGACGCATTCGGCAAGATCCTGACGTCGCGCTACGGCATTCCGCAGGAACGGATTCGCGTGGTGCCGGGCTGCGTGAACGTCGACCAGTTCAATCTGCCGCTCACGCAGAACGAAGCGCGCCTGAAGCTGCAATTGCCGCTCGGCCGGCCGATCGTGCTGGCGGTGCGGCGTCTGGTGCGACGCATGGGCCTCGAAGATCTGATCGATGCGATCAAGCTGGTCAAGAAGCGCGAGCCGGAAGTGCTGCTGCTGATCGCAGGCAAAGGGCGCCTCGAAGGCGAATTGCAACAGCGCATCGACGAAGCGGGATTGACCGATAACGTCAGGCTGCTCGGCTTCGTGCCGGACCAGCATCTGGCCGCGTTGTATCGTGCGGCGACCATCAGCGTGGTGCCGACGGTGGCGCTCGAAGGCTTTGGGTTGATCACGGTGGAATCGCTGGCGTCGGGCACGCCCGTGCTGGTGACGCCGGTGGGCGGTTTGCCGGAGGCGGTGGCAGGGCTGTCGCAAGACCTGGTGCTGCCGACTACCGGTGCGAATGCGATTGCCGATGGTCTGGGCAAGGCACTCGACGGTTCGCTGAAGCTGCCGGATGCCGACGCCTGCCGCAAATACGCGCGCGACCACTTCGATAATCCGGTGATCGCGAAGCGCGTGGCCGCGGTGTATGCCGAGGCGATTGCGGCTGGCTCGACGCACTAGCACCGGAGCACTGGCGGGAGCGCGCAGCGTGTCTGCGCGCAACGCGCGGGCAGCCACGCTGTGCGTGGCGCCCAGCCGCGCCGCGATGGCGCACGCAGCGAGTGAAACTGCGCCACTCGCGCCAGCCCGCAAAAGCAGCGGCGGCCTTGCGCGAACCGCCGCCGTTTCGAACCAGAGGCGGCAGGTCTTGTACGAACCGCCGCCGCTTCGAACCAGAGGCGGCAGGTCTTGTACGAACCGCCGCCCCCGCGCTCAGAACGTCTCGTGATTCCGGTTGCGCGCGATATCCGCGCCGACCATCATCTGGCACAGTTGCTCGAGCGTGGTCTGCGGTTCCCAGCCGAGCTTGGCCTTCGCCTTGTCCGCGCAGCCGATCAGCAATTCCACTTCGGCGGGCCGGTAGAACTTCGGATTCACGCGTACCAGCGTGCGGCCGGTCGCCACGTCGATGCCCACCTCACCCTGGTTCTTGCCCGACCATTCGAGCTGATAGCCCGCCGCCGCGAACGCCATGCGCACGAAGTCGCGCACGGTCTCGGTACGGTTGGTGGCGAGCACGAAGGTGTCGGGCTCGTCGACCTGCAGCATCCGGTACATGCCGTCGACGTATTCGAGCGCGAAGCCCCAGTCGCGTTTCGCATCGAGATTGCCGAGCTCGAGCACGTCGGCCTTGCCGAGCTGGATCTTGGCCACCGTATCGGTAATCTTGCGCGTGACGAACTCGCGGCCGCGCAGCGGCGATTCGTGATTGAACAGAATGCCGCTGGTCGCGAAGATGCCGTACGACTCGCGATAGTTGACGGTGGCCCAGTGCGCGAACAGCTTGGCGACGCCATACGGGCTGCGCGGATAGAACGGCGTGTTCTCGCGCTGCGGCACCGCCTGCACCATGCCGAACATCTCGGAAGTCGACGCCTGGTAAAAGCGTATCTTCGGATTGACGATGCGAATCCCTTCCAGCAGGTTCAGCGCGCCGATGCCGGTGACCTGCGCGGTGGTGGCCGGCTGGTCGAACGACACGCCGACGAAGCTTTGCGCCGCGAGGTTGTACAGCTCGTCGGCCTGCGCGTTTTCGAGCAGCCGCAGCGTCGAGCCGAGATCGGTCAGGTCGTGCTCGACCAGACGCAGGTTCGGATGGTCGAGCACGCCGAGCTCTTCCATGCGCCAGAAGTTCACCGAGCTGGTGCGCCGGTACGTGCCGGTGACCTGGTAGCCCTTGCCGAGCAGCAGCTTGGTCAGGTAGGCGCCGTCCTGGCCGGATACGCCGGTAATGATGGCTTTGCGTTGGTTCGTCATCGGATGCCTTTGGTATGGTTGCCTTGAAAACCGGGTACAGGCCGCGCGCGCGTTACGACGCGTCATGCAGCAGCCGCCGCACCAGCGGATCGAGCACCGCGTAGCTCTCGCGGGCCTTCAGCCGGTACAGCTCGGGTTTGGGGTGAGCGCCGTCGGACATCTGCATTTGCCAGTCGGGCATGCCGCTGATGTACGCGTACTGGTCGACGAGCGGCACGTGCTGTTCGGCCGCGACGCGCCGCGTCATCTCGACCATCGCCGCGAGCTTCGCGTTGCGGCGCGGGTCGGGCATCGGGTTCGAGGTTTCGAGCACCGGCTGTTTGCCGGCGGCGCGAGCGGCCTTTACGAGTGCGGTTTCGGCCGCGTAGAACTGCTCGGGCGTCTGGTTCTGCATCACTTCGTTGATGCCGTAGTTGAACGTGACGATCTGCGCCGACGATACCGCCATGCGTGCCGCGAAGGTCGGGCAGCGGCCGTGGCAGATGCCATCGAGCAACTGCGACGCCATCGAGCCGCCGACGCCGAGATTGGTGACCGCGACGCGCGCGCCGAAGTCGTCGTGCAGCGCGTCTTGCAGCCACGTCACTGCGTTTTGTGCGAGCGGTCCGCAGCGGTGGTCGCTGCATGAGGTGCCGAGCGTGGTCGAGTCGCCGTAGGCTTCGATCAGTACGGTGCCCGCGGGGGCTGCGGCGCGCAGTGTTGCAATGGGCGCGGGGGCGGGCGCGGGCGCCGCTGCCGTGGCCTCGACGAGGCCGCCGCCGCAGAGCAGTGCGCATGCGCCGGCAAGCGCAATCAACAGCGCCGTCGAGCGCGCTGCGAAGTGCGTGCCCATCGCACGGCGCAGCTGGCTGCGCAAGAGTTTCATCGGGCGCGGTTTCATCGGCGCGTCAGGCTTGCGTCTGCGTCGTGGGCTCGCCGCGTGCGGCGCCCGGCCGCGCATCGGCACCGTGCGCATGAGTCGCGCCAACAGCCGCACCATGAGCCGAACCCTGCGCCCGGCCATGAATCAGCCGCCGCTCGAACCCGAACCACGACACGCTCGCATAGACCATCGTGATCGCCAGCGCGAGCGCGGCCGTCAGATAGCGGTTCAGATGCAGCGGCCACAGCGTGTACAGCACGCTCAGATGGATCAGGTACACGGTGTAGCTGACGGTACCGATGTACACCAGCACCGGATTGCTCAGCACGCGCTTGACGACGCCCTTGCTCTGCAGCGCGATCACCACGATCGACGTGCACAGCACCAGCGAAACGCTATACAGGCCCGCATTCGACAGCGGCGTATTGGCCGCGCGAAAGCGCGGAAAGTGCAGGTGCAGCCACGCGAGTACCGCCAGCGCCGCGGCCAGCCCCAGCACCGCGAGCAGCTTGTACGGCTCGAGCGCGTTCGGGTTGCGCCGCACCGCGCACGCGAGCAGCGCGCCGGCGGCGAGCAGGTCCATGCGGAACGGCGTCAGGTAGTAGATTGGCCAGAACGAATCGAACCACGGCGTCGCCACCGCGCGCAGCAGCGGCACCAGCACGATCAGCAGCGCGGCGACATACGCGAGCGCGCGCTCCGGCACCAACAGGATCACGAACGGCCAGAAGATGTAGAACTGCTCTTCGACGGCCAGCGACCACAGCACGTTCAGGCTGTCGTGGCCGCTCTGGTTCAGCGCGTCGCCGATATTGGTCGCGAAGAACGCGTACCACTCCCAGTGCTGGGCCCAGCCGAAGCCGAATAGCAGCGACGACACGACCATCAGCAGCAGATACGGCGGCAGAATGCGCCGCGCGCGGCGTGCATAGAAATAGCCGAAATACGACTGCCCGCGCGCCTTGCGCTCGAGCAGGATGCCGGTGATCAGAAAGCCGCTGAGCACGAAAAACAGGTCGACGCCCATCCACAGCGGCGCCTTCAGCGCGTGCTGCGCAAACACCGCCAGCACGGCGATTGCGCGCAGGCCGTCGAGCTGAACGATGCGCCGCGTATGCGAGGGCGGCACGGGCAGTGAACTGGCTGTCATCAGGGTTCGTGTAGTCGCGTTGGGTGTGGCGGTGGTCGTGAGATTCGCGCCGCGGCGCGGACGCTGCGGCGAAAGGCGAATGATGGGCAATGCGGCCATTCATTCTAAAAAAATAAAATGCCTTCAAAAATTTGAAGGAAAACGAATAAGCGGGGGAATGAAAAATTAATCTTATTGGGTCGATGCAAGCGAGGATTTGCCCATCAGTAAGAAGTGCGGATCGACGCCGCCATCAGGCTTGGAAGCCGGTAAATTTGAGGAAATATAACGACCCGGCGATGCGTTTTCGCAGCAGTCGCCGACGCACTTTACGATCGCGTTTCGCCATTTTTTTCAGATGCTCACATTTGAATATTTTTGAATTTTTTGGAATTTATTTAGCGCCGGGTTTACGCGTATTGTCGGGTGTGAAGGCTGGCGCGCGCAGCGCCGGCACCGTTCCGATTGCCGTGCCGCTCTACGTTGTCTGCCGCGCCCGCGTTGTCTTGTTGCAAGGCTTGCGATGAGGCTTTTTTGCCACACTCGACAAAAATCGCGTCGCGGAGGTCTGGAGCGGCCCTCGACCCGGCAGCCGCATCCGGCTGCACACCGCAGCGGCTAACCGAAATCGCGTGAAAGCGCGGCACCCGTTGCCGCATCGTCATTCAACGAGAATCGACCGGGCTTCACACGAAGCGCCGGCGGGAGAAGCGTCTTTGATCCGATCTCTGCTTGCCGGAGCGTGCTGTTCGCTCGCGTTGCTGTTTCCCGCCACGGGCGCGTTCGCGCAAGCGCCTGCGGCGCCGGGCAAGCCGCTCGACGTACAGACGTCGTGGATCGGCAATACCTTCGGCTTCGGCGACGGCACGTGGACGCAGATCAACATCACCGGCATCGCGGTTTCCGCGGACGGCAAGGTCTATACCGATGCGCCATGGGATGAGAGCGGCGCGGAGGCGAGCGTCTACCAGAACGGCAAGATGCTCGGCTTTGCCGGCGGCACGCATGGCTGGGGCGGCGGTGGCGGCAACGCGGTGGCGGTCAATCATCGCTATGTGTATGTGGCCGTCGCGGTGGGCACCGAGCGCGACCATCTGATCGGCCGTGGCGTATGGCCGGAAAAAGGCCGCCAGTGGTACGGCGTGTCGCGCCGCCAGATTGCGGACCTCAAGCAGAGCGTGCCGTTCCAGCCGGTGGCGAACGCCACCGATCCGCGCGCGCGGCTGGCGGCGAGCTTCCTGATGATCAACGAAGTGCCGGCCAGTACGCATGCGGACGTCAGCGGCCTCGCGGCAAGCGACGCGTTGCTGTATGTCGCGAACGCAACGCAAGACCGCGTCGAGATCTACGACGCCGAATCGATGCTGAAAAAAGGCCAGTTCAGCGCGCACCAGCCCGGCAAGCTCGCGCTGGCGCCGGACGGCTCGGTGTGGGTGCTGACCGATACGCTCGGCAAGCAGCCGAAAGCCGCGCATTACGCAGCGAGCGGCAAGCTGCTCGACGACCGGCTGCCGCTGGCCGACGACAGCGTGCCGACCGACGTCGCGGTGGACAAGGACGGCCGGGTGCTGATCGCCGACAACGGGCCGCGTCAGCAGGTGCTGTTTTTCAGCAAGCAGGGCGGCAAGTATGCGGCATCCGGTACGCTCGGCGAGCGCGGCGGCATATTCGCGGGCGTGGCCGGCAAGCCGGGCCCGCAGCGCTTTAACGGGCTGACTGGTGTGGGTGTCGATGCACGCGGCAACGTGTACGTCGCGACCAACGGCACCGGCCCGGTGTACGAGCCGATCGACTCGGGTCTCGGCGCCACGCTCGAAAGCTATTCGCCGGACGGCAAACGGCAATGGAAGGTCGAAGGGCTGCTGTTCGTCGACGGTGCGTGGATCGATCCGGCGCGGCCCGACAGCGTCTACACCGGTAACAAGCGCTTCGAACTCGATCTGTCGAAGCCGGCCGGCCAGCAGTGGACCTATGCGGGCTTCCTGTCGAACCGCTTCAAGTATCCGCAAGACCCGGTGTTCTCGGTCGACAAGTGGCCCGGCCTGCCGATCGCGCGTCAGATGAAGGGGCATACGTTCCTGTTCCTGACCGACATGTACGCGGATCACCTGAAGATCTACCGCTTCGACGCGCAGCACGACAGCGAGACGGCGATCCCATCGGGCTATATCGCAGGCCGCGGGCGCGGCGTCGCCAACATTCCGAACGCGCCGCAAGGCGGCGACTGGATCTGGCGCGACGCGAACGGCAACGGCAAGTTCGACGACGACGAATTCCAGCCGAATTCGAGCGGCCAGCCGCAGGTCGGCGGCTGGGGCTGGTGGGTCGATACGAACGGTGACATCTGGCATGCGGTGAATTCGAAGGGCGTGTTCCGTTTCCGCTTCGGTGGTCTCGATGCGCACGGTAACCCGAAGTACGCGTACGACGACATGACGGCGTATCCGGTGCCGCAGCCCTTCGACGACGTGGCGCGCGCGATCTACGACGCGAGCACCGATTCGATGTATCTGACGGGTTACACCGCGGATGCGCCGTACGACCGCGCGTTCTGGAAAGAAGCGGGCCGCGTGCTGGTGCGTTACGACAAGTGGTCGAGCGGCAAGCCGGTGGCGCGCTACACAGTGAAGCTGCCGTGGGACCCGAAGGCCAAGCCGGTGCTGACCACGATCGGGCTCACGGTGGAAGGCAAATACATCTTTGCGGTCGAGCCGGTCGGCGCGGTGCATGTGCTCGACAAGGACAGCGGCGCCGAAGTCGGCGTGATGCGGCCGGGCGCGGAAGTGGGTCGCGCGTCGGGCTGGGTCGACGTGCCGAACGGCGTGAGCGCGGCGCGGCGCAGTAACGGCGAATACCTGGTGTTCGTCGAGGAAGACGCGCGCGGCAAGGTGACGATGTACCGCTGGAAACCGTGATGCCGATGCGGCGTCTGCGCAGCCCATCGGCGGCATCGGCGACATTTTTTTCGCACCGCACAAATGCGTTGCGGCGAATTTTTACATGCTTTACTCGATCGGCTGTGCTGTGCCGCACAACGCGTGCGGCAGCGCAGGCGCAACCCGTACGCAGGCGAACACGCGCAGCCCATACGCGCAACGATAGGAGCGAAGGTAGAGGATGGACAAAGGCCTTCTGAAGAACGTCGGCATCAACCTGATCGGGCTGGTGCTGCCCACCTTCGTCTCGCTTGCGACCGTGCCGGCCTACATCAAGGCGCTCGGCGTCGAGCGTTTTGGTGTGGTGAGCCTCGTGTGGGTGCTGATCGGCTATTTCGGCATTCTCGATCTCGGCATGAGCATGGCCGCGCAGAACCACATCTCGAAGGCGCGTGCATCGCAGAATGCCGACGAGTGCACCCGTGTGTTCTGGAGCGCGACGTGGCTCAATCTCGGAACCGGCCTCATCGGCGGTCTGGTGATCTACTTCGGCGCGTTTCTGTACACCGCGTATTTCTCGCGCGTGTCGCCGGAACTGCAGCACGAGGTGTATAACGCGCTGCCGTGGCTGGCGGTGGCGATTCCGGTCGCCAACGTGTCGTGGGTGTTCGCCGGCGCGATCAACGGTGCCGAACGCTTCGGTGCGTACAACACGAACCAGACCATCGGCACGTTCCTGTTCCAGCTGCTGCCGCTGTTCGCCGCGTGGTGGATCGGCCCGACCCTGCCGAATGTGCTGGCCGCCGCGGTGGTGGCGCGCGTGCTGGCCGCTGCGCTGCTGGGGCGCTCGGCGCTCTCCGTGCTGGAGATTCGCCGCGTGCTGCCGCCGCAGCTCGGCGTCGCCAAGGGGTTGTTCAGCTTCGGCGGCTGGATGCTGATCGCGAGCGTGTCGAACATGGTCGCCGAGTCGCTCGACCGTGTGCTGCTCGGCGCGAACCTTGGCGCGCGTTTCGTCACGTATTACTCGGTGCCGCAGAACCTCGTCACGCGCCTGAACATCGTGCCGACCGCGCTGTCGCGCACGTTGTTTCCGCGGCTGTCCGCGACCGGCCGCCAGGATGCGGACGTGATCGTGCGGCAGTCGCTCGAATTCCTGAACGGCGTATTCACGCCGGTCGCGCTGGTCGCGATCATCGTGCTCGAGCCGTTCCTGCATCTGTGGGTGGGCAACGAAGTGGCCAGCGCGGGCGGCCCGGTAGGCCGGATCCTGATCATCTCGGTGTGGCTGGTGGGCCAGGCGAATCTGGCGCGCATCCTGATCCAGGCGCAAGTCCATCCGGGTACCGCCGCGCGTCTCGGGCTGTTCGAGCTGCCGTTCTTCGCGGGCCTGATGTGGTGCGGCGTGCATTACTACGGGCTGACCGGCGCGGCCGTAGTGGTGACCGCGCGCGGCCTGTTCGATTACCTCGCGCTGCTGCGCCTGTCGCGCATCCACCTGAAGCCGATTCTGCTCGACATGGCCGCGCACCTGGTGTTTCTGATCGGCGCGCTATGGCTGTCGAGTTTCATCACGACGCTGCCGATGACGGCTGCCGCGCTGGTTGCGGTGGTCGGCGCGAACCTCGCGTGGTCGCTGACGATGACGCCTGCGCTGCGCGATCTGGCGCGTTCCGTGTTGATCAGACTGAATTCGAGGAAGAGCGCATCATGAACCACGACATCGCTGAAGACACGCTGCTGGAACCCATCACGCGCGATCTGCCGGGCGCGACGCCCGCCGCGGCCGCGCCTGGGGTGCCTCGGGTGCCCGTTACGCAGGCGCCGCCGCGCCGTCCGCCGCGTGCCGCGGCAAGCGCGGTGCGGGTGGCGATCGTGCACGACTGGCTCGTCACCTACGCAGGCGCCGAGCGCGTGCTCGAGCAGATCATCGCGTGCTTTCCGGATGCTGACCTGTTCAGCCTCGTCGATTTTCTCGAGGACCGCAGCTTCATTCGCGGCAAGCCGGTCACGACGTCGTTTATCCAGAAGCTGCCGAAAGCGCGCAGCAAGTACCGCGCGTATCTGCCGCTAATGCCGCTCGCGATCGAGCAGCTCGATCTGTCCGCCTACGACGTGGTGATTTCGAGCAGCCACGCGGTGGCCAAAGGCGTGCTGACCGGCCCGGACCAGGTGCATATCAGCTATGTGCATTCGCCGATCCGCTATGCGTGGGACCTGCAGCACCAGTATCTGCACGAATCGAAACTGACGCGCGGCCCGAAATCGATGCTGGCGCGGCTGATTCTGCATTACATCCGCAACTGGGATGTGCGTACATCCAATTCGGTCGATTCGTTCGTGTCGAACTCGGCCTTTATCGCGCGGCGCATCAAGAAGGTTTATCAGCGCGATGCGCAAGTGATCTTCCCGCCGGTCGACGTCGAGGCGTTCGCGCTGCAGGAGCAGAAAGAAGATTTCTATCTGACCGCATCGCGGCTGGTGCCGTACAAGAAGATCGACCTGATCGTCGAAGCGTTCGCGCGCATGCCTGAGCGCAAGCTGGTGGTGATCGGCGATGGCCCGGATATGCACAAGGTGCGCGCGAAGGCGACTCCGAATGTCGAGGTGATGGGTTATCAGCCGTTCGCGGTGCTGCGCGACCGGATGCGGCGCGCGAAGGCCTTCGTGTTTGCCGCCGAAGAAGATTTCGGCATCTCGGTGGTCGAGGCGCAGGCGTGCGGCACGCCGGTGATTGCATTCGGCAAGGGCGGGGCGCTCGAGACCGTGCGCGACCTGTCCGACCCGTGCCCGACGGGCCTGTTTTTCACGGAGCAGACGGCGGAATCGATCATCGCCGCAGTGGAAAATTTCGCTGCGCAGCCAGAGCGCTTTGTCGCCGCCGATTGTCGCGCGAATGCCGAACGCTTTGGCGCCGCGCTGTTTCGCGAACGGTTCTTCGAACACGTGCGGGCCGCCGTGCCGGCCATGCAGGGCGCGACGCTGCCGGCGTACGAGCCGCCGCTGAAGGGCACGGCCGCCAATCCTAGCTCGTCGCTGCGGGTGCTCGCGCTCGATCAGAGCGGTGTGCTCGGCGGCGCCGAACTGTCGCTGCTCGAAGTCGTGAAGGCGCTGCGCGCGCGTATGGACGTCGTGCTGTTCGACGATGGCCCGTTCCGCGCCGCGCTGGCGCGCGCTGGTGTACCGGTCACGGTGCTCGACCCGGGCGCCACGCGCGAGATGCGCAAGCAGGGCAGCGCGCCGCCGCTGCGCAAGGCGATCGCGAGCGTCTGGTCGCTGGTGCGCGCGACCGCAGCCCGGGCGCGCAACAACGACGTGATCTATGCGAATACGCAGCGCGCGATGGTGATCGGCGTGCTGGCCGGCAAGCTGTCCGGCAAGCCGGTGGTCTGGCATCTGCGCGACATCGTCAGTGCCGAGCATTTCGGCAAGCGGCAACTGTCGATCATCAAATGGTGCGCACGTGCGGGTCTTGCGCACGTGATTGCGAATTCGGCGGCGTCGGCGCGCGCGTTTATCGAGCTGACCGGGTTCGACCGCAAGCGCGTCGAGGTGGTGTTCAACGGCATTGCGAGCGGGCCGTTCGATGCGCTGCGCGAAGTGCCGCAAAGCACGCTGCGCCTGCCGCTCGGCTTGCCGAAAGACGCCTTCCTGGTGGGCTCGTTTAGCCGCCTCGCGCGCTGGAAAGGGCAGCACGTGCTGCTCGAGGCGATGGTGCTCAATCCGCAGATGCATGCGGTGCTGGTGGGTGCAGCGTTGTTCGGCGAAGACGCGTACGAAGCGGAATTGCGCAAGTTCGTCGAGCAGCATGGGCTGGCTGAGCGCGTGCATTTTCTCGGCTTCCAGCATGACATCGCCGCGTGCATGTGCGCGGTCGACGTGGTGGCGCATACGTCGATCACGCCGGAGCCGTTCGGACGCGTGGTGGTCGAAGGGATGCTGGCGCGCCGGCCGGTAGTGGCCGCACGTGCGGGTGGCGTGACCGAGATCATCCACGACGGCGAGAACGGCATGCTGTGCGCACCGGGCGATGCACGGGCGCTGGCCGATACGCTCGCAGAGTTGCGCGCCAATCGCGTGCTGCGCGATCAACTGGTGATGCACGGGTATCACACGGCGATCAAGACGTTCGGCACGGTCGCGTATGTGGATGGGGTCGAGCGGATTTTGAAGAGCGTCGCGGCGGGGAAGTAAGCCGGCTCGCGAGCGATGTGCTGCTGAACAGGATGGACTGACTGGACTAACGGCGCGCGGGCATGAAGCCCGCGCGCCGTTTTGCTTGCAGCCGCGCGTTGTGCTTTTAGCGCTTTTCGGCTCAGACGCGCGCCGCCTGACGCGCGTCGCCACCGGCGCGTGTCTTCGGCTTCAGGCTTGCGGACCACTTCATCGCCGGCAGTTCGACCAGCCGGTAGAACACGTAAGCCACCGGAATCGCCACGCACATGTAGCCGAACGTCGGCCAGATCGACATCTGCAGCGACGAGCGGAACAGCACGGAAGACAGCAGCACGAAGATCGGCAGATGGATCAGATACAGCGAAAAGCTGAAGTCGCCGAACTGCGACAGCACGCGCATCGCAGGGCCGGGCGCGGCGCGCCGGCTATCGAGCGCCTTGTACAGGTAGCACGCAAAGCCGATCGCCCACATCTGGAACGCGCCGTACTGGCCGAAGTGGAACACCACACAGCCGAGCGCGGTGAACAGCGCCGCGAGCCCGTACCAGACCGGTGCCGAGCGCCGCGGGCCGGTGTCGTGCGCCTGTTGTTGAGACTGGCGCGCCTGCGCTTCGGCGATCCACACGCCGAGCGTCCACGAGAACCAGTACGACGGGAAGAACTGGATGTCGTGCCGCTCGAGCAGCAGCGCCGACACCACATTGATCGCCGCTACCGCAAGCAGGATCGGCGTCACGCCGAATCTGCGCCGCAGCGCAAACAGCAGCGGATAGACCGCATAAAACTGCACTTCGAGCGACAGCGTCCACAGCGCGCCGTTCGAGCCGTACGTATAGCCCGCGACGCCTTGCAGCGAGAACAGATTGACGAGAAACGGCACCAGCCCGATCTCGCGAATCTTGTGACTGACCGGCGCAAATTGCAGGCTCGCCGAATCCAGCGCGAGTGTCAGCAGCAGCGCCGCGAGCAGCACCGGGTAGATACGCGCGAAACGGCGCATCCAGAAGTTGCGCGCGTCGAGCCGATAGTTGCTGTTTTGCGCGAGGCGAAATGCAGCATTGCGGTGAATGCAATAACCGCTGATCACGAAGAAGATCGGCACCCCTGCGGAACCCCAGGCAATCGGGAAAGTCGCATAGGCAACCAGCGAACCCAGGCTGAACGACGTGCCGACTGTATGGTGAAAGCTCTGAATGCCGACCCATACAACCTGGCGGCAATGGAAATACGCGACCAGCAACGCGGCAAAGCCGCGCATCGCGTCGATCACATGTTCCTTGCCGGCACTGACAGCGTGCGCGCCGGCCGGCGCAGTGGAGAAGGACAGAGGCGGCGCGCTGGCGCCGAGGGCGGAGTCGCTCATGCGGTCCTCATGAATGCAATGCACCCGCGATGGAGTGACGGATAGCTGAAAGGGGCATGCCGCACGCATGCGGCAGCCGCGCAGGCATGCCCGCGCGTTTGTATCCTAATGCAGCACGATTGAAATAAAAGCGATAAAAAATGCGTTGGAAAGTCATTGTGATGACACCGGGCGCTCCCAACTGCCAGGAGCGAAACATTAAAAATCACGGGTTAATACTATTCGCGTTTTCCATTATTTTTTTCGTGCTAACTTGAAGTTTCAGGCAAATTCTTGACGAGGGGGTGGTCATGAGCGTGCATCTGCTAGCGGGTGTGGTGGTGCTACTGGTGCTGGTGGGCGTTTCGGCTTATCGCGAAGCGTTGCGTAACGAGCCGATCAGCCGTTTCCGGATCAATCCGGGCAAGCTGCCGCAAATGGAAGAAAGCGAAGAATCCGCTGTTTTGTAACAGGTCTATAAATTTCCGGTCGGGCCGGGGTGAGCGGCAAGAGTTACGTCAATCCCTCCGCTCCGCGCCGCATTACCGGTAAGTCATCCGGCATTTTCCCGTTTCATTTATTCATTCGGCAAATCCGTGAAATCGCGGCAAGGAATTTAGCGCATCCTTATCGAAAAAAATCGATTAATTTTGCGCTAGGCTCTTTCCCACGTACAGATTTGCCGCTGCGCTCGCGGCGGCGGTTGCCGACATTCAACAACCGAGTGGGAATGCATACATGCTGAAAGTCACCAAAGCCGTATTTCCCGTGGCGGGTCTAGGCACACGTTTCCTGCCCGCGACGAAGGCGAGCCCGAAGGAAATGCTGCCGATCGTCGACAAGCCGCTGATTCAATACGCGGTCGAAGAAGCGATCGAAGCAGGCATCACCGAAATGATCTTCGTCACGGGCCGCAGCAAGCGGGCGATCGAAGATCACTTCGACAAATCCTACGAGATCGAATCCGAACTGGAAGCACGCGGTAAAGACAAGTTGCTCGAACTGGTGCGCAGCATCAAGCCCGCCAATGTCGACTGTTTTTACGTGCGCCAGGCTGAAGCGCTCGGTCTCGGCCACGCGGTGCTGTGCGCCGAGAAGCTGGTCGGCGACAGCCCGTTCGCCGTGATTCTCGCGGACGACCTGCTGCACAGCGAAAAGCCGGTGATGAAGCAGCTCGTCAACGTGTTCAACCACTATCACAGCTCGGTGGTGGGCGTCGAAACCATCAAGCGCGAAGACAGCCGGTCGTACGGCGTGGTCGACGGCCGCGAGTGGGAAGAAGACGTGATCAAGCTGTCGGGCATCGTCGAGAAGCCGGCGCCGGACGTCGCGCCGTCGAACCTCGGCGTGGTTGGCCGTTACGTGTTGATGCCGACCATCTTCAAGCACATTCGCGCGCTGCGTCCGGGTGCGGGCGGCGAACTGCAGCTGACCGACGCGCTGCAGTCGTTGCTGACCGAAGAGCAGGTGCTGGCGTATCGCTACTTCGGCACGCGTTTCGATTGCGGCAGCAAGCTCGGCTACCTGAAGGCCACTGTCGAATTCGCGCTGCGCCATCCGGAAGTGCGCGCCGATTTCGAAGCGTATCTGCAGAGCTTTCTGCCGGAGTACCTCACGGCCGCGGCCGCGTGAGCGGCCGATGACCGTCTCGCTGCTGCGTGCTCATCTGGCCGCGAGCGGCCGGGTCAGTTATCGGGTGGTGCGCGGCCGTCATCGGAAAACGCGCGTGCGAGCAGCGCTCGCACGTCGGCGTCGCTCGTTTCGCTGAAATCTGCGTAGAACTGGCCCACCGCGGCGAAATGCGGCGGGCTCAGCACGCAGACGAACTGATCGACGTCGCCGCTGAATTTCGCGGCGGCGCCGGGTGGCGCGACCGGCAGCGCCGCTACGATTTTTGCCGGAGTGCGGGTGCGCAGCGCGCGCACGGCTGCTTTTAGCGACGCGCCGGTGGCGAGGCCGTCGTCGACCACGATGGCGATGCGGCCGGTCAGGTCGGCGGGTGCTGCGGCAGCCATCGCTGCGGCCGGCATTGCTGTTGAGGTCGCCGCCGATGCTACGCGGTACAGCTGTTGCCGGCGCGCAAGTTCGGTTCGTTCCCGCGCGAGCACGCTGTCGAAGTCGTGTTGCGACAGCGCAAGTTCGCGTACCAGCGCATCGTCCACATACAGGGCGCCGCCCGATGCGAGCGCGCCCATCGCCAGTTCCGGCTGCCATGGCACGCCGAGCTTGCGCACCACCAGTATGTCGAGTGTGGCCGCGAGTGCGCGAGCGACTTCGTAGGCAACCGGCACGCCGCCGCGCGGTAACGCAAGCACGACGACGTCATCGCGGTTCGCATAGGCGCTGAGGCGTTTCGCGAGCGCGCGGCCCGCGTCGGCGCGGTCGATGAATACGGGCTGCATGATGCGGCTACGGCTGCCTTGGGGCTTGAGGCGGGAATCTTCACAGTGTGCCACGCGCCGTGACGCGTGGCGCAGGCATTGCGCCGCGTATTTTCGACGATTTTTTAATCGACACAGCAGCGCGGATCTCTGCAATTCTGCTATCCGGAACATGGACTGCCGAGGGCGCGTGCCCGGGGCATATCGAAAGGGGCACCACGATGACGGCACAAACGAAGGTCTCGATTTGCCTGCCGACCTACCAGCGTCCGGAACTGATCGGGCAATGCCTCGATTCCTGTCTCGCGCAGACGCATGCGAACCTCGAGGTGCTGATCGGCGACGATTCGAAGGACGATCGCACGCGTGAGCTGATCGCCGCGAAATACGCCGCCGATCCGCGCGTGCGCTATGTGAAGAACGAGCCGTCGTTGGGCCAGGCGGGCAATGTCGCGAGTCTGTTCGCGCGCGCCAGCGGCGACAAGATCCTGCTGATTCACGATGACGATTTCCTCGTGGAAAACGGCGTCGAGCGGTTGCTGTCCGCATGGGATGCGCATCCGGAAATCGAAGCGGTGTTCGGCGACCAGTATGAAACCGACGCGCACGGCAAGGTCGACATGGCCGCGAGCGAGCACCTGAACAGCGTCTATTACCGCACGCGTGAAGCGGCCGGACTGCAGCGGTTGCCGGGGCAGACCGGGCTGATCCAGATGTTTCCGAACAACGGCTGGATGGCGAATGCGGCGCTGGTCAAACGCGTGAACTACAAGGAGCAGTACGGCGTGTGCTGCGACTACGTGTTCGGCAGCGAGTTGTGCCTGGCGGCCAAAGGCGTGTACTACCTGAAGGAGTACGTGTCGTACAGCCGCAAGACGGGCGTGTCGGTGACGAGTACCACGCGCGCGTCGCTGAACGCATCGACGGTGGTCGCCTATGACTTCGTCAACCGGCTCGATTTGCCGCGCTCGCTCGAAGCGGCGCGTCGCGTCGCGCTAAGACGCATGGTGCCGATCGTGGTGTCGGTGTACTCGCGCAACAATGCGCCGGGGCGCAGCCTGCGTATCGCGCTCGGGCATCTGTTTGCGTACAACTACGGGTTCAGCATGCGCTTTTACTATCATCTGATGATGATTTTCAGAGCGATGGTGACGCCGGCGCGAGCGGCGGGCTAATGGTCCGGCAGATAGCACCCGTCTTGTTGCGTGGACTTCTACAGCACCTCCGTCGCTACCCGTCCGGCCGGCTCGCGCATCGACCAGATAGTCGCCGGAAAATCGTTCGCTACGTGATGTAATCGCGCATCGTCGCTCATGATGTTTCAATGAAACGAGCGATGCGCGACGCTCGGACCGCGCCATATTGCAGCTACCGTGCTGCGCATTCCTGAAACCAGCTTCGTCGCCGCCCGCCACGGGCACAGCGCTTGCGCTTTCCTTGCCATGTCCTTTCTCCGGCCGCAGCGCCGGCTTTGCCATGCCAAGCGGAGCAGCAACATGACGAGGCCCCGAATGATCTTCCCGAAACCGCGTGATGCTGCGTCGTCGTGCGCACAATCGCGGCAGGACTACGAGATATATGCGACCTATCGCCGGACCACCGAAGGCGCCTTCATCGGTTTGCTGAAGGTGGTGCGCAAGACCGATGGGCGCCTGCTGTTTCCGTTCGCCGGTGCGCCTGATATCGGGCCCTTCGATACCGGTGAGGTTGCGCGTACCGCGGCGCAAACCTATGGCGAGCGCGTGGTCGAATCGGACCTTAGCAATCCTGAGACGTGAGCGGGTCCCCATTTCGTAGCGCAGCAAATAGCAGACACCGCTGATATTCAACCGGGCATCGCAGCCATTCACTTCTGCGCGCGCTGCGCAGGCACTCGCAAATAACGTTCAAGCAGCAGCGTAGCCGTGACGCCATGTAGAAACACCGAACCCACGATAGCGGCCATCACGACTGCCAGCGCCGCATCGAGCGCCGTGCGCTGTAACTGCTCGATCGCAAACAGCAGATAGTAGAACGCACCGACGCCGCGTATGCCCAGCCAGCCCGCCAGCAGCCGCTGCGGCCACGTCGCCTGCGAACCGGCCAGCGCGACCAGCGTGCAGGCCGGCCGCACGACGAACAGCAACGCAAGCGCGGGCCACAGCGCGTGCCACGTCAGAATCTCGCGCCAGTACGCCGACACCACAGTGCCGATAATCAGCATCAGCACAAGCTCGACCGTGTGTTCGATCTCGACGGCGAACGCCATCATCGATTCGGCGATGAACGCATGCGCGAGCTCCGGCGTATGCGCCGCTTCGGCGCGCTCGCCGTGTTCGATCCTGTCGAGCACTTCGGTAGGCGCCGCATGGCCGCCGGTTGCGCGCAATTCTTCGTGGCGCAGCGCGACCCCCGCGATGAACACCGCGACGAACGCATAGCCGTGCAGCAGCTGCGCCGCGCCGTAACAGGCAGACATCAGCCCGAGCGCGAGAAAGCCTTCGATGCCGACCGTGACCTCGGTGTGCATACGCAAGCGGGTCACCAGCGCGACGACACCGGCGCCAAACAGCCAGCCGATCGCGACCGCGCTGCCCAGGCCCCATGCAAGCGACGCGACAAAAGTCGCAGCCGCACCGCCCGGAACCTGCAAGCCGAATGGCAAACCGAACGGCAAGCCGCTGCGCAGATCGACCCCGCATAGCGCCAGCCCCAGCAGCATGAATGGCCACGCCGCGCCGTCGTTACAGCCGCCTTCGCCGGATAATGCGAAGCGTAGCGGCTCGTCGTCGCCGGCCTGCAGCGGACGCAATTCGTTGGCGAGCACCGGATCGGTCGGCGCCAGCGCAGCCGCGACGATCAGCGCGAGGCCGGCTGCGAGGCCCAGGCCGTAGTAGGCGAGGGCGGTCATCGCGGCGATCGTCAGCAGCATCGCGCCAAGGCCCAGGCGCAGTGGCAGCAGCCATAGCCGGTTGCGCAGCGGCACGCGCAGATGCATACCGATGGCGAACAGCGAGATCACGAGGCCGGCTTCGGTGACGAGCCGTAGCGCATGCACGCCCTTCAGCAGATCGGGTGTCACGAGGCCGGTGACGGTGGGCCCGAGCACGAAGCCGACCACCAGATAGACCATCGCGCCGGTCATCGGCAGATGCGCGATCAGCCGGCGCGCCAGCGCCATCGCAATCAGCAGACCACCGATGATCAGATACCACGTCGCTTCGGCCGTCATGCGCGCCCCGCGTGGCGGGATAAAAGAGAGCTTTCCATGGTGCCGGGCAAGCAATTGGCATGCCGCGTGGCTGCATGCGGCAAGTGTGTGCCGCGCCAGCACGCAGCATCCGCGGCGCACTCGCACCGCCGCACGCGCCCGCCCGCGCACGCAGTGCCCGCGCCGTACGCTGCATCCGCACGGCCACCATCCCGGTTGCACCTGCGGTTGCGTCGTTTCACCGAAACAGCGTTCGTATCCCGCCCTGCCGGAACCCGCGCCGCATGGTATGTTCGGGCACCCGACGCACTACCGTTTCCACACGCTTGAACACGACAACAGCGCCCGAAGCCGGGCGATACGCAGAACTCGCCGCACATCTGCGCGACAAGCGCTGGCGCATCACGCGCCGCTGGCTACGCGCAGTCCGCTCCGATCCATCGATCGAACAGGCCGACCGCCTGACCAACCGGCAACTGATCGATCTGCTTCCGCAACTGTACGGCGAGATCGACGCCGCGCTGTGCGCGGCACCCGATGCGGTGCCGAACGCCCAGATCGACTTCGACGCGCGCCAGTATGCGCGGCGCCGCTGGATGCACGGCTATCAGCTCGACGAACTGTACCGCGAGCTCGATCTGCTGCAGGTCAGCGTGCAGCAGGTGGTGCGCGAATACTTCGCCAACACGTGGCTGCCGCGCAGCGCGCAAGCGGGCGCGCATCAGATCATCGAGCGGTTTTTCAGCGCGACGATCCATGGCGCGATCCGTCAACTGCTCGATGAACAGAACCAGCGCATCGGCGCGTCGCTGCGCGAACGCGACCGCGCGCTCGCGGCGCGTCAGGAAAGCGACGAGCGGCTGCGTATCGCGGCCGGCGCCGCGGGCCTCGGCATCTTCGAGTGGAATGCGTTGACGCGCGACGGCGTGTGGGAAAACGCGCGCATGTACGAAATCACCGGCCAGCCGCTCGACGCCGGACCGCTCACCGACGAAGCGTTTATGCGCGACTTCATGCATCCGGACGACGGGCCGGCCTTTATCGAGCGCTATCGCGCCGACGAGCGCGCACACCGGCCGTTTCATTGCGTGTTCCGCGTGTTCCGGATTGGCGACCGCGCGTTGCGCGTGCTCGAAATGCACGGGCGCTTCCGCTTCGATGCGCACGGCGCGCCGCATTCGTTTGTCGGCACGCTGGCCGACATCACCACGCGCGCCAACGCGCAGGAAGCGCTGCAGGAAGCGGACCGCCGCAAGGACGTATTTCTCGCCACGCTTGCGCACGAACTGCGCAATCCGCTCGCGCCGATCCGCAACGCCGCGCATGTGTTGAAGCAAAGCAGCAGCAACCTGCCGCCGACGATCCGCTGGGTGCAGGCGGTGCTCGAGCGGCAAAGCCATCACCTGTCGAATCTGATCGACGATCTGCTCGACGTGTCGCGCATCACCACCGGCCGCATCAAGTTAAAGCGCGAGGTGCTCGACCTGCGCGATGCGATCGGGCGCGCGATGGAGATCAACGGGCCGGCCGCCGAGCAGCGCCGGCATCGCATCTTCCTGAATACGCAGGCCACGCCGATTCCGGTGGATGGCGACCGCACGCGTCTGACGCAGGTGTTGTCGAATCTGGTGGACAACGCGATCAAATATACCGACGACGGCGGCGAGATTCACGTCAGCGCGGCGGTGACGCAGGGCCGCGCGCGCGTCGCGGTGAAGGACAGCGGCATTGGCGTAGCCGCCGCGGATCTGCCGGCGCTGTTCGACCTGTTCGTGCAGGCGACACCGCCGCAGGGCCGCTCGCGCGACGGGCTCGGCATCGGCCTGTTCGTCGCGCGCAAGCTGATGGATATGCACGACGGCACGATCTCGGTGGCAAGCGATGGGGTCGGTCGGGGCTGCGAATTTTCGATTACGCTGCCGCTTGCAAGCACACCGTTCCCGGCGCTGGCGGGCGACGCGTCGCTGAACGCGCGCAAGACCACGGGCGGGCGGCGCCTGCGCATCATGATCGTCGACGACAATCGCGACGCCGCCGAATCGCTGGCGCTGGTGCTGGATATGCACGACACGCGTACGGCTGCTGACGGGCCGGCGGCGCTGGTGCTGGCCGACCAGTTCGATCCCGATGTGGTGTTGCTCGATATTGCGTTGCCGGGTATGAGCGGGCACCAGATTGCACGGCGCCTCGCGGCCCGGCCGCAACGCGTGTGCCCGGTGCTGATCGCGCTGACCGGTTTTAGCCAGCCGGAAGACTTCGCGCGCTCGCGCGAATCGGGCTTTGCGCATCATCTGGTCAAGCCGGTGAGCCCGGACGTGCTGATCGAACTGATGTGCACGATCGGCACGACGCGCGAGGTTTAGCGTGCGGGTGGCGGGTAGGTGGCAAGTTCCGCATGTTTGTCGTGGCCGGCAAACATGGTGCGAAGGCATTTCGCTCGCGTCGCTGCAACGCGCGCAAGGCTGGGCTAGTATTGCCGCAGGCATGCGGCGTCTGTCTGTACGCTGCGTGCTGCCCGAATCTTCACATCTGCCGTGTTGCTCATGACTTCTCTCGCTACCGATCCCGCTTTCGCCGCCTTGCTCACCGATACTTATGAGCGTCTCGTCGGCACGCCGCTGCTGCCGCCCGAGGTGCCCGCCGCCGACGCCGCACGTTGGCTTTACGAAGACGCACCATTTGTTGTGCTCTCACACAATACCGATGCGGACCCGCGTTTCGTCTACGCGAACCGTGCCGCGCAGCGTTGCTTCGAATACGACTGGGACGAATTCACGACACTGCAATCGCGGCTGTCGGCCGAGCAGCCCAACCGCGAAGAGCGTGCGCGGTTGCTCGACGACGTGCGGACCAAAGGCTTTTCGGCGGATTATCGCGGCCAGCGTATCGCGAAGTCGGGGCGCCGTTTCTGGATCGAGAAAGCGATCGTATGGAATCTGGTCGATCGCGACGGCGTGTATCGCGGGCAGGCAGCGACGTTTGCGCAGTGGACTGACGCTTGACATGCGCGTCAAGTTTGGCCGCGCAGAGCCGCGCGTGTTCGTCGTTTTCACTGTTTGCTGCGGTTTCAGCATTTGCTGAAAGCAGCGATTTCAGTGAAAATTTCGCCGCGCGCAGCCACCCACGTCACACGTCCTCTTCCTCATCCCGCGCATGCAGCGTCAGCCCCTTGGCCGGCAGCGGCAGCGCAGTCTTATAGCGCACCTGCTTCAACGCAAAGCTCGAACGGATGTTCGACACGCCCGGAATTTTCGTCAGATGGTCGACGATAAAGCGCTCCAGCGCGTGGATATCCGGCATCACGACGCGCAGCAGATAATCCGCGTCGCCTGTCATCAGATAGCACTCCATCACCTCGGGCCGCTCGTCGATGGCGGCCTCGAAGCGCCGCAGCCCGTCTTCGACCTGCTTTTCCAGACTCACCTGAATGAACACGTTGATCTGCAATCCCAGCACCTCGGGGTTCAGCAGCGTGACCTGCTGCTTGAATAGCCCCATCTTGTCGAGCGCGCGCACGCGGTTAAAGCACGGCGTGGGCGACAGATTCACCGCGCGCGCCAGTTCCGCATTGGTGATGCGCGCGTCCTGCTGCAGATGGTTGAGGATGCCGATGTCGATGCGGTCGAGCCGGAGAGACGGACGGGCAGCGGAGCTCATAGTGTAAATATTCCGGAAACAGGTCGATTTTAAGAATAATTACTCTACGCGCAACCGGATCGCCAGGCAAATGAGACGCACATTTTGCGGCGTCGCCACTACCATGTTCTGCATATTCAACGTTTCTCCGGAACCGGATGTGGAGCGCGCGATGACAGACTTGTCGAACGGTAACGAACAGATCAAACGGCTCGAAGCAGGCCGCGACGACCAGGACCCGCAGGAAACCGCCGAGTGGCTGACGGCGCTGGAAGGGGTGATTGAACACGTCGGCCGCGAGCGCGCGCAATTCCTGTTCGACCGGCTGGCCGAGCATGCGCTGGCGCTCGGCATGGAGTCGGCGCGCACCCGCGTGACGCCGTATGCGAACACCATCCCGCTCGCGCAGCAGGGCCGCTACCCGGGCAATGCCGAACTCGAAGAAAAGCTCGCCGCCGCGCTGCGCTGGAATGCGCTCGCGATGGTGGTGCGCGCGAACAAGGCCTACGGCGAACTCGGCGGACATATCGCGAGCTATGCGTCCGCCGCCGATCTGTTCGAAGTGGGCTTCAACCATTTCTTTCGCGCGTCGGCGCCGGGTGCCGAGCCGGGCGACGGCGGCGACCTCGTGTACTTCCAGCCGCACTCGTCGCCGGGCGTGTACGCGCGCGCATTTCTGGAGGGCTTTCTCAGCGAAGCGCATCTGCAGCACTATCGGCGTGAAATCACCGGTCCTGGTCTGTGTTCGTATCCGCACCCGTGGCTGATGCCCGACTTCTGGCAGTTCCCGACCGGCTCGATGGGCATCGGTCCGATCAACTCGATTTACCAGGCGCGCTTCATGCGCTATCTGCAAAACCGCGGCCTCGCAGCCACGGAAGGGCGTACCGTGTGGGGCTTTTTCGGCGACGGCGAGATGGACGAGCCCGAATCGATCGGCGCACTGTCGCTCGCTGCGCGCGAAGGGCTCGACAACCTGGTGTTCGTGATCAATTGCAACCTGCAGCGCCTCGACGGGCCGGTGCGCAGCAACGGCCGCATCGTCGACGAACTCGAAGCGCAGTTCAACGGTGCCGGCTGGAACGTGATCAAGGTGCTGTGGGGCTCGGACTGGGACGCGCTGTTCGAACGCGACCGCACCGGCGCATTGCTGCGCGCGTTCGCGCATACGGTCGACGGCCAGTTCCAGACCTTCTCCGCCAACGACGGCGCATACAACCGCCGACACTTCTTCGGTCAGAACCCGGAACTCGCCGCGCTGGTCGAGCAGATGAGCGACGACGAGATCGACCGCCTGCGCCGCGGCGGCCACGACGTGCGCAAGCTGCACGCGGCATACGCGAAGGCGCGTGCCCACCGTGGCCAGCCGACCGTGATCCTGGCCAAGACGATGAAGGGCTTCGGCATGGGCGTAGGGGGCCAAGGCCGGATGACGACGCACCAGCAGAAGAAGCTCGGCTTCGACGACCTGAAGGCGTTCCGCGACCGCTTCCGCCTGCCGCTTTCCGACGACGACGTCGAGCAGCTGAAGTTCTACAAACCCGCCGCGGATAGCCCGGAAATGCAGTATCTGCACGCGCAGCGCACCGCGTTGGGCGGTTATCTGCCGCGCCGGCGCGGCACCGCGTCGCGCGGCCTGACGGTGCCGCCGCTCGGCACCTGGGCGCAGTTCGCGCTCGACACCAACGAGCGCGAGATCTCGACCACGATGGCGCTGGTGCGGATGCTGACCGCGCTGCTGAAAGACCGCGAACTCGGCTCGCGCGTGGTGCCGATCGTCGCCGATGAAGCGCGTACCTTCGGCATGGCAAACATGTTCCGCCAGGTCGGCATCTACTCGCCGCTCGGGCAGTTGTACGAGCCGGAGGATCTCGGCTCGATGCTCTACTACCGCGAGGACACCAAAGGGCAGATTCTCGAAGAGGGCATTTCGGAGGCGGGCGCGGTGTCGTCGTGGATTGCGGCGGCCACTGCGTACAGCGTGCACGATCTGCCGATGCTGCCGTTCTACATCTACTACTCGATGTTCGGCTTCCAGCGCATCGGCGACCTGATCTGGGCCGCAGCCGATCAGCGCGCGCGCGGTTTTCTGATCGGCGCGACGGCCGGCAAGACCACGCTCGGTGGCGAAGGGCTGCAGCATCAGGACGGTTCGAGCCATCTGGCGGCATCGACGATACCGAACTGCCGCGCGTTCGATCCCGCATTCGCGTATGAAGTGGCGGCGATCGTCGATGCAGGCATGCGCGAGATGGTCGACGCGCAGCGCGACGTGTTCTATTACCTGACGGTGACCAACGAGAACTACGCGCAGCCGGCGATTGCGGCGGATACCTTCGCGGCGTTGCGCGAGCCGATCCTGAAGGGCATGTATCTGCTGCCGGCCTTCGCGGGCACACCGTCACGTGTGCAGTTGCTCGGCTCGGGCGCGATTCTCGGCGAAGCGCTGGCCGCACAGCGCATGCTGGCCGACGATTGGGGTATCGCCGCGGCCGTGTGGAGTGTGACGAGCTTCACCGAGTTGCAGCGCGACGGCATTGCGGCGGAACGGCGGGCGCGCCTTGCCGGCGCGGCGCTCGATGCGCACGGCGAGGCGGCGGCGTATGTGACGGCCGCGCTCGGTGCGGCGCCCGGGCCGGTGATCGCCGCGACCGACTACGTACGTGCAGTGCCGGAACTGATCCGCGCGTATGTGCCGGGGCGTTACGTGACGCTCGGCACCGACGGCTTCGGACGCAGCGATACGCGCAGCGCGCTGCGCGAATTCTTCGAGGTGGATCGCGCGTCGATCGCGATTGCGGCGCTGCAGGCGCTCGCCGACGATGGCGCAATCGATCGGGCGCTGGTGCGCGAAGCGCTGGCCCGCTATCGGCCGGAGCACGACGCGGATGAGGTCCAGCCTGCGCCGTGGCAGCGTTGAGGGCCTGGCGTGCTGGCGCGTGCGGTTGGTGCTTTTGGTGCGCCCGGTGCGCCTGGTGCCTGTAGCACGCTTACGAACGCACGCCGAAGAAGCTGTGCCACAGCGTATCGAAGATGCCGCCGGTTTTCTTGCCGCGGCCGTGGGTTTCACTGCCAGCCGCGGCCGCAGTCTTGCGCGGCGACGCGGCGCTTGCCGCTGCCGCAGGGGTTGCGGCGCGCGGCGCGCTGGCGGGGCGGCGCGTTTTTCCGCGCGTCTGCTGCGTGCCCGCACCCGACTGGCGCGCCTGATTGAGCGCCCACACGCTATCCGCGATCTGCCCGGCGATGGCCGGCGCACAATCGCGGCCGAGCAGCACGCCGAAGATCACGTCGCGGTTGTGTCCCTGTTCGGCAAAGCGCATCGCGAGGGTCACACGCTCCGCGTATTTCGCCTCGGCGGCGGCCTGGGCGGCGCGTTCGCGGCGCATGCGATCGTCTTCGCGGCGCGCGCGCTCCTGGTCGCGCTGCTGTTGCTGCTGGCGCTGATATTGCTGGTGTTGGTGCTGCTGGTGTTGGTGCTGCTGATGTTGATGTTGCTGCTGGTGGGACGAGTGCCGCTGGCTCTGGTTCTGCCAGCGGTTCATCTCGGCGGCGTAGACGTCGTCGTACACACGGCGCTTGTCTGCGTCGGACAGGATTTCGTACGCATCCTTGATCTCGAGGAAGGTCACGCGCACGGCTTCTTCGTTGCCCGCGTTACGGTCCGGATGCCACTTCATTGCGGCTTTCCGGTACGCCCGTTTGATTTCAGCCTGGGTCGCGCCTTCGGATACGCCTAGTTTGCTGTAGAGGGTTGCCATGTCGCGTGGAGGACTTGCTACGGTTTTCGGGCATCGTAGCATGGACCATTCCGCGCTCGCGTGGGTAAGCATACATGTCGCGCGCAAACGCAGCGCGCGCGCAACGCAGTATGCGCGGCACGGTGCGCTCGCGCACGGTGCGGGTGCAGTGCAACCGCCATGCAACCGCCATGCAACCGTTAGCGAACGTTGCGCGGCGTGGCCAGCGTTACACGCTGGCGCGTCGCGCGTGCTCGCCCGCGGACGCGCCAGCCAGTACCACCCCTGGCATCATGCGGCTAGTGCAAGCCGGCTAGTGTTCAGGCCGCCTGTGCGCCACCCAGCAGATTTTTGAACACCGCGCCAATCGATGCGAGCGCGCCGACCGGCTGGATCGACACCATCCCTGCGCTGAAGTGGCCCGCCGCGCCCGCGGACCACGCGCCGCTGCTGCTTGCGAAATCGAGACCGTGGTTGCAGCCATGCCCGAAGCCAGACGCCGAACCGAGCCCATAGGCGCCTTCGCGTAGCGCGCCATGGCCGCCGTAGCTGTTGTAACCGCCGTAGCCGCCATAGCTGCCGTGGCCACCGGCGCGCCCGGAGCTTTCATGGGTGGTCGACTGCGTGATGCTGCCGTCCGGCCCGTAATGCGTTTGCGTGGTGGTGCGCTCGAAGCCGCCTTGCTGGCCGTGGTGACCACGCAGGTCGTACGCGCCGGACGCACGCGAGGCGCCCGATACGCCCGACGCACAATGCGCATCGAACTTCGAACCGCACGCGCGTGCGCTGCTGCTGCCGCAAACGCCGCTTGCGGCACCGCTTGCCGCGCCGCTGGCAGCGCCGCCGAACCCCCACGCCTGCATTTCCTTCGCACATGCGCCTGCGATGTCTCCGCTCAGCAGGCTCGCAATTGCCTTGATACACATAGCTGTCTTCCTTATCGGTGTGATTGCCAGATGACCCGTCTGGCCGGGTACGGGCCGGCGGCGCTGTCAGCCGCCGGTCGATTCCTGCGATGCCGCGCGGTGCACAGCCTTGTGTCGCTCACGCGTAGCGGAGCTCGACGTGCCACATGCCGCCATTCGCGGCGAGGCTCGGCGCGATCAGGTCGTGGCGAGACCACGCCTGGGCGGCGTGCAGCGCCGCGATGTCGCGGGCCAATTGCGTGGCGGCGCAGTGCGCCGTGCCGAATGCGCCCGTGCGCAGCGCCGGTGCGCAGAAATCGGCGCTGTTCCAGCCATTGCGCGCAGCCGGGTTGCCCGGTGCGATGCGAGTGGTGGTCTCCGTGCGCGTGACGCTGCCGTCCGCGCCGAAACGGGTTTGCGTCGTGCTGTTGCCGTAATACCCGCCTCGGGCGCCATCGTTGCAGCGCATGGCAGTCGTGCCGACGTCGAACCGCGCGTCGTGGCATCCGTCGCGGAAGCCGGCGCCGGCAAAGCCGAGCTCACGCCATGACGCGCTGCCGTCGAACGCGCTTCGCGTATGATTCCAGCCGCCCGCGCGCGGGTCGGCACAGGCGCCTGATGCGCCTGACGGCTTGCAGGCCGACGCCGATTGCCCGCCGCGCCATTCCTTGTCGAAGTGGTAATCGACGGAGCCTTTGCCGCCGAACGCCCGGCCGACCCCCTCCATACATTTCATGGCTCCATAGCCGAGCGAGTCCGCCACCAGATGAACCAGCGGCAAACCGAAGCCGATCTTGTTGAAGGTCTGCCCGACCGACGACAACGCCCTGGAATTGAGCGCCTTGTTGAGCGCGTTGTCCGCGTTGATGATGCTGCTGCCGAGCCCGCTCAAAAAACCACCGCTGTGGCCGCCCGGAGGGTCGTTCGAATACGATGAAGCTGAAAGCATGTTGATGTCCTCGTCGTTGCAAATACCAGAGAGCCCGTCTGGCCGGGTGAAACAGGCAGGGTCAGCGCAGTGCCGGCGGGCGCGCCGCTGGCGCTAGCGCGGGCCACCGCGTAGCGCACGGCGATAAATCCGCAGTCGACAAACCCGCACGGCGATAAACCCACAGTCGACAAACCCACAGTCGAACCGGCGGTCAGCCATCAGGCAAACCTCCTCGCGGACCGTCACGCAAACAGCCGGTCGAGCAGCGGCGACGAAAACACCCGTTGCGGGTCGTAGCGATCGAGCGTCGCGCGTGCCGCCTGCCAGTTGCATGCCGCCGGCTGCCCGTCGCTATGCAGCTGCGCGATCGTCGTGCCGATCATGGTCGGGTCCTGCCACGCGGCGGCGTCCGTATACGCCCAGCCCTTCGACCATTCGGGGCGCACTGTCGCGTACGAGCCCGCGTAGTTCGACAGCATCCATTGCTCGATTTCGCGGTAGAAGCGATGTGCGCCGGGCGTGCCGGGCATTGTCAGGATGTCGAAGTAGACCGCGATGTTCCAGTCGGGACGATCGGGCCGCGGCTTTAACGGCGAAAGCATCGGCACGACCGCACCGCTGCCGATGTCGGTGGGCTGATCGAGCCCGGTCACGCGAATTTCGACCGGCCCGTTCATCGGATACTCGCCGCGCTGCCGGTACACGTCGACGCGGTTCTGGTAGAACTGCACGAATTCGGCGATCACGCGCTGCAGGTCGGCGCGCCGCGCGAGCACGGCATAGCCGTTGGCGGTGACGCGCAGCGTCGACGGCCGGATGTACTGCAGCAGGTTGCGCGACCAGCCCCACAGGTCGGTGGACAGCGTAAGCGCGAGGCCGGCTGCGGTGATCGACATCTGCGTCTGGCCGAACAGCGGGGTCAGGTGCCGCTCGCCGCTCACCACGATGCGCCGGATCAGCTCGGAAACCGGCTGCGGAATCGAATCTGAGAACGGATAGTTGTAGGGCTTCGACACGCCGCGTGAAAACAGCGGCTTGACCGGCTGCACGGTCCACACCTTGAGCCACGGGCAGCTCGTAAACGGAAACCAGATCGCCTCCATGCGGCCCGCCTGCTGCAGAAACGATGCGACCGTGCGGCCGCGCGACGCATCCGGCGCGAACAGCTCGCTAGCCGGAATATCGACGTAGCTCTGACAGCGCAGCCGCTGGTTCGGGCCCGCCATCAGCGTGACCTCGACCACCAGCGCGCGCCCCAGATGCACGAGCAGCGCACCGATGTCGGGGTGGTTGCGCGTGAAGCTGCGCAGCACGTACTGCTGCTGGGCAGCATCGAACACCACGGCGGTCAGCGACAGCACCAGATTGCTCAGCGAACCATACGTGTGACCCGCCAGCGGGGTTTCGCGCGCGGCGGGAATCGCGGTGCCATGCGCGCCGATCGCGAGCGCGCCGCCCAGCGTGATGTCGCCGGGAGCGGGGCACGCGGTGACGCCCAGACCGTGGGTTTCCAGCGTGGCAAGCAGCGTCTCCATCGCTACGCCGGCTTGCGCGGTCACGCGCGCCGGGCGCGCCGACGCGTCGACCCATACGCCGGTCAGCGATTTCGTCATATCGAGCAGCACGACCTGCGGGCCCGCCGCATTGGCGTGCCCCACCGCATTGGCGTCGATAATCAGCGGCGACCAGTTGTGCATGTAGCCGCGCGGCCGCACGCGATAGCCATTCGCCCGTGCCCAGTTGACGATCGCGACCACCGCCGCGGGCGTAGCGGGCGCCGCGGTCCACAGGTTCGACACGGCGATTTCGCCACTCCAGTTCTGAAATGCCTGCTTATACAGTGGGATGTCGCCCGGAAAATTTGCGGGGGCCGGCCCTGTGCCTTGCGCATGCGCGGCGAGTTCGCAGAGCGGCGTCCAGCCGCCGGCCACGCCGGCCGCGGCGAGCTTTGCCAGATCGGCGATGAAGGTGCGGCGCGGTGCGGCGCATGCGGCGTGCTGATGTTGGGCCATGGTGTCGTTCAAATTGCCTCGTCTCAAATCGGTTTATGGGTAACCGACCCGTGCAATGGCTCGCGCAATGTGCTCGAACCGCGCAACAGGTTTCGCGAACACATGCTAGGTTTGCGCGGCGCGTGCGGGGTGATGACTATCCATCGCGACGCGGCCCGATATGCTTAACGAGACGGCAATGCAACAACCACAGGCCGTGGAATAGACGGCACCACCGAGGTGTTCTCCGAACGGAGACGCTTCATTCCAATGAACGGCCGGCAGGAACCCCGATCCGGCGATCCGGCGATCGGGCGCGTCCCGTTCCTGTCCCGGCGTTGCAAAGGCCGAACGAAGATGGACGATGTACAGCTGTGGACCGACAACCGCATCGACGCGATCCTGTCGCGCCGAAGGGAAGTCGAAAGCTATGAAGAGCGCTGCCAGTACGCACTCGATCTGGTGCGCATGCGTCTCGCGGAGGAGGGTTTGCCGCGCCTCGATGAAAGCCTGCGCCTGTTCGCGTTCGACGCGGTGTGGGAAGCGCCGACCCGCGACGTGATGTGTCGCGGTCTCGAAGCAATCAAGGCGAACTTCGTGCGCGTGTTTAGCAACGTCGACGATTACAGCGTGACGCCGCTCGAACAGTTCGCTACCCCCGAGCGCGTGTTCGTCGATTCGATGCTGCGCTTCAGGATCGCCGGCCCCGCGTTCGACCGCTGCCCGATGCCGGTCGGCACACGTGTGCGGATGCGTCTGTTGCGCACCTTCCAGATCGCCGACGGACTGATCTGCCGCGAGACCTGCCACGAGATCTGGGAAAGCGAGCACGCGTGACCTCGGGTCCGCATGCTGCACGGCTCGCCGCCCGGCTCGCTATACGGCTTGCATGACGCACGGCTCGCCGTCCGGCTCGCGCTCCCGGTTCAGCCTTTGCGCGAGACCCGCACCATGCGCATCAGCGTCGCATCCTTGAACACGAAGTGATGCGCGAGCGCGGCGAGCGCATGCAGGCCGATCAGCCAGAACGCTGCGTTGCCGATCAGGAAGTGCGCATCGTGCAGGAACGTGTGCACCACCGGATCGGTGGGCAGCAGCCGGAGCATATAACCGGTGCCCGCCAGGTTCACCGGATTGCCGCCGGTATTCACCATCGCGATACCGAGCAGCGGCTGCACGAAAATCAGCAGATACAGCGCGAGATGCACGAGCCGCGCGAGAAACAGCTGGATGCGGCTGTGCTCGAGATCAGGCGGTGTGCCGCGCCACAGCGTCCACAGCACGCGCAGCACCGACAGACACAACACGGTGCTGCCGGCCCAGATATGCACGGCGTTCCACATCGCGCGGCTGTCCGAACCTTTCGGGCCGCGTATTTCGATGGCAAAGAGCGCGAGCAGCACTAACAGCGCCGTAGCCCAATGAAAGAAGATCGACAGCGGCGACCAGCTGGTTGCGTGCGACTTATCGTGTGCGGTGGTTTTAGCGTTGTGCATGAGTTGATATCGGTACGTATGAAGCGTTGAGGTCTGTCGGCATTCTTAAGCGATGCCGATGGTTGAACGCACTTGCCGCGCCGATTATTCCCGCATAGGCCGCGTTTTATCGCACTGTTTTGTAATGAAATGTGTTGGTGTGTTGCAGGCTTGACGTCACGCGTGAATGGCCGCGGATGACGGCTTCCATCGCATGTTGGACGAACATGACAAACTTGAGGGAAAAGCGCTTGAGAGAAAAGCGAGCTGTGTCGATGGTAAGAAAAACGGCGTCGCCCGCGATGCAGGCAACGCCGCTTCGACATTTAAACGCGCTTTAACGCCACAGGTTGGTCTGCGCGAGGTTGATCACCTCGTCGGTCTTGCCATTGAGGATAGCCTTCAGCATATAAAGCGAAAAGCCCTTAGCCATTTCCAGATTGATCGCGGGCGGAATCGCCAGTTCCATCCGGTTGACCACCGCATCGATCAGCACCGGCCCGTCGTGTTTCAGCGCGGCCGCGATCCCCGCTTCGACTTCGGACGGCTTTTCGAGGCGAATGCCCTTGATACCGATCGCTTCGGCCATCGCCGCGAAGTTCGGGTTCTTCAGCTCGGTGCCCATCGGAATGAACGAAGTGGATTTCTGTTCGAGCTCGATAAAGCCCAGTGCACCGTTGTTGAACACGCAGACCTTCACCGGCAGCCCGAGCTGCACGAGGCTGATGAAGTCGCCCATCAGCATCGTGAAGCCGCCGTCGCCCGACATCGAGATCACCTGGCGCTGCGGAAATGCCGCTTGCGCGCCGATCGCCTGTGCCATCGCATTGGCCATCGAGCCGTGCCAGAACGAGCCGAGCAGATTGCGCTTGCCGGTCATCTCGATGTAGCGCGCGCCCCACACGGTCGGCAGCCCGACGTCGCAGGTGAAGATCGCATCGTCGTCGGCCTGGTCGCTGAGTGCCTTGGCGATCTGCTGCGGGTGAATCAGCGAACCGCGTGAGCTTTCCAATGCAAGCGCATCGAGTTCCTTGCGCGCCGCGCGGTAATGGTCCTGCGCCTTGGTCAGATGGCTGGCATCGGCTTTCGGCGTGAGCTTCGGCAGCAGCGCCGCGAGCGTCGCTTTCACATCGCCGACGATGCCCAGATCGATCGGCGTGCGCCGCCCGAGATTGCCTGGCTCGAGGTCGACCTGCGCGATCTGCGTGCCTTTCTTCGACGGATAGAACTGCATATACGGGAAGTCGGTGCCGAGCATCAGCAGCATGTCGCAATCGAGCATTGCATAGTAGCCCGACGAAAAACCGATCAGGCCGGTCATGCCGACGTCGTACGGGTTATTCGCTTCGACGTGCTCCTTGCCGCGCAGCGCATGCACGATCGGCGCCTTGGCGGCCTCGGCCAGCGCCAGCAGTTCAGGTTGCGCGCCCGCGCAACCCGAGCCGCACAGCAGCGTCACGCGCGCGTGGCGATTGATCAGATCCGCGAGTGCGTCGATATCGGCGGCGGCCGGCGTCACGGTGGCGCGCGGCGGCAGCAGGCCCGCGCGCACCGGTGCCGGTGCGGGCACGGCCTCGTGCAGCGCGACGTCGCCGGGCAGCACGATCACCGATACGCCGCGCTTGCCCACCGCTTCGCGCACGGCGATCTCGAGCGTGCGCGGCATCTGGTTCGCACTCGACACCAGCTCGCAGTAGTGGCTGCATTCGGCGAACAGCGACTGCGGATGGGTCTCCTGAAAGTAGCCGCTACCGATTTCGCGCGATGGAATATGCGCGGCGATCGCCAGCACCGGCACGCGGTTGCGATGACAGTCGAACAGCCCGTTGATCAGATGCAGGTTGCCCGGCCCGCAACTGCCCGCACACACGGCGAGGCTGCCGGTCAGATGCGCTTCGGCGCCGGCCGCGAACGCGGCCACCTCTTCGTGGCGCACGTGGATCCATTCGATTTCATCGCGCTTGCGGATCACATCGGTCAGTCCGTTCAGGCTGTCGCCGACGATGCCATACACGCGCTTTACACCGGCTGCGAGCAGGACATCGACGAATTGATCGGCTACGAGGGTCATTGCTGTTCTCCTGATGAGTGGCATTCGCACGCGGAAAAATGCAAGGGCAAGAAAGAAAGCACCGGCGAGACGTCGGGTCGCACTTATATTCCCGATGCGGGAGTGTGCCTGACGTGCCGCGCGTTTGCAGTGATGTCGCGATGTACGCGATCGCTGCTGTCTGCAGGCCACCTGCGCGATTCTTTACGCCGGCGCGGCGGGCAGCGTGAAGCAAAAACGCGCGCCGCCTAGCAGCGATTCGTTATCGACTGCGATGTGGCCGCCATGCGCGTCGATGATGGTGCGGCAAATCGCGAGGCCCATGCCCATGCCCGATTCGCTGGTCGTAAAGAAACGGTTGAAGAGCCGTTTCAGATGATCCTGTCTGATACCGCGGCCATTATCTTCGACCCGGCACGTGACCGCGCCGGGCTCAGGCACGTCGGCCACCGCATGCACCGTGATCAGGATTCGTCCCTTGCCGGCGCCGGCCGCGGTGAGCGCCTGAATCGCATTCATCGCAAGATTGACGATCACCTGCTGCAGCTGCGTGCGGTCCGCGAGAATGGCCGGCGCGGCGCGATCGGGCCGGTGCACGATTTCAACGCCTTTCACCTGGGCTTCATGGCGCAGCAGCAGCAGCGCTTCGTCGACCACGTCGTCGAGGTGCATGCGCTCGTGGCGCGGCAGGCCTTTCACGGCCATCGCGCGCGTGCGCACGATGATGTCGCTGGCGCGCCGCGCGGAGGCCAGCGTCAGCGCGGCCAGTTCGCGCACCTCATGGATATCGGGCTGCGGCCGGTCGAGCCAGTTCTGCATCGCCTGCGCGCTCGCCGATACCGCGCCGAGCGGCTGGTTGATCTCATGCGCGATCGACGCCATCAGCTCGCCGAGCAATGAAATGCGTCCGGCATGCGCCAGATCGCTTTCAAGCTGCTGTTGCTTGTCGCGTGCGCGTACGCGTTCGGTGATGTCGACCAGCGCCATCAGCGTCGAGCTGGTCGGGCTGATCGGCTGCATCCGCGACAGCGTGCATAGCACGTCGATCACGCGGCCATCGAGCGCGACCACCCGCATCTCTTCGGAAAAGCGCGCGTCGCCGCGAAAGCGGCTGACGAATGCATTGCGCAGCGTATCGGGGCTTTCGCTCCACAGCCGCCCGGCGGGTCCGACCAGTTGTGCGGCGTCGCCGGCACGAAACAGTTCGACTGCGCGCGCATTGACCTCGTCGATCACCACGGTCGACATCAGATCGCGCAATACGTCGGGGTGTTCCTTCAGGTGCGCGGCCAGATCGCAGACGCCCGCGGCATGCAGCGCGGCAAACGCATCGAACTTGCCGCGCATCTGGATCAGCGCGATCGGCATGTGATGAAACAGCAGCCGGTAACGCTGCTCGGCCTCGCGCAGCGCTTCCTCTTTCCTGATGCGCACCGCGACGTCCTGCGCAAGCGCTTCGTTAGCGGTTTTCAGCTTGCGATAGGCGGTTTGCAAGCTGCCGCACAGATCGTTGAACGACGTGACGACCTGGTCGAGTTCATCGGGTTCGGCGGGCGCCCGGCGGGTGAGCAGCAGCGGCGTGACAGGCCGATGAAAGTCGTAGCTGCGCATGAACTGCGCAACCGTTTTCAGATGCCGTGTGACCAGCCAGTGAAAAAAGAAAATGATGAACAGCGAAACCAGAAAGGTCTTCGCACCCTGGCTGATCAGAATGACGAGCGCCTCGCCGAACAGCCGCCGATACGCATCGCTCAAGGTCGCTTCGACATACAGCGTGCCGATCTGGCGTTGCTTGCCCTCGACCTCGCGGTTGATCGGCAGTTCGCGCGTGAGCACCGGGCCGCCGTGCCGCTCGCCGACCGAAATCACCAGCGGGTGCGTGGTGCCCACTTCGCGCACGGTGACCGCGCGCACGTCCGGCAATTTCAGAATGCCCTCGAGTTCGATGCGCAGATGCTCGCGGTCCAGATGCCACAGGCTTTCGCCGATGATGCCGGGGTAGCCTTCGCCGATATCGTTCAGACGCCGTTCGATCAGCTCGACGCTGTAGCGGAAGTCGAGGTAAAGCTGCACGGCGGTGAGGATCAGCGTGATCGCGGAGCTGAACAGCAGGACGCCAATCAGCAGACGTATGCCGATACTGCGGCGGATGCCCTCGACCGCCTGCCAGGCTTCGGCGTTGCCGGCGGCCGGTATCCGTGCGCGCAGCGCGCTGCTTGCGCGATCCGCATCGGTCGCGCCGGAGACCTCGGGATGGCCGTACGCGGCATCAGGCTCTGGCGCGTCAGGCCGGATGGTTTTGCCTCGCCGCAGCAAGTCGGACCCTCCGCTCGAACCCAGCTTCCTAGTATAGTAAGCAAGGCTGAGCATAACAGTGTTCGAGCTTCGGTCGGAATTGGCGTTGGGCTGCATGTGCGTGACGGTATGCAAGGCCGGCATGCGGTGCCGGCCACAGCCATACGCAACAGGTGACGCGATGGGCAGCATGCATGCCGTGCAAGCTTGGTGGCGAGATGGGCTGCGGCGGTGGCTGCAGGCCCGACCGCGAAGTCGGCGCGGCACGCTGCTATGCGCGGTGTGCGCGGCGGGGCTGCTGGGCGCGGGCGGCATGGTGCCCGCGGTGCCGGTGGTGTCGATCGCGCATGCAGCCGACTACGGCGCGGTGCTCGCGGGCGCGCAAAGCGAATTCTGGCGCGCGATGGAAGCGGGCATCGAGCAGGCCGCCGGCGATCGCCGCGTGCAGGTCACCGTACGCAGCCCGATGGACGACGACCCGCGCACCACGTCGGATAATCTGCAACTCAAGCTGGTGCAGCGCATGATCGACGCGGGCGTGAAGTCGATCATCCTCGCGCCGATTCCGGTTACCGGTATCGCGACGCCGGTCGAATTGCCCGTGCCGGTCGTGTTCGTCGATCGGCCGAGCAAGGACTACCGCGGCCTATCCACCATTTCCACCGACAATTACGAAGCAGGGCGCAGCGCGGCGCGCACGCTGCAAGGCGTGTTGTCGCGCGGTGCGAAGATCGCCGTGCTCAGGCTCGCACCGGACGTGGTGTCGACCAGCGCACGCGAGAAGGGCTTTGTCGACGCGGCGAAGCAGCTCGGCTTCGAGGTGGTGGTCGACGCGTATATCGGCCACGGCATTCACGAGCCCGAACTCGCCGCCGTCGATGCGATCAAGGCATACCACGAGCGTGCGCCGGCCAATCCGCTCGACGCGATCTTCACGCCGACCGACTTCACCACGCTCGCCGCGTTGCGCGCGGTCGACACACTCGGTATGACGCCGCGCCCGAAGCTGGTCGGCTTCGATTACCGGCCGGCATTCAAGCAGTATCTGCAAAGCGGCTTTCTGCACGCGGTGGTCGCGCAGGACGCGTATCAGATGGGCTATACCGCGATGCAGACGCTGCTGAAGGCCGAGGCGGGCGAGCGGGTGCCGCCGTCGATCAGCATCGAGGTGCTGGTGCTGACGGCGGCCAATGTCGGCGATCCTTCGATTGAAAAGAAGTTGCGGCAGTATCAACGTTGAGCCTGCATTGCAGGCACGCGTGTGCCGTCAGCCGCCCACTGCGCCTTGCGTGTTGACGAACACCGAATAGATCGACTGCGACGAGGCCATAAAGAGCCGGTTGCGCGCGCGCCCGCCGAAGCACAGGTTGGCGCAGCGCTCCGGCAGCGCAATGCGGCCGATGATCTTGCCGGCCGGCGAGATCACCATCACGCCATCCATCTCGTCGCTGCCCATGCCCCAGCCGCACCACAGGTTGCCGTCGACATCGGCGCGCATGCCGTCGATGGTGCCGGCGCCGGCATCGAAGAACACCCGGCCCGCGCCGATACGGCGGCCATCGGCCGACATCTCGTACACGTGGATCAGCCGGTTCGGCACGCCGCGCGATTCGATGATGTACAGCAGTTTCTCGTCCGGCGAAAAACACAAACCATTCGGTCCTTTCAGATCGCGCGTGACGACCTCGGCTTCACCGCTCGCGCCGTCGATGCGGTACACCGAATGCGGCAACTCCTGCTCGGCCTTGTTGCCTTCATAGAAGCCCGCGATCCCCATCGGCGGATCGGTGAACCAGATCGAGCCATCCGATTTGACCACCAGGTCGTTCGGCGAATTGAGCCGTTTGCCTTCGAACCGGTCGAGCAGCACGGTCACGCTGCCGTCATATTCGGTGCGCGTCACGCGCCGGCCGTGCTCGCAGGTCACGAGCCGCCCCTGGCGGTCGCGCGTGTTGCCGTTCGCGAAGTTCGACGGCTTGCGAAACACGCTGACCGCACCGGTCTCTTCATCCCAGCGCAGCATCTGGTTGTTCGGAATGTCGCTCCACAGCAGATAGCGGCCGTCGCCGAACCAGACCGGCCCCTCCGTCCAGCGATAACCGGTCGCAAGCCGCTCGACCGCGGAAAACGCGACGCGGTACCGGTCGAACGACGGATCGAGCGAGATCACGCGCGGGTCGGGGTAGCGCTCAGCCTGTTGCCACATGGGTTCGTCTCCTGAAAGGGCGCCGCGACGGTGCGGCAAGTGCGCCAGTATAGTCAGCGCATCGTTATTTGAGTAAGCGCTTTCTCTTGAAATCGTCACCGATTTCTTCTACAGTGGCCGAAATATTCAGATCGACTGCTGCTCGAAGCGGCGTCGTATCGGACGTTGAGCAAGCGATTACTTGCCGTACCCGCAGCCCGTTGAGTGGCCCGTCAAAGAGGCTCGCCATCGGGGCAGCAGGCAGTCCCATTGCAGGACCACCGTAAAAACGGAGACGACCTTGAGCAACGGCATGGCGGTAGCGGCGCACGGCAGCGACGCGTCGAGTGATTCGATTTACGCGCGGGTGACATGGCGCTTCATGCCGTTACTGTTCATCTGTTACGTGGTTGCCTATCTGGACCGCGTAAACGTCGGTTTCGCGAAGCTGCAGATGCTCAACGATCTGCACTTCAGCGAGGCGATGTATGGCTTCGGCGCGGGGATCTTCTTCGTCGGCTATTTCTTCTTCGAGGTGCCGAGCAACCTGCTGTTGCATCGGCTGGGCGCGCGCCGCTGGATCGCACGCATCATGGTGACGTGGGCGGTGATCTCGGCGCTGACCGCATGGGTCACGTCGCCCACCATGTTTTACGTCTTGCGCTTCGTGCTCGGCATTGCCGAAGCGGGCTTCTTCCCGGGGCTCGTGCTGTACCTGACCTACTGGTTCCCGGCACGCCGGCGCGGCAAGATGGTCGCGTTCCTGATGGCGGGCAATCCGGTGTCGGGCATTGTCGGCGGCCCGGTGTCGGGGCTGATCCTGCAGCGCATGGCGGGCTATCACGGCATCGCCGGCTGGCAGTGGCTGTTCGTTATCGAGGCGCTGCCCGCGCTGGTGCTCGGCGTGGTCATTTATTTCTTTCTGGACGATCGTGTCAAGGATGCACGCTGGCTGCCGGAACACGAGCGCGCCCACATCCAGAGCGAAATCGACGCGGAAGCGCGCGGCAAGAGCCATTCGTCGCTTGGCCAGACGTTTTCTTCGCTGAAGGTGTGGCTGTGCTGCCTGATCCTGTTCGGCACCGTGATGGGCTCGTATGCGGTGGGCTTCTGGCAGCCGACCATCATCAAGAGCTCCGGCATCTCGGACCCGCTGACGATCGGCCTGTTGACCATCGTGCCGTATCTGTGCGCGCTGATCTCGATGATCCTGGTCGGACGGCACGCCGATAAAACGCGCGAGCGGCGCTGGCACGTGGTGATTCCGCAGCTGATCGCCGCCTGTGGCTTCGTGCTGTGCGCGTTTGCCGGCAGCAACCCGTGGATTGCGCTGACCGGCCTGACGCTTGCCGCGAGCGGCGTGGTGACCGCGCTGCCGATGTTCTGGGCGCTGCCCACGTCGTTTCTCGGCGGCACGGGCGCGGCGGCCGGTATCGCGCTGATCAATTCGACCGGCAATCTGGCCGGCTTCGTCAGCCCGGCGGTGGTCGGCTGGCTCAAGACGCTGACCCATTCGCTGGATTCGAGCCTGTATCTGATCGCGGCTTCGCTGTGTATTTCGGCGTTGCTGATCCTTACGCAAATGCCGGCGAAGCTGGTCAACCAATAGCAATCGGGTAACGCAAACGCGCGCCGCGCACCGCGTTCGACACGCGCGTCAGCACACAGGCACGTCAGCCCGTCGGCCCGTCAGCCCGAATCAGGAGACATATGAAAACCGGTAAATATCGCTATGTGGTCGCATGCCTGCTGTTTGCCGCCGGCGCGATCAACTATATGGACCGCGCGGCGCTCGGCATCGTCGCGCCGATCGTCGGCAAGACCCTCGATCTGTCGCCGTCGCAGCTCGGCATCATCTTTAGCGTGTTCTTTATCGGCTATTCGATCTTCTCGTTTCTCGGCGGCTATTTTGCCGACAAGTGGGGCACGCTGCGCGTGTTCACGTGGGCGATGGGCATCTGGTCGCTGTTTTGCGGGCTGACCGCGGCGGCCACGGGTTTCGTTTCGCTGCTGCTGTGCCGGGTCTTTTTCGGCATCGGCGAAGGGCCGATGAGTTCGAACACCAACCGCACCATCTCGAACTGGTTTCCGCGCCACGAAACCGCGACGATGATCGGCTTCACGTTCTCCGGGCAAACGCTCGGCAATGCGATTGCCGGGCCGGTGGTCGGGTTGATCGCGCTGGGCTTCGGCTGGCGTGCGTCGTTCATCGTGATTGCGGCGCTCGGTTTCCTGTGGCTCGTGGTGTGGCGCCTCTTCGTGACCGACAAGCCGGCGCAGAATCGCCGCGTCGACCGGAGCGAAACGCAGATGATCGACGAAAGCCGTGCCGCGGCCGAAGTGGCGAACGTCGAAGACGACGGCATGACGCTCGGCGCGTATCTGCGCCGGCCGAGCACGCTCGCGCTCGGCGCGGGGCTGTTCGCGGTCAACTACACGCAGTACGTGTTTATCTCCTGGCTGCCGAGTTATCTGACCAACGTGATGCATCTGGACCTGAAGCAGATGAGCATCATCACGTCGATTCCGTGGATCTGCGGCGCAATCGGTTATTTCGGCGGTGGCCTCGTGGGCGACTTCATCTACAAACGGATGGACGATCCGGTGAAGGCGCGCAAGCTGGTCGCGACGATTCCACTCGCGTTGTCGGGCGTCGCGGTGCTGAGCATCACGTCGGCAACTTCATTGGTGTCGGCGGTCGCGCTGATCGCCGCGGCGCTGCTGTTTCTCACCGGTTCGTGCCAGTCGATCTGGGCCGTGCAGCACGAGATCCTGCCGCTGCACCGGCAAGGCGGCGTGGGCGGCTTCATTCATTTTCTGAGCAACCTGTCGGGCATTATCGGGCCGGCCTTGACCGGCTTTCTGATCCAGTACTTCGGCGGCTATCACAGCGCGTTTCTGTTCGGCGCGCTGATCGATTTCGCCGGCGTGGCGGCGATGGTGTTGTTCGTGCACAGCCGTCGTCCGGTTACGTCGCGCGTGGCGGCGGCTTCGTCCAACTAGGCCTCGTGCTAAGCGTGACATCGAGCTGCGCACCGCAGACGCTATACGTATCTTCCTCACTCGTGAAATGAGACGTCATGAATCAGGCTAAAGCTGAACATCTGCAGGCATCGTGGCAAGCGGCCGCGCGCATCGTCGCCGTCGAGGCGCGCACGGTGCGCGTGCCGCTCGACCGCGTCACTTCGTTTGCGACGCGCGCGGTGAGCGCGCGCGATTACACGCTGGTGCGCGTGCGTACCGCCGACGGACATCAGGGCGTCGGCTTCTGTTATGGCGGCCACCGCGCCGGTTCGCTGGTCACACACGCGGTACGCGAACTGTTCGCGCCGGTGCTGATGGAGCGCAGTGCGATCGACGTCGAAGGGCTATGGCTCGACCTGTATCGCGAATCGCTGCTGCAAGGCCGTGCGGGCAGCGTGATGCGCGCGCTGTCGATTCTCGACGTGGCGCTGTGGGATCGCAATGCGCGTGCCGCCGGGCTGCCGCTGAGCCGCTATCTGGGCGGCATGTCGGTCGAGCAGGTGCCGGCCTATGCGAGCGGCGGCTATTACGTCGAAGGCAAGAGCGCGCAACATCTGGGCGACGAAATGGCGAGCTACGTCGAGATGGGCTTTCGCGCGGTGAAAATGAAGGTCGGCCGGCTCGACCCGCGTGGCGAAGAAGAGCGCATTGCAGCGGCGCGCGCGGCGATCGGCCCGGACGTGCTGCTGATGCTCGATGCGAACAATGCATGGTCCGACGTGCCGACCGCGCTCGAATATATGCGGCGCTATGAGAAATACGATCCGTACTGGATCGAAGAGCCGTTCAGCCCGGACGATATCGAAAGCCACGCGCAACTGGCGCGGCGCACGCCGGTGACGGTTGCGACCGGCGAGATCGAGGCGGGGCGCTGGCGGCATCAGGAACTGCTCGACAAGCGCGCGGCGATGATCCTGCAATCGGACGCGGCAGTGTGCGGCGGCATCAGCGAATGGCGGCGCATCGCGGCCTCTGCCGCGGCGGTGGGCGCGACCATGTGTCCGCACTGGTTCCACGATCTGCACGTGCACCTGGTCGCATCGACGGCCAACGCGCGTTATGTGGAGTTTTTCCCGGACGACCAGGTGCTGAACTTCCGCAGGCTGGTGGACCGGCAACTCGAATTCGCGGATGGCATGCTGAAAGTGCCGACCGGGCCGGGGCTGGGATTCGGCTTCGACGATGCGGCACTCGAGAAGTATGCGGTGGACGCGTGGAGCTGAAGTGAGTCGGCACGCCGCGCGTGCGCGGCGTGCATGAGCGCCGTGCTAGGAAGCGCTGACGGTTTCGCGACAGGCGTCGCACACCCGCGCGATGGTGGCGTGCCAGTCGCCATCGTGCGAAGCGCGGCGGAACAGTCTTAGCGCGCCCGGATACCACGGCGAGTCGGTGCGCTCGCTCATCCAGCGCCAGTCGGGATCGTGTGCGGGCAACAGCACCCAGCACGGGACGCCGAGCGATGCAGCCAGATGCACGGTCGACGTATCCACGCTGATCACAAGATCGAGTTGCGCGACGATCGCGGCGGTGTCCGCCAGATCCGTCACCGCCGAACCCAGGTGCAGAAGCGGTTGTTCAGCGGGAGGAGGGTGTGCCTCGCTTTCGCCGTCGCCTTTCTGCAGGCTGACGAAGCTCAGACCCGGCACCTGCCACAGCGGCGCGAGGCAAGCGAGCGACGGTAGCGAGCGATGCGCGTCGTTGTGATGCCGGGAGTTGCCGCGCCAGACCAGTCCCACCTTGCGTCCTTGGGGCAGCGCGGCGAGCTGCGCGCCCCATCGTTCAAGCAGCGCAGAATCGGGACGCAGGCGCAGCGGTGGCGCAATGGTGTCGAGCGTGGTGTCCATCAAGGCCGGCGCGCTCATCGGGCTTAGCCAGTAATCGTAGCCGGACGCATGCGGGAACGCCGCCTCGTGGCTTAGCACTTCGTCGACACCGTCCACTGCGTCAAACAGACGTTGCAATGGCGTCTGGCAAGCGAACGCGAGATGCGCGACACCGCGGGCCTTGAGCAAGGGCAGATAACGGCCGAACTGGATCATGTCGCCCAATCCATCCTCTTGCCATACCAGCAGCCTTTTGCCGGCTAGCGGCTCGCCGCGCCAACGCGGGCAGCCAAGCAGCGACGCGCTTTGATGATAGATCGTACCCGGCTGCTCGAAGCGGCTTTCGTAAAGCGGCCACGCTTGCGCATAGCGTCCCGTCTGCAGCAGCACGACTGCGAGCGAGAACGCAGCCATCGGATAGTCGGGTTGCAGCGCGAGCGTGTCGCGATAGGCGGCTTCTGCCTGTGTCAGGCGGCCTTGCATCTTTAGCAGATGGCCGAGGTTGTAGTGAACTGCCGCTATGTCCGGGCGTAGCGCAAGCGCGGCTCTATAGGCTGTTTCTGCATCGGCAAGACGGCCCTGCTGTTGCAGCACGTTGCCGAGATTGACGTGGATTTCGATGCTGTCGGGAAGCCGCAGCAACGCGTTGCGATAAGCTTGCTCGGCCTCGCCAAGGCGCCCTTGTGCATGCAGCGCGCGGCCAAGATTGTGAAGCGCTTCGGGGAAATCGGGCCGAACGCGCAGCGCCTCGCGCCAGAGCGCTTCCGCCTCGGCGATGCGCTGCAAGTCGAACAATACCGCGCCGAGGTTGCTGAGCGCCTCCGCGCTCGCTGGGCGCATAGCAAGCAGACGCCGGTAGACCGCTTCTGCCTCCTGTAGACGTCCTTGCCCCTTGAGCAGTTTTCCCAGGTGGTTGTAAGCGTCGGAAGCCTCGGGCCACGCGTCGATGGCGCGCCGCCACCATGCTTCAGCCGCGGCCGTTTGACCAAGGCTAAGCGCGCACAGCGCGGCGAGATCGAAAGTTTGCGAGTCGAGTGGCGCGCCGCTAGCCGACTGCGCTTCGATGAGACTTAGCGCTTCGGCAAAGCGGCCGGCAGCGCACAGTGCAAGCAGGCTTTGCGGCGAGTGCGCGCCGGTTGGTTCGTGTATCGATTGATCAGGCACGGTGATGGTCTAAAGGGCTCGATTTAAGTGCGCGGAGTGCCATTTTGCAATCTCGGGATTTTGCCCATTCACTTCGTCATACATGGCATCAGGCGCGATGTCGACGCCGTTCGGCCAGACCACCACGCCGTCGCGAATCGTTGCCAACGCGAAATAGGACTGGAATCGTCCAATGCCGAGGCCGATTGTAAAAGCCCTGTCAGCCTTCCGCCTGAGTCAGCCACGCAAGGCAATTGCGCCACAGCTGTCCATAGCCGTCCCAGGCCGAAAACTCCGGCGGCAGCCAATGCACCGACATATCGCTAGTCCACGCCAGCGTGCGTCCCGCACCGAAGCGTCCCGCGGCGAGCAGCGGATGGCCGGTGTCGGGCACTGTGGCGATCAGTTGCGCGTGCGGCTTCAATTCGACTTCGTTATAACCGAGCAGATGTGGCCAATCCGCACCGAGACCTTCGACCACCGGATGCGCCGCGACGATCTGCGGCGTGAAGCCCTCCGGCACTTCGACACGATCGTCGTACGGCAGGCATCGCACGGGCAACACGTCCTCCACCGGCGTGTTGCGAAAGCGCGCGCTGCCATTGATACCCTGAAAGCTCAGATACCCGCCAATCATCATCAGCGCGCCGCCGCCGCTGACATAATCGCGCAGCAGCTTGAGCCGGTTCGGCGTGCGCACGCTGTTGATCCATGTATCAGGGTGCAGCAGCAAGGTATTTGCGCCGATGTCGGACAGGATGATCGCGTCCCACGCCTTTAACGCTTCCAGCGTCGCCGGGAAGTGCGTTTGCGCTTCATGGCTGGGCATATGCGTGATCGCGTAGTCGCCGTGCTCGAACACCTTCAGAAACGCATCCGCGCCGCTATGATGCGTGATCGACGCAAACTGGTCGAAGCCTTTGGCATGCGTTGCAGTGGACGTCCACGATTCGCCTGCGAGCAGCACTTTCTTTTTCATGCGATTTCCTTCGTGGAGAGGTGGGTCATTAGCGGGCGTTCGCGCGGCTAGAAAACACCCGTGCCGGGTTCGCGATCAGCATCGTTTCGATTTGCGCGTCGGTCACGCCATGCCGTTTGAGGCGTGGCACGAAGTGCTCGAGAATGTAGCCGTAACCGAAACCGCCGTAGCAGGTGAGCATCATCTTCAGAAACACGTCCTGCGAAAGCAGCACACGGTCTACATAGCCCGCATCGATCAGCGCGCGGATCGCACGCGCGTTTTCCTCATCCGATGGCGACTGGGCCTGTTCGTCCGCGTAGTAGTAGTCCATGCCGATCATGTCGTATTCGAGCCACGCGCCGCGCTGCGCGAGCGAGTGCTGATAGGCGACATCGGACAGGCTCGGATTCATATGGCACAGCACCGTGTGATGCAGATTCGCGCCTTCCGCTTCAACGATGTCGAGTACCCGGTGGCCATGCCGTACCCAGCCCGGCAAATGCACTGATAGCGGCACGCGCGTCGCGGCGCTCGCGCGCGCGGCCGCGCGCAGCGACTTCTGTTCTTCGGCGGTAAACGCGGCCGATACGCCGATCTCGCCGATCAGTCCCGCAGCAACCTCGGGCTTGCGTTCGAGTGCACCGACTTCGAACATCAACTGTTCGGCGAGTTCGTCGACTGAACGTTCGCGCACATAGGCCGGATGCGAAGGCTCGAGGTAAAAGCCCGTCGACATCACGACACGCAGGCCGGTGCGGCGCGAGACCTCCTGCAATGCGACCGGATTGCGGCCGATACCGATATTGGTCGGATCCACCACCGTCGCACCGCCCAGTTCGCGAAATTTCGTCAGCTCTTGAACGGCCAGATCGACGTCGACGAGCCGGCAGTTATCGCGGTTCATCAGCGGATTCATCCGCAGCGCGCCGAGGATGCCGATGTGAACTTTCTCGTCGCCGATATGACGCCCTGCACAACACGCGGGCGGCACCCACTTGTTCGACGCGTCGATCAGGATGTGTTCGTGCATCAACGTGATGCCCATCTCGCCGACCGGCACGGGCCCCAGCACGGTCATCACGTATCCGCTGTCGACGCCGATGGTCGCTTGACCGGGTGGTTGCAGCGCGGCATGAAACGATGTCATCGCTTGCCTCGTCGGGGTAAATGCGCATTCTCAAGTAAAGCGCTTTACGAGAACTTACGCCGAGTTGTCGAATACCGTCAACCCGTCAAAAACGCTTAGGCAAGCTAATGCAGCGGATGCACTAAACGCGAGCACACCATTTTGGTGCCTTTTTTAAGGCACTTTTAGATAAAACTCTGGGCATCTCACGCCGCACGTCGCCTTAAAAATCTTTTTACGATCTGCTTGACAACGAAGATATGGCTGCATTCAATCCGGTAAAGCGTTTTACAAAAGCAGGGCGCAGCAACCGCCTGTTCGACGAACTTCCAGCGAGGCACGCGTGACGCAACGCCGTTTGATACCAGGTTTGAAAGATGTCGCACGCACGGCGGGCGTCTCGATGACCACCGTGTCGCGCTATCTGAACGCCAACCTGGTGTTGCCCGCCGACACCGCGCAGCGCGTCGATGCCGCGATCCGTCAGCTCGGCTACGTGCCGAACCTGCATGCGCGCAGCCTTGGCCGCGGGCGTTCGGACACCATCGGCCTGGTGATACCGACGATCGCCAACCCGTTCTTCGCGCTGCTCGCGGCGGCCGTCGAGGAGGCCGCCGAAGCACAGGGGCTCGGCGTGCTGCTGAGTTCGACGTCGAACAACGCGAGCCGCGAACTGCAATACGTAACGCGGATGCGCCGCAACCAGGTGAGCGGCCTGCTGTTCGTCAGCGCGCATTACCACACGCCCGAACTGGTCGAGGCGCTGAACGACACGCGCGGTCTGGTGCTGATCGACGAAGACATTCCCGGCGTGCGCAGCGCCAAGGTGCTGTACGACAACTATCGCGGCGGCTGGCTGGCCGGGGAACATCTGGCCGAACAGGGACATCGCCGCCTTGCCTTCATCGGCGGGCCGTCGGAACTCGCCAGCACGCGCGACCGCTTTGCCGGCTTGCGCGATGCAGCGGCGCAGGCCGGCGCCGAAGTCACGTTCGAAATGTACGGGCCGTACACGCCCGCGCATGGCGAGGACGCGGCGCGCGCGCTGTTGAGCCTCGCGCGCCCGCCGAGCGCCGTATTCGTATCGAGCGGCGAAATCATGATCGGCCTGCTCGATGCGCTGCATCGCGCCGGCGTGGCGGTTCCCGAGCGTCTGTCGCTGATCGTGTTCGACGATGCCGGTCCGCTGCATCTGTTCGATCCGCCGTTGACCGCGATCCGCCAGCCGATCGCCGAACTGGGCGCGCGTGCCGTCGAGCTGATGCTCGCGGCGTCGCAAGGCGACCCCGCAGAAACCGAAGTCCGTCTTCCGGTGGAGCTCGTGAAACGGGCTTCCGTGGCTCCGCCGATCTCCGTCTGACAGCTTGCCCGAACTCTGGAGGGTTTATGAATAAGGCACTACGTGTTGCGTTTAGCTGTTCAGTCGCGCTATTGGGCCTTGCCGGCTTCAGCGCATCTGCGCCTGCGGCAGACACGCCGACTTACGCGTTGATCGTGATCAATCAACAGGCGGCGTTCTTCAACCAGATGCGGGCGGGCGCCGAGGAGGAAGCGAAGAAACGCGGCGTCAAGCTGGTGGTGTTCAACGCCAACGACGCGTCGTCGGCGCAGGTCAACGCGATCGACGATTACGTGCAGCAAAAGGTCGACGGCATCGTGGTCGACGCGATCGACGCCAATGCGGTGCGCGGCGCAATCCGCAACGCGACGGCAGCCGGCATTCCGGTGGTCGGGCTCGACGCGGTATTGCCGCCCGGACCGCAGAAGTCGCAGGTGGCGGTGGACAACACGGTCGGCTCGAAGGAACTGGCCACGCGCTATCTGGACTACGTCGCGAAGAATCCGCAAGGTACCGCGCATATCGGCATTGTCGGCGCGCTGAGTTCGGTGATCCAGAACACGCGCCAGAAGATCTTTCAGGATGCCGTGACGGCGAGCGGCAAGGTCACGGTAGCGGGCGTGGTCGATGGACAGAACACCCAGGACGTCGCGCTGTCGGCCGCCGAAAATCTGCTGACCGCCAATCCCGATCTCGACGCGATCTATGCAACCGGCGAGCCGGCGATGCTCGGCGCGATTGCGGCGGTGCAGGCGCAAGGGCGGGCCGGCAAGGTGAAACTGATCGGCTGGGACCTGGCTCCTGAAGTGATCCGCGGCATCGAGCGCGGCTCGGTGCTCGGCGTGTTGCAGCAGGATCCGGCCTCGATGGGCCGCGACGCGATCACGCAGATCGACAACGCGCATCGCGGCAAGCCGGTGCAGCAGGTGGTGGTGTCGCCGGTGACGTGGGTGACGAAGGCCAACGTCGGCGCCTATCGCAGCCTGTTTGCGGCGAAATGACCATGCAGGCGCTCATGACCATGCAGCCATCCCCGTCGGCGTTTGCCACCGCTGCCGCGCCGCAGCCGCGCGTTCCCGTGCTGGCGATGAAGGGCATTCGCAAATCGTTCGGCTCGTTTCCCGCGTTGCGCGGCATCGATCTCGATCTTTACCCGGGCGAATGTGTCGGCCTGATCGGCGACAACGCCGCAGGCAAATCGACGCTGACCAAGGTAATGGCTGGCACGTATTTGCCCGATGCCGGCTCGATCTACGTCGGCGGCGAGGAAGTGCACTTCAGCGGACCCGCCGACGCCCGCGCCCGCCACATCGAAATGGTCTATCAGGACCTGAGCCTGTGCGACACCGTCGATGTGGTCGGCAACCTGTTTCTCGGCCGCGAACTATGCAAGGGCGGCATGCTGCAGCGCAAGCGCATGCAGGCCGAAGCGCGCACGCTGCTGGACCGGCTGAAGATCCGCATTCCGAGCCTGACCAGTACCGTCGAACAGTTGTCAGGCGGTCAGCGGCAGTCGATTGCGATCGCGCGCGCCGCGTCGTTTTCGCCGCGCGTGCTGATCATGGACGAGCCTACGTCGGCGCTCGCGGTTGCCGAAGTCGATGCGGTGCTCGACCTGATCAATCGCGTCAAGGCGCAGGGCGTGGCGGTCGTGCTGATCACGCACCGGCTGCAGGACCTGTTCCGGGTCTGCGACCGGATCGCGGTGATGTACGAAGGCACCAAGGTCGCCGAGCGCCAGCTCGGCGAGACGAGCCTCGAAGAACTGGTTCAGCTGATCGTCGGAAGGAGACACGGATGAGCACCACGCCCTATACCGAGCGCGAGCTCGGCTCGCGTTCGCGCGACTACTTCAGCAATCATGCGCAGGTGCTGTCGATTGCCGGCTTTTTCGTCGGCTGCTGTGCGGTGTTTGCGCTTGGCAGCAATACTTTTCTCAGCGCCGGCAATGCGCTGAACGTGCTGCGTCAGCTCGCGCCGATCCTGGTGGTGGCGATCGCGATGACCTTCGTGATTACGACCGGCGGCATCGACCTGTCGGTCGGTTCGATGGCCGCGCTGACCAATGCGCTGGTTGCGATCCTGATCCAGCACGGCGTGCCCTGGCCCGCCGCGGTGCTCGCGACGCTCGCGCTCGGCGGTGGGATCGGCTGGCTGCAAGGCTGGATCTCGGCCAGCCAGGCGATTCCGTCGTTCATCGTCACGCTGGCCACGATGTCGACGCTGCGCGGCATCGCGCTGTATTCGACCAAGGGCTTTTCGGTGCCGGTCGAACCGGGCACGGGCTTCGATTTCATCGGTACGGGTTCGCTGTTCGGCGTGCCTGTGCCGGCGCTGATCGCGGTGATCGTCTGCGTGCTCGGTTACGTGTACCTGAACCGGGGCCGCTATGGCCGCCGCGTGGTTGCGGTCGGCGCGAACGCGGAAGCCGCGCGGCGCGCCGGCATGCCGACGCTGCGCATCAAGACGTCGGTGTTTCTGCTCACGGGTCTCGCTGCTGCTGCGGCCGGGCTGATTCTCGCGTCGCGCCTCGGCTCCGGTTCGTCGAATGCGGCGGTGGGTTTCGAACTGGATGTGATCGCAGCGGTGGTGCTGGGTGGCACGTCGCTGATGGGCGGGCGCGCCACCATCACCGGCACGATCCTCGGCTCGCTGACCATCGCGGTGATCGGCAACGGGCTGATCCTGATGCATATCTCGCCGTTCTTCACGCAGATCATCACCGGCGTGATCATCCTCGGCGCTATCTGGTTGAACACGCGCGTGTTCGGTCGCTACAAATCGTCAAAGAAATAACGGGACTTCCGGCAGATGACCACTCACACTTCACCGACTCACTCGGAACGCCTGCTCGCAGCCAACACCGAGCTCTGGCAGACGATGCAGGAACACCGCTTCGTGGTCGACATCGAGCGCAACCGGCTACCGGCTGACGCGTTTGGCCGCTACCTGTCGTATGAGGGGCGCTTTGTCGAAACCGCGATCGGCATTTTCGGCCATGCGCTGATCAAGGCGCCGTCGATCGAACAGAAGCACTGGCTGATCGGCGTGCTGAACGCATTGTCCACCGAGCAGGTGCCGTACTTCGACCGTACCGTCGCGGCGCTGGATTTGCCGGCGTCATACGCCGACCAGCCGTTGCCCGCCGCGGTCGCGGCCTTCGATAGCGGCATGCTGGAGATCGCGCAGCAAGGCAGCTATGAAGACGTGATCGTCGCGATGCTGACCGCGGAATGGATGTACGGCACCTGGTGCACGCGCGCCAACCGCACACCGAACGACAACCGCTACATACGCGAATGGGTCGCGCTGCACGCGGACCCGACCTTCAGCGCGCAGGTGCAATGGTTGAGAGCACAAGTGGATGGCTGGAGCGAGCAGCAGTTCGATTTCGGGCGCTGCAGCGCGATTTTCTCCAAGGTTCTCGCACTGGAAATCGATTTCCACCGTGCGTGCTACGAAGTTTGACGTCTACTGCGGATACGATCAGATGAGCACACAACCCGTCTTCAAGCAAAAACCCAACGCGATCGAGAGCCTGTTCGGCAGACGCAAAGCGGTGATCGGCGTGATCCACTGTCTGCCGCTGCCGGGCGCGCCGCACTACGAAGGCCAGCCGGTCGGCGAACTGGTCGACTACGCGGTGCGCGAAGCGAAAGCCTATGCGCAGGGCGGGCTGGACGGCATCATCGTCGAGAATCACGGCGACATTCCGTTCTCGAAGCCCGAGGACCTCGGCCCTGAAACAGCGGCGGCGATGGCCGTGATTGCCGACGCGGTGCGGCGCGAGGTCGGGCTGCCGGTCGGTATCAACGTGCTGGCCAACGGCGCGATCCAGGCGCTGGCGGTGGCGAAGGCGGCGGGTGCGTCGTTCGTGCGCGTGAACCAGTGGGCCAATGCATACGTGGCCAACGAGGGCTTTATCGAAGGGCCGGCGGCGCTGGCCACGCGTTATCGTGCCCGTTTGCGCGCGCCGGACATCAAGATCATCGCTGACGTGCATGTCAAACATGGCGCGCACGCGATCACTGCAGACCGGTCGCTGGCGGAGCTTGCGCGCGACGTCGAGTTTTTCGACGCGGACGCCGCGATCGTCACCGGCCAGCGCACCGGCGATTCGGCCACGATGGATGAACTGCAGGCGATCGCCAAAGGCACCTCGCTGCCGGTGATGATCGGCTCAGGGGTGAACCCGTCGAATATCGGCGAGCTGTTCACTGTCGCGGATGCGGTGATCATCGCCAGTTTTCTGAAGCGCGATGGCGTGTGGTGGAATCCGGTCGACCGCGAACGGGTCGACGTGTTCATGAAGGAAGCCTTGAAGGCGCGCTTATGAAGCGGCTGTTCGTGGTCGGCAACGCGGTTGCCGATATGACCTTCCTCGTCGAGCATGCGCCGCGCGCGGGCGAGTCCGTGCTGGCGGTGGCGGTGCAGCGCGCGCCCGGCGGCAAGGGGCTGAACCAGGCGGTGGCCGCGCATCGCGCCGGTGCGGCGGTGGTGTTCCACGCGAGCGTCGGCAACGACAGCGAGGGCGCTGGAATCCGCCAGCGGCTCGAGGCTGAGCGCATGCATGGGTTGCGTGTCGTGAGCTGCGACGTGGCAACCGATATGTCGGTGGTGACCGTCTCGCGCAGCGGCGAAAATTCGATCGTCACGGCGGCCGGCTGTACGCGTGCGCTGGATCCATCGCAGGTCGTCGCGCAGATTGCCGACATCGCGGCGGACGATACGCTGCTGATGCAGGGCAACCTGTCGCTCGACTGCACGCGTGAAGTGATCGGGTATGCACGCGATCAAGGCGCAGCGGTGATCGTCAACGCCGCGCCGTGGTGCTGGCCGGATCCGTCGGCGCTCGCACATTGTGCCGGTGTGATCGCCAACGAGGGCGAGATTCGCGACATCTCCAGGCTGGACGAGCCGGAGCAGGCGGCGCGCTGGCTGCTCGCGCGCGGACCCGAATGGGTGGTCGTGACGCTCGGCGCACGCGGCGCGTTGCTGGTGCGTGCGGGGCAGACGGTGCATCTGCCGGCGTTGCCGGTGGTGGCGGTCGATACGTCGGGCGCGGGCGATGTGTTTTGCGGCGTGCTGGCGGCGCTGCTTTCGCAAGCGGCGCCGTTGACGCAGGCGATCGAATGCGCGCAACGTGCCGCGGCGCTCGCAGTCGAGCGTCACGGCACGTTTGGATCGATTCCGCGTGCCGACGAAATGCGGCATGTGATGCAGGCGGTGTTCGGTGAACCGGGTGTTGTGCATGCCGGCGCGGGGGCGGTCGCTGGAGTCGAGGCGGTGGGGCGATGAAGGCTTCGCCTGGTCGTATTCGCGTTCGCGTGTTTGCGCTTTGTACCCCCTGCGCGGCAAAATACGGGCGTTACCGATAACACGAACTCAGGAGACTCCTCGATGATTCGCTTTTACTTCCATCCCACGCCCAATCCGGCCAAGGTCTCGCTGTTTCTCGAAGAAGCCGCGTTGCCCTATGAAGTCGTGCCGGTCGATACCAGCAAAGGCGAGCAGCACACGCCCGCGTTTCGCGCGATCAACCCGAACGGCAAGGTCCCCGCGATCGTCGATACGGATGGGCCGGATGGCCACGAAGCAGTGGTGTTCGACTCGACCGCGATCCTGCTGTACCTCGCCGAAAAGACCGGCCAGTTCGGCGGCAAACCTGCCGATCGCCCGCAACTGCTGTCGTGGCTGATGTTCGTTGGAACCGGTCTCGGGCCTTTTTCAGGGCAGGCGGTGCATTTCCAGCATGCGGCGCCTGAGGGCATCGATTATGCGGTGAACCGCTATCGTCGCGAGGCGGATCGGCACTATCAGGTGCTCAACGATTGGCTGGTGGGGCGGCAATATATCGTCGGCGACACGTACACGATCGCGGATATGTCGGCGTGGGGGTGGATCGAACGCGCGTCGCGTGTGTTCAAGGGCAGCAGAGATGCGCTCGGCGATTATCCGGAGCTCAAGCGCTGGTTTGCCGCAATCGATGCGCGGCCCGCGGCGTTGCGCGCGCGAGCGGTCGGCAAGAGCCATCCGTTCAAGACCGTGCGCGACGAAGAAGCGCAGCGCGCGCTGTTTCCGTCGAATTTTCCGAAGAGCGCGTAGAGCGAACTGGAACGCGCGATGGGCGCGACGTCGCGCAACAAAAGGCGCGTGACGTCACGCAGCGAAAAGCGCATGACGTCGCGCAACAAAAGGCACACAGCGCAGCGCGTCAGATCACGCGCCGCGGCGCCGCACCTGACACTCAGGCCATCGCCTCGATCCCCGGCATCGAGAATTCGAGCTGCGCCAGCGCGCTTTCCAGTTCGTCGCGCTGCCCATCGTTCAACGCAACCAGCGGCGGCCGCACGGTGCCCCAGTCGCGGTCGTGCATATAGATGCCGATGGCCGCCTTCAACGCCGGGATCATCGGGAAGCGCGCAAATACCGCACGCGTCGCATCGAGCGCTTTCTGCCGCGCATCCGCATCGACGCCGCGCCAGTTCTCGTACAGCGCGACGATCGCCGCCGGGTTCACATTGCCGGTTGCGGTAATGCAACCCGCGCCGCCGCCGCGCAACGTGGCCAGCAGGAAATTCTCGCTGCCGGCGAACACGTCGAAGCCCTGCGGCTGGAAGCGCTCGAGCATTGCCTTGGTGTTGTTCCAGTCGCCGGAACTATCCTTGGTGCCCGCGATGATGCGCGGATAGTGCTTCAGCAAGCGCTCGATCAGATTGAGGCTCAGCGGTACCTGCGAAACCTGCGGGATGTGATACACGTAAATCCGCAGCGCATCCGAACCGACCCGCTCGATCACTTCCGCGTAGCTGCGAAACAGGCCTTCGTCGCTGACGCCCTTGTAATAGAACGGCGGCAGCATCAACACATGATTGCAGCCAACCGATAGCGCATGCCGCGTCAGCTCGACGGTATCGGTCAGCGCGGAACAGCCGGTGCCGGGCATCATCCGGTCGGTCGGAATGCCGGCGCCCACCAGCGTATCGAGCAGCCGCTTCTTCTCGTCCACCGACATCGAGTTCGCTTCCGAATTGGTGCCGAACACCGCGAGGCCGACCTGTTGATCCACGAGCCATTTGCAATGGCGCACGTAGCGTTGATGGTCGGGGGCGAGCGATCGGTCGAATGGCGTGACGACGGGCGAATAGACCCCGTGGGGCCGGCTGGTCTGGTTCATGATGGGTCCTTTGGCTGAAGGGCGGTGGGGCGTCCGGTGAGGCGTTTGGGCGTTCAGGCGTTTAGTTGCGCGGCGGGCTGGGCCGCGCGGAAGACGGTGAGCGAAATTCGACCGCAGTGGGATTCACACAGGTCGCGCCGAGAATTCCATCGAGCGCATCGGCCACGTTCTGCGCGGCCCGTACGGCCATCGCTTCGCGGGTCTGCTGCGTGGCCGAGCCGATATGCGGCGCCAGCACCACGTTGGGCAGCTCGAACAGCGGCGACGCGCCAAGCGGTTCGTGTTCGTAGACGTCGAGGCCCGCGCCGCGAATGCGTTGTGCGCGCAGCGCGTCGATCAGCGCGGCTTCGTCGACCACCGGGCCGCGGCCGCAGTTGAGCAGGATCGCGTCGGGCTTCATCAGGTTCAGTTGCGCGGCGCCGATCAGCTTTTCGGTTTCGCTGGAAAGCGGCAGCAGCAGGCAGACGAAATCGGCTTCGCGCAGCAGTTCGGCCAGTTCGCGCCGTTCGGCGCCGAATGCGCTTTCCGCTTCGGCGTTGCGGCTGCGGTTGGTGTAGAGCACCTTCATGCCGAAGCCGTGTGCGGCGCGGCGCGCCACGGCTGCACCGATGCGGCCAAGCCCGACGATGCCAAGCGTCTTGTGATGCACATCGACCCCGAACTGCTGCGGCCCCGACGACGCCTGCCATGCGCCGCGCCGTGTCCATGCATCGAGTTCGGCAATCCGGCGCGCTGCTGCCAGCAGCAACGCGAATACGAGGTCTGCGGTGGTTTCGGTCACTTCGGCAGGCGTGTTGGTCAGCACGATGCCGCGCCGCGTCAGCTGTGCGACGTCGAAATCGTCATAGCCGGCCGATACTGTCGATGCCGCTTCAAGCAACGGTGCCGCATCGAGCAGCTCAGGCGTAATCTTCAACTTGTTGCCGACGATGCCGTGCGCGTGCGCGAGCGCGTCGAGAAACGCGGCGCGGTTGTCGTCGGCATCGACGACGCGCAGGTCGCAGCGGGTTTCGAGCACAGCGAGGGCGGCGGCCGGCAGCCGGCGATAGGCGACGACGCGTTTCTTCATCGAGGGATTTCCGGGGCGTGGCAACTGCGTGGGGCGCTTCGACGTGCTTGCGTCCTGGTATGTCGGCCAAGCGCGCTCAGGCAAGCACGCCCGGACAACAGCATGGCGTTACCCGTTTGACGACGAACGGACGAGGCTATCAGGAAGCGAACAAGAAAGCGCTTACTTGAACTTCACTATAAGCCCCGTTAGAATCGTCGTCAACATTATTGATAATCGAGACAAGGACCGACTGATGACCGATGACACGAAGCGTGGCTTGCGCAAGGGCCTGACCAACTATGGCGACGAAGGCTTCTCGCTGTTTCTGCGGCGCGCTTTCATCAAGGGTGCGGGTTATACGGACGACGCGCTGTCGCGGCCGATCGTCGCGATCGCCAACACGGGCAGCGCGTACAACCCATGCCACGGCAATGCGCCGCAGCTGATCGAGGCGATCAAGCGCGGCGTACTGCTGGCGGGCGGATTGCCGGTGGAGTTTCCGACCATCTCGATCGCGGAGAGCTTCTCGCACCCGACCAGCATGTATCTGCGCAACCTGATGTCGATGGATACCGAGGAGATGATCCGCGCGCAGCCGATGGATGCGGTGGTGCTGATCGGCGGCTGCGACAAGACGGTGCCGGCGCAGCTGATGGGCGCGGCCGCCGCCAACGTGCCGGCGATCCAGCTGGTCACCGGTGCGATGCTGACCGGTTCGCACCGCGGCGAACGGGTGGGCGCGTGCACCGACTGCCGGCGTTTCTGGGCGAGCTTTCGCGGCGACCAGATCGATCAGCATCAGATCGACGAAGTGAATAGCCAGCTGGTCGCCACCGTCGGTACCTGTTCGGTGATGGGCACGGCCAGCACGATGGCGTGTATCGCCGAGGCGATGGGCATCATGCTGCCGGGCGGCGCGACGCCGCCGGCGGTCAGCGCGGACCGCATCCGCGTCGCGGAGCGCACCGGCACGCAGGCGGTCGCGATGATCAAGGCCGGCCTGACGCCGGACCAGATCCTGACGCCGAAGGCGATCGAAAACGCACTGCGCGTGCTGCTCGCGATCGGCGGTTCGACCAACGGCATCATCCACCTGACGGCGATTGCCGGGCGTCTGGGTATCCAGATCGATCTCGACGCGCTCGACCGGATGGCGCGCGAAACGCCGGTGCTGGTCGACCTGAAGCCGTCGGGCCAGCACTACATGGAAGACCTGCATCGCGCGGGCGGCCTCGTCACGGTGATGCGCGAGATGAAGGACCTGCTGCATCTCGACGCGCTGACGGTCACCGGCCGCACGCTCGGCGAAGAGATCGACGCCGCGCCGGCGCCGTTCCCGCAGGAAGTCGTGCGCAGCATGGCAAGGCCTATTTTCCCGCAGGGCGGCATTGCGGTGCTACACGGCAACCTCGCGCCGGGCGGGGCGATCATCAAGCAGTCGGCGGCCGATGCGAAGCTGATGGAGCACGAAGCGCGCGCGGTGGTGTTCGAGGATGCGGAAGACCTTGCGCGCCGCATCGACGACCCGGCGCTCGACGTCACCGCCGAAGACATTCTGGTGTTGAAGCGCATCGGGCCGGTCGGCGCGCCGGGCATGCCGGAGGCGGGCTATATTCCGATTCCGCGCAAGCTCGGCCGCGCCGGCGTGAAGGACATGGTGCGGATCTCGGACGGCCGCATGAGCGGTACGGCGGCCGGCACGATCGTGCTGCACGTGACGCCGGAGGCGGCCATCGGCGGGCCGCTGGCGATCGTGCGGAACGGCGACCGGATCCGGTTGTCGGTGCAGCAGCGTTCGATCGAGCTGCTAGTGTCGGATGAGGAAATCGCACAGCGGCTCGCGGCGTTGCCGAAGCGCGAGGCGGACCCGGAGGCGCGCGGCTACCGCAAGCTGTTCCTCGAGACCATCACGCAGGCCGATGAGGGTTGCGATTTCGACTTCCTGAAGGCGGTGAAAGTGGTGGCGACGGTGCCGGGTGGCGGCAAGCGCTGAGCGCGGTGGTGCGGCGGCGGGTGGCATGGGGCAACCTGCAGGCAGCAGGCAGCAGGCAGCAGGCAGCAGGCGGCAGGCAGCAGGCAGCAGGCAGCAGGCGGCAAGCGGCAAGCGGCAAGCGGCAAGCGGCAAGCGGCAAGCGGCAAGCGGCAAGCGGCAAGCGGCAAGCGGCAAGCGGCAAGCGGCAAGCGGCAAGCGGCAAGCGGCCGCGCGTGGCAGCCACGGCCCTCGCAGCTTGCCGTTGAGCGCACGCGTGCCGCGTAGGCGACGCGCCAGGCTATGCTGTCGCGCATCGAACCTTTGCGGGAGTTATTCCGTATGACCGACGCTGCAACGCTCAAGCGTCTCGCCGCCCGCGCGGGGCGAACGAAAACCGCCGCGCCCGCGGCCGCCAGGCGGGCCACGACCAACGCAAGCGCCGACGGCGCCGCGGCTAACGAAGACGCGGCCGCCGCGGCGCGCGAAAGCGCCGTGCCCATCGCACGCGCCAAGGCCGCCGGGCGCACCGGGGCCACCGCGGCTCACGCTTCCACCGCGGCACGCGAACCCGAAACGGATGCCGACACCGACACTGACGCAGACAGCCCATTCCGTCGCGACCGCAACACCGGCGAGACCTCGCGGCGCATCGCCGACCAGCTTGAAGACGAAATCGTGCTGGGCGTGCTGCATCCGCGCGAGCGGCTGATCGAAGACGAGCTGTGCGCGCGCTTCGACCTGAAGCGCCACGTCGCGCGTCAGGTGCTGGTCGAGCTCGAACAGCGCGGTCTCGCCGAGCGGCGGCGCAATGTCGGCGCGGTGGTCAAGTCGTTCAGCGCGCGCGAAGTCACCGAGCTGTACGACCTGCGCGAGCTGCTGGAGACGCACGCAGCGAGCCGCATCCCGTTTCCGGTCGAGCGCGCGCAACTCGACGCGCTCGACGCGTTGCAGGCGCAGCACGACGCGGCCGCGCAAGCCGGCGATCTGCGCCGCGTATTCCGCGTGAACATGGCGTTTCACCACGCGTTTTTCGCCCTATGCGGCGACCGCGTGCTGGTCGACGCGATCCACGAATACGAGCGGCGCACGCATGCGATCCGCTCGGTGTCGATCGTGTTTCCGCAGTATCTGGAGCGTGCGCGCGCCGAGCATCATCAGATTATCGCTGCGCTCAAGCACGGCGACCGCGAGCGGTTGATCGAACTGTGCCGCTCGCATCTGCTGCCGTCGCGCGACGCCTATCTCGAAGCACATCACAGGCGGGCCGCCGCGGCACGACCGCGCGAGTCCGCCGATTCGAATGGAGACGATGCATGACACGGGTTTTGATCACCGGCGCGGCCGGACACATCGGCCGCGCGTTACGTGCGGGCCTCGCGGGCCGCTATCAGCTGCGGCTGGCCGACATCGCGCCGCAGGCGCCGGCCGGCGCGGGCGAGGAGGTGGTCAGCGCGGACATCACGCGCCTCGAGGAACTGCTGCCGGTGATGCAGGGCGTCGATACGGTCGTGCACCTCGCCGGCATTCCCGACGAAGACACGTGGCAGAAAATCCGCGATATGAATATCGAAGGCTGCTACAACGTGTTCGAAGCAGCGCGGCAGGCGGGCGTGAAACGCGTGGTGTTCGCCAGTTCCAATCATGCGGTCGGCTTCCACCGGCGCGACCGGATGATCGACGACACGGTGCCGCTGCGCCCGGACAGCCGCTATGGCGTGTCGAAGGTGTTCGGCGAGGCGCTCGGCCGGTTGTATGCGGACAAGCACGGCATGTCGGTCGCGTGTTTGCGGATCGGCTCGTTCCGCGCGGACGACACGGTCAGCGCGCCGCGTCATCTGAACACGTGGATCAGCCATCGCGACATGGTGCAGCTGACGCAGCGCTGCATCGACCACCCGGACTACCATTTTGTGATCGCCTACGGCGTGTCGAACAATGCGCGCAACCGCTGGAGCAACGCGAATGCGCGCTTTCTCGGCTATCAGCCGCAGGACGATGCCGAACTGGGCGCCGCGCGCATCGCGGCGAGTGGCCAGCACGAAGACGAGCGCGAGGCGCTGTTTCATGGCGGGTTTGGTTGCATCGTCGAGTTCGATGGCGACGTGCGGCGCATCGATTAGGCGGTGAGGGCGGCGCGGGCGGCTGTGGTGCTGCACGTTGCGCGTTGAAGCATTCGCCTTGCAGCGGCAGCGCAGTAGCAGAGCGGTAGTAGCAGCCGCAGCAGCGCCTGCATCCGCGTCCGCATCCGCTCGCTTATCACCTCACGTATCGGCGAATTTCGACGCGCCCCTTCGCGCACTATAAAATGTGACAGGCCTGAGGCGCCGTCCGCGTGCCTCGCCAGACCCGGCTGGGTGCCAGATTGACTGTCGAACAAAAAAAGAGAGCGTCGCGCCGCAAATCGAATGCGATCTCCGTGATGGACGTCGCGCGTGCCGCGGGCGTATCGACCGCGACCGTGTCGCGCGTGCTGAACGGCAACGCGACGGTCGCCGCCGAATTGCAGCAGCGCGTGCGCGACATCGCCGAACAGCTCGGCTACACGCCGCATGCCGCGGCGCGCGCGCTGGCATCGCAGCGCTCGAAAACGATCGGCGCGGTGATTCCGTCGCTGGAAAACCAGAACTTCGCACTGGGCGTGTTCGCGCTGCAAAAGCGCATCGGCGAGGCCGGCTATACGCTGCTGCTCGGCTGTTCCTACTATGACCAGCAGGACGAACTGAAGCAGGTGCGCGCGCTGATCGCGGACGGCATTGCGGGGCTGTTGCTGGTCGGCCGCAGCCATGCGCCGGCGCTGTACGAACTGCTCGAGGAAAAACAGATTCCGCTGGTGAACGGCTGGACCGTCGATCATGCGCACCCGTATGTGGGCTTCGACAATGTGTCGGTGGGCCGGCGTCTGGCCGAATATCTGCTCGATCTGGGCCACACGCGCTTCGGCATGATCACGCAGATGACGCAGCACAGCGACCGCGCGGCGGACCGCATCGTCGGCGTGCGCGCGGCGCTGCAGTCGCGCGGGCTGCAGTTGCGCCACGAGCATCTGATCCAGATGCCGCACAAGATCATCGAAGGGCAGATGGCGATGAAGGCGCTGATGCAGGGTCCGGAGCGGCCCACCGCGGTGATTTGCGGCACCGATCTGCTGGCGATCGGCGCATTGGCCGAGGCGCGCGAGGCGGGTATCGAAGTGCCGGCCGAGCTGTCGATTGCGGGGATCAACGATATCGAGGTGTCGAGCTTCACGACGCCGCCGCTGACCACGATGCGGCTCGCTGCTGACGAGATCGGTACGCGCAGCGCGGATTATCTGCTCGCGCGGATCGAAGGGCGGCCGGTGAGTTCGCAGAATATCGTGCCGACCGACCTGATCGTGCGGGGGACCACGGGGCCGTTGCGGAGGGGGTGAAGGCCTCTTAACAGTGGATCGAATTGCACGATGAAAGACGAAACATGGGATCGGCTGGAAGCGTTCGCGCGGACCGAACTCGGTCGGCCGCTATTCGGCGGCCAACTCACTTTGCAGCCTCACACCCGCCTTGAAGATGATCTAGGCGTCACGGGCGTCGATGCTGTCGAATTCATCGACAAATGGGCCCAGACGTTTGGCGTGGAAGTGCAGGATTTTCCGTACCGCCGCTACTTCCGGCCAGAGGGGCAGCAGTTGCTATCCGGGTTGCTCGGCCTTGTGTCGAAGCGGTTTCGCCGGGCCGCTCCAATGCCGTTGACGCTCGGCATGCTTGCCGAGGCCATGCGTCGTAGCCAGTGGAATACCACCGAGCTTGAATCGGCAAGGCATTCGTGAACGTTAGCGCCGGAGCATTTGCCTCACGTTTGTTCCTCGCCGCTTTGCGCCGCTTCCCGCAAACACTGCGCCAATTGCGCGAGCGCAGCCGGCATTTCACGGCGGCGCCGCTCAACCAGCACGATCTCGCGATAAAACGTATCGTCGCCCAGCGTCAGCGCTATCACCGAACGCGGTAATTTGCCGAGCCCCGGCGTCAACGGCAGCAGCGCCGCGCCCAGCCCACGCGCGACCAGTTGCACGATGCCCTGCAATTCATCCAGTTCGATCGCATCGTCGGTTTCGATGCGCATGCGCCGCAGAAAACGATCCACCTGACCGCCGCCGAACGAGCGCCGGTCATAACGAATGAACGGCAGCCCGGCAAGCGCATCGCGCCACGTATGGCGCGCGAACGCGCGCGGTGCGAGCAGCACGAACGGCTCTTTCGCGAGCGTGTGGCTGTCCAGTTCCGCGGGCAGCGCAAACGGCGGCTTGATGATCACCGCGTAATCCAGTTCGCCTGCATCCACCTGGCCCAGCAGGCTCAGCGACACACCCGGCACAACACGCACCTTCCAGCCGCTCCACGCGCCGCGAAACGCGGCGAGCGCATCGGCCAGAAACGACGTCTGTACCGACGCGATCGCACCGACGCTGACCCGGCCGGCCGCCTGCGGCGACACCGCAGTGCGGTCCTGCAGGCGCGCGAGCAGCACGAGAATCTCTTCGGCTAGCGCCAGCGCCTCACGGCCCGCATCGTTTAACGTGGCCGAACGGCCGGTGCGATCGAACAGCGCATGGCCAAGGCTCGCTTCGAGCCGCTGCATCTGCGCGCTGACGGCAGACTGCGTAAGGCCGATGTCTTCGCCGGCAGCCGCAAAGGTGCCGTGCCGCGCGACGGCGACGAGGGTAGTGAGTTCGCGGATCATCGTTGTCGATTCATCAATTTTTGTGGAGCTGAGAGCGAAATCATATCGCTTATAAACAATTTTGTTTATATGTACACTTGGCGCACGGAACAGCGTTTTCCGCCCAAACACCCGTACCCAGCACGATTTTTCGCCAGAGAGCCCCACGATGACCGATACGACCACGCAAGCGGCGATGCCGCCTTTCCACCTCGCGTTCCCTGTGCACGACCTCGCCGCCGCGCGCGCGTTCTACGGCGACCTGCTCGGTTGTTCCGAGGGCCGCAGTTCGGACGAATGGGTCGATTTCAACTTTTATGGCCACCAGATCGTCGCGCACCTGGCGCCGAGCGAATGCGGCCATCGCGCGACCAATGCGGTCGACGGCGACAGCGTGCCGGTGCGCCACTTCGGCGCGGTGCTGTCGGTGCCGCAATGGGAAGAACTGGCCGCGAAGCTGAAGGCCGTGAACACGTCGTTCATCATCGAGCCGCACATCCGCTTCAAGGGCGAAGTGGGCGAACAGGCGACGATGTTCTTCCTCGACCCGTCGGGTAACGCAGTCGAGATCAAGGCGTTCGCGAATATGGCTTCGCTGTTCGCCAAGTAAGCGGCTAGACCGCGTAAAGGCCTGCTTTAAAGGCGCGGGTTAAAGGCCCTTTAAGGCACGGTTTAAAGGCGCGCGCCGCGCCCCATGACAAAAGGCGTGTTGCGTGACCGGAGGGTCACGCAACACGCCTTTGTTTTTGCTCTTGCCTGCGGGCTTACGTCCAGGCTTACGTCCGGACCCGCACTCTAAGGCAGCGAAATCGTCAGATTCGCCGACTGCGGCCCCAACCGGATGATCTGCGAATACGGCGTCAACGTCTTCAGCGTCGAATCGCGCAGATACGCATTGAGCCCGAGAAATGCGCCCAGCGCGATCAACGCGAACACCGCGCCGATGGTCCACAGCGGCACCTCGCGCTTCAGGCGGTGCTTGATCTGGTCCGGCAGCGCCCAATGCGGTGCGAACGGCGCGCGCTTGCCCTTCAGTTGCGCGATCTCATCGCCGACGCGCGCGGTCAGATACGCGAGCTTTTCCGGCCCTTCCAGCAGATACTTGCCCTGAAAGCCAAGCATCAGGCACATATGAAACACCTCGAGCGACTGCAGCCGCGCGGCGCCCTGCGCACGGCATTCCTCGAGGTACTGGAAGAACTTCTCGCCGGCCAGTTGCTCGCCGAACAGCGCGAGCTGCAGCGGCCGCCGCTCCCACGCGGTGCGGATCGAAAACGACGACGACAGCACCAGCTCGTCGAGCGCCGCGCAAAACGCGAATTTCGACGCGTACATATCTTCGGCACTCGCATTGAGCTTTTTCGCGCCGCGCTCGAAGTCGTTCAGGAACTGCTGGATGCGGTTCATGAACTCACCGGCGTCGCCCGGCTCGCGGCCGTTCTTCAGCAGGAACAGCATGAAGAAGCCGTCATACAGCAGATCGAGCAGCGAGCGCACCTGATAGCTCGGCTGGCTCGCCGACGGTGCCGCTGCGAGGGTCTGCGGATGGGTATCGAAGAGGGACGGGGCGTGGCTCATGGCGTGACGGCGATCAGTTCGAGTTTGAGGTCGTTGATGCCCGACGGCGCGTAGATCGTGGCGGAGCGGGACTGCAACATCCGGTCATACAGCTCGCCACGCGCTTCGAGCGAGAAATAGCAGGCGCCGGGGCGCACCGGAATCGCCGGCGGCACCTGCGGCGTGTACGCGAGCCGCACGCCCGGCATCGCCGACAGCACCAGCTTGTCGACGTCGTCGGGTGCGCCGACCTTGAAGCGCGCCGGTACCGCTTCGACCAGTTCGACGGCCGGCAGGTCGGCCGATACCGCAAGGAAGAACTGCGTCTTGTCGTCGATCTTGCCGGAATCGAGCCGGCCCGCATGGAACGACGGCCGCACCTCTTCGAGCGCGATGCCGAAGTAGCGCGTCGAGATCACGGTTTCGAGCAGTTCGCGCAGCATCTTGTCGAGCTTGTCGAACGGCGGCCCCGGTTCCTCATGGCGATACTGCGGCAAATCGGCGAGCGAATAGCCCTTCGAAAACGTCATCAGTTGGCCGGTGAGCCGCAGCAATTCCTGAAACAGCCGCTCGGGATGCAGCGCCGTGTGCTGGTACAGGTGCGTGAGCGTCGCGAATGCGGCATTCGCGGTGTGCAGCAGCCAGAACGACGCGATATCGCCGGAGCGGAACTCGATGATGTTCTTGGTCGGCTCGCGGTGAAAACCGTACAGCGCGCTGACCTTCGCCTGCAACGCGTCGATCAGCTGGCGCAAGCGCGTATGCAGCAGCGACGATGCATCGATCGCGAGGCACGGCGGCACGAACGACTCGTCGAATTCGAAACCGGAGGTCGCGGTGCGGCGAATCCTCACGAGCGGGATCGACAGCAGCTGGTCGCGCGGTTCGTTCTGCGACAGCAGTTTGACGCTCGCCTTCAGGAACGTGATGTCCGCTTCGGCGGCATCCGTGTAGTGATCGGCCACCACGTTCTGCCGGCTCACGTAGCGCGACACAAAACCGTCTTCTTCCGGCGCATAGTTCGAGCCGGTTTCGCGCACCGGGTGCAACACCAGATAGAACGTGAATTCGGAAAGGCCCTCGGGCAGCGTATTCAGCGAAACCGGTGCGGGCAGATCGTCGGCCTGCGGCGCCGCATACAGCGCGCCGTCCGGAAACACCAGCGCGAGACTGGTGGCGCGCAGCACGTTGTTGGTGAGCGAGTCGCGGTCGAACACGACGCTGCGCACGCCCCAGTTGTACGGCTGGATCGCCTGGATCGACTCGAACAACCGGGCTTCGTGATAAGCATCCTGCCGCTGGAAATGCTGCGGCCTCAGGAAAAGGCCTTCTCCCCAGAGGACCTTCGCGGAATAACTCATGTCAAACCTGTTTTATGCGATTCAGATAGCGAACGCGCCTCTCGCCAGCGCGCGACAATGACGTTTTAAAGCGTTCCAGCCGGTCTTTCAAGCCGCCTTTCAATTCGCTTTAAGCCCCGATGATGCATGACGCAAAAAAGTTTAACAATGACATCGTCCGGTCACTTTCAATGGCAACTGCAGTGGCCCTGGTGTGAAAAAGCTTAGCCGCAACTGATCGACGACAACATATTCAGCGACTGCGACGGCAATCCCTGGTCTGCCTGGATCACCGTGCCACTGGTGACCGTCATCGCGCAGCTATGCAGGCTGACCATTATGCCGGATTTCTCCGACTTTCCCGGATCGAATGCGAATTTCCAGCGCTGCATCGCCGGATCGCGGAATAGCGCGACGATACCGAATGCCTGTGCCTCGCGCGATACCTTTTCACTGACCGCATAGCGCTGGCCCGGAATCAGCGTCACTTCGCGCACGCTCAGCAAGTCGCCGCCCAATGTGGTTTTTTCGCGTGCCGGATCAGTAAACGTATCGAATGGCGCCTGTTGAAAAGAGGTTGGATCTTTTAGAGCGTACAGTCGAACCACCAGCGCGAGCGGATGATTGTCGTTGGCCGCATTGAGGTTGGAGGCCGCATAAAGCGTCAACCCGATATTGAGCGGCGGCTTTTGCGCATCGGGCACCTCGGGCTTGCCGATGCCGGCCACCTGCAGCGCCGACTGGGCGGCCGTGGCGAGCACGCCGACGCCCGCCGCGCACCCCGACAGCAGCAAGGCCGCCGTAAGACCAATGGTACAGAGCGACGCTGTGTGCATTACGCGCGTATTCATTTATCTGCTGGCCGCATCGTGGCGGCCTCCCCATTTAAAAAATGCCGGTTTAAGTCCGTTATTTAATCATTCGCCGCGGCAGCCAATATTGCGAAAAGCAGGATAGTGGGCTTCAGTGGCGCTGACCGGAAAGTATTGCCGTTCAGTTGATGCGATATGAATCGATTCCGGTAACAAATTCTGCTGCATTGTCGCTGCTCATTGTTGTCCCGCTTTGCTGTCGCTCACTGTTGCCGATCATTGTTGTTGCTCATTGTGTTCGCGCCTGTGTCATGTCTGTGCTATTGCGGTGTTATCGACCTATCAACACCTATCAACGTTACGACTAGCTGATGATTTGCTCTTCACATGAAAGTTGAATTAATAAAAATTGGCCTGTACTATACGCGCGCACTTAGTGCAAAGCAAAACCTGCTTTCTTCCTGAATTAAAACATTCGCACATCGGTGAAACAACGATGAAAAAGCGCTTTTTCCCGGCTCTGTCGAGCCTGGTAGTGGCATGTGGGGTGATTGCCGGATGCGCGACGCAAAACACTGCGCCGCCTACGCCGGAGGCCTTCAATAAAGCATTGAGCGATGCGGACACGGTTGCCAAGAATGGCGATCAGGACCGCGCAATGGCGCTTTATCAACAATTGTCCAAGCAGGACCCGACGCGCGAAGAGCCGTGGGCGCGTATTGCGCAGATCCAGTTCCAGCAAGGTCATTACGGTCAGGCGATCGTCGCCGCGCAAGAAGCGTTGCAGCGCGATCAGACCGACCGCGCGGCCAAGAGCGTGCTCGCGGTGGCGGGGCTGCGGGTTGCGACCCAGTCGCTCGGCGAATTGCGCCAGGATGCATCGCTTGCGGGCGATGCGAAATCGGATGCGCAGACGCTCGCGCAGCAACTGCGCGATACGCTCGGCGAGGCCACGCTGTTCCCGGCCGAAGTGCAGGACAAACCTGCGCCGAAAAAGAAGCGCGTGGTGCGCCGTATCGCGAAGTCCGCGAAGGGTACCGATGCAGCAGCGACCGACGGCAGCACGGCCACGAACTCTGCAACGAATGCGGCAACCAGCGCAGCCACCACGGCAGCCACTTCAGCGGCAACCTCGGCAGCCACGAACGCAGCCGCCAACGTTCAGGCGCCGGCGATCACGGCACCGGCTGCTGCAACGGCCAAAGCCGCACGCGGCGGCGGCGCCTCCGACCCGTTCAGTGCGTTGCGCTGAATTCCTGACAGCCTGATCTGCACGCACGACCACACGCACGAGGGAGCCGACGATGGCCAAAAAAGAAAGCATCCAGAAACGTCTTCAAAAAGTTCGTCCGCCACGCGTTCAACTGACGTATGAAGTCGAGCGCGGCGATGCAATCGAGATCAAGGAATTGCCGTTCGTCGTCGGCGTGGTGGCCGATCTTGCCGGGCAATCCGAAATCGACCAGCCGAAGCTGCGCGATCGCAAGTTCGTCAATATCGACCGCGACAATTTCGATGACGTGATGAAGGGCATCGAGCCGCGTGCTGCGTATCAGGTGGAAAACCGCCTGTCCGATGCAGGCGGCAAGTTCGCGGTCGATCTGCACTTCCGTTCGATGTCCGACTTCGATCCCGACCAGGTGGTGGCGCAAGTCGAGCCGTTGCGCAAGCTGCTCGAAGCGCGTTCGAAGCTCGCCGATCTGCGCAACAAGCTGGCCGGCAACGACAAGCTCGAAGATCTGCTCGGCGATGTGCTGAGAAACACGCAGCAATTGCAGGCGTTGGCCGGCAACGCAAAGACCTCTGACGACGCGGACCGTTCGGACGAGAACAGCTAAGGCCACACACGCATTCGGGGGTGACATGAATCAGCAAACCGCAGCGGCGCCGGTTTCCGGCGCGCAGGCAGAAGAGGGCAGCACGCTGCTCGACGACATCGTCGAGAAAAGCAAGGTAGCGAAATCCGATTCCGAACACGCGCGCGCGAAAGACCTGATCGGCGAGCTCGTCAATCAGGTGCTCGAAGGCACCGTGGTGGTATCCGACAACCTGTCGGCCACGATCGATGCGCGGGTGGCCGAACTCGACCGGCTGATCTCCAATCAGCTGAGCGCGGTGATGCATGCGCCGGAATTCCAGCGCATGGAAAGCACGTGGCGCGGCCTCGACTACCTGTGCAAGGAAAGCAATACCGGTTCGACCATCAAGATCAAGGCGCTGCACGCACCGAAGCGCGACCTCGTGCGCGACTTCAAGAACGCGATCGAATTCGATCAGAGCGCGCTGTTCAAGAAGGTCTACGAAGAAGAGTTCGGCACCTTCGGCGGTGCGCCGTTCGGCGCGCTGGTCGGCGATTTCGAAATCACACGCCAGCCGGAAGACATGTACTTCATCGAGCAGATGGCGCATGTGGCGGCCGCCGCACATGCACCGTTCATCGCATCGTCGTCGCCGGAACTGCTCGGCCTCGAGAGCTTCGCCGATCTCGGCAAGCCGCGCGATATGGGCAAGGTGTTCGACACCGTCGAATACGCGAAGTGGAAGTCGTTCCGCGATTCGGAAGATTCGCGCTACGTCGGTCTCACGCTGCCGCGCTTTCTCGGCCGCCTGCCGTTCAACCCGAAAGACGGCGCGACCGCGGAAGGCTTCAACTTCGTCGAAGAGGTGGACGGCACCGATCACAGCAAGTACCTGTGGTGCAACGCTGCGTGGGCATTTGCGGCGCGCCTGACCGCCGCATTCGACGACTTCGGCTGGTGCGCGGCGATTCGCGGCGTGGAAGGCGGCGGTCTCGTCGAAGACCTGCCCACGCACACCTTCAAGACCGACGACGGCGAAATCGCGCTGAAGTGCCCGACCGAAATCGCGATCACCGACCGCCGCGAAAAAGAACTGAGCGACCTCGGCTTCATTCCGCTCGTGCACTGCAAGAACTCGGATTACGCCGCGTTTTTCGCTGCACAGTCGGTGCAAAAGCCGAAGAAGTACAACACCGATAGCGCGAACGCGAATTCCGTGCTGTCCGCGCAGCTGCAATACATCTTCTCGGTATCGCGCGTCGCGCACTACCTGAAGGCGATGATGCGCGACAAGATCGGCAGTTTCGCTTCGGCGCAGAACGTCGAAGTGTTTCTGAACCGCTGGATCTCGCAATACGTGCTGCTCGACGACAACGCATCGCAGGAACAGAAAGCGCAATTCCCGCTGCGCGAAGCGTCGATCCAGGTCGCGGAGATTCCAGGCAAGCCGGGTTCGTATCGTTCGGTCGCGTTTTTGCGCCCGCATTTCCAGCTCGACGAGCTGTCGATCTCGCTGCGTCTCGTAGCCGATCTTCCGAAACCGGCGAACTCATAAGACCGCTTCGTTCAAGCTTGCCTCGATTGTTTCCGTGTGTTTCCTTTACCCGGCCGGGGGGCGGCCGGGCCTGCTGTGAAAAACCACCTCTCTGGGGAGTCGAAGGGCTATGAAGGACATTTACCTGAAATTTGGCAATCCTGCTATCAAGGGCGAGTCGCAAGACAAGGACCACGCTGGCTGGATTGAAATCGATTCGTGGAATCACTCGATCACGCAACCGCGTTCGGCCACCGCGTCGACCGCCGGCGGCCACACCGCCGAGCGTTGCGAGCACGGCGACATGATGTTCACGAAAGACATCGACGTGGTCAGCCCGCTGCTGTATCAGCACGCATCGGGCGGCACGACGTTCGACGAAGTGACGATCGACTTCATGCGTGCCGATGGCGAAGGCAACCGCATCAAGTTCCTCGAAGTGAAGCTCAAGTACGTGATCGTATCGAGCGTCACGCCGAGCGTGGTGGGCGAAGGCCTGCCGAGCGAGCAGTTCTCGCTGAAGTACGCCGCGGTGCAGTGGAAGTACACGCAGCAGAAGGTCGGCGGCAACCAGGGCGGCAACGCGCAAGGCGCCTGGAGCCTGACGAAGAACGACAAGACGTACGCAGTGTGATGACAGCGGGGCGCGCGCACGGTGCACGCGCGGCACGTAGTACGCGTGACGTGTGCAACGTTTGCCACGTGTGCGGCCCCGCAGACCATCGCGCCGGAGGTCGAGCCATTTCCGCCCGATGAAGCGATTCGAACCGAGTTTTTTCGACAAGCTGTTCGACGACGAACCGCATCTTCCGGCCTCGGCCGCGATGCGGCAATTGTCGCTGGACGAGCTGAAAGCGAACGTCGCGCGCGACGTCGAAGCGATCCTCAACACGCGCATCGCGCTAACCGAGGAGGCGCTCGAACAGCTGCCCGAATGCCAGCGTTCGGTGCTGACCTACGGCCTGAACGACTTCTCGGGCCTGAGTCTGGCCAGCCACTACGACCGCATGTTTATCTGCAAGTCGATCCAGCAGGCGATCATGCGGCACGAGCCGCGTCTGCGCGACGTGGGCGTCAAGCTCGAGCTGAACGAGCAGTCGACCAACGCGCTGTACTTCGCGATCCAGGCGCTGCTGGTGGTGCATCCCGCGCAGGAGCCGGTCAATTTCGACGCGATGCTGCAGCCTTCGACGCTGCAGTATTCGGTCACACGCTCGCGCCCGAGAACACCGTAACCGCGCGGGCCGGCGGCATGAGCCGGCAGCGTGCGCGACGCGGCTGCCGGTACAGATAAAGGTTGGGCCCGGGGATCAGGTTATGGAAGAGTTGCTGCCGTATTACGAGCGCGAGCTGTCGTTTCTGCGCCGCTACTCGCAGGATTTCGCCGAGCGCTATCCGAAGATCGCCGCGCGGCTCACGCAGGTGGGCGAACATAGCGAGGATCCGCACGTCGAGCGGATGATCGAAGCATTTGCGCTGCTGTCCGCGCGCATCAACAAGAAGCTCGACGACGACTACCCCGAATTCACCGAAGCGCTGTTCGAGGTGCTGTATCCGCACTATCTGCGGCCATTTCCCGCGTGCTCGATCGCGCAGCTCGGCCTCGCGCCCGAGGCGGCCGCGCTGAGCGCGCCGGTGGTGATCGAACGCGGCACCGAGCTGAAATCGCGGCGGATCCAAGGGGTGCAGTACCGCTTCCGCACCGCCTATGACGTGACGCTGGCGCCGCTCACGATCGCCGCGGCGCACTACACGCCGCTTGCGCTCGCACCGGCGGCGACGGTGCTGCCGGTCAACGCGACCGGTGTGCTGGCGATCACCTTCGAAGCGAGCGCGTCGGACGATCTGCGCACGCTGAAGCTCGACCGGTTGCGTGCGCATCTACATGGTGAACAATCGCTGGTCGCGGCGCTGGCCGACTGCCTGTTCATTCACGCGGTGGCGGCCTACGTCGAGCCCGACCGCAGCGGCGTGTGGACGCGCCTGAAGACGATGCCGGTCGAGCAGGCCGGCTTCGACGAGACCGATGCGCTGATCGATTACCCGGCACGCTCGCATCCGGCCTATCGCCTGCTGACCGAATACTTCGCGTTTCCGGACAAATTCAGCTTCGTCGATTTCGACCTCGCCGCGCTGACGCGCGCTGCCGGCCGCTGCAAGCGCCTGACGCTGCATATCGTGCTGAAAGACGTGCGCGGCGATTCGCATCTGGCGCGGCTGCTGGAGAGCTTCAGTACGCAGCATCTGCGGCTCGGCTGCGCGCCGGTGGTCAATCTGTTTCGCCAGCACGGCGAGCCGATCCGCGTGAGCCACCAGAGCGTGTCGTACCCGGTGCTGGCCGTCGCGCGCCACGCGTGGGCTTACGAGGTGTATTCGATCGATTCGGTGCATCTGGTGCGTCAGCAGGCGCATAGCGAAACGGTCAACGAGTTTCGCCCGTTCTATTCGCTGCATCATGGCGAAGCCGAGCGCGCGGGCTACTACTGGTTCGCGCGCCGCAACGAAGCGGTTGCGCAGCAAAGCCCGGGCTACGAAACCGAAATCTCAGTGGTCGACGTCGATTTCGAACCGACCGTCGCGCAAACCGATACGCTGTCGCTCGATCTGACCTGCACCAATCGCGATCTGCCGTCGCAGCTGATGGTGGGCCTCGACAACGGCGACCTGTTTATCGACGATCACAGCTTGAGCCGCGCCGCCACGCTGCTGCGCCGGCCGACCCCGAGCGTGCGCTTCGAACGCGGCCGCGCCGCGCACTGGCGGCTGATTTCGCATCTGGCGTTAAACCACGTGTCGCTGACCGACACCGGCCTCGCCGCGCTAAAGGAAGTGCTGTCGCTGTACGATCTGCGGCGCTCGGCGGTATCGGTGCGGCACGTCGACGGGATTGTCGGCATCGAGCGGCGCGCGGCGGTGCAGTGGTTGCCAGGCAATCCGTTCGCCACCTTCGTGCGCGGCCTCGAAGTGCGGCTCACGATCGATGAGGAGAATTTCGTCGGCGCGAGCCTCGCGTCGTTCGTCGGCGTGCTGGACCGCTTTTTCGGGCTGTACGTTCATCTGAACAGCTTTGTGCAACTGGTCGCCGTGTCGAAGCGCACTGGCGAGGAGATCCTGCGATGCAAACCGCGCAGCGGCGAATCGATCCTGGCGTAGTCGAGCAGCTGCTCGACGAGCCGTACCGCTTCGAATTTTTCCAGGCGGTGCGGCTGCTCGAGCGCTGGTTCGGGCAGCCGGCGTCGGCGCGTCCGGGCGATGTGGTCGCACAGCGCGTGATGTTCCGCTCGACCTTGTCGCTGGCCTTTCCGCCGAGCGAAATCGAACGCGTGCTGTCGTATAGCGAGGATGGCACGGCGCTGAAGGACAAGGCGCAACGTAGCGCGGCACTGGCCGACGCGACCGTGCGCAAGGTCGATATGACGCCGGCATTTTTCGGCATGCTCGGCGCGCAGGGCGCGCTGCCGCTGCACTACACCGAACAGTTGATCGGCCGCGAGCAGCAAAACCGCGACCGCGCGGCGCGCGAATTCTTCGACGTGTTTTCGAACCGTGCGACCGCGCTGTTTTACGCGGCGTGGAAGAAGTACCGGCTGCCGTTTCACTACGAACTCGATCGCGACGAACGCTATCTGCCGCTGCTGCTGGCGTTGGCCGGCGTCGCCGAAGCGGATACGCGCAAGAACCTGCAAAAGGGCAAGGGCACGGTATTCGACGAAGCGATCGCCGGCTATGCGATCGCCGCGCGCCATCGCCCGGTGTCGGCTGCGTACCTGCAGCGCACGCTGTCCGATTACTTCAAGGCGCCGGTGCGCGTCGAGCAGTTCGTCGGCCGCTGGTACGATGTGCCGCCGGACCAGCTGACCGAACTCGGCAAATCGAACGCGCTGCTCGGTGCGACGGCATTGGCCGGCGCGCGCGTGTGGCAGCGGGACATGCGTGTGCGCCTTGCGATCGGGCCGCTCAGCAAGCAGGACTACGTGGCCTTTCTGCCGGGTGCGGAACGTGCCGTCGCACTCGAACGGATGCTGGTGCTGCTGTCGGGCATCACGCTCGAATACGAGGTGCGCCTGTTCCTGCGCCGCGCGGATGTCGGCACGGTGGTGCTCGGCAAGGGCTCGCGCCTCGGCTGGGATGCGTTCATGTGCACGCAGGCCGCCAACCAGGACCGCGGCGACGCACGCTATGCGTTGCAGGTGATTCCCTGACGCTATGTATGACCCCGCCGTGACGCACAGCGACATACACACGAGATGCGCCTGATCTGACAGGTTTAGACCAACACGCTAACGGATACCGAACCGCACGCCATGAGCACGCCACTGAAGACCCTGATCGCGAAACTGAACCCGACCTGCCGGCAGGCTGCCGAACAGGCCGCGAGCCGCTGTCTGGCGCGCGGCCACTACGAAGTCGATCTCGAGCATCTGTTCGGCGCGCTGCTCGATGAAGCGGGCAGCGACGTGCCGCTGGTGCTGCGCGCGAGCGACGTCGACGCGCATGCGGTGCGCGCCGATCTGGAACGCGAGCTCGAGCGCCTGCGAACCGGCAATACGCGCACGCCGGTGTTTTCGGTGCATCTGATCGAGCTGTTCGAGAAGGCGTGGTTGATCGCGTCGCTCGATTCGCGCATCGGGCGGATCCGCTCGGGGCATCTGCTGCTCGCGCTGTTGACTGCGCCGGATCTCGCGCAATTCGCGCAACGCATGTCGCCGGAGTTCGCGAAGCTGCGCGTCGAAGACCTGAAGCATCAGTTCGACGAAGTAACGCAAGGCTCACGCGAAGCGGAAGCCGCGCCTGGCGCCGCGCCGGACAGCGCGACGAACACGGACAGCGGCGACGTCGCGACGCCGCGCACGGGCGCGTCGAAAACCCCCGCGCTCGACACCTACACGACCAACCTGACGCAGCGCGCCCGCGACGGCCATATCGACCCGGTGATCGGCCGCGAAGCCGAGATCCGCCAGGCCATCGACATCCTGATGCGGCGCCGCCAGAACAACCCGATCATGACCGGCGAGGCCGGCGTCGGCAAAACCGCGGTGGTCGAAGGGCTCGCGCTGCGCATCGCCGCCGACGACGTGCCGGCGCCATTGCGCGGCGTCGCGCTGCATGTGCTCGATATGGGCTTGCTGCAGGCCGGCGCGAGCGTGAAGGGCGAGTTCGAAAACCGGTTGAAGAGCGTGATCGACGAGGTCAAGAAGAGCGCGCATCCGATCATCCTGTTTATCGACGAAGCGCACACGATCATCGGTGCCGGCGGCGCGGCGGGGCAGAACGATGCGGCCAATCTGCTGAAGCCCGCGCTTGCGCGCGGCGAATTGCGCACGATTGCGGCCACCACGTGGAGCGAATACAAGAAGTACTTCGAGAAGGATGCGGCGCTCGCGCGGCGCTTCCAGGTGGTGAAGATCGAGGAGCCGTCCGAGCCGCTCGCGGCGGCGATGCTGCGCGGCATGTCGGCGCTGATGGAAAAGCACTTCAACGTGCGCATTCTCGACGAAGCGATCACCGAGGCCGTGCGCCTGTCGCATCGCTATATCAGCGGGCGCCAGCTGCCGGACAAGGCGATCAGCGTGCTCGATACCGCTTGCGCGAAAGTCGCGCTGGCGCAAAGCGCATCGCCTGCCGCGATCGACGATGCGGTGAAGCGTCTGGAGCGCATCGATGCGGAGATCGCTTCGCTCGAACGCGAAGCGGCCAGCGGCGCAGCGCACGACGAACGGCTCGCTGTGTTGCGTGACGAACGTGCTGCCGACGCAAAGGCGCTGGCGCAAGATCAGGCGCATTTCGACAAGGAAAACGCGCTGGTTACGGAAATTGTCGGCTTGCGCGAGCAGCTTGAGGCCGCGCGCAACGGCGCGGCGGGTGCGGTGGGCGCAGACGGCGTTGAAGGCGCAGACAGAGCGGAGAGCATTAAACGCGCAGACAACATTGCAAACGAACCGTCCGCTGCGCAATTGCGCACACAGCTCGAACAACGCGTAGCCGCGCTCGCCGAATTGCAGAAGGGCACCCCAATGGTGCCGCTGCAGGTCGACGCGCACGTAGTCGCCGAAATCGTCGCCGCATGGACCGGCATTCCGCTAGGCCGCATGGTGAAGGACGAATTGCGCACCGTGCTGAACCTGCAGGACCTGCTGGCCGCGCGCGTGATCGGCCAGGACCACGCACTCGACGCGATCGCCCAGCGCGTGCGCACCGCGAGCGCCAGTCTCGAAGACCCGAACAAGCCGCGCGGCGTGTTCCTGTTCGTCGGCCCGTCAGGCGTCGGCAAGACCGAAACCGCGTTGGCCCTCGCCGACATCCTGTACGGCGGCGAGCGCAAGATGATCACGATCAACATGAGCGAGTATCAGGAGGCGCACAGCGTGTCGGGCCTGAAGGGCTCGCCGCCGGGTTACGTCGGTTACGGCGAGGGCGGTGTGCTGACCGAGGCCGTGCGGCGCAATCCATATTCGGTGGTGCTGCTCGACGAAGTCGAGAAAGCGCACCCGGATGTGCTCGAAATGTTTTTCCAGGTGTTCGACAAGGGCATGATGGACGACGCGGAAGGCCGCGAGATCGACTTCCGCAATACGCTGATCATCCTGACCTCGAACGTCGGCTCGTCGGCGGTGATGCAGGCGTGCCTGAACAGGAGCGCCGAAGAATTACCCGATGCCGACGCGCTGGCCGAAACGCTGCGCCCGCAACTGCACAAGGTGTTCAAACCCGCCTTTCTCGGCCGCGTAAAGGTGGTGCCGTACTATCCGATTTCCGACGACGTGCTGGCCGAAATCATCGAGCTGAAGCTCGAGCGGATCCGCCGCCGCATCGACGCGAACCACAAGGCAACGTTCGAGTGGGACGAATCGCTGGTCGATGCGGTACTCGCGCGCTGTACCGAAGTGGATTCGGGCGCGCGCAACGTCGACCATATCCTGAACGGCACGCTATTGCCGGAAATCGCGCAGCAGGTGCTCGAACGGATCGCGGATGCGCGGCCGATCCAGAGCATCGGTGCGCGTGCCACCGAAAGCGGCGAATTCGACTATACGATCGCCTGATTCCAACACTATGCCGACCAACTACATCACGCTGCTCGAACCGGTCAACGGCGCTTCGCCGTGCGGCGACGACATGCTGTTTTCCGCGGAATTCGATGCGATCCAGCATGCGCGTCGTTTCGACGATGCATCGCTCGACCAGGGCGAATGGGTCACCGACATCAAGGAAGCCGACTGGCCATTCGTCGCCGAGCAATGCAGCGCGCTGCTGCAAACCCAGACCAAAGACCTGCGGCTCGCCGTGTGGCTCGCCGAGGCGCTGGCGATCGAAGAGGGCGCGACTGGCTTGACGCAAGGCTACGCATTGCTCGCGGGGCTGTGCGAACGCTACTGGGACCACGTGCATCCGCTCGCCGATGGCGACGACGTCGAATATCGTGTCGGCCATATCGGCTGGCTGCTCGGCCGCAGCGCCGAACTGCTGCGCGCGCTGCCGCTGACGCAGGCGCCGGACAGCGCGTACAGCACACTCGATTGGGATGTGGCAACGCACGTCGCGCAGGCCGTCAAGCGCGACCCGGAAAACGCCGATGAAATCACGCGCGGCAAGCCGTCGATCGAGCAGATCGAGGCTTCCAAGCGGGCGACGCCTACTTCGTTCTACGTGGTGCTGCTGGCCGACCTGCGCAGCTTCGAAGCGGCGATGCTATCGCTCGAGCAGGAACTCGACCGCCGCGCAGGCGATGCCGCGCCGAGCTTCCGGCAGGCGAAGGACGCGTACCAGGCGGTGTACCGGCTCGCCGAGCGTTTTGCGAAAGACATCGGTGCGAACCTCGGCACGGCAGCGGCCGCCAAGGCGCAGCAGGAAGCGCCCGAGCGGCCCGAGCGCGCCGAGCCATCGTTCATCACCCCATCGCAGGAGGAGTATCACGTGCATTCGCCGACTACGCCTGCGCCGGTTGGTGCGTCCGGCGTGATTCAGACGCGCGCGCAGGCCGTGGCGCAGTTGCGTGCGGTAGCGCGGTTTTTCCGCCATACCGAGCCGCACAGCCCGGCCGCTTATCTGGCCGACAAGGCAGCGGAGTGGGCCGACATGCCGTTGCATCAATGGCTTGCCACGGTTGTCAAAGATGACGGCTCGCTCGCGCATATCCGCGAGATGCTCGGCGTGAAGCCCGACGACAAGGCTTGACGAGGACAAAAGCTTGAGCGACATCAGACCAGCTTAGGTGAGGCACAGGCCGGGCGGCGCCCGGCCTGCTCGCGCAGCGCCTGCTACGACCCCGTGCGGAATTCGATGCGCCGGTTGCGCGCGCGCCCGTCGTTGGTATCGTTGGACGCGATCGGCTGATCGGGGCCGACGCCGAGCGTGGTCAGCTGTTGCGGCGAAATCCCCTTGGCCACCAGATAACCCTTCACCGCATCCGCGCGCGCCTGGCTCAGCGCGATATTGGTGGTGCGGTTACCCGACGCATCGGTGTGCCCGATGATTTCCACGCTGCGTGTCGTCATCTTCGCGAGCACCGCGCCCATCTGGTCCAGAATCGCGCGGCCTTGCGGCGTCAGCGTCGCGCTGCCGGTTTCGAATTCGATCGTGCGGTTCGCGAGCGTCTGGTCGAGTAGCCCCTGTTCCGACGTGCTGACGCGCAGCCCGTTCTTGATCGTATAGGTCGGGTTCAGCTGGTTGGCCATGTCGCTGGCGAGCTGCTGGCGCTGTGCTTCATTGCGCACTTCGCCCTTCACGTCGATATTGGTGCCGTCGATTTTCAGCTGACCCTTGCTGATCTGCTTCAGCTGCGGGCCGATCAGCTTCTGTACGTTCGCGCTCCAGTTCGCCGGTGTTGCGACGTCGGCGATCTCGATCTGGTCGACCACGTTGGCCGGGCCGTAGGTGTCGCGCAGCTTTGCGAGCACGGCCGCCTTGGTCGATTCGTCGGGCACCTTGCCGGCCACCACCACCTGGCCGGGCGCTGCATTGGCCGCCGGCGGCGCGGACGTGACCGCGCCGGTCGGCGCGGGGCGGCTCGCGGCCGCGGGGGCGCGGGTGGTCCCCGCGGTTCCATTGGCCGCCGGTGTGACCGAACCGCTCGACGTATTCGAATCCGCGGCCAGCACGGTGGTTTGAATCCGCGTGCTGCTGTTGTCGACCGGCGTGACGACGGCCGGGCCGTCGTTGTCGGCGTACGCGGCGTGGCTCGTCAAGACGCCCAGCGCAGCCAGCGCCGACAAGGCGGTTGTCAGTGCAACGAAGCGCGCGCGGCGGGTAGGTCGGAGAACCATTCTCTTCAGGCTCCTGCAAACGCTTCGCGGAAGGTGTCGATGCTCATGCGCAACGACAACTGCGGCTGGTCCAGATAGCTGGTCAGCTTGCTCATGGTCGGATCGTTGTGCGCGTGATCGTCGAGCCACTCCGGGTCGTCGATATCGATGTTGTGCTGCGCGTAGGCCTGCGGATCGACCACGCTGTGCAAGGTCTTCGCGGACGCACCGTTAAAGCCGATCACCAGCCGCTCGCGCTGCGCGATCGCGCCGATAAACACTGCGAGCTCGAAGTCCGCATGCGCGACGAACGGCGCGATCAGTTCGAGCCAGAACGCGGCCACCAGCGACCGATAAAACGGATCGGCCGGCAACGGCAGCGTCAGCCCGCGTTCGAGCTGCGACGTGCCGCTCGTCATCACCGGGCGCAGCAGCGAGCCGAGCGCGAGCATCGCGCCGCGCAGCCGCACCGGGTGGCCGCTCGCGAGCAGCATCTGCTCGAGGCCGGCGAGCGTCTGGTGTTCGATGAAATCGTTGAAGGTGCCGTCGTGCGGATTGCCGGGGCCGGCGATCTCGATCGCCACCTGGGTTTCGCCGAGCGCCTGCAACGCGCCGGCGGGTTCGTTCGCGTCGAGCAGCGGCCGCACCTGCGTGGCCATGCGCGACCACAGCCGCGCGAACGCGAGCGGGCTGCGCGCAAAAAACGCCAGCGGCCGGTCGACTTCGAGCGCGGTCGCGGCCAGAAACGGAAAGCGCCGCGCCGATTGATCCTGGCTCGCCACCATATGGCCGGCAATCGCCAGCTTGCTGCGCGAACCGAGGAACGCGAAGTTCAGCGGCGTCGCGCTTTCGTAGACGATTTTCCAGCGCGGGTCTTCGGCGAGCAGTTCCATCGCCTGCGCGATCCAGCGGTCGAGCGTCTGCAGCAGTTGCGGGTTGTGCGCGCTTTTCACGAAGTCGCCGCGCGACGGGATTTTGCCGAAATAGGCGATTTGCGCCTGTACGGTCTGGGTCATTGGGCGCTCGTGTTGGTGGCGGGGATGGCGGCGGGCGACGCGACTTGCGTGGCAGCCGGTGCGCCGACCTGGGCGATCGACGACGGCAGATGCAGGCCGCGCAGCGTCTGCTGCTGGGGTGCGTCGCCGCTTGCCGAAGTCGGCTGCGAGGTGCTGATGATGCGCATGCTGACCGAGACCGTCGCGCTGCCCTGAGTCCAGATCAGATCGAAGGTACCGTCCGCGTTGCGTTTGCGCTGCGCCGAATTGATCAGCTTTTCGAGGCCGTAGCGGCCCGGCTCGTTGACCAGCTGGATCGTGCGGCCGTCATACGTGGTGGCCGACAGCGTCGCGCCCGGCGTGCCGGCCGGATTCGGCCATACGAAGTTGGTCCATTGCGGCGGCGTGTTGCGGTAGCGCAGCTGCTGGCCGTCGATCGCGATGGTGTACTCGGTGGTGCCGGCGCCCGGCTGAGGCAGGATCTGGAACACCGTCTGCGTTTCGCTGCCGCCGCCTGCGCCGCCACCGCCCGCGCCACCGCCGCCGCTACCGCCACTGAGCGGCGCGACCCAGCGTGCGAAGCCATTGGTGAAGTCGGGCGTCAGCGAAAGGCCCATATCGCCCCACGTGCGCGCGGCGAGCGTATCGCCGCGGCGCACCGCGAGCGGCCCGAGCGTGGTGCTGACGAACTTCGCGACCGCGCCGTCCGGCCCGAACACCTGGGCGATCTCGCCGGGCGCGGCCTCGATCTTCGCGCTGCCGTCGAACGGGTATTTGTTGGCGAGCGAGCTCTGGAACGGCTGGTACACCTGCGCGTTCCACACCTTGTTCACTTCGGCGCTGGCCGGCTGCACCACCACTGCGTAGGCCTGCAACAGCGGACGCACCAGCAGCGGCCGAAGCGCCTTGCGTTGCGCGTCGGTGAGGCCGGTCAGCATCTGCTCGTCGACGAACTTCAGCGAATCGGCCAGTTCCGAGCCGCTGCCGTCGAGCGTCTGCTGCATCAGCTGACGCGCGCCGGGGCCCGGATCGCCCTGGTTCTTCAGTACGTTAAAGCGGGTGCGCAGCTTCGACAGCGTCGCCATATAACCCTTCAGCAGCGAGCCGTCGCTGGTGGTGGCGACGACCCGGTTCAGGCCCGAGAACGCCACGCCGATCGGGCCCATCGGCAGATCGACCGGCTTGCCGTTGATGTCGATGTTCGACGTGACCTGCGACGAGCGCGGCACGCGCGAGAACAGGTTTCTGACCCAGTTCATCACGCCGGGCTGCGCCTTCTTCAACACGGTGTTGGCGAGCGCCGGGTTGTCCCACGAGGTCTGCTCATAGGCGGTTTCGAGCACCTTGCGGATCGGCGAATCCTGCGGGTCGCCGAGGCGGTTCATCGCATCCACGGCCTGGCTGAAGCTGCCGAAATCCTGCACCGACACGCTCTGCATGAACTTCTGCCACTGCTGCGCGTAGTCGTCCTTGTACATCGCGACCAGCGTCTTCTGGATCTGCTCGGGGCTGCCTTCGAGCGTCAGGTCGTCGCGCGCCGACGTGTTCAGCACCCAGTCCTTCGCCTGCAGTTCTTTCGTGGCGGCATCGCGGATCGCCGGCTGCACGTAGTCGAACCACGCGTCGCGCGTGAAGGTGCCCGGAATCGCGTAGCCGCCGGCGACCAGCCCGGTGTTCGCGTCGCCGACGATGCGCGCCACCGTCATCGGCGCGAAGCGCGTCGATGCGCGCGCCTTGATCTCTTCGTACACGCGCTGCCGTGCCGGCATGCCGCGCACCACGTGGCGCAGATCTTCGCGGGTCTGGTCGATCAGCGACAGGTTCGCGTCGATCATCGGCCAGTCGTCGTCGGTCACGCGCGACAGGTAGAACGTGATCATTCGCTCGGCGCTCTTGATCATCTCGTCGCGCGGCATGTTGCCGCGATTCTGTTCGAGCCAGCCGCGCCAGAAGCGCGTGACCTGGTCGGTCAGATGCGCGGTTTCGACGTGGCGCTTGTCGGACAGCATCAGGTAGGTTTTCAGTGCGTTGTACGCGTCTTCGACCGAAGAGGGCGACGCGTCGCTATACAGGCCGCCCTGGCTCGGCGCCGCCAGCGACGCGCGCGCGGACACTGGCACCGCGCCGGAATCGGGCGTGTGGGTCATCGGCGCGAGCAGTTCGGGGTGCGCGTCGACGTCCTTCAGGAACGACGCGAGGCTTTGCGAAACCGGCGTCAGCAGGATCTGCTTGATGCCGTTGTAGTACTCGGTAAGCAGCCGCTGCTCGAGCAGATCGCCCTGATACAAGCCGAGCGACACGGAGATCGGCCGCTCGCGGCGGAACTGTTCGAGCTGCTCGATGCGGTCCTCGAGCACGTCCATCGCCTGCAGTCGCGATTGCAGGTCGTTGCGGTTGCGCTGCAGCCGCACCACGTTGTCGAGATCGGCCTGCACGTTGGCGGCCAGCTGCTGGTTGTTGACGGTCGACCAGGTCCAGCCGCCCAACGCGAGCGCGAGCGCCGCGACGAACGCGAAGAAGGTCGCATAGCGCAGCCGCGCCTTGGCAGGGCTCGAGAACTGGCGCACCGTCTGCCGGTCTTCGAAGATCACCCTCGAAAACAGGTCGCGCAGGAAAAAGCCGTTGCGCGAGAACGCGCTGTGCGGCTTGGGCAGCGCGTCGGTGGACAGGCCGAAACGCGTGGCGATGCGCTGCGCGGCGGCGCTGTTGGTTTCGCCTTCCTGCAGCGCGCTGGTGAAATAGAAGCCGCGCAGAATCGGCTTGTGCTGGAACGGGTTGTTCTCGAACAGCGTGGCGATGAACGAGCGCAGCGCCGGCTTGATGGTCGAGAATTCGAGCGGAAAGCTCAGTTGCCCCGGCGACAGCTTGTTGCCGCGGTTGATCGACAGCTGCGCAATGCTGATTTCCTTCAGGCCGTCGTACAGCTCTTCGAAGCGTTCGTCGAACTGCGCGACCACGTCGCGCTTTTCATCGGGCTGGTAGGGCAGCGTCGCGCCCCACACGCGGTCGTATTCGTGCCGCTCGCTGCCGCTGAAAAACTCGGTGAAGCCGGTAATCAGGTCGGCCTTGGTGAACATCACGTACACCGGCGCGAACACTTCGAGCTTCTCGGTCAGTTCCTGCACGCGCTGGCGCAGGTTCTTTGCAAGGTTGATCGCGAATTCCGGCTTGTTGCTGGTCAGCTCGGCAATGCTGGTGGTGACGATGATGCCGTTGATCGGCGCCTTCGGACGAAAACGTTTGAGCAGCGACAAAAAGCCTAGCCATTCGGTGCGGTCTTCGTCGTGCACCGAGTAACGGCCCGCGGTGTCGAGCAGAATGCCTTCGGTGGTGAAGAACCAGTCGCAGTTGCGGGTGCCGCCGATGCCGTGCACCACCGCATCGTTCTTGTCGGCGAACGGAAACTGCAGCCCGGAATTGAGCACTGCGCTGCTTTTACCGGCCGCCGGGTTGCCGATCACGATGTACCACGGCAGCTCGTACAGCGCCGAGCCGCCCGAGGTCTGGCCGATCTTCGACGTCTTGATGGTCTTGACCGCGTCGGCGAGGCGCGTGCGCAGCGTGGCGAGCTCCGCGTCGCGCGCCGGCGTGCTGGCGGCTACCGCCGGTTCGGTGCCGCTTTGCGCCTGCTGCTCGAGCAGGTCGCCGAGCTTCTTGTTCGAGTTGCGCGCGATGAGCCGCCGCACGATCCATACGATCAGCCACAACGCGAGCAGCGCGCCGAGCGCGAGCGCGGGCCACTGCGGGTCGATCTCGAAGTAGTCGGCTGCGATGAACAGCAGCGCCGCGAGCGCGACGAAGCCGATCACGGTCAGCGTGAATTTTGAGGTGAGCCCTTTGAGCAAACGTTGCATTGCGTTTTTGAATAGGGATAGCGTGTGGAAGGACGACCGATGCAGCTAGTGCGGTCCGACGTGGTTTAAAGCCCCGCGCTTTAAAACCCCCGAAAGCCGCGCTTGAGCCTCGCGTACCAATGCATATTGAATCAGCGGAGAGCCGCTATTCGCGCGTTGTAGCGCTTTTGCAAGGTGGGATTTAACATTTTTTATCGCGAGCGGCCGAGCACGAAGCCGGGCTTGTGATATTCGACGTGTCCGAGGTCCATCAATTTCCAGCGTCCTCCCCATGTCAGACCGACCTGTTCTGCAACTTGCCCGTATAGCTGATAGCCACGCATCGCCCACGGATCTTTTTCGGTAATGACGAGCTTGCCGTCACGCAAAAATGCATTGTCCGCCGCCAGCCCGTATTGATGATAGCTTTGGAATGCCGCTGCATTTGTGACATTGCCCCCGAGTTGCGCGAGCCGGTTTTGCCGTTCCGGGCTTCGATAACCTTCCAGTAATGCCATGTCATAGCCGTACTGCTCGTGCATGATCTTGTAGACCAGCAACAGGCGCGTGCGGAAATCCGCGTCCAGCAGGTTCCAGTCGCGGCTCGCGTCGCGCAGCGCCGGCCGCACCTGCTCGACTTCCTGCGTGGTGAAGGCCTCCGGCGGTAACGGCGGAGGCGGCACCAGCTGTTCGCCATTGAGCAACTGCGCGATTTTTTCGTCTGGCACGCGCGCGGTGTCATCAAACTGGAATAACAATCTGCCACGTAATGCAATTGCCGCTAATGGCGGCGTCGCAAGAATACCTGCGGATATAAGAATCAGCAAGCGGCGGCGCGCCAGTAAATTTTGCAGATCGCTAATTGCCGATTGGGAGATTTTTGCCGAATACGCCAATTGATTGCGGGTCTTTAGCGCATGCCGCGATGCGCGATGCATCAACCGGCTATGCAGACCGGCTAATCCGCCCACTATCGCGACGCGCACCGGCGGCAATAGCGCAACCGCCGCGATCAGCACGGCGAGGGCGAAATAGGCTATAAGTGCGGCAACGAACACGGAACGACCCCCGGCGAATTAGAACTAATTGTTTTTTGTAATGCTTGAACTTAGAATCAGGCCTGGCTGAAGAAGAACGAATTTAGCGCAATTCCTTTGCAAATACTAACCAGACTTTAAGAGACAGTGAATGAGTGCGCCTGAATCGAACTCTAAAGGCCGGCCCAGTCTGCTCTCCGAGCCGACCGCCAACCCGCAGCCGGACGATTCACGCATTCTTGCCAACCTGGAAGGGCGGGTCGCGCCGCCGCCACAACAGCGCAAGCGCTCGCGTGTGATGCCGGCGGTGGTCGCCGTGCTGGTCATTGCGCTAGGCGGGTGGGGTGCGTGGCTCGTGACGCAACGCAGCACGCCGGATGGCGCCGCGAAGATGGCAGCGGTGTCGGAGAATGCGGTGCGCAAGAGCGAAGGCGCGGTGGTGGCGTCGGATGCGCTTGCATCGACGTCCGCGGCCGCGGTTGCTGCGTCGGGCAGTACATTGAGCAGTACGTCATCGGATGGCGCGTCGGCCGCCACAGTCGTTGCGGCGGGCGCGTCGGGCGCCTCGGCCGGTACCGCGGCAACCATCGTTGCGGAAGACGATGCGGCGAAGGCCGCACAATCTGCCCAACCCGCGCAGCCCGCCAGCGACGATGCGAGCCGTCTGTCGCGCGCGTTGTCCGAGGGCACGGAGCCGGCTGGCAAGGCGGCCTCTGCGGCGGTGAGCGGATCGAAGCCCGACAGCGAACAGAAGTCCGAAGCAACCGCGGGCACGAAGCATGGCGCGCACGCGCAGAAGCTCGCGAACGTGAGCCGCGACCGGCATCAGGCTGCGTCGAACGAGCGGCACGCCAAGGACAAGTCCAAGGTGGCGCACGCGGAAAGCAAGAAGAACAGCACGGCCAAACGCGAAACGAAACCGGAAGATTCCGACGCCGATCTGCTGGCCGCGCTGGTGGCCCGCACCAAACCGGCTGACCCGAAGGCGATCACGGCAGTGGCGGCGTCCGGGCCGTCGGCCGCTGCGCCTACGAAGAAAGTCAGCACCAATGCGTCGGGCTCGCTTGCCGAGCGCATCAACGAGTGCAGCCAGCATGGCTTCTTCGAGGAGCAGCTGTGTCGCTGGCGCGCGTGCGATGGGCACTGGGGCAAGGACCCGCATTGCCCGGCTACGTCGGCTCAGGCCAAGCAGCCTTGAGGTGACAGGAGGGGCCGCGCGGCCCGGGACGGCTCGCGGCTCACAGCGTGACGGAGATCGGCTGCGCGTGAGCCGTTCGCGCCTGCGCTATTTCTTGCCCTTCAGCAACGCATCGATCAACGCCGCCGTGGTCAGCTTCAGCGACTTTCGGTCGCCATACACCCGTTCCATCACGCCGATGCCGCGCGTAGTCGTGACGATCAACCGCACCGCCTGTGCGGGCGGCATCGTCAGCTGGGCGCGGCGCTCTTTCGTGTCGAGTACGGTCATCAGCAGCTCGCTGAGCGTGTCGAGCATCGCCTTCAACGCTTGCGCAATGCGCGGCGACGCGCCGTCGAGATCGAACGCGGTACGCGTCGACAGGCAGCCGCGCGCCGGCGTGCCGGCGGTGATCGTGCGAATCGATACGTCGAAAAATGAAGTCAGTGCGGCGCGTAGATCGGGCTTGCCGAGGGCTTTCTGCGCTTCGGCGAGAAAACGGCCCGTATAACGCTGGAACGCGTGGATGAACACCTGCTCCTTGTCGCCGTAAGCGTTGTAAAGCGAGCCGCGCTGAATGCCGGTGGCGTCAGCCAGGTCGAGCATCGTGGTGCCGTGCAGACCTTTGGTCCAGAACACTTCCAGTGCCTTGCTGAAAGCGTCTTCTTCGTCGAATTCGCGCAAACGCGCCATGGTTGGTTGGGTTCCGTGAAAGCGGGCCGATCGGATGTCAGCTTTATCTATCTTGACAGTATTGTCGTGAATCCTGGTCTTCTCGCGGAGTGAGGCCGGCGCGGTGGACGCTCGCAGCCCGCTTTCCGCCGACATATTTTGACGTAAGAGCCCGATGCAGCCAACTAGCCAGAATGGATAAGTTCGCGCGCAGTAACAGCAGTTCCAGGAACTGTCTGTCCAGCCGATGCATTCAGCGGATGCATTCGGCGGATAAGGGGCGGCAATGCTCAACGATGTTTGAGTTTTCCTGTGTTGAGGCAGCCAGCGCGGCGGGCAAGGCCCGCGCGCTTCAACGGTGCAACGTCGCGCGCGAAACGGGCGTCAGGCGCCGATGGTCCTTGCCTGCTTCGCGGCGAAATCCCAGCGCAACGATTCGCCGGTTGCGACCGCCGCGGGCAGCAGGCCGTTGCGATAGAACGCATCGGCGATCTTCTGCTGCTCGGTGAAATTCTGCGGGTCCACTGCGCGCACCACGTAGCTGCGCCGTGCATTGGCACGCTCGATGGTCGCCGCGTCGAGACCCCAGACGGGTGCGAGCTGGGCAGCCGCTTCGTGCGGATGCGCGCGCAGCCACGTGCCGCTTTGTTGCAGCTGATCGAACACGATCTGCACGATCTGCGGGTGCGCATCGGCGAATTCGCGCGCGGCAAGGTAATAGCGCTGATAGGACGCGAGGCCGTTGCCGTCGGCGAGAATCCGCACGTCGTCGTGACGGTCGACGGATGCGACATACGGGTCCCATGTGATCCACGCATCGACGCTGCCGCGCTCGAATGCAGCGCGGCCGTCGGCGGGCGTCAGGTAACTGGTTTTCACATCGGCGGCCTTGAGGCCGGCATGCGCGAGCGCGGCGAGCAGCAAATAGTGGCTGCCCGCTGCCTTCGTGACGGCAATGCGCCTGTCTTTCAGATCGGCCAGCGTGTGCAGCGTGCTGTCCTTCTTAACGATGATCGCCTGCGCGCCGGGCGATGGCGCTTCCTGTGCGACATAGACGAAACGTGCGTGCGCGGCTTGCGCAAAGATCGGCACGGTATCCGCGACGTCTGCGCTGAAATCGACTGCGCCGACGTTCAGCGCTTCGGTGAGCGGCAGGCCGCTGGCGAACTCGTGCCACGATACGCGCGCATGCTGCGCGGCCAGCGCGTTTTCGAGTGCGCCACTGGTTTTGAGCAGCGTGATGAGCGTCGACGACTTCTGGTAGCCGATGCGCAGTGCGACGGGTTCGGTGCTTGCCGCTGCGGTTTGTGCCAGCAGGCGCGTGCTGGCGCCGGCCAGCAGCGAAGCCGAGGTGAGGCGAAGAAAAGTGCGCCGTGAGACGTGCGCCATAGCGTGGGTATCCTTGTCGTGAAGCAAAGCGGTAGAGCAAAACGGTAAAGCAAAGCGGGCTGCGACAGCAGTGAATCGTCCATCGTAGCAACGGCCGCGCGGCATGCGAAACACTGGATTCAGCTAACCATTGCAACGCAGCTGCTAAACACGAGCGCCGCAATTGCAACGCAGCGCCGGGCATGTGTAAAGCCATGCAATAGATAGACACGCAACGCGGATAAACATATCGGAATCGAATGATTCCCAGCGCGAGCCTTCGTCGCTACGCTTCGCTGCATATCGACAGCGAGGGGCTATGAGCGCTTCCACTTCCACATCATTGCGCGTGCGGCGGCGCTTGCTTGCCGCGCTACCGGCCACGGTCGCACTAGGCATCGCAGGCCTCGCGCGAGCAGCCGCTCCTGATGCAACGACCACGCTGGTACTCGGCGACCAGGCCGGCGGCACGCGGGCGCTGGCCAATGCGGCCAAAGTGCTGGACGGCACGCCGTACGCGTACCGCTGGGCCAATTTCCAGGGCGCGGCGCCGCTCTTCGAAGCACAGCGCGCCGGGGCCGTCGATCTCGCGCCGGCCGGCGATCTGCCGGTGCTCGCCGCAGCGGCCGGCGATCCGCAACTGAAGATCGTCGCGACGCGCGTCGGCTCGGCTGCGCAACTGGGCATTCTGGTGGCGCCGAATTCGGCGCTGCGCACGGTGGCTGATCTGAAAGGACGCACCGTCTACGTGTCGTCGGCGCGCGGCAGCATTTCGCAGTTTCAGCTATACGGTGCGCTTGCCGAGGCCGGACTCACGCGTGACGACGTTGCGGTGCGTTTCATCTTGCCGGTGGATGGCTTCGCGGCGTTCGCTTCAGGTTCGATCGAAGCGTGGGCGACCTTCGACCCTTACTACGGCATCGCGGCGCAGCGCGGCGCGCGCGTTTTGCGCGATGGCAAAGGCATCAACAGCGGGCTCGGTTTCATCACGGCGTCGGGCGCGTCGCTGACGGACGCGCGCAAACGCGTCGCGATTGCGGATGTGCTGAAAAGGCTGCAGCGCGCAGGCGACTGGGCGCTGGCGAACCCCGATGCCTATGCGCAGATCTACGCGACGCTGACACGCGTGCCGCTCGATGCAGCGCGGCAGATCACGCAGCGCTCGGCGCTCAGGCAACGCTTCGTGTTGGACGCAGACATCGAAGCGCTGCAGAAGGTGGCGGATCGCGCGTTTCGCGAGCAGATTCTGCCGGTGCGTATCGACGTGCGGGCGATTACCGATACGCGCATCGGGCGCGCGTAGGTGCAGCGAGGTGTGCGGCTGGTCGCGGCGCTTAGCCCGTGCGGCCAGCGTGCAATCGCAGCGAAGACCGAAGGCGGGGCACTCGGCGTCACATCGCGTTCAGATCACAAAGAATCCGTGCGTGCCATCGCGTTCCAGCTGCGCAACGAGACCGTATTCCCATTCCAGATACGCGTGCATCGCTTCACGCGGCGCATCGGTGCCTTCATAAGGGCGCCGGTAGCGATCGATACGCGGCGACGCGAGGCGCGCATCGCCGCTTTCGGTCGGCAAGCCTGCGCGTATCCATGCCTGCGTGCCGCCGTCGAGCACCTGCACCGGCTTGCCGGTCAGCTCGGCGAGATCGGCCGCGGCAAACGGCGCAAGCACATTGGTGCCGCACGTAACGACGTAACGCTGCGCATCCGGCAGCTCGCGCACATCGGCGAAGGCCGCGTGAATCCGCGCGCGCACCAGCCAGTACGCGCCGGGGATATGCGCTTTCACGTGATTCGCGCTCGACGTCACGTCGATCAGCACGGTGCCGCGCGCTGGGTCGTCGAGCAGCGCGGCCAGTTGTGCGGGCGTCACGCGGTCGACTGACGGCGGCTCTGCACGAATGCCTGGCGCGACGCCATGCGCGTCGAGTGCGGCGGGCTGCGCGCCGTCTACCACGTACACGTCGTGGTTCATCTGTGCGAGCCAGGACGCGGTCATGTTGGCGCGCACGCCGTCGTCGTCGAACAGCACGATGCGCGCGCCACGCACCGGCGCGAACATGTCGGTTTCCTGCACCAGCTGGCCACCGGGCGCGGACTGAAAACCCTGCGCGTGCGCAGCTTCATATTCGGCCGGCGTGCGGACGTCGAAGCGATAGGTGGTGCGCGCAGCATCGTCTGCCCAGTGCGCGGCAGCCTCCAGCGTGGTGCGTTGCACGCCGGCACGCTCGGCGAGCGCGCGTGCGGCATGCTGCGACGCTGCGAGCGGCGTGGCTTCGCGCCCGGCCTGTGCGTCGAAGCGCCGCGCGCTGCCATGTTCGAGCGCCTGTCCCGCGAGCGTCCAGCCGATCGTGCCATTGCGCAGCGCCGCGACCGGATTCGGCAAGCCCGCATTCACCAGCGACTGCGCGCCGATGATGCTGCGCGTACGGCCCGCGCAATTGACGATCACGCGCGTCTTCGGATCCGGCGCCAGCGCGCGGGCGCGCAGCACCAGTTCCGCGCCCGGCACGCTGATGCTGCCGGGGATGTTCATCGTCTGGTATTCGTCGAAGCGGCGCGCATCGAGTACCACCACATCGCCACCGTCCTTCAGCAGCGCGTCGACGGTTTCGGCCGACAGCGACGGCGTATGACGCTGCGCTTCGACCAGTTCGCCGAACGCCTTGCTCGGCACGTTGACGTCGCGAAACACTTCGCCGCCGGCGCGGATCCAGCCGTCGAGGCCGCCATCGAGCAACGCCACCTGCGTATAACCGAGCGCTTCGAGCCGCGCCGCCGCGCGTGCCGCGAGACCTTCGCCGGCGTCGAGCAGCACGATCGGCACGTCGCGGCGCGGCAGCCGCGTGTACGCGTCGAGTTCGATCCGCGACAGCGCGAGATTGGCGGCAAACAGCGGATGCGCGTGCGCATGCGGGTCCTCTTCGCGTACGTCGAGCAACGCGATTTCGCGCTTCGCAAGCAGGGTTTCGCGCACGTCTTCGTAGCTGCGCAGCGGGTAGGACTTCGTCGTCAAGATTGCATTTCCTTGCTGGGATCCCGAAGTTTTCGGGAGGCTGTCGTTCGGGTAGCGAGAGTTGAACGGCTGGTTCGTGCAGTGGGGTCGGTCCTGTCAGTCGAGCAGGTCCGGCTCGGCTTCGACGAGCCCTTCATACAGGCTCTCGAACGCATGTTGCGCACTGCCCGGGCGGCCCACCTGCTGGTGCGTGAGCGCCGCGACATCGTGTGGAATCGGCTGCGGTGTACCGGCCGCCTGCGCGAGCAGTTGCGCGTGGCACGCGTTGTCGAATGCGATGTACCACCATGCGGCGGTTTCGACCGAAGGGCCGACTGTCAGGATGCCGTGGTTCTTCAGGATCAGCGCCTTGCGCGCACCGAGCGCATCGGCGAGTCGCGCGCCTTCGGTGGTATCGAGCACGACGCCGCGGAAGTCGTCGAACAGCGCGTGGTCTTCGTAGAACGAGCATGCGTCCTGGGTCAGCGGATCGAGCGTGCGGCCAAGCGTGGACCACGCCTTTCCGTACAGCGAATGCGTATGCGCGGCAGCTACCACGTCGGGCCGCGCTTCATGCAAGGCGGCGTGAATCGCGAATGCGGCCTGATTCAGCGGGCCTTCGCCCACCACGATTTCGCCGTGGTGGTTCACCAGCAGCAGATCCGACACACGCATGCGGCTGAAATGCCGGCCCAGCGGATTGACCCAGAAGTGGTCGGTCCACTCCGGATCGCGCGCGGTGATGTGGCCGGCGAGACCTTGCGCGAAGCCGTAGCGTGCGAACAGGCGGAACGCGGCGGCCAGCCGCTGCCTGCGATGCAGGCGTTCGTGCTCGAGTGTGCGTGGCGCGGCCTGCTGGTCGTCGAACCAGAATTTGCGCAGCGGCTCGGCGCGACGGGTGAAGGTGGAGCGAGTAGGGAGGACAGTGCTCATGGTGTCGTTCGGTCAAGTCGGACAGAGATGTCAAGCATCGGTTGGTCGGCGCAGCGCCTGTGCGTCAAGAGGCGCTGCACTGCTTCGCGCGAACTCATGCGGCTCGCATCACCTCACGCCGCGTGCTGCGCTCGCGCAGTCAGCTCACGCGTGACGGGAATCAGTTCGCGACCGTAATCGACGGCATCTTCGAGCGGATCGAAGCCGCGGATCAGAAACGTCGTCACACCTAAAGCGTAGTACTCCGCGAGCGTTTGTGCGACCTGCGACGGTGTACCGACCAGTGCGGTCGAATTCGAGCGGCCGCCGATTTCCCTGGCGACCGCGGTCCACAACCGTTCGTCGGCGCGCACGCCATCGCCGGCCGCGGCGAGCAGGCGCCGCGCGCCTTCGCTTTGTTGCGGGCCACCGCCGCGCAATGAATTTTGCCGGACGCGCAGCCGGCGCGTTTCTTCAAGAATATGCTCGGCGCGTTCCCATGCGGCCGCCTCGGTTGCCGCGAGGATCGGCCGGAACGATACGGAGAAGCGCACCGTGCGGCCGTGCTTCGCGGCTTCGGCGCGCACCCGCGTGATCTGTTCGTGCACCTGCTGCTGCGATTCGCCCCACAGCGCATACACGTCCGCGTGTTTGCCGGCCACCGCGAGCGCCGGTGCGGAAGCGCCGCCGAAATAGATCGGCAGGTGCGGCGACTGCTTCGGCTTCACTTCCGAGAACGCCTGCTCGAAGCGGTAGAAGCGGCCTTCATGATCGAAAGGCTTATCTTCGGTCCACACGCGGCGCAGGATCTGCAGATATTCGTCGGTGCGTGCGTAGCGTTCGTCGTGGCTGGCAAAATCGCCGTCGCGCCGCTGGTCTTCGTCGCTGCCGCCGGAAATGAAATGCACCGCGAGGCGGCCGCCGGAGAAATGATCGAGGGTGGCGAGCTGCCGTGCCGCGAGCGTCGGCGCGACGAACCCCGGCCGATGCGCGAGCATGAAGTGCACCCGCGAGGTGACGCTGGCCGCATAGGCGACCGTGATCGTCGCATCGGGCGTGGTCGAACTGTGCGGCACCAGAATCCGGTCGAAGCCGGCGTTTTCATGGGCCTGAGCAAAGCTGCGCACGTAGTCGGTATCGATGGCCGGGCCTTGCGGCGGATGCGTTTCCGAAACCTTGCGCTGCTGGATCATGCCGATGAATTCGACGCTCATGGGGGCTCCTTGCTGATCGTTCGATGGCCGGCCTGAGCAGTCCGGGCGCGCAGGTTGGCGCAGGTCAGACAGTGCTGCAGGCGGCGAGGCGGGGAATCGATTCAGCCTATCATTGCGCCGTGCGCGGCCTAACCAGCAAATTCAGATATCGATATCGAAGGCGCGCTTGAACGTTTTTGCGCCAGCGCGATAAGACAATGCGCCGGCCATTCAAGCGTGGCGCGAGCACGGCGAGTGTGTCCATGCCGCTTGCAATTCAGCCGCAGTCCCCCACCTCGGCTTCATGCCACCTGTGTGGCTCTTATGACCCCAGCGGATATACGTATGTCTTTTGCGTCGTTGACCACGTAGCCGCCAGGACGTAGATTCAGCCCTTTCTTCGAAGCGGAGTTTTACGTGAGCACGACCGCCACTGCCGCGTCCGCGGCGCACCCGGCTAGCCAGCACAACGCACAGGCAGCCGCAGGCTTTCAGCAGGATTTCGAAATTCGCGCGTTCGACGCGCCGCTGGGTGCCGAAGTGATCGGTCTGGACCTGTCGCAGCCGCTTCGCGACGACGATTTCGCGCGCATCCATCGCGCGCATCTGGACCATCACGTATTGGTATTTCGCGACCAGCGCATCACGCCGGCCGAACAGATCGCGTTTAGCCGCCGCTTCGGCCCGCTGCAACAGCACGTGCTGCATCAGTTCGCGCTGCCGGACTATCCGGAAATGCTGATCGTGTCGAACATCCTCGAAAACGGCAAGCCGATCGGTCTGGGCGATGCCGGCCACTTCTGGCATTCGGACCTGTCGTACAAGGAAAAACCGAGCCTGGGCTCGCTGCTGCACGCGCAGGAACTGCCGGCCGAAGGCGGCGACACGCTGTTCGCCAATATGCACGCCGCGCACGATGCACTGCCCGCGCATCTGGCCAAGGCAATCGAAGGGCGGCGCGCCGAGCACACCTATCTGGCGCGCTACGCGGAACTGCAGGCACGCAGCCCGTGGCGTCCGAACCTGACGGCCGAGCAGATCGCACAGGTCAAGCCGGTCGAGCATCCGGTCGTGCGTACGCATCCGGAAACGGGCCGCAAGGCGCTGTTCGTCAGCGAGCATTTCACCACGCGCATCGTCGGCCTGCCGGAAGACGAAAGCCGCGCGCTGCTCGAGGAGCTGTTCGCGTTCAGCGTGCAGCCGGAGTTTCTGTACCGCCATGAATGGCGCGACCACGACATGGTGTTCTGGGACAACCGCTCGCTGATGCATCTGGCCGCCGGCACGCCCGACCATCTGCGCCGCAAGCTGTATCGCACCACCATCGAAGGCGATCTGCCGTTCTGAACGTGGCGCTGCGCGCTGCATAGGCACTGCGTGGCGCGGTGCATTCGTACCGCGCCATCTGTCTACCTCTGTTCACCTCTCCACCTGTTCCAATCCCAACGGGGAATCCGATGATCCATTCATTTCGTGCGGCATGGCCGCGCGCGGCGCAACACGTCCGTCGGGCCGCGCTTGCCGCGTTGAGTATCGCAGTCGGTGCGGTCGCACTGGGTGGCGCACAACCGGCACGCGCCGAAGGGCAGATCCGTGTCGCCGAGCAGTTCGGCGTGGTGTATCTGCTGCTCAACGTCGCGCGCGACCAGCATCTGATCGAACTGGAAGGTCGCCGCGAAGGGCTCGATATCAAGGTGGACTGGGTCAAGCTGTCGGGTGGCTCCGCGGTCAACGACGCGTTGTTGTCGGGTTCGATCGACATCGCCGGCGCCGGCGTCGGCCCGCTGTTGACGGTCTGGGATCGCACGCACGGGCATCAGAACGTGAAGGGCGTCGCGTCGCTCGGCAATCTGCCGTACTACCTCGTCAGCGACAATCCGAATGTGAAGACCATCGCCGATTTCACCGCGAAAGACCGCATTGCGATGCCGGCGGTCGGCGTGTCGGTGCAGTCGCGCATCCTGCAATATGCGGCGGCTAAACAGTGGGGCGACAAGTCGTTCGACAAGCTCGACAGCTTGAGCCAGGCGATACCGCATCCCGATGCGACCGCCGCGATTATCGCCAATAGCAGCCTGATCACCGCGCACTTCGGCAATCCGCCGTTCCAGCAGCAGGAACTGGCGGGCAATCCGCATGCGCATATCGTGCTGAACTCGTACGACGTGCTCGGCGGGCCGAGCTCGGCGACCGTGCTGTACGCCACGGAAAAATTCCGCAACGACAATCCGAAGACGTATCACGCGTTCGTCACGGCGCTCGCGCAAGCGGCGAAGCTCGTCAGTACCAATCCGCAGCTGGCGGCCGACATTTACATCCGTGTCAATGATTCGAAGATCGACCGCACGCTGCTGCTGAAAATCCTGCAGGACCCGCAGGTGCAGTTCAAGACCGCGCCGCAAAATACCCTCGCGCTTGCGCAGTTCATGCATCGGGTCGGCGCGATCCGCAATGCGCCGGCCTCGTGGCGCGACTACTTCTTCGAGGATCCCGCCACCGCCGGCGGCAGTTGAAGCGGGCCGAAATCACACCTGTAGCGGCGGCGCCCGCATCCGGCACGCGCCCATTTCACGCACCTGCGCGCACCTGACGAGGCGCTGCTAAAGCAGCGCAAATCGCGCTTATGCATCGGCGTGTTTTCATTATGCCGATTCATTAGTTGGGGATCGATGCACGTGCCCGTATGGTGTCGTTTTCTCTGCAGGATTATCGAACGTGACCGTCAGCACTCCCCACACCTGGAGCGAGCCGGATACGCTGCGCGGCGCGAGCCCCGCGGCGCCGGCGCAGGGCGCGCAACGTGTGCAGCTCGCGCATCCGGTGCGCGCGTCGACATCGGGCCCGCTAAACAACGTCGCGGACGCCACGCAACAGACCAGCGAGCGCCTGCTTGCAGTCGATCGCGTGAGCCTCGAATACCGCAGCAAGGATCGCGTGGTGCGCGCGACGCATCAGGTCAGCTTCGACGTGTATGGCGCAGACCGCTTCGTGCTGCTCGGCCCGTCCGGTTGCGGCAAGTCGACCTTGCTGAAAGCGGTGGCCGGCTTTATCGAACCGGTCGGCGGCTCGATTGCGCTGGATGGCGAGCCGGTGCGCGGGCCGGGCCCGGACCGGGTGGTCGTGTTTCAGGAGTTCGACCAGTTGCCGCCGTGGAAGACGGTGGTCGAGAACGTCGCGTTTCCATTGCGCGTTGCCAACCGTCTGCCGCGCGCCGAGGCGCGCGAGCGTGCACTGCACTATCTGGACAAGGTGGGCCTCGCCGCATTCGCCGATGCATACCCGCACACGCTGTCGGGTGGCATGAAGCAGCGCGTCGCGATTGCGCGGGCGCTGGCGATGCAGCCGCGCGTGCTGCTGATGGACGAACCGTTCGCCGCGCTCGACGCGCTGACGCGCCGCAAGATGCAGGAGGAACTGCTGCAGTTGTGGGAGGAAGTGAAATTCACGCTGCTGTTCGTCACGCATTCGATCGAAGAGGCGTTGATCGTCGGCAATCGCATCTTGCTGCTGTCGCCGCATCCAGGCCGCGTGCGCGCTGAGTTGAACAGCCACCAGTATTCGCAGCACAGCATCGGCAGCAGCGATTTTCAGCAGAGCGTCGCACGGATTCACCGGCTGTTGTTCGAGACGAATCCTGAAGCAACGGAGGCCGGCCGATGAGCACGCCGAACCCGATCTCGCTGCCGGTGCCGCCGGTACGCGCGGAATACGAAGTGCCGCTTACGGCACCCGATGTCGAGTATGAAGAGGGTAAGCGCCTTTCCACTGCAAGGCGCGTGCTGCAGGCCGGATGGTTTTATCGCGCGCTGATTGCGCTGGTGTTGATTGCGGTGTGGGAAATCACGGCGCGCGTGGTCAACAACGATCTGCTGTTGCCTACCTTTGGCGCGACGCTGGAAGCCTTCGTGCAAGGCGTACTGTCCGGCGAGCTGTTGACCAAGACGGCTATCTCGATGTCCGTGCTGCTGCGCGGTTACGCGCTCGGTGTGCTGCTCGCGTTCGCGTTGACGTCGCTCGCGGTGTCGACGCGGCCGGGGCGCGAACTGCTGTCGATGCTAACCGCGATGTTCAATCCGTTGCCGTCGATCGCGCTATTGCCGCTCGCGTTGCTGTGGTTTGGCCTCGGCACCGGCAGCCTGTTGTTCGTGCTCGTGCATGCGGTGTTGTGGCCGCTCGCGCTCAGCATGTACACCGGTTTTCTCGGCGTGCCGGCCACGCTGAAAATGGCGGGCCGCAACTATGGCCTGAGCGGGTTGCGGCATGTGCTGCTGATTCTAGTGCCGGCCGCGCTGCCGTCGATCGTCGCGGGCTTGCGGGTGGGCTGGGCATTTGCGTGGCGCACGCTGATCGCGGCGGAACTGGTGTTCGGTGCGAGCGCAGGGCAAGGCGGCCTTGGCTGGTACATCTTCCAGAACCGTAACGAGCTCTATACCGATCGCGTGTTCGCCGGCCTTGCGGCAGTGATCATCATCGGGTTGATCGTCGAGCATCTGGTGTTCGACACGCTCGAACGTCTGACCGTGCGACGCTGGGGCGTGCAGCACTGAAGCCTGCTTGAAAAAAATGCCCCGACATCCGGCGATGTCGAGGCAAATCCCATGTCCAAGGACTGACACAGAGGAGACGAATTCATTGTATGAGCCGTGTTTGCCGCGGCAAACCAATGCATTCGTATAAGGTTATCTGTGCGTTTTCAGGCCGCGTAAGCGCGTGGCCGCCCGCCATCAGAAGTTGTGCATCATGCCGATATACGCGCCGGTCTGCGATTCGCCGGCCAGCGGGCTGGTATTCGGTTGCGCATCGCGCGGTGTTGCGAATACCGAGAACGTCGCGGTCTTGCTGTTGCGCACGTACGCGACGGTGCCGTACAAAAATGTGCGCTTGCTGAAGTTGTAGGTCGTGCCGAGCGCGTAAAGCGTCGCATGGCCGCCGGGGTCGTGCGACGCGTCGCCGGCACCGTCGTTCACGTGCACGTAGAACGCCGAACCCGTCACCGCCCATTGCGCGTTCGCCTGCCACGTCGCGCCGAGCCAGTAGTGATCGGCGCTGTCGGCCAGACCCGTGGGCGTATCCGGCGCCGCATAGTGGGTGTACGCCCCCTGAATCTTCACCTGCCCGAGCGTTACGTTGGTGCCGAGAAAATACTCGCGCGAACTGGTGAAGATGTTGGCCATGCGGCCGTTCACGTCGCGCAGTTCGTCGTAGATGCCACGCAGTTCGACCACGGCTGAAGTCCACGTCAGCATCACGCCGTCCGAGCGTCCGAACTCGCCGGGCGCGCCGCGGTTGAAGCCATTCGACGTATTGCCGAACGCGAATTGCCCCTGCACGTCGAAACCCCAAAACACCGGGCTGTGATACTCGATGTTGTTGCTGCTCTGCTGCCAGTTGCGGCCGCGCACCAGCGAAGCCGACGACACCGCCTGCTGCACGAACGGGTCGTAGGCCCACACGCCATCGCTATCGATGAACAGATTGCGGCCGGCCTGGATTTGCCCATACGTGTTGTCTTTCAGGCCGACGTACGCGCGCCGCGACCATAATCGGCCGCCGCCGGTGGTGCCGTTCATGATCTGGATCGCCGTCTCCAGATCGAACAGCGCGGAAAGGCCGCCGCCCAGATCCTCGATGCCGCGAAAGCCGAGCATGCTGGTGCCCCAGTCGCCGCCTTCCGCGCTCCAGCGTGACTGGTTGGCGCCGTTCGGCGTCGCGATGTGATTCAGATATTCGATGCCGCCGTCGACCCGCCCGTAGATCGCCACGCTGGTCTGCGCATGGAGTGGGGCGCTCGCCATCAGCGTGATCGACAGCGCGAGCGACGGCAGCGTGGCGCCGCGTAGCAGGCTGGCGCGTGTGCACCGGGGCCCGCGCGGCGCCGGCGGCGCGTGGCGCGTCAACAGTGTTGAGCGCGTTGATCGCGTCGAGCGCCGTAGTCGTGCAGCAGGGCCGCTACTTTGGGTTGGGCAGGGCGTATGCAATGACGTAGTCTCCTGGTTTTGTGCCGAACGAGCCGTGTCCTCCGGCTGCGATGACGACATATTGTTTGCCGTTTTCTTCGTAAGTCATCGGCGTGGCCTGGCCGCCGGCCGGCAGTCGCGCATGCCACAACTCGTTGCCGTTATCGGTGTCGTACGCACGCAGATAGTTGTCCGCGGTGGCCGCAATGAACGACACGTGGCCCGCCGTGGTGATCGGGCCGCCGAGCATCGGCATGCCCATGCGAAACGGCAGCGGTACCGGTGCACTGTCGCGCACGGTGCCGATGCGTTTTTTCCAGACCACCTGATTGGTCGTGAGATCGATCGCCGCCATGTAGCCCCATGCGGGTTCCTTGCACGGCAAGCCGAGCGGCGACAGAAACGGGTTTAGCGTGACGCCGAACGGCACGCCGTATTGCGGCTGCACGCCTGTTTCGGTGCCGCTTCCGCCGGCGCCGGCCGCGGGCGGTTGCAGCGGATTGTGCGGCCCGCGCGGAATCAGTTTCGACACGAACGGCAGCGCGATCGGATTCGCAATCGCGATGCGCCGCGTGCCGTCGATCGCAATGCCGCCCCATTCGAACATGCCGAGATTGCCCGGAAACACCAGCGTGCCTTGCTCGGACGGCGGCGTGAACGGACCGTCGTAACGCAGACGATGGAACATCACGCGACACACCATCTGGTCGAACATCGTCGCGCCCCACATGTCGGTGTCCGACAGCAACTTCGCGGGCCGCAGCGTCAGTTGCGAGAACGGCTGCGTCGGCGACAGCCGGTCGCCCGGCGCCGCCCCTTGCGGCACCGGTTGCTCGGGCGCCGGCACCAGCGGCGCGCCGGTGCGCCGGTCCAGCACGAAGATGTTGCCGGTCTTGGCCGGCGCATAGATGGCCGGCACCACGTTGCCTTGCGCGTCGGTCAGATCGGCGAGGCTCGGTTGCGCGGGCAGGTCCATGTCCCACAGATCGTGATGCACGGTCTGATAGAACCACGCGAGCTTGCCGGTGGACGCATTGAGCGCCAGCAGGCCGCTTGCATAGCGCTCTTCCAGGGGCGTGCGATTGCCGCCCCAGATGTCGGGCGTACTGACGCCCATCGGCAGATAGACGAGATCGAGTTTGGCATCGTAGGCAGCCGGAGCCCACGAGTTCGGCGAGTTCTGCGAGTAACTGTGCTGATCGTCAGGGATTGCGTTGGGCGCTGCGGCGCCTGGGTCGAAAGCCCACAGCAGCTTGCCGGTGTCGACGTCGAAGCCGCGGATCACGCCCGACGGTTCAGTGGTCGACAGGTTATCGGTAACAGAGCCGGCGATCACGATGACCTTGTCGGTCACGACCGGCGGTGAAGTGGGCTCGTACTCGCCGGACGTCTTCACCGGTTGCAGTTGCTGCAGATCGAGATTGCCGTTGTTGCCGAAGCCGGCGCAGCGTTGCCCGGTTGCCGCATCGAGCGCGTACAGATGGCCGTCGTTGACCGGCAGCAGCACGCGGCGCGCACAGGCGGGCAGTGCTGCCTGCGCCTGCGCGGTGGTGGCCGCGCGCGCCGCGGCGCTGGCGTGGTACGACACGCCGCGGCACGTCACGTGCTGGAAGCTTGGGTCGGTTTTCAGGCCCGGGTCGAAGCGCCACTTCTCGGTGCCGGTCGCGGCATCGAGCGCGTACAGGATCTGATGCGGTGAACACAGGTAGAGCATGTCGCCGATCTTGATCGGCGTGACTTCGTCGGTGATCTCGACCGGGTCGCCCGCACGCTTGTGATCGCCGGTGCGGAAGGTCCATGCGGGTTGCAGATTCTTCGCGTTGGCTGAGGTGATCTGCGCGAGCGGCGAGTAGCGCGTGCCGTCTTGCGTGCGGCCGTAGGCGGGCCAGTCGGCGGCGTCGGTAGGGGCAGTCGTTGCTGTATTCGTCGTTGTTGTATCGGCAGAGACTGCGTTGGCCTCCGTGTTGGCTTGTGCGTTGGCCGTTGCGAGCGTGCCGTTCACTTCCTGCGGATCGTTGAACGCCGCATAGGCGAGCACGATGCCGCTTGCGATCAGACAGGCGGCAAGCGCGAATGCGCCGGCTTTGGCGGGTGCGCCGAACTGCCGGTACATAAACGGCAGCAACAGCCAGATGCCGAAGATCACCAGCACGTCGAGGCGCGGCGCGAGCGCCCAGAAGTCGGTGCCTGCCTCGATCACGGCCCACACCAGCGTGCCGGCCAGCAGCAGCGCAAACAGCGCGAGCGTCCAGCCGCTGCGCCGATGCGTTAGAAAGGCAACTGCAAGAAACACGAGGCCGGCGATCACGTAGTACGGTGGGCCGCCGAGCGAACTCAGCCAGATGCCGCCTGCTAGCAGATACACGCCGGCAAGCGCGGCAAACAGGACGGTAAGCCAGCGCGTGATGCGCATCAGCGAGGGGTTCGGCATGGCAACGAGTCTCCGGGGTTGGGCCTCGCGCCGATCGCGTTATGCGCGCCGGTTGGGGGCTGCGAGGCTTGGGCTCCGTTGAGTAGCACGGCACGTGCCCTGTGCGGAAATGGGCTCAACACTGAATCTTACGAAAGGATCGGAGTGTTGTGTTGATAAGGTGTGTGGCACAGCAGCAGAGGGGGTGCGCGATGCAGAGGTGAACGGTCGTGTCCGGGTTTTTGACACGCGAGACCAAAATGCGGGGACGCGGGTACGAGGTATACCCGCGCTATCTGAACTGGAGATAGCGGAGTCGGGAAGAGAGATGCATCGCGCAGTGCGTCGCCGCACGGCAACGCTGACCGTGCAGATAGCGTGGGTGTGGATTGTCCGATTAACGCGCTGTGTTACGCGTTTTAGCTCGCGTGGCTGTCATGTGCTTTACCGCATGATTACGCCACGCGATTCCGATACGCGATCCAGACATCGCGATGGCGATCACACCAACACAGCGCGTGATTCAACCGGCCGAATGCGGCTTGCGATTCACATTCGTTCCGGGCGCTTGCGACACGGGCGCGCTGCGGCACAGGAAGGTCGCGCCGGCGGCGATCACCGAAATCACGCCGAGCCCATACAGCCCGCCGGTAATCGAGCCGGTATGTTCCTGCAGATAGCCGAACGCGGCCGGCGCAAAAAAACCGCCGAGATTGCCGAGCGAATTGATCAGTGCGATCACGCCCGCGGCGATGCGTGCATCGAGATAGTCCTGCGGAATCGGCCAGAACAGCGACGCTGCTGCCTTGAAGCCCAGCGCGGAAAAACAGATGCCGACGAACGCGAACACCGGGCCGCCGCGGGTCGATGCGAACAATCCGGCCGCTGCGACGATCAGCGCCGTCGCGAGCCATGCCTGCTGGTTGCGCCAGCGCGCCGACAGCAACGCAAAGCCATACATGCCGGCGATCGCGAGCAGCCACGGAATCGCATTCAGCAAGCCAACCTGAAAGTCGCTCAGGCCACCCATCTTGCGGATGATGGTCGGCAGCCAGAAGGTTGCGGCGTAGATCGTCAGCTGGATTGCAAAGTACAGCAGACAAAACAGCATCAGTTGCCAGTCGCGCAACAGCGTGCCGGCCGACAGCTTGCCGCCGCGCACCGCTTCGCGCTCGCGCTGTTCGGCGGCGATCGCCTGTTCGAGTGCGGCCGCTTCGTCGCGCGTGAGCCAGCCGGCATCGGCGGGGCGCGACTTCAGCGTGAACCACGCGAGCGCGCACAGCGCGACCGAGAACAGGCCTTCGATCAGAAACATCCATTGCCAGCCTGCGAGCCCGAAGCCGCGCACCGACAGCAACGAACCCGTGATCGGCCCCGACAGCACCGAAGCGAACGCAGAGCCCGCGAGAAACACCGCGACCGCTTCGCCGCGATGACGCGCCGGAAACCACTGCGTGAAGTAGTACACCACGCCCGGGAAAAAGCCCGCTTCCGCGATGCCGAGCAGAAAGCGCAGCACATAGAACGACGTGGTGCCGTGAATGAACGCCATCGCGGCCGCGACCAGCCCCCACGTGAACATGATCCGCGTGAGCCATGCGCGCGCGCCGAACTTCTGCATCAACAGGTTCGACGGCACTTCGAACAGCGCATAGCCGACGAAGAACAGGCCGCTGCCGAGACCGAAGGCTGCCGCGCCGATACCGAGATCGGCTTTCAGATGCGTGCTGACGAAGCCGAGGTTCACGCGGTCGATGTAGTTCGCGATGAACATCACCAGCAGTAGCGGGAACAGGTGTCGTTTGGCCTTGCTGACCGCGCGGCTCAATGTATCAGGCGGGGCAGCTTGGGTGGGATAGGTGGATGACACTGCGCATCTCCGGAAGGGAAGGCAACGCCGGGAATGCGAGGATCCATCGCCGTGCGATGGAGCCCGGCTTGCGGGCAGTCGCCGGTTATATGTTGTCGTACATCAGTGTGCGGACTTCGTGCAGACCGTCCAATCAGGGCATACCCTGAGCGCCCCGACGTCGCGGCGCTTGCCGCGTCCGCATCGCCCGCGCGCGAGCGGTTCTCACGCATCCGTGCAGCGCGGCCGCTGGCCGGCCGGCATCGGGCTACCACGCAGACCACGCGAAGTCATCGTACAAGGGCTCATCCGCCACTATAATGAGGGCTCCACAACCGTTCGCCGTCAGGCCTTCGCAATGTCCCAAACTCCTGAGTCGCGTCCGCTGCGCCGGTCCCGCAACCTGACGGAAGAGGTCGTCGCCGAACTGTCCGAGCGCATCCGCAGCGGCTCGTTGCAGCCCGGCGACAAGATGCCGACCGAGTCCGAGATCATGGGCCAGCTCGGCGTCAGCCGTACCGTGGTGCGTGAATCGATCTCGCGGCTGCAGGCCGCGCGTCTGGTGCAGACGCGCCACGGCATCGGCACCTTCGTGCTCGAGCCGCAGCCGCAGGAGAGTTTTCTCGGCGCCGAGAGCGAACTGACGGTGCGCGACGTGATGGCGATTCTCGAGCTGCGCATCAGTCTCGAAGCGGAGGCCGCCGGGCTGGCCGCGCTGCGCCGCACCGAGCAGAACCTGCAGCAGATGCGCCGCGCGCTCGACGAATTCCAGCAGCACCTGACCGAGCACACCGGCAATGCGGTATCGGCCGACGTTGCGTTCCATCTCGAACTGGCGAAGGCGACCGGCAACCGCTATTTCCACAGCATCCTGAGCCAGCTCGGCAACACCATCATTCCGCGCACGCGCGTCAATTCGGCCGCGCTGGCGCACAACGACCCGGAAACCTATCTCGATCGCGTCAACCGCGAACACGAGGACATCTACGACGCGATCGCGCGGCGCGACCCGGAAGCGGCCCGCGCGGCGATGCGCATGCATCTGTCGAACAGCCGCGAGCGGCTGCGGCGCGCGCAGGAAGCGGCGGGCAAGACGGCGCAGACGGTTTAGGCGCTGCGGCGTGCACAGTCGGCAAACGGGGCTTACGCCCCGTTTTTTATTGCTCCGACGGATGCCGCCAGGGCCATCCCGCACTTGCGACGCCCAAACGTACGTTGTACGATGACATATAACAGGATCAGGACAGGTTCTCACCGGCGCCTCGTCCTGTCTCTTTGCTCACTCATCGAGGCGCATCGCGCCGCCAGGACCCACCATGACCGCTCCGCAAGAACTCAAACAGATCGTCTCGGAAGGCCTGCTGTCGTTCCCCGTCACCGATTTCGACCAGCAGGGCAACTTCAACGCCAAAACCTATGCCGAACGGCTCGAATGGCTCGCGCCGTATGGTGCCACCGCGCTGTTCGCCGCCGGCGGCACCGGCGAATTCTTTTCGCTGACGCCCACCGAATACACCGACGTAGTGCGCACCGCAGTCGAGACCTGCGCCGGCAAGGTACCGATTCTCGCCGGCGCGGGCGGCCCGACCCGCACCGCGATCGCCTATGCGAAAGAAGCGCAGCGCCTGGGCGCCAAGGGCGTGCTGCTGATGCCGCACTACCTGACCGAAGCGAGCCAGGACGGCATCGCGCTGCACGTCGAGCAGGTGTGCAAGGCGGTCGATATCGGCGTGATCGTCTACAACCGCGCCAATTCGAAGCTGGGCGCCGACGTACTGCAGCGTCTCGCGGATCGCTGCCCGAACCTGATCGGCTTCAAGGACGGCGTTGGCGATATCGAAGCGATGGTGCAGGTGCGCCGCAAGCTCGGCGACCGTTTCTCGTATCTCGGCGGCCTGCCGACCGCGGAAGTCTATGCCGCGGCCTACAAGGCGCTGGGCGTGCCGGTCTATTCGTCGGCGGTGTTCAACTTCATTCCGAAGACCGCGATGCAGTTCTATCGCGCGGTAGCCGCCGACGATCACGCGACGATCGGCACGCTGCTCGACGAATTCTTCCTGCCGTACCTCGAGATTCGCAATCGCCGCGCGGGTTACGCGGTGAGCATCGTGAAGGCGGGCGCGAAGCTGGTGGGCCGCGACGCCGGCCCGGTGCGCGCACCGCTGACCGATCTGAACGGCGAAGAACTCGAGATGCTCGATACGCTGATCAGGAAACTGGGCGCGCAATAATTTGCACGCAGCGTAAGCAGCACAAGCGTACAAGCGTACAAGCGCACGCCAGGTGCAAGCCGCAGCGCTATCAGCGCTGCAGCCATCCCTCCACGCGGCGGCTGTTTTTATCGGGCCGCCGTTTGAGCTTCGAAAAGGCGACAGTCATGAACCAGCCATCTCAACCCGATCAAACGCGCGGTGCCCAGACGCCCGTCGTGACCGAACTGAGCGTCGTACCCGTCGCGGGCTATGACAGCATGCTGCTGAACCTGAGCGGCGCGCACGGGCCGTTTTTCACGCGCAACATCGTGCTGCTGAAGGACAGCGCCGGACGCACCGGCGTCGGCGAAGTGCCGGGCGGCGAGAAGATCCGTGCGGCACTCGAAGCGGCGCGCGCGCAGGTCGTGGGCCAGCCGCTCGGCGCGTACAGCACGATTCTGGAAGCGGTGCGCGCGCAACTATCGGCGCACGACGACGGCGGCCGTGGCCTGCAGACCTTCGATCTGCGCGTCGGCGTGCATGTGGTCACCGCACTGGAAGCGGCGCTGCTCGATCTGCTCGGCCAGTTTCTCGGCGTGCCGGTGGCCGCGCTGCTCGGCGAGGGCATCCAGCGCCACAAGGTGCCGGTGCTCGGCTATCTGTTTTACGTTGCGGATCCGGGCAAGACCGATCTGCCGTATCTGCGCGAAGCCGAGCCGCGCGACGCGTGGGAAGCGCTACGCCGCCACGAGGCGCTGACGCCCGAGGCGATCGTGCGTCTGGCCGAAGCCGCGCACGAACGCTACGGCTTCAACGATTTCAAGCTTAAGGGCGGCGTGCTGCAGGGCGATGCGGAAATCGAAGCGGTCACCGCACTGGCCGAGCGCTTTCCGCAGGCGCGCATCACGCTCGATCCGAATGGCGCGTGGTCGCTTGCCGAAGCGATCCGCCTGTGCCGCGATCAGCATCACGTGCTCGCTTACGCGGAAGATCCGTGCGGCGCGGAAAACGGCTTTTCGGGCCGCGAAGTGATGGCCGAGTTCCGCCGCGCGACCAACCTGCCGACGGCGACCAACATGATCGCCACCGACTGGCGGCAGTTCACGCATGCGTTGCGTCTGAACGCGGTGGACATTCCGCTGGCCGACCCGCACTTCTGGACCATGCGCGGCTCGGTGCGCGTCGCGCAGACCTGCGCCGACTGGGGCCTGACATGGGGCTCGCATTCGAACAATCACTTCGATATTTCGCTGGCGATGTTCACGCACGTCGCGGCGGCCGCGCCCGGGCGCGTGACGGCGATCGATACGCACTGGATCTGGCAGGACGGCCAGCGCCTCACGCAGGCGCCGCTGCAGATCGAAGGCGGCGAGATCGCGCTGCCTGCTGCGCCGGGGCTGGGTGTCGAAGTCGACTATGCGCGGCTTGAGGAAGCGCATCAGCTGTATCTGAAGCACGGCCTGGGCGCGCGCGACGATGCGATCGCGATGCAGTATCTGATTGCGGGCTGGAAGTTCGACAACAAGCGGCCGGCGCTGGTGCGTTGACGCAGAGCTTCGGCTGATAAAAAACGCGCGCTCGCATTTCTGCGGCGCGCGTTTTTTATGGTGGCCTCGATGCCGGCGTTTTTGTCACACCGGACAAACATCCGGTGTATTTCCATTCAGCGCCAAAGTGCATGGCGTCTCAGTGCCTCAGTGCCTCAGTGCTTATACCCCTGCCGAGCCGTCAGCTTCCACGCGCCGTGCTGCTTTTGCCACACCGCCAGCACGTCGAAATCCACTTCCGCGAGCTTGCCGGCCGAATCGGTGGTGCCGCTGAAGTGGTCGCGGATCACAGCCTGATCGCCCGACACCGTGGTGACCGTTTGCGTCAGATCGATGCGCTTGTAGCGCGTCTGCCCGCTCGCAATCGTTTCGATGAACTCGGCCTGGTTCTGCACCTTGCCGCTCGAATGTCCGTAAGTGAGCGTGGCGGAGGTGAGCGCCTTCATCTGCTGCGCGTCGCCGGCGATCATCGCGGCGGACAGTTTGTTCATCGCATCGTTTACCGCGCCTTCATCGGCGACGCTCGCCCATGCGCCCGAGCATGCGCCGGCAGCGGCCAGCGCCATCAACAGTTTCTTCATCGTCTCCATTCCTCTTGAGTTCCGCTTGAGTCCAGCTTGAATCCTGCCTGAAGCAATCAGCTTGCCGCGCTACGCCTACGCCTACGCTACGCACCACGCGCAACCAGCGAGCGCGTCAGCACCATCCGCTTGATATCGCCGACCACGAACAGGTAGCACAGCGTCGCCACCAGCGCATTCGCGCCGACAAACACCAGCGCCGAATTGAACGACCCCGAGCCCTGCACCAGATAGCCGATGATGATCGGCGTCGTGATGCCGGCGACGTTGCCGCACGCATTGAACAGCGACGCGCACACGCCGCCCGCTTCGACCGGCGCGGTATCGGACACCACCGCCCAGCCGAGCGCGCCGATACCCTTGCCGAAGAACGCGGTCGCCATGATCGCGACGATCAGGAACTCCGAATCGACGTAGTTGCACGCAATCATGCAGGTGGACAGCAGCATGCCGAACACGATCGGCGTCTTGCGCGCGACACTCGCGCTAAAGCCGCGCTTCAACATCGCATCGGAGATCACGCCGCCCAGCACGCCGCCGAGGAAACCGCACACAGCCGGAATCGATGCGATGAAGCCGGCCTTCAGGATCGACATATGGCGTTCCTGCACGAGGTAGATCGGGAACCACGTGAGAAAGAAGTAGGTGAGCGCGTTGATGCAGTACTGCGCGATAAAAATGCCCAGCAACATGCGGTTGCTGAGCATCTCGCGTATCGATGCGCCCATCGGCACCTTGACGGGCTGCGGTGCCTGTGACGCAGCACCGTCGGTTTCGCGCGTTTCCAGATCGACCAGCGCGCCGCCGGCTTCGATGTAGTGCAGTTCGGCCTGGCTGACACGCGGGTGGTCCTTCGGCGCATAGACGGTTTTCAGCCACACGCCGGTCATCAGGATGCCGAGCACGCCCATAAAGACGAACACGTACGGCCAGCCGAACCGGTGCACGATCCAGCCCATGATCGGCGTGAACAGCACCGCGGCGAAATACTGCGACGCGTTGAAGATCGCGGCGGCGGTGCCGCGCTCGGCACGCGGGAACCACGTCGACGTCATGCGGCTGTTGCCCGGGAACGCGGGCGCTTCCGCAAAGCCCATCAGAAAGCGCAACGCGAACAGCGAAGCAACCGCGACGGCGGCCGTCAAACCCGCCACCAGCCCTTGCGCCAGCGTGAAGATCGACCACGCGGCGAGGCTCACCGCATACACGCGCTTGGTGCCGAAGCGGTCGAGCAGACGGCCGCCGGGCAATTGCGCGAGCACGTAGGCCCATGCGAACGCGGAGAACACGTAGCCCATCGCCACCGGCGACATGCCGAGTGCCTTCTGCATCGCATTGCCGGCGATCGACAGGCTGGCGCGGTCCGCATAGTTGATGGTGGTGACGACGAACAGGATGAACAGGATCATCCAGCGCACGCGGGTGCGGTGTTCGTCGCGCTGTGGGGTGGTGCTGCTCTGGTGCGCCGCGCCGCTTGCGCTGGCTACTGTCGCTGCCGCTGCGGGCGCGGCCGGCCGGCCGGACGCTGTGGAAGGCGCGCCGCCCGAACGACGGCGTGCCTGATCGATGTGCTCCACCCGTGTCTCCTTATTTGGTGCGCAGTGATAAGTCATCGTACAACAATGGGCTTATTATCATGCGGGCGGGCTGAAAAAAGTCCTCGGGTTAACCCGTTAATGCGCATACCCATAGCCGGGAGAGCTGATATCTTCAGGCGCGGCCCGCGCAATCCGGCGTGAGTCGCTAGATAAGTCATCGTACAAGAACAATCGGCTTACGACGAAGGCTGCGCGGCGCGCATTGGCGCGTACGGGGGTACGGAGGGTACGGCGTGCTATCGAGGTACGGAGGTACGGAGGTACGGAGGTACGGAGGTACGGAGGTACGCGAGGTACGCGGAATATCCCGGGTCGTCGCGTGTTTCGTTGAGTGAGCGTGTCGCGAATTCGCAGCGGCGCGCGCTTCACCCGACACCCGCCGACGATCCGGACTTCGCCATGTTTTTCGCCGTTCTGCTCCTGCTGGCTTTTTTGCTGATCGTCGTGTGTTTCTGGCGCGAGCTCGCGCCTGGCGTCGCATGGGCTGCGTTGCAGTACCACGCGTGCCCGGAAATGCTCGCATGCCTGCACGGCGAATCGACGCCCGCCGCGGACTCCACGGCAGTCGACGCCGCAGCCGAGGCGGACGATCTGCACATCGTCCAGCTGCCGTACGACCCGGTGGAGCAGGCCGGTGCGGTGACGCAACCGGCTGCGCACGAGGAACAGCAGGCGCACGAGCATGAGCGCGAGCACGGATATGAACTCGCGCGCGATGTCGAAGCCGAGTCCACGCCGACCGGATACGCGCTCACCTCAGAGGCGTAGCGCGGCGCGCACGCGTCGATTCATCACCGTCGTGCCGGCTCGGCGCCGCCTTACGCGCTATCAACGCGACCCCGACGCCACCCCAACGCGATATCAACGCGACCCCAACGCGACCCCAACGCGACCCCAGCGCACCACCCCTCAACGCCTTTTCCCCGCCACTTTCTGCACCACCGCCTTGCGCGCACGATCCCCCGCCAGCGTCGGCGCCAGCGTCTCCAGACAGAAATCGATGAACGCATTGACCTTCGCCGCCTGGTGCCGCCGCGAAGGGTACAGCGCATATAGCGGAAAGCGCTCCTCCTGCCAGTCGGGCAGCACCTCGGTCAACGCGCCGGCCGCCATCAGATGATCGACGCCGAGGTCCATGATCTGCGCAATGCCCGCGCCCGCGGTGCAGCTGACCAGCATCGTATCGACATCGGACACCAGCAGCCGGCCCGCCGCGGGAATCTGCACGCGTTGCCGGTGGCGATGAAACTCCCATTCGAACGGCTTGGCCGTGACCGGGTTGTAGAACAGGATCCGCTGATGCCGCGCGACGTCCTCGGGACGCAGCGGCACGCCGTGCCCGGCGAGATAGGCCGGTGCCGCAACCGTCAGCACGCGCGTGTCGAGCAGCTTGCGGGCCACCAGCGTGCCCGTCGGCGGCGGCCCGAAACGGACCGCCAGATCGAAGCCGTCGGCCACCAGGTCGCCGGCCGCGTCGCGCATGATCAGCTCGACCGACAGTTGCGGATAGCGGCGCAGCAGCTCCGGCAGGCGTTTGGCCAGCACCGTGCGCGAAAAGAACGGATCGATGTTCACGCGCAGCTTGCCGAGCACCGCGTTGACGGAACCCGACGCGGCGCTGGCCGCTTCCTCGATACCGAGCAGGTGCGGGCCGACCGCTTCGTACAGCCTGCGGCCTTCGTCGGTCAGGGTCTGCGAACGCGTGGTGCGGTCCAGCACGCGCACGCCGATGCGCTTTTCGAGCCGTCCGATCGCGCGGCTCACGCCGGAGGGCGACAGCCCGAGCGTCTCCGCGGCCCGCACGAAGCTGCCGCTCTCGGCCACGGCCGCCAGCACCGTAACGCCTGACAGCAGCCGGCTGTCGAATCCCATCTGATGTCTCCTGGTCGCATGATTCGTGATTTTAATCACGGGTCATTTGAACGGCGCGTACTTTATTCACCGGTGCTGAAGTGCGACAGTGGCGCATGCCGCAACTGGCGCCCGCCTTTGGCCTGTGCGGGAACCGGTTGCATTGCCATGTCACGCCACTTTTTCAAGTTCAAGGAGCAGTAATGGAAGCGATCGAAACCCAGGGCATCCGCATCCCGCGGCTCGGCTTCGGCACGTTCCGCATGCGGGGCATGGATTGCCAGCCGGTGGTCGAAAGCGCGCTCGAGCTCGGCTATCGCCATATCGATACCGCGATGATGTATCAGAACGAAGCGGCAGTCGGCGCTGCGCTGGCCACCTCGGGCATCGCGCGCGGCGACCTGCACGTGACCACCAAGGTCTGGCACGACAGCCTGCAGCCCGACGCGATTCGCCGCTCGTTCGATACGAGCCTCGCGCAATTGAAGCTCGATTATCTCGATCTGTTCATGGTGCACTGGCCGTCGCCCGACATGAACCTGCCGGCCGTGCTCGAGACGATGATCAAGCTGAAAGAAGAAGGCCGCACGCGCGCGATCGGCGTGTGCAACTTCAATCTGTCGCAACTGAAGACGGCGGTCGACGAGGTCGGCGCGCCGATCGCGTGCCTGCAGGTCGAGTACCACCCGTTCCTGAGCCAGGCGCGCATGCTCGACTATCTGCGCGCGAAGCAGATCCCGCTGGTTGCCTACGCGCCGCTCGCGCAGGGCCGCGCGGCGGGCGACCCGCTGCTCGCGAGCATCGGCGACAAGCACGGCGCGAGCGCCGCGCAGATCGCGCTGGCGTGGCTGCTCGATCAGGACGATGTGATCGCGATCCCGAAAGCGCAGCGCGCACAAAGCCAGCGCGCCAACCTCGAAGCCTTGCGTATCCGTCTCGACGACGAAGACCGCGCAGCGATCGCCGGGCTGCCGAAAGACCAGCGCTATGTGCAGCCGCCGTTTGCGCCGGACTGGAACGCGTAACCCCGTCGCAAGCGTCTGCTGGCATCCCCTCCCGTAGTGTCACGACTTGCCACCGGCGATGCGCACAAGTAACGTGGCCGGTATTCGTGCGTCGCGAATGGCGCACGGACCGATCCATCGACTCGCGTTACAGGGAGGAAAGCGCATGCACCGTCGCCGATTCATCGCTGCTACCACGGCGCTCGCCGCCGCAGGCGGGCTCGTTGCCTGCACCACCACGCCGATTTCGTCGGACAACTCCGATGGCGCAAACGCGGGCCGCCGCCGCACCATCGAAGCCGATGTCGACGCGACCGTCACGCGCATGTACGAGACCGTACAGGGCTCGCGCGAGCTGGTCGGCAAGTCGCGCGGCATCCTGGTGTTTCCATCGGTGATCTCGGCGGGCTTCTGGATCGGCGGACAGTACGGGCAGGGCGCATTACGCGTCGACGGGCAGACCAACGGTTACTACAGCATTACCGCGGCGTCGTTCGGCTTGCAGATCGGCGCGCAGTCGAAGGCGATCGTGCTGCTGTTCATGACGCAGGACGCGCTCGACGAGTTCAGGCGCAGCCAGGGCTGGGCCGCCGGCGTCGACGCGACGGTCGCGGTGCTGAAGATCGGCGCAAACGGCAATGTCGATACCTCCACCGCGACCAGCCCGGTCGAAGCGATCGTGATGACCAACGCCGGGCTGATGGCGGGCGTGTCGCTGGAAGGCTCGAAGATTTCGCGGCTGATCATCTGAACGACGCGCGTTTTGAGTGGCGCAAGCCCGGGTACGGGCGCGTTGCAGGTGTGGTCCGCAATTCGCGTGTTCGTCGCGCAATGCAGGGCGCGTCCAATGAGGGCTGGATCGCGTGAAGGAGCCGGGCGCAAGGTCGACACCGGCTTGCGGCGCGAAATCGGTACGACTCCACCCCTGGCGGCTGCCGGGACCGGCAATACCTCGCTGTGCTCGCGCCGCGGCGCGCGTATCCTGTGGTTCGGTGTGCCGCGCGCCGGCGCACGGTTCGTGCTGCTCAGTCTGTCATGCTGACGCGACCGGGCAGGCGTTTCGTCAGCGACAAACTCAACCGCAAAGGAGAGATACATCATGCAAATCGGTATCGTGGGCCTCGGGCGTATGGGCGGCAATATTGGGCGGCGTCTGATGCGGGGCGGACATAGTTGCGTGGTCTACGATCACAGTCCGCAGGCGACCGACGCCCTCGCGAAGGAGGGGGCCACCGGCGCGAGCGATCTGGCCGATCTGGTCTCGAAGCTCGCCGCGCCGCGCGTGGTCTGGCTGATGCTGCCGGCCGGCAAGATCACCGAAGACACGCTGAACGATCTGCGCAAACTCCTCAGCGCCGACGACGTGATCATCGACGGCGGCAACAGCTTCTACAAGGACGACATTCGCCGCGCGGTGCAACTGCGCGAGCAGGGCCTGCATTACGTCGACGTCGGCACCTCGGGCGGCGTGTGGGGGCTCGAGCGCGGCTACTGCATGATGATCGGCGGCGATCAGGCGACCGTGCAACGCATCGACCCGATCCTCGCGACGCTCGCGCCGGGACGCGGCGAGATTCCGGCTACGCCGGGCCGCGACGGCCGCGATGCGCGTGTCGAGAACGGCTATATGCATACGGGCCCGGTCGGCTCGGGGCACTTCGTCAAGATGGTCCACAACGGCATCGAATACGGGCTGATGCAGGCTTACGCGGAAGGCTTCAACATCCTGAAGCACAAGAACGCGCCGGAACTGCCCGAAGACCAGCGCTACAGCATCGATCTGGCCGATACCGCCGAAGTGTGGCGGCGCGGCAGCGTGGTGTCGTCGTGGCTGCTCGATCTGACCGCCGGCGCGCTCGCGCACGATGGCCAGCTGCAGGGTTACTCGACTGAAGTGGCCGACAGCGGTGAGGGCCGTTGGACCATCGAAGCGGCGATCGAAGAGGCGGTGCCGGCGCAGGTGCTGTCCGCGGCGTTGTTTACGCGCTTCCGCTCGCGTGACGCGGAGTCGTTTGCGGAGCGGATGTTGTCGGCGATGCGCTTCGGCTTCGGCGGGCACAAGGAGTTTCCGGTCAAGTAAGCATCACGGGCGCGCGGCAGTCGGCGGAGGCGCGCGGCGCGCGGTCCGCCGCGTCGCGCGTCGTCATGCTTGCCTTGCGTCGCCCGTGCTTTGCCCGTGCGTCGTTACACGGCCTCTCGTCCTTGCACGTCTGCGGCCGCCGCGGCACGCCGCCGCCATCCGCGCCGTCAGCCAGCTTGGCAGGGGTTCGACCGGCCCGTAGAATCGCGCGGGGCGCACGCTTGCGCCGTGACACCATGACGCCGGCCGCCATGCGTCGCGCACAGGATTCCACATGAAAGGCAACCTCGATCATCAACTGCGCCTGTTCGTCGAGATCGCAACTTACAAATCGTTGTCGGGCGCGGCCGACGCGCTTTCGCTGACGCAGTCCGGCCTGAGCCGCCAGCTTGCCAGCCTCGAAAGCTATATCGGCCAGCCGCTGTTCGTGCGCCATGGGCGCGGCGTCGAGCCGACCGAGGCGGGCCAGAAGCTGCTGGAAGCGGCCCGCTCGGCGTATCAGCTGATCGACAACTCGGTGCTGCAACTACGCGACCAGCACGGCATTACCGCCGGCAGCCTGAACGTCGCGACGATCCACACGCTGAGCTATTACTTCATGGGCGAGGTGCTGGCGCGCTTCATGGCGCAGCGGCCGCACGCAAACGTGTCGCTGCTCGGCCGCAGCTCGCCGGGCGTGGTCGAACTGGTCGAAGCGGGGCGGGCCGAGATCGGCTTCGTCTACGATTCTGCGGTGGCGTCCGACGCACTGGAAATCACGCCGCTGTTCGAAGAAGACATGTGCTTCGTGGTGCATCAAGGCTCGCCGTTCGCGCAACAGGCGAGCGTCGTGCTGGACCAGCAGACGCCGCCGCTCGTGATGTTCCCGGCCAGCTACGCGTTGCGGCGCATGCTGCATACGCGCGCGTTCGATGCGAGCGTGGCGGCCGAAGTCGAAACCGTCGACGCGATGCTCAAGCTGGTTTCGCTGACCCACGGCCACTGCATTCTGCCGAGCCTGATTCCGCCGAAGCTGCTGCTCGAATACCAGCTGGTCGGCATTCCGATCGCACACCCGCTGATGCGACGGCGCATCGTCGCGATTACGCGGCGCGGGCGACCGCTGTCGGCGATGACCGCGCTGGTGTTGCAGATCGCGCTCGAAAGCGCGCCGAAGGACTAAAGGCCGGGCCTGGTCCGAGCTTGGGCCGGGTTCTGGTTTCGCGGCGGATCGACGGATCGACAGATCGCCGAACCGGCATCCGGCGATCCGGCGCAAATCAACGCGATGGGTCCGCCGGCGGCTCATCGAGCGCGCGCAAGAACTGATCGCGATCGGCTGACGCAGGCAGCGCGTCGGCGAGGCGCGCATAAAACGTTGCGGTATCCGCGCCCTTCGCGGCACGCGCCGCGACGATCCGCGCGATCGGCCCCAGGTGGGTCGCCAGCTGGCGCACGGCCGCATCCACTTGCGCCTGATCCAGCAGTGTCGCGCTCGCGGCGGTATTGCCCGCGGGGTGGTTGGCACGCGCCGCATCGGCAAGCGGCATCACGCGCGTCGCCGCGTCGCTGGCTGCGGCGGCATGCCGTTCGAGCAGCGCATCGAACTTGCGGCGCGCCGCGTCGTCGGGCAGATGCCGCACCAGCTGCGCGGACAAGGTTTGCGAGTCGCCGGCCTGTGCCGCCGCGCGCCGCACCAGCAGCGACGCGACCGGCCCGACATGGCTGGCGAGCGCGGCCTCGAGTTGCGCGAGCAACTCGCGCGGCCAGACGACCGGCGTGGCGCCTGCCGCGGCCGCGGTGGTCCCCGCAAGCGACTGGTCCGCCGCCGCACGCGGCGGTTCCAGAGCGGCACGCGTAAGTGGCGCCACCAGCACCGTATGATCCGGATCGCCGCTCGTCGCAAGCGTATCGAGCAGGCTCAGCACGGCGATGCGCCAGCTTTGCGCCGACTCATAGCGCTGGTCCGGGTGTTTCGCGAGCGCCTTGAGCACCATCGCATCGAGCTCGGCCGGCAGGCTCGCCACCCGCGTCGACGGCGCGGCGGGCATCTCGTTCATCACCTGCTGCATGACTGCAGCGGGGGCGCCGGCGAACGGGCACGCACCGGTCAGCATTTCATAGAGCACCACGCCGGCGGAAAACAGATCGCTGCGCGCGTCGATTTCGTTGCCCGCGAATTGCTCCGGCGACATATAGCTCGGGGTACCGATCATCATGCCGGCGCGCGTGAGCCGCCCGGTGTCGAGCTGCGCGATGCCGAAGTCAGTCACCTTGCATTCGCCGCGTTGCGCGATCAGCAGATTGGCGGGCTTGATATCGCGATGGATCACGCCGACTTCGTGCGCATACGACAGCGCGTCGAGCAGTTGCGCGAACCACACCAGCGCGCGCGCGAGCGGGATCGTGGTGCCGCTGCCCGCATGCTGCGCGAGCCGTTCGGCGAGGTTTTCGCCGCGCACATATTCGAGCGCGATATACGCAATGCCGTCGGTTTCGCCATAGTCGAACACCGACACGATATGCGGGTGCACGAGCCGCCCGGCGGCGCGGGCTTCGTTGACAAAGCGCGCCGGCAGTTCGGCGTCCGCATGCGCCGGCTGGTCGCGCAGCAGCTCGCTGCGTATCGTTTTCAGCGCGACCTGACGCTGGATATGCGGATCGTTGGCCAGATACACGACGCCCATCGCGCCGCTACCAAGCACACGCTCGACCCGATAACGGCCGATTTTCTGCGGCAACGTGGAGCTTGAAAAGGGCATCGGTTTCTCGCGTGGCGGGTTCAATGCTGTTCGTCGAGAATTTCGAAGGCTGCCACCAGACTCGTGCGCATCCGCCCGAACGATACGGCCAGCGAAGCGATTTCATCGCCGCCGCCGGTCGGCAGTTCGACGCCGTCGAGCTTGCCCAGGCTCACTTCGTCGGCGGCGCGCGACAGTGTCTGCAGCCGGCGCGTGACCAGAAAATGCACCATCACGTTGAGCACCACCAGCACCACCGCGAACACCGCGCTCAACGCCAGCATGAAACTGCGCCAGACCGCGCGGCCGCGCGCGATCGACTGCGACATCGGCACCGACACGAACTCCGCGCCGATCACGTCGTGCATGGTCCAGCCGAAGCCGTTGGCCGGGCCGTACTTGTCGAGCATCGTGCGCGGTGCGGCGGACGGCGTGCTATGGCATTGCAGGCAGGCCGAATCGTTGATGCGGCTCGGCCGCGCGAGGAACATCAGTTGCACGCCACCCGGCGTGCGGCGCTGGCCGGTCACTTCCTTGAGCTCCGGATGATCGTGCAGATGCGCGATGACCTCGGTTTCCCAGTCGGTGGGCCGGTCGCGCGGATTGGTCGGGTTCAGCATGGTCGACCTGTACGAGAAGTTCGGAAACGCGCTCTGCAGCGTGTTGAGCATCTCGATGGCGGAAAACGCCGGGACCGATTCCGGCACGAACGAATATTTGATCTGCGTCGCGAGCAGCGGCGTGATGTGTTGCGCGGTGTAGTTCTGCATCGCGCTGGCCGCGCTCGCGAGCACGTCGGCATCGTGCTTCGTTTCGTCGAGCGCCTGCTGCTGCAGTACGCGATCTGCGACAAAGCCGGCTGCGATCAGCCCGATCGCGAAGATCGCGATAAACACGAGATTGAATTTGATGGCGAGCGACAGCTTCATGGGCGGTTCGATAGTGAGCGGTAAACAGAAGGCGCCGCAGTCGCATGGTGCGGCGGCGCAGGCGGCGGATACAGCAGCGCACGCCATTCGGGCAGCGTGCCCAGGTGCTGGTCGATCGCGCGGCGAAACGCCGGGTCGGCGAGCCGCGTGCGAAAGCGTTCGGTAAAGCGCGTGCCCGGCTGGGTGCGAATCGCGAGCGGGCTATTCAGCCAGTCGGCGATATCGTCGTAGTCGACCGGGAGCGGTTTTTCCTGCGCTGCCGCTGCTGTCGCTGCCGATGTTGGGGCCGCGGGCAGCGGCAGCGCCGTCAACGCGTCGCGAAACGCCACCGGCATGGCGGCGACGAACGCCGGATCCGGGCTCGGTGTCACCACGAGCGCCGGGCTCGCCGCGCGCCATACCGCGAACTGATGCATCGGCAACTGCGCCGGCGCAACCTTGCTGCCGTATGCCGGCGCAAGCGACAGCAGCGTCAGCGTGCCACTTTCGACGAATACCGCATCCGCTTGCGGATATCCGGCAGGCGACGCGGCAATCACTGCAGCCGAGCCGTTGGCCGGCGTATAGCGCAGCCGCACGGTGTCGATCGCCGGTATCGCGCAGCGCGGGCGTGCGCCGGTACAGGTATGCAGCACCTTGAGCCAGCCGCGTAGCAGTACGACATGCGCATCGCGCGTCAACATCACCTGCGTGTCGGCGCCGAGCGCCACGACGTTGCCCTCGGGATCCTGCAGTTGCAGGCCGCCTTGCGCGGAAGTTTCAATCATGTCGTTCAGCGCAAAACGCTGACCGGACTGCGGCACGTAGCGACTCGTATCGTGAATCGCGCGCGCCGGCGCATCGGCCTGCACGAGCGCCCACTGTGCGTGCGCATGCGAAGCGATGGCCAACAGTCCGAACAGCAGAAGGCGCGCGGGCATGCTGAATCCCATTCGGAAGCATCTCCTTGAAAGTTTTGTCGGGCCGGTAGCGACGCACATATCGCATGTGCGCTGTGTTCAATACAACAGTCAGGCTCGCCTGCTTATTCCACGCTTCGCATTGGCCCTGCAGCGCTGCGCAATCGATCTCACTGCAGGTGCGTTGAGTTCGTATGGGTGGCTATTTCTTCGCATCTGCGTTTGCGTGCGACGGGTTCGGCTTTGCGGAACGGTTCCGCGCGGCCGGCTAACTTCGCTTCGACCAGCATCGCCCGCGCACGCACGCGGACCACACCGCAAATGCATGAGAACCGGTTTCATGATTGATGGAATAGAAGCCCCTGTCGCTCTGTTCTAGTGGCACGGAATGCGAATGCGACCCGTGCCGGCGCGAGCCGGGGCGAAGTGCAATACGGCCTGATCGGCAGTGCGGATGGAATGAATGGGCGCGATCAACTGTTGTCGAACGGGCCAGGCCATCGAATCGGGCGAAGCCATCGATCCTTGCATTGACGTTACGCCAATTTTCATTAGGGAGCAGTGGATGGATCTGCCTTATATCGTGTCTTCGGATCGGCTCGGAACTCAAAACCTGAATCAGCAGTGCGATGGTTGCAGGGATTGCATGTTCGCGGGCAGCGACGCAAAAGATGCGCAGCCCGGCGGCTTCGTGCTGAAAAACGGCAGCCTCGTTACCGGCGACTGGAAGAAGGCACTGTACCGGCGCAGTGGCGTGAACGGCGAGAGCCCGCCGCTGCAGCGGCGCAACCTCAACGACTTCATCCGTCACGTGCCGGTTGGAATCTTGCAGAAAGGCACGCGCCTGCTGCATGTCACGAGCGACGCCGGGTGGATCTCCAGAAATCTGGTGGGCAGCCGTGCCGAAGATCGGGACGACTACAGCTTCTTCACACTGGAGAACTACGGCATGGCCGGCGCGCATGGCAATAACTTCGCCGGTGCAGTGAAACTGCAACTCGCTCAGGATCTTCATTGCTTTTTTGCCCAAAACTATTCGTTCAAGTATTGGCGCGCGGACGAACAGCGTTACCACGGCGGCAGAACCCAGACCGTGATCGCTGAAGGGCGCACGCATGTAGGCGGCGACCTGGCGGGTGTGGTGAAGTCATCGTGGCCGGAAAAGTACCGGCCGGCAGCGTGGGCGAGCTGTTCCGAATGCGAGATTGCGATCCATAACTCGGTGGTGCCGCTGGTGCTCGAAGTGATGGGCGCGGCACGGCAAAGCCAGCAAGCGTTGCAACAGGCGCAGCAACGAATCGCGGAGGGCACGCGGCTTGGATTGCCGGACCCGCAGCCGGGTCAGACGCGCGGTTATGTGCCCACCGGCGCGTTGCCGGACGCCGCGACGCCCTCCGGCCACGACGGGATCTCCGCGCCGTACTGGATGAGCCCGTATTTTCACAGTCAAAGCAAGGTCAAGCAGGCCGTCGAGCGTATGCGCCGCGCCAATGTGCCGCTAACCGATGCGGACAACCTGTTCCGCTAGCAGGGTCGGGTAGTCGCGCTTCGCAAGCGCACCCGGTAGCAAAACCAGATTTGCCGCGCCGCACTGCCTGTTGCAGGTTCATGGCGAACCCAGCGAGACGAGGACCGACATGACGACAGCAGAGGCAACGCAGCATCCGGCAAGCTCGACGATTTTGGCGCACCCATAGCACGCTCAACCGTCGACTCCTTTCAATCCTACGCATCCCAAAGGAATAAGCGCATGGCCACCAAACAGAGCAGTCAGAAATTCATCGCGCGCAACCGGGCGCCACGTGTGCAGATCGAATACGACGTCGAGCTGTACGGCGCGCAGAAGAAAGTCCAGATCCCGTTTGTGATGGGGGTGATGTCGGATCTGTCCGGCGCGAATGCGGGCGACCTGCCGCCGATCGAAGAGCGCAAGGCGCTCGAGATCGACGTCGACAACTTCGACAGCCGCATGCAGTCGATGAAGCCGCGCGTCAATTTCACCGTGCCCAATACGCTGACCGGCTCGGGCAATCTCGAAGTGGACATCACCTTCGAGAGCATGGACGACTTCTCGCCGGCCGCGGTGGCCCGCAAGGTCGATTCGCTCGCAAAGCTGCTCGAGGCGCGCACCCAGCTCGCGAACCTCGGCACCTATCTGGACGGCAAGGCCGGCGCGGAGAAGCTGATCGCGCAGGCGCTGAAGGATCCGGCGCTGCTGCAGTCGCTGGCTGCCGCCCCCAAGGCTGACGACGCCGCAACCGAACAGGAGTGACATCGAACATGGAAACCCAGAAGCAGACAGAGCACGGCGCGCTCACCGAAAGCGCCCAGGGCGGCGACTTTGCAGCGCTGCTGAACAAGGAATTCAAGCCGAAGAACGAGCGCGCGAAAGAGGAAGTAGAAGCCGCGGTGCGCACGCTCGCCGAGCACGTGCTGCGCGATTCGAACATCGTCTCCGACGACCTGACGCAAACCATCAATGCGTACGTGGCCGAGATCGACCGCAAGCTCAGCGAACAGCTGAACCAGGTCTTGCACCACGCCGAATTCCAGAAACTCGAAGGCTCATGGCGCGGCCTGCATCATCTGGTCACCAATACCGAAACCGACGCGATGCTGAAGATCCGCGTGATGAACGTGTCGAAGAAGGAGCTCGGCAGGAACCTGAAGCGCTTCAAGGGCATCGCGTGGGACCAGAGCCCGGTGTTCAAGAAGATCTACGAAGAAGAATATGGCCAGCTCGGCGGCGAGCCGTACGGCTGCCTGATCGGCGACTACTACTTCGACCACGGCCCGCAGGACATCGAACTGCTGCGCGGCATCTCGCAGGTGGCCGCGGCCGCGCATGCGCCGTTCATCGCCGCGGCCGGCTCGAGCCTGCTTGGCATGGATAGCTGGAGCGAGCTGTCGAACCCGCGCGATCTGGGCATGATCTTCACGACGCCCGATTACGCCGGCTGGCGTTCGCTGCGCGAAATGGACGACGCGAAGTACCTGGCGCTGACCATGCCGCGCACGCTGGCGCGTCTGCCGTACGGCGCAAAAACCGACCCGGTCGACGAGTTCGATTTCGAGGAAGACACCGAAGGCGCGGATTCGGCGAAGTACACGTGGCAGAACGCGGCCTACGCGATGGCGGTGAACATCAACCGTTCGTTCAAGCACTACGGCTGGTGCACGCGGATTCGCGGCGTGGAGTCGGGCGGTGCGGTTGAATATCTGCCGGTGCATACGTTCCCGAGCGACGACGGCGGCGTCGACATGAAGTGCCCGACCGAGATCGCGATTACCGATCGCCGCTCGGCCGAACTCGACAAGATGGGCCTGATGCCGCTCGTGCATCGCAAGAACTCCGACCTCGCCGCGTTCATCGGCGCGCAGTCGGTCGCCAAGCCCGAAGAATACGACGATCCGGCCGCCACCGCGAATTCGAATCTGTCGGCGCGCCTGCCGTACATGTTCGCGTGCTGCCGCTTCGCGCACTACCTGAAGTGCATCGTGCGCGACAAGATCGGCTCGTTCAGCACGCGCGAGCAGATGGAAATCTGGCTGTCGAACTGGGTGATGAACTATGTCGACGGCGACCCGGTGAACTCCAGCGAGGAAACCAAGGCGCGCAAGCCGCTGGCGGCCGCGCAGGTGGTGGTCGAAGAAGTGGAGGACAACCCGGGCTATTACACGTCGAAGTTTTTCCTGAAGCCGCATTACCAGCTCGAAGGTCTGACCGTGTCGCTGCGGCTCGTGTCGCGGCTGCCGTCGGCAAAGGCCGCCTGATCTTTTTAAATCCACCGGCGGTTCGCCGCCATGCAACCCGGCCGTGCGGCGCGCCGCTCTACCGCACGGCCTGACGTTCGAACCCTCGAACCCATCCATTCGCAAACGAGGAATCCATCATGGCATTCGACATGCACCTGAAGTTCGGCTCCGGATCGGTCACGATCCAGGGCGCATCCAATCACTCGAAGCACAAGAACGAAGTGCCGATCATCGCGTGGTCGTGGGGCTGCAGCAACACCGGCAACCTGCATACCGGCGCGGGCTACGCATCGGGCGGCAAGGCCAATATCCAGGACATCACGGTCACCAAGTATGTCGACAGCTGCTCGAATGCGTTGCTGCAGGCAGTGTGTACCGGTGCGCGGGTCGATAACGCGTATCTGTACGTGACCAATGCAACCGGCCAGCAGACCGACTTCGTAACGATCGAGCTGAGCGAAGGCGTGCTGGTCACGTCGGTCTCGACCGGCGGCAGCGGCGGCGACGAGCGTCTGACCGAAAACATCACGCTGCACTTCGGCAAGTTCAAGTATTCGTTCCAGCCGCAAGACGACGAAGGCAAGGCAAGCGGCGGCACCAAGGATTTCACGTACGACATCCAGCAGGTCGCCAAGCAGTAAGCGCAGTTGCAGCAGTACCCGCGTGCCGGTTCGCGCTGCCGCAGCAGCGGCGCGAATCGCGTGCGCGGGTGCGTCCGATTTCCACTTCATCAGATCCCTTATCGTGAGCGCTTCCACGCCGAATGCCCCCATCGCAGCCAGTCCCGAAGCCCTGCTGAAGGACGGCCGCCTGAACGACGCGCTGCAGGCGTTGACCGCGCAGGTGCGCAGCCAGCCCGCCGATGCGGCGCGCCGCGTGTTTCTGTTCCAGCTGCTGGCGTTGCTCGGCCAGTGGGAGCGCGCAGAAAACCAGCTGCGGGTCGCGGGCGAACTCGATGCGCAAAATGCGCTGATGGTCGCCGCCTACGAATTCGCGCTGCGCGGCGAGCGCGAGCGTGCCGCCGTGTTTGCCGGCACGCGCAGCCCGACGTTGATCGGCGAGCCGGCGCCATGGCACGCATTGCTGCTGAAATCGCTGCAGTGGCTGCATGAAAACCGTATTGCCGATGCACTCGCGCTGCGTGCAACGGCGTTCGAGCAGGCCGAAGCGGTGAGCGGCACGATCGATGGCACGCGTTTCGAATGGCTCGCCGATGCGGACCCGCGTTTCGGCCCATGTCTCGAAGTGATTCTGAAGGGCGGCTACGCATGGGTGCCGTTCGCGCGCATCCGCGAACTGAAGTTCGACGCGCCGTCGGACTTGCGCGACAAGATCTGGGCGCCCGTGCAGATTACGTGGAGCAACGGCGGCGAAGCGATCGGCTTTGTGCCGTGCCGCTATTGCGGTAGCGAACAGTCCGGCGATGCGGAGCTTGCGCTTGCGCAGCGCACCGACTGGCACGAGCTCGGCAGCGACTGTTTCGTCGGCAGCGGCCAGCGCATGCTGGCCACCGAAGCCGGCGAATATCCGCTGCTCGACGTGCGCTCGATCGTGTTCGACGTCAACGCCGACATAGACGTAGACACCGCTGCCGCACCTGAAAGCAACGCCGCCGCATCGTCGCGCGGCCCCGCCGCACATTGAGTCCATCTTAAGCACGCTCCCCATGGCAGAACTGACCTCGCAGGAACGCTTGCAGCCGTCGCTGCTGGACCGGCTCACCGATCTCGCGCGCGAGCGGCCCGACGAGAGCCGCGAAGAACGCGTGATCACCGCGTCGCGGCTGCGCGAATGCGTGACGCGCGATATCGGCTGGCTGCTCAATTGCACGCGCCACTGGAGCAGCGAGCAGTTGGCCGAGCATCCGCACGTCGACACCTCGGTGCTGAACTTCGGCATTCCCGATCTGACCGGCACCGCGCTGGCGAGCGTCGAGGCGAGCGTGCTGGAAAACCGCATTCGCGCGGCGCTGATCAACTTCGAGCCGCGGCTCGTCGCAAGCACCGTGCAGGTCAGCGTGAATCTCGACGAGTCGCGCATGGACAGCCGTTCGCTGAGTTTCCGTATCGAAGCGCAGATGTGGGCGCAGCCGTTGCCGCTATCGCTGTATCTGCGCACCGATCTCGATCTGGAAACCGGCGAGTTTCACGTTTCGCCAAGCTTCGGTTGAGCGCCATGGATCCACGTTTTCTGCGCTATTACAACCGCGAATTGCAGCACGTGCGCGAGATGGGCGCCGAGTTCGCCCGCGAGTACCCGAAGATTGCCGGCCGTCTCGGCCTGGAAGGCTTCGAGTGCGCGGACCCCTATGTCGAGCGCCTGCTCGAAGGCTTTGCGTTTCTGGCCGCGCGCGTGCAGCTGAAACTCGACGCGCAATACCCGGTGTTTACGCAACACCTGCTGGAGATGATTTACCCGCACTACCTCGCGCCGATTCCATCGATGGCGGTCGTGCAATTGCGTCCAGATACCGCCGAAGACCTGCCGCCGGCCGGCCACGCGGTGGCGCGCCATACGGTGCTGCGCAGCCTGATCGGGTTCGGCGAGCGTACGCCGTGCGAATACCGCACCGCGCACGACGTGACGCTGTGGCCGCTCGAACTGAACGACGCGCGCTATTTCGACACGCCGGCCGCGCTGGCCGCGGCCGGCCTCGTGCCGCCGCCGGGCCGCACGGTGCGCGCCGGCATCCGGCTGAAGTTCCGCACGCTGGCCGGCGCGCAGGCGAAGACGCTCGCGCTCGACAATCTGCCGGTGTTCCTGGCCGGCGCCGACGAGTTGCCGAAACTGTTGTACGAGCAACTACTGGCGAACGCCGCAGGCTACACGGCGCGCACCGCTACCGCCACCGGCGAACTCGCCGAGCAGCATTACGAGGCCGCCGCGCTGCAGGCAAAAGGCTTCGACGATGCGGACGCGCTGCTGCCGTACGGCGCCCGCTCGTTTAGCGGCTACCGCCTGCTGCAGGAATATTTCGCGTGCCCGGAGCGCTTCCTGTTCACCGAATTTACCGGCTTGCGGCGTTTGCTCGCGCGTGCGCACGGCAACGAGTTCGAGATCGTCGTGTGGCTCGAGCGCAGCGTCGCGCGGCTGCACAACGCGGTGGATGCGGACAACTTCCGGCTGTTCTGCACGCCGGCGATCAATCTGTTCGAGCGGCGCTCAGACCGTATCCATCTGCAGCAGGGCAAGACCGAATATCACGTGCTCGGCGACCGCACGCGGCCGATGGACTTCGAAATCCACAGCGTGTACGACGTGCAGGGCTTCGGCGACCGTCAGGAGCCGGAGCAGAGCTTTCTGCCGTTCTATGGCAGCAACCAGCGCACGTGGCATGGCGGGCAGGCGGCGTTCTATACGCTGCGCCGCGAGCCGCGCCTGTTGTCGACCCGTCAGAAGCAGCAGGGGCCGCGCTCCAGCTACGTCGGCAGCGAGACCTTTATTGCGCTGGTCGATGCGAACGACGCGCCGTACTCGAGCTCGCTGCGTCAGGTCGGCATGCGCATGCTGTGCACCAATCGCGACTTGCCGCTGCATATGCCGGTGGGCAAGTCGTATACCGACTTCACGCTCGACACCGACGCGCCAGTCGCGTCGATCCGCTGCGTCGCGGGTCCGACGCGGCCGCGTGCGCCGACCGCGACCGGCGAGACCGCGTGGCGGCTGATCAGCCATCTGCAGCTGAACTATCTGTCGCTGCTCGACGAAGACGGCGACGAGGGCGCCGCCGCGCTACGCGAAATGCTGACGCTGTACTGCGACGAATTCGATGCGAGCGCCCGCCGCCAGGTGGAAGGGATCAAGCGTGTGAAGGCCTTGCCGGCGACGCGGCGCGTACCGGTTGCGGGGCCGATCACCTATGGCCGCGGCCTCGAAATCACGCTGACCTGCGACGACGCTGCCTTCGAAGGCACCGGCGCGTTCCTGCTCGGCTCGGTGATGCAGCACTTTTTCGCGCGTTACGTATCGCTCAATTCCTTCACCGAGACCGTGCTCGTCACGCTCGAACGCAACGAGGTAGCCCGATGGCCCGCCATGCTCGGCAAGCGCCCGATCCTGTAGCGCTGGAAGCAGCGCTGGCGCAGCGGCCGGAGGATTTCGAATTCTTCGAGGCGCTGCGCCGCCTCGAATGCGCGTATCCCGAAGCGCCGCGGCTCGCGCGTTCGACGCGCGCGGCCGAAGACCCGGTGCGGCTCGCGCACGCGGCGACGCTCGAGTTCCCGCCGCGCAGCATCGAGCGTTTCGAGCCGAAGAGCGGCACGCGGCCGGCGCGGCTCCATGGCCTTTTTCTCGGGCTGTTCGGGCCGAACGGCGCGCTGCCGAATCACCTGAGCGAATACGCGGTGGACCGGCAGCGCAACGCGAAGGACCCGACCTTCGTCGCGTTCGCGGACATCTTCCACCACCGGATGCTGAGCCTGTTCTACCGCGCCTGGGCCGATGCGCAGCCGACCGTGCAGCTCGACCGGCCCGAAGACGACCGCTTTCGCACCTATGTCGGCGCGCTGATCGGCATGGCCACGCCGCATCTGCAGCGGCGCGATGCGCTGCCTGATCAGTACAAGCGCTTTTTCGCCGGCCGGCTGGTGCCGCAGGCGCGCAACGCCGAAGGCCTGAAGAGTCTGCTGCAGGAATTTTTCGGCGTGCCGGTACAGGTGCTCGAATTCGTCGCCGAATGGATGCGCGTGCCGCAAGACGCGCAATTGCGCATGGGCGTCGCGATGGCTGGCATGGGCCGCACGGCGGTGCTGGGCGCGCATGTGCGCGGCGCGCAGCAGCGCTTCCGGCTGCGCGTCGGGCCGCTCACGCATGCCGAGTTCAACCGTCTGCTGCCGGGCGGCGAGAGCCTGAAGCAGTTCGTCGCCGCGGTGAAAACCTATGTGGGCGAAGAGAAGGGCTGGGATCTGCAGCTCGTGCTGAAGAAGGAAGAGGTGCCGCTGACCCATATGGGCCGCGCGGGCCGGATGGGTTTCAACACATGGATGGGCCGTTACGCGAAGCCGGGAGACGCCGACGACGTGATCGTCAAGCCGGTCGGCTAGCTGCAGTGCCCTTCGTTATCCATTGCGTTTTTCATTGAACCGGCGGCCGCTGCCGCGGCCGCGTACGCCGTCACAGGAACAAGACCATGGCCGAGATCAGTCGTAACGCGTTGTTCGGCAAGCTCAACGCAGTTGCTTATCGGGGCATCGAAAGCGCCACCGTGTTCTGCAAACTGCGCGGCAACCCGTATGTGGAACTGGTGCACTGGATCCATCAGATCCTGCAGTTGCAGGACTCGGACCTGCATCGGATCGTCAAGCATTTCGGGCTCAATCCATCGAACCTGGTGCGCGACATCACCGAAGCGCTCGAGCGGCTGCCGCGCGGCTCGACGACGATCTCCGATTTGTCCGGCGACGTCGAGGAAGCGGTCGAGCGCGGCTGGGTGTTCGCCACGCTGATGTTCGGCGAAGCGCAGGTGCGCACCGGCTATCTGCTGGTCGGCCTGTTGCGCACGCGGCACCTGCGCAATGCGCTGCATGCCGTGTCGGGCGAATTCGCGAAGATCAAGCCGGAAACGCTCGCGGACAGTTTTGCGGAAATCGTCGCCGGCTCGCCGGAAGACAGCCTGCGCCCCACCGACGGTTTTCAGATCGGCGCGGCTGCGCCCGGCGACGCAAGCGGCGCGCTGGCGCCCGCGCAAATGGGCAAGCAGCAGGCGCTGCAGCAGTTCACGATCGATCTGACCGACGAGGCGCGGCGCGGCAAGATCGATCCGATCGTCGGCCGCGACGAGGAAATCCGTCAGGTGGTCGACATCCTGATGCGGCGCCGCCAGAACAACCCGATGCTGGTCGGCGAGGCCGGTGTCGGCAAGACCGCGGTGGTCGAGGGCTTTGCGCTGCGTATCGCGCAAGGCGACGTGCCGCCGCCGCTGAAAGACGTGCAGTTGCGCACGCTCGACGTCGGTTTGCTGCAGGCCGGCGCAAGCATGAAAGGCGAGTTCGAAAACCGGCTGCGCCAGGTGATCGACGAAGTGCAGGCCTCGGTGAAGCCGGTGATCCTGTTTATCGACGAAGCGCATACGCTGGTCGGCGCAGGCGGCGCGGCCGGCACCGGCGACGCGGCAAACCTGCTGAAGCCGGCGCTGGCGCGCGGCAATCTGCGCACCATCGGCGCGACCACGTGGGCCGAATACAAGAAGCACATCGAAAAAGACCCGGCGCTGACGCGGCGCTTTCAGACCGTGCAGATCGACGAGCCGGGCGAAGAGAAGGGCATCCTGATGATGCGCGGCGTCGCCAGCGTGATGGAGCAGCATCACCGCGTGCAGGTTCTCGACGAAGCGCTGGAGGCCGCGGTCAAGCTGTCGCACCGCTATATTCCGGCGCGCCAGTTGCCGGATAAGGCGGTGAGCCTGCTCGACACCGCCTGCGCGCGCGTGGCGGTCAGCCAGCACGCGGTGCCGGCCGAAGTCGACGATACCCGCAAGCGGATTCAGGCGCTCGAAACCGAGCTGGCGATTATCGGGCGCGAGAAGCGCGTCGGCGTGGACGTGGCCGAGCGCGAGGCCGCGGCCAGCGAAAAACTGGCGGCGCAGCGCGAGCGTTTGCAGCGGCTCGATGCCGCGTGGGCCGAAGAGAAGGTGCTGGTCGAACAGATCCTGGCGTTGCGCGTGCAACTGCGCGGCGATGCGGCGCCGGTCGAAGGCACCGGCAGTGAGCTCGAACAGGCGGCGCAAGACCAGGCGTCAGCGCCCGCACTCGATGACGCGGCGCGCGCCGCCGCGCTCGCGGAACTGAAGAGCCTGCAGGCGCGGCTTGCCGAACGGCAAGGCGAAACGCCGCTGATCCTGCCGAGCGTCGACTATCAGGCCGTGGCGTCGGTGATCGCGGACTGGACCGGCATTCCGGTCGGCCGCATGATGCGCAGCGAACTGGAAACCGTGATGAATCTCGCCAGCCTGATGGGCCAGCGCGTGATCGGCCAGGACCATGCGATGGAAACGATCGCGAAGCGCATCCAGACCTCGCGCGCCGGGCTCGACAATCCGCAAAAACCGATCGGTGTATTTTTGCTGGCCGGCACGTCGGGCGTCGGCAAGACCGAGACCGCGCTCGCGCTGGCCGAGGCGCTGTATGGCGGCGAGCACAACCTGATCACGATCAATATGAGCGAGTTTCAGGAGGCGCATACGGTGTCGACGCTGAAGGGCGCGCCGCCGGGTTACGTCGGTTACGGCGAGGGCGGGGTGCTGACCGAGGCGGTGCGCAGGAAGCCCTATTCGGTGGTGCTGCTCGACGAAGTGGAGAAGGCGCACCCGGACGTGCACGAGATCTTCTTCCAGGTATTCGACAAGGGCGTGATGGAAGACGGCGAGGGCCGGCTGATCGACTTCAAGAACACGCTGATCCTGCTGACCACCAACGCGGGCACCGATCTGATCGCCGGCCTGTGCAAGGATCCGGAGCTGATGCCGGAGCCCGAAGGCATGGCAAAGGCGTTGCGCGAGCCGTTGCTGAAGGTGTTTCCGCCGGCGCTGCTGGGGCGGCTGGTATCGATTCCGTACTACCCGCTCAGCACCGACATGTTGGGCAAAATTGTCAAACTTCAGCTGGGCCGCATCAGGCAGCGCATCGAAGCGCGCTACCGGATTCCGTTCGAATACGGCGACGACGTCGTGCAACTGGTCGTGAGCCGCTGCACCGAGAGCGAATCGGGCGGGCGCATGATCGATGCGATTCTGACCAACACGATGCTGCCGGAAATCAGTCGCGAGTTTCTCGCGCGGACGATGCGCGGCGACGCGATCGGCGGCGTGCGCGTCAGTGTGGTGGATGCGGACTTTGCGTACCGGTTCGGTGACGATGCGCAGGCCACTGCCGCATCAGCCGACGAGACCGGCGCGGTGGCCGCGCACAGTGAATCCATCGGCGCATAGCAACGGTCCGGATGTCCATGAGCCCTACCTCCCGTTACGCGCAGCGCCCGCGGCCAGCCGCAGCCGGCGCGGCGCAGGCGTTGCAGCAGGCGCTGCGCGCGCATCAGGCCGGCGAACTCGACAGCGCCGAGCAACACTATCGCCGCGCGCTGCGCATGCATGCGGCGCAACCCGACGCGTTGCACTATCTGGGCGTGCTGCGCCATCAGCGCGGCCACAGCGACGAGGCCGTCGAACTGGTTGGCCATGCGCTGCGCCTGACGCCGGGCCACGCCGATGCGCACAGCAACCTCGGCAACATCCACAAGGAATGCGGCCGCCATACGGAAGCCGAAGCCTGCTATCGCCGTGCGCTCGCGATCGCCTCTGCGCATCCGCAGGCACTCGGCAATCTGGCGATCGTGCTGCAGGTGCAGCAGCGCATCGACGCGGCGCGCAGCGCGTATCGCACGTGGCTGGCGCGGGCGCCCGACGATGCGCGCGGCCACTACTGGTTCGGCCGTTTTCTGTGCAGTCACCCTGATAGCCGGCCAGACATCGAGCAGGCGGTCGACTGCCTGCGGCGCGCGTTCGAACTGGACCCGCACAATCTGCGCGCGCTCGAAGCGCTCGGCATGGCGCTGTACGGGCTGGGCCGCATCGACGAGGCGGCAGGCGTGTATCGCGCGTGGAGCGAACACGATCCCGCCGATCCGGTCCCGCAGCACATGCTGTGCGCGTGCGGTGCGAACGCCGCGCCGCCGCGGGCCGGCGACGAATATGTGCGTAAGCTGTTCGACGATTTCTCGCTGAGCTTCGACGAGCAGCTGGTGAACAACCTCGGCTACCGCGCGCCGCAGGCGCTGGTCGAAGCGCTCGATGCGTATGCGCCGGTGGCGGGCGACGGCGGCCCCGACACGCTCGACGTGCTCGACGCCGGCTGCGGCACCGGCCTGTGCGCGCCGTTGTTGCGCACGCGCGCCCGCACGCTGACCGGCGTGGATCTGTCGGAGGGCATGCTCGGCGAGGCGGCCCGCCGCGGCGGCTACGACGAGCTGGTATGCGCGGAATTGACGGCGTTCCTGAGCCGGCATGCGCACGCCTACGATCTGATCGTGTGCGCCGACACGCTGGTCTATTTCGGCGATCTCGCGGCGGTGCTGGCCGCCAGCTGCCACGCACTGCGCGCGGGCGGGCAGCTCGCATTCAGTCTCGAAGCGCTGCACGGCGCTGCCGGCGCCGACGTTCCAGCCTACGCGCTCGCACCGAGCGGCCGCTATCAGCACAGCCGTGCGGCGCTCGAAACAAGCCTCGCGAAAGCCGGCTTCAGCGACCTGCATATCGAAGCGCAAGCACTACGCAAGGAAGCGGGCCGGTGGGTGGACGGCTGGATCGTGCTGGCCGGCAAGGCGGCGAAAGCGGGCGCAGAACCCGTGACGAACGCGGATGCGAGCGACGATATGCATTTGCGAAGGAATAGAAGGCCAGCGACGGCTGTTGTGGTAGCGGAGATCGATATCGACGCAGGAGTTTGAATTCCGATGGCCCACGCAATCACGCTCACTTCGACGCTCGGCACGAGCCTGCTGTTCGCGAACATGACCGCGCACGAAGCACTCGGGAAACTGTTTTCGTACCAGCTGGAAACCATCAGCAAGACCCCGGACGTCGACCTGCGCGCGTTGCTTGGCACGCCGATGACCGTCAAGCTGGTGAGCCCGCAGGGCTATACGCGCTATTTCAACGGCATCGTCTGCGAAGGCGAGCAGCATGGCTTCGTCAATATCGACAACGTTCGCTATGCGGTGTACCACTTCGTCGTGGTGCCCAAGCCGTGGCTGCTGACCCGAAAGCGCGACAGCCGCATCTATCGCAGCATGAGCGTGCCGCAGATCGTGCAGACCGTGCTCGGCGAGCTCGGCTATGGCGACCTGAAGCTGAGCCTGTCCGGCAACTATCCGGCGCGCGACTATTGCGTGCAGTATCGCGAGAGCTATTTCGACTTCCTGAGCCGGCTGATGGAACAGGAAGGCATCTATTACTTCTTCACGCATAGCGACAGCACGCACACGATGGTGCTGGCCGATGCGCTCGGCGCGCACAGCACGGTGCCGAGCTTCGAGCAGATTCCCTATGCGCCGCCGACCGAAAAGGGCAAGCGGATGAAGGCGTCGATCAGCGACTGGCAGACCGCACACACGGTCAATACCACCAAGGTGCAGCTCGACGACTACGACTATCTGAAGCCGAAGGCCTCGCTGCTCGCGACCGAAGAGCTGACCGATACCGACGACGCCCATAGCATCAGCGGCCTCGACATTTACGACTACCCGTACGACACGTTCGGCTACGACCAGCAGCTATCCGATGCGCAGCGCTGGGCGCGCGTGCGCGCGGACGCACTGAACGTGCCGCAGGCGATCTCGAACGGCCATACCGACGCATGCGGCGTCGGCGCCGGCGTGCTGTTCAGGCTGAAGGACTTCCCGCTGTCCGACGCGAACCAGGAATACCTGGTGATCGAAACCACGATGCGGCTCGTCGAGCCGGATTACATGGCGGGCAGCGGCGGCAGCGACGTCGGCGAAGAGCCGTTCCAGTGCGATTTCAAGACCATCAAGAGCCGCCAGCCGTTCCGCACGATGCCGCACACGCCGCGGCCGGTGATTGCCGGGCTGCAGACCGCGCGGGTGTATGGCGACACGCCCGAAGACATTGCCGTCGACAAATACGGCCGCGTGCAGGTCACGTTCTTCTGGAGCCAGCCCGGCAAGCCGCATGCGGACAACTCGTGCCCGGTGCGCGTCGCGCAGCTATGGGCCGGCAAGCGCTGGGGCGCGCAGTTCATCCCGCGGGTGGGCCAGGAAGTGGTGGTGAGTTTTCTGGAAGGCAATCCGGACCGGCCGCTGATTATCGGCAGCGTGTACAACGCGGACAACATGCCGCCGTACAGCCTGCCCGACAACAAGACGCAAAGCGGCGTGAAGAGCCGCAGCAACCAGGGCGGCGGCAGCGACGATTACAACGAGATCCGCTTCGAGGACAAGATGGGCAGCGAGCAGGTGCTGATCCACGCGCAGAAGGATCTGCGCGAAGAGTCCGAACACGATCACGACGTGGACGTCGCGCACAACTACACGCTGAAGGCCGGCAACCAGATCGAACTGGTGACCGGGCTCGCCAGCATCGTGATGAAGAGCACCGGCGAAATCACCATCAAGGGCACGCAGGTGCAGATCGAAGGCGTGATGGACGTCGGGCTGAAGGCGGGCGTGTCGATGCAGATCGGCTCGAAGGCGAATCTGGGCATCGGTTCGCTCGGCGCGATGGAAATCATCTCCGAGGCGACCACGCTGGTGCAGTCGCAGACGCTCGAACTGGCCGGCACGATTACCGCGCTGCTGACCGGCGAGCTGCCGTTGATCCTGCCGGCGCCGGTGCCGCCGGTACCGGTGCCAGGTGTGCTGTGAGGACGCGCGCGATGGACACGATCATGGCGGCCGCGCGCGACATGCAGTGCTCGCCGGCCGCGCACGCGACGCTGGAGGCGCTTGCCGCGCGGCAGCGTAGCGCGGCGTCGGATGAGACGACATCGGGCGTCGGCGCGCCGGGCGTCGCTACGCCGGGCGTCGCTACGCCGGGCGTCGCTACGCCGGGCGTCGCTACGCCGGGCGTCGCTACGCCGGGCGTCGCTACGCCGGGCGTCGGCACGCCGCGCGTCGCGGTCGAAGCGTTGCTCGATGCGGGCCTCGCCGAAGATGCGCTGGTGCTCGTCGCGCGGCTGCTGCCGCGGCGTTACGCGGTAGCCTGGCTATGCCAGTGCGCGCGCAACGAAGCGCTTGGCGAAACCGACCGTGCGGGCCTTGCGCTCGCCGAACAATGGGTGCGCAACAGTGACGACGCGCCGCGCCGCGCGGCACTCGCGTTTGCCCGCGCGCAGCGCTTCGGCGGCTGCGGCGCATGGGCGGCAGCCGCAGCCGGCTGGTCCGGCGGCGACCTCGCGCCGCCGGGCAGCGACAAGCCCGCGCCGCCCGGTCCCGCGATGACCGCGCGCGCCGTGGCGCTTGCGCTGACGCATCTTGCGGCCCACGTGCGTGAGCAATTCGTGGTGCGCCGCGTGGCGTTCGTCAGAAGCGCGCTGAATCTGCTGGGTACCCCGAACGGAATCGATGGAGAAACGACATGAGCGGTGCGCAACAACTGATGCTTTCGATCCACGGCGACGCGCCCGGGCGCGACGGCCTGCAACGCGAGCAGCGGTTTGCCGGACGCGACGGCAGTATCGGCCGCGCACAGGATTGCGACTGGGTGCTCAATGCCGAGGGCGTGTCGCGGCTGCATGCGCAGGTGCGCTATCTGAACGGCATCTACTTTATCGAGGACCGCAGCACCAACGGCATGCTGCTGAACGGTACGCCGCTGCGCAAAGGCGACCCAGCCGCGCTGAAAGATGGCGACCTGCTGCAGATCGATACCTTCGAGATCGGCGTGCAAATCTGCGGCGACGACAGCGACAGCACGCAACGGCATACGCAGCGCGAATTCCCGCAACACGCACCGTCAAATGCACAGCACAACGCGCCGCACCGGGACCCGGCCGCGCCGGCTGACGAGCACGCGCTCGCGCGGCCCTCGGCACCGGTTCCAGGCGGCTCCGGCGACCCGCTGGATCTGAGTCTGCTGCTCGGGCCATCGCGTAGCAACCCGCCGTCGGGCGCGCGCAGCGGCGAGGGACTGATTCCCGGTGCGGCCGATGCGCCGGCGCCGGGCGCGAGCCTCGATCCGCTCGCACTGTTCGATACGCCGCCGTCGTATTTCGACGATCCGGCGCCGCCGGCTGCCGGCCCGAGCTGGAACCACACGCCGGGCGTGTCGGATCGCTATCGTCCGCCGCCTGTCGAAGCGGCGCGCGGGCAGGCGCCGCAGTTGCCGGAAGACTGGGACGTGAGCATCAGCCAGTGGCGGATGGCACCGGCTGCTGCGCCGCTGCCGCATCAGGACGAGCCGCACGGGGTAGCGCGCAGCGCGGCGAAGCCCGACGGTGCACAGGGTGCACAGGGCGCACAAGGCGCACAAGGCGCACAAGGCGAGCCGCCGGCCTTGCATCGGCCGACGCACGAGCCTCAGGCACCGGACGCGGTCGACGGGGCGGCGCCCGGCGGCCCGACGCACGCGCGGCACGATGTTCACGATGCGCCAATCCCGGCTGTGCACGAGCCGCTGGCTGGCGATTCGTTGTGGCCGCAACCGCTGCCGACGGATTTCGATGTGCCGCTGCCGCTGCCGCTGCCGCTACCGCTGCCGCCGTTGCAAGAGGACGAGCCCGTGCCTGCAGCCGCGGCACCGGCCGTTGCGCCGGCACCCGCATCGTCGGGGGCGGCCGTCGCGCAGCCTGCGATGGCGCCGCAAGGCGCCGCGGCACCGCAGCCGGTGCCGCCCGCCGCGCCGGCGCCGTTTGTGCAGGCCGCTTCGGCAGTAGGCGACGCAGCGGCCGGTACGGCACCCGACGCGCGAGCGCCAGCCGCAGCTCAGTCCTCGGCCGTGCCGCTTGCTCAACCCGCCGTTCAGCCGGTTGTTCAACCGGTCGCTCAACCGGTCGCTCAACCGGTTGCTCAACCGGTTGCTCAACCCGTCGCCCAACCCGTCGCCCAACCCGTCGCTCAACCCGTCGCTCAACCCACAGCCCCAACCGAGCACCCGCAACTCGCCGAGATGTTCGAGATCGCCGTCGATTCGCTGATGGACGTGCTGCGCGCGCGCGCCGAACTGAAGAACAGCTTCCGCATGCCGGCCACCCTGATCCAGCGCTCGGAGAACAACCCGCTGAAGTTCGCGCCGACCGCCGGTGAAGCGGTCGCGCGGCTGCTGGCGCCGCCTGCCGGCGGCTTCCTTGCCGGCACTGCGGCGCTGCACGACGCGGCGCACGACATCCGCAATCACCAGATGGCGATGCTGGCCGGCGTGCGCTCGGCCTTCGACGCGCTGCTGGTGCACTTCGATCCGGCGCGTCTCGAGCAGGAAGCCGAGGCAGGCCAGGGCGTGCGGCGCCTTACGCTCGGCAGCCGGCCGCGTCACTGGGAACGCTACAAGGAGCAGTTCGAAGCGCTGACGAGGAATCCTGACGAATGCTTTCGCCGGCTGTTCGGCGACGAATTCGCGCGCGCCTACGAAGACCAGCTGGCGCGCCTGAAAAGCCGCGACAGCTGAGGCTCGCCGCGCGCGCTGAAAGACCCAGCGGACAGCGGACATCGAACGGTCCACCGCCACACCACAGAACACCGAAACGACACACCGACATGACGCACAGCAATAAAGTGGTATGGAGCGAAGGCCTGTTTTTGCGGCCACAGCACATGCAGCAGCAGGAGCGCTATTTCGAGCGCTACGTCGAGCTGCGGGCCGGCGGCTTGCGCCCGCATGCGTGGGGCTTTCACGAACTGGAGCTCGAGAGCGACCTGCTGGCGATCGGCAAGCTCGGCATCAAGCGGGCGCGCGGCGTGTTTCCGGACGGCACGCCGTTCGCGATGCCCGGCGACGATCCGCTGCCGCCGCCGCTCGATATCGAGCCGAACTGGCGCGACCAGATCGTTCATCTGACGCTGCCGCTGCGTTCGCCGACGCAGCCCGACAGCGGCTGGCCCGGCACGCAGACCGACCAGCTGCTGCGCTACCGCGTGCGCGAAACCGAAGTGCGCGACGCATCGGGAAGCATGGAAGGCCTGACCGCGCTCGAAGTGGCCGGCATGAGCGCGCGTCTCGTGCCGGACGTGCTGCCGATGGAAGGGCTGATGCAGATTCCGCTCGCGCATCTGGTCGAATGCCGCGCCGACCGTCGCGTGATACTCGACGAAGCGTTCATGCCGACCACGCTGAACGTACAGGCCGGCGAGCGGCTGTCGACTTTTCTGACCGAGCTGCTGGGCCTGCTGCATCAGCGCGGCGAAGCGCTGGCCGGCCGGGTCGTGCAGACCGATCGCGGCGGCGCTGCCGAGATCGCCGATTTTCTGATGCTGCAGGTGATCAACCGTTATCAGCCGCTGGTCGCGCATCTGGCCGAAGCGCCGCTGTTGCATCCGGAAGAGTTTTACCGGCTGCTGGTCGAGATGGCCGGCGAGCTCGCCACCTTCACGGCGGTCGGCAAGCGCGCGCAGGCTTTTCCGCCGTATCGCCACGAGGCGCTGCGCGAGTCGTTCGAGCCGGTGATCGCGGCGTTGCGCATCGCGCTGAGCGCGGTGCTCGAGCAAAGCGCGGTGCCGATCCCGCTGCAGCAGCGCAAATACGGCGTGTGGGTCGGCGTGGTGCCGGACCTGACGCTGCTCGACAACGCCACGTTCGTGCTGGCCGCGAAGGCCGACATGAAGGCCGAAGACATGCGCCGGCAGTTGCCGAGCCAGTCGAAGATCGGGCCAGTCGAGAAGATTCGCGATCTGGTGAATCTGCAGCTGCCGGGCATCGGCGTCTCGCCGATGGCGGTTGCGCCGCGTCAGCTGCCGTACACGTCGGGATTCCTGTATTTCGAATGCGATCGCAACTCGCCGATGTGGCGCATGTTGAAGACCTCGGGCGGCCTCGCGATGCATTTCGGTAGCGGCTTCGCGGGCCTCGATCTGCAACTGTGGGCGGTGCGGACATGAGCGATCAGAACCGTCGCGACGCCGCGACCGCGCGCAGCGACGCCACCGTGCTGCGCCCGCAGGGCAATCAGGGCAATCAGGCCGGCGCAGGTAACCCGAATCCAGGCGGCGCGGACGACGCGACGCGCATTATCGCGCCGCGCGCGCAGGCAGCGCAGGGCGCGACGGGCGCGACGGGCGGCCCGAATACTGCGCGCCCCGGCGCGCCGCCGTTGCGCGCCGAACTCGGCGATTTCATGAGCGGGGTCGCCAACCCGCTGGTGCGCGCCGCCAACCCGTTGCTGCTGCTGTCCGTGCAATTGCGCCATAGCGTCGCCGCCCCCGCCGATATCGCGCGGCTGCGCGAACAGGCGGTCACCCAGGTGCACAGCTTCGAGAGCTATGCACAGAACGCCGGCATCAACCAGCAGACCATCATGGCGGCGCGCTATGTGCTGTGCACGATGCTGGACGAGTCTGTCAACAATGCGCCATGGGGCGATTCGAGCGGCTGGGCGCAAAAAACGCTGCTGGTCACGTTTCACGGCGAGACCTATGGCGGCGCGAAATTCTTCCAGATTCTGGACCGGCTGTCGGTGGACTTTTCGCGGCACCTCGATCTGATCGAGCTGATGTACATCTGCCTCGCGCTCGGTTTCGGCGGCCGCTATCTGGTCGAGCCAGGCGGCCTCGCCCGTCTTGCGGACATCCAGGACGATCTGTACCGGCGCATTCGCGGCCTGCGCGAGGCGCCGGCGGCGGAGCTCGCGCCGCATTGGCGTGGCATCGAGGACCGGCGCAATCCGATCATGCGCTACGTGCCGTGGTGGGTCGTCGCGCTGGCCGCGGCTTTCATTCTGCTGGCGGTGTTCCTGTTCTTCTATGCGCGCTTGAATGCGTTGAGCGAGCCGGTCAGCGCGCAGCTGGCGAAGCTCGGTCTCGCGGACGCGCCGCCGCCGCAGACCAGCGCGCCGAAGCCGGCCGTCGCGCGCAAGACGCTCAAGCAATTGCTTGCGCCGCAGGAGCAGGCCGGCCAGTTGTCGGTCGACGAGAAGCCCGATGGCGAGGACACCGTGCGGCTGGCCGCGAGCGAGCTGTTCCCGTCCGGCGGCGCCGATATCGCGGCGGCGCAGATCGGCCTGCTGCACCGGATCACGTGGGCGCTGAACCAGGTGCAGGGCCGCGTGATCATCGTCGGCCATACCGACGACCAGCCGGTGCGCTCGCTGAAGTTCAAGGACAACTTCGAGCTATCCACCGCGCGTGCGCAAAACACCCAGCAGATCCTCGCGCAAGGGCTCGACGATCCGCGGCGGCTGTCTTCCAATGGCGCCGGCTCGTCGCAGCCGATCGCGACACCGGTCGATACGCCGGCTAACCGGGCGCGCAATCGCCGGGTGGAAATACTGTTTATTCCGGAGAACTGAACCCATGAAACAGCTGAAAACCTGGGTCACGTCCCGGTGGTTCTACACGGCGCTCGGCCTCGTGCTGGCGGCCGCCTTGATCTGGCTGGCCGGCCCGTATATCGGCTTTGGCGATACCCAGCCGCTTGCCAGCGTATCGGCACGGCTCGCGCTGATTCTGGCGCTGGTGGTGATCTGGCTGGTGGCAGTGCAACTGGTGTTGTGGCGGCAAAAGCGCAAGACCGCGCAGCTGTCCGGCGAACTCGCGGGCCAGGACGCGCAGCTCGCGAGCGCCGACGAACGCAATGCCGCCGAGCGCGCGCAGTTGCAGCAGCGCTTTGCCGAAGCGATCGAGACGTTGCGCAAGACCCGCAAGAACGGCAGCAACCTGTATGCGCTGCCGTGGTATGTGGTGATCGGCCCGCCGGGCTCGGGCAAGAGCACGCTGCTGCAGAATTCCGGCCTCGAATTTCCGCTGTCCGAACGCTTTGGCAAGGAGGCGCTGCGCGGTATCGGCGGCACCCGCAACTGCGACTGGTGGTTCACCGACGAAGCGGTGTTTCTCGATACCGCGGGCCGCTATACGACCCAGGATTCCGACGCGCAGGCCGATGCGTCGGCGTGGGAAGAGTTTCTGAAGCTGCTGCGCCGCTATCGCAAGCGCCGCCCGCTGAACGGCGTGCTGGTGACGATGAGCCTGTCGGACCTGCTGAGCTTCGACGAAACCACGCGCCAGCAGCATATCCGCGCGGTGCGGCGCAGGCTCGACGAGCTCGCGCAGCATCTGAAGGTCGGCGTGCCGGTGTATCTGGTGTTCACGAAGGCCGATCTGGTGGCCGGCTTCGGCGAGTTTTTCGACGACCTCGGCCAGGAATTGCGCAGCCAGGTGTGGGGCATGACGTTTCCGGCCGAGCGCACCATCGACGGCAGCGCGTGCCTGCAGTTCGGCGCCGAGTTCGATCTGCTGCTCGAGCGGCTCAATACGCGTGTGATCGAGCGCCTGCATGCCGAACGCGATCGCGGCCGGCGCGCCGCGGTGCTGAGTTTTCCGCAGCAGCTGGGCGCGCTGCGCGAGCTCGCGCAGCAGTTCGTCGAAGGCGTGTTCGCGCCGCATCAGTACGGCGCGCCGCCGTTGTTGCGCGGCGCGTATCTGACCTCGGGCACGCAGCAGGGCGCGCCGATCGACCGCATGTTGAGCGCGGTGGCGCGCACCTTCGGTGTCGATGCGGCGCGCGTGCAGAATCCGAACGCGCAGCGGCGCACGTTTTTTGTCGAGCGTCTGCTCAAGGAAGTGCTGTTCCGCGAATCGGGCTTTGCCGGCACCAACCCGCGCGTCGAACGGCAGAAAATCCTGCTGCAGGCCGGCGCGTATGCGGGCATCGCGCTGATTACCGCGCTGCTGGTGGCGGGACTGGCAACCAGCTACGCGCGCAACCGCAGCTACGTCGGCGAGGTGCAGGACGCGCTGAAGGATTTTCCGGCCAACGATAGCCTCGCCGGCGCGCCCGATCTGAAGAGCTATTTCGCGCGTGCGCTGGAACGGCTCGAAGTGGTGTCGGGTGCGCAGGATGTCGCGGGCCAGTACGAAGGACACGTGCCGCTGTCGATGCGCTTCGGTCTGTTCCAGGGCCATGCGCTGCTGCGCCAGGTGCATGGCGCGTATCTGCGCGAACTGAACGGCAGCCTGCTGCCCGGCGCCGGTGTGCGTTTTCGCGAAGGGCTGACGGCCAGCGCAAACGATCCGCAGGCGCTGTACGACTATCTGAAGGGCTATCTGATGCTCGGCGAGCCGCAGCATCTGGAGGCCGGCGAGCTGGCCGCGCTCGCACGTATCGAATGGCAGCGGCTGTTCCCGCAGGACCCGCCGATCCAGAAAGCGCTCGACAAGCATTTCAGCGCGCTGTTGAACGATCCGCAAAAGCCGCGCGCGCTGCCGCTCGACCAGGCGCTGATCGATCAGGCGCGCGCGACACTGAAGACCGCCGATCTGTCGACGCTGATCTACGGCCGCGTGAAGCTCGACGCCGAGCGTTCCGGCGCGCCGCCGGTGCGGCTCGACCAGACGCTCGGGCTGCTTGGCAACGTGTTCAGCCGCAAGAGCGGCGCGCCGCTGTCCGAGCCGCTGCCGGCGTTGTTTACACGGCCGTATTTCGCGTCGGAAGTGGACAAGGGCATCGACCAGTCGGTTGACGGCTTTGTCAAGGATGACTGGGTGTTCGGCGTGACCCGCATCGATCCGCTGGCGCGCTCGCGTTTCGAGCAGCAGGTGCTGGCGCTGTACGAGCAGGACTACATCCACGCGTGGGACGGCTTGCTGGCCGATCTGCAGTTGCAGCCGGTCGCGAGCATTCAGGATGCGAGCGCGCTGGCCGCCAGGTTGTCGGGCCCGAGTTCGCCGCTGAAGGCGCTGCTGAACCTGGTGCGCGACAACACCAGCGACCTGCTGCGCGGTGTCGCGCAGAACGGCGGCGCGGGCAGTGCGGCTTCGGATGCGCAGGCGCAGGCGAAAACGGTCGGCGAAAACGTCGTGGCACGGCGCGCGCTGAATACGCATCTCGCGCGCGAGCTGCGCTATTCCGGCGCGAACCTGCCGTACGGCGTGCCGAACGCGCGGGCGAATGCCGGCGGCGCCGATGCAAACGACGCCGCGCCGGCGCCGGGCGCGGCGATCGAAGCGCATTTCGCGTCGCTGAACCAGCTGAGCGCCGGCACGCCCGGCGCGACGCCGCTCGATCACACGGTCGGCGTGCTCGACCAGCTCAGCAAGGCGCTGCTGACGATGAACGACCTGAGCGACCCGGCCGCGCAGAACAACCCGGCGCTGCTCGCGGCGCGCCAGGAAGGCGGCCAGCTGCCGCCGCAGGTCGCGAGCCTCGTCGCCGGGCTGACCGGCAAGAGCGCGGCGCTGGTGGCGAGCGGCAGCAGCGCGGCACTGGCCGACCAGTTCCGCGCGGCGGCAGGCAACGATTGCCCGAGCTTCGTCGATGGCCGCTACCCGTTCGCGGCCGGCGGAGCTTCGGATATCCCGCTGCAAAACTTCGCCGACCTGTTCGGCAACGGCGGCCGCTTCGATGGCTTTTTCAAGTCGACGCTGTCGAAGCTGGTGGACAGCGGCGGGCGCACGTGGCGCTACAAGCCTGGCGTGCCGGCTGCGCCCGCCGCCGTGCTCGCCACCGCGCAAACCGCCGACGAGATCCGCCAGAGCTATTTCCGCGGCGGCGCGCAGCCGCAGGTCGGCTTCACGCTGCTCGCGCCGCAACTCGATAGCGCGATCGCGAAGTTGAGCGTCGAGATCGACGGGCAGAAGTACGAGTACACGGGCAGCACGCCAGCCAGCATGGCGATGACGTGGCCCGGCCCGCAGCCGGGCCATGTGGTGATCAGCGCGGTCGACACCGCGGGTGTCGCGGTCGGCACGCCGCTGAAGTTCGACGGCGACTGGGCGCTGTTTCATGCGCTCGATGCCGGGCATCTGCAGAAGCAGGGCGATCTGCGCTATGTCGCGACCTTCAGTTTCGCCGGCCACGCGGTGCAGTTGCCGATCCAGCCGGCGAGCCTGACCAATCCGTTCGGCAATAATCCGGCGCACCGCTTCAGGTGTCCGCGATGAACGGCGCGGTCGGCTTTTTCGGCAAGCTGCCGGGCGCGGGCGATTTCGTGCAGCGGCGCTTGCCGACCGCATTCGTCGACGGTTGGGACCGGCACTTCCAGCGCGCGGTGGACAGCGCGCGCCGTGAGCTTGGCGCGCAATGGAGCGCCGTCTGGCGCGCCGGCGCGGCGTGGCGTTTCGTGCTGCCCGCGCAGGTATGCGGCAACGGCGCATGGTGCGGGCTGGTCGGTCCGGCCGAGGACCGGCTCGGGCGAGGCTTTCCGCTGGTGCTGGCGGCGCCTTGCAGCGACGACGCGACGAGCGTGCTTGCCAACGGTGCGTGGTTCGATGCGCTGGAGCGGGTTTATCAGCGGGCGTTGTACGAGGCGGTCAGCGTCGAGACGTTCGATGCGTGGCTGGCCGCGCTGCCGAATCCGCTTGCCGACACACACGCGCAGGCGGTGCACTGGCGCGGTCTCGATTGGGCCAGCGGGCAGTGGCAGCAGGCGGTGCCACCGCATGCCGCGGCCGGCGCGCTGCTCGCGCAGGCATGGCAGCAGCTTGGCGCGCAGCCGGGCGCGTGGTGTTTGTGGTGGACGCAGCGCGCCGAGCGGCTGGTGGCGACGCGCGGCTTGCCGCGCAGTTACGCGCTGTTGCTGGAGCCGACTGGCGAAGTTGTGCGGGAGCCGGAAGCGCTGATGCAAGCGCAGGTGCCGATGCAAGCGCAGATGCCGTTGCAAGCGCAAATGCCGATTCAAGAGCAACTGCATGGGCAAGCGCAACTGCACGGGCAAACGCAACTGCACGGGCAAACGCAACTGCACGGGCAAACGCAACTGCACGGGCAAACGCAACTGCACGGGCGAACGCAACTGCACGCGCAAGCGCAACTGCATGGGCAAGCGCAACTGCATGGGCAAGCGCAACTGCACGGGCAAGCGCAATTGCACGGGCAAGCGCAATTGCACGGGCAAACGCAACTGCATGGGCAAACGCAATTGCACGGGCAAACGCAACTGCATGTGCAAACGCAACCCCAGCCGCTCACGCATGCCGCCGCGCCGGACCTCATGCAAGCCGCGGCACAACCGTACGCGCCGCTCGATCTGCGCGACGCTCATGCGGCCGACGCGCCACCCGAAGCCCCGGCCGCCCGCGCTCGCGCGGGCGTTGATGAACCCGCGTACGCCGACCTCGACACGCCGCCCGCCGCCGCGCTGCTGCCGCTCGACCATGGCCGCACGCTGCTGCTATGCGCGGACGACGGTCCCTTCGATGCGCGCCGCCGTGCTGCGCGCGTCATCCGCGCGGCCGCGCTGGCCAGCGCGCCAGACCTCGCGTCGCTGCAGGCGAACCTGCTCGCGCTAAACCAGCCGCTATACGGCGCGCGGGCCGCGTCGGCGGGCCTCGTCGAGGAAGACGGCGCGGTGCTGATAGCACGTTTCGAAGCCGGCGAAGCGCGGCTGATGCGCTTCGGCGCGGCGCTCGCGTGGCATTGGCGGCAGGGCCAGCTGCGGCCGCTGTTCGTCGAGCGTGCGGCGGGCGCCGGCGGCGAATTCGACGACCTGCTGTTCGGCAGCGCATGGCTCGCGCTGCCCGGCCTCGGTGCCGCCGGCACGCCGCATCACGACGAAGCGCGCACCGTGCTCGAAGCCGGCGACCGCCTGCTGCTGCTGGTCACGCGCCGCCTGATGGAACTGCCGCAAGCGCAGATTGCCGCGGCGCTCGGCCTGCCGACCTGCGCCGCCGCGCGCGAGCAGCTCGCGGCCGACGCGGGTCTTGCCGCTGACCTGATGATCGAGCCGGCGCAATGGCCGCTGGCGGTGCTGGGAGTAGAAGCATGACGAGCCGCTACGTGTCCGCCGGTCACACCGAGACCGGCAAGGTGCGCCGACACAACGAAGACGCGATCCTGGTGCGCGACGACCTCGGCCTGTGGGTGGTCGCCGACGGTCTCGGCGGCCACGCGGCCGGCGATTACGCGAGCGCGCTGATCGTCGAGCGGCTCGGCGCGCTGACCCGCGAGCAGGGTGTCGACGACTTTATCGAAGCGATCGAAGACAGCCTGCAGCAGGTCAATACCGAGCTGCGCGCGGTGGCGCACGAGCGCGGCGTCGACGTGATCGCATCGACGGTGGTGGTGCTGGTGCACGACCGCGACTTCGTGCTGTGCGGCTGGGTCGGCGATAGCCGGGCCTATGTGTACGAAGACGGCGCGCTGCGTCAGCTGACCGAGGACCATGTGCACGGCGTCAAGAGCGATGTCACGCAGTTCGGCGCGAATGCGCGTCCGCAGGCGGGCGCAGGCGTGCTGACGCGGGCGGTCGGCGCGGAGGAACAGCTGTTCGTCGACTGGACCGTGGCCGGCAGCCGGCCCGGCATGCAGTTTCTGCTGTGTTCGGACGGGATCAACAAGGAATTGAGCGATGCGGAGCTGGACGTCGCGTGCCGCGCGCCGGCGGCGCCGCGCGAATGGCTCGCACAGCTGTTTGCGCAGGCGCTGCAACGGAGCGCGCGCGATAACCTCTCCGCCGTGATCGTGCGGCTCGAAGCGCCGTGACGAGGCCACTATGAACGACCTGAAAAATCTGATTGACGCGTGGCGCGAGGACCGGCTTGTGCTGTCGGCGCTATTCGAGGCGATGGCCACGCGCGGTACGCGCGACGCAGCCGCGCATCGCAGCGATCTCGACCTGCTGCAGCGGCTGCAGCAGCAAGGCTTGCTCGATGCGCAGATCGCCGAGGCGCTCGCGCAGCGGTTGACTTCGCTGCAGCGCGACGGCCATACGGTGCACGAGGCGGACGAGGCGCCCGAAGCACACGAAGCACACGAAGCACACGAGGCGCTCAAAGCACACGATGCGCCCGAAGCACACGAGGCGCTCAAAGCACACGAGGCGCCCGAAGCACACGAGGCGCCCGAAGCACACGAGGCGCCCGAAGCACACGAGGCGCCCGAAGCACACGAAGCGCCCAAAGCGCCCGCTGCCGAAGCCTGCGATGACGAGGAAGCCCGCGGTTCAACCCGTGACACCGTTGCGCACGGCGCAGATGAGCACGACGCCAGCGCGGCTTCAGTCGATGCGCACGCCGACGCCTACGATCTGACGCGCGTGCAGCCGCGCACCGCAGCGGCTGCGTCCGCCGCAGCTCCTGCGCCGGCTGCCGCATCGGCTGCCAGCGAGCCCGCTGCGGACCTGACGCGCGTACAGCCCGCATCGTCCGCGGCGTTTGCGTCGTCTGCCTCGGCCAGCTACGCAAACGACACGCGCCATGACGACGCGACGATCGTCAAGCCGGCCACCGGCAGCGGCGTGCGCACCAGCACGCGCACCGGCACCAGCGCAACCAGCGCAACCAGCGGCACGGCCACCGGCGGCGGCGACAGCAGCCTGAATCAGGCGAGCTGGCGCCGCGTCGCGCAAGCGCAGGGCGGCGAGAACGCGCGCGTCGGCATGCTGCTGAAAGGGCGCTTTCTGCTCGAACGCGAGCTGGGCCGCGGCGGCATGGGCGTCGTCTATCTGGCGCGCGACGAGCGCAAGGTCGAAGCGCGCGACCGCGATCCGTATGTCGCGGTCAAGGTGCTGAACGACGAGTTCCGCCGCCACCCGGATTCGCTGATCGCGCTGCAGCGCGAAGCACGCCGCGCGCAACAGCTCGCGCACGATCACATCGTGCGGGTCTACGACTTCGACAAGGACGGCACGATCGTCTTTATGACGATGGAGTACATCGACGGCACCGATCTGCGCACGCTGATCCGCGAACGCGCGTATGCGGGCATGTCGATCGCCGCCGCCTGGCCGCTGATCGAAGGCATGGCGCGCGCCCTCGAGCGCGCGCATGCGAACGGCGTCGTGCATTCGGATTTCAAGCCGGGCAACGTGATGGTCACGCGCGCCGGCGTGCCGAAAGTATTCGACTTCGGCATCGCGCGCGCCGGCAAATTCGGCGGCGATGCGCACAGCAGTGCCGGCGATCACACGGTGTTCGATGCCAGCACGCTGGGCGCGCTGACGCCTGCCTATGCGAGCCTCGAAATGACCCAAGGCAAGGCGCCGAGCGCGGCCGACGACGTCTATGCGCTCGGCTGCGTGGTGTTCGAACTGCTCACCGGCCGCCATCCATTCGACAAGCACAGTGCCGAAACCGCGCTTGCCGAAGGGCGCCGCCCGCCGCTGGTGCCGGGGCTGTCGAAGCGTCAGTACAAGGCGCTGTGCGACAGCGTGGCGTTCGAACAGGCGGGGCGTCTGCAAGGCGCCGCGGCGCTGCTCGAAGGCCTGCGGCGGCGCGACCTGCGCGAGCGGATGGTGCCGTATTTCGCCGGCGCGGTGGCGCTGGCGGTGCTGGCCGCCGGCGGCTGGGCGCTGCATGGATATGTGCGCGAGCATCATCTGGAACAGGTAGTGGCCGGCTTTACGCCGGACAGTCCGAACCGCTACACCACCGAGGACCAGGCGCTCGCCGCGCTCGACAGCCTCGACAGCAACGCACGTCGGCGCGTGGTGCTCGACCAGAGCGATGCGATCCAGAGTTTTCTGCTGGGCCGGCTCGACGCGTACTGGAACCCCGCGCAGGATCGCCTCGATTACGCGGGCGCGCGCCACGTGTTCCAGCTGCGCGACCGCATGAAGCTGTTCTCGACTGCGTTCGACCTGCGTCGCAAGCAGATCGAGGATCAGCGCAACGACATGCTCAATACGCTGAACACGCAACTCGATCAGGCGCTGGAGCAGGGCGCGCTGTTCGAAGGGCAAATGGACAACGCGGTGCAGATTCTGGCGCGCATCCGCACGCTCGATCCGCGCAGCGCGCTGCTGCGTAGCCCGCGCCTCGAGATCAAATACGACCTCGCGGTGGGCCAGTCGATCGGGGCAAACCGGCTCGACGAAGCGCGCGCGCAGCTCGCCACCGCACTGAAGCTGTTTCCCGACTCGAGCCGGCTGAAGACACGCAACGCCGAACTGGCGAGCGCGGTGGCGTTCGCCGCCGCGCATCCAGGGGTGGAGCGGCCCGATTCGATCAACGTGGTCGACGCGCGCGATACGCTGACGCAGCTGGCCACGCAGCCGGTGCCTGGCGCCGAATGGCAGGGCGCCGCGTCCGCCGCGCTCGCGACGCTGCAAAACGACAGCTCGCCGGCCACGCAGAAGGCGCTCGATGCGTTCGCCGACGGCATCGCGGCGCAGGCGGCGCAGGTGAGCGATCCGCTGGCGGTGCAAGCCAGCCTGCAACTGGTCGAGTTCGGTTTGCGCTACGCACCGCAGTCGGCCGCGCTGGTCGAGCAGCATGACCGTCTGCAGGCGCTGCTGGCGCAGCAGAAGGTCGAGCAGCAAAGCGCCGATGCCGAGGTTGCCACGCGTATCGACGCCGTACGGCGCGCCGCCGCGGCGAACGACCCGCAGGCCGCGCAGCAGGCGCTCGCGCGGATTCGCGATTTGCAGCCCGACCAGCCGTTCCTCGCCGGCGAAGGGCAGCGGCTCGTCAGCGCCGCGTATCTGGGCAAGGCGCGCGCGCTGTGCCAGCAAGGCAAGCTCGGCGCTGCCGCGAGCCTCGTCGGGCAGGGCGCGCAGACGCTGGACGAGCGGCCCGAGCTGGGCAACGCCGCGGAGCGCTACGAACTGGCGGGCGCGTTGCTCGATGCGCGCCGCAAGCCGATTTCGCAGGTCGACTACGAGGGCTTGCAAGCCCGCTACGATGCGGCGCAGGCGATCGATCCGGACGGCATGCAGCAACTGGAGAGCGATCTGAACGTCAGTCTGAAACTGCCGGTGGGCGGCTTGCGCGGCTTGCTGGCGCAATTGCGCGTGAGGAGCGGCGACACGTTGAACGGCCGCAGCGATGCAACGCCGCTGCCGCCCGCGGCGGCACTCGAACGCGGCGAGCGCGCAGGGCCGGCGCAACGGCTGCTGGAGCGGCGTGCATGAACGGACCGGAACAACAGGCGAGTTTCGCGCTGCAAACGCTCGACGAAGCCCATCGGCTCGGCCGCCTGACGCGCGACGAATACCGGCTGCGGCGCCGGCAACTGCTGGAGCGGCTGCGTAATGGGTATGCTGCGCACCTGGGATCGCCGCAGCACGGATCTGGGCAGGACACCCAGCGCGACACCGTGCGGCGGATGGCGGCGGCAGGCACCGTGGCCGCGCCCTATGGCGTGCCCGCCGATGCCAGCGCTGCCCGCGCGGCGGCAGGCGAGCCCATAGCCCGACACGGCGCAGTCGCCGCACCGGCCATGCCGGCCGCGCGGCCTGGCTGGCGGCGGGTTGCGTGGTCGGTCGGCGCGCTTGGCGTGGTGTGCGCGAGTGCGGCGCTGTACTACTGGCTGATGCTGCGGCCAGTCTGACGCGGCCGCAGCGCGGCGTAACGGTGCGTCAATCTGCGTCAGATTGCGTCAGTTCGCGTCAATCCGCGTCCGGCCCGAGCAGCATCTGCAGTTCCGACAGGCCGCCGGGCGCGATATTGCGCAGCACGTCCTCGAAGCCCTTGCCGACCAGCCGCCGCGCGCGCCGCAGCAGGATCGGCACCGGGCTCGACGGCTCGTTGCGGTCGTAGTACTCGCAGATCTCGTCGATACGCAACAGCACGTCTTCCGAATTCTGGATGCCGCGCGCGCGCGCCGGCTCAGCGGCTGCAGCTTGCGCATCTGCGCTCGGCTGCGCGCCGGCTGCGGCATCCGCGTCGGCCGCGGCTTGCGCTTGAGCGGCCGCGGCCGCCAGTTCCGGGAAGCGCCGCGCGAGCTGCGCATCGACGAATTTCTTCAGCTCCTGCACATCCGCCACCAGCCGCGACAGATCCGGGCTCAGCGTGCCGAGTTGCGCGGCCAGCAGCGCGTCGAGTGCCTGCGCATGGTCGAGCGCCTGCGCCAGCAGGGTGGCCGCGGTGGGCAGCAGCTCCGCGTCGCAATCCATACAGCAGGCTTCCAGTTCGACCATGGTGGGCAGCGGCCTGGCGTTCGCAGATGGCTCGACACTCAATGCGCCGCTTGCGATGCGCAGATCGCGCAGCGTAAAGCGGCCGAGGCGCGGCGACTGCACGAACACCATGCTGCGGAAATAGCCGAGCAGGCTTTGAGGATCGCCAAGCGGCATCAGCGCGTTGGCGCGTGCCGTGGGGTCGTTGTTGTCTTCCGCGTCCAGTTGCGGGTGCACGCCTTCCCAATAGTTGTCCAGCAGCGCGCGCACCAGCGCGAGCCCGGCGGTCCAGCCGGCGAGGCCTTCGGTGCGGGTCCACGCCGCGGCGAGGTGATTGGCCGCGCGCAGGTCCTTGCTGCGCGCGAAGAACGCCTGCGCGAGCGGCGCGACCTTGCCCCAGTCGGGTTCTTCGGCGGCCTTGACGGTGTCGCCGATCGAGCGCTCGGCTTTCGGTGTGGCCGCCCGCTCGAGTTCGCTGAACTGGGGGTCGTATTCGAGGTCGGGTCCTGCAGGCGAGGCGTCGTCGATGGGGGCAAGCAGCGTGTCGAGATCGAATTGCGTCATGGCATGGAGACTGGCGAGGGGTTTCTTGCGAAAGCGCATCCGGGGCAGCTGATGCTGCACGAGATGCGGTTCGGACTGACGATGCGGGTTTGCCGGCATTCCGGCCGTGCGCAACGGCCGCGCCGGCGCTTCGCGTGCGCGCCGGTCGCGGTGGGCACGCGCTACCCGAACGGATGTGCAGCAAAGCGCGCCTTCATTGCCAACAACAGCAGGGGGCGGCAAGTTATTCCGCCGTGCCTCGCATCAAATCGCGTCGATTCTTGCGGCAGCCCTTCGATACCTGCGATACCTGCCTTTAACGCCCGCCACTGAAAGCCCGATGGAAGCAAGGGGCCGGATCATACCAGCTATGAACGATGGTCCATAGCTCGTTCTGTCTGCATCTTCGATACTGAATTCACTCCCGAGCCGCAAACAGTCGTGTGGTTCAGGCCGGCAGCTCGAGCACCGGCCCAAACCGCAATGGTACGGAATCCGTATCGAAGCGAGCCGACCGCTTGCGCGCAAACCGGGATTGAACGATTCAACTATCCGGAGGTTTTGACATGAGCAAGCGTATCGCAATCGTAACCGGCGCAAGCCGGGGCATCGGACAGGCCACCGCCATCCGTCTCGCCAGAGACTTCGACGGCCTCGTGCTGGTGGCGCGCAGTGCGGATCTGCTGGAACAGACGGCGCAGTCGGTGCGCGCGGCGGGTGCAACACCGCTGACGCTCGGCCTCGATCTGCGCGATCCGGCCGCCGCGCGGCAAACCGTGGACAAGACCCTGCAGAGCTTCGGCCGCATCGACGCGGTGGTCAATATTGCCGGCGCGGTGCCGCAGATCGACGTGCTCGATATGACCGACGACCAGTGGGACGACGGCTTCGCGTTGAAGCTGCACGGCGCGCGGCGTCTCGCGATTCACGCGTGGGAAGCGCTGAAGCAGTCGAGCGGTTCGGTGATCTTCACGTCCGGCAATTCGGCGCAGGCGCCCAAAACGACCTTTGCCGCAGTGGCGACGGTCAATGCGGCGATCGTCGCGATGGCCAAGGCGTTTGCCGATCGCGGCGTGACCGATGGCGTGCAGGTTAATAGTGTGCTGCCGGGACCGGTGCTGACCGACCGGCGCCGTTCGTACATGGAAAAGTACGCGGCCACGCACGGCATGACGGCCGCGGAGGCACTCGAGAAATTCCCGGAGCAGGCCGGCATCACGCGCTACGGCAAGCCGGAAGATATCGCCGAGCTGATGGCGTTCGTGCTGTCGCCGGCGGGCCGCTGGATCGTGGGCTCGTCATTGCGGATGGACGGCGGCGAGATCAAATCGGTTTGACGGCGTGGCGCGGCGCGCAACTGCACGGGCAGGTGCGCGGCCAGCGGGCCAGCTGGACACATGAGGCCGCAGCGGCTGGCTGCGGCTGTCTGCATTTATTTTCCATCAAGCAAAGGAGCAAGGAATGAAGCGGCCTGGAGTAGTGAACAGAGTCTGCGCGACGTTCGGCGTCGCGGCATGTTGTGTCGCCATGACAACTGCGGCAGAAACCGCGGCAGCAACCCCCGCACTGGCCGCCGGCGAAAACCTGCCGGTACCGCACCATCTGACGCTTGCCGATCACTCGGCGCACACGCTATCGGTCGAACGGGCCGCGCTGCGCTACGCGGCGTTCTGGAACACCGGCGACGAAGATTACGCGCGGCGCTCGCTGAGCGACGATTTCGTCGACCGTACGCTGCCTGCGGGACGTGCGCCGGGGCTCGAAGGTGCGCTGCAGGCGTCGAAGGCATTTCGCGCGGCGGTGCCCGACCTGACTTCGGAAGTCGACGATATGACCGTGGTCGGCGATCGCGCGATGCTTCATCTGCATTTCAAGGGGCATTTCACCGGTCAGTTCAAGGGCATTCAGGGAAATAACCAGAGCATCGATTTTCAGGCGTTCGATCTTTACCGTGTGCAGGACGGCAAGATCGCCGACAACTGGCATCTGGAAGACAACCTGACCTTGCTTAAGCAACTGGGTGTGATCAAGCAGTAGGAAGTGACGGCACACGCATCGACCGGCGTCACGCGTGTGCAGTGTTCGACGATTCGGATACGCTCGATGTTGCATCACCACCGAGGCCGCCGCGTGCAAATGCTCGCGGCGGCCCCGGCGTTGTTTCAAGCCTCGTCCTTGCGCATCAGCGATACGGAAACCAGCGCAACAAGCCCCAGCACGACCAGATACCACGACAGATACGCAGACCCGCCGCCATCGAGCTTGACGAGCCACGTTGCGATCACCGGCGCGAGGCCGCCGCCGATCGCGCCTGAGGTCTGCACCGCGAGCGAAATACCGCTATAGCGCACCGACGCGGGAAATTGCGCCGAAAACAGATTGCCTTCCGGCCCATACAGCAGCGCATACACGCCTGCGAGCGCGACCAGCATCGCGATATAGAGCGACGTGGTGCCCGGCGCGCCGAGCAGCGCGAAAAAGCCGAACGCAAAGCCGCAGATCGCGACACAGCCGAGGCCGAATACAAAGCGGTGCGCGAGCTTGTCGCCAAGCCAGCCGGCCAGCGGAATCGTGAACAGCGCAGCAGCCGCGCCCCAGATCACCGCATGCAGAATCGTGCCGCTCGCGATATGCAGATGCTGCGTCGCATACGACAGCGCGAAAGTGGCCACCGTATAGAACCACGTGACTTCCGCGAGACGGCCGCCCGCCACCGTCAGCAATTCGCGCTTATGGTTCCGCAGCACGTGCAGCACCGGCGCATGGACCTGCTGGCCGCGCGCCTTGACGCGTTCGAAATCCGGCGATTCCGCGATACGCAGACGGATGAACCAGCCGACCGTCAGCAGAACAATGCTGGCCCAGAACGGAATGCGCCAGCCCCACGCGAGCAGGGCTTCCTGCGGCATTTTTCCGACTGCCGACATCGCCAGCGAAGACAGCACGAGGCCGAACGCCACGCCGGCCTGCGGCAGGCTGCCGAAAAAACCCTTCTTGCCGCGCGGCGCGTGCTCGACCGCCATCAGCACCGCGCCGCCGTATTCGCCGCCGATCGCGAGACCCTGCACGATGCGCATCACGACCAGCAGCACCGCGCCCCAGTAACCGATGCTGTGATAGGTCGGCACGAGGCCGATCAGCACGGTCGGCACGCCCATCATCACCAGCGTGAGCAGCAGCATCGACTTTCGGCCGACCTTGTCGCCGAAGTGCCCGAATACGACGGCGCCAACCGGCCTTGCGAAAAAGCCTGCCGCATACGTGCCGAATGCGGCGAGCGTGCCGGTGACCGGATCGAACGCCGGGAAAAAGATCTTGTTGAACACCAGCGCCGCGGCCGTGCCGTACACAAAAAAGTCGTACCACTCGATGGTCGTGCCGATCAGGCTCGCGATGCCGACGACCGCGTAGCGGCGCGACGCGTGCGGCGTGCCGCCGTGGTCGGCGCTCACGCTGCCGGTGGTGGGGGTCGACATGTTTCTCCTCCATGCTGTTGCGTCCGGCGTCAGGCCGGCGCGGGTTCGTTGCCGCTCGCTCGGCCTGTTGCCAGCCGGCGCTAGCGCATCGCTGCACTGCTTCGGCTCGGTTCAGCTCAAAAGCGGGGGTGGCATGCGGCCGGATCCGGCGCATGGGACGGAGTATCGACGGCGCATATTGAGCGAGCTATAGCGAGGAGGTCATAGCAGCTATGAAGCGCGGCGTGCCTGTGTGCGTGCCGTGCGTGACAGCCCGGGCGTCGCCGTGCCGGTGAGCGATGCAGCCGCATAACTGCTATGAACCGCGCTGCATGGCTTCGCGCGGCTGCTTGCCTAATACTCGTGCTGACGAAACGGCAAGCGTGCGGCTCGATGAGCGCAGCGTCGTTTCGCAATCGACAAGCGCATGCGGCGCGACAACGGAGTTCTGCGAATGGAGGCAGCGATGCAATTACGGGCGAAGGAATATTTCGACGAACGCGCGACGCGTGAGATGAAGGAAAACCTGCAGACGAAGGAGCGCACGATAGAAGAGCGCCTCGCATACGCGTGCCGCATTCTGGCGATGACAGGACAGGAAGCGGGCCTTGCCGGCCAGATCACGGCGCGCTCGGACAAGCCGAAATGCTATTGGACGCTGCGTTTCGGCCTCGGTTTCGACGAGGCGACACCGGACGACTTTATCGAAGTCGACGCGGACCTGAACACGATTAGCGGCAAGGGCATGGCTAATCCGGCAACGCGTTTTCACCTGTGGGTGTACGAAGCGCGGCCGCAAACCCATGCGATTATTCATACGCATTCGCCGTATGTATCGGCGTTGGTCGCGGCGCGCCAACCGTTGGTGATCGCGCAGATGGACATGACGCCGCTGCACAACGACTGTGCGTTTCTTGCCGATTGGCCTGGTGTGCCGATTGCCGATCAGGAAGGCGTGATCATTTCGAAGGCCCTGGGCGACAAGCGCTGCATTCTGCTCGCGCATCACGGGCAACTGACGACCGGCGGCTACGTGGAAGAAGCCGCCTATCTGGCGGTGTATCTCGAGCGGGCTGCGCGCATGCAGATCCGGGCGCGCGTGTTCGGGCCGATCACACCGGTGCCGGACGAGCTTGCCGCGGAGGCGCATGATTATCTGCTCAAGCCGTCGATCGTCAAGGGCACGTTCGATTACTGGTGCCGGCAGGCGGATCGAGGCTAAGGCGGAGTATTGAAATACAGTTTTGACGCCGCGTTGCAGCGGAATTTCGAGGTTGGGTCTGGTGTTATTGCTTAGGGTGCATGTGTTCTGGCAACTGAAATCGCAGAATACATGCCGATTTTGCGCACTGCGCGCGACGTGCAGTCAATGCACACCGGAGGCATATTCATGACATCGGGTTCCAGTACCACCGCAGCAACGGTTGCAGACGCAACGTTCGGCACGCCGGACGACTACGCCAGAATGACGCAGATGATCGTCGGCTATCGGCTTACGCAGATTGCGAGCGTGGCCAGCGCGTATAACCTGCCGGAACACCTGGGCAACGGCCCAAGGAGCGCGCAAGAAATTGCAACCGCAGAAGCGTTGAATGAAGATGCCACGTTCCGCTTCATGCGCGCGTGCGCGTCGGTCGGATTGATGACTTATGACGAACCGACCCGGCGCTTTGCCGCGACCTCGCTGCTTGGAACCTTGCGCAAGGACAATCCGCGTTCATTGCGCAGCCGCGCGATGCTGCAGACCTTCGATCCATTCTGGCGGTCGTTCGGGCGCCTCGCGCAAGCGCTGCGCTCAGGCAAGCCGCAGGCGGTCGACGCGCTCGGCTGCAGCCTGTGGAACTGGCTGGGAGAGCGCCCAGACGACGCGGCGATCTTCGCGGACGCAATGAAGGGCTTTTCACAGGACTTCGGCCCCGATGTGATGGCGCTGATCGACACGCAGCGCGTGCGTCTCGCGGTGGACGTGGGTGGCGCAAGCGGCAGCTTCGTCCACACGCTGATGCAGCACAACCCGCAACTGCAAGGCGCGGTATTCGATTTGCCGTTTGTGGTCGCGAAGGCAGCCGACGCGGCACGCACGCTCGGCATCGAAGCGCGCTTCTCGACCTTTGCCGGCGATTTCCTGAAAGACCCGCCGCCGGCTGCCGACCTGTACCTGCTGCGTTTCATCCTGCACGACTGGGACGACGAATCGTGCATCGCGATACTGCGCAATTGCAGGCGTTCGCTCGATGCAGGGGGTCGCGTGCTGGTATCGGAGATGCTGGTGGCCGACCACGGTTCGCAGCCTACGGGGCCGCTGCTCGACCTGATGATGATGGTCACGCTAGGCGGCAAGGAGCGCAGCCGCGAGCAATTCGAAACGCTGTTCGCGGCTGCGGGTTTTCGCCTGACATCGGTCAAGCCGACTTCGACGGTGTTCTCGCTGCTCGAAGCGGAACCTGTTTAAGCGCCTGCCACCTTGCGGTCGAGGAAGTCGTGAATCAGCGGGAAGACCTCGTCCGCTTTATCCTCGAGCACGAAATGCCCGGTGTCGAGAAGGTGGAATTCGAGGTCTTTCAAATCGCGCTTATAAGGATGAGCACCGGGCTCGGGGAAAATAAAATCGTTCTTGCCCCAGACGATCAGCGCCGGCGGTTGTTTGTCCCGCAGCCACGCCTGCACCTTCGGATACAGCGGCAAATTGTTGCGATAGTCGTACATGACGTCCATCTGGATATCGGCGTTGCCTGGCCGGTCCAGCAGCGGTTGATCGTGAGTCCAGTTGTCGGGCGAAATGCGCGTCTTGTCGGATACGCCATCGGTGTACTGGAAAATGGTGGTTTCCAGCGCGACCAGGTTTAGCAGCTTGTCGCGGCTTTCCTTTTTTCCGTCGGCCCAGTAGACCTTGATCGGATCCCAGAACTCCTTTAGCCCCTCATCGTAGGCGTTGCCGTTCTGGATGATCAGCCCGGTGATCGCATCGGGATGCTTCAACGCCAGTTGCCAGCCGACCGGTGCGCCGTAGTCCATCACATACATCGCATAGCGCTCTACGCCCAACTGTTGCAGCAAGCTGTCTACCAGTTGCCCGAACTTCTCGAACGTGTACGAAAACGACTTGAAGTCGGGCGCATCGCTCTGGCCATAGCCGGGATAGTCGGGCGCGATAACGTGATATCGGTCCGCCAGATACGGAATCAGATTGCGGAACATATGCGAGGACGTCGGGAACCCGTGTAGCAGCAAGACGGCCGGGCCGTCCTTCGGACTGGCCTCGCGGTAGAAAATCTTCACGCCGTCTACGGTCAGGCTTTGGTGATGCGTCGCGGGGCAGGCAGACTTCTGGCTCATGGACCTCTCCTGAGAATCGTCTTTCCGAAACGTTGACGGAACCCGGCATTCCGGGCGGGTGACCACCCGTCTTACGATAGGCGATCTTTGCGCCATCCACCACGACACTTTGCATTTGGCGCCATCAAGGTGCGGCCGAAGACAACGGTTGGTCTTTTTGTACGACGAACGTCGATACGATCTGCTCCGGTTGATCGCCGGTGTTGCTCAACGCGTGAGGCGTGCCTTCGGGGATCGCCCACGTGTCGCCTGCCTTGATCATGCGTACCGGCTGTCCTGCCACCGTCAGGGTTCCGGTGCCCGCGATCACGTAACCCATCTCTACGCCGGGGTGCGTATGGCGGGCGACCGCCGCATGCGGCGCGACGACGATCGACACCGTTTCGATCGTGTATCCGGTTTGCGCAAGTGCCACGCTTTGCAGTGTGGTTCGCGTGATCGCTTGCTGCTGGGCGAACGCGCCAGCAGACAACAGCGCTGCAATCGCAACTGATCCTGTAACAGCGGCTATCCGCATCGAGCGCATGATTTTCCCGGTCCGTGAATAGTGAAGGCCCGATTAGTGTCATCGCGCCTGCGGCAAACCGGTATCGGTCGAATGACCGATTGCGTTGCGCATCGGCACAAGCGGCCTGCCGCGCGCGATCGCTTCGATTGGCCGTCATACACCTGCTATGCGCAGGCGGATATCGGCCCGCCATCGGGAATCCCATGGCGCCCAAGCCGAGGAACGCGATCCTGGTCATACACAAACTTCATTAAGGATTCGACTGCGCGCGTTATCGCAGATCTTTCAGCACGCGCACGTCGTCGACGGTGAAAGCAAAACTGAAGCGATAGCCGGCGCCTACCGAGACCGGCCGCAACGCAGACAGTTCGGAAGTGAGCGTCTCGAAGATTTCAAGGCTTGCTTCGCCTTTCCAGATGTCGCCGATTTGCGTATCTCTGGATTTGAGCTGTACGAGGTCGTGCACCAGCGGCCGCTGATGATTGCCCTGCGTCAGGTCGGGGAAATAACGAACGTTGACGGCTCCAGCAAAGGTCGGATCGGGCAAACGGTCGGTCTTTTCGCGCAGCGTTACGCGCGCATTGGCGAGCCTCTGATCCTTGAACGATAGCGTCGCGCCGAACGTGCCGCCATCACCCACCACCGGTGTCGCTTTCGAAGGCAGGTCATAAGCGCGGGTCATCCACACCGAGCCGATCTGCTTGGGCCAGCCTTGTGTCAGACCGCGCATCAGCGAGATGTCCTGGTCGACCCAGATAAACGGGCAGTAGGCCACCGGCGCGCCATCGAACTGCGCCGACAACAGGAAAATCGTTTCCCGGTACTGGCTGCGGATCGGATCGAGATTTTCATTGCCGCTCTCGGTGACGGACTGCCAGTCGGCGAAGTAGACGGCTGCGCGGTCGGAACTCAAGGTCAGACCGTCAGGCAGGAACGCGGCTGCGCGTTCGCTGTCGACCGAGAACTCGACCGCGAGCGCATTGGCAACGTAGTGCCACGGCGGCGTGGGCGCGAGGCTGGATTTGCCATCGGGTGTGCGCGGCAGCGAAAAGCCTTTCAGTTTGCTCATTGAATATCCTTTTGCAAGGTAGCGTCGTCACGAGAGGAGCTTGATTGAAGCATAGCTCGCGCACTCGTGTCGTCTTGCGCTGCATCGGGCATCGCTAGTTGCCGGGCATTCAATTGCGGCGGCCGACGCTGCGTTTGCCAGCCACGCGGGCGGCGCAGCCAGTATCGAGCAGATCGGTGCCGCGAGCCATGCAGTGACGTGCATAGCATTTATGCCGCCTTGAACCGGAGAGATTGCGCAAGAAGCGCATGCCGGGTGGCGTATCGCGCAGGCGCGGTCTTCAGTCCACCGTAGCCACGCTCGTCAGATTGCCGCACCTTGCGTCGCGGCCAACTCTTTCAGACGCTCCGCGAGCGAGGTCGGCAATACCACCGCGTCGCCTTCGACCACCACACGGCCATCCACCTCGCAGATCGTCTGGAGTACCGCGCGCCGGCGACTGCTCAGAATCTCCTTCACCGTGACGCTGGCACGGACCGTCTCGCCGATCTTCACCGGGCGCCGAAAGCTCAGGCTTTGCGACAGATAGATGGAGCCCGGGCCCGGTAGACGCGTAGCAATGGTCGCGGAAATGACGGACGCGGACAGCATGCCGTGTGCGATACGCCCGCCGAAGCGGGTGCGCCTCGCATACTCTTCGTCGAGATGAACCGGGTTGGTGTCGCCGCTTGCATCCGCAAAGAGAACCACGTCGCGCTCGGTCAAGGTCTTGGTAAAGCATGCGTTCATGCCGATCACCAGATCTTCCAGGTCGTACCCGCCTGCGTCGTTCATGTTCGAATCTCCGTTGTCGTCTGGACCTGCCGGTCGAAAACATCGTTCGCCACCGACAGGCCATGCCGTGTCGGGAGCACCCCCGCATGGGGCATCGCGCTCAATATCGCATCGACGATCTGTTGCCTCGTGGCGCCGAGCGATAGCGCTTCTTTCACATATGCGGATAACACTTCGGTGTCGGCGCTGCGGGCGAGACAGGTCAGGCTCGCGATGTCCGACAGACGGCGCGCCCGCGCGTCGCTTTTCGATTCGGGCGGGCTGGTCTGCAAGCCGAGCGCTTCGACGTAGTGAGCGACCACAGGCGACAGGTCCGCGACGCCTTTCGGCAAAGCGAACCCGGGCAATGTCGCGGCCGCGGCGGCAGGCATGTCTGCTCCGGCTTCTTCGAAGACCTCCAGCGCGATCCTCGTTAGCGGCAGAATCAGCGGCCATCCGACGTAACCGGTCGACTGGATCAGGACTTCGGTCAATTCGCTACGCGTCCAGCCGAGCCGCAGGCACGCTTCCAGATGCAGGCGGACTGCGGCCGACTGGTTTTCCCGGGCAATCGCGATGGCCAGTGTGGCGAGCTCCCGATCCCTCGGCGTCAGTGCCTGTCTACGCGACACATGCTCGATGCCGATGCCTCGTTCGTCAAAGACCGCGGCAACGATGCGCACGCCCGCCAATGCCGCCGGCACGCCCGCATAGACCAGCGTATGTAAAACCGTTTCAAGCAATGCTTCCGGGGGCCAGCCTGTGTTCAGCATGCCGGCGGCATGATACTTAAGTGCGGACTCCGCATTGCCCATCGTCGCGAGCATGGCGACGGTGATGAGCTCACGCTGCTTTAGCGCAAGGTCAGGGCGCGCAATGAGGCCGGCGTAACCGCCTTCGATGAGCAGACGCTTAAAGCCGGGATCAAGCCTGTCCAACGCAGCGCTCAGGCTGTCGAAACCCTCGTCTCCGATCGAGCGGATGATCTCCATTCCAATGTCGTGTAGCGATCGGCCCTGTTCGTACATAGGTGTTTTTGCAATTCGTGTGCATAGCGGATTGCGCATGGTACTGGCCGGAAACCGCCTGAAAAAATGAACAATTGTCACTTCCATCAACGCTTCTTTTGCTAAAGAGGCATTCAGGTTGCCCAGGCATTTTCGCAGGTCTGAATTTTTGTGAACTGACGTCGCGGTGCGTTTTGCACAGCATAGAATCCGCCACCGCTACACATCGTCGATGGTTGAACCTGAAAAGGAGACTGCGTTGGCAAAGCTCGGGGAAAAGGTCGCGCTCGTGACCGGTGGCAGTTCGGGGATCGGCAGGACCACTGCGCTGCTGTTTGCGAAAGAAGGCGCAAAGGTGGCCATTGCATCGCGGCGGCAACAGGAAGGGCAAGACGTCGTCGACGAAATCCGCGCTGCAGGTGGAGAGGCGATTTTCGTCAGGACCGACGTGTCGATCGCCGACGATTGTGCGAACGCGGTTGCCCAGACGGTAGCCGCATTCGGCAAGCTCGACGTGGCATTCAATAACGCAGGGGTCGAGGTATTCGGCAAGCCGCTCGCCGAAACCGACGAATCGACATGGGACTTCGTGACAGGCATCAACCTGAAGGGGATGTTCCTGTCGATGAAGTACGAGATACCCGAGATGCTGAAGGCGGGAGGCGGGGCGATCGTCAATATGTCGTCGACGTACGGCATCGTCGCTTCGGCATTCGGCGGCAGCAGCTATCACGCGTCCAAGGCGGGGATCATCGGTCTCACCAAAGCGGCTGCGCTCGAGTACGCGAAGCAGCACATCCGGGTCAATGCAATCTGCCCCGCGTTCGTCGCCACGGCGATGGTCGAGACATTCCTCGAAGAGACGGGCATGACCGATCAGATCAAGGCTTTTCATCCGGTTGGCAGGCTCGGCACCGAGATGGAAATGGCGCAGGGCGTGGTGTTCCTCGCGAGCGATGACGCGTCATTCATCACCGGCACCGCGCTGTCGGTAGACGGCGGTATGGCTGCGGCCTGAAGCGCATCTGACAGCGCATGCGGCGGGATAGGCGGCACGTCGTTGCGAACCCGCACGCCCAACAACTCTCTCTATTGAAAACATGGATACCGAACTGTTAGAGATGGCTGTCGATTCACGAGCCGATCGGCCCGAACTGTTTGAAATCGGCCAGCCGATTCCCACCGGCGTGGTGCCGCGCCGCATGCATGCGTGGACCATCCGTCGCGAGAACCATGGTGAACCGCATGCCGCGTTCACGAAGGAAATCGTGCCCGTGCCGGAGATCGGCGCGAACGACGTGCTGATGCTGGTGATGGCAGCGGGCGTCAACTACAACGGCGTATGGGCGGCACTCGGTCAACCGCTGTCGGTGCTGGATCTGCATGACGATCCGTACCACATCACCGGTTCGGACGCGGCGGGCATCGTGTGGGCGGTCGGCCGCAACGTGCGCAAGTGGCGCGTCGGCGACGAGGTCGTCGCGCACTGTTCGCAGGTCGACGGCGAAGACGAAGAGTGCAATGGCGGCGATCCGATGCTGTCGCCGTCGCAGCGGATCTGGGGCTACGAAACGTCGAATGGTTCGTTTGCGCAGTTTGCGCGCGTACAGGCCACGCAACTGATGCCGCGCCCCAAACACCTGACGTGGTCGGCGAGCGCCTGCTACACGCTGACGCTTGCCACCGCTTATCGCATGCTGTTCGGCCACGAGCCGCACGTGTTGGGGCCGGGCCAGACGGTACTGGTGTGGGGCGCCGCGGGCGGTCTGGGCACCATGGCGATCCAGCTGGCTGCGCTGGCCGGCGCGCGCCCGGTCGCCGTGGTGTCGGACGATTCCAAGGCGGAATTCGTCAGGCGCCTCGGTGCGGTCGGGGTGATCAATCGCTCGAAGTTTTCCTGCTGGGGGCCGCCTCCCGCGATCGACTCGGCAACCGAATATGCCGCGTATGTCGATAGCGTGAAGAAATTCGGCAAGGCGATCTGGGACGCACTCGGCGAAAAGCGCGATGTCGACATGGTGTTCGAGCATCCGGGCCGTAACACGTTCGCGGCGTCCTGCTACGTCGTCAAGCGCGGCGGCATGGTGGTGTTCTGCGCCGCGACCAGCGGCTACGACCTGACCTGCGACGCGCGCTACATCTGGATGCGTCAGAAACGGATTCAGGGCAGTCACTTCGCCAGCCTGAAGGAGGCCGCGCAAGCCAACCGGCTGGTCGCGAGCGGCCGGATCGATCCGTGCCTGTCCGAGGTGTTTGCGTGGAACCGGCTGCCCGACGCGCACACGAAGATACGCGCGAATCAGCACCTGCCCGGCAACATGGCGGTGCTGGTGCAGGCCAGCAGCAGCGACGATCTCGACGCGGCACGCCGCCCCTGAAACATAGCCGTGCAGGCATGGGTGCATTGAAAATCTTATGGACAAGTCACACGCAAACGCCGGGCAGCTGGCCATCATCGGCATGTCGTTTCGCTTTCCGGGTGGCGGCGTTTCGCCATCGACGTACTGGCAGTTTCTGAACTCGGGGCGATCGGCGATTCGCGAGACACCGCGCGAGCGTTTCGATATCGATGCGTATTATTCGCCGGACCCGGATGAACCCGGCACGACGTATTCGCGCGTAGCGGGTTATGTCGACGATCCGTTCTGCTTCGACCGCACGTTTTTTCGCACCTCGGCGGCCGAGGCGCTCGAGATGGATCCGCAGCAGCGCTGGATGCTGGAACTGACGTGGTCGGCGCTCGAAAATGCCGGCCTCGTTCCCAGCCAGCTGCGCGGCAAGCGAGTCGGGCTGTTCATGACGACCGGTGAGGCCGATTACGGCCGTCGCTCGGTCTGGTCGGGGGATCCGTCGGGTATCACGACGTACTCGAAACTCGGCAATCTGCGTGCGATGGCGCCGGGGCGCGTCGCACACGTGCTCGGTTTCAGCGGTCCCGCGATCTTTATCGACACGACCTGTTCGTCGTCGCTCGCGGCGATCCATCTGGCGGCGCAGAGCTTGCGGACCGGCGATTGCGACGTGGCGATCGCGGGCGGCGTGAACCTGATTCTCGGGCCTGAAGAAACCATCGGCGTGGCGCGTTTGCAGGCGATGTCGCCGTCCGGGAACTGTCGTCCGTTCGATGCGAGCGCGGACGGCTATATTCGCGGCGAAGGCGGTGGCGCGATCGTACTCAAGCGTTTCGACGACGCGCTCGCGCAACGCGATCGCATCGATGCGGTGCTGGCCGGTTCCGCGATCAATAGCGACGGCGCGAGCAATGGCCTGACCGCGCCCAACGGCGCGGCCCAGGAAGCCGTGATCCGGCATGCGATGGAGCGCGCCGGCGTGCGCCCCGAGGACGTCGCCTACGTCGAGGCGCATGGCACGGGCACGTCGCTAGGCGATCCGATCGAGCTGTCGGCGCTGCGCAACGTCTATACGCGGGCCGTGACGCGGCAAAAGCCGATCCTGGTCGGATCTGTGAAGGCGCAGGTAGGGCATCTCGAAGGCGCCGCCGGGATGGCGGCGATCATCAAGGCGATTCTGGTTCTGCGTCATCGGTATGTGCCGGCGCAGGTCAACTTTGCGACGCCGAACCCGCGTTTTCGATGGGACGGTGCGCAACTCGACATTCCGCGACACGGCGTAGAGCTCGATGCGAAAAAAGCCTGGGTCGGCGTCAGCGGCTTTGGCATTACCGGCACCAACGTTCATCTGATACTCGCGTCGCATGAAAGCGAGCCTGCTGCCGGCAGCGTCGGGCGCGAACGCGTGCTGACGCTTTCCGGGCGCTCGCAGAAGGCAAGAATGCGGCTCGCCGGCGCCTATCGGGACATGTTGGTCAATGCCGTGGTGTCGCTGCGCGATGTTTGCTACACGGCCAGCGTCAAACGGGATCATTTCGAACATCGGGTCGCCTTCGTCGGCGCCAGCAACGAGGACTTCATCGACGCAATCGACGATTTCCTCAGCAGCAATCCGTCCGGAAAATGGCACGCAGGCGATGCCGCCAGAAAGCCGCGCCTCGCCTTCCTTTTCCCCGGTCAGGGCGCGTGGCAGCCCGGTATCGGCGCGGATCTCTACGATGGCAACGGGCTGTTCCGCAGGTTCGCGGACAGCTGCCTTCGCGAACTAGGCAACGAAACCGCGCGTGACGTGCTGGCTGCGATTCGCGGGCAGCATCCGGCAACGGTGCGTCATCATCCAGGGCAACTGGCCCATTTCGTCGTGTGCTTCTCGCTCGCACGCATGTGGATGGAACTCGGGCAGCAGCCCGACCTGCTGATCGGGCATTCGCTCGGCGAGCATGTGGCCGCGGTGATCGGCGGCGTGATGACGCTCGCCGATGGCCTGAAGGCGGTCGAGGCGCGCGGCCGTCTGTTCGATACGCAGACGCCGCCGGGCGCGATGCTCGCGGTGGCGGCCAGCGTCGAAGAGCTATCGCAGCAGTTCGACTTCGGCACGTATCTGTTCGTGGCCGGCATCAATGGGCCAGGGCAGACGGTAGTGAGCGGCACGCAGGAAGCGGTCGCGCAAGTTCAGGATGCGATGGTGGCGCAGGGCAAGCGGGTGTCGCTGCTGAAGACCTATGACACCCCTGGACACTCGCCGATGCTCAAATCGATGCGCGATGCGTTCCGGCGCGCGCTGGAGCCGCTCAAGCTGTCGCCCGCGAACATCCCAATCGTATCGACGCTCACCGGGCAACTGGCCACGGACGGTATCGCCGATGTCGAGCATTGGCTCGATCTGGTCGAACAACCGGTCCGGTTTCACGACGCGTTGCACGCCGCGCTCGATGGCAACACCGCATTTATCGAAGTGGGCCCCGGTGCGGCGCTTTCGAAGCTGGCCCGTACGGCGGCAGCGGGAGACTGGCAGTGCGCGATATCGTCGCTTGCCGATGGGCCGGACGGCGACGAGGAGACGGAGACGACCGGTTTCGTCCATGCCTGTGCGCATCTTTACAGCGCGGGATATGCGATTGCATGGGGCAAGCTGTACGGCGACGCGCCGCGGCCTGCGATGCTGCCGACTTATCCGTTCGACGAAGATCGATTCGAATTGCCGTTCCCGCAGCGCAAGCAGGGCACGGCTGCGCATGACGTCGCGAAGCTTAGGCAACAGATCGCGGATATCGACGAAGCCGTCGCGCAACAGCCGGCAACCGCGCAACCCGAACCAAATGCAGCGGGTTCGTCCGCGGATGCAAAACGCGCGCAGCTGCTTGCGACACTGCGTTCAGTGGTCGCGTCGGTTGCATCGGACACCGTCATGCTTGTGGATGACTTGCCGCTCGTCCGCCAGGGTATGGACTCGCTTGCGTTGACGGAGCTGCGGGTGCGCCTGCATCAGAGGTTCGGGAAAATGCCGCCGATGTCGATGCTTGCGAAAGGCGCATCGCTTGTCACGCTGGCGGATTATTTTGCTGCTTCGCAAGCGTCGCCTGCGGGCGACACTGTCGCGCTAGCCGGTAGCGCCGGCGAAAGGCGCGACGCAGCACCGCGTGGCGACGAGCACGACGATATCGATGTACGCGCGCTAACGGTGCGGTTGCGGGAAGGGCGTGGTGCCGCCATCGTGCTGCTGCATCCAGTTGGCGGCGACGTGTTGTGCTATCAGGATCTCGCCGCTGCATGGCCGGGAGACCCGACCATCATTGCGATCCGCCATCCTTATTCGGACCCGGACCGGCAGGTGCGCTACCTCTCCATCCAGCAGATGGCCTCGCTGTATCGTTGCGCGATTGTCGACGCGCTCGGCCGGGTGCCCGATCTGCTCGGCGGCTGGTCGTTCGGTGGATTGCTTGCGCATGCAATCGCTGCGCAATGGGAAGCCGAGGGTCGCGATGCGCCGCCGTTGCTGGTGGTCGACACGCCATTTGACGGCGAGTTTGCCGCCCGGCTGCAGCATATCGTCGGCGATTTCAGCTGCGAACACGACGCACAGCGAGTTGAGCTGTTGCTAAAGGACGACCGCTTTAACGCGGTGCTGGATGACGATTTCTATCTGGCCGCTGCCCGCCGTCGTGCGCAGCCGCAGGTGTTTGCCCATCTGTCGCGGCTGCACGCGGCGAACGCTGTCGCGATCGCGCAGCACCGGCAACCGCAGGTCCGCGCGCCGATGCTCTACGCGCTGGCCACGCGCGGAAAAAGCGCGACCACCCGCGACCAGCTCGTCGCCCGATTACGCGCGCTGACCACCGGCGAGATCACGGCGAAGATGTTTGATGCCGATCACAACTCGATCGTTCGCGAGCCCTCGGCACAAGCGCTTTCACACTTCCTTGGCGCTGAAACCGCCGCGGCGGATCCTGATCTTCGCGTGACGCAAGCGTAGTTCACCCCGTTTTTTCTCGCCCACTCACATTCTTTGGAGTCGACGCATGAGCAGCCAACTGGAAACTTCATCCGCAGAGGGTGTCAACGTCAGCGCGGAGAATATCCTCGCGTGGATCCAGCAATGGACCGAGGCCAACAATCTGAAAGTGCCGTCCGATCTCGATCAGACCTTTGCCGAAGCCGGATTCGATTCGATGCACTCGGTCGAACTGGCCTTCTTCCTGGAAGAACGGCTCAACATCAAGATCGACGAGACGGTGTTGTACGACTATCCGACCTTCGCATCGCTCGCCGGGCATCTGGTGTCCCGCGTCAAACCGGCTGCGGCGAATGCGTCGGAAGGCGCAGCGGTGTCGAACGATGCAACCGGCGGCGCCGGCAACTGGTAACGCGTGCCCGCTATTCGTCGATTCGCAGGCGTCGCAGCGAACGAACATCTCGCTGCGACGTTTGAACGTCCATCACAGGAACACAGTCAATGAACGCCGTAGTCCACTCTCACGCAACGACTGGCTGGAGCGCGCGCGTAGCCGGATGCGGATCGGCGCTGCCCGAGCGCCGGATGACAAACCACGAACTCGCCCAGATGGTCGACACGTCGGATGAGTGGATTACCCAACGCACCGGCATCAAGGAACGGCGGATTGCCGCAGAGGGCGAGAACACCTCCGACCTCGCGATTCGCGCAGCGTCGTCGGCACTGAAACAGGCCGGCCTGTCGGGTGCCGACGTCGACATTATCGTACTGGCGACGTGCACGCCGGATCGCACGATGCCGGCAACGGCCGTGCGCGTGCAGGCTGAGCTTGGCATGCATGGCGGCATGGCGTTCGACGTGCAGGCGGTCTGCTCGGGATTCGTTGTGGCGCTGGCGATCGCCGACAACATGATACGGCTCGGTCAGGCGCGTACCGCCGTGGTGATCGGTGCGGAAACGATGTCGCGCGTGATCGACTGGAGCGACCGCAATAGCTGCGTGCTGTTCGGCGATGGCGCGGGCGCGATAGTGTTGCGCGCCGAGCGGCAAACGGAAGGGCCGCGCAAGGGCATCTTGTCGACCCACCTTCATTCCGATGGCCGGCATCAGGACAAGATCTATACGGACGGCGGCACGTCGTCCACGCAAACGGCCGGCAAAATGCATCTCGCCGGACGCGAAGTGTTTCTGCATGCGGTGGTCAATCTTGCTGCAGCGTCAGAAGAAGCACTTGCAGCGAATGGCTTCACGCAACAAGACGTCGACTGGGTCGTGCCACACCAGGCCAACCAGCGCATTGTGCAGACCGTGGGTGAAAAGCTGCATCTGCCGATGCAGAAAGTGGTATCGACAGTCGATCATCACGGCAACACGTCGGCGGCGTCGATTCCGCTGGCGCTGGCCGAAGCGGTGGCCGACGGCCGCATCAAGGAAAACGATCTGGTGCTGACGCCGGCCATGGGCTCCGGATTCACATGGGGCGCAGCGCTGATCCGCTGGTAAGCCGATCGACGCGCGCCCACAGCACAACCCGCGCTTACGTCTTCTGCTTCAGCTTGGCGACGAACGCATCGCCAAACGCATCGGACGAAAACGGCTGCTCGCCGCTCACCAGCTCACGATCTTCGATCACGTTCGGCTGCCACATGCCGATCCGATCGACGTGAGCACCCGCCAATGAAAGCGCATCGGCCGCGTAGAACTTCACGTCGCCGCCGAGTTGCTGGCCCTTGCCTTCGATCGCATGTTCCTCGCCGGTCGAAAACACGGTCAGGCGATAGCCGGCGTACGGCCAGCCGCTGGCGAGCTGGCCCGCCTTCATGAAGTCGCCGGCCACCATCGCGTTGCGGAACGCTTCCGGATCGTGCAGCGTGGAAAGCAGCGCAGTCGGACCATGACAGATAATCCCGGTCGGCCGGCCCGTGTCGTGGAAGCTCAATAGGATCTTGCCAAGCGTCTTGTCATGCGACAGATCCTGCATCGGCGCATGGCCGCCCGGAATGAAAATGCCGACGTAGCCGCTCGTGCCCTGTGCGGCGATCTGCGTCAAGGTCTGCGGATGCTGGACGCCGGGCAGGCTGCGCACGAACTGTTCTGCCTGGGCTCGCGCGGTCTCGCTGCCGCCGAAGAACATCTTGTCGTTCGACACCGGATCGAACGAAGCGGCATCGCCTTGCGGGTTCGCAAATACCGGCGTGTAGCCCGCTGCGATCAGCTTCTGCAGCGGAACGGCCAGCTCGTCGAGATAGTAGCCGGTGTTGTATTCCTTGCCGTCGCGCAGATCGAGTTGATGCGCGCTCGACAGGATCACTAGCACCTTGCGTTGCCCGGCCTGCGACGGCGTCTGCGCCGTTGCGGTATTCTGCGCCAGCGTTGCGGCCGCGACCAAGCCTATGGCACACAACGCGCTGATCGGGCGTAGCACACGCGACTGCCACGATCTGCGCGTGCGCAGCGGTTCGGTGGAGGGAGTGTTCGCCTCGATGGCGTGATGAGGGCGCACAGGCTTTGAGGAAAATATCGACATGGTGAGTTCTTTAAGCGTCAGCAGGGTGGTGAACGGTTTTCCGCGGCGGCGGTGGGTCGCAGACAGGCGGCACCGCTGATAGAACTCTATTGCGTCGAGCGGTGGCGATAAACCAACCCGAGACCACTTCACAAGTTACATGGCGTAGCGAATGACGCGAACCTTCGAGCCGATCCAGCTAGGCAGCATTGAATTGTTCTGCAAGACCGCGGAGCTGGGCAGCTTCGTCGCGGCGGCTCAGGCATTGAGCATTACGCCGGGTGCGGTCAGCCGTTCGATTGGGCGGCTTGAAGAGCGGCTCGGCGTGCGCCTGTTCACGCGCACCACGCGACGCATCAGCCTGACCGCGGAGGGCACGCTTTACCACGCGGAATGCCGGCAGGCGATCGAACAGATTGCCGGCGCCGAACGGGCCATCACCGGCAAACAGCTCGAGCCGAGGGGCGTATTGCGGATCAGCGCACCGACGACCTATGGCCACTTCCGGCTGGTGCCGCTGGTGGCCCGCTTCTGCGAGGCCTTTCCGACGGTGGAGGTGGAGCTGGACATCTCCAATCGCAACATCGATTTCGTCAACGATGGTTTCGATCTGGCGATCCGGCGGGGCGATCCGCCCGACTCGCAACTGGTCGCGCGGCCGCTGGAGAATGTGCGGCTTGGGCTCTATGCCGCGCCGGCCTATCTTGCGCGTCGCGGCACGCCGGCCAGCGTTGCCGATCTGGCGCAGCACGACTGCATCCAGTTTGTTTTGCCAAGCAATGGGCGCCCCGTTCCGTGGCGGTTGCGCGATGCCGATGGCGGCGACCTGAGTTTCGAATTCGAGAGCCGCTATCGCGTGCATGGCGACGTGCTGGGTTGCGTGAACCTTGCCCGTGCCGGCGCGGGGATATTTCAGATTTATCAGTTCATCGCGCAGGAAGCGGTTGCGCGCGGCGAACTGGTCGAGATCCTGCAGAGCGCCAATGGGCGTTCACGGCCGTTCTCAGTACTCTATCCGCGCAACCGGCATCTGTCGGTGCGGGTGCGGGCGTTTGTCGACTTCGTTCTCGATGAACTGGCCGCGCGATAAGCGGGCATGGGCGGGTTCACCGCCCCTTTTGCATACAGGGGCGGTGAACCGCTTGCGGCGAATTACCGGGGTTCGTGCGTGCGCATGAACGGCGGTGCCGCGTACAACGGCACCGGTTGATCTTCGAGACGGAACTGCATCACCTGTTGCGCCACCAGCTTCAGCTCGAACATGATGCCAAGCGCCGCGTTCAAACGCTCGGGGTGCCCGTTGAAGGTTTGATCCAGCGCCACCAGCAAGCTGTGATAGGCCTCATAAAACTGCTTGCCGGCGATCTGCGCGCCGCTGCCCCGCGGGTAATCGGACAGCGCCGCATTGCGCTTCAGGTTGATGATGTTGCTCTCGTCGAGCGGCACCGCATCCCCGGTGTACGACCATCCGGACGGTGCATCCCGGTTGGGCACCAGCCGATGCCCGTAGAAGATCTCGCCGAACTTGAAATAGTGCGCATAGTTGCCGTCGTGCCCTTCGAACGGGTCGATCCGGTCGTCGCGAATCTGCACGCCTTCGCCTTGCCAGATGATCGTGTTGAGCGCCGCAGTGGCCGATTCCATCGAGTGCACCTTGCCGTCAGGAAACGACTTGATCTCAGGCGGGAACCACTTGCTGATATCGATCTGCTGTTCGAGACGAGGTTCACGGAAGATGTGTTGGCCTTGTGCGACCAGCTCGCCGAGCTTCTTCAGAATCGCCTGATAGAACACCCCGATCGACGCATAGCTGGTCTGCGCCGCTTCGGCGCGCAAGGCCATCTCGCCGGGCAGGATTGCGGTGGTGTCCGGGCGTTCGATTCCCATGAACACTTCGCCTACCTGTTGTTTGGTCAACGAAGCCAGCGTGACCGTCAGGCCTTCGTCGACGCACATCGGCAGCGGGCCCGGATAATACAGCTTCAACGCATCTTCGAGAATGCGCGGCTTGCCGCCGATCGCAATCAGCGTGTTGGCGGCCAGCGTCATATGCAGCATCTCTTCGACCACGATCGAATGCACCAGCGCACGCGCCTGCTGGTTGCCATCCTTGATCGAGAACAGCGCGGTCAGATACGGTGGAATCGTCGAGTATTCGAGCGACACGGCACCCGCCAGCAGTTCCTGAACATCCGTGATATTGCTGGTCGCCTGCAACCTGCTGATGATCTCTTTGCGAATCTTCAACATGATGATGTTGTCCTGTTCTATGTATGCAATGTGGGGTGGCCGGTTTTAGCGCTTGCCGAGCTTGGAGAGCGCGAGGTCCGTCACGGGCGCGTCTTCGCGGTTGCCAGCGAGCGAGCGGATCGGGCAGCGCTGGCCGAACAGCTTCTGGCGGTCGAGCGTCTTGCCGGATTGCTGCATCACATTGTTGAAGTAGTTGATCAACATGCGGCGCTTCGTCGAAGACAGGTCGCGCGTCACCGGCATCTGGTCCGGATCGTCGACAGGTTTGTCAAACACGAAGTGCATGATGAACGCGGCGGAATCGGCCACTTCCTTCTTCGAAAAATCGAACAGGCCCTTGCTCATCACCGGGTACAGATTCGCGTACTGCTGCAGGATCGGCTGTACGTCTTCCCAGCTCGGGTGGTTCAGGTCGATCGTTTGTCCTTGCGCAGGAAAGGTGCTGTAGACCACCGCGGCGATCTTGTCGAACGGCTGCTGGATGGCGGTATCGTCGCCGGCGAAGTTGTACGACACCACGTACAGCTGGCCGTCGATGTAGCCGCGCGGATTGCCCATTGTTTCCGGCCCCGCCACCGTGATGCGCACCTGGCCGCGTGCATCGGTGCGCACGTCGGCGGGCGTGATGTGCAGCCCGTCTCCAGGGATGTTGTTGACCGGCAGCAGCGCTTTGGGCGTTGCGCCCGGCGCCTGGCTGGCGGGCGTGTTGCTGAAGTCCGGCGCGGGCGAGCCGATCCAGAAGTTCAGTGCGCGGTTCACGCAGGGTTCGCCATACTGTGCCGCGTACAGCACGCTTTCCGCGCGGTTGGCGCGGCTGTCGTTCGGATCGAGCTTGAACGTGAACGTCTCCGGCCGCACTTCGAGGCCGTACGGCGCTTCGCGCACGTTCACCTGCACCACCGGGCCGGTGGGGGTTTCCACCGTCTGGACGATCGCGAGCGGTTTCCCGCGCAGCGCCAGCAGCATGTCGTTCGACAGCGGCAACGATTGAATGCCGCCTTCGATCATCTGCAGATCCTGCGACTGGTCGACGTTGCCAAGCACGACATAGTCGTGCTGGCCAAGCTCGGTCTGCTGCGTGATCGACTCATCGCGCAGCACCGCGAACTGCAGGCCGCCGGTTTGCGCGATCTGGTTCTTTGCATTGATCGGCAACGCATTGCTCAGGTCGACCTGCAGCGTGTTCGTCGCAGTGTCGATAAACGACGAGAAGCAGCCGATGCCGGTCGTGCTTGCCATATCGCCGGCGGCGTTTTGCGTGGTCGGCATAAAGCGGCGGCCGAGGATGAACGAGCGCGGCTGGCTCGCGATGGCCGGCCCGATGTTGCCGATCAGCGTGCCATAGCCGAAATCCGGCACCAGTTCGCCGGCATCGTTCTTGACCTTTTGCTTGTAGCCGTAGGTGGTGAGCCGCACCGATAGCGCGTCGCGTTCGGACGCGTCGCGCAGCTGGTCGAGGAACGGGCTGTGCAGGTCGTCGCGATGCCAGATCACGTCGGTCAGAATCGACTGGAACATCGCCGATGCGCCCATGTCGCCGCCACCGGACGCGCGTGCGAACCACAGGTCGCGAAACGGATTGGATTCGTAGCGGGCCGTCATGATCGGCTTGCCGTCGCGTCCGACCAGCGACACCGACAGCCCGTAGATATTCGACGCGAGCTGCCAGTCGGTATCGAGATCGACCATCTTGCCGGACGGCCGGTCGAGCGAGTTGCCCACGTTGCAGCCCAGCAGCGGGTCGGCAGACAGGTCGGTCAGCAGGCGGCCGGCGCGGTCGCGCAGACTCTTCACGGTGCAGCTGTCAAAGCGCAGGATCGCGGTGCCGGTGGGGTTCCACCAGCCGTTCAGGGCGCTGCTCGTCGAGAACTGCTGGAACTCCGGCTCGAAGGTTTTCGAATCGAAGTGGCGGGGATCGTTGTTGACGGTCGAAACGTCAGCCTGAAACTTGCCGGTGAACGCAAGCCTCGGAAATTGCAAGTAGCTCATCTTGTCTCCTTGAGGGAATTTCGCTAACTCGGTACATCGCAGTGGCGCTGCATCCGCAGGCGGATTCAGGAAGGGTTGTCGGGTGACGCTTCAAAGCGACGCATCAAACGGTTTGATCAGGCCGATCGCGTTGCCTTCGGGGTCTTTCACCATCGCGAAGGTGTAGCCGTCGACGCTGACCGGGTCGACATAACGCGTGCCGCCATGCTCGAGCGCGCGGCGGATCGCCGCGTCGAGATCGTCGACGCGCAGATAGAAGTTCTTGCCGGGCTCGTAGCCGGGCGTGTTCGGCTCGGTCTGACCGATCCCGCCGAGCAGCGGTGTGACGCGCGCCGGAAACGGAATGTAGGCAAAGCCTCCCGTGCCGGTTTCGTAGTTCCAGCCGAATACGTCGTTGTAGAAGGTCTTTAGCGTCGCCTGATCGCGCGCGATGATCTCGAACATGACGCCCGGGTGGCGATTGGCGGGGTTCGATGCCGGCGCGCTGGCCGCCACGGTAGCCGTGGTTTGAGCGCTGCGCACGAAGCCTGCATGTGTTTCGAGGAATTCGACGAGCATGAACGGTGCGCTGCCGGGTTTGCTGTCCGATGCGGTAAACAGTTCGCCGTGACGTTTGACGAACGTGGTAAACAACGGGCCATTCACGTGACGCACAAACGCCGCGGTATCGCGATAGGTCTCGAAGAACAGTACTGCGAGCGGATCCGACGGCGGCAGCGATTGCAGCGTCGCATCGCTGCGCCGCGGACGATGCACGAGGTAGGTCAGCGTATCGGGTTCGTCGCGCTCGACGTCGCGCGCGAGTTCGCGTAGTGCTGCATCGGCCGCCGCTTCGCGGCCGGGCCGGATGAACCAGCGCGACGTCAGCGTGACGGGGCGTTGATCGAAAGAGTGGCTCATGGTGCTCCTTGCGTCGGTGCGTTGCAGTTGGAGGGCAGGTTCAGGTGTGTCAGTCGCCGCGCACATAACGCTGCGCAGCCCGCGTCAGCGCGGTTCCCGCGACGCCCGCCAACAGCCATACCGGGTTCACGAGCACCGCCAGCACGGCGCCATCGAGCAGCGCGATCGCGGCGAGCATCCACGGAATCACCGGCCATGCATATCGTCGCGCCGCGGTCTTGCCTTCATAGCGAGCCACGAGAGTCAGCACCAGCACGTATCCCGCTTGCACGGCTCCCGCCAGCCACACCTGTGCCGGCACGCCGCCGCACAGCGCGAGCGCGGTGACCACATAAACCAGCAGCCGCGCGCTGGCCATCGCCAGCACCGTGGACGGATGAGCCTTGTGGAAGCGGTCGTAAAGCCAGATCACCGCAAACAGTGCCACCCCTGCTGCGAGCCCGGCACGATGCGGCGTGACCAGCAACGAAAACAGCGCGAGCCCAAACAGCGCGAAGGTGACCACCCGCGCGTGCGCGAGCGTGATGCGGCCAGCCGGAATCGGCCGGTAGCGCTGGTGCACGCGGTCGTGTTCGAGATCGCACAGATCGTTTAGCCCCATCCCGCCGCAATAGAAGCAGGACAGCGCGAAGCACAGCAACAGCGCGCCGGTGATGTTCTGCGTGTTGCCCGGCAGGTCGGACAGCACCGCGGCGGTCAGCACGTTGGACCAAACGGTCGGCAGGTTGCTGACGCGGCACAGCGCCAGCATCGCGTAGAAGCGCTGATTCAGCCCGAGCGTGCTCATGGTTCGAAAATATGCTGCAGCAGGTTGGCACACACGTCGGTCGCGGCGAGCTGGCTGTCGCGGACCTTGCCGCGGCGCGAGCTCATCAGGATCGGCGCGTCCCCGTTGGCGGTGCGGATGCCGTGCGAGCCACGCACCAGCGTCGCATCGAGCGGAATCACGTCCATCGTGTAGCGTAGGCCGAGCGCCTTGCGCGCGAGCTTTGTGCCGATCTTCAGCGCCGGAAAGCGGATCTGCGGATCGACGAACAGTTCGACCGGGTCGTAGCCCGGCTTGCTGTGAATATCGACGGTGCGCGCGTAGTCGGGCGCGGCGGCGTCGTCGAGCCAGAAGTAGTAGGTGAACCAGCTGTCGGGTTCGGCCAGCAGCAGCAGTTCGCCGGCGCGTGCGTGCGCGACGCCGTGGTGCTGCTTGCCGGTTTCGTCGAGTACTTCGCCGACGCCGGGCAGCTTTTCGCAGACGCGGCGCACCGCCTCGAGGTCGCGCGGATCGCGCACATAGACGTGCGCGATCTGGTGATCGGCCACCGCGAACGCGCGCGATGCGCCGGTGTCGAGATAATCGCGGCCGAGGTCGCGTTTGATCGCGACGAAGCCTGCGTCGCGCAGCGCACGATTGATATGCACCGGCCGTTCGACCGGCACGATGCCGTATTCCGACAGCACCACGATCTCGACGCCGCGCGCCCGCAGGCCGTCGATCAGTTCGCCGCACACGGTATCGATGTCGCGCAGGTCTGCGGCGAGGTCGCCGTGCGGGCCGGTGCGCTGCAGGCAGTAGTCCAGATGCGGCAGATAGATCAGGTTCAGCGTCGGTGCGAATTGCTGTTCGACCGCGAGCGCTGCCTGCGCGATCCAGCGGCTCGAACGAATCGTCGTGCGCGGCCCCCAGAAGTCGTACAGCGGAAATTGCCCGAGCTGCTCACGCAGCGTGTCGCGCAGTCCGGCGGGCTGCGTATAGAAGTCCGGAAGCTTCAGGCCGTCCGCGCAATAGAGTGGCCGCGGGGTCAGCGTGATGTCGGCGTCGGTGGCCATCGCGTACCACCAGAACGTGTTCGCGCAGGTGAACGACGGATCGCGTTCGCGTGCCAGATGCCAGATGCGCGGCGCTTCGACGAGGCGATTGCTTTGCCGCCACAGCAGCACCTGGTCGAGCTCGCGAAAGTACCAGCCGTTGCCGACGATGCCGTGCTCGGCCGGCCGCTTGCCGGTCAGGTAAGTGGTCTGCGCCGAGCAGGTGAGCGCGGGCAGCGTCGCGTCGATGCTCGCCACTTCATCGCTGAACGCGCGCAGCCGCGGCGTGTGTTCGCCGAGCAGGTTTTTCGTCAGCCCGACGACGTTAATGACGGCGGTGCGCTGCATCGAGGGTCTCCCTGACCCAGTTCAGCTCGCGCGCAATCGAATCGCCGAGTGAAGCGAGGCGCAACGACGCGGGCAGCACGCCGAAGCTATAGGTTTCGACTTCGAGCGGCGTGCCTTCGGGCAGCCGCGGCAGACAGTCTTCGAGGAAAAAACGCGTGGTGCCGACGCCGGTGCCGCCAAGTTCGCCGAGGAAAACTGGCACATGGAAATGCACGCGGCACTCTTCGGGCGTTTCTCCCTGTTCGAGCCAGCGGGCCAGATCGGGCAGGTCGGCAAAGCGTTGCAGTTCGCCGTTGCGTCTTAGTACGACGGCCTGATGCAGATAGGTCGGTTCATCGAATTGCAGCAGATCGGCAACCGCCTGGCCGCGTGCGCGCAACGCCGACGACACCTGCACCTTGGCAACCGGAATGCGCGCGCTGGCCAGTTGCGCGAGACAATCGGCTGCGCTTTCGAACTCGACCGCCTGATGGCAGCAGTCGAAGCAGACGCCGACGTGCGCCGCCAGCGAGTCGGGAAAGTCGATCCGCTCGAACAGTTCGACCGCTTCGCGGGTGCGCTCCAGCACGCAGTGCGGTTCGGGTTCGAGCGCGAGGCGGATCAGCGGGCCGCCTTGCTCGCGGATCCGCGCGAGATGCGCGGCCACTTCGAACAGGTTGGTTTTGACGGCCGGCCAGTCTTGCGAAGAGAAGCCTTCGCGAAACGCGATCGGCACCGTCGAGATCGACGTGGTGCGGCTCGGCGGTGTCCATTTCGCGAGGATGTCGGCGAGCCGTTTGGTGTACACGACCCGGCGCAGGTCGCGCCAGTCGGGCAGATAAACGTTTGCCTTGACGGCCGTGCCGTGAAATGACCCGTATGGAAAGCCGTTTAGCGTCAGCACGTAGCAATCGTGCTCGTCGCACCATGCGGAAAAGCGCTGGATTTCGGCGTCGTCGAGTTCGAACGCGGCTTGCGCCGAAAGCCGCAAGCCGAGCGGAAAGGTGTGGCTGGCGGAGCAGGCTTCTTTCACATGCAGTGCGTGCTCCTGCAGATTGCGCCGTACGTCGGCCCACGCTTCGCCGGGGTAGATGTTGGTGCAGTAGGTCAGCGGGAAGTTGCGTTTCACGCCGCGTCCTCCTGCAACGCGACGGTGCGCAGTTCGCGTAGTTCGGCTTTGCATTCGTTCATCGCGGCGCTGTCGATGCGGTCGACTTCGATGCCTTCGCCGATGCGCTTGAGCAGCGTGATGCACAGCCGCCCGCCGAGGTGTTCGCGGAACTCGTTGAGCGCCCGTTCGACATCGAGCTGGTCGAGCGCCGGATCGTCGAGCACGAAGCCGATGTCGCGCAGCGTGGTCAGCACCTGCTGCGCGGCGGTGTCGTCGAGCATGCCGATGCGCCGCGAATACAGCACGTCGAGCGCAATGCCGATCGCCACCGCTTCGCCATGCCGCAGGCGGTGGCCGGAGATTTCCTCGAGCTTGTGCGCGGACCAGTGGCCGAAATCGAGCGGCCGCGCGCTGCCGCGTTCGAACGGGTCGCCGGAGCGGCGGATCTGCGTCAGATGCAGTTGCGCGCAGCGCACGATCATCGGCTCCATCGCATGCGGCGCGAGCGCGGCCAGTTCGAAGCGCTGCTGCTGCAGCTGCGTGAAAAACACCGGGTCGCGAATCAGCGCGACCTTCACGGCTTCGGCGATGCCGGCGCGCTGGTCGGCGGCGGGCACGCTGGTCAGCAGGTCGAAATCGTTGACCACCGCCAACGGCGGCATGAAGGTGCCGACGAAGTTCTTGCGGCCGTGCCAGTTGACCGCGTTCTTCACGCCGACGCCCGCATCGTTCTGGCCGAGCACGGTGGAAGGCAGGCGGATCAGCCGTACGCCGCGGTGTACCGTGGCGGCCGCGAAGCCGACTGCGTCGAGCATTGCGCCGCCGCCGATCGCGATCACGTAGCTGTGCCGGCACAGGCCGAAATCGCGTGCGAACGCGTAGAGCGCATCGACCTCCTGCAATGCGTGTTTGGCGGCTTCGCCGCCGCGCACGATCCACGCGGGGCGCACCAGTTCGAGTGCATCGCCGTGGGCTTGCGCGTAACGCCCGATTGCGCGCGGCAGTTCGGGGCGCGCGTCGGCGAGGCCTGCATCGACCGCGAACAGCACGCGCGCCCTCGTGCCGTGTGCCGTCGTATGGCGGATCAGATCGGCGAGCACGGGATTGGCCGGCTCGAGCGCGCGGCGCGTGAAGCACACGGGGTAGCTGTAGCTGACCTCGAAAGTCTGGTCGATGCGGTGTTCGAGCATAAGGGCTCCTGTGTGGCCAAGCGCGGAAAGGGAAGCGGTGCAGCGAGGTGCGGCCCGTTGCGGCGAGTTGCAGCCGGCCGCCCGTACGCTAGTTCGGTACCGGTTCGTCGATGCGCGGCGCCTGGCCGCGCAGCACCGAGTTGTCGGCGAACAGCGCACGCTGGTCCAGACGCGGCGCCTCGTCGAGAGCGGCAACGTCGATCTGCTGCGATTGCGCGTACGCATCAAGCGCATTGCCCCAGCACACCGCTTCGACGTCGGCGCGGGCAATGCCGCGTTCGAGCATCAGCCGCGCGGTCTTCGGCACCGACAGCGGGTCGCTCACGCCCCAGTCTGCCGAACTGTCGACGATGATTCGCTCGGGCCCGTACTGGCGGACCACTTCGACCATCCGTTCGGAGCCCATCTTGGTGTTCGGATAGATCGTGAAGGCGGCCCACGCGCCGGCGTCGAGCACGTCGCGTACGGTTTCCTCGTTGTTGTGATCGATCACCAGCTTGTGCATCGCGATGCCGTGTTCGCGCGCGACGTCGACCGAGCGCTTCGTGCCGTTCTTCTTGTCGCGATGCGGCGTATGCACCATCACCATCATGTCGTGCTGACGTGCGAAATCGAGCTGCGCCTGAAACGCGAAATCTTCGGCCGGCGTGATCTCGTCGTAGCCGATCTCGCCGATCGCGACCACGCCTTCCTTCAGCGCGAAATGCGGAATCAGCTCGAGTACTTCGCGCGCAAGGGCTTCGTTGTTCGCTTCCTTCGAGTTCAGGCCGATCGCGCAGTAGTGCGCAATGCCGAACTGCGCGCAGCGAAACCGTTCCCAGCCGATCAGGCTGGAAAAGTAGTCGATGAAGCTGCCCGCATTCGTGCGCGGCTGGCCGAGCCAGAACGCCGGCTCGATCACCGCACGGATGCCGGCGGCGGCCATGGCCTCGATGTCGTCGGTGGTGCGCGACGTCATATGGATATGCGGGTCGAAAAATCTCACGGCGGCTCCTGACGAGGGTTAGACGAACTGCAGTACGTGTTGCGTGAAATGGCCGGCGCGGGCGCGCTCGATAAACTGCGCGTGGCGTTCGCAGGCGCTGCGCTGCCAGGTGGTGTGGTTGTCGGCGGCGTTGCTGTTGTTAGCGCTGCTGTCGTGGCTGCCGTTGCTGCGGTTGTCGTACGCCAGCGCGCCGGCTCGCGCGAGGCCGAGCAGCGCGCCGCGCTGGGCCGCGTCGTCGCCGGTGGCCAGTTCATGCCGCAGCGCCTGCAGCCCGCGTTCGCCCGCGTGCGGGCCGAGACACAGCCACAGTTGCGGCGCGATGCTGCGGCTCGCGCTGCGCCGTTCGTCGGCCAGATCGAGCGCCATCCGCGCGAGTTCCGGCGAGAGTCGCTGGTCGAGGCCGTGGATGCGCGACAGCGGCACGTCGATAAACAGCGCCTTGATCACGAGCTGGCGCCACGACGCATCGTCGAAGTGAGCGGCCGGGTAGGGGGAATCGCACGCGGCGGCTTCGAACACCGTGCGCATATTGCTGCGGCAGCCTTCGCCGGCGCGCCAGACAAAGCGCTCGCCGCGCGGCAGCAGCGGCAGCGCGCGATACAGCGCGCAGCATTCGCCGTGGTCGGCGAAGCGGAACAGATGTTCGAACACGCCGGGGAAGCCCTCGCTTTCGAGGTCGGCGGATGCGAGCAGCAACACGATGCGCAAGGTTTCCAGCACGCTCCAGCGCTCGGGATCGCAGCGCACGGGTTTGTTCGCGGCTTCGTTTGCGGGGTCGCCGGCGGCGCCTCTGATCGCCTGCCGTTCGTCTGCATCCAGCGCGAGCAGCGGGCCGGGCCTGACATGGCGGCTCGCTAGCGAAAGCAATTGCGCACGCCGCTCTTTCGACGCGCCAGTGCGTATTTCATTGAGTGCGGATATCAGGAAAGCATAGGCGCCGGGCGTTAAACGCCTGGCAAGGGGTTCGATAAAATCCGCAGCGGCATTGTGTGGGCGACTTTCCATGCGCGATACGTTTTATTTTCAAGTGACGGCAATGAACGCGAATCGCCGTGGGCTGTTCCGGCATTCGGTCGATTCATCACGGCGTGTTGATCCACGCAGCACCTGTCGGGTGCTGCGCCCCTGAAAAGCTTAGGCGGATGCGGGTGCGCTGCGGCGCTACGGTCTCGCTCTGAATGGTTATCGAAGCCTCGTGGTTCCGGGGCACGTTGTAGTTGTCGCCTGCGGCTATCGGCTGCCGCTGTGGAACGCAATATATACGAACTTAAACGGTACTGCAAAAAGTTGTCAGTGCTTTATTCATTGAACATGTTATGCGAAAAAGATGATCAGAATTTTCTGCAGGATAAAGAATGAAATCTATGAAAAGGCATAATCCGTATTTCACGAAAATGAAAAGATCCCGGTATACGAGGACTGTCGATACGAAAAACCGTCGGGCAAATAAATGACATGAAAATAGAATAAATTGCAATTGCATGGCCCGGCATCACACTGCTTGCAGGCCGGCTGGTCTAATGACCTGCAGTGCGCTGGCGCGCACGGATCGCCCGGCGACGCTGGGCGGTTCAACCGCGATTACCTGGAGGGTGCCCTATGCCAAGCTTTCACGTCGGCGAATTGATCCATACCGCTGCGCACGATGCGCAGATCGATGCGGCAATGCGTGACCGTGCGGTTGCGCAAAACACAGGCGGTGCGCGCACCGGGCCGCTCGTGCAGCCGCACGCGCTGTCGTTTGGGGGCCGCGAGCAGAGCGCGGCGGCAAGCGGTCATTCGGTGCTGCGGCTACGCGGTGGCGGGGGCGCGCTCGGCAAGGGCGGCGGCATGGACGACGATAACCGGCACCTGTTGCGCACCGGGGGGAACAGCGGCACTTACGACGTCGCCGGTCGAGCCGAGCTCAATGCTCGCGAGATGAACGAAGCGCAGTTTGCCGCGCGGCGCAGCGATCTGCAGTGGCGGCTCGACAAGGCCGACAGCGAGATGAACGAAGCTACGCATAGACACAGGCTGGCGACCGAGCAAAGGGGCCGGCTCAAAGCCGACATCGAGCGGCTCGAACATGAAAAGGGGCAGGCTTCACCGAATTCTCCGCGCGTAGCGCAGATCGATGCGCAGTTGCGGAACATGAATAGCTCGTACGACAGGCAGTTAGAGGTGTTATTGACGCATCAGACAGCGGTCATGGCCGCCGGTCGAAAATACTTCCGTATCAAGCAGGAGCTCGCGCTGTTACGGCGCACGTGAGAAAGTCGCGAGAGCGCGTGACTGCGCAACGCCGGGAGGCGCGCGCTGCGGCGCACGACGAAGTGCCGCGCACGGCTCGATACGTGCGGCATCCGCTCACTGCGCGGCACGCAGGTGCGTCTGGTCGGGAGGCGGATTGCCCATCGCCTGAAACAGCGCAGCGGCATCGGCCAGCCGCGCGCCGGTATAGCGGATTTCATCGAGCCGCGCGTTGCGCCATTGCTGCTCGCTGCTACGCACGGCAGTGGGCGGCAGCGCGCCGAGCCGTTGCCGTGCGCTGGCTTCGTCGAAATTGCGTTGCGCGGCGCGCGCTGCGTCGTTCGCCGCGTCGAGTGACTGCGCGTCGTGCTCGAGCGCCGCGAGCGTATCGGCAACATTCTGAAACGCGCTGAGCACGGTCTGCCTGTATTGCGATGCGCTGGCCTCATAGGTGGCGAGCGCCGCGCGCCGCTGTGCGAGCAGCGCGCCGCCGTGAAAGATCGGCTGCGACAGCGAACCGGCGATGCCCCACAGCGCGCCCGCGCCGGACAGCGCCGCCGGCCAGCTGAAGCCGCCCTGGCCCATCGACGCATTCAACGTGATGCTCGGAAACAGCTGGGCGGTCGCGACACCGACGTCGGCGGCCGCGGCTTTCAGCGCCGCGTCCGCTGCCTGGATATCGGGCCGCGCTTGCAGCAGTTCGGACGGCACGACTACCGGCACTTCGTCCGGCAGATGCAATTGCGCGAGCTCGAGTGCGGGCGGTGCCTGGTCCGGTGTGCGGCCGAGCAGCACCGCGAGCGCGTGGCGCGTCGTCAGTGCCTGCTGCCGGAGTGCCGGCAAACCCGCGGCGAGCGACGCCGCCGATTGTTGCGCGCTCAACAGATCGCTGTGCGGTAGCGCGCCGAGTGCGTAGCGGCGCTGCGTATCGGCGGCCTGCTGGTTGGCCAGCGTGACGAGCCGCCCGGTCGTCGTGACTTGCGCGTCGAGGGTAGCCGCGCTGAGCGCGGCCGATACGATATTGGCTGCCAGCGCGCGCCGTGCCGCGTCGAACTGATACGCCTGCAAGTCGACGCGCTGTGCGAGCGCCGCATTCGCATAGCGCACCGCGCCGAACAGATCGAACGTGTACTGGGCCTGCAACTGGCCGACGAACACGTTGTACTGAAAGGTATTGGGCCCGATCTCGGGAATCGCCAGCGCGCGCTGGCGCGATACCTGTGCGCCGGCATCGATGGTCGGCCACAGCGAACTGCCGATCTGCGCGCGCAACTGCTCGTGCGCGGCGGCCAGATTCCTGTCGGCGGCGGCGAGCGTCGGGCTGTTGCGCAGGCCTTCGTCGACCAGCGCGTCGAGGGCATCGGATCGATATAGCTTCCACCATTGCGGTACCGGTTGCGCACCGGCTACGAAGCGTTGCGCGATGCCTTGTGCGGCGACTGTCTGCTCGGGCTGCGGCTGCGCGCCGTAGTGAGCGGGGGCGGGCATGGCGGGCGGCGTGCCGCTGGGCCCGAACGAGCATGCCGCCGCGCCCAGCAAGGTGCCCGCGGCACACAGCAGGCGCATACGCGGCATCAGCGAGCGAGTGGACATGATCAGTTTCCCGTGTGAGCCGATGCATCCGGCAGCGGATCGCGTTCGTTGCCGCGCACGCGGAACCAGATTGCGTACAGCGCGGGCACATAGAACAGCGTCAACACCGTCGCGCTCGTGATGCCACCCATCAACGCGGTAGCCATCGGCCCGAAAAAATTCGAGCGCAGCAGCGGAATCAGAGCGAGCACCGCGGCGGCCGCGGTCAGCGTGATCGGCCGGAAGCGTCGCACCGTTGCGCCGACGATCGCATCGAAGCGCTGGTGGCCGGCGCCGATGTCCTGCTCGATCTGATCCACCAGGATCACCGAGTTGCGCATGATGATGCCGAACATCGCGATCACGCCGAGCATCGCGACAAAGCCGAACGGCTTGCCGAACAGCCACAACGTGATCACTACGCCGATCAACCCGAGCGGCGCGGTCAGCACGACCAGCAGCACGCGCGACAGGCTTTGCAGCTGGATCATCAGCAGCGTGAACACGGCGATCACCAGCACCGGCATCTGCGCATTGATCGAGCTCTGGCCTTTGCCGCTTTCCTCCACCGAGCCGCCGATCGCGATCCGGTAGCCGACCGGCAGCGACGCGCGCACGTTGCGCAGCGCCTCGTCGAGCGCATGCGTGACGTCGATGCCTTGCGCGTTGGCGCGCACGTCGGATTGCACGGTGATGGTGGGCTGCCGGTCGCGTTCCCAGATCACGCCGTATTCGAGCGTGTTGCGCATATGGCCGAGCGTGCCGAGCGGCACCGGGCCGTTCGGTGTCGGCATCGCGAGCGCGAGCAGTGCGGCCGGGTCGACGCGTTCGCTTTTCGGCGCGCGCAGATCGACGCTGATCAGCTTGTCGCGTTCGCGGTATTGCGTGACCGTATAGCCGGACAGCGTCATCGCCAGAAAGCTCGATACATCTGCGGAAGACACGCCCAGTTCGCGGGCTTTCTTCTGATCGAGTTCGAAGCGTACCGAGCGTTCGGCAGGCTCGTCCCAGTCGAACTGCACATTCGACGTGCGCGTGTCGGCGCGCATCGTCGCGGCTACGCGGTCGGCGATCGCACGCACCGTGGCGATGTCGTCGCCGCTGACGCGAAACTGCACCGGGTAGCCGACCGGCGGCCCGTTCTCGAGCCGCGACAGACGCGTGCGAATCGCCGGAAACTGCTCGCGCAGCATCGGTTCGAGCCACTGCGCGAGTTGCTCGCGTTGCTTGACGCTCTTTGCGGTGATCACGAACTGCGCGAAGTTCGGCTGCTGCAATTGCTGGTCGAGCGGCAGATAGAAACGCGGCGCGCCGCTGCCGATGAAATCGACCACGTGGTCGATTTCAGGCCTGCCCACCAGCGCTTTTTCGAGCCGTTGCGCCTGGCGCAGCGTCGCGTCGAACGACGCGCCCTCCGGCAGCCGCACGTCGACCAGCAACTCGGGCCGATCCGAACTGGGGAAGAATTGCTGCGGCAATTGCGTAAAGCCCGCCATCGCGATGACGAACAGCACGACGGTCAGCCCGAGCACGACGAAACGCCGCTCGATGCACCAGCTGACCCAGCCGCGCAGACGCCGGTAGAAACGCGTGTCGTAGATCTGATGCTCGCCGTCGTGTGCCTGGTTGGCCTCGTGCGCGGCGCGCTTGCGCTCGGGCAGCAGGTGATAGCCGAGCAACGGAATCAGCACCACCGCGGCGAACCACGACGCGATCAGCGCGATCGCCGACACCTCGAAAATCGAGCGTGTGTATTCGCCGGTGCTCGATTTCGCGAGCGCGATCGGCAGGAAGCCGGCGACCGTAACGAGGGTGCCGGTCAGCATTGGAAAGGCGGTGCTGGTGTACGCGTAGGCCGCGGCGCGCGTGCGGTTCCAGCCCTGTTCGAGCTTTACCGCCATCATCTCGACCGCGATGATCGCGTCGTCCACCAGCAGGCCGAGCGCAAGCACCAGCGTACCGAGCGACACCTTGTGCAGGCCGATATCGAACAGATACATGCACAGCGCAGTGACCGCGAGCACCACCGGGATCGAGATCACCACCACCATGCCGGTGCGCAGGCCTAGCGACACGAGGCTCACGGCCAGCACGATCGCTACCGCTTCGGCGACGGCCTCGAGGAAATCGTCGACCGATAGTGCGACCGCGTGCGGTGTGCTCGACACCTCGGCCAGTTTCAGGCCGGCCGGCAATTGCGCGCGCAGTGCGGCGATCTGCACGTCGAGCGCCTTGCCGAGGCGGATCACGTCGCCGTCCGGTTCCATCGTCACGCCGATGCCGAGCACCGGCTTGCCGCCATAGCGCATCTGCGTGACCGGCGGGTCGTCGTAGCCGCGCCGGATCGTCGCGATGTCGCCGAGCCGGAACGAGCGGTTGTTCACGCGGATCAGCGTGTCGGCCAGCGCATTCAGGTCGTTGAACTGGCCGTCCGGACGCACGAACACGCGGTCGTCGTACGTGGTCAGCGTGCCGGACGACGATACGCTGTTCTGCGTATCGATCGCCTGCGCAATCTGCTGCGGCGAAATGTTCAGGCGCGTCAGCTGCGTGTTGGCGATTTCGACGTACACGTGCTGGTCTGGATCGCCGAAGTAATCGATCTTCGCGACACCCGGCACGCGCAGCAGCACGGTGCGCAACTGGTCGGCGTAGTCGTGCAGCTGCGCGGCGGAAAAGCCGTCGCCTTCGAGCGTGTAGATGTTCGTGTAGACGTCGCCGAACTCGTCGTTGAAGTACGGCCCTTGAACACCGCGCGGCAAGGTACCGGCGATGTCGCCGACTTTCTTGCGCACCTGGTACCATGTGTCGGGCACCGTCTTCGCGGAGGCCGAGTCTTTCATGTTGAAGAAGATCAGCGATTCGCCGGGCCGCGAGTAGCTGCGCAGAAAATCGATCGATGGGGTTTCCTGCAGCTTGCGGCCGATCCGGTCGGTCACTTCCTCTTGCACCTGGCGCGCGGTCGCGCCTGGCCAGAAGGTGCGGATCACCATCACGCGGAACGTGAACGGCGGATCTTCCGATTGCGCGAGCCGGGTGTACGCGAGGATGCCGAACGCGGTGGCCAGCACGATCAGGAACACCACCAGCGCCTGATGGCGCAAAGCCCATGCGGACAGATTGAAGCGGCCTTCCGATGCGCTGTCGTGACGATCGTGTGGTTCGTTGCGTGGGTTCGGCTCGTGTTGATCTCGCTGCAGGCTCATGACGCGAAATCCTCGGGATGCAGCGGCGCAATGGCGCGGACCTTTTCTCCGGCCGTCACCGTATGCACGCCTTGCAGCACGACGCGTTCGCCGTCGTTGAGTCCTTGCGCGATCGAGATCGTGCGTTCGTCGTAGCGCGCGAGTTGCACGCGGCGCAGTTCGAGCACATCGCTGCCGTGCCGTACGACCCATACCGCGGGCTGCGTGCCGTCGTGAAATAGCGCGGTGGCGGGTAGCGTGAACAGCGCATGCAACGCGCCGCCCGCATCGAACGCGACATTCGCGGTCATGCCGAGGCGCACGTCGGGATTGGGTTGATCGACGGTGGCGAGCGTCAGTTTGGCGCGCCACGTGCGGCTTTGCGGATCCGCTGCCGGCGAGAGCTCGCGCAGGCTTGCGTTCAGCGTGCGGCCGGGCAGCGCCGCAAGGGTGATGCGCGCGCCTTGACCGACTCGCAACGCAGCGAGTGCGCTTTCGGGCACGTCGCACACGACGTCGATGTCGCCGCTCCACGCGAGGCTGTACACCGCCTGGCCGGCCGTCACGTTTTGCCCGGTATCGGCTTGCTCGGCGGTGATCACGCCGGCGTGGTCGGCGGCAAGCGTTGCGTACTGCAGCTGGTCTTTCGCGAGCGCGGCCTGCTGTGCGGCCTGTTCGCGCTGTGCCGCGGCGGACGCATAAGCGTCTTCGGTCTGTTCGAGCTGCGCAGGCGCGATCAGATTTTCGTGCGCCTGGGCGCTGTCGCGTTCGAGTTGCTGCTTTGCGTAGACCAGCCGATGCTGGGCCGCATCGAGTTGCGCGGCCGCGCTGGCGGCATTCTTCTGCGCATCCGCGGGGTCGAGCTGCGCGACGATCTGACCTTTTTGCACGGTGTCGCCAAGCCGCACGCGGCGCTCGACCAGCTTGCCGGCGATGCGGAACGACAGCGGCGTCGAATAGCGCGCCTGCACTTCGCCGGGCAGCGTCGCGGCAAGCGGCTGACCGTCCGCATGCACGGCGACCGCCACGACCGGCCGTGGCGTCTGCACGGTGCTTTCTTTCTTCTGACATGCGGTAAGCGCAACCAGGCCGGCGAACGCACAGGCCCACGCAAGACGGCGCGTTAGTCGCGCGCGAAGCGAAGCATCACGTGGCGCATTAGCGAGCCGCTCAGACCACGAAAGGCGCGGCGAGCGGTCTGGTGTGGCGGACTGGGACGCGGGGACCAACGAAGGGGGCGACGACGGCGAGCGCGGCGACGACGGCGCGCCGCGATCAGAAAAAGCACCGGAACGAATCACGATGACTCCAGGCAACCGAGAGCGGAGCAACCCGTGTGGCGCCGATCGAACACCTGACGCTGTGCGGTTGCATGACATGTTGGGCTGGATTCTAATACACACCTGTATCCGAGTGCAAAGCTGAATCGAAATATTCGGTGCTAGACTGCCGCCCATGAAACGCCAACGGCTGACACGAGAACAGAGCAAAGACCAGACGCGCCAGCGTCTGATGGATGCTGGGCTGACCATCTTCATGAAGAAGGGCTTCGTCGGCGCAAGCGTCGAGGACATCGCCGAAGCGGCCGGCTACACGCGCGGTGCGTTCTATTCGAACTTTCGCAGCAAGCCGGAGCTATTTCTGGAACTGCTGCGGCGCGATCACGAAGCGATGCAGGCCGACCTGCAGGAGATCTTCAAGGAAGGGGCGAGCCGCGAGGAAATGGAGCAGAGCGTGCTGCTGTACTACAGCCGCATTCCGTTCAACAACCAGTGCTTCCTGCTATGGGTCGAGGCGAAGCTGCTGGCGGTGCGCGACGCGCGCTTCCGGGTCCGCTTCAATGCGTTCCTGAACGAGAAGCGCGAAGAGCTGGCCGAATACATCAGCGAATTCTCGCGGCGTGTCGGCACGCCTTTACCTCTTCCTGCGACGACACTCGCGATGGGGCTGATGGGGCTGGTGGATGGCGTGCAGTTTCTGCACACGGTCGATCCGCAAAATGTGACCGGCAATGTGGCCGAGACGGTGCTGGCGGGATTTTTCGCGCGGGTCGTGTTCGGCCGGGAAGGCGGGTGACGGTTGCGCGATCCGGACTGACGGCGATTGCGTGACAGCGGGTGACGGCGCGAGCCGGACGCGCTGGGCATTGCTACGTGGCTACACGGCTACATCGCTACGTCGCTACAGGCTGAGCCCCGGCCCGAAATTGCTGCCGAGCAGTTTTTCAACCGCCTCGATATCCGCGTAATCCTGCTCCGGCAAACCATCGAGCATCGCAATCACTTCGTTGCTCGCACCGGCTTCGCGCGCGGTGTCGACCAGTGCGTCCTTGTTGGCGGGATAGGCCGCTTCGCGCAGCACATCGGCTATCTGCAGATCGATCGGTTCGCGGGGGATGTCCGCTTGGGTCATGAGTGCGCTCCTCGCTGTCGTGTGCGCGGGTGAAGGGGACTCACTGCGTGGGATGCGTGGGACAAACTGCGTGAGACTAACTGCAGGAATGAGCTGCTGGAATCAACTGCGCGGATGAGCGGCGCAGATGGACGTCGGCGCGTGCCAATGAAGCTGGCGAACACACGGCCAGGCTCGCAGCCCAACGCAGCCAACGCAGCCAGAGCAACCGGCACGACCGCGTCGCACGCCGTCACGTTTGCAGCTTTACCGCGTGCGACGCGTAACCGCGCTCCGGATGCCGCGACTTCGGCAGCGTGATGTGCTGCCAGCGATCGGGCCGGATGTTGGTCTGCGCCGCGATGTCCGGCGCGGGCGGTGCGACCGGCGCGGCGTTCATGCGTTCTGCGACGACGTCGGTCATGCCGTCGCGCGCGGTGTGTACCGGCGTGGCAAAGCATGAGGCCGACAACGTTACCATGGTCAACAGCGTCGAGGTTTTCATCGCCCGACCTCCTTTGCTATGCAGCGCAGGATCTCTCGCAAGCGCTATGCCATCGGCGAGCGGCACGTGATCGCACGAGCGGCGTTCGCCAGGGCACGGCTGCGCATTGCGAGCGCCGTGCCAGAGCTACCATCTTAGACAGTAAATTTTTCAAGCGCACTGAGAAGCGGCGAAGGCCGCAGTGGCGCGTGGTTCGGCGCTCTGTCCAGTGCTCGGCTTAGTGCCCAGTTCAGTGCTCAGACAAGAACAGGTTGAACACCGTTGAATGCGCCGCTGGCGTCGTCGACAGGTTGCTGCAAGCCGATCATCGCAGCAAACCGCGCCACGCGTCGCGAACGGTCGTACCGGACGGGCCGCGCCACGCGACGCGTGGGAGCCATACTGCGACTGGTTATGCCGCCACGCCATGCGCCATGCGCGTCGCGACGCACGACGCGACGCGCGAGGCAGCGCTGCTGCGTCGCGCCATACACGCTTAGCGCAACGCGCCGAAACGCGTCCACGGCCACGACGGCCGGTCGCGCATATAGCCGTTCAGCCAGTTCCACTGCGGATGCCGCTGCATGAACGCCTGCGCGTCGAACGGCCGCCCGCACGGGTGGCCCCAGCGCGCATAGAACGACATGTCGCGCGCCATCTCGCTGTCCATCACCTTGCCGTCGTTGGCGCCCCACGGATTGAACGGGCCGTGGTCGGAGCCCGGCAGACGCGCGTCGTCCAGTTCGAGGTGCCCGCAGATCGTGCGCGAACACGGATGGTCGCCGCGGTTCAGGTAGACGTCGTGATGGTCGGCAATCATCTGCTTCGCAAGTTCGAGATCGATCTTGCCTTGATGCTCCTGTTCGAGTTGCATGAAGCGCAGCCGCCGTGCACCGTTTCTGCGCACGTCCGAGTAATCTTCCTCGTCGGCGCATTCCTGGTTGCGGATCTTCAGATCGGTAGCGGTGTTGTAGCCGCTGTAAAAGCCGTTCTTCGTGCTCTCGAAACCGGATGAGCGCAGCCCCAGTTCGTAGCGCGCGATCTCGCCGGTGCGGGTGTCGCCGAGCAGCCAGCTGTTCGCGTAGCCGCCGTTGTTCGCGACCGCGAACAGGTCGCACCATTCGCGGATCGTGTTCGCATATTGCGTCGCGCGCCGCGAGCGGTAGAACTCCGGCGCGCCCGCCGCGTGATAGCCGGTGAAGTTCGAGATGGTGGTCTCGGTGATCATCAGGCCCGCGGACGTGACCCAGAAATCGGTCAGGCTCGAAATGCAGCCGGGCAGACCTTGCATCAGGATGCGGTGGCCGGAGTCCGGCACGATGTCGAACACCACGTTGAATGCGTCGCCGGCCGCGTAGCGGTCCCACGAGTTATGCGCCATCACGATGCGGCCGTCGCGCGTCGCATTGCCGGTCGCAATGAAAGCGCTGCAGTGGTGGCCGCGCCGCCCGCGCCACGGCTTGATCGCACCGCGCGGATGTTGGGCCGCGACGTGCGTCGGCCACCAGCTTTGCAGCAGGTCCATGTAGCCGTTCCACGCCAGCACTTCGGCAAACGGCAGTTTCGCGCCATCGGCGATGCCCTGGATTTCGTCGGCAAATTCGGTGTCGAGGCGCGGCGCGAACTGCGCGACCGCTGCGTTGACGAAGGTGTCGAAGTCTTCGCCGGTGTCCCACTTCGCGAGGTAGCGGGCGGTGCGGATTGCATTGTGGATTTCGCTGGCCAGCAACTGGCCGTGCTGCTCGCCGCGATCGTACGGTTCGCCTTCGATATGCACAAAGATCCAGCCCGCGTGGTCGCGGCGTACTGCATCGATCGAAGGTTCGCTCATTCTCGCTCCCGGTCGTAGCGCTCGGTGTCTCTGCGAACGAAGCGCGGCGCTTCGATGCGGGTTAACGTCAAGCGGTTAACCGTGCTCGGCAGCGCGGCTTGTGCAGGCAGCCGGCGGGTCGCTTTCTGGTGAATTTATTTTAGAGATTTTGCCGCGCTTTGCACGCGGCCAGTTGTGACGTTTCGTATCAGAGCGTGCGCCGCGCAACTCAGCGATGCGGGTTCATCCGGAAGTACGCATCGAGCAGCGAGGTCTTGTAGACCACCCCGGCCAGCTTCGGCCGCGCGACGCTCTCGACCACCGGCAGCCGCTCGCCCTGAAACGCGAGGAAGTGCTGCAGCGCGACGCCGAGCGGCATGTCGGGTGTCAGCACGTCGAAGTGCGGCTGCAGGTAGTCGGCGGCGGTGCGCGCCGACGTGTCGTGTTTCGCGAGCAGGTCCGACGTGATGTCCTTCAGCGCGACCACGCCGAGGAAGCTGCCGGTGTCGTCGGTCACGTACAGATACTTGACCGGATATTCGAGAAACACGCGTGTCATGTCCTGCACGGTGGCGCTGGGCTGCACGACGGTTTGCGGTGGGCGGATCAGCTCGCGCATCTGCGTCGAGCGCAGGCGCATGCGTTCCTGCTCCTCGCGGTTTCGATGCAGCGTGATGTCGTACATCGAGCGGTTGCCGATCGCGCGCGCGACGAAATAGGCGACCACGCACGACAGCATCAGCGGCAGCACGACCTGGTAGCTCAACGTCATTTCGAAGATCAGCATGATCGCCATCAGCGGCGCCTGGGTGGCGCCGGCGAGGAACGCGCCCATGCCGACCATCGCGTACGCGAACGGTGCCGACGTGTGCAGCGGCAACAGTGCGTGCACGCCGAGGCCGAACAGCGAGCCGAGCACGCCGCCCATGAAGAGCGTCGGCGTGAACACGCCGCCCACTGCGCCGGAGCCGACCGTGGCCGCAGTGGCGAGCACCTTGAAGACCAGCACCATCACCAGCGCGTTCCAGGTCCACGGCGAATGCAGCACCGAGTTGACCACGCTATAGCCGTTGCCCCACACATCGGGCGAGCCGACCGACAGGATCCCGACCGCGAGGCCGCCAAGCGCGAGCTTGAGCGGCAGCGGCAACGGCAGCCGTTTGAAGCCGGCCTTCGAGCCGTCGATCAGGCGCAGGAACTGCGGCGCCAGCGCGCCACACAACAGGCCGAGCCCGACGAACGGCAGCACCTCGATGCCGGCGATCGGCGGAAACGCGGGCATCTCGTACGGCGGCCGGTAGCCGGCGAACTCGCGCATCGTGATGTTGGCGACCACCGACGCGACCACCACCGGACCGAAGCTTTCCATCGCGATCGAGCCGAGCACGATTTCGGTGACGAAGAACGCGCCGGCAATCGGCGCGCTATATGCCGACGTGATACCGGCGGCCGCGCCGCACGCGACCAGCAGACGCAGTCGCGGCGGGTCGAAGTGCACGACGCGGCCGATCAGCGAAGCGGCGAGCGCCGCGAGCTGCACCATCGGGCCTTCGCGGCCGATCGAGCCGCCGCTCGCGATCGTGAACAGCGACGACACCGAGCGCCACAGGCTCAAATGCACCGGCACCACGCCGTCGCCGATGGCCACGGCTTCCATGTAGTCGGTGCTCGATTTCTTGTCCTGGCCGCGCCGTGCGATCAACAGCAGGAAGCCGGCGGCGAGGCCGCCGAAGGTTGGCAGCAGGATGCGGGTCTGCCACGACAGCCCGCGCGCCATGTCGACGAGGCCGCCGTCGCTGCCGGTGAACAGCCGCTGCAACAGCGCGATGCCTTCGCGAAACGCGATCGTCGCGAACGCGCCCGCGACGCCGACGATCACCGACCAGACCAGCATCGTATGCGCATCGGACAGCCGGAACAGGCGCGCCGCGCGAGTGCGCAGCCTTAGCAGGAACGAGAGCACGGAGTACCCAGTGGGTTGGTTGGCATCGCGCGCAAGGATAGCATCGCGCTCTTCGGGCGCGGCGGCTTCGGGGTGGGGCCGTGGGTCGGTGTGCGGGGTGGTTCCGTCGTTCATCGGGCGTGAGCTCGGGCGGGCGTGGGGGCTGCGTGGTCGGGAAGCGCGCCGTACAGTGGCGCTCAGCGTGCGTCCTGGTCGAGTTCCGGGTAGTGGCGGAACACGCACGATTCGTTGTAGGGAAGGCGCCGCTGCGACGCGAGGTAGGCGGCGATCCTGGGGCGCGCGAGCACCCGGTCGTGGAGTGCCGCGAGCAGCGGGTAGTGCTTGCCGAAGGTCTTCATCGCGCGTGGAAACGCGTAATGCAGCGCGTCGATCAGCTGGAACATCGACAGGTCGACGTAGCTCAGCGCATCGCCGACCATGTACTGATCGCCCGCGGGGTTTTGCTTCAGTACACGCTCGAAGTAGCGCATGAACTTCGGAATGCGATGCTCGATGAAGTCTTTCGCGCGTACTTTCGCGGCATCTTTTTGCTCTTCGTAGTACAGGTTCGAAGCGAGCGGATGATGCGTATCGTGCGCTTCCGCGACCATGTCGGCGATCGTCAGCTGCAGGCCGTTGGCGACGTAACGCAGGCTTTCGACGTTGGGCGCGAGACCCAGCCGCGGGCCCAGATAGAACAGGATGTTCGCGGTTTGCGCCACCAGCAGGTCGCCGTCTTTCAGGAACGGTGGCGCGAACGGCGGGTAGGGCTCTTCCTTGCTGCCGAGCAGCGCCATCATCGCGCCGCTGCCGAGCCCGTCGCGTTCGCTGCCGCGTGCCACTTCGACGTAAGCGGCGCCGGCTTCCTCCAGCGCGAGCCGCACGAATTCGCCGCGGCCCTGCAAGCCATCCCAGTAGTAAAGTTCGTAAGCCATCGATCGGTCCTCGTTGAGTATTCCAGGCTGCGATGCGGTGCGGATGCAGGGCGCGCATACCCGGTTTGCCGGGCACCTGCGTGCACGTTGCGGGCCTGCTGCGCGCACCGCGAAACACCGCAAAAATTGCAGATCTCACCACCGCCATAAACGCCGAACGCCCCGCGCATGGCAGGGCGATCAAACCGTGTGCAACACCGGCTCGCAGGCGGCGCGCGATCCACTGCGCGCGCACCTCGACGCCGCATCAACCGAGCAGACGCTGGACTGCCCATGTAATCCCCAGCCCGCCGAAGAACAGCCACACGTACAGGATCAAACCGGTGGTCAGCGCGCGCGGACCGGCTTCGCGAATCTGCGCGATGCGGGTTTCAATGCCGAGCGCGGTCATGGCCATCGTCAACGCGAAGGTGTCGAGCAGGTTCAGCGTATGGGTGGCGGCATGCGGCAACACGTGCACCGAGTTCACGCCGACGCACGCAAGAAAACCGAGCGCGAACCACGGCACCGCGAGTTTGCGCGGCTTGCCGGGCTGCGCCGCGCCAGTCGTGCCCGGTGCGGCGGCGCCACGCGGCGCGCGGTTCACCCACATGCCCACCGCGAGCAGCACCGGCACCAGCAGCATCACCCGCGTCATCTTGACGATCGTCGCAATATGGGTTGCCTCCGGGCTCACGTTGCTGGCCGCGCCGACCACCTGCGCCACTTCGTGAATCGTGCCGCCGAAGAACAGGCCCGCCCCGACGGTATCGAGATGCAGCCAGCCGGCCCGCATCAGCGCGGGGTACAGGAACATCGACAAGGTGCCGAACAGCACGACGCTGCCGACCGCCATCGCACTCTTGTGCGGCTTCGATTGCAGTGTGGATTCGAACGCGAGCACCGCGGCGGCGCCGCAGATCGCGCTGCCGGCTGCCGTCAGCAGCGCGGTGTCGCGATCGAGTTTCATCAGCTTGATGCCGGCCCACGTGCCGATCGCCAGTGTGCTGAGCACGATCAGCAGCGATTCGGCGAGCCCCGGCAGGCCAACCTGGGCGATTTCCTGCAGGCTCACGCGCAGCCCGAAAAACGCGACCGCGATACGCAGCAGCCTGCGCGCCGAGAAGTTGACCCCGGCTGCCCAGCTGTCGGGCATACCGTCGCGCAGCGCATTGCCGTAGATCGCGCCGGCGACGATGCCGACGATCAGCGGGCTCAAGCCGAGGCCCGCGACGGCGGGCAGCGACGCGATACTGGTCACCGCGCCGGCGAACAGCGCGACGAACAGGATGCCGTTTAACTGGCCGCGGGTGGCTGACGCGGCGGCGGGAACAGTCTGAAAATGAACGGTAGACATGGTGATCAGGCTCTGGCGTTGATGAGTCGAGACATTGCTCAACGGATGCCTAATCCTAGTTTGAATATATCGATATCATAAATCGTCATTTGTGACTTAATATATAGGCTGATCCGATATTTCATGCGCCATGACCCCCGATCAGCTTATAACGTTTGCGGCCGTCGCCGAACACCGGAACATCAGCCGCGCGTCGGTTGCGTTGCATTTGTCGCAGCCGGCCGTTTCCGGCCAGCTGCGGCAACTGCAGGACGAGTTCGGTGAGCCGCTCTATCAGCGCGACGGCCGCGGCGTGCGGCTGACGCCGGCCGGCGAGCAACTGGCGAGCTATGCGGCGCGGCTGCGCGACACGTGGCGCCAGGCGCATGCGTATCGCGACGCGCTGCGCGGCATGGAGCGCGGCACGCTGCGCGTCGGCGCCAGCACCACGCCGGCCAGCTATCTGCTGCCGTATCTGGTTGCGCGCTTTCAGCGGCGTTATCCGGACGTGACGTTGCACACCGCGGGCGGCAATACCACCGAGATCGTCAGCGCGCTCGCGGCGCTCGACGTCGCGCTGATCGAAGGCGTGGTCGGCGCCGATCTGCCGCCGGATACCGCCGTGCATGCGTGGCGCGAGGACGAGATCGTCGCAATCATGCCGCGCACCCATCCGCTCGCGGCGGCTGCGGCGGGCGGCATCTGTCTCGCGCAACTGGGCGCCGAACCGCTGGTGCTGCGCGAGGAGGGCTCGGGCGTGCGGCAACTGGTCGAACGAGCGTTTGCGGCGGCCGGCGTGCCGATGCGGGTGGGGCTCGAAATCGCCGGTGTCGAGGGCGTCAAGGAGGCGGTGCGCGCCGGCATGGGTATCGGCTTTGTCTCGGCGATGTCGATGCGCCATGAGGGCGATGCACTGTGCCGCGGCTCGCTCGGCCCGCAGGCGCTGACGCGGCGCTTTTCGATTCTGGTGCCGCATGCCAGTGCGCCGTCGCGGCTGGTCGGGCAGTTTCTGGCGCTGTGCCTGACTGACGGCGACGCAGCGGGCGTGTAGCGACGCGAGTTGCAGATCACTTTTGCGAGACCTGCGGGCAAGTCGCAGCGTAAGGCGCGCCGTGCGCGCCGAACAGGCATTCCCGACGCCCGAAACGGTACGGAATTGTAGCGAAACCTTCCGGTCGCTGATGCTTGTGCCGCTGCCCACGCAGTATTTTTGCGGGACCGTCGGTGCATACGGTTTCGTGTCGGGCTGTGCCGTCGATTCTCAACAATGGCTCATCGCCCGGCATGTCGCCGCCGGGGCGACAGTCGGCTTACAGGCGCTCCGCTATCTTAATGATTCGATCGGCTCGTCTGCGGCATCCTACGTGCTCATGAACGCTGCGCTGATTGCACGCATTCATGCATGCTGGCCGCGTCTCTACAAGGAAATCGATTCGATGAAAAGCAGCATTGTCGCGTACCAACCGCTGCCTGCGGACGTACTCGCCTGGTTGCGCGAGCGTGCGCAGGTCGTAAAAGTGAATGCCGCACCACACGACGCGCGGGTCGCCGCCGATGCCGCGCTGGCGCGCAACGTCGCACACCGCGAGGGGCTCGCGCGATGAGCATGACGACCCTGTTCAGGCCGCCGGTCAACCCGGCCGCTGGGGTACCTCCGCGCCGCGCGACGATCAGCGATGTCGCGCGCGAAGCGGCCACCGGCAAAACCAGTATTTCGCGCTATCTGAACGGCGAGATGAACGTGCTGTCGCCGGACCTGCGCGAACGCATCAGGCTCGCGATCGAGCGGCTCGACTATCAGCCGAACCAGATGGCGCGTGGTCTGAAACGCGGCCGCAACCGGCTGATCGGCATGCTGGTCGCGGATCTGACCAACCCGTATTCGATCGAGGTGCTCCAAGGCGTCGAGGCGGCGTGCCAGGCGCTCGGCTACATGCCGCTCGTCTGCCATGCGGCCAATGAAGTGGAGATGGAGCGGCGCTATCTGCAGCTGTTGACCACGTATCGCGTCGAAGGCGTGATCGTCAATGCGCTTGGCGTGCGCGAGGAGACGCTGCGGCCGGTCGGCGACGGCGGCGTGCCGGCCGTGCTGGTGGACCGCACCATCGACGGCGTGACGGCCGATATGGTCGGCCTGGATAACGCGGCGGCCGCGGCGCTCGGCGTGCAGCATCTGGTCGAGCGCGGGTTCGGCGAGATCTGCTTTGTCGTGCAGCCGTTCAATGAGGTGAGCTCGCGGCGCGCGCGCGAGGCGGCGTTTCGCGACGCGTTGCGCGCGCATCCGCAGGTGCGTGGCGAGACCGTCGTGCTCGATCTGACGGACCGGTGCGCGGTCGAACGCACGCTGGCGGCGCTGGATGCGTGGCTGGGGGCGGGATTGGGTGGCGGTGCAGGTGGTGGAGTTGGCGTTGATGCGAATGCTGGCGAAGGCTTCGACGCCAACGCCAACGCCAACGCCAACGCCAACGCCAACGCCAACGCCAACGCCAACGCCTCCCCGCGCCGCCTCGCGCTGTTCGCCGCCAACGGCCCGGTCGCGCTCTGTCTCGCGCGCCATCTGAAACAGCACTACGGCCCGTCGTGGCAGACGCGCATCGCGCTGCTGTCGATCGACGACCCGGATTGGGCCGAACTGACCGGCATTACCGCGGTGCGCCAGCCGACCTACGAAATCGGCTACCGGGCAGTCGAGTTCCTGCACGAGCGGATCGCAGGCGGCGCGACCGCGGCGCGCGACTGTCTGCTGCAGGGGGAATTGATCGAGCGCGCGTCGACTTCGCGCTGATCTGCGATGATTCGGGCTGCGGCGCGCGATAGCTTGCGCGCCGCACGGTCTGCCGCGCGCTGCCGGCCGACCTTTTGTCGACCCGAATCCCGTAAGGAGCCTCATGCCCGTTTCACCGCTCACGCTGGCGTGCCTTGTCGCCGCGACGCTGTTCATGGCCGCGTTGCCGATCGTGCTGTACCTCAAGTTGCGCCGCCCGCTGGCGCTCGACCGGCGCGATGCGATCGCCGGTATCGCCGTGTTCGCGCTGTTCTCGATGCTGATCGAGCGCGGCATGAACGATTATCTGCTGCGGATGAATCCGACCACCGCCGCGTGGCTCCAGAACCCGGTAGTGTTCGTGATCGCCGGCGCGCTGCTGATCGGCATTTGCCAGGAAATCGGGCGGTACGGCGCGCTGCGGCTGCTGCTCAAGCGCGCGCTGACCCGGCACCCGGACCTGCCGGCCGCGCGGCAACGCGAGTCGGTGGCGCTCGCGTATGGCCTCGGGCATGGCGGCGCGGAAGTGTGGTTCGCCGGCGTGCTGGTGCAACTGCAGTGGATCGGCTTCGCGTATCTCGAGGATCGCGGGCAACTGGGCAGCGCGCTGTCGGGCTTGCCGCTCGATACGCTGATGCGCATTCATCTGCTGGTGGTGAGCCTGTCGCCGGCCGCGGCGGGCGTGTTCATCATCGAGCGCGCGGCGGCGCTGGTGTTTCAGCTCGGGCTGTCGGTGCTGGTGTGGCGCGGCGTGCGTGCCGGCTCGCGGCTGGTGTTGCCGCTCGCGATCGTCGCGCACGCGCTGCTCGAAGTGCCGGCCGCGCTGACGCAAACGCATACGCTGCCGCTTTGGGCGGCGGATACGATCTACGTGCTGCTTGCGGTGCCGCTTGCGATCGGGCTGGTGAAACTGTTCCGGCGCGCGTCGCAGCCGGCCTGAGCACGCTACGACATTTCCTTCAACTTTTTTGAGCCCGCCATGGAAGCCTACCTGTACGAGTGTGCGAGCCCCGACATCGAGGAGCTCGCGCGCGTGATCAGCGATCTGTTTCCCGAGCAGACTCACTTCGTCGAGCGGCCGCGTGCCGACGGCACGCCAAGCCTCGTCGTGCAGTGGGTGGCGATGCGCTTTGGCGCTGCCGCGCGGCGCATCACGCTCGAGATCGGCTTTGTGCCGGCGGCGCTCGCGCGCTATCGCGCGTTGCCGGTGCGCGAGCGGGCGCGCAGTTTTGCGGTGCTGCGCGCTTATGTCGAGGCGACCATCGGGTCGCTCGAAGAGCAGTACGCAAATGGCGAAGCCGTGCCGCGTGAAGTGACGCTCGAGTTCGGCGACGAGTTTGCATGAGGGCGTGTGCCCGACGTCGGGTGTTGGCGGTGCGATGGTGTGCCCGACGTCGGGTGTTCGCGGTGCGATGGTGTGCCCGACGTCGTGTGTTCGCGGTGCGATGGCAGCGCGATGGTGTGCTCGTCGTGCGACGACCTGCCTGCACGACGACGTGTTCGTGCAATGACGCGGGAGTACCGCGCGTGCGCTGCTACCGCGCGCTGCGATACACCTTCGCGAAGCGCGCTGCCTGCACGACGCCGTAGTCGCCCGGCGCGTATTGCATCACCCAGTCGCCGGCTGCGCCATGCAGCACGTCGCTACCCGCGGCGCTGCGCGCGAGCGAGAACGCTTCATCCATTTGCCGCGCGAGCACGACGGCCGGCCGGTTGCGATACGGGCCGGGCATGCCATGCGCGAGCGCGGTATCGGCCGGCAGATACTTCGCATCGAAGCGATCGCGCGACACGACCCAACGCTCGCCGCCCGCGCCGGTGATCAGCGCATCGCCGGCCTGATAGCGGTTCGGGCCTTCGAGGCTCATCAAGGCGCCGCTGCCGGCGGCGAATTCGACATGGACAGTTTCGTCCTTGACGACGCGTTGCGCGCGCGGATCGTTGCGCAGATCGAGGTTTTTCAGTTCGAGCATGAATGACACAGAGGCGGGTTGGCATCGCGCCCACGGCAAGGCCGGCGCGGCGAAGAGACCCGCATGATGCCAGATAAGCGCTTTGTAAAATGAAAAACGCCTGCCGGTGAGGGCAGGCGTTCGGTGCAGCATTTCGTGTGCGTCGCGTTGCGGCTACTGTATTACGCCAACCCGCACCTGAACCCGGGCTTCAACCCGCATCGTTAGCCGGCGCCGCCTTCTTGCCGTGCGACGGACGATGACGCGCACCGCCCTGTGGCGGCGCTTCGCGGAAGGTCGTATCCGCCAGCTTCTTCTGCTCCGTCGACATGCCGTCATACAGCGGCTGGAACGCATCGACCAGCTTCTTGGTGCCGTCCGCGTGCGCTTGCGCGATGTCCGCGTACTGCTTCATGTCGTCGAGTGCGGAGACGTTCTTGTTCTCGCGGCGCGCTTCGAACAGCTTGCCCATCGTTTCGCCGTTGCTGCGCATCACGTCGGCAAACGCGTTCCATTGCGTTTCCTGCTGCGACGTGATTTTCAGCTGCGAATGCAGGTACGAGATGCGATCTTCGACGCGCTGTTCATGGCGCATCTTGCCGGCGGCGCCGGATGCCGACATCGCCATCGCGGGCCCGGAAGCGGGTGCGGGCGTTTGCGCAAAAGCGCTGCTGATCGAGACTGCGGAAGCGAGCAAAACGAGCATTTTTTTCATCGAGACTCCTGATGTCTGTTGTATCGAAAGCATGGCAAAGACGGTGCAAAAGCAGCAATGAAGCTTGAGCCGGTAGCGCGCGTCGAACGCGAGAACCGGCCCGCCGGACGCTATTAATAGCACGATATCGACGCATTGCGACGTCAATGCGACAACTGCTTACAACCGAAATCAGAGGGAAATACTTGCGAATGGTCAAGGCAGGCGCCATGCAAGCATCGGTCGCATGGCGCGTGCAACGCGGCGCTGCATGTTGAACGTTGAAATCGATGCGTGTGCATCGATTTCAACCGGCGCGCGGCACCAATGCAAATGCAGTGTGCCGCGGCAAGCTATTCGAAATCCCGGCTCACGCGTTTGATGTCGCCCAGCGCCGCGCTCTCGCCGTGCAGCCCGTTGAACAGCAGGTTCAGCAGCACCGCAGACACGGCAGCCAGCAGGATCCCGCTATGCAGAAGCGGCGACAGCGCAGGCGGCAGCTTCGCGAAGAACTGTGGCGCGACCACCGGCACGAGCCCGAGCCCGATGCTGACGGCGACGATAAACAGGTTGTGCTGCTGCTTCGCGAAGTCGACGTTCGACAGCACCTTGATGCCGTTGGCCGCGACCATGCCGAACATCACGATGCCGGCGCCACCCAGCACGAAGGCCGGAATCGATGCGACTACCTGCGCCATCTTCGGCACGAGGCCGAGCACGATCAGAATGACGCCGCTCGCCGCGCACACGAAGCGGCTACGCACACCCGTGATGCCGACGAGGCCGACGTTCTGCGAAAACGACGTGTAAGGGAACGCGTTGAAGACACCGCCAATCAGCGTGCCGAGGCCATCGACGCGCAGTCCGCGCACCAGCGCACGCTGATCGACCGGGCGGCCGACCATGTCGCCGACCGCGAGGAACATGCCGGTCGATTCGATGAACGTGACGAACATCACGATCACCATCGTGACGATCGACAGTGCGTCGAAGCGCGGCATGCCGAAATGAAACGGCAGGATCACGCCGAGCCATGGCGCGGTGGCGACGCCGGCCAGATCGACGCGGCCGAGCAGCGCAGCGGCCGCAAAGCCGGCGACGATGCCGAGCAGCACCGAAATATTCGCGACGAAGCCGCGGCCGAAGCGGTTGATCAACAGGATCAGCAGCAGCACGGCAAGCGACAGCACCAGATACACCGGGTTGCCGTAGTCGGGGTTGCCGACGCCGCCCGCCGCCCAGTTGATGCCGACTTCCATCAGCGACAGCCCGATTACCGCGATCACCGCGCCGACCACCACCGGTGGGAAGAGCCGCAGCAGCTTGCCGATCGCCGGCGCAAGCAGGATGCCGATCACGCCCGATGCGATCGTCGAGCCGAAGATGTCGAGTATGCCGAGGCTGGGGTTGGTGCCGATCGCGATCATCGGGCTCACGGCCGTGAACGTGCAGCCCATGATGATCGGCAGCCGGATGCCGAACATGCCGATGCCGAGCGTCTGGATCAGCGTGGCGATGCCGCATGCGAACAGGTCGGCGCTGATCAGGAACGCAACCTGGTCTTTGGGAAGCTTCAGCGCGCCGCCGACGATCAGCGGCACCGCCACCGCGCCGGCGTACATCACGAGCACATGCTGGAAGCCCAGCGTCAGCAGGCGGCCTGCGGGCAGCCGCTCGTCGCATGGATGGACAGTGTTCATGTTTTCCCTTGTCGGTGTCGGTTGTGTTTTGTGTGCGCTGCGATGCCGCGGCATCGTATGAAACAACCGCGGCGCGCGATTATTCCCGCCGATGCCCGTTGCTTCGCGCGCGTTTCCGATCATCGTAGTGCGGGGCCCGAAGTTTCGCCGCAAAAAAATAATGGCGGGATGGGGCGGCGAGCGGTCGTTCTGCAAGCGCCCGGGCGCGCTCCGATATGCGCCGACACTCACGTCGGCGCGGCGAACCCGGGCATAATCAGGAACACGCTGTAGCACGCCGGAACACGCTGTGCCGCGCGCCATCGATGCGCGGCGCTTACTCTTCAACGCCTCGCCATTTCCGCTTTCGATGAGACCACCGCGCCTCGATCAACTCGACGACCTCGACCGCAACCTCGTTGCGCTGCTACAGAACAACGCGCGCGAGAGCGTGGCGAATCTCGCGCGTCAGCTTGGGGTTGCGCGTACCACCGTGCTGTCGCGTATCGAGCGGCTCGAGCGCACCAACGTGATCGCGGGCTATGGCGTGCGGCTCGGCCAGGACGTGCTCGATGCGAGCATCTACGCGTATGTGGGCATCATCATCGCGCCGAAGTTCGGGCCCGACGTGCAGAAACGGCTCGGCCGCATGCCCGAAGTGCAACTGCTGTGCGCGGTGAGCGGCGAATTCGATTACGTTGCGTGGCTGCGCGCCGATTCGCCGGAGCGCCTGAACGAACTGCTCGATCAGATCGGCACGCTGGCGGGCGTCGAACGCACTACTACATCGATCATCCTGGCGCGCAAGATCGACCGCGGCACGATCGGTGGTGACCGCGGTTGAGCGAGTGGGGCGAGCGGCTCGGGCTGACACGTTCGGGTCGACACGCTGGGGTTGAGACGCGCGTTTACGCGTTTTTAACAAGTTTTCGTCAAATTGACTGAACTCGTCGTCAGATCGACGAAAACCCTGGTCGATACGCAGCATTCTGCGCGTAGGAACTGTTTCGCCTTCTCCGTAAACTTTGTGCAGGGCTCGCCCGCCACATCGATCGAGACACCGATCAGCACATCGATAAAACAAGGAGAAGCGCATGAAAATTGCCATTGTCGGCGCCGGCCTGATCGGCCACACCATTGCCCATATGCTGCGCGAAACCGGCGACTACGAAGTGCTCGCGCTGGACCGCGACCCGCACGCGCTCGATAAGCTCGCTGCCCAGGGCATTCCCACCCGCCGTGTCGATTCCGCCGATTCCGCCGCGCTGCGCGCCGCAGTGCAAGGCTTCGACGCGCTGGTCAACGCATTGCCGTACTACCTCGCAGTGAATGTCGCGTCGGCCGCGAAGGGCGCCGGGGTTCACTACTTCGATCTGACCGAGGACGTGCGCGCCACCCACGCGATCCGCGCGCTCGCCGATGGCGCGGATCACGCGTTCATGCCGCAATGCGGTCTGGCGCCGGGTTTCATCGGCATTGCCGCGCATGAGCTGGCCAAGCGCTTCACCGAGATTCGCGACGTGAAGATGCGGGTCGGCGCGCTGCCCGAGTTTCCGACCAATGCGCTGAAGTACAACCTGACGTGGAGCGTCGACGGGTTGATCAACGAATATTGCCAGCCCTGCGAAGCGATTCGCGACAACCGCACGCAATGGGTGCAGCCACTCGAAGGACTCGAGCATTTCTCGCTCGACGGCATCGAGTATGAGGCCTTCAATACGTCGGGCGGGCTCGGCACGCTATGCGAAACGCTGGCGGGCCGGGTCGAATCGCTCGACTACAAGTCGGTGCGCTACCCGGGCCATCGCGATCTGATGAAGTTCCTGCTCGAAGACCTGCGGTTTGCCACCGACCGCGACACGCTGAAGACGGTCATGCGCCGCTCGGTGCCGTCGACCGCGCAGGATGTCGTGCTGGTGTTCATCACGGTGACCGGCCTGCGCGACGGCCAACTGGTGCAAGAGGTGTTCACGCGCAAGATCTTCGCGAAGACCGTGTGCGGCATGCCGATGAGCGCGATCCAGATCACCACCGCCGGCGCGATGTGCGCGGTGCTCGACCTGTTCCGCGAACAGCAATTGCCGCAAAGCGGTTTCGTGCGTCAGGAACAGGTGCCGCTGCGCGAGTTCCTTGGCAACCGCTTCGGCCAGTTGTACGAAGGCCAGCCGCTCGATGCGATGGCGACGGTCTGAGCGTCGGCGCGGGGGCGTCGCTTAGGTGCCACGTAGGTGCCACGTAGGTGCCGGTCGGCTGTCTGGTTGATCGGCGCCGGCGTGTGGCCGTTCTCCCTTCTTCTCTACAGCGGGCTGCCCGGCGCAAGTGGGTGGCCCGCGATCTTTTGCAGCAATGCGTCGAAGTCGGCCTGTGTGGGTGCGGTGTTGTCGAACACCAGCACGCCGGTACGCGCGCTGTCTGCGAGTTCGAAGCGGCGTTGCCGGTATTCGTCCCAATGCGCGAGCTTGTACGCATCGGCGGGGTCGCCGCGCGCGGCGATGCGCGCATGAGCGGTGGCTTCCTCCGTGCTCACCCAGACGACCTGCAACCGGATGTCGCCGGCGATGTCCAGCCACGCGCGATCGAACAGCCGCCGCTCGCGAATCTCGCGCGACAGCGGCGCCACCACCAGCACGCTGACGCCTAGCCGCAGATTGTCGCGCGCGGTATCGATCAGCCCGCCGTATTCGGGGTCGCGCAGATGCTGCAGGAACAACGGGCTGTCGCGATCGTGCGGGTCGCCGGTCAGCGCCTGCATCGTCGCGGCGCCGGTGCGGCCGTACAGCGTGTCCTTGTCGAGCAGACAGAACGGCTCTCCGGTTGCCTGCATCAGCGGACGCAGCAGCCGGCGCGCGAGCGTGGTCTTGCCGGTGCCCGCATGGCCGCAAAAAAACGTCAGGGAGCTCACGTGGACGGAGGATCGGTGGGCGTGCCAGCTGCGCCATGCGTCTCGCGCAGGTCGGTGTCGTGCATCAGCTTGCCGCTTGCTTCGAGCCACATCACGTTGATGATGCCAAAGCCCAGCGCGACGCCAATGCCGAGCATCCAGCTGAAATACCACATGGAAACCTCCCCGCCTTTATGCCGCTGTTCTGCACCGAACGTGCGCCGATCTTGACCGGGAAGCGCGCCGCACGCAAGCGTCGCGGCAGGTCGTGCACCGCCCCCGGAAAATTCCTTTCATTTTCATTCTCCCGGTGATAGCATTGATATCACATTCGGAGGTCCGGAGATGGGAATGCCCAACTTGCTGGTTCGTGGTCTGGATGAAGCGCTGGTGCAAAGCCTTCGTGAACGGGCGGCGGCGCATGGTCGTAGCGTCGAAGCAGAACATCGGGAAATACTGGCGCAGGCATTGCACCAGCCCCCAAAGCTCAGCTTCGTCGAATTGCTGGTGAAGATGCCCGATGTCGGTGAGGATGCCGATTTCGAGCGTGTGAATAACAGTGATATTGGGGAGGGCAGAGATGTATTTGATTGATACCAATGTCATTAGCGAAATTCGCAAGCACAGTCGCGCCGACAAGGGTGTGCAGGCGTTTTTCGCACGTGCGAAAGAAGAAGGCCTGAAGCTGTATCTGTCGGTCGTGACGGTCGGCGAGTTGCGGCGCGGCGTCGACCTGATGCGCTATCGCGGTGATGCCGATCAGGCCGCGCGGCTTGAAGGGTGGCTCAATACGATCGTCGAATCGTTCTCGAGCCATATCCTGAAGGTCGACGACGACGTCGCGCAAACGTGGGGCCGCTTGCGCGTGCCGCACGCCGAGCATTCCATCGACAAGCTGATCGCCGCGACCGCGCTGATCTACAACCTCACCGTCGTCACGCGCAATACGCAAGACTTCGCCGACACCGGCGCGCGCGTGATGAACCCGTTCGGCACCTAGCTGCAACGAGTCTTGCGCGCCGAGGTCCAGGCTCGCGCCGTCAGCGCATGCCAGCGTTCTACACTGCGTAGCATTTGCAAGCAGCCGCAACCCGTTCCCCGCCGTTGCGGCGCATGCCATCGTAGTGAGCCTGAAGTTAGTTAGGCTGCAGTTACCGCGCAGTTTCCCCGCACCTACCTTTATCCGTTCACGGAGACGAGTCATGCCGCGATCCAGCCGGACCCCTGCGACCTTGACTGACGCGTTGCGCTACGTACTGCTCGCCGTCGTCACCGCATGCATCGCGGCATGCGGGGCAACGCCCGCCGAGCCGGTGCCGTTCAAGGCAGTGCCCGCCGAGCGCATCCTCAAGCAAGGTCCGATGGAACCCGGCAACGGCAAGCCTGCCGTCGACCTGCGGCGCGAACGCTCGGACGACGTGATCGTGCGGTTTCGCAGCGCCCAGGTCTATGTCGACGGTGAGCAGGTCACCGATCTGATGAACGGCGAACATGTGACGTTCTATCTGACGCCGGGCACGCATCGTCTGGCGGTGTCGACGCAGTTCGATCCGGTGCGCGAACTGCAGTTTGTCGTGACCGCGGACCCGCGCTACACGAACCGCGCGAGCGTGACGTTCGACCGCGACCACCGCATCGTGCTGCGCCGGGTCGCGCAATAGCGAAATACCGCGGTGCGCAACCGCGGTGTAAAACCGTGGTGTACAACCGCGGTGTAAAACGACGTGCAGCGAAACCACGCACCGCTCCGATTCGACAGATCGCTTCCCGCACCCTAACATCGCCCGTACTATTGACGGCCCGCGCGGCCCGCGCCGTGCGTTGCCGAGCCATGATCCCGTATCCGTTTGTAAGGTATTCACCATGTTGATCAATTGCGCTGCGTACCAGGACGGCCGGAAGCTGGCCGATATCGAAATCGACGACATCAGCGTCTATGTGGCGAAACCGGAGTGCTTCGTATGGGTCGCGCTGAAGGATCCGGGCCCCGGTGAACTCGAAGTGCTGAAGCACGAGTTCGGCCTGCACGAACTGGCCATCGAAGATGTGCGCAATGGCCACCAGCGGCCGAAAATCGAAGAGTACGGCGAGGTGCTGTTCGCGGTGATGCACACGCTCGAACTCGACGACGACGGCGAACTGCTGATCGGCGAGGTCGATGTATTCGTCGGCAGCAACTTCGTGCTTTCGGTACGCAACCGCACGCGTCACGGTTTTCAGGAAGTGCGTGCGCGCTGCGAGCGCGAGCCGCAGTTGTTGAGGCAGGGCGCCGCGTTCGTGCTTTACGCGCTTGCCGACAACATCGTCGATCGCTACTTCCCGATTCTCGAAACGCTCGGCAGCAAGATCGAAGAGATCGAAGACCGCATCTTCTCGAAGCACACGCTGGCCGCGTCGCGCGCGATCATCGAAGACCTGTATTCGTTAAAGCGCCGCCTCGTGCTCATCGAACATCACGTCGCACCGCTGCTCGAGGGCATGAGCCAGTTGACCGGCGGGCGCATCCCGACGGTTTGCGACGGCATGCAGGCGTACTTCCGCGACATCTACGACCACCTCGACCGGATCGTGCGCACCATCGAAGGCCGCCGCGAAATGATCGTCACCGCGATCCAGGTGAACCTCGGCATGATCTCGCTGGCGGAAAACGAAGTGACCAAGCGGCTCGGTTCGTACGCCGCGCTGTTCGCGGTACCGACGATGATCGCCGGCATCTACGGCATGAACTTCGAGAAGATTCCGGAGTTGCACTACGCGTATGGCTATCCGATCTGTCTCGGCGTGATGGCGGTGGTCGATATGATCCTGTACTGGCGCTTCCGGCGCGTCGGCTGGTTATAGAGCGTGGCTTGGGCGTGGCTAGAGCGTGCAAGGCACGACGCCCAACGCGGCAGGTGCAGTGCGCAACATATGCAGGCCAGACCATGACCATACCGGGTGGGTCTGCGGTGCGGCGCAACACCTGCAAACGTTGACACGAGTAAGCTGATGCGTTGAGAATAGCCCCGCAAACGTTTGCGAGCGCTGATAAATAAGGCTTAACGGCTTAGGGCAACCCCCTGGCCTGCCGTCACTAACAACAGGAGATAAGAGCAATGAACCAACGCATTCGTCGCCGCGTGCTTGCCGCCGCGGTTGCCCTGACCGCCGTCGCCGCACTGCCGTATACGCCGGCTTACGCGCAGGCCGCCAAAAAACCGAAGGTCGCGCTGGTCATGAAGTCGCTCGCCAACGAGTTCTTCCTGACCATGGAAACCGGCGCAAAAGATTATCAACAGCACAACTCAGCTGCGTTCGATCTGATCACGAACGGTATCAAGGACGAAACCGACACCGCCAACCAGATCCGCATCGTCGAGCAGATGATCGTGTCGAAGGTCGACGTGATCGTGCTGGCGCCGGCCGATTCGAAGGCGCTCGTGCCGGTCGTCAAGAAAGCGGTGGATGCCGGCATCATCGTCGTCAACATCGACAACCGGCTCGATCCCGACGTACTGAAATCGAAGGATCTGAACGTGCCGTTCGTCGGCCCCGACAACCGCAAGGGCGCGGAGAAAGTCGGCAACTACCTCGCGCAGAAGCTGAAGGCCGGCGACGAGGTCGGCATTATCGAAGGCGTGTCGACCACCACCAATGCGCAGCAGCGCACCGCGGGCTTCAAGGACGCGATGCAGAAAGTCAATGCAAAGGTGGTATCGGTGCAGTCCGGCGAATGGGAAATCGACAAGGGCAATGCGGTTGCCTCTGCGATGTTGAACGAGTATCCGAACCTGAAGGCGCTGCTGGCCGGCAACGACAACATGGCGATCGGCGCGGTGTCGGCGGTGCGGGCCGCAGGCAAGCAGGGCAAGGTGTACGTGGTCGGCTACGACGACATCAACGCGATCAAGCCGATGCTGAAAGACGGGCGCGTGCTGGCCACGGCCGATCAATACGCGGCCAAGCAGGCGGTGTTCGGTATCGATACCGCGTTGAAGGCGTTGTCCGAGCACAAGAAGCAGTCGCAACTGTCCGGCGTAGTCGAAACGCCGGTCGATCTCGTGACTAAATAGTGGGTAAAAGCGGCAAGCAATGCGCATTAGCGTGCGTGAATCGCGAACGCTATTGCGTCTCTGGCGAAGGCTTGCACGCTGAATCTATGCGCATTGATTCACCGTTTCGAATTTCACTGCGGTTATTCAATAAACGTTAAAGAAATCTGTCGCGTAGCCGTTATCGAGTTAAGCGTCATGACGGCCAACGCGGCGCATATTTGCGTCCGGCATGGTGTGCGTGGGGCATGCGCCGAACGGGCGCCCGGCTTGCCGGGCGTCGTTCGAAAACGGTTCGGGGGGACCGGTGCGTGCCTTGTGCGCAATATGTCGACATGACCTGCGTGGCTGTCCTGCGCTGCCTCGTCCGCCGACGGTACCCGGCGGACGAGGCCCGCTGCGGCGGCCGGAAACCTCGAACATAATGGATTTGACCGACCCTGACGCATCACCTGCCGTCCTGTCCGTGACCGGAATCGGCAAGACCTATGCCGAACCGGTGTTGTCCGATATCGCGCTTACGCTGCGCGCCGGCGAAGCATTGGCGCTGACTGGCGAGAACGGCGCAGGCAAAAGCACGCTGTCGAAAATCATCGGCGGCCTCGTTACGCCTACGGCCGGCACCATGCAACTGGCCGGCGCTCCGTATGCGCCGACTAGCCGCACCAGTGCCGAGGCGCTGGGTGTGCGCATGGTGATGCAGGAGCTGAACCTGCTGCCCACGCTGTCCGTCGCCGAGAACCTGTTTCTGAATCGCCTGCCGCGCGCGAAGTTCGGCCTCGGCTGGATCGACCGCGGCACCTTGCGCAGCGACGCGCGCGACGCGATGGCGCAAGTGGGGCTCGACGCGATCGATCCCGACACGCTGGTCGGCGAACTGGGCATCGGCCATCAGCAGATGGTCGAGATCGCGCGCAATCTGATCGGCGATTGCCGCGTGCTGATTCTCGACGAGCCGACCGCCATGCTGACGGCGCGCGAAGTCGATCTGCTGTTCGAGCAGATCGATCGCCTGAAAGCACGCGGCGTCGCGCTGGTTTATATCTCGCATCGGCTGGAAGAACTGGCGCGCGTCGCCGAGCAGATCGCGGTATTGCGCGACGGCCGGCTGGTGCGGGTCGACGCGATGGCGAACCTGACCAGCGACCAGATCGTCACGCTGATGGTGGGCCGCGAAATCGGCGAGCGGATCGACCTGGGCGAGCGCCGGATCGGCGCGCCGCTGTTGAAGGTCGATGGACTGGGCCGCGCGAACGTGGTGCGCGACGTGTCGTTCGAGGTGCGCGCCGGCGAGATCTTCGGCGTCAGCGGGTTGATCGGCGCGGGGCGCACCGAGTTGATGCGGCTCATCTATGGCGCCGACCTGAAAGACCGCGGCACGGTGTCGCTCGCCGCCGCACCGGGCGTGCCGCCCACGCCGGTGCAGATCGGCTCGCCGGCCGATGCGGTGCGGCAAGGCATTGCGCTGATCACCGAAGACCGCAAGGGCGAAGGATTGTTGTTGCCGCAACCGATCGCCGCGAACATCTCGCTGGGCAACATCGGGCGGATCGCGCGGCATGGCGTGGTCGACGCGGGGCGCGAAAACGCGCTCGCACAACAGCAGATCGACGCGATGCATATCCGCACGTGGGGGCCTGCGCAGCCGGTCGGCGAGCTGTCGGGCGGCAACCAGCAGAAGGTCGTGATCGGCCGGTGGCTCGCGCGCGACTGCAAGGTGCTGCTGTTCGACGAGCCGACGCGCGGCATCGACGTCGGCGCCAAATTCGAGATCTACGGGCTGATGGGGGCGCTCGCCCGCGAGGGGCGCGCACTGGTGGTGGTGTCGAGCGACCTGCGCGAGCTGATGCTGATCTGCGACCGGATCGGCGTGATGTCGGCCGGCCAGTTGACGGGCATGTTCGAACGCGACGGCTGGTCGCAGGACGCGCTGCTGGCGGCGGCGTTTGCCGGCTATCGCAAGCGCGAAGCGCTGCTGAGCAAGCCGGCGGGACAAGTGGGTACGGAAGCGCGAGGAGGACTGCAATGAACGAGCGTCAAATCGACCCGCAGTCCAACCCGCGAGGCGCGGCGCAGTCAACCGCGCAGCCGGCCGCACAGCCGGCCGCCGCGGCCGACCCGTCGGCGCCGCTGGCAAGCGGCAAACCGGCCGGCACGCGGCTCGGCTTTTCGAATTACCTGGGGCTCGCCGGCGCGCTGCTGGCGATGATCGCGCTGTTCTCGGTGCTGAGTTCGCATTTCCTGACGTACGACACGTTCATCACGATCGCGAACCAGATTCCGGATCTGGTCGTGATGTCGGTCGGCATGACCTTCGTGCTGATCATCGCGGGCATCGACCTGTCGGTCGGTTCGGTGCTGGCGCTGGGTGCGTCGGTGGTCAGCGTGGTGGCGCTGAAGTGGCACTGGGGGCCGCTGCCGGCCGCGGCGCTCGGCCTCGCGGCGGCCGCGCTGACCGGCGCGATCACCGGCGGGGTGACAGTCGGCTGGCGCATCCCGTCGTTCATCGTGTCGCTTGGCGTGCTCGAAGCGGCGCGTGGCCTCGCGTACCAGATGACCAACTCGCGCACCGCCTATATCGGCGACGCCTTCGATTTCCTGTCGAACCCGATCGCGCTCGGCATTTCGCCGGCCTTTCTGATCGCGGTGGCGGTGATGATCGTCGCGCAGCTGGTGCTGACGCGCACCGTATTCGGCCGCTATCTGATCGGCATCGGCACGAACGAGGAAGCGGTGCGGCTGGCGGGGGTCAACCCGAAGCCTTACAAGGTGATCGTATTTGCGTTGATGGGTGCGCTGTCGGGGCTCGCGGCGCTGTTTCAGATCTCGCGGCTCGAAGCCGCCGACCCGAATGCGGGCGCCGGCGTCGAGCTGCAGGTGATCGCCGCCGTCGTGATTGGCGGCACGAGCCTGATGGGTGGGCGCGGTTCGGTGATCAGCACTTTTTTTGGCGTGTTGATCATCTCGGTGTTGGCGGCCGGGCTGGCGCAGATCGGCGCAAACGAGCCAACCAAGCGCATCATTACGGGCGCGGTGATTGTGGTGGCGGTCGTGCTGGATACGTACCGCAGTCGCCGCAAGCGTGTCTGACGAGGATCGCGCGGCGGCGGTATGGCAGCAGCGCGCCGCGGCGCGCATGACATTTTGCAGGCATGACGGCGGCGGCGTGGGCCGTGCCGAGGCGCGGTAAATACAGGCAGGGAGCAACAGGATATGGCGACGATCAAGGATGTAGCGGCGGCGGCGGGCGTGTCGTTTACGACGGTATCGCACGTCGTGAACAACTCGCGGCCCGTTTCGGCGGATGTGCGGGCGAAGGTCGAACGCGCGATCCGCCAGCTGAACTACGTGCCGTCGGCGGTTGCGCGTTCGCTGAAAGCGCGCTCGACGACAACGATCGGCCTCGTGGTGCCGAACAGTACGAACCCGTATTTCGCGGAGCTGGCGCGCGGCATCGAGGATGGTTGCGCGCGCAATGGTTACTGCGTGTTCTTCTGCAATTCCGACGACGACCCTGCAAAGCAGCGCAGCTATCTGCGCGTGCTGCAGGAAAAGCGTATCGATGGCTTGATCGTCGCGTCGGCCGGCGACGATGCGGTGCTGGCCAAGACCCTCGCCAATTCGCGCGAGCCGCTGGTGATCGTCGATCGCAACATCGAAGGCGTGAAGGCGGACCTCGTGCAGATCGACCACGAGAAAGGCGCTTATCTGGCTACGCGCCATCTGCTGCAGCTGGGCCACGCGAAGATCGGCTGCATCACCGGGCCGGTCGAGACCGCGGTGAGCGCGATGCGCGTGCACGGCTTTATTCGCGCGATGTCCGAACGCGGCATCGATATTCCGCCGGATGCGATCGTCGAAAGCGATTTTTCCGGCATGGGCGGACATTGGGCGGCCAGCAAACTGTTCGATACGATGCAGCCGTCGGCGATCTTCGCGTGCAACGACATGATGGGCATCGGCGCGCTGCGTGCGGCCGCCGAACGCGGCATGCAGGTGCCACGCGACTGCTCGATCATCGGCTTCGACGATATCGAGCTCGGGCGCTTTACGTATCCGGCGCTGTCGACGGTGGGCCAGTCGGTGCGCGCGCTCGGCGACCTGGCCGCGCAGACGCTGATCGACCGCGTGACGGGCGGCGCAAGCGGGGCGCCGAGCCGGCGCCGGGTGATCGCGCCGAGGCTGGTGTTGCGCGAATCGACCGCAGCGTGGGTCGGTGCGCGGCGCAAAGGCAGCGTGCCGGCGTGATGGATGCGGCCGCAACGCGGTGTGCGGCCCGCGGCTGGTTTGAGCGGGACATGCAGCGGCCGCCGTGCCGCTGTGCAACTGAATAAACAAACGAAGGAGACAACAGCGTGGCATCGACTCAAGCGCGCGCGCGGGTGGCCGTGGTCGGCAGCCTGAACATGGATCTGGTGGCACGCGCGGCGCGCCTGCCGCAGCCCGGCGAGACGCTCGCCGGACAGAGCTTCGCGCAGGTGCCGGGCGGCAAGGGCGGCAATCAGGCGGTCGCGGCCGCGCGCCTCGGCGCGCAGGTGGCGATGCTCGGCCGGGTCGGCGCCGATGCGAACGGCGCGCAACTGCGCGCCGGGCTCGAAGCCGAGCAGATCGACTGTGCGGCGCTCGAAACCAGCCCGTCGGCGCCGACCGGCGTCGCGCTGATCATCGTCGACGACGGCTCGCAGAATGCGATCGTGATCATCGCCGGCAGCAACGGCGAGCTCACGCCGGACACCATCGCGCGCCATGAAGCGGTGCTGGCTGCCGCAGACGTAGTGGTGTGCCAGCTGGAAACGCCGCCGGATGCGGTGCAGGCGGCGCTCACCGCGGCGCGCCGGCTCGGCAAGGCCGTCGTGCTGAACCCCGCACCTGCCACCGGGCCGCTGCCGGCCGGCTGGTTGCCGCTGATCGACTACCTGATCCCCAACGAAACCGAAGCGGCCATGCTGACCGGCCTGCCGGTGGGCACGCCGGAAGAGGCCGCGACGGCGGCGGCCGCGTTGCGCCGCGCGGGCGCGCGCAACGTGCTGGTCACGCTTGGCGCGCAAGGCGTGCTGGCCGTGCTCGACGACGGCGTGCCGCAGCATTTCGCAGCACCGCGCGTGGCCGCAGTCGATACGACCGCGGCGGGCGACACCTTTATCGGCGGCTTTGCCGCGCAGCTCGCGCAAGGCGCGGCGGTCGGCGATGCGATCCGTTTCGGCCAGCGCGCAGCAGCGCTGTCGGTGACGCGCGCCGGCGCGCAGCCGTCGATTCCGACGCGCGCGGAGCTGGACGCTTCGTAAGCGTCGGCGCACCGACTTTCAGATGCCACGACGGCCGGCCGGCAAGGCCGGCCGTCGACGTTTACAGCGGTGGATTGCTTTCACCGAACGGTGCCTGATGACCAGCCTGGCACAGCAGCAACTCGCGCTGCCACGCCTCAGCAACGCCGCAGCGCAATAGGTCGTATCCCTTAGTAAATTCTGGTTGTGACGAGCACATGAACCGGCGTTGCAGCTTTTACGTATGCATTAGGGATAATCCTCATACTATATAGAATTTTCAAGATTCCTTAAGTCTTGTCGTAAACGCGCTCAGAGCGCCGCACAAAAGAAGGCGTCGTTTTCAGTCACACACGCACAGACTGCATCCGCAGCGACCACTCTCGACAGGCACAGGGAAAAATGAGCAAAGGCATGACGATCAACGCGCGCATCGGCGTGGCGATGGCTTTTCTGGCCGTATTGCTGGCGGCAATCGGCGTTCTGGGACTATTTGGCATGAACCGCGCGAACGACGCGGCGCACAGCACATACAACGAGGAAATGCCGGCCGCGGTAGCGATCGACAAGATGGAGATGTTCGCTGCGCGCGAACGCCTTGCGCTGGACCGCGCGGCGTTCCTGCTCGGCACACCGGAAGTGCCGGCCACGCTCGGGCGCGCGCGCGAAATGCGCACCCAGGCCGAGGACGGCTGGAAGCGTTACCTGTCGCTGCCGCGTGACGCCGAGGAAGACCGCGTCACCCAGCAGGTCACCGCGAAGCGCGACGCGTTGTACCAGGTGATGGACCAGTTCGTCGCGATCGTCAGCGCCAACGAGCAGGCCAAGGTGGTCGACGGCGCCAAGCGGCTGCAGGTCGCCTACAACGACATGGCCAATACCGCCGACGAACTGCGCAAGTTCCAGTTCAATTCGGCGCGGGTGGACTACGAGTCGTCGCAAAGCACGTTCGCGACGTTTCGCATCGTGTGTATCGCGGCGATCGTCGCCGGGCTCGCCGCGGCGCTGTTCTCGTACCTGACGCTGCGTCGCGCGATCGCGCAGCCGCTGGCAGACGCGCTCGACCATTTCGACGCGATCGCCGCCGGCGATCTGCGCCGCCCGGTGGTCGCCCGTTCGCGCGACGAAATGGGGCAGTTGATGGACGGCATCGCCAGAATGCAGCGCAGCCTGACCGACACGGTGCGCTCGGTGCGTACTGGCAGCGACTCGATCGCCACGGCCACCCGCGAAATCGCAGCCGGCAATATCGACCTGTCGTCGCGTACCGAAGAGCAGGCTTCCGCGTTGCAGCAGACTGCGGCGAGCATGGAACAGCTGACCGGCACCGTGAAGCAGAACGCCGAAAATGCCCGTCAGGCGAGCCAGCTGGCTGCCAACGCGTCGGAGATTGCTAACAAGGGCAGCGCGGTGGTCGGCCAGGTGGTCGGCACGATGGGCGAGATCAACCAGAGCTCGACGAAGATCGCCGACATCATCGCGATCATCGAAGGCATCGCGTTCCAGACCAATATCCTTGCGCTGAACGCGGCGGTCGAAGCGGCGCGGGCCGGCGAAGAAGGGCGCGGCTTCGCGGTGGTCGCAGGCGAAGTGCGCAGCCTCGCGCAGCGCTCGTCGGCGGCGGCCAAGGAGATCAAGGAGCTGATCGATACCTCGGTCGAGCGCGTGCAATCGGGCACCGCGCTGGTCGACGAGGCGGGCCGCACGATGACCGACATCATCAGCGCCGTGCAGCGTGTGACCGATATCATGGGCGAGATCGCCGCGGCGTCGAGCGAGCAGAGCGGCGGCATCGACCAGGTCGCGCGCGCGGTCACGCAGATGGACGAGGCGACCCAGCAGAACGCCGCGCTCGTCGAACAGGCCGCAGCTGCCGCGCAGTCGCTCGAGGATCAGGCGCAAAAGCTGCGCAAGGCGGTCTCGGTGTTCGACGTCGAAGAGGCGTCGCTCGCGGGGAACCCGCTGGGTAACCTGGGTAGCCAAGGTTACCGGCCGCTGTCCGGCAGCGCGCCGCGCGAGCCCGGTTTTGCCGCGCGCAGCACGAGCGCGGTGCGGCCGTCGCCAAGGCGTGCGCCAAAAGCGAACGCGGCGGCGCTGAAGCCGGCGACTGCGCCGATCGCCACTGCGTCGTCGAAGCCTGCCGCGCCCAGACCCGCAGCAGTGGCTGCCACGGCAGCGGCTGATCTCGACTGGGAAACCTTCTGACACAGTTGTCGATACAACCGGTTCGGTGCGCGCTGCACGCGGTTCACGGGTAGCGGAAATAGTTACACGGCATGCGCGTAGCGGCGCGCGCGTCGAGCTCCGTGAAGCGTGCCGCGCGGCCCGCCGTGCAGCCTGATCCTGCACGGCTTCGTTACGGTTGGCGGCGCGCGCGCAACGTCGCTGCCGCAGCAGCCGCGCCGTTCGCGCGCGCGGCAGCGCAGGCTGCGACGCTGCGGCAACCATCCCCTTGTTGAGCCCCCTGATCCTTCTGGCATTCTCTGTGCTGGAATCGACCCGGCGTGACTTTGTTCCGGTACATTCTCAGGCGCGGCTGCCCCTTTTGTTGCTTGCACCTGCGGTGCATAGCGGGTGCCGAGGCGGCAAGAATTCCGAAAGCGCATTAAAACCGCTTCCAGCCAGAATGAAAGAGACTGAAAGCCGGCGTTCGCGTGTCTCTGAATCTGCGGCGGTCCGCCTGAGCGCGCACGTTGTCTTCGTATTCCGGTTACACGCCAGCCAGAAAGGAACGACATGACGCAACCTGATCTGACGCAACGCCTGATCGCGGCCCGTCGCCAGCATCGCGCAATCGAAACGCTGCCGGCCGAAAGCCTGCCGCCCGACGCCGCCACAGCGTATGCGATCCAGCAGGCGGTGATCGCCGGGCTCGGCGTGCGCACCGGCGCGTGGAAAATCGGTGCCAAGTCGCCGGGCGGCGATGCGTCGGGGGCGCCGATTCCCGCGTCGCTCACTTATCAGTCGCCGGCGCGGCTCGAGCGTCAGGCGTTCTTTCACGTGCTGATCGAACTCGAAATCGCGTTTCGCTTCGCCGGGCCGGTCGCGCCGCGCGGGCAAACCTATGCGCGCGACGAAGTGCTCGCGCTGGTCGGCAGCGCGTTGCCGGCACTCGAAATTGTCGACAGCCGCTTTGACGAGTGGCCGAACGTCGCGCTGCTCGCACAACTTGCCGATGCTCAAAATAACGGCGCGCTGGTCGCCGGCCAGCCCGTGCCGTATGCGAGCCTCGTGCGCCATTTCGACTTCGTGTCGCCGGCCCTCGAACTGAGCTTCGAGAATGCGTCTCTGGTGCCCGACGCACCGGGCAATCCGGCAGGCGATCCGCGCGAACTGCTGGTCTGGTTCGTCAATCATTGCGCGGCGATGGGCATCACGATCGAGCCCGACTGGACCATCACTACCGGCTCGTACGTCGGCGCACACAGGATCGGCGAGCCGGGCATCGTGCGCGGCCGTATCGATGGCCTCGGCGAAGTCGAAATCGAATTGACGTAAGCATAGGGGGCGCACGCGGCGGGCCGAGCGTGCGCGCTTCGTGCTACTGCTTCGTGCGGAGCATCGCAGCAGTGAATATCGATCGCGCATCGCATGCAGCCATCGCGTATTTACCGATGCAGACATTGCAAGCCCCGATCGTTATAAGGCTAAGGGCATCTGTTACAGCGGACGCGCGAGGCGGGGGCACGCACACGCATCGATGCATGCCGGTGCGAACCGCATTGAGCTAACCCTGCGCACGACGCGGGTATCGGAATGAATCGCCGCGCTGCAACGTTTGCATCATGTGCGTAGCGTTATCTGTAACGTCGTCTGTAACGCTATGTGTAACGTCACATTGCAGAGACGAAGGGCAAACGCTACCGGCAGGTTGGCTCCGGCGTTGTCAGTTAGCGTTGAACGAAATGCGGTATGCGGGGCCGAATGTCTGGCACGTGCCGATGCGAAACGTGTAACAGCAGGTTGCAGTGTCGACGTTGGTGCGGCTCGTGCGTTAACGTAAAGGCGGTAATGCGGTAAATGCGGTCACCGTGGTCACAGTAATAACAGCGCGTGAACCAAGATGTAACAGCGCACGCCACGCATCCATGCATCACGTACGCGCGCTGTGCCACCAGGTGTGATTGCGTACGGGTAAATGCGGGAGCGTGCAGGTCGGGCATGCCTCCATGTGGCGCAATATCGGCTGCAATGTGGGGCGGCCAACGGCGCGCGCAAGACGTGTTTGAGAAGGTGCCGAAAACGCTTGAACGACACGTGCAGGGCAGCACGTTTTCGCGCATTGAGGTAGCTTGCATGCAGTACTGCAATCGCGCAGCAGGGCCGCTTTGATTCGCGCATCGATCGTCGCGAGCGGCGCAAGATTGTAGGTGGACGAAACGGCGATCACAAGTGAAGCTTGCCAGTGTTCGCTGCCACGCGATTTCTTAACGTAGTTCGTGAAAAAAAATTTAAAAGGGTTTAGGATGAATTCGAGCGATGTCGTTTCCTGATAGCGCGCCGCGCACGGCATCGAATCAGACTTCGGCGAGGAGGTAGCATGGATATCTACAGCAGTTTCGCGACCCGCTTCGAGAGAACCAGAGAGGAGGAGTTTTCACTCGAAGAGTACCTCGCGCTCTGCAAAGACAATCCCGCCGCGTACGCCACTGCTGGCGAACGCATGTTGACGGCAATCGGAGAGCCTGAACAGATCGATACGCGTAACGACCCGCGCACGTCGCGGATCTTCGCGAACAAGGTCATCAAGGTATACCCCGCGTTCCGTGAGTTCTACGGAATGGAAGAAGTCATCGAGCAGGTCGTGTCGTACTTCCGGCATGCTGCTCAGGGGCTCGAAGAGAAGAAGCAGATTCTCTATCTGCTGGGGCCGGTAGGCGGTGGTAAGTCGTCTATTGCTGAGCGTCTCAAGCAACTGATGGAACGCGTGCCGTTCTATTCGATCAAGGGTTCGCCCGTCAACGAATCGCCGCTTGGGCTATTCGATTACGACGAAGACGGCCCGGTGCTCGAAGAGCAATACGGCATTCCGCGTCGCTATTTAAAGAGCATTCTGAGCCCGTGGGCCGTCAAGCGGCTGCACGAGTACAACGGCGACATCCGCAAGTTCCGCGTGGTGCGCCGCTATCCTTCGGTGCTGCGTCAGATCGGTATTGCGAAGACCGAACCGGGCGATGAAAACAACCAGGACATTTCGTCACTGGTCGGCAAGGTCGATATCCGCAAGCTCGAGCAATACGCGCAAGACGATGCCGATGCGTACAGCTACTCCGGCGGTTTGTGTCTGGCCAACCAGGGCTTGCTCGAGTTCGTCGAAATGTTCAAGGCGCCGATCAAGGTGCTGCACCCGCTGCTGACCGCGACCCAGGAAGGCAACTTCAAAGGCACGGAAGGATTCGGTGCGATTCCGTTCGATGGCGTGATCCTCGCGCACTCGAACGAGTCCGAATGGAAAGCATTCCGCAACAACCGTAACAACGAAGCACTGCTCGACCGGATCTTCGTCGTCAAGGTGCCGTATTGCCTGCGCTACTCGGAAGAAATGAAGATCTACGAGAAGCTGCTGCGCAACTCGTCGCTGGCCACCGCGGTGTGTGCGCCGGGCACGTTGAAGATGATGTCGCAGTTCTCGGTGCTCACGCGTCTTCAGGAACCCGAGAATTCCAGCCTGTTCTCGAAGATGCAGGTGTACGACGGCGAGAACCTGAAAGACACCGATCCGAAAGCGAAGTCGTTCCAGGAGTATCGCGATTTCGCCGGCGTCGACGAAGGCATGACGGGGGTATCGACCCGCTTCGCGTTCAAGATCCTGTCGCGCGTGTTCAACTTCGATACGAGCGAAGTGGCAGCCAACCCGGTGCATCTGATGTACGTGCTCGAACAGCAGATCGAGCGCGAACAGTTCCCGCCGGAAACCGAACAGAAGTTCCTGTCGTTCATCAAGGACGTGCTGGCGTCGCGTTACGCGGAGTTCATCGGCAAGGAGATCCAGACCGCGTACCTCGAGTCGTACTCGGAGTATGGTCAGAACATCTTTGACCGCTATGTCACGTATGCGGACTTCTGGATTCAGGACCAGGAATTCCGCGACCACGACACGGGTGAGAGCTTCGATCGCGCTTCGCTGAACGCCGAGCTCGAGAAGATCGAGAAGCCGGCGGGCATCAGCAATCCGAAGGACTTCCGCAACGAGATCGTGAACTTCGTGTTGCGCGCGCGGGCGGCCAACGGCGGCAAGAACCCTGCGTGGATCAGCTACGAGAAGCTGCGCGTCGTGATCGAAAAGAAGATGTTCTCGAACACGGAAGAACTTTTGCCGGTCATCTCGTTCAATGCGAAAGGGTCGGCGGAGGAACAACGCAAGCACGAAGACTTCGTCAACCGGATGGTCACCAAAGGCTACACGCCGAAGCAGGTGCGGCTCTTGTGTGACTGGTATCTGCGCGTGCGCAAGTCGTCATGACACGTGTGATGTGCAGCCCGCGCGGCGGGTTCGAGCAACAGCGAACCGTGCTCGCGTGGGCCTTCTGCGAGTCGCAGGCTGCATGGACCTGAGGTTGCATGCACCACTTGCGTCTCGCGTGTTCGAAATCGGAGCGGGAGACTGGGTGTGCTTCATCAAATCATCGACCGCAGGCTGGCAGGCAAGAACAAGAGCATCGCAAACCGCGAGCGCTTTCTGCGCCGCGTAAAGGGCTACATTCGGCGCGCCGTGTCCGACGCGGTGCGCGACCGTAGCATCAAGGACATTCAAACCACGCAGAGCATCACGATTCCGCGCAAGGACATTGCGGAACCGTCGTTCCGGCACGGGCCGGGCGGCCGGCGTGAAATGGTGCATCCAGGCAACTCCGACTACATCCGCGGCGACAAGATTGCGCGCCCGCAAGGCGGTGGAGGCGGGGGCGGCGGTGGCAGCGCGAGCAACGAAGGCGAAGGCCAGGACGACTTCGTGTTCGAGCTGAGCCGCGAAGAATTCATGCAGTACTTCTTCGATGACCTCGAACTGCCGCGTCTGGTCAAAACCCATCTGCTCGCGGTCCCGACGTGGAAGGCCGTACGTGCGGGTTGGGCGGCCGAAGGCACGCCGAACAACATCGACGTGGTGCGCTCGCTGCGCAGCGCGTTGGGCCGGCGCATTGCGCTCGGTGCGCCGCTCGTCAACGATCTGCACGAGCTCGAAAAGCAGCTCGAAGAGATGAAGGCCGATCCGGCCGATCGCCGCGACGAGATCAAGCTGCTCGAAGAAGAGATTCACCATCTACGCGGCCGCATCTGGCGCATTCCGTTTATCGATCCGTTCGACCTGCGTTACGTGAACCGCGTGAAGCAGCCGGAGCCATCGAGCCAGGCGGTGATGTTTTGTCTGATGGACGTGTCGGGCTCGATGGACGAGCAGCGCAAGGATCTCGCGAAGCGCTTTTTCATCCTGCTGTACCTGTTCCTGAAGCGCAATTACGAGCGTATCGAGGTGGTGTTCATTCGCCATCACACGCGCGCTGAAGAAGTGGACGAAGACACCTTCTTCCATTCAACCGAAAGCGGCGGCACGGTCGTATCGAGCGCGCTCGAGCTGATGCAGAAGATTCTCGACGAACGCTATTCGCCCACTGAATGGAATATTTACGGCGCGCAAGCGTCGGATGGAGATAACTGGACCGACGATTCTCCGAAATGCCGCAAGATCCTTGCAGATGACATTCTCGAGAAGGTAAGGTATTTTGCGTACATCCAGGTGACGCCGGAAGAACAGAACCTGTGGCTCGAATATGCGCAGCTTGCGCACAGCGTGCCGCATATGGCGATGAAAAAGGTCGAATCAGCCGCGGACATTTACCCTGTGTTCCGCGAACTGTTCGAAAAGCACGTGGAAGCATGACCAATCGACACTCGCAGGACGACGCGCCCGGTTCCGAGCCGGAGCGCAAGAAAGGCGTGCAGACGGATAGCAAGGTGCAGCATGCCGACGCCGGTGCCGGCGCACACAAGACGTATGTGCCGGATTCCGGAAAAGGCGGGCCGCAGCAGGCTGCTCGCGCACAAGGACAAACCGGGGCGCCCACCCAAGGGCAAAGGGAAGTCCGTATGAACGTTGCCGACCGACGGCCGTTGCCGTGTCCGTCCGACTGGACCTTCGAACTGATCGAAGAGTACGACACTCATATTTCGCATGTTGCAGAGCAATATGAGCTCGACGTCTATCCGATCCAGCTTGAACTGATCAGCTCCGAGCAGATGATGGATGCGTACGCATCCGTCGGTATGCCGGTCAACTATCGCCACTGGTCGTTCGGCAAGCACTTCCTTGCCACCGAGAAGAGTTATCGACGCGGGCAAATGGGCCTCGCGTACGAGATCGTCATCAATTCGAATCCATGCATTGCGTATCTGATGGAAGAGAACACGATGACGATGCAGGCGCTGGTGATCGCGCATGCGGCCTACGGCCACAACTCGTTCTTCAAGGGCAACTACCTGTTCAAGCTGTGGACCGATGCGCACGCGATCGTCGACTATCTGGTCTATGCGAAGAACTACATCGCCGAATGCGAAGAGCGCTTCGGCCTTGACCGGGTCGAAGAGCTGCTCGATTCGTGTCATGCGCTGATGAACTACGGCGTCGATCGCTACAAGCGGCCGCAGAAACTGTCGCTGCAGAAAGAGTTTGCCGCGCGCCGCGAACGCGAGGCGTACCTGCAGTCACAAGTGAACGAACTGTGGCGCACGCTGCCGAACAAGCATGTGCCGTTGCCCGAGGAAGCGGAAGATCGTTATCCGCCCGAGCCGCAGGAAAACCTGCTGTATTTCGCGGAAAAGAACGCGCCGCTGCTCGAGCCGTGGGAACGCGAAGTGATCCGCATCGTGCGCAAGGTCGGCCAGTATTTTTATCCGCAGCGTCAGACCCAGGTAATGAACGAAGGCTGGGCGACGTTCTGGCATTACACGCTGCTCAACACGATGTACAACGAGGGCAAGCTCGAAGACGGCTTCATGATGGAGTTTCTGCACTCGCACAGCAACGTGGTGTACCAGCCGCCGGTGACGAAGCCTTACTACAGCGGGATCAACCCGTATGCGCTGGGCTTTTCGATGATGAGCGACATCCGCCGCATCTGTGAAAACCCCACCGAGGAAGACCGCAAGTGGTTCCCGGAACTGGCGGGTAGTCCGTGGCTGCCGGCGATGCACTACGCGATGCGCAATTTCAAGGACGAGAGCTTCGTGGCGCAGTACCTGTCGCCACATCTGATTCGCGAAATGCGCCTGTTTTCGGTGCTCGACGACGACATGCGCGATGCGCTCGAAGTGTCGGCGATTCACGACGACAGTGGTTACCAGTACGTGCGCCAGTCGTTGTCGCGGCAGTACGACATTCACCACCGCGAGCCGAACATCCAGGTGTGGTCGGTCAATACGCGCGGCGACCGGAGCCTGACGCTGCGCCACTTCATGAGCGACAACCGGCATCTGTCCGGCGATAGCGATGAAGTGCTGAAGCACATGGCACGGCTGTGGCAGTTCGACGTGTATCTGGAAAGCGTCGACGAAAACGGCACGGTGCGCAAACGCTACGAGTGTCGCTACACAGCACCGACGATCCGGGCCTAGCGCGCTTACGGTACTTTCTGATCGCTTACGGCGATCCGGTTAAAAAGCCAGCCTCGACAAGGCTGGCTTTTTTGTTTTCCAGCCCGCGCACACCATCCAATGCTGCAGCGCGGGCCGCGTTTTCATGAGGATTTTGTATAGAGCACGTCTGGAACAAGCGCGATATCGGGTAACATTCGGACTCCGCGAATTCTTACATATAGATAAAATTCGCAGAGTGGCGCGATGCGTCCTGAAAGCAACGCTGAAAGCGGCAATACGACCGCTCATTCCATTCCAGACAGGAAGACAAAGCATCATGGTCGATCAGACTGTATTTACCTCCTCCGCGCAGGACACGCGCCGGCGCATCTTCGCGATCGTCGGCGCGTCGTCGGGCAATCTCGTCGAGTGGTTCGATTTCTACGTCTACTCGTTTTGCGCGCTGTATTTCGCGCCGGCCTTCTTCCCGAAGGGCGATACCACCACGCAGCTGCTCAATACCGCCGGCGTGTTTGCCGCGGGCTTTCTGATGCGGCCGATCGGCGGCTGGTTTTTCGGGCGCCTCGCCGACAAGCGCGGGCGCCGCTTCGCGATGATGGTGTCGGTGTTCATGATGTGCGGCGGCTCGCTGGTGATCGCCGTGTTGCCGACG